>CBDAUF010000002.1:295000-1904718 GCA_965200535.1 Alphaproteobacteria bacterium | reverse complement strand
TTTTCAAACTCGCTCCATCCAACTACCGAACAGATGAAGCCGTTCACACCGATAACCCGCAAACCTATCTCGATGGACTATCGGAGACCCTCGACCCACTCCGGGACGGATGGCAAAAAGAAGATGTCCACTATGAAATCGCACTCAAAGAGGGATACCCCCTCAACAGCACAATCGCGCAGGTGCCCGGACTAACAACAAACACAATCTATCAAATGACCGCACCTGACAACACACGCACATGCTACATCTGCTTGGATACCGAACTTTCAGAAACGGACATAGCACACTTAGCTTTATCCAAAGATTCGCTCTTCATCTGCCGTGACATCGCTTTAACCGACACATTGGCAGCCAACCTGGCTCTGCAGTGCCGTCTCAAAACGATATAGGCGTTATTTGTAGCACAAACTGTATGCAGACTATCATAACGCCCATAAGGATTGAAACCCATCACACCGAAGCGATGTCTTCTGATTCCCCCCTGATAAGAGGGGAGGGGGTTGTCTTCATAAAAGTGGGCATGTATTTTTGGATGTTACGATAAGAGTTTAATTCGGTCATGTGGGCGGGGTTTCTAACCCCGATCCTTGTGAATAACAGCGCGTGCCTGTTCCCCATCTTATTCTCCCCTGCTTGCGGCGGATAGAGGGGAACCCCTAATGAGAGAACCAAAAAATGAAATTTGAATTTGATGCCAACCAAGACTACCAACGCAACGCTATCGATGCCGTCGTCAACCTCTTTGAGGGGCAACGTTACGTCCAACCCGACTTCACATTGGACGATATGACGACACCGCTCACCGCAATCCCCAACCGGCTTGATTTAGACATCACACAGATAGAATCTAACCTCACAGCCGTTCAGGATGTCAATGCCATAGCACAACACAGCGAGTTGTCTACGAACGGATGTCCCAATTTTTCCGTGGAGATGGAAACAGGCACCGGTAAAACCTATATCTACCTCCGAACCGCCTTAGAGCTTTTCCAAAACTACGGCATGCGAAAGTTTATCGTCGTCGTCCCTTCCATTGCAATCCGTGAAGGTGTGCTAAAGACACTCCAAATCACACACGCACACTTCAAGGAGATATACGACAATCTCCCCTATCGCTACTACGAGTACGACTCCAAAAAATTGTCCCAAATCCGACAATTCGCACTCTCAGATACCGTTGAAATTATGGTCATGACCCTTGCATCCTTCAACAAGGATTCTAACATTATCCGCCAAACGACCGATTGGTTGCAAGGCGACACCCCGATTGATCTCATCCGAGCGGCGCGTCCGATCCTCATCTTAGATGAACCGCAGCGGATGGAAAGCGCGCTGAGCAGCGAGTCACTCGCCAGTCTAAATCCCTTGTTCGCGCTGCGGTATAGTGCCACGCACCGCACGCTCTACAATTGCGTCTATCGCCTCACGCCTTATGACGCATACCGCAACGGTTTGGTCAAGCAAATAGAAGTCGCCGGCATCGAAGACGGCACGGATACCCCCCGCGCTTTCATTCAACTCCAAAGCGTTAAGAGCCAAAAGACAACGATAACCGCAAAGGTTGCTGTCCGTAAACTCATGAAAAACGGCACAGTCAAGCAGACAACCCTCACCCTTAAAAGCGGAGACGATTTAGGAACACCGCAGAAAACCAATCTACCGGAATATAAAGGCTATCGCGTCAGCGGAATTTACAGAGACTGGGGAGCCGGATACATTCAATTCGACAACGGCGTAGAAATCAAAGAAGGCGAGGCACTCGGCGCAGATACATCTACACGTTTTGAGGCACAAATCCGATACACCCTTGAAGAGCATTTTCGCAAACAGGAACACCTAAAGGATGCAAATATCAAAATCCTATCCCTCTTCTTCATTGATAAAGTCGCCAATTATACGGACGATGACGGAATCATCCGCCAACTCTTTGACAAGTGTTTTAATGAACTCAAACAGAACGACAGATACGCAGCCTGGCGCGACAAGCACCCAGCAGACGTGCGTGCCGCCTATTTCGCAGGGCAGCGAAAACGCTCAGGTGAGATCGTCTATCAAGACAGCAGCACAGGCGAAGCACAAAAAGATGCCGAAGCCTACCGACTCATCATGCAAGACAAAGAACGTCTCTTGTCCTTTGACGAACCAACCTGCTTCATCTTTTCACATTCCGCACTCCGCGAAGGATGGGACAGCCCCAACGTCTTCCAGATATGCACCCTAAATCAGACCGCTTCTGACATCAAGAAACGGCAAGAGATCGGGCGCGGGGTCCGCCTTGCCGTTGACCAAGCGGGCAAGCGCGTCCACGATAAAGAATTAAACGTCCTGACTGTTGTCGCCAACGAAAGCTATAAAAATTATGTGGAACAGCTCCAGACCGAAACGGCTGAAGCATTCGGGAGCGCCACAATGTCACCGACACCCCAAAACGCGCGACACCGCGGCACCGCAAAACTCCAAAAAGTCAGAATTCTTACACCGGAATTCAGAGAACTCTGGGAACGGATTAAACACAAAACCCGCTATAAAGTGGACGGAAGTAGGACAGCGCCAGATCGAGGCGGACCCGCAGCAGCGACGGATTGCGCGCCAACATGGATCGGAAGCGGTCGATGGCCGTCTGCCAGTCTTTCCTCGCCACGGCGACGGAGCCCTGCAGGAACTCGAGTTCGTCGGCGTTCGCCGCGTCGAGGTCAACGCCCCGGAGGATGAAGGCGGCATCGTCCGGTTTACCAGCGGCTAGTGCTATGCGAGCGGCCTCCAGCATTCGATCATCGGGGATCGGTGGAGGTGAGTGCTCATGCGCTCCTGCGGGTACTGACGTTAGGATCGCAGCCGCCATCAGCAGCGCGTAGAATGATCTCGTCGTCGAAATGGTCATGGGAAAGAGAGGCACCCGACCCGTTGCCGGATCGGATGCCCGCAGTTCATCTCTCAGGGTTCGTGGACCGAAACACCTACCGGTCCACGCGATTACCTCGCGGCGCCGAAGGAGCCGACGACGCCCCCCATCTCCATCGGGTCCTTCATACCGAGTTCGAACACACCGCCGGCCTCGACGGCGACGGGACCGAAGAAGGCACCGGTGAACGAGCCGGAGTACATCCCGCTGTCGCCCCCTCCCTTGAACCTGCTGCCGTCGATCTCGCCCATGAGGGGTTGATTTTGGGTGGTCAGTCCTTCCAGGGTGAGCGAGACGGTGTTGTTCATCTCCTCGTTCTCCGTACCGAAGTACGCGTTCAGGGTGGCGCCATTCATCATCGACTCGTACATCATGCCGCTGTCCGTCATCGTGGACTTTGTGGCGACGTAACTGCCTTTGTACATAGCACCACCCCGGAGGGGCATCTCCTTGGTCTCACCCATTCCCTGGGTGTACGCGTGCACGAAAGCGACGCCCAATTCGGTCGGTCCTCCCATCATGGGGTCGTCGCTCGCCCACGTGCCATAGCGAACGTGCTTGAGGTCCATCGCCACCGGTACCTCGAACTTGTTTGGGTTCATCGTAGCCGACCTGTAGATTTACTCCGTCGTTACCCTCGGCTCGGCCCCCGGGGACTCCACCGTCGTCGTCCTGGTCCTGGCCAGCCACACGTACCGTTTGTCGTCACCCTCGCCGTAGGAGAAGAGCTCTTTCGCGTCACCCATGGGGACTCCGTTATCCACTCTCCGATAGAAGGGACCAAGAACCTGCTTCAGTGCGGTGGTGTCTTCCTCCCCGGTGAGCTTGATCATGCCCTTTTTCGTACCGATACCGGCGGGCCCGACGTCCTCGAAGGTGCTCACCATCTTTGTGCTCAGATAGCTGTTCACTATCTTGAGGCGGGCGTCGGCCATCCCCGACAGGTACTCGTCACCGATGCTCAGTGTGTGGACGGCCGTACCGGCCATGCCCGTACCCATGACTCCGCCCAGGAACTCACCCACTTCGACCGCCCGTTTACCTACGAGGACCGTGCGCGTCCCGCCCCCGATCGGAATGGTCGTATCGCCGCGGGATATTCCGGCGTTGCTAATCCAGAGGCCATTCATGTGGTCGGCCTCGGCGGCGTCCCGTGCCATCTCCGCCTTGTTCCGATACTCCACGGCCTTCTTCTTGGCCTCCTTGGCCGGGTTCTCGCCCATCTTTATTAAGTCGGTGATCGAGGGATCCTCGGCTTTCGACAGCGCCAGCGCCATCTGGTACGCCGTCATCGCGGCGTTCTTGGCCTTCAAGGCCTCCGCGACATGCATCTTAGCCATCGCGAGGTGCGTCCTCGCATTCTCGTCGGCCAGGTCGCTGGACTGAATGATGGGACCACCGGCGTTGCTTCCTGCTTCTAAGATGGCCGCGTATTTTTTACTCGTCTCGTCCCGGAAATTGACGGCCTCGTTGTACGCGTCCTCCGCGTCCTTCATCGCGGTCTGGGCCTCCTTCACGGCTTCGTTGATCGCCATCTGAAGCCTGTCCCCGGAACCATCCGTCCCATTGGAACCGTTACCCGTTCCCGCAGTAGATGGGCCGCTATCGCTGCTGCACGCAGCCAGCCCGAGCGCCAGTAGGGCGGCGGCACAGGCTGTCGTCAGCTTGTTCGGTTTCATCATACTTCTCTCGTTCCTTTCGTTTTTTGCCTAAGCGACAAGACCGGCGCCTAGAACCTCACCATGATGCCGCCAACGCCGGCGATACCGGTGTTCTCTTGCGTTGCGGTATCGTTCTGCGACTGGTTCCAGATCAGGTTCAGGTGGAGCTTCACGCCGGGGCCGAGAGCCCGCGCGTAGCTGCCTATCAGCGCCGTGTGCTCTGCTTCGTTGTGCTCCATCTCGCCGTGACTGCCGACCAGACTGAATGAATTGTCGCCTGTCACAAACCGCACGCCGACATCCGTCAACCGGCTCTTGTTCTGGTCGTTCTCGTCGGTCACCCGCTTGTGCGCCGCCGACACGCGGAAACCGCCGCCGAAGTCGAGACGCCCGGCCACGATCCAGCCGCTTGTATCCGTTGCATTCGCGTTGGCCCCCATCATGGCCTCACCAGCTACTTCTTCGCCGGTTTGGTCATCGTGCGTATGGGGTATCGCTTCGCCAGCGACCATACTGTCGTTAGCGCCCTGATAGGCGGACATACCGGCACCGATACCGAAGCCGACATCGCCGAACTTGCCGGAATTGCTGACCGCTCCCTCAAGACCGTCGTGGCGATCTGCCTGGGCGTCGATCCTGGAGTTGTCATCGTTGTTCGCACGGTTGGATGAATAGGTCATGCCGATCTGGAAGCCGCCGAAGTTGGGAGAGATGTACGTCATCTTCTCCGCATCGCCGGTATCCAGTCGCGAATGCTGCAGGTTGTAGAAACGCTGTCCCCCTGGGGCAGCGCTCGGCACCCAGTTGTTGTTGAAACTCAGGAGTTCGCCAACCTGGGTCGCCCACGAGCCGTTGTAGCCGGTCAGCATCTTGACCGGCGCACCGCCGGTGCCGCCAAGGATGATCTTGCCGAACGTACCGGAGACCGAAACGAAATATTCGTCGATCGGGTCGCCGCCATTCGAGGCGATGCTGCTATTGTCACTGTCGTGGCTGTGGTGGTTCTGAGCCTCGAGTTCAACGTGGGCGTGGACCTTCATGCCGTTGTTGAGCGTGGCCTTACCGTTGAAGTGAATCTCAGCATCGGTCCGGGTGTCGAGCGCCGACGTATCCTTGGCATTGGGCGTCACCATGCCATCTCCGTCGGTCATATCCTGGTCCTCGCTCAGGATTCCGCCGACGACGGCTTCGTAGTAGCCGTTCACCGAGATCGACGGCTTCGCCATCTTCTTGTCGGCAGCGAGCGCGCCGCCGGCTGCCAGCATTCCCGCCGTTATCAGCGCTGTACTGGCAAATAGCCCTCCGGCGTCGGATGTGCGCTTGCCGAAGACGTGCAATCGGTTGTTTTTACGGCGATTTCCCGATCCACCCTGTCCCGCCCCGAGCGAACGCCGTGTCTGCGTAATCAATCCGAAAGCGGATTCGGTGCTTTCCCGACCGGCGGGAGCAGCACAGGACTGCGCCGGCGGCTACGTTCCCCGCGGCGGGCCGTCGTTCCGGGGAGCCGCGGTATCGACCCGCCGGCTGCTGCGTTCGATGCGCTCGTGGGACAGATTTTCAGACGCTGTGCACGCTGTTGGTCCGCGGGCACCCGTCCCTGGGTCCGAACCGGCCGGACGGGCTGCCGCGTCCCGGCCCGGCCGGCCATCGAACGCGACGGCCGCACTCGGCGCTCGGCGGGCGGACCCCGGCGGAGACCTGCCGGGGTCCGTCTAGGCGGATACGATGGGCGGGTCGCTCCGCGCCTTGCCCGCATCCCTCCAGGTGCAGCCGCTGCTGCAGCGAGATCGCTTCAAGGAGATGCGGCGGCCCGACCCTCGACCGGGGGGTACGTCCCGACCCGGCCGCCAGGCTGTCCGGGAAACCGGAGGCGCCTCATCCGCGGGCGGGGTACAAAGCCGCGATCCGCCGGCGGTTCCGCCGCGATCGCTGCCTGCCTGCCTGCCGGGAGGCGTCCACGCCCTGCGCCATGGCTTCCGCGCCGGACGCCGCGAATACGATCCTCAACACCTATCCCACGTGCCCGCAGGTGGCGAGACGGTAGCTGCCGTTCTCGGTGACCAGGATCCCGGGGGTTGCAGGGTCGCGCTCGATCTTCTGCCGCAGCCGGTAGATATGGGTCTCGAGGGTGTGGGTGCTCACACCCGAATTGTAGCCCCAGACCTCGTCCAGCAGAGTATCGCGGGAAACCGCTGCCGGCTCTGCCCGCGACAGGCGTTCGAGGATCGCCGCTTCCTTCCCGGTCAGGCGCACCCGGGCGCCGGTTTGCGCATCGACCAGCATTCCGGCCGCCGGGCGGAAGGAGAAGCCGCCGACGGCAAACGCCTCCTCCCCGCCACGCGGGCGCGTTGGCAGGTGCGCCCGGATGCGGGCGAGCAGCACGTTCAGCCTCAACGGCTTGGCGATGCGCTCGCAGCCTCCCGAACCGGGAGAAACGGGCGCGTCCGCCTCTCCTAGGAGGATGGCCGGCGCGTCCACGCCCGACAGGCGCAGCCGGCGGCAGACCTCGTGCCCGTCCATGTCGGGCAGGCCGGTGTCCAGAAGGACCAGGTCGAAACGGCCGGCCTCCGCGGCGTCGAGCGCCGCCGCCCCGGTGCCTGCGCAGACGGTATCGAACTCGCCGCGGAACCGGAGCTGCTCGGCCAGCGACTCGCGGAACGCCTCGTCGTCATCGACCAGCAGGATCCTCCTGGACCGCATTGCCCGCTCTCCCCCGTGTCCCGGCCCGCGCCCAGCCTATCCCCGCGGCCGCACCCCGTCAGCGCCCGCACCGGCGTGCCGCGCGATCAGAGTTCGCATCGCGGCGGCGGCGGCGGCACCCTTGCGGGCGCGGCGCCACAGGTCCTCGGCCGTCCTTTCGTGCAGCGCAAGCGCCTCGGGCGCCGAGGTGATCATCGCCACCCCGGCATGGATGTTGGGCTGCTCGCCGAGGCGGAACGGGCTCAGGGTCAGCACCCGGCGGCCCGGCTGGCGGAAGATCTGAAAGCTGGTCGGCGGCAGGGTGGCGGGGACAAGGCCGATCTGCACGCCGATCGGCTCATCCTCCATCAGGCCCACCAGATGCTCCGCCTCCCGCCGCGCCCGCGCTAGGCGGTCGTCGCGAACGGCGGCCGGAAGATCGAGCCGACCGACCAGACCGTTCCTCAGGAAGCGGCCCATCTCGGCCTCCGAGATCAGGTTGAGCACGCCCGGCCGGCGCACGCGGTAGGTTTCCTTGCGGCGGCGCAGGACGGCCATCAGTTCGCCGACCTGGTCGAGCCCGCGCGCGCGGCCGTCGGCGCCTTCGGGGATGCTCTCGCCCAGCACCTCCTCGAGCGTGTCGGTGAAGGCGTCGCTCGACAGCAGGAACGAGACCGGGCCGGCGAGGACGACGATATGCTCCGCCGCCGCCTCGATCTGGCGCAGCCGCTCGAAGAAGCTGACCGCCGAGCCGACATATTCGACGCCGACGCCAAGCAGGGTCGGCAACGACACCTCGAGCAGCTCGGCGAGCTTCTCCAGTGTGTCGATCTTCGCCACCTGGCCCTTCTCGGCGCGGTAGAGCGCGGTGCGCGAGATGCCGATGCGGCCCGCGATCTCGTCGGCGCTCATCCCCGAACCGAGGCGGAAGGCGCGCAGGCGTTCGCCGATCTCCTCAAAGCGGATGGTCATGCGCCAGCCTCCGGATGTCGGCGGGCGCGAGCGGCGCCCGGTCGACGGTCCCGCCGGGCAGGCCCAGCGCGTCCTCCACCGCGGCGACGACGGCGGCCGCGGTGGGCACCGTGCCGCATTCGCCGACGCCCTTTACCCCGATCGGGTTGAGCGGGCTCGGCGACTCCATGTGCACCGCGGCGATCCGCGGCACGTCGGGTGCGCCCGCCAGCAGGTAGTCGGCGAGCGTCGTCGTCAGCG
Organism: Alphaproteobacteria bacterium; assembly: GCA_965200535.1. Taxonomy (GTDB): domain Bacteria; phylum Pseudomonadota; class Alphaproteobacteria; order MPNO01; family MPNO01; genus MPNO01. The sequence goes on along the minus strand of CBDAUF010000002.1, from coordinate 1,896,261 downwards.
GCTGCGCGTCGTCGTCGTAGCCCATCCGTTCGAACAGGGCGTTGCCGATCGCATGCGCCGCGCCGCCGACGATCTGCCCCTCGACGATCGCCGGGTTGACGATCCGCCCGCAGTCGTGCGCCAGCGTGAGGCGGACCACAGCAGCGTGCCCGGTCTCGCGGTCGACCTCGACCTCAGCGACGGCGGTGCCGTTGGCGAACGGCATGTCGTCGAGCACCGTGGCTTCGTCCGCGGCGAGGCCGGGGGCGATGCCGGCCGGCAGGGCGAGGCCCGGCGTGCCCGCGGCGATCCGGGCAAGGTGCCCCAGGCCGACGGCGAGCGCCGGCGCGCCGCGCACCCGTACCGTACCGCCGATGATCTCCAGGTCTTCCTCCGGCGCCTCGAGGTGGCGCGCGGCGAGCGCCAGCGCCTTCGCGCGAACCGCGCGTGCGGCGTTGAAGGCCGAGGTCCCGGCGGTGACCGCCTGGCGGCTGTTGAAACCGCCGATACCGAGCGCGATTTCGCCGGTATCGCCCGCTGTCACCGAGACGATGGCGCGTTCGCAGCCGAGCGTCCGCGCGACGATCTCGGCGAGCATGGTTTCGATCCCTTGGCCCATCGCCGCCGCGCCGGAAGCGACCGCTACCCCGCCGGTGGACTCGATGGCGACCGAGGCGGACTCGAACGGCCCGCGCCCGGTCCCCTTTACGAAATTGGCAAGGCCGATGCCGCGCGCCCGTCCGCGCGCCTCCGCCTCCGCCCGCCGGCCGCCGAACCCGTCCCAGTCCGCCGCCGTGAGCGCAGCCCGCATGCAGCCCGGATAGTCGCCCGAATCCAGCACCACCGGCCGGCCGCCTCGGCTTTTGAGCGGGCGGGTGCAGGGCATCCGTCCGGGCCCGATCAGGTTGCGCTCGCGGATCGCCACCCGGTCGATGCCGAGTTCCCACGCCGCCCGGTCGAGCAGCCGTTCCATCGCGAGAACGGCCTGCGGATGGCCGGCGCCCCGCACCGGCGTCGCCGGCACCTTGTTGGTGAGCGCGGCGCGGGCGACCAGCCGGTAGGCCAGCACATCGTACGGGAGCGTCACCGTCAGCGCCGATTCGTAGGGCAGGTTGGCCCCGCGCGCGGTATAGGCGCCGTGGTCGTGCGTCATCGTGCCGCGCACACCGCGCAGTCTGCCATCGGCGTCGAACGCGGCCTCGATCTCCCAGTACTGGTCGCGCTCCTGGGTGCTGGAGACGAAATGCTCGCGCCGGTCCTCGATCCACTTGACCGGGCGGTCGAGAAGGACCGCAGCGAGCGCCACCGCGACCTCCTCCGGGTAGGTGACCAGCTTGGGCCCGAACCCGCCGCCCACCGCCGGTGCGACGACGCGGACGCGCCCCGTCCGCCAGCCCATCATGCCGGCAAGCAGGTCGCGTCCGGCGTGCGGCGTCTGGGTCGAGCTCCACAGCGTCAGGCGATCGTCCACCGGGCCGCGGCAGGCGAGCGCGCCGCGGCACTCGATGGAATGGCCGCCCCCGCGGTGCACCGCAAGGCTCTCGGAGAACACCCGGTCGGCGCCGGCGAACGCAGCCTCCACGTCGCCGAACGCCATCGTCAATTCGGCGAGCAGGTTGTGTTCCCCGCCGCGATGGACCGGCGGCGCACCGGGAGCGAGCGCGGCGCGGCAGTCGGCAACGGCGGGGAGCGGTTCGTACGCCACATCGACCATCGCAGCCGAGTCCTCGGCGGCGTAGCGGGTCTCCGCCACGACGACCGCCACCGGCTCGCCGACATGAACCGTCTCGCCGTCTGCGAGGATCGGCCGGTCGCGCTGCTGACGGTAACTCGGGCTCGGCAATCCGACGACGAGGCGGTCGGCCGCGAGATGCGGAGCGAGATCGTCGAACGTCCAGACCGCATGGACGTGCGGCATCGCTGCGGCTTCCCGGGTGTCGATCCGCGCGATGGCAGCGTGGGCGAGAGGGCTGCGGACGAAGGCGGCGTGCAGGGTTCCCGGCAGGCGGATGTCGTCGACAAAGCGCGCCCGGCCGCGCAGCAGCGGCGGATCCTCGATCCGCCTGTCAGACACCTTCTTCAGCGGGCAGGTCCAGGGTGCCGAAGAAGATCTGCATGCCGTAGTGGAACGCGATGAACGCGCCGAGTTCAACGATCTGGGCTTCCGAATAGTACATCTTGCCCTCGTCGTAGAACGCCTTGTCCACCTGCTCCGGCGCGCGGTACATCAGCCAGCCGTAGCGGAGCGCCCATTTCTCGGCCGGGGTGAAGCGGTCGTCGTTCCCGAAATCGCCGCAGCCCGCCTCGATCCGTTCCTCAGTGAGGCCGCTGCGGAGCGCCTGCTTCGATCGGAAGCCCGCGAAGTAGCGATCGCCGGCGAGCCGCGCGAGCTGGATACGGAGGATCTCCTTGAGCCCGAGATCGACGTCCCCTTCCGTCAGCGAACGGTCGAGCGCGTCGTGCAGCGCCTCTGCGTAGCCGGGGACATGCGCCAGCAGCCGCACGAAACGGCTGTCCGCGATGCCGGTCTCCTCCGAGCGGGCGATCAGCGCCAGGAGCTTCGGATCGTCGATCTCCCCGCGCGGAACCGGGGGCAGGGCGGCGCGTCCGTCTCTCATTCGGCGGCCGTGCTCTCCGGGCCGGCGAACCGGGCGAGCGAACCCGGCCGGTCGCCGTATATCCGCCGCGATTCTTCCTGGTCCACCAGCCGTCCGTCCGGGGTGAACATGGGATAGAAATCGAGCGTCCCGAAGAACGTGTGGTAACCGACGTTGAAGCCGACGAAGGCGCCCAGTTCCACGATCTCCTCCAACGAGTAATGCTCGGCAAGGGCGTCGTACAGGGCGGCGTCAACCGTCTCCGGTGCGGTCCCCATCGTCTCGGAATAGCGCAGCGCGGCCTTTTCCGCCGGGGTGAACCGGTCGCTCGTTTCCCAGGACTCGATGCCCTCGTCGATCGTCTCTTCCGTCAGGCCCTGCTGCTTCGCCGAAGCAGACCGGACGTTGCCTCAATAGCGGCACGCAGCCATCCGCGAGAGCTGAACGCGGATGATCTCCTTGAGACGGTGGTCGATGCGCCCGGTATTGAAGACCGCTCCCCAGGCCAGATACATCGACCGCGCGACATCCGGGCTGTGGCCGAGCATGGCGTGGAACGCAGGGTCGGGCGCGCGGTGGCGCAAGGCCTTGTTGACCAGCGGGCGGAGCTTGCTCCGTTTCAGCTCCTCGATGTCGAGCATGCGGATGTTCGGCATGGCGCGTTCCCCGTCGATACAGGATGCCGGATTATCGCCGTTCGACCGCGCCCGGCCAACCGGCAAATCGACCGGCCAAATTGTCGCGCTGCGCCGCGCCGGCTATGGTCCGGGCATGACAGCGAACGGCAGCATGACGGGCGGGGCGGCGAACGGCCGTCCGCCGGACGGCGACCCGGTGATCACCGAACTGGTGCGCAACGGCGTCATGGCGGTGACCGGGGAAATGAAGACCAACCTCATGCGCACCGCCTACAACATGATCATCTACGAGGCGCTCGACTTCACCGTCGGGCTGTTCACGGCGGAGGGGGAGACGGTCTCGATCGGACTCGGCCTGCCGATGTTCATCCGCGGCATGGCGGAGACCCTGCGCGCCAAGCTCGCGCACTTCGGAACGGACGGTATCGGGCCCGGCGACATCCTGGTCACCAACGACGCCTACATCACCGGCAGCCACCTCAACCACATCACGCTGAGCCTGCCGATTTACCACGGCGGCGAACTGGTCGGGTTCTCCTGCTGCATGGCGCACTGGCTCGATATCGGCGGCACGCTGCAGGGCATTACCACCGACATCTACTCCGAAGGGCTGCAGATCCCGATCCTCAAGCTCCAGCGGGCGGGCGAGCTCAACCGCGACCTGATCGACATCGTCCAGATGAACGTGCGTATGCCGGAACGCGCGCTCGGAGATCTGCGCGCCCAGCTGACCGCGGTGCGCACCGGCGAGCGCGGCTTCCTCGCGCTGATCGACCGCTACGGCAGGGAGGAGGTGCTGGCCGCCATCGCCCGCATCATGGACCAGTCCGAATCGGTCGCGCGCGAGTCCACACGCACGATCCCCGACGGCGTCTACGAGGCCGAGGCGTTTATGGACGACGACGGGATCGATATCGGCCGGCCGGTTCCGATCGCGGTCCGCGCGACGGTCGAGGGCGACGGTATGACCATCGACCTCAGCGACGTCTCGCCCCAAGTCAAGGGCTTCTACAACTCCGGCGTCACCACCGCCCACGCCTGCGCCCAGGTCGCCTACAAATGCGTCGTTTCTCCGACCGACTACCCGATCAACGACGGTAGCTTCCGTTCGCTGAAGACCGTCGTTCCCATGGGGCGCGTCGTCAGCGCGGAACGCCCGGCGGCGATGGGAAGCTGGATGACCTTCCCCATGACCATCGTCGATGCGCTGTTCAAGGCGCTCGCCCCGGCGATCCCGGAGCGGGTCGCGGCGGGGCATCACGCCGATCTCGTAATCGGACGGATGAACGGCATCGATCCGCGCGGCAACCGGCTCTTCATCGGGTCCATCGGGCCGACCGGCGGCGGCTGGGGGGCCAAGCACAACGAGGACGGGATGCCGGCCACCGTGTGCCTCAACGACGGCGACACCCACAACAGCCCGAGCGAGTTGATGGAGGTGAACTATCCCATCGTGATCGAGCGCCATGCGCTGATCCCCGATTCGGGCGGGGCCGGGCGCCACCGCGGCGGGCTCGGCATCGAATATGTCGTCCGCGCGCGCGCGCCGCTCGTCTTCACCAGCCAGGCCGATCGCGCCAACTGCGAACCGTGGGGGCTGGAGGGCGGCCGCGCCGGGCGCGGCAACCGCGTCGGGCTGCGGGTGGACGGCGAGCCGGCGCCGGAGTTTCCCAACGCCAAGCTGTTCTGGAAGCGGATCGGGACCGACGACGCCTTCATCGTCAATTCGGGCGGCGGCGGCGGTTTCGGCCCGCCGCTGGAGCGTCCGGCCGAGGCGGTGTGCGAGGATGTGCGCCAGGGCTATGTCTCGCTCGAGGCGGCGCGCGCGCTCTACGGCGTGGTCATCGACCCCGACACGCTCGCGGTCGATCGCGCAGCGACGCAAGCGGTCCGCGCAGCGATGGCGGTGCTGGAAGGCGCCGGCCGCGCGGACGGCGGAGCCGGGCCATGACCGACGGGCTCCTGTTCCTCTCCTACGAGGAGACGCTCGACCTCCTGAGCCCGGCCGAGGCGATGGCAGTCTGCGAGGACGTCTACCGCATGCACGCGGACGGTTCGGTGCGCTGGACCGACCCGCCCGCCTTTCGCCTCGACGACGACCGTTTCCACCATCACTGGCACGTCAAGGGCGCGCTCCTCTCGGAAATCCCGGTCTCCGGCGTGCGCCTCTACAGCTATTACGAGGACGCCGACCGCTCGACCGTCGGCACGCTGGAGGCGACCCGCTATATCGTCCTCAGCGACCCCGCGACCTCGATCGCGCTCGCCATCGTCGACGAGCACTGGACCTATGCGATCCGCAGCACGGCGGCGGCCTGCCTCGCCTGCAAGTGGATGGCCGGCCCCGACCCGAGGGTGCTCGGCCTCGTCGGCGTCGGCACGATGGGGACGACGGCGCTGCAATGCCTGACCGGGATGTACGCCTTCGAGGAGATCCGCTGCACCTCGCGCCGGGCGGAGACGCGCGAGGCGTTTGCCGACAGGTGGTCGGCCGCGCTCGGTATCCCGGTGGTCGCGGTCGCCACCCCGGAAGAGGCGGTGCGCGGCGCCGACATCGCCGTCGGCGGCACCACCTCGCAGGATATCGTGAGCCGCGAGGCGTGGCTCGAGCCGGGCGCCACCTTCGTCTCGCTCGCCCGGCGCGAACTCGATCCGGCCGGCTGGCCGACGATGGACAAGATCGTCATCGACGATTTCGACATCAACATGCTGACGCCGGAATTCCGCCGCACCGTCGCCGACGGGCTGTTCTCGCGCGAGGCGATGCACGCCGAGATCCCCGATCTCGTGGCGGGCAAGGCGGTCGGGCGGGAGCGCGCGGACGAGCGCGTCCTGATCCACACCGTGGGCCTGGTCAGCCAGGACATCGGCGTCGCACACCACGTCTACCGCAAGGCGCTCGAGATCGGCGCCGGGCAGCGCCTGCCCCTGCCCCACCGCACCGCCCGCGGGCGGCGGGGGCCGGGAGGCTAGTTCCGCTGGAGCGAGAGCAGGATCCCGCGTGAGGACGGGGCGAGTTCGCAGCCGATTTCCTCGAACGCCGCAAGCGGCGGGAAGACCAGCCCCGTGCCCTCCATGTGGCCGCGCATCTCGGTCAGGTAGCGGTTGACGATCGCCTCGGTGGTGTTGCGCTTGAGCCCGTGTTCGAGGCAGAAATCGTTGTCCGCGCCGGTCAGCCGGCCGAAGGCCCGCTTGACGCAGTTGGGCAGGACCCGGTCGAAGATCGCCTGGAACTCTGCCAGTTGCGCCGGGTTCTTCGCCACCTGCTTCAGGTTCTCGACGCCGTTGTCGTAATGGTCCTCCTCGTCGGCGAGCACCTCTTCCTGGCTGTCCGCCCACGGGGTGTAGCTCGACTGGCGGTATTCCATGATCTGGTGGCTGCCGGCGCGGTCGACGGTGAAGTTGAAGACCGCGATGTGGAGCCAGTTGTCGAGGTCGAGCTGCCAGAACTCGGCCGCGTCCGGGCGTCCGGCGATGATCGTCTCGGGATCCTCGCCGAGATCGAGGAGCAGGTCGTAGAGCCCCTGGCTGTGGCGCGCCTCCTCGGCGGCAAACTCGGCGGCCAGCGCCTTTTCCTTCCAGTTGGGGGCGACCGAGATCGCCTTCCCGAAGACTTCCGCGGTCGCCGTCTCGGCGTAGATCTGGCGGGTCATCAGGCGAACCAGGAGGTCCTTGTACACACCGGACGCCTCGTCCGGGCGGGCGATGCTGGGTGCCGGGGCCATGGCGCTTCCTCTTCTGACTGTTTCCGACGCATCCTCGATGCGGCGCAGACTAGGCGGCCGGCCCGCGCTGTCAACAGGCGGATGCCGGCGAGGGGCCGAACACAGGGACCCCGCAACCCGGCGCAGGGAGCGTAGCCGCCGGCGGCATCCTGCGGCGGGCCGAGAGACGGACGGGCGCATACCCGGCACGGTCTCCGCCGCCGTCGCCACGATGGATTGGTGGAGCCGGACAGGCCAAATCCGCTTTCGGATTGATTACGCAGACGCGGCGTTCGCTCCGGGCGGGACCGGGTCGATCGGGAAATCGTCGTAAAAACAACCGATTGCATATCTTCGGGAAGAGCACATCGGACGTCGGAGGACATTTTGCCAGTACAGCGCTGATAACGGCGGGAATGCTGGCGGCCGGCGGCGCACTCGCTGCCGACAAGAAGATGATGAAGCCGTCGATCTCAGTGAACGGCTACTACGAGGGTGTCGTCGGGGCCGTCATCAGCGAGACGATCGAGACCGACCGCATGGTCTACGGCGACACCGACGGTAAACCGGACATGGAGGAGGTACTGCCTACTTCCGGGGCACAGGACAAGGCCATTCCCTCGTCCGCCATAGACACCCGGACGGACGCGGAGATCCACTTCAACGGCCGCGCCATGCTCGACAACGGCGTGAAGATTCACGCCCGCGCCGAACTGGAGGTCCAGCAGGGCGGCGGCGGAGAGCAGACCGACGAGTACTTCATCGCGGTCTCCGGCGGCTTCGGCAAGATCGTCCTCGGCGGCACCGTGGCCGCACCGGCTATGATGCTGACGGGCATCTCCGGATCGTTCGCCACCGGCGTCGGCGAGAGCCTCAGCTACGATAACAGTTGGGTTCCGAGGGTCGGCGGTGCTCCCGGTATCGCGCGCATCGACAACGGCGACGGGCAGAAGGTGACCTACATCACCCCGAGCCTCGGTGGGTTCCAGATCGGCCTGAGCTACGTTCCCCGCAAGGCGGGCGACGACGACAACAAGAGGGTCAACGCCAACAAGGACCAGCACGACGGTCTGGAGGGGGCGTTCAAGTTCAGTAACAAGTTCGGCGACGTTGGTGTCTCGTTCGGTGGCGCGATGGCGAGCTACCAGGCTGCCAAAATGGGTGGGAGCGACCTTAGGCAGTGGCAGGTCTCCGCGGCCCTCGACTTCGGCGGCGGCTTCCGCGTCGCGGGAACCCACGTGCGGACGGAGGACGTCAGCCAGTTGACCGACGTCGGCGTTCGCTACGTCGTCGGTTCCAACTCGTTCAGCGTGACCGGCCAGAACGGAACGCTCGACGATTCCGATAAGGAGCAGACCTCGATCATGGCCAGCTACGCGCGGGCGCTCGGCCCCGGCGTGAAGGCCCATCTCAACATGATCTGGAACAGCTCACAGGGCGACTGGTCGCCGCTCGTCCCGATGACGATGGCCACTCCGCCTCGGCACGTTACGACACAGGATCAGAACTCCGGTGCCGCGCTGGTCGCCGGCATCAAGGTAACGTTCTAACCCGACGTACTTTCGGGGCTGTCGCGGTCCTACCGGATCTCCGCTCTCTTTCCAGGGAGCGGGGATTTTCTTGATGACCGCACCGTCTTGCGGCAGGGTGGATTTGAGTTATGGAATACGGAGGGTCGGGGGTGTGTCCCGGCCCTCCGCATTTGCTCCCGTGAAGCGCGCGGCGGTCGGCACTGGCGGCTCAGGCTCGAGGATGGGCGGCCGCGTATCGATAACCGCGCGCTGCTCCGTCCGGCTCATCGACTGGCTCCGCGCGGCAATATTCCCGCTCCGCGATCTCCTCCCCGATCCCGGCGCGAAGACCGCGGACCTCGCTCACATGATCCTGGCCCCCTTTGGGAACATCCCGGCCAGACCCTCGTCCGGTGCCGGTACTGTCCCCAGGGGATAGGCGAACCTGTCCCGGGACGCCGCGACGGCCAACAAGCTGCCGACCCTGGTGGGGGTGGTGCGCTACGGCTCGGGCTGGGGCGCGGTGAACGCGGCGGCCGCGGTCGGGCAGGTCGACTATATGGGCGACAAGGAGGGCGCGCGCGGTCTCCATTTCGGGGTCCATCTCAACGTGTCCGATGCGACCAAGGTGATGGGGTTGCTCAACATGACCAAGGGCTTCGACGGCTGGCTGCTCGGTGCGGGCCGGGCCGGCGCGGTGGTGGACGACGGCAAGGGCGGCAAGCTGCAGCTTCAGGACTCGATGGACGGGTTCGTCGGCATCAGCCACCGGTTCAGCGGCACGGTGCGGGCCGGCCTCTGCTACGGCTGGCTCGACCACGAGGACGCCCAAGGGGCAGTCGGCGGTGCGGACAAGGAGGTGCGCACGGTGCACGCCACGGTGTGGTGGAGCCCGATGCTGCAGGCCAATATCGGGCTCGAACTACGGCAGAGTTCGACCCACACGACGCAGCGACGCCGGCCGCCGAGGAAAGGGCCTCCCGCATCCAACTCGGCATCCTCTACACATTCTAGGGTTTGCCCGGACGGAGGCCGGCCCGCTGCAGCAGGGGGCCGGCCTCCCCCTTCCGCCCTGACCGCGCTTTCTCCATCGCACCCCGAGGTCCCTGCCGCCGTCACAGCAGGCCAGTCCCCCGGACCCCTGCAGGACCCGCGGCACAGCACCGGACCGGCGCGCAATTGCTACAGAAGCCGACCGGTGCCACGATGAGGGCCACGACGCCCACCGGCATCCCGCCCAGACGCATCGTCATCCGCTGCTCGAACGCACGCATCTGACCCCGCAGCGCCGCCTCGGTCTTCTCCAGATCGACCTTGGTCGCCAGGGTTTCGTCCATGCCCTTGAGCAGGATTGCCGCCTGCCTCTCGTCGAAGCCGCCTTCGTCGCGCAGACGCCGCGCCGCCTTCAGGGTATCGAACGCCACCGTCATGCACCCATCCCATCGACGATCGCAACGGTTGCAACCGCGCCCCCTCCCGCCCCTCAGCCGATGACCGTGTGCGGCCGGTGTGGTAGGTTTGCCCGGTATCGCGAACCGGGGAGGTCGGGTCATGGCGGTCACTGCAATCGTGCGTTTTGCGCTGCCGGAGGACAAGACGCGCGAGGCGGCGAAGGCCGCGTTCGCGGCGTCCGCGCCGCGCTACCGCGGGGTCGAGGGGCTGGTCCGCAAATACTATCTCCTGTCGGAGGACGGGCGGACCGGCGGCGGCGTCTACCTGTTCCGCTCGCGCGCGGATGCCGAACGGCTCTACGATGCGGCGTGGCGGGCCGGCATCCGCGAACGCTTCGGGGTCGAGCCGTCGATCGAGTATTTCGACTCGCCGGTGATCGTCGACAACGATATCGGCGCGGTCTCCACCGCCGCCTGACGGCGGAGAGCCTTCCGCGGGCGGGAGCGGACCCGCCTCCGATTGTCAGAGCGGTCGGCCGTCGGGCTGCGGATTGTCGGGCCGCGAGTTGCCGTGGTGATCCGACTGGGCGTAGTGCCGGCGCAGCAGGTCGATGCCGTAATCGTTGCCGTTGGGCGTGCGCACGATGGTGTGGATGTGGAAGCGGGCGGGTTCCGGGTTGGTCAGGAAGACGCCCGAATGGTGGTCGAACTCGATGAAGATCACCGGGCTCTGGATCCGGTAGTAGAAGGTGGAGGTCTCCCCGGTCCCGCCGATCCAGCAGAAGCGGGTCTCCCCGATGTGCCGTTCGACCTCCGCCATCCGCGCCTGGAGCGGGCCGGACGGCAGCGGCTCGACATAGCATTCGACCAAGTCGCGGAGCATGCGTTTCTGGCCGGCCGACAACGCGCTGCAGCGCAGCCCCTCGTAGGGCACGACCCGGTTGTCCTGATAGGCGCCGCCGAGATGCAGATGGTCGGCGAAATGCCAGCGGCCGGGAGGCAGGTCCGCGCCTTTCATCGAACGCGCGACGATGGCCCGGCCGCGCATGCCGGGGGTGAGCGAGCGCATCAGGGCGAGGCCGCGGTACTCCTCGTCCTCGAACAGGCCGAGCCCGGCGTGCGGCCCGGCGTCGGCATGCGCCGGCTCGGCCCCCATGAAGCACGGGGTGAGCACCATCTGGCCGCCGAGGACGAAACAGTTGAGGCTCAGGTGATGGCCGAATAGCTGCCATCCCCAGGGCTGGTCCGGCGACGGCGTGCCGAACAGGCAGAAGGTGAAGCTCCATTCGCCGAGGATAGCGGCGCCGCCTACCAGATCGCCGAGAAAGGCGTTGAGCCGCATCACCGCGCGGGTCTTCTCGAAACCGCGCGCACTCAGCCCGGCGCGCAGCACGTCGAGCACCGCCTCGCGCAGCGCCGGGGCGGCCTCGTCCAACCGGAGCCCGTGGCTCTCGAGATAGAGTTCGGTGTTCTGCCAACGCCGCCAGAGGTCCGAGCCGACGGGGAAGTGCGCCCGCTTACGCTGGGCCGGCGACAGGCGCTCGAGCAGGGTGCGCGCGGCCGACGCCATCGCCCCGGCGGGGGCGCCGGCGGGTTCGAGCGGGAACAGCTCGGCCCGCACCACGCCGTCGGCGGTGATGCCGGTGAAGGGCCGTTCGCTGAGCGCCGACCAGCCCGCCAGCAGTTCCGCGGCGCGGGCCGACCGCGTGCGGTTTTCGGTGTGTTCGGCCGGCGTGGCGCCGGCAATCCGCGACTGCCCGGGCGGCGGCACCCAGGGGCGGAAATCGGTTCGGCCTGTCATCTGCCGTCTCGCCGCTGCGCGACAGGGGAAGCGCCGGCGCGGCGCTCCGCTGGCGCCGGGTTATACCGGGAATCGCGGCCTTCCGGTAGCGCCGCGCGGTCATTCGGCGGCGTCGGCGGCGCATCGGCGGCGCATCGGCGGCCGCGAGGCGGCCCGTGGGCGCACCGTTCGCGCGCCCTTTGCCGGGGGCGTCTCGACGAGCCGCCGGCGGGGGCGGGGTTATTCGCCGGCTCCGGTCCGGTTCCCGCGCATTGCCCCTGCCGCCTTCGGGCGCCGGGCGGCGCTGCCCGCATCCCGCTCCCGCGCCTTCGCGTCCGGCATCCCGCCGCGGATGCGGGGGAACGGCGCTTCGCCCGACGCCAGGGCGGCCGCTCTCCGCCGCCGGCGCCTGGCGTGCACCGCCAACGGTGCGCGGGATGCCGTCATCCTCCGGCGGACGCGGTTCGCCGGCCCGGCTGTCAATCGGCAGCGCGGAGTTCCCGCTTCTCGGGATCGGGAGAGTCCCGTTTCGGGAGATTGTGTCGGCTCGTTCGACCGGGATTTGCACAACAAGACGCTGCGCTGCGTCGAGATGCATTTCGGCGAGGTGGTCGAGTCGGTCGATCTGCTTGCCCGCTGGCAACGGACCGAACCCGAAGGAGCGGCGCACGGCGGTTGAAGCGCAAGACTCCGAGCCTGCGGGTGCCGCTCAACTGCCTCGGAAGCTCTGTCGCCGAGAACCGCAAAGGCGCAGAAGCGCGCTGTCGATAACGCCGGCACCCACCGGCCCGTCTCACTGGAGACCGAAGCGGTGGACGATGGCCGCGCGGATCGTGCCGACGGAATGCGCGACCTCGTAGGGGCACGGCCTGTTGAGCCCTTCCGGTCCACAGCGGTTGTTGCCGGACCGGTTCACGTAATGGGTGCTGCTGCCGAAGTCCATGTAGGACGCCTCCAACCGCACCATCCAGGCATCCGACAGTTTCGTCTCATGGCCGACGCCGATGACCCAGCCGAGCGCCGTCGAGCGATCCTGAAACGAGTCGTCGGGATCGAACCGGGGCGGCGCGGATGCACCGTAATCGATGTCGGTCACCGAACGGTCGATCCGGGCCAACGCCAGCCCCGTGGTGACGAACACGCCGGCCAGGCCGAAGGCTTCCCCGATGCCGACGCGGGCCGTCGCCATCCATTCGAACGACGTCCTCACCGTCTCGTCCCGGCCGGCCGGATCGAGCGTGTCGGCGCTGGCCGGCAAGCCGCCGCTGCCGATCGTGCCGTCGATCTCCAACCTGAGAGGCGTGTTTCCGATCGCGAGCGTCTGCCCGATCAGCACGCCGCCGACCGCACCGGACCGTTCGTGAGCGACCGTCCAACCGGGATTGCCCCAGTTCGCGAAGCCCTCGACATCGACGATCCGGTTGTGCGACCGGCCGGAGCCGATGAAGACGCCCGCATAGCCCTCTTTCCACTGGAACGCGGCGTCTCCGCCGCCGGCCTGCGCGGGAACGGCAGCCAAAAGCAAGGCGGCTGTCGACAGGACGGCCGCCATGAGGCGCATCCGGCCCCGGCCCCACAGATCGTTCCCGTTCATGACGATCCCCCCGGCTCTTGCAACGGGCGATCTTATCGACCGCGCCGCTGCTTCTCATCAAGCCGCGTGCGAACCGCCGCGGGCGGGGCCGTCTCGCGGCGGACGGGTCGTCAACCCCGACGGACCGGCGAACAGCGAGCGGAACAGCGCGATCTTCGCCCGAGAAGGCGACCGGTGCGTCACGCGCTGCCGCCGGATGCGCATCCTCCAGCACCGCCAGCCGGGCCTCGAGTTCCTCCCGTTCGGCCGCGAGGCCGGCAAGCCGGGCGCGGATGCGCGCAGCTTCGCCGCCGCCGGCATCCCCGCGCGTCAGGGAGGCGGCCCCCGGACGACGCGTTCGCCGGCTGTCGGGCGAACGCCGAGGCGAACGGGGCGAATGGAGCGTATTGGTGTCGGCCGACCGGCGGATCGCCCTCGAGGAACGGGACGGCGGGATGGAGCGCCCGAACCCGGAGGACGGCTGCCGATGAGCATGGGCGGCATCGAGATCGGGATGTCTCCATCGCACCCCGGAGCCTTCCTCCGGATTGAAGCGATCGAGGCGTTGGGCTTGACCGTGGCCGAGGCAGCGCGGTTTCTCGGGGTTCGCCGGGCGACGCTCTCGGACCTGTTGAACGGCAACGCGTCGCCGTTGCCGGAAATGGCGCTGCGGGTCGAGAAGGCCTTCGGCGTGAGCATGGACCTTCTGCTGCGGATGGAGGCCTGGCACGATGCTGCGCGGATGCGGATGCGGGCCGACGAGATCGATGTCCGGCGGTATCGACCGGCATGACCGATCCGGTTTGTCGCAATCGATCCGGCGGTCCGCAAGTGGATGCCCGCCACGTCCAAATATGCCGGGGGCTGCCGGTCTGCAAACCCGCGGGGCTTGTTTCAGGATGTTCGGCGAGCCTCTGCGTCCTCGAGCTGTTCTCCTGCTTTCGTAAGGGCCACACGATACCGATGTCTGTCCAGGGCCGGCCACCGCATGGCGGTGCGACAAGTTGGGGCGCCTCGATGCGTTGGTTCCCGCTCTTCGCTCGTTTCCGATCGAACGGGACCAATGTCGCCGTAGCAGTGCTTTGAGACGTTTGTCGACGAACCGGTCTTCGCCGCCCAGGCGGTTGCCAAAGGTATCGACGGCGAGGAGGACGATCCTGCATCCGGCATCATTTTCCTTCCGGGCTAGCTCTTGCGGAAGGGGATCCCGATCGCTGCGGGGCCTTGGCTCTTGCCGCCGACGATGACCAGGATCGCGAGGGTGAGCACATAGGGAGACATCAGCATGAACTGATGCGGGATTTCGAGCCCGATCGCCTGGCCGCGGAACTGGAGGGCGTCGGCAGCCCCGAAGACCAGGCACGCGATCATGCCGCCGACCGGGTTCCAGCGTCCGAAGATCAGTGCCGCCAAGGCGATGAAGCCGCGCCCGGCGACCATTTCGTCCTGGAAAAAATGAAGCTGTCCAAGCGAAAGGAAGGCCCCGCCGGCCCCGGCAAGCGCGCCTGAAAGCACCGTGCAGACATACCGTACGCGGAGCGGATCGATGCCGACAGACTCCGCCGCACGCGGGTGTTCGCCGACCGCGGTGATCATCAGCCCCCAGCGGGTCCTGTAGAGGATCACCCACATCAAGGGCACCAGCAGGAAGGTAACATAGACCAGGGCGTGCTGGTGGAAGAGAACTGGGCCGAGGAGAGGAAGATCGGCCAGCAGGGGCAGCGACACGGGGTCGAAATGGGGCACTACCCGCTGCTGTTCCCTGAGACCGAAGACGATGCGGATGAGGAAGCTCGAAAGACCGAGACCCAAAAGGTTGATCGCCGTGCCCGAGACGATCTGGTTGGCGCCCAGCGATATCGAGACGAAACCATGAATCCACGCGATCAGCGCGCCGGTGAAAACCCCGCAGGCAAAGCCGAGCCAGGGCGAGCCGATGAACCAGGCGCCGAACACGCCGGTAAGCGCCGCCATCAACATGGTGCCTTCGAGGCCGATATTTATGATCCCGGCCCG
Organism: Alphaproteobacteria bacterium; assembly: GCA_965200535.1. Classification (GTDB taxonomy): domain Bacteria; phylum Pseudomonadota; class Alphaproteobacteria; order MPNO01; family MPNO01; genus MPNO01. Next base: position 1,881,072 of record CBDAUF010000002.1, on the reverse strand, counting down.
CTCGTTGAGGATTCCGCCGAGCGTGGCAAACAAAAGCGGGGTCGCCAGCCGGATCGTGGCGGCAAAATAGTCAGGATCGAGCAAGCCGAAGAAGACGTCCATTCCCGGTCTCTCAGCCCTGTTTGCGGGCGCGATACCACCCGAGAAACGCGGCGCCCAGAATGAACAGGATGACCATTCCCTGGATCACCAGGATCAGTGAGTTGGGAAGCCCGGTGGTCCGCTGCATCTGGTTGGCGCCCACCCTGAGCGCGGCGAAGAGAAAGGCCGCGAATACGACGCCGATGGGATCGGACCTGCCGAGGAAAGCCACCGCAATGCCGTCGAAACCGTAGCCAGGGGAGAAGAAGTCGAGCAACCGGTATTGGCCACCGATCATCTCCGTGGAGCCGGCAAGCCCGGCGAGCCCGCCGGAAACGCTCATCGCGCCGAAGACATAGCGGTTGACGGGCACCCCGGAAAACCGCGCCGTCCCGGCCGACTCGCCGACCGCCCGCAGTTTCAGCCCGAACGGGGTGCGCCACAGAATGTAGGCGGTGGCAAGCGCGAAGGCGACAGCAATGAAAATCGCGATCGAAAGATCCGATTTCGCATACAGCACCGGAAGCCGGGCACTCTCGGCGACCATCGCCGTCTGATGAAAGAAGCCGGGCGGTTCGGCGAGCGGACCGCGGACCAGGTAGCTCACCAGGAAGATCGCGATGAAGTTGAGCATGATCGTCGAAATGATCTCGTTGATCCCGCGCGCGGCCCGCAGGTATCCCGCGAGCCCACCCCATATCGCGCCGGCCAGGAAGCCGCCGGCGAGTGCGAAGCCGATATGCAGTACCGACGGCAGCCCGGTGAGGTAGATCCCGATAACGACGCTCGCGAGGGCGCCGGCATAGAGCTGTCCCTCGGCGCCGATATTGAGCAGATTGCAGCGGAAGGCGAAGGCCACGGCGAGCCCGGTGAAGATCAGCGGCGTGGTGCGTGCGAGCGTGTTTCCGAGCGCGAACCCGTCGCCGACGGCGCCTTGAAGCAGCGCCCAATAGGCGGCGAGAGGATCGGCGCCGGCCAGTACGATCAGGACGGCGCTCGCCGCCAGAGCGAGCATGATTGCCGCAAGGGAAACCGAAGTCGCGCGGAGAAGCCGCAATCCCCGCATCGTGGCAGCGCCGTTCATGATCCGCCCTGCGTTACGGTCTGCCAGTCGATCCCGGCCATCATCAGGCCGACGGCTTCGCGCGTCGCCTCTTCAGCGCTCACCAGCCCCATCGCCCGACCCTCGTACATGACCAGTATCCGGTCGCTGAGCGCGAGGATTTCATCAAGCTCGGTCGAGACAAGGAGGACCGCCATTCCGCCGTCGCGCGCCTCAAGCAGACGCTGGTGAACGTATTCGGTGGCGCCCACATCCAGCCCGCGGGTTGGCTGCGCGGCAAGCAGCAACCTGGGGCCGAGGGTGAGTTCGCGGGCGAGCACGAGCTTTTGCTGGTTCCCGCCGGAGAGCGTGGAAACCGGGCTGTCCGGGCCTTGGGCGCGGATTGAGAACGTCTCGATCGCGCGTGCGGCCGCTTGGCGCATGGCACCGACGCGGAGCCAGACGGGCGAGCCGAACGGCGCGCGGTCGCTCGACTTGAGCGCGAAGTTTTCCCAAAGCGGGAAGGACATCAGGAGCCCGGTGTGATGACGGTCCTCGGTAACGTGCCCGATGTTGCGGAAGCGCTCGCCGCGCGAGGCTGCCAGCCCGGAAAGGTCGAGGCTGCCGCTTTCGATGGTGCGCACGCCGGCGATGGCCTCGGTCAACTCCTTCTGCCCGTTGCCGTCGACGCCGGCGATCCCGAGGATCTCGCTCGACGACAGGGCAAAGGTTACGCCGTCGACCGCGCGCAAGCCGCGATCGTCCCTGACCTTGAGGCTCTCGATCCGCAACACGGGCTCGCCGGGCTGGCTCTGGCGCCTGCGCAGCGGGACGATGTCGCGCCCGACCATCAACCGCGCGAGCTTGGACGGGTCGGTTTCAGCGGCCGCTACCGTGCCCACCAGCCTGCCGCTCCGCAGCACGCTGATCCGGTCGGCGACTTCCATCACCTCATTGAGTTTGTGCGAGATAAAGATGATCGCCTTGCCGCTTGCCGCAAGGCTCCGTAGAACGCGGATCAGGAGCTGCACCTCCGATGGTGCAAGCACCGCTGTGGGCTCGTCGAGGACCAGCAGGTCGGCGTTGCGGTAGAGCGCCTTGAGGATTTCCACCCGTTGCTGGGCGCCGACGGGGAGTTGCCAAACCTGCGCGCCGGTATCGATGTCGAGCCCGTGCGTCGCAGCCAGATCGCGGATGCGAGCCACCGCGGTCTTGAGGTCGAGCAGCGGGATCAGCCGCGCATTCGCGGTCTTGAGGCCGAGCACGATATTCTCGACCACAGTTAGCGGCGGGACCAGCATGAAGTGCTGATGCACCATCCCGATTCCGGCGGCGATCGCGTCCATCGGCGAGGAAAAGCGAACCTCGGCCTCATCGAGTCGGATGCGCCCGGAGTCCGGCCGATGCAAGCCGTAGAGCGCATTCATCAGCGTTGTCTTGCCGGAGCCATTTTCCCCAAGCAGCGCGTGGATTTCGCCCCGGTCGACCGAGAGGTCAACGCGATCGTTGGCGAGCACGCCCGGGAAGGTCTTGGTGATGTGCTCCATGCGCAGCAGGGGCATCGCCAGGCTCCCCGAGATGCAGAGCAACGACGCCCGCCGTCCGGTCGGACGACGGGCGCACTTTTGGTGCCGGTCGGGCTAGATCTTGTTGATCTTCTGCTTCATCAGTGCCGGCACGTTGGGCGGGTCGACTTTGATCGCCCCCGACTCGATGTCGGCGACGAGCTTGGCGATCTCTGCCTTCACGCTGTCGGAAACCATGGGCCCGTAGCTGCCCACCTTGAGCACCCCGGATTTGAGACCGAACCGGTTGGGCCCCGGATTGAACTTGCCATCGATCACCGATCGGAACGACTTCAACAGCATATCGTCCACCTGGATCACCGCCGAAGAAGCGACGATGTCCGGGGCCAGTTTCCGCTGGTCGGCGAAATAGCCAAGCGCGGTGACCTTGTTCTCCTTCGCTGCCCGTATCACGCCGAGTCCGGTCGCATCGGCCATATGCGCGACGACGTCGGCACCCTGCGAGATCACTGCGCGTGCCGCTTCCTTGCCCTTGACCGCGTCATAGAAGGTCCCGGTATAGATCGCGGAGAACTTCGCCTTGGGCTTGGCGGCGAGCACGCCCCTGCGGAAGGCATCGACCTGGATGCGGATGGGCGGTATTTCCCGACCGCCAACCGCCCCGATGTTGTCGGCCTTGCTGAGTTTGGCTGCCATCTGGCCCATCACATAGAACAGCTCTTCGAAGGAGACGTAGAGATTGGCGAGGTTCTTGGCCTTGCCTGAGCCATAGGTATTGAAGAAGTGCTTGTCGGGGTTCTCGGCCGCGACCTTGGCGATGGCGTCGCCCTACTGGAAACCGTGGGCATAGATCACGCCGTATCCGCGATTGGCGTAATCGCGCAGCGTTGCGACGAAATCGGACCGCTTGACACTTTCCGAGAATGCGACCTCGACCTTGTCGCCGAACGTCTTCTTGATCAGCATCAGCCCGGCATGGGCACTGGCGTTAAAGCCCTTGTCGCTGACGGCGCCCGGCAGGGCCAGCGCCACCTTGATTTTCTCCGCAGCCGCCGGGCCGGCGCTCAAGACCAGGCCGGCCACGACGGGAAATGCGAGCAGATTCCTGAGACGGAGCGCGGTTGATTTGTTCTTCATGGGCCGTTCCAATTCTGCGATTGTCCTGAGTTGGCGACAAAAGTGTAGGCGGCGGTAAGATCGTGTGCAACGGATGCCTTTGCACCGCCGGTCCCGCCTTCAAGGAATTCGCGGTGACTGGGCCAAGAGCGAGAGTGCACACACCATGCTGACACTCTACCGCGACCACAATGCGGTCTGTTGCCAGAAGGTCGAACTAGTCTTGTTTGAGAAAGGACTGGCGTTCGAGAGTCGGACGGTGCCGCTGTTTCTCGCCGCGCAATTCGAACCCGCTTATCTCGAGATCAACCCGCGCGGGGTCGTACCCACCCTTGTGCACGAGGGGAGCACAATCATCGAATCGACCGTCATCTGCGAGTATCTCGAGGAGAGCTTTCCCGAACCGTCGTTGATGCCGGCCGATGCGGCAGGGCGCGCCCAAGTCAGGCAATGGACCAAGCTGGTCGATGAGGAGATCCACGAAGCCGGCTCCGTGCTGAGCTTCTGCGCAATGTTCCGCGACCGCATGCTGGCGATGGAAGAGACGGAGCGGGAGAAGCGTTTTCGCAATGTCGGCAACCCGAGCCGTGAGGAATTTTACCGATCTTCGGTCGAGCTGGGTGTTGCCTCGCCTTTCGCGTTTCGTGCCATCGCGTCCTATGAACGGCTGCTCCGCGACTTGGAAAACCGGCTGGTAGAGACGTGGGAATGGATTGCCGGCGGCCGCTATTCGCTCGCCGAGGCGGCGATGACGCCCTATCTGGCCCGCGTCGAATATATCGGGCTGCTCGACATATGGATGTCGGGCCGGACCAACGCGCTGGCTTGGTGGAATCGCGTTAAGTCGCGAGCGAGTTTCGATGCCGTAATGACCGGCACGCTCACCGCGGCCGATCTCGAGGAGATGCGCGGTTCCGGCGCGAAGATCAGATCCCACGTCGCGGCCAGACACCACGCATATCTGTCGGCCATCGGTCGTACTTAGCCTAGCTCCAGCCAGGGAGAATGTCGGTGCCAGAAAACTGCGACATCCTGATCCGCAATGCACGTCTTCGCGGAGAGGTCGACGGCCTGCGCGATATCGCCATCGCAGGAGGTAGAATCACCGGGATCGGCGCTGCGCTCCGCGTCAAGGCCGACACAGAGATCGATGCGGCGGGCGGGCTGGTCACCGAATCCTTCGCCAACCCGCATCTCCATCTCTGCAAGGTGTGGACGCTCGAGATGATGGAGGAGCAGGCCCTCAAGGCCTATCGCGAGGGATCGATGGGCAAGGCGATGTCCGCCATCGAGTTGGCCAGTGTTGTCAAGGAGAACTACGACGCGTCCTGGATCACCGAGAACGCTCGGCGCGCGGTGGCGCTGGCGGCGTTGCACGGCAACCTTCACATCCGCGCCTTTGCCGACGTAGACACCAAGGCGCGGCTCGAGGGGGTAAAGGGACTGCTTGCGGTCAGGGACGAATTCCGGGGCATCGTGGACATCCAGGTCGTCGCCTTCGCCCAGGACGGGATCGTACGCGAGCCGGGCGCCGACGAACTGATGCGCGCAGCGATGGAGCTCGGGGCCGATGTGGTGGGCGGGATACCCTGGATCGAGTTCACCGATGCCGACGCCGCTGAACACGTACGCATCTGCTTCGACCTCGCCGTGGAATACGGAAAGGACGTCTCGATGCTGCTCGACGACGCCGGCGATGCGGGATTGCGGACGCTCGAGATGATGGCCGTGGAGGCGATCGAACGTGGTTGGACGGGCCGTGCGCTCGCTCATCATTGCCGGTCCATGGCGCTCTACCCGGAGGCCTATTTCAAGCGTCTTTGCGCGATCCTCAAACGCGCCGCCGTGCCGGTCGTCAGTGACCCCCACACCGGCCCTTTGCATGCGCGGGTACGCGAACTTCTCGAAAACGATGTCATGGTCTGTCTCGGCCAGGACGATATCTCCGACGCATATTATCCGTTCGGCCGGAATAACATGCTGGAGGTGGCCTTCCTCGCGTCCCATCTGCTCTGGATGACCGCGCGCGAGGAGATCGACCGGCTTTACGACCTGGTGACGGTGGATGCCGCGCGCGCGATGAATGTCACCGATCTCGCCCTCTCACCGGGCGCCCCCGCGCATCTGGTGGTGCTCGACGAACCGAATACGGTCGAAGCGCTCCGCAACCACGCCCCGTCCGCCTACGTAGTGAGCCACGGCGCGGTCGTGGACCGAGACCGCATGGCCGAACTGGCCGCAGGCGGCGCGTGAGCCGCCTGCACCGATGTTTTAGCCCCCGCTTGCGGAGCGCAACCTTCCGCAGCGCCCTCCTTCGGGCTCGGAGATCAAGACCCCGGCGCGCCTGGAAACTTGATTGCTCCCCGGAGTGGTGGCCGGAACGGCGGGGATCTCCGGGAAGGCTTGGCTCGGTCCGACACGCTGCAAGACCGCGACGGTATCCACTGCGCCGATCAGTCGTCATGTTGTCTGGTCCAGAAAGGTCCGCGGCGACCAGACCTCGACCGATCCGCCCTATCCCGCCCGGGACGAACGCCGCGCCTGCGTAATCAATCCGAAAGCGGATTCGGTGCTTTCCCGACCGGCGGGAGCAGCACAGGACTGCGCCGGCGGCTACGTTCCCCGCGGCGGGCCGCTGTTCCGCGGAGCCGCGGTATCGACCGGCCGGCTGCTGCGTTCGATGGGTGGGTTGTGCTTCCGACCCCTACCTTCTATCGGCCGTTAGACTCCTAGCGGCGGAGCGAGGCGATGATGTCGGGGATGAGCCGGTGCAGCCGCAGGGCGATGAACGATGCGCCCTGCTGGTCGGCGAACGCGCCGTAGGTCAACGGTCCGACGATCCGCAAATACGGGTCCGCCCGCCCGCCGGCACCGATCGCGCGGGATTGCTGATCGACGCTGAAGCCGATCCCGACCGGATGAGGCGCCGCATATCCGCGCGCCGCCAGCATCCTCACCAAAGGGTTCGTCGCGCGGTCCGGCCGCATGCCCGGCCCGGTGCAGTTCACGATGGCGTCGAAGATTTTCCGGCGGCGTTTGCCGCCGCCCCGGCGCCGCAGGGTCACCGACAGCGCGCCGCCGCAGCGTGCCGCGGAGATGCAGGTCGCCGCCTCGAACGAGACTTGCCCGGCGGCTTCGGCCTCGGCGATGCGGACTTCGATCCGGGGCGGGAGCTGGAAGCGGTGGATATCGTACCAGACCCTCAGGTGGCGCAGGAACCGGCGCTTCTCGGCCAGCGGCAGGACGGGCCAGAGATCCCAGACCGAATCCCTGAGATCGCCGAACGGCTCCAACCAGGTGCCGCCGGCGGCTTCGGCCCGGCGGGCCTCGGAGCGCAGTGTCCGCAGCAGGCTGCGCACGCTCGCATGCCGGCCATGCGCTGCGGCGAACAGGGAAACCGGCCGGACGATGCGGTCCACCGGATCGGGGGGAGGGCCGGAACTCGCCTCCGGCCGCCGCCGGGTCCTCAGACCGCGGCGCGAGACGGCCGCGATCGGCCCGCGATGTCCCGAGCGCAGCAGGACGGCGATCGCGTCCGATGCGGTTTGCGCCATGCCGAGCAGCAAGATCCTGGCATCGGCGGGGATCTTCCGCAGCCGGGCGGTGTCCCACGGGTTGCCGAGGAAGCCGGGCTCGTCCGAGAACGGACCGTCGAAGGGCGGCGGCGCGGACGGGCGATCGTAGCCGGTGGAGACGACGGTAAGCGCGGCGGACAATTGCTGACCGCCGTCCAGGGTCAGCCTGTAGCCTCCCGCTGTCCGCTGCGCGGCAAGAACGCGCGACTGCACATGCCGGATTGTCGAACCCGAGGGGTTGGCGTCGATATGCGCGCGGAACTGCTCTTCGACGTAGCGCCCGAAATCCCCGCGGCGCATGTAGATGTGGCCGTCCGCGGCCAGCGCCTCGGGGTCGCGCGCAACGCCGCCTTGCGCGGCATACCAGTCCCGCAAGTGATCCGGCGCGTCGGGATAGACCAGATGCACCGCGAGCGGCGCGTTGAGCCGGTGGTCCGGATGGTCCGTGTCGTAGGCGAGGCCGCAGCCCGGACGGCAGCGCGGCTCGATGATCGCAATGTCGAGCGGCCGCTCGGCCATGCGCGACAGGTGGATCGCGAAGACGGCGCCGGTGAACCCGCCGCCGACAATGGCGACGTCGGCTGCCGTCATCGAAGGCACCAGGGGTCCCGGCTACCGGCGAGCACCCCGCTTGCGCCGCGGCGTCTTGCGCTCACAGGCCCCGTGCCGTGCCGGGAAGCCGCCGCCGTCTGGCCGTCGAGGCACTCGCGCCCGGCGCCGGACGGGAAGCGATCAAGGGTTGGGGCCATGCGCTCGCAGCTGAGGGGAGCCTCCAGTTCGCCAGACGCCTTGCAGGACCGGATCCGCGTTGGAGGCACCGGGTCATCCTTGCCACGGGACGGCATCCATGCAATCGGGATGCGACGGTGCACGCCCGACCTGTCTAACGTATCGTCGGTGTACGGGGGTGGCAATTCGGCTTTCGGGCGGGCCGGCGCTTGTTGCCCCCGGCAAGCGGTTTCGCCAATGTGGCTGAGCCTGCACCGTGTGCGCCTTGCTCTTGTCCGGTATTGCGCCGACTGTTCCGGGCGAACCGTTGGTATTGGGATCCATGCGTTCGACGGGTGCGGCGTTCGAACAGGAGAGGAATTTCGATGGCCAGCTTCAAAGTCAACGGTCGGAGCGTGACCGTGGATGTCGACGATACGACGCCGCTGCTCTGGGTGCTTCGCGACTCGCTGAACCTGACCGGGACGAAATACGGCTGCGGGCTCGCCCAGTGCGGCGCGTGCACGGTCCATCTCGATGGTGAGCCGGTGCGCAGCTGCGTAACACCGGTGGTCGATGTCGAGAACGCGTCGGTTGTCACCATCGAACAGATCGGCGGCGAGCGCATCGGCCGCGCCGTCCAAAAGGCCTGGATCGAGAAGGACGTGCCGCAATGCGGTTATTGCCAGAGCGGACAGATAATGAGCGCAGTCGCCCTGTTGCGCGACAACGCCGCGCCCGGCGACGCCGACATAGACGACGCGATGGCCGGCAATATCTGCCGGTGCGGCACCTACGGGCGCATCCGGGCGGCCATCAAGGCGGCCGCGGCCGATCTGGATTAGGAGGACGCGCATTATGACCGAACCTTCGATCATGGACAGGATCGGGCGCGGCTGGAGCGCCGCTGGCGGACCGGCGGTAAGCCGCCGCTGCTTCATCAAGCTGACCGGCGGCTCCGGCCTCGCCATCGGCCTGCTCCCCGCCGGCGCGGCCCGGGCTGCAGCCCTGAAACCCGGCCAGCGACCCGGCGCCTTCGTCCGCATCGCCCGCAACGGCGTCGTGACGATCCAGATCAACCGCCTGGAGTTCGGGCAGGGGTCGCACACCGGGCTGGCCCGGATCCTGGCCGACGAACTCGACGCCGACTGGCGCAGCGTGCGCGCGGAGCTCGCGCCCGCCGGAGAGGCCTACAAGGATCCGGCCTTCGGCATCCAGATGACGGGCGGCTCCAACTCCATCCAGAACAGCTTCACCCAGTACCGGGAACTCGGCGCACGGGCGCGCGCGATGCTGGTCGAGGCCGCTGCCCGCGCCTGGAAAGTCGATGCGGCGAGCGTGCGGACCCGCGCCGGGCGGCTGATCGCCGCCGACGGCCGGAGCGCGGGTTATGGCGAGATGAGCGATGCGGCGATGGCCCTGCCGGTGCCTGCCTCGGTCACTTTGAAGAAAGGCAGCGAATTCCGCCTGATCGGCAAACCGGCCAACCGACTCGATGCGGCCGACAAGTCCACCGGCCGGCAGACCTTCGGCATGGATATGCGCCGGCCGGGGATGAAAACCGTGCTGATCGCGCGTCCGCCGCAGTTCGGCGGCACCGTCGGCGGCTTCGATGCGACGCGGGCGCGCGCAATCGCGGGCGTCGACACCGTCATGCCGGTCGAATTGGACCTGGGCGCGACGGGAGTCGCCGTGGTGGCCGACGGATTCTGGCCCGCCCACATGGGCCGCGAGCGTCTCGACATCCAATGGAAGACGCCCGCCGAACCCGCCGACAGCCGGCGGCTCGACGCGCAATTCGAGGCGCTGCTCGGCCGCGACGGCCTGCCGGCCCGCGCCGGCGACCTTTCCGGCATGGCCGGCGCGAAAAGGAAGATTACCGCGGATTTCCGTTTCCCGTTCCTCGCCCATGCGCCGATGGAGCCGCTGAACGCGGTGATCGAGGTTTCCGGGGCCGGCGACGGCCGGCGTTGCGACATCTGGACCGGCACTCAGTTCCAGACCATCGACCAGGCGACGGTCGCCGGCATCCTGAAGCTGAAACCGCAGCAGGTGCGCATCCACACGATGTTCGCCGGCGGCGGCTTCGGCCGCCGGGCGACCCCGACTGCCGACTATCTGGCCGATGCGGCGCGGGTGGCGAAGGCGTGGCTCGCGGCCGGCCGGAGCGAGCCGCTCAAGGTGGTGTGGACGCGGGAGGATGATATCAGGGGCGGATATTACCGCCCGCTCACCATGCACCGTGCGGAAATCGGCCTCGGGGAAGACGGCAGAATCGCCGCCTGGAAGCATACCATCGTCAGCCCTTCGATCCTCACGGGAACCCCGTTCGAGGCCTTTCTGGTCAAGGACGGCGTGGACAGTACGGCGGTGGAAGGCGTCGCCGACACGGCCTACGACCTGCCGATTGCGGTCTCGGTTCACCATCCGGCCGTCCCCGTGCCGCTTCTCTGGTGGCGCTCCGTCGGGCATACCCACTCCGCGTTCGTGATGGAGACGCTGATCGACCGGATCGCCCGCGAGGCCGGACGCGATCCGGTGGCTCTGCGGCGCAACCTGTTGCGCAAGCATCCGCGGCACCTGGCGGCGCTGGACCTTGCGGTCCGGAAATCCGGATATGGCACGAAGACGCTGCCGGCCGGCCGCGCATGGGGGACCGCGGTGCACGAATCGTTCCGCTCGGTTGTCGCCCATGTCGTGGAACTTTCGATCGAGGACGATGCGCCGAAACTGCATCGGATCACCAGCGCGATCCACTGCAATCTCGCGGTCAACCCGCGCTCGGTCGAAGCCCAGATCGAGGGCGCGGTGCTAATGGCGATCGGCACGACGCTCGACGGCGCGGAAATCACCCTGCGGGACGGCGTGGTCGAGCAGGGCAATTTCGACAGCTACCTCGTGCCGAGAATGCCCGACATGCCGCCTGTCGAGGTGCATATCGTGCCGTCGCACGCACCGCCGACCGGCGTCGGAGAGCCGGGTCTGCCGCCGCTGGCCCCGGCGATGGCCAACGCCGCCTTCGCCCTGACCGGCAAACCGGTCGAGTCCCTGCCGATCCGGTCGCTCGCCTGATACGCCTTTCGGGGCTCCGGGCTGTCGAGGGGGGCATCCCGGCTCGTCAGGACGCTCTCCCTTTCCGTTGCCATATCGGACCGGTCCGGCTGTACGGCCGTCGGTTGCGGGAAAGCGATACCGCGTGTCACGCCCCGCTGCTTCCGGAACCCGGGGGTTCCGATTCGAGGCGCGCGGCGAGCCTGTCGGCGCGCGGATCGCGCAGGTCACGCAGGACGGCGATTACGAAGGCCGCAAAATCCGGACGACGCATGGCGCAGCGTCCGAGGCCGACGATCGCGTCGTCGTCCCCGATCGCGCCCAGCGCTTCGATCGTTTCGGCGGAAGGCGTGTGCGCGAGTTCGGCGAGCAACACGTCCCGTCCCGCGGCATCGCCGCGCTGAGCCAGCGCGATCGCTGCCGCGCGGCGGATCGGCGCCTCCCGGTCGAACAGGCCTTCCCGCAGCCGCGGCGACGGCACTTTCGTCCCGCGTGCGAGGTCGAAGGCCGCCCCGCGCACCGCCGGGTCGTCGTTGTCGAGGAAGCCGGCGACGAACCCGGCGGGAAGGACGAACCCCGCATCGACGGCGGCGCGCAGCACGGTCGGCAGCACCGAGGCTGGCAGATCCGGCTGCAGCACGATCCGCCCGAACGCGGCGCGCCTCGGGCTCCTCGAGCGTCGCCAAGGCCTCCAGCACGGCGCGCTGTTCCCGCAGCGGCCGATCAGCACCGAAGCCGCGGAACCGGCGCCACACCTCCTCCAACGCCGGAACCGCCGCCGAAAGGGACCGCGCAACGACCTCGGTGCAGAGCGCGTCGATATCTGACGGACCCGCGTCGGCGAGCCGCTCGACCAGATCGTCATCGGAGAGCGATGCCGGAGATGTAGACCGCATCGGACCTTGCGAAAGCTGGCGGCGGCCGGGCCGGTCGAAGACATCGAACAGATCCGGCTGACGGGCCGCTTCGGGCCGCTCCGGGGGCGCAGGATCGGTCATCGGCATAGCGTATCCGGAGACATGTTATCGCCGCCAGGCATCCGGTGCCTGTCGTTCAGGATATGGCAGAAAGGCGGGCACACTCGGACGCGATGATCGGGCGGCTCTCGAGACGGATGGCCGCGCCGCCCAGACGCCGTTCGGGTTTCTCTCCGGCAAACAGAAGTTCGAGGCGGGTGCCGTCGCATTGCAGACATACCGAAATGGAGAGATGCAGACGGTGCCGGTCGGGCATTCCTGATACGCGGTGTCCGGCCGACGCACTGTCTTCACGGCCGGCCCGGTCTCAGGGCGTGCCGGAAACCATGTGCTGCTTGGGCCGGGGCGGGGTTTCCTCGGGGCCGGCAGTGTAGATTTGCCTTACAGTCAGTCGATCCATGACGCGGTCGCACCAGGCGTTGACCGGACTGTATCCCGCGGTGCTTGACCACGACCGGTATCCCCGCGTCTCGGGGGCGACCGGGATGCCTTCGGGATCCGGCGTCGACGCCATGCTCCGGGAACGCGCCCAGATACCGCGAATGTGTCGCCAGCCGGCGGCCGAAGTCGAGTTGGGCCCTCCTCCGCACGGCCTTGAAACGGTAAGGAAAATTCCTTACTTTCATGCGCGGCACGAGAAGGAGATGGCATGAATGTGTGGTGAGCGGTCGGGCTCCCATCGCTGTGTTAGGCGTTGGGGGAGGCGGATAGGTGATAGGTTGGATTGGCAAAGTAGGGCTTTCGACCCTGTGAAGGAGATTAACCCGCGCCTGTTTCCGAACGACCCTGGTGAGGCCCGGCGACCACCGGTGACCTCGTATAGGAGTTTGACTCGGCCGTTCACGCCCTTTGTGGGGCTCCGCCTCCCACCGACCGGAGGATATTAGACATGGCCCATATCGGTGTCGATCTTCATCAGAACTCGTTCACCGTCTGCCGTCTTGCGGCGAACGGCGCGGAGGTCCTCGAAACCTGGCAGCTCTGCGCCGCCGACCTCGAGCGTTTCTGCCTGAGCCTCGACGCCGACGACGAGATCGCGGTCGAGGCGACCGGCAACAGCGCCTGGTTCCGCGACCAGGTCATTGCCTGCGTCGGCCGTGTGGTGACGGTCAACCCGCGGCAGTTCCGAGTGATCCGGGCATCGGTGAAGAAGACCGACCGCAACGATGCCCGTGCGCTCGCCTTCTTCCTGTCCAAGGACATGCTGCCGGAAACCCGTGCGAAGACCGCGGCCCAGAGCGAACCGGCCTCGGTGACCCATACCCGCGACCTGCTGGTCAAGCAGCGCACCCGGCTGCTCAACAAGATCCATGCCCTGCACAACCGCCACGGGATCAAGCTGAAGAAGGAAAGCCTGTCCAGCAAGCGCCGCCTGATGGCTCTCGACATCGGCCGCTTCTCCACCCTCGAGCAGATCGAGCTCAGGGTGGTGCGCGACCAGGCCCTGAGCCTGAGCGCGTCGATCGCCGAGCTGGACCGCGAGATCGAGCAGGCCGTAGCCACCATCGGCAACGTCGACGACTTCGAAAGCGCCGACAAGCTGGCCGCCTATCTCGGCATCGTGCCCAAGGTCAACCGCTCCAACGAGACCGACAAACCGGGACGGATCACCAAGCGGGGAAACAGGCTGGTGCGCACCACCCTGGTGCAATGCACGCTGATCGCCATCCGCTACTCCGGCTACCTCAGCACCTTCTACCGCCGCGTCAGCACCTTCTACCGCCGCGTCAAGGAACGGCGCGGCACCGGCAAGGCGATCATCGCTACCGCCAGAAAGTTCCTCGCCATCATCTACCAAACCCTCAAGAACCGCTGGGTCTTCGAGGACTTCCCAAACTTCAAACACCAACCAGCACCAGCCCAGGCTGGACAACCATCATAGGAGCGCCGATCATGCCGATCATTCACGAAGTCGCCACGATGACCGCGAAGGGCCAGATCACTCTGCCCAAGACGGTCCGTCAGGCGCTGGGGGTCGATGTCGGCGCCAAGGTGGCATTCGAACTCCACGAGGACGGACAAATCGTCGTCAGCCGTGCCGACGCCGTGCATGAAGATCCGGCGATCGGTGCGTTCCTGGAGCTGCTCACCAGCGATATCCAGGCCGGGCGGCATGTTCAGGCGATCCCGGACGATCTGGCACGGAGCATGCTCGAACATGCGCGGCGTGAGGCGGGACCGGACGAGGACATCGACGGCGACGTCGACCTCTGATGCAGCACCACGGATGGACGCTGCTGTTCCATGATTGCCTCATCGGCCAGCTGCGCAGGCTCCACAACGCGGTGCAGCGTGCACAACGGAACGATCCGGCGGGGTTCGCATCCAATGCCAACGTCAAGCTCTTTCGGGCACTGAGCCGGCTGATGCTGGAGGTCATCCCGCCGCATCCATCGGGGAACGAGTATCGCCAGGGCGGCACGCTCGGCCCGCGTTACCGCCATTGGCGGCGCGCCAGGATCGGCAGACGGTTCCGATTGTTTTTCCGCTACGATACCAGGGCGAAGGTGATCGTCTACGCATGGGTCAACGACCAATCCACGCTGCGCTCCTCCGGGAGCAGAACCGATCCGTACACGGTCTTCGCCGGGATGCCCGAGCGCGGAAATCCGCCCGACGACTGGACCTCATTGATGAAGGCTTCAAGGCAGGATTGGCAGGCGCGGAAGTAACCGCCCATGGAAAGCGGCGGCTCTTGAACGTTGATCCCTCCGGCCGCTCCCGCTTCCGCGCGCGCTGCGTCGGATGAATACCGTTCATCCCCGCCGACGGAATTTGGCCTCAGTCACCGGCGAACGCGATCAACCGCCCGCAGACGAGCGCTCCCAGCCAGCAGGCCGTCGACAGGATGGCGTGGCCGGCCAAGCGGGCGCGCGGGGCGTCTTCGAGCAGGAACCCGTAGGTCCGGCACAGAGCGAGCGTGGACAGGACCCCGACAGTGATGAAGGCCAGCTTGAGTTGAAGGAACCCGATGTCACTGTATTCCCGCGCCCGGATCATGAACAGCAGTGGCCCCGTGAGCAGGGCGAGGATCAACCCGCTCGCTGCAACCGGCACGAGCACCCGCACCACCGCTTCGCGGGAGATCGTGCGCCACGCGCCAAGCAGCCGCAGATTGAGCGGGACGACGGACCCGATCAGCAAAGCGATCGCAAAGATGTGTGCAGCGTTGACCGCCGCATAGACCCAGCGGGAGTTGCGCAGGGCCTGCGCCAGAGCCGTTCCCTCGAGCGCCGCGAACAGGGCTTCCAAGGTTTCAGTCGCGCCCCGGGTAAAGGATGTACTCCCGTTTGCCCAGGAACAGCCGTTCCACCTTGATCCGTTTTTGCGACACATCGGCGGCCGGCTCGCCGATCAACCTGATTTCGACCCCTTCGGCCAGATTGCCGTCCTTGAGGCCGGCGCGTTCGTTGCGCCACGGCTGTCCGACCTCGGCCGTCCACTCCTCGCCCTCCACGTCGATCTTCAAGATGCCGTGGGGATTGCCCAGGCGGACGGTCTTGAGGATGCCGGTCAGATCGATATTGCCGCCGGTCGTCCACGACCAGCCGTGATGGGCCAGAGCTTCAACCGTCGGAGCCGTGAGCCCCAAGGCCAGGACCGTGATGAACAAGAGTCTCATCATCGCGCACCTCCGATGGGTCAAGCGTCGCCGGGAAGGTTGCGTCTAGCGCCGGCGCTCGCAGCGGCACGACTGGTTGACCTTCGTCCGACGGTCGCCGTCGTCGGTTGCTGCGCCGGCGGCGGATGCCAGTCTGTTGCAGACTCGCAAAATAATGGCGGCGGATCCGCCTGCGCCCCGGTTTCCCGCCGGTCCGGGGCGCGGAGACGAGCCCGAAACGGCTATTTTGCCTTCATCTGGTGCTTCCGTGCCGTCTCCTTGAGATATGCGAGCATTTCGGCGCCGTTGTGGCCGCGCTTGTCCATTTCCTTGGCCCACAGATCGTGAGCCGAGGCGGCTCGCGCCGTCCATCTCTGCAGCGCTTCCGGGGACAGGGTGTTGATATCAGCGCCGCGTTTCACGCCATAGGCGCGCGACTCGCCTCCGACGATGTCCTGGCGGTGCGCAATCCAATTGGAGATCTCGCGGCCCGATACCTTGTCGATAACCGCCTTTAGGTCGGCAGGCAGCTTTTGATAGCTCTTCTCACCGATCAACTGGAGCAGGGTCGAATGATAGATCGGGATCTCCAGGTGGTAGCGGGTAACGTCGTGGAGCTTGAACGGCTTCATGATCAACCAGGGGATCATCATGCCCTGCACCTGGCCGCGGGCGAGCGCCTCATAGACTGCGGGCAACGGCATTTGCACAGGCACGGCGCCGAGAGCCTTGACCGTCACGCCGATATATCGGGAGGCAACGCGGATCTTCAGGCCGCCGAGATCGTCGATCTTGGTGATCTTCTTTTTGGTGGTGTGAAGCAGTCCGGTATCGGTCATGGAGATGGAGACCGGGCGGAAGCCCTTGAAGTCCGCGTGGGCGTACTTGTCGTAGAAATCCCACGCCAGGCCGGTCGTGACTTCCGCGCCGGCGGCGCCGAGGAACGGCAATTCCAGACCGGCCAGAATCGGGAAGCGCCCAGCGGAATAACCCGGCAGCGTGTAGACCATATCGACGACGCCGTCCGCCACCTGATTGACCAGCGCAGACGGCTTGCCACCGAGTTGCATCCCCGGGAAGACCTTGATCGAGATCCTGCCGTCAGAGCCCTTCTGGATTTGATCGACAACGCGCCCGACCATCACTTTTCCGTCCCATCCGCGCGGCGAACTGAAGTGATGGAACTTGAAATTCACTTCCTGCGCTGCGGCTCCTGCCGCCATACACGCCGCCATGCCCGTAATCGCAACTGCGCGGCTGATCATCCCGAAGCGGCACATATCGATCCTCCGTGTCCTCTGGCTCGGTGCCCCGGGATTCTATCGATTCCACACCAGACGGACAACGGCGGGCCGCCGTGGACCGGCCGCGGCCGGGTCGCTAAGAATGATTCCAACCGGACGGCCGGGACCGTCGGCGGATGGAAATGACTGAGCGGACCGAGCGGGACCACAGCACCGAGGCGCGCATGAACGCCGGCGATTACGGTCCGGCTGGACGCGCGCTGATGCGGATCTGCGAGATCCTGGCTCTGGTCGGCGGGCTGTTCCTGATCGTCGTCACTGCGCTCACCGTGTTCAGCGTCATCGGCCGGACCGGGTTCAACATGCCGATCCTGGGCGACTCGGAAATTGTCGAGATCGGTGTCGCTTACGCGATTTTCTCGTTTCTTCCCTACTGCCAGATGCGCCGGGCGAACGTGATCGTCGATTTCTTTACTGCGCGCGCGCCTGCCCGTGTCCGTAACGGGCTGGATGCGGCTTCCAATGTCGCTTTCGCCGCGGTGGTGTGCGTGCTGACATGGCGCCTGGCACTGGGCGGAATCGAGACGTTCCACCGCGACGATTTCTCGATGTTCCTGCAGATTCCGGTCTGGTGGGGCTACACGGGAGCTTTTGTTTCCTGCCTGATTTGGGCCGCAGCTTGCCTTTATACCGCCGGTGACCGGCTGCGGCGGGACAGGTAATGGACGACTTCACCCTCGGGATCGTGATCTTCGCGCTCACGCTGGCTGTCATCATGGCCCGCGTGCCGGTCGGGCTGGCGATGCTGGTGATGGGCGGAATTGGCTATACGCTCGTTGCCGGGTACGAGCCGCTGTTGAACACCCTCAAATCCTCCACATACGAACGGTTCTCCTCGTACACGCTGTCCGTGGTGCCGCTGTTCCTCCTGATGGGGCAGTTCGCGACAAAGGCAGGCATAAACCGCGCGCTGTTCCAGACGGCGCGCGCTTGGGTCGGGCATTGGCGCGGCGGGCTCGCCATTGCCACTGTCGGCGGCTGTGCGATGTTCGGCGCGATCTGCGGCTCATCGCTCGCGACCGCCGCGACCATGTCGCAGGTCGCCCTGCCCGAGATGCGGCGCTCCGGCTATTCGGCTTCGCTGTCGACCGGAACCCTGGCCGCCGGCGGAACGCTCGGCATCCTCATCCCTCCGTCGGTGATCCTGGTCATCTACGCCGTCTACACCGAACAGTCGATCGGCCATCTTTTCCTGGCCGCACTCATCCCGGGCGTCATCGCCACCGCCGGCTACATGATCGTGGTCGCTGCCTTCGTACGCCTGGCTCCCGGCTCGGGTCCGGCCAGCGAGCGCTTTCCCCTCAAGATACGGCTGCAGAGCCTTCGCGACATCTGGCCCGTCGCCCTGGTTTTCATCTTGGTGGTGGCCGGCATCTATCTCGGCTGGTTCTCGCCTACAGAAGGCGCCGCCATCGGTGCCGGTTCCGTCGGGCTGATCGCGGTCGTGGTCGGCGGGATGCGCTGGAGAGGGTTGACCCGGAGCCTGCTTGAGACCGCCGAGATCACCGCGCTGATTTTCCTGATCCTGCTGGGCGCAGAGATCTTCAACGCTTTTCTCGCGCTTACCCAGATGCCGGTCGAGCTTGCCCAACTCGTAGAGCGGCTCGACGCGCCGCCCATGCTGATCATGATCGCGATGCTGGCAGTCTATCTGGTGCTCGGCTGCGTGATGGAATCGCTTGCGATGATCCTGCTGACGGTGCCGGTTTTTTTCCCGATCCTGCTGTCTCTCGAACTTGGACTGGAGGAAGACCAGCTTGCGGTGTGGTTCGGTATCCTCGCGCTGATGGCGGTCGAAGTCGGGATGATCACGCCGCCGTTCGGGCTCAACATTTTCGTGATCAATGCGATGGCGCACGATGTCTCGATGGGGGAGACCTATCGTGGCGTGCTGCCTTTCGTCGCCAGCGACATCGTCCGCATCCTGATCATCCTGTTTGTGCCCTGGACGGCGCTTTGGGCGCCGGGCCTATGGTATGGCTGACGATATCGCGGGAGAACGGGCCGATGAGCGACAAGGACCGCATGGACCGGATTTTTGCCGGGCTCTACGAAGCGTCTGCCATCGACCTCCCCGAACAGGAAAAGGCTCGCCTGCGCGCGGTCTTTGAACCGATGTGCGATCTTGCCGCCCGGGTCCGCCGCAAGGGCCGGCACTGGACGGAACGCATGCAGCCGTTCCATGGGCCGAGGCGGACTCACCCCGCGAGCACGAAGCGGCCACGGTGAGCGGCATGGAATCCGTCCCGACCATCGCCCAAGCCAGTCGGGAAATCGCCGCCGGCAGGCTGTCGCCGGTCGCCTTGGTCGAGCAGTGTCTCTCCCGGATAGACGCCTTCGACGGCAGGATCAACGCATTCCATGACGTGTTCGCTGCCGACGCGCTGGCCGAAGCGCGCACCGCCGAAACCGAAATCCGCGCCGGCCGGTCCAGAGGCCCACTGCACGGCATTCCGATCGGCATCAAGGCAGTGATCGACATTGCCTGCCGCAAGACGACCGCGAATTCGCGCCTCCTGACCGACTACATACCGGACCGGGACGCGACGGTGGTCCGCCTATTGAGAGAGGCCGGTGCGATCGTGCTGGGTCATGTCGATACTTTCGAGTTTGCGTTCGGCGGGCCGACTTTCGACGCGCTCTATCCGCCCGCGCGGAACCCGTGGGGGTTGGAGCGTTCGACCGGCGGTTCGTCGTCGGGCTCCGCCGCCGCGATCGCCGCTGGCTTCTGCCTGGGCGCGATCGGCAGCGATGCCGGCGGCTCCATCCGCTCGCCGGCTTCGCACTGCGGCATCGCCGGCCTTAAACCAACGTTGGGGCGTGTAAGCACGCAAGGCGATATACCGCTCACCTTTTCCTTCGATACTGTGGGGCCGATGGCCTGGACGGCTGAGGATTGCGCCCTGATCCTGCAGTCGATCGCCGGATACGATCCGGCCGACGCCATGAGTTCCGAAGAACCGGTCGACGATTACCTGGGCGGCATCGCGGACGGGCTGGCGGGCATCCGGGTTGGTCTGATCCGCCATTTCTATGCCGAGGATTTCGACGCCCATCCCGAAGTCGCCGCCGCGATCGATACCGCCGCGGGAGTCCTGCACGATCTGGGAGCGGAGGTGGCCGAGGTCCGTGTCTCCGACATAATGGACTATCACGCGGCCGGACGAATGATTCTGCCAGCCGAGGCGTTGGCGATCCACGAGGAAATGATCACCGAACGGCTCGACGAATACGGTGAGGTACTGCGCGGACGCGTGGCGCTGGGCGGAATGATCCGGGCCGTCGATTACATTCAGGCCCAGCGCCGCCGGACCGAGTTGACCCGCGAGATGGAACGGATTCTGGGCAGATACGATCTGCTGCTGACCGCGGGGTTGCTGGTGCCCCAGGCGCCCCTCGCGGCCAAGCAGGTATTTCCCTATTTCACCTTTCCGATGATCGACGTGCCTTTCAACCTGACAGGGCATCCGGCGGTTTCGGTTTGTGTCGGATATTTTGAAGACGGGATGCCGATCGGCGCGCAGATTGCCGGGAGGTATTTCGACGAGGCGACGGTGCTGCGGGCGGCCCACGCCTACGAGGGCGCGACCCCGTGGCGGGACTGCAGGCCGGATCTCGGCCGCGAGGCCGGCGACAACGCGATCCGCCGCACAAGCGGAGCATGACTTTTTTGAAAGGGCGCCCCGTGGCGGCGGCGGGAGGCGGTCCTGTCTGTTTGACCGCCTGAAGGACTCGGGCGGCGTCTTACATGCGGTGTTTGTAAATGGTGTTATGATTGCGCCCGAAGGTTACACCGCGGCGACCCAATGCCGAATGCGGCTTGTGCGAGTGCGGTGCGAAGTCCGGCCAACGAATGCGATGCGGCGATCCGGCAACCGGCAACGCCGCTCACGAATAGGTCAGGGCGCCGCGGCCGAGGAGCGTTTCGCGTCCGAGCGCATCGAAGACGGTTTCCACCTCCGTGAACGGCACGCGCATGCCGATGACGGGTTCCACCAGCCCGCGCGCCATGAGTTCCATCGTTTCGATCAGTTCGGTGCGCGTCGAATGACGCGAGCCGGTGATGATCCGTTCGCTCCTGAGCAGCCTTGTCGGATTGAAACTCGCATCGCCTGTGCCGACCCCGATGACAACCGCCCGGCCGGAAGTCGCGAGGCTGTCGATTGCCGTGGTGAAGGTTTCGCCATGACCGACATAATCCACCGCCGCATCGGCACCCCTGCCGTCGGTCAATCGATTCACCTCTCCTGCGACGTCATCGACCGCGCGCACGTTGATCGCCTCGTCGGCTCCCCACCGGCGCGCCAGATCGAGCTTTTCGTCCGAAATATCGGCCGCGATGACGCGCGCACCGAAGAGCTTCGCGACCTGCACGCCATGGATGCCGACACCGCCGCCCGCGCCGATCAGCAGCACGGTGTCGTGCGGGTTGATGCGCGCCCGTTCGCGCATGCAATGCCAGTTGGTGTTGACGGCGTCGGCTGCGATCGCGGCCGCCTCGTCGTCCAGACCGTCCGGGATCGGCAGAAAGTTCTCGGCCGGCAGGCAGACATAGTCGGCAAAGCCGCCGTCGCGGTGGACGCCGACATAGCCGGCGAATTTCTCGCACAGCGTCTCGCGCCCGCCGCGGCACCAGCGGCAGCGCCCGCAGGTGAGATAGAAATAGACCGCGCAGCGGTCGCCGACCGAAAGCTCGGAGACGCCCTCGCCGACCTCGACGATCTCTCCCGCCAGTTCATGACCCATGACGCGCGGCAGGGAGCCGCCCATCCGTCCGAGGCGGATGTTGACCAGCGTCAGCCCCACGCCGGCGGCGCGCACGCGCATCACCGCCTCGCCGAGGCCGGGGCGCGGTTCCGGGCGCTCCTCCAGACGACAGGCTTGGTCGGCGCTGTGCAGGACCATGGCTTTCATCGCTGTTCCTTTCATCAAGGTCCGAACTTGGGCGGCGATCCCTCACTGCGTCGCGGCGACCATCTCGGCTGCGCGGTCGATGATCCGTCGAGTCTCGTCCCACAGCGGGAGGCCGGCGAGTTCCTCGCGCCGGACCCAGCGCGCCGCCCCGGCGTCGCTTCCCGCCCGTACTTCGCCGGACAGCCATTCCGCGGCGAAGTCGATCAGGGTGTAGTGGTAGCGCGCCCGCCCGTCGGCGTCGCGGGAGATGCCGTCCACCACGTCGATGAGACCGACAATGCGTATCTCGACCCCGGTCTCTTCGCGAACCTCGCGGTGCGCCGCCTCTCGCACGGTCTCGCCGACTTCCTGCGCCCCGCCGGGGATGCTCCAGCGGTCCGATACCGGCGGCTTCGCGCGACTGACCAGCAACACGTCGCCGCCGCGGAAGACGACCGCCCCGACGCCGACGATCGGCCGGGCGGGATAGAGCCGGTCATCGTCCATTTCGTTCCTCCCGGGGCGTGGCGTCGGCGCCGGCGGGCAGATAACCTCGCGTCCGGGCGCGACGCAAGGGGAGGGCGGCGATGGTACGCGCGGAACTGGTGGGAACCTGGCGGCTGGCGGATTACCGGCTGACACAGGCGGACGGCACGGTGTCGAACCCGTGGGTAGAGGCGAAGGGCTATATCTTCTATGCAGCCGACGGCCACATGTCATGTTCGGTGGAACGGCCCGACGGGGCCGGGGGGATCGACCATCTGACCTATTGCGGCCTGCTGGAGTGTCTCGACGGCGAGAATGTCCACACAATCGAGATGAGCTCGCGAGCCGATCTCCGCGGCACCCGTCAGCGCCGCAAGGTGGCGCTCGACGGCGACACGATGACGCTGACCGCCGAGCCCAGCATCGCCTACGGTGCGGGGTCGAAGGCCGACATCGTATGGCGGAGGGCGTGAGCGGCCGGCGCCTCCGGTTGCGGCCAAAATAATGACTTCGCCCGCCTTGCAAGACTGCAACTGTACTGGCACCTTACGGCTTCCTTGGCCCTGGGGGGCAGACACTGGGAGGTTCGCATGAAGCGTGACTATGGCAGGATGACGGTCGGGCTCGCGGCCGCGGCGGGCGTGGCGCTGGTCGCCGGCGCCGCATCCGCACAGACCGTCAAGATGGGTGTTCCTACATTCCTTACCGGCGCCGGCGCCCCGGCGTTCGGCATCCCGGCGAAGAAGGGCGTAGAGCTCATCGTCCGCGGGATCAACAATGGCGAGCTTCCGGCTCCCTACAACTCGGTCGGGTTCGCAGGGCGCAAGGTCGAGCCCCTGATCTACGACGAGGCGGGCGGCGGCACCAAGCAGGTCACCGAACTGCGCAACAAGGTGCAGAAGGACGGGGTGGACCTGGTGGTCGGCTATATCTCCTCCGGCACGTGCGCGGCGGTGTCGCGTATCGCCGAAGAGGTCAAGGTTCTCACATTGCTCACGGTCTGCGGCACGCCGCGGGTCTTCGAGGAGCTGGTGAAGAAGCCGAAATACCTGTTCCGCACCATGAGCCACGGCACCGGCAACAACACGGGCGCCGCGCGCTATGTTTCCATGAAGCTGAAGGACCGGGCCAAGGACGGCTATATCGGGCTCAACCAGAACTACGCCTGGGGCCAGGATTCGTGGCGCGACTTCCATCTGGCGATGGAGACGCTGTCCCCGGATATCAAGCCGGCCAAGAAGCAGCAGTTCCCCAAGCTCTTCTCCGGCCAGTACGGTTCGGAAATCTCGGCGCTGCTCCGCGCCAAGCAGAAGCTCGTCCACTCGAGTTTCTGGGGAGGCGATCTCGAAGCCTTCATCGCACAGGCCAATGCGCGCGGGCTGTTCAAGCGCAAGACCTTCATCCTGACGGTCGGCGAGACGGTCGCCTACCGGCTCGGCAAAAAGTTCCCGGAAGGCCAGCTCATCGGAACGAGAGGGCCGTACGGGATGTATGCGGTGGGGATCGACACGCCGCTCAACAACTGGTTCCAGAAGGAATTCCGCAAGACCTACGGCGAGCCGCCGGCGCAGCCCGCCTATCAGTTCGCGCAGGGAATCCTCGGCGCCAAGTACGCCTATGACAAGGCGCAGAAGGCCAACGGCGGCAAGTTCCCGACGACCGAACAGGTTATCGAGGCGCTCGCTGGTTCGACCTTCACGTCGATCGCCGGCGAGGTGAAGATGGCGCTCAGCGACGGGCACCAGGCCGTCACCGAAGACCGCTGGGGTATCACCGTCTGGGACGACAAGAAGGGCGAGATGGTGGTCAAGGATGTCGTCGTCTTCAAGGGCGAGTGCGTGATGCCGCCCAATGGCGTCGAGTCCGTGCCCTGGCTCGAAGGCGGGATGAAGGGCGCGCAGTGCGGCTGAGCGTGCGCCGATCCTGAACGGACAACGGACGATCCGGGCGCCGGCGAACGGCGCCCGGATTTCCATTCGCCTGTCCGCCTGCAATTCGCCGGAACACCTTTTCGGCTGACGGAAGCTGACTGTTGGATACCGAACTTCTACTCATCATCCTGATCGACGGGTTGGTGTACGCCTCCTACCTGTTCATGGTTTCCGTCGGGCTGACGGTGATCTGCGGCGTGCAGAAAATCCTCAACGTCACGCATGGGTCGCTGTACGCGTTCGGCGCCTATTTGTGCGCGACAATCCTGATCTTCTATGCCGAGACAGGCTGGCCCGGCATCGGCGCCTTCGTGATCATGGCGCTCACGGCGATCTTCCTCGGGATCGTGTTCGGGATCATCATCGAACGGGGACTGCTCCGGTTCCTCTATGCGGAAGACGAGCACATTATCGTGCTGGCGACTTTCGCCGCCTTCCTCGTCCTCGAGGACGTTCTGCTGCTGATCTGGGGGACCAACCCCTATATTGCCGCCGAACCGCTGGCGCTCCTCGGCCAGACCGACATCGCGGATTTGCCGTTCGACAATTACAACCTGTCGATGATCGGCCTGTCCGCTCTGGTCGCCGGGGTGCTGTGGTACGGCCTCAACCGGACGCGGTTCGGCAAGATGCTGCTGGCGGTGATCTACGACCGCGAGCTTTCGCAGGCGATGGGGATCAACGTCACGATGATCTTCCTGTTGACCTTCATCGTCGGTTCGTTCCTCGGCGCGCTCGGCGGCGCCTACCAGGCGCCGGCGATCTCGGTGCAGCCGGGGATCGGGGTGGAGGTCATCGTGCTTGCCTTCGCCGTCGTGGTGATTGGCGGCATGGGCTCGATACCCGGCGCGCTGATCGGTTCCCTCGTGGTCGGCGTGGCCCGCGCGGCGGCGGTGCATCTCGAGCCGGTGCTGGAACTGTTCGTCATCTACATGATCATGGCGATCGTCCTCATCGTCCGGCCGCAAGGCCTGTTCGCCCCCCCGAAGGCGAGGAAGATATGACGCAATTCATGGACCGGACGGCTTGGGCGCTGACGATCAGTCTGGCCCTGTTGATCGTCGTCAACTTTTTTGTGCCCGAATGGTTTCGGACGATCCTGCTGCTCTCGCTGGCGCGCGGGTCGGTCGCGCTCGGCCTGCTGGTGCTCTGGCGCTGCGGGCTGATCTCCTTCGGGCACGCCCTGTTCTTCGGCTTCGGCGCCTATACGGTGGCGCTGATCATCAAGTATCTCGGCATTACCGACGCTTTTCTTACCGTCGCCTGCGGGGTCGTCGTTGCGGGGGGCTTCGCATGGTCCATCGGGTTCCTGCTCAGACGCTACCGGGGAATCTTTTTCGCCCTCCTGAACCTCGCCTTTTCGATGATCCTTTACGGGGTGCTCGCCAAGCTGGAGAGCCTGGGTTCCACCGACGGCATCAGCCTCGAACAGCAGACCTATCTCGGGTTTGCGCCCGAGGGCGCCGCCAACAAGACGACACTGTTTTTCTTCGCCGCTGCCCTCACCTGGGTGGTTGCGATGGCGGTGCATCATTACCTGCGCTCGACACTGGGCTACATGACCACCGCGGTGCGCGAGAACGAGATCCGCCTCGAATATCTGGGCTATTCGGCGGAACGGGCGATCCACGTCAAGTACACGATTTCGGGGCTCGTCGGGGGCTTTGGCGGCGCCATCGCCGCGATGACCATCGGTCATGTCGATCCCGACTCGATGGTCTACTGGCCGATCTCGGGCGATTTCGTGTTCATCGCGATCCTGAGCGGCACGGGCAATGTCGTTGCGCCCTTCATCGGCGCCCTGATCTACGAGTTGATCCGCACCTACGCTTTCGAACAGTTCCCGGGGATCTGGCAGCTGATCATGGGCGGGACGCTGCTGATCATCATCATGTTCCTGCCCAACGGGCTGTGGTCCCTGGTCGAGCGCTGGAACAAGAGCCGTGCGGAGAAGGCCCGGCGCGCGGGACAAGAGGAGAGGGCGTAGCGGCCGATGTCAGTCGTACTCAACGTTCAGGGGCTCGAGAAGAGCTTCGGCGCCGTCGTTGCGGCCCACAACATCAACGTGACCATCGAGGAAGGAGAGACGGTCGGCGTGATCGGCGCCAACGGCGCCGGCAAGACGACGTTCGTCAACATGGTCACCGGTTACCTGCCGCCCTCCGGCGGGAAGATCGAGTTCATGGGCCGCGACATTCTCGGCCGGTCGGTTCGCGCGATCACCCGGCTCGGGCTTTGCCGCTCGTTCCAGGTCCCGCAGGTCTTCCTGTCGGAGACCGTGTTCGACAACCTCATGATCGCCTTCGGCATCGCCGAGCATGACGGGTTCGGCCTGTTGGGCTCGCTGATGCGCAAGGACCGGGCGAGCAGGGTCGAGGATCACCTCGTCCGCTACCAGATCGCCGACTACCGGGACGTTGCGGCCCACGCCCTCCCGCAGGGGGTGCGCAAGCTGCTCGACATCGCGATGGCGACGGTGCGCAAACCCAAGCTCCTGATGCTCGATGAGCCGACCAGCGGCATCAGCGCCGAGGAGAAGTTCGGCATCATGGATATCCTGATGCGGGCGTTGCGGGAGGAGAAGACGACGGTCCTGTTCATCGAGCACGATATGGAGATCGTCGAGCGTTATGTCTCGCGGGTGCTCGCGTTCTCCCAGGGGGAGATTATCTGCGACGCGCCGACTGAGGAGGCGATGGTCGATCCCAAGGTGCAGGAGTTCGTCATCGGCAAGGAGTACCACCGCGCGCGGTCCGACAATGGCGGCGCCGATGCCGGGAGCGGCGAGGGGGAGGCCGGGTGATGCTCACGATCACGGATCTCGATGTCAGCATCGGCGCCACCCAGATCCTGCGCGGGGTGAGTCTCGAAGTGCCCTCGGGCTCGATGTGCGGGCTGATCGGCCGTAACGGCGCCGGCAAGACGACCGTGATGCGTGCCGTAATGGGCGCACTCAAACTGCAAGCCGGGTCGATCGCGTTCGAGCATCTCGACCTCGGCGCTTCGCACGCCCATCGGCGCGCCCATTTGGGGATCGGCTTCATGCCGGAAGACCGCCGGCTGGTGCCGGAGCTTACGGCCGAAGAGAATATCATGCTGCCGGTCTGGTCCACCCGGTCGGAAGGGGCGGACGAACGCCTCAAATGGATCTACGGTCTGATGCCGGAGGTCGAGGCGTTTCGCGACCGGGGGGCCACGACGCTTTCCGGCGGGCAGCAGAAGTTCGTCGCCTTCGCACGCGCGATCATGTGCGGCACCAAGCTGCTGCTGCTGGACGAGCCGAGCGAGGGTATCGCACCGGTTTTCGCGCAGCGGATGGTCGAGATCCTGGCGAATCTGAAGGAGGAGGGCGAGTCGGTTCTTGTCGCCGAGTCGAACGACGTCCACATCGCCCCCCTGCTCGACGAGACGTTCGTGATCGAACGCGGCAGCATCGTCTCGCACTGACCTCGCGAAACGCGGCCACGGCCGGCCGCGAATTTCGCCGTCCGGCAATCTGTCCTATAGTACCGTCCGGGCCGCGCGCCCGGGCGAGGCCCGGCGTTCCGGCGCGTTCTGCCCACCGGGGGGATAGACATGATTATCGACTGCCACGCCCATGTGAGCGCTCCTGCCGAACTGTGGGCGTACAAGGCGACGCTGCTGGCCCATCGGGGCTCCCACGGGCGCGGAAAGGTGGCCGTGGACGACGACGAGATCCGCCATGCTGTCGAAAAGAAGCACTTCCCCGGCTCGCGCCACAGCCACCTGGACTATATCGACAAGCTTGGCACCGACACACAGCTTGTCTCGCCGCGGCCTTTCCAACTGATGCATTCCGAAAAACCGGCGAAGCTCGTCCAGTGGTTCCACGAGGAATGCAACAACATGATCTACCGGGAGACACAGCTTTATCCGGACCGTTTCGTCGGGATCGCGGGTCTTCCCCAGCCGTGCGGGGAACCGCTCGACATGGCGATCCGGGAACTCGACAGGTGCGTATCCGAACTCGACTTCAAGGGTTGCCTGCTTAACCCCGATCCGTACGAGAACACCGGGATCCACCCGCCGGCGCTCGGCGACCGCTACTGGTATCCCCTCTATGAGAAGCTGTGCGAACTGGACGTGCCGGCCCATATCCACGGCACCGGTTCGCGGTCCGAACGCGAACCCTATTCGCTCCGCTTCATCAACGAGGAGACGACCGCCGTCTACGGGCTCGTCAACTCGGCGGTGCTGGACGATTTCCCGGACCTCAAGATCGTCGTAAGCCATGGCGGCGGGGCGATCCCGTACCAGCTCGGGCGCTTCGAGTCGGGCACCCTGCGCCGCGACGGGGCGGAGCGTTTCAGCCAGCGCATGCGGCGTCTCTACTACGACACGGTCCTCTATACGCCGGAGGCGATCGAATTGCTGATCCGGGTTGCGGGCGTGGACCAATGCCTGTTCGGCGCCGAATGTCCGGGTGTCGGTTCGTCGATAAACCCCGATACCGGCCGTCATATGGACGACGTCGCACACCACATTACAGGGTTCGACTGGCTGTCGGACGCCGACAAGGGGAAGCTGCTCGCGGGCAACGCCATTCGCGTATTCAACCTGGACATCCCGATCGCGCACTGATCGGCGGCGCCGGACGATGGCACGCTTCTTCCTCCAGAGGCTGGGAGTGTCGCTGCTGGTGGCGGTTACCGTCTCGATCATCGGCTTCGCGCTGCTGCGCGTTTCCGGGGATCTGGCGGCCGATCTGGCGGGGGAGGATGCAACGCCCGCCGAAATCGCCGAGATCGCGGCGCTGTACGGCCTCGACAAGCCGCTGCACGAGCAATACCTGACCTGGGCCGCCAAGGCGCTCGGCGGCGATCTCGGCCAGTCGCTGTTCACCAACGAACCGGTGATGGACCTGATTCTCGAGCGCGTCGATGTCACGATCCTGCTGTCGCTTTACTCCCTGGCCCTGGCTCTGGCCATCGCCATCCCGCTCGGCGTCCTCGCGGCGATCCGGGCGAATACCGCGGTCGACCGGGCGGCCCTCGGGATCGCGGTCTTCGGTCAGGCGATCCCGAACTTCTGGTTCGGGCTGATCCTGATCTACGTGTTCGGCGTGGTGCTGCGGTGGCTGCCGATCTCGGGATCGGCCAGCTTTTCACATTTCGTGCTGCCGACCGTTGCGTTGGGCACGGCGGTCATGCCGGCGCTGATGCGCTTGACCCGAGCGGGGATGCTGGAGGTCCTGGAGGCCGACTTCGTTCGTACCGCACGGGCCAAGGGACTGTCTCCTGCGGCGATCTTTTTCAAACACGCGCTGCGCAACGCCGTTTTGCCGGTGGTGTCGTTGTCCGCGGTCTCGCTCGGCTTTTTGCTCGGCGGGTCGGTGATCGTGGAGACTGTCTTCGCGCTGAACGGCATCGGGTTGCTGGCCTACGAATCGATCCTGAGGAGCGATTTCCCGGTCGTCCAGTCCATCCTCGTCTCGGTATCGCTTGCCTATATTGTGCTCACCCTGGCGTCCGACCTGATCAACGCCCGCCTCGATCCGCGTATCCGGCTTGGGTGAGGGCGGCGATGGCGGGCGGCATTTTCACGGATGAATTTCGCATCTCGGCGCCGACGCCCCGCGAGATCATGTGGCGGCGGGCGCGGACCCATGTCGGCCTCCTCGCGGGAACGGGTTTTGTCCTTCTGGTGGTCTCGCTCGCCGTATTCGCCCCGGCGGTCTGCCCGTCGGACCCGTATTTGCAGAATCTCGACGCCCGGCTTACCAGTCCGATCTGGGGTGCGGGTGGAAGCTGGGAACACCCGTTCGGCACGGATTCGCTCGGCCGGGACTATCTGACGCGGATCCTCTACGGGGCGCGGATATCCCTCATCGTAGGCTTCGGCGCCGCGTTTATTTCCGGCGTGGTGGGGTCGACGGTTGGCATCGTCGGCGGTTATTTCGGCGGACGCACCGACGCGGTGGTGATGTATTTGATCAACGTCAAGCTGGCACTCCCCGGCATTTTGATCGCGCTCTCCCTCGTTTCCATATTCGGCAGTTCCCTGATCGTGCTGATCGGCGTCCTCGGCTTTCTGTTCTGGGACCGGTTCGCCGTTGTCACGCGCAGCGTCACCCAGCAGATCAGGAGTCAGGAGTTCGTCGCCGCTGCCCAGGCGGTCGGGGCTTCGCACCTGCGCATCGTGACGCGCGAGGTCCTGCCCAACGTGATGAGTCACATTATCGTGGTCGCCAGCCTGGAGATGGCCATCGCGATCCTGGTCGAGGCGGTGCTGTCGTTTCTCGGCCTCGGGGTCCAGCCGCCCACTCCGTCATGGGGCCTGCTGATCTCCGAAGGGCGCAACTTCATGTTCTTCAAGCCCTACCTGATCGCGTTGCCGGGGCTTGCCCTGTTCTTTCTCGTCATCGCGATCAACCTGATGGGCGATGGAATCCGCGACATAACCGTGCCGGAGGGCCGCGGCCGGTGACCGGCCATGGAGACACGATTCTGCGGGTGCGCGGGTTGTTCGTCGATATGCCGGTCCCGTCGGGAACGCTGCACGCGGTCAGCGACGTCGATCTCTCCGCGGCGCGCGGCGAGACCCTTGCCATCGTGGGCGAATCCGGCTGCGGGAAGACGATGACAGCGCTCGCGATAATGTGGCTCTTGCCCCGCCGCGCCAGGCTGCGCGCTCGGGAAATCAGTCTCGAAGCGACCGATCTCCTGACCGTATCGGAGAAGTCGTTTGCTGCCATACGCGGCAACCGCATGAGCATGATCTTCCAGGATCCGATGACCTCGCTGAACCCGGTCTACACCGTCGGGAACCAGCTTGAAGAGGTCCATATCCGCCATTGTCGCAGCGGTCGCCGGGAAGCGCGCGAACGCGCGGAATATCTGCTGGCCCGTGTCGGGATCACCAATCCTGTCGCTCGCCTCGGGCAGTATCCGCACCAGCTCTCTGGCGGGCTGCGCCAGCGAATCATGGTTGCGATGGCGCTGATGTGCGATCCTGTCCTGATCGTCGCTGACGAGCCCACGACGGCGCTCGATGTCACCGTCCAGGCGCAGGTGCTCCACCTTCTGAAAGACCTGCAGGCCGAGTTCGACATGGCGCTGATACTGATCACCCATGATCTCGGGATCGTCGCGCGTATCGCTGATCGGATCGCGGTGATGTACGCGGGGCGTATCGTCGAGACCGGAACAAGCGCACAGGTCTTCGGCGCACCGACCCATCCCTACACGCGCGGTCTCATCGACTGCATTCCGTCCCCGGGGAAGACGAGGAGACGGAGCAATCTCGGATCCATACCCGGTATCGTTCCGTCCCTGATCGGCGATACGCGGGGGTGCATGTTCAGGAACCGTTGCGCGCTCGCCGACGAAAGATGCCGCGAGGGCGGGAACGATGAACGGTCGATCGAAGAGGGGCACACCTACCGCTGCGTCAACCCGGTGGAACGGCTGCGCGCGGCGCAGTTGCATGCGGCGGCGCCGCCGCCATGACGCCTCCGGCCGGGAACGGCGCCGCAGCCGATCGGAATGCGGTTCCGGCGCTCGAATGCATCGGCGTCACGCGGCTGTTCCGGATGGGGCAGGGGGTGTTCCGGCCTTCCACCGCGCTGCGCGCGGTCGATGATGTGTCGTTCACCGTCCGCCAGGGAGAGGTGCTGGCGATCGTGGGCGAGTCCGGTTGCGGCAAGACCACGCTGGCGAGAATGCTTCTCGGGCTCCTGCCGCCGTCCAGCGGCTCGATCCGCTTCACAGGAAAGCCGATGGCGGAGGTCGGACGGTCGGAAATCGCCGCGCAAGTTCAGCCGGTCTTCCAGGACCCCTACTCGTCGCTGAACCCGCGCAAGACGCTGGGCCAGATCGTCGGTCTGCCGCTCGAAGTCCACCGCATAGGGACAGCCCGGGAGCGCCGGAAGCGCGTGGCCGAGATCATGGAGTTGGTCGGCTTGCCGGCCCATCTGATCCACGCCTATCCCAACCAGCTTTCCGGCGGGCAACGCCAGCGGGTGGCGATCGCGCGCGCACTGGCAATCAAGCCCCGTATCGTCGTCTTCGACGAACCCACCTCCGCCCTCGACGTTTCCGTGCAGGCGCAGATTCTCAATCTGTTGCTGGAGCTACGGCGCACCCTCAACCTGACCTACGTTTTTATCAGCCACGATCTCGCTGTCGTCGAACATATCGCCGACCGCGTCGCCGTCATGTATCTTGGGCGCGTGCTCGAATTGGGACAGACCGACCGCATCTTCGACGATCCACGCCATCCCTATACGGAGACCCTGCTGCGATCGATCCTGACGCCCGATCCGACGCTGGGTCTGCCGGGGGAGTCGTTCGGCAGCGAATTTCCGGATCCGCTCGATCCTCCGCCGGGCTGCCATTTCCATCCGCGCTGCCCGAAGGCGACGGAGCGGTGCCGTACGATCCGGCCCGAGATCGCGATAGAGTCGCCGAGACGGGTCGAATGCCACCTGTACGATGGGCAGAACCATGGCTGTTGACGACGCCGGTCCGGTCGAACGGCTGGCCGCGCTCGACACCTGCGCGGTCTCCGATGCGCTCGATGCGCTCGGGCTGCCGGGCGCGGTGACCGGGATCGGCGCGCAATCGACCGACAGGCGCATCGCCGGGCGGGCAGTGACGGTGACGCTGACCGACCGGAAGCCCGAAAACGCGCCCCGGCGGCACCTGTGCAGCGGCGCCGTGGACGCCGCCGGTCCGGGTGATGTTCTGGTCATCGAGCAGCGTACCGGCATCGACGCCGCCGGGTGGGGCGGTGTGTTGTCCAATGCGGCCCAGGCAGCGGGTATCGAGGGGGTGATCGTCGAGGGCCCGGCGCGGGATATCGACGAGGCGGCCGAACTCGGTTTTCCGGTCTATGCCCGGAGCGCGACGGCGCGGACGGCGCGCGGCCGCATCCACGAGAAAGGTTTCAATATGGACATTGCGGTGGGCGGCCTGATTGTCCGCCCCGGCGATCTGGTGATCGCCGACCGCAGCGGGTTTGCCTCGATCCCGGCCGACCGTGCCGAGGAAGTCCTGCGAATGGCCGAGTCCATCGTCGCGCGGGAAAAGGCGATGACCGAGGCTGTTCGGCGCGGCGAACCGGTCAGCCAGGTGATGGGGGCATCCTACGAGACGATGCTCGAAAGAGAGGGAGACGGCTGATGGCGGACATCGTTCTCGGCATGTGGACGACGCATGGGCCGACCCTGAACACCACGCCCGACCAGTGGGGCGAACGGGTCAAGGCGGACCGCGTGAACCGGCACTGGTTCAAGTGTGAACGCTTCTCCTTCGACGAACTGCGGGAGCTGCGGTCGGGCGAAAATATCGCCGCCAAGTTTACCGACAGCGAACGTCGACGGCGTTACGACGCCTGTCAGACCGGGATCTCCAGGCTCGCCGACGCGTGGGAAGAGGCCGCGCCCGATGCCTGCGTCATTCTCGGCAACGACCAGCGCGAACTGTTCCTCGAGGATGTCCAGCCGACGTTCACCGTCTATCGCGGCGAGACCTTTTACAACCAGCCCCTGACCCGGGAGCAAAAAGCCATGCTGCCGCCGGGAATCGAGGAGGCCGAGTGGGCCTACCGCCCGGGCGAGCACACCGTCTATCCCGGCCTGCCGGAATTGGCGGAGGCGGTTTTCGAGCGCGCACTCGAGGAAGGGTTCGATCTCGCCTCGTCCAGCGAGTGGCCCCGTCACGACAACCATCGCCATGTCGGCACGCCGCACGCCTTCAGTTTCATTCTGCGCCGCATCATGCGCGACCGGGCGGTTCCCACCCTGCCGGTGATCTCCAACACCTTCTATCCGCCGAACCAGCCGACCGCGCGGCGCTGCTTTGCGTTCGGCGCGATGATCGGGCGCGCGATCCGGGACTGGCGGTCCTCTGCCCGCGTTGCGGTTGTCGGATCGGGCGGGATGTCGCATTTCTGCATCGACGAGGACCTCGATCAGCGGTTTCTCTCGGGCTTCCGGAAGCGCGACAAGGAAGCGCTGTGCAGCATCGAACAGAATCTGCTCCAGTCCGGCTCATCGGAACTCCGTAACTGGATCGTCGCGGCCGGTCTGCTGTTCGATACCGACCTCTCCGGCGACCTCATCGACTACGTGCCCTGCTACCGTTCGGAGGCGGGCACCGGAACCGCCAACGCCTTCGTCTGCTGGAGCTGAAGCGCCCGACCGGACCTCTCCCGTTCGGCGATGGCGTACAGCCGCGGGGTTATCGTTGTCGGCGGCGGGCCGGTCGGGCTCGCCCTCGCCGTCGATCTCGGCCTCCGCGGCGTTCCGTGTACGGTCATCGAACGGCGCACCGAACCGCACCGCATCCCCAAGGGTCAGAATCTCACCCAACGCACGCTCGAACTGTTCCATTCCTGGGGCATCGCGGATGAGCTGCGGTTGCGGCGGACGATACCGGCAGAGTTTCCCGGCAATTTCATCGTCGCCTACGGCGATCTGACGAGCGGGTTCTGGTATTCGCCCGTGACTAGGAAAGCG
Organism: Alphaproteobacteria bacterium; assembly: GCA_965200535.1. Classification (GTDB taxonomy): domain Bacteria; phylum Pseudomonadota; class Alphaproteobacteria; order MPNO01; family MPNO01; genus MPNO01. Next base: position 1,846,301 of record CBDAUF010000002.1, on the reverse strand, counting down.
GTGGACGAATATTTCTCCCAGCGCGGAGAGCGGCTGCCGCAATACCTCACCGAACAAGTCCTGAGGGAAAGACTGGCCGGGCTCGCCGGCGTCAGCGTGAGGTCGGGATGGTCGGCGGAGGCGATCCGGCAATCGGACAATAGGGCCGCGGTGGATGTGGCGGGACACGACGGTTCGCGCCGCGAGACGCTCTCTGCGGACTACGTCGTCGGCTGCGACGGGAGCCGGTCACTCGTCCGGGAAAGCGCGGGCCTGCCGTCGAGCGGCACCGATTACGAACAGGCGATGGTCCTGGCGGTGTTCCGCTCGCGGGCGCTGCACGAAGGGCTGAAGCGTTTCCCGCCCGCCTATATCTATCGGGTCGTCCACCGGACTCTGCGGGGATACTGGCGGTTCTTCGGCCGGGTGGACAATGATGGGGGGTGGTTCTTCCATGCGCCGGTTCCCGCCGGCGCGGACCGGAGCGAGGAAAGCGTACGCTCGTTGTTGCATCGGGCTGCCGGTTTCGAGTTCGCGTGCGCGTTCGACCATATCGGCTACTGGGATCTGCGCGTCTCCGTCGCCGACAGATTTCGGGCCGGGCGCGTATTCATCGCCGGCGATGCGGCTCACAGCCATCCGCCCTACGGCGGGTACGGGCTCAACACCGGGTTCGAGGATGCGGCGAATCTCGGCTGGAAGCTCGCTGCGGCACTTCAGGGTTGGGGCGGCGAGGCGCTGCTCGATTCTTACAGCGAGGAGCGGCAGGCCGTCGCCGCCGATACCGCGCAGCGGTTCATCGATGCGCGGATTGCCGGCGACCGGGATTTCTTCGACCGGTTTAACCCCGAGGACGACGCGGAGATGTTTCCCCGGCATTGGGAGGCGCATCGCCGGGCGTCCGATGCCCGCGCGCTGCACTACGCGCCCCACTACGAGGGATCGTCGGTCGTCGCCGGCCCGCCCGGCGGCATTTGCGGCGCCAAAGGGGTGCACAGCGTCCGGGCGAGGCCGGGCCATCGTCTGGCGCCGTGGCGGCTGTCATCGGGAATCGGTGTCCACGAGCTGCTCGGGCGCGGTTTCGCTCTCCTCGCGTTGGATGCGGGGGGCGGGGCGATCGAAATGTTCGAATCTGCCGCCGCGCAACGATCGGTCCCGTTCACGGCGGTCCGCGAGCCGTCCTCCGAGGCGCGCCGACGCTACGGCGCGGGCCTTATCCTCGTGCGTCCGGACGGCTATGTCGCCTGGGTTGGCAACGCCCCGCCGAGGGACGCCGGTTCGATCCTGGCGAAGGCGGCCGGTGCGGCCGCTGGCTGACTTCCGCCCTTACCCCCCCATCAGACCGGGCAGATACAACGTCAATCCCGGTATGAAAACGATCAGGAGAAGGCGAACGATATCGGCGGCAAAGAAGGGGCCGATGCCGGAAAAAATCCCCCACAGGGACATTTCCGGCATGATCGTCTTGAGAACGAACACATTCATCCCGATGGGCGGCGTGATCAGGCTGATCTCCGTCACCATGATGACGACGATGCCGAACCAGATCAGATCGAACCCCAGACTCTGCACGACCGGGAAGAAAATCGGCACCGTCAACAGGATCATGCCGATCCCCTCGAAGACGCAGCCGAGGGCGATATAGATCAGGCAGATCACCAGGATTACGAGGATCGGTGCGATATCGAGAGCGTTGACCCACTCGACGATGTGATTGGGCATGCCCGATATGTTCATGAAGTTCGAGAGGATGATCGCGCCGAATGCAACGCTGAAGACCATGGCGGTCGTCTGGCCGGCTTCGACCAGCGCGCCGCAAAACCCCCGCCAGCCCATCTTGCGGCGCGAAACCGCAAACGCGACAGCGCCGACCGCACCGATCCCGCCTGCTTCGGTCGGCGTAAAGACGCCGAGATAGATGCCGCCCAGAACCAGTGCGAACAGGGCGATCATCCCCCATACGCCCTTGAGTGCGCGGAACCGGTCCTTCCAGGGTGTCCAGGGGCCGGGCGGCCCCAGTTCCGGGCGGAAGGTGATCAGGACCTTGATCACCAGAATGTACAGCAGGACGGTAATGATCCCGGGTACGATCCCGGCGATGAACAGTTTTCCGACATCTTCCTCGACGATGATGCCGTAGATGACCAGAGCAATGCTGGGCGGGATCAGGATCCCCATTGTGCCGCCTGCAGCGATGGTGCCGGCGGCGAGGTTCTCATTGTAGCGGTAACGCCGCATCGACGGCATGGCGACTTTCGCCATTGTTGCCGCCGTTGCCACCGAGCTTCCGGAAACCGCGCTGAAGCCGCCGCACGCCGCGACGGTCGCCATTGCCAGCCCGCCCTTGTGATGACCCAGCCAGGCGTTCGAGGCGTCGTACAGGTCTTCCGACAGCGCCGCCCGGTATACGAACGCCCCCATCAGCACGAACAGCGGAAGCACGGAAAAGGAATAGCTCATCGCGAAATCGAGAATGAGCTGGCCGACTGTTTCCAGCGCGGGCTCCCACCCCCGTACGAGACCGAATCCGACGAATCCGACCGCCACCATGGCAAACCCGAGCGGAAAACCCAGGAAGACCATGAGCAGGAGGACCGCGAAACCGACGAGAGATTCGATCATGTCGTGCGGCCCGTCACCGGCCCCGGCCGAACAGGGTTCTCACATCCTGAAGCAGCATCAGGGCGAGAACCACGCATGTCACGGCGCTGAGCACGCTGATCGCATAGGCTGCAGGCGCGATCGGCCATTCCAGATAGCCCGATTCGATTTGCGCTTCTGCGAGGCCCTGCCCCTGGCTCCACATGCGTTCCGCGATGAACGCGACTACGGCGAGCGAGCCGGCGTCGACAACGAGTCGGCGGATCTCACCTGTTCGGCCGCGAAACCATCGGTCGAAAATGCTGACGACGATGTGCGTTCGGCGCCGGGTGATGATCGGCAGGCCGGCGAAGATCGACAACGGCATCAGGAATTCGATCAGCTCGAAGCCGCCGGGAATGGGCGCGCTGAAACCGTAACGCCCGACGACGTCCACGAAGGTGATCGCCATCATGAGAAAGACGGTCGTCCCGACGATTGTCATCAGGACCGCTTCGAATCGGCCGTCGGGCCGGATATCGGCTGCGCCGGGCCCGTCCCCTCCGTCGGGCATCGATCGGCGGCCGCCCTACTGCTTGCGCGCCCCGTAGATCTTCTTCGCCTCCGCGCGGAAATAGTCCAGGGCGGTCCGGCCGTCCACGCCCGCCTTGTTCGCCGCGGCGATCCATGCATCGTCCTGATACGCCCAGAGCTTTTTCAGTTCCGACGTGAAGGCTTGGCTGGCGTCGTGGACGCCGATTCCCTGTTTCCGGTAGATCGCCTCGGCCTCGATATCGACGTTCCCCCAGTTATTGGAATCCATGGAAATCTTCTCGCCCGACGCGGCGAGGACAATTGCCTTGTTTTCCTTCGACAGTTTGTTCCACACCTTCTGGTTCATGTAGAGCGAGAAGACCGCGCCATAGATCTTGCCCGGCACCTTGGTCAGGTGCTTGACGTAGGGCATCATCTTCAGCTTCCAGACGTCGCCGATGGGGAAGATCATTCCATCGACGATACCCTTGGACACCACGTCGAAAGCCTTGACGCCGGGCGTCGGTACGACCGTTGCCCCCGTCTTGCCGATCGCCTTGGCGACATCCCCGGGGGGCGTCCGCAATTTCATCTTTTTCAGATCTGCGAGGGACAGTATGGGCTCCCGCAGACTGAAAAACTCTCCGCCGCCGTGCATGATGTAGCCGAGAAACTTGACACCCTTGTACTGGTTCTTTGCTGCGAAATATTTCTTGTGGGTCCGCCACAGCGCCGTCGCAGTCGAAGACGCATCGGTGATGCTGAACGGCAAGGTGCCGACCTGGTCCAGCGACAACCGCTTTCGCTCGAAATTGTTGTACATCACGGTCGCGTCGGCGATGCCGGACGTCACCATCTTCCACTGACGCGGCGCCGGTGCCAGCGTCTTGGCCGGAAAGCCCACCGCAATGCGGCCGCCGCTCGCCTCGGTCACCCGTTGCGCCCACTTGTCGATGATCCCGATCTTCAGTGGATGGTTGGGCGGCACGAAATAGTTGAAGAGGATCTTGGTCTCGGCCGAAGCCGGGGAAGCGGCGAGCAACAGGCCGGCAGCACCCGCCGACAGCGCCATTCTTCTGGTAAAGGTTTTCATCCATCCTCCCTTTCCGCGCGGCGCGAGACGAAGGACCGCTTCGCTCGCCGCACGTGGTCGTTCCGTTCTTGGGTTGCTCTGTTGCCGATATGCTATCGGCCCGATTCGGGCGGTTCAACCGGCCCTTTCCTCCGCGGCGAACCCCATCGCTTCGACATAGGCGGTGCGCACGTCCTCCGGCTGGCCAGCCTGGAAGACAAAGTTGAGCATCGAGCGTGTGCGGGGATGCCCGTCGTCCCGGAGTTGCTCCCGCGTCGGCCCGTCGACGAGAAAATCGCGGTCGAAGATCGGAAGCCGGATACAGTCGTTGCGCCCGGCGTCGCGCACGATCGCCTTGGGATCCTCGTTGCGGGCGACCCGCTCCATGTCGTCGAGGAAGCGCCGGCGCATCATGATGACACCGCGATCGCTGCGGCCCAGATGTTCCTGCGAACGGTCGGCGAGGGTGCCCTGTCCGACCCATGCGACGAAATCCTGGTTCATCACATGGCTGGTGATCCATCTGCCGTGCTCGTCCCTGATCGGGCCGCGCCAGCACGGAATATCCTCCTGGACGAACGGCCGCCTGTCGCGCGGAACCGGGTTGAAAAACCAGCCGACGCTGAGGGTGTTGTCATCGTCGATCGGGACGCGCCATTCGAAATGGTCGCCGGTGAAGAGCGCGTTCGGCCAGAGGCAGTTGCGTCCGACCGTCCACAGCGGATGACGTTCGTCGGTGTCCTCGCGAATCCGCTTGTAGGTGATCCCGTAGTCGAACTCCTCGAAGTCTATCTTGAGATGCTTCGGGGAATACGGACGTACCGCGCCGCTTTCCCGCACCCGCCAGTTGGCGTGCTGCCACTCGAAATGGACGGGATCGATCGAGTTCTCCTGGCACTGGAACCAGTTGCAGGGTATTTCCGAGAGCACGATCTGGCGGAAGCCGTTGGCCCAGGTGAAGGGTTCCCATGTCGGAACCAGAGGCGCCGGATCGGGGCCGAGATAGGCCCATAACAGCCCTGCCTTTTCCTCGACGGGGTAGGCCTTGATGCGGATCTTCTCCCTGAACCGGGAGGCCGGCGCGGCGGTGTCCTCGAACGGCTGTTCGATGCAGGCTCCCCGCCCATCGTACAGCCAGCCGTGGTAGCTGCATCTCAGCCCTTCGGCCTCGACGAAACCGTAGCAGAGGTCGGCGCGCCGGTGCGGGCAGTGGCGGTCGAGCAGGCCGTATCCGCCGGAAAGGTCCCTGTACAGCACCAGGTCCTCGTCCATCAGCCGGACCGGCAAGGTCGGCTGGCGTTCCATCTCGGCGGTCCCCGCGACGGGATGCCAGTAGCGGCGCAGCAGCGTCCCCATCGGCGTATCCCTGCCGACCAGGGAGAGCTTGCGGTTGGTGTCGTGGTCGAGCATGGCGCCTCCGCCCATTATACTGGTAACGCCGCAGTCTAGCGCGGCTGTTTCCGGTTTCCCGCCCCCGAATCCTTGCCCGGAATCGTTGACAGGCAAAGGGGCCAGTAACCATTATGCCGTCGAAACCTGAAAGGAGACGGGTGCATGGCCAAATTCGTGATCGAGTCGCATGGTCGGCTGCAGGAATGGATCGCCGAGGAGCACGGCTATTTCCGGGACGAGGGGCTCGACTACGTGCTCGCGCTCGGCGAGCCGGCACGGTGGTCGGTCACGGCCGCGGGCAGCGAGGAAGCGCCCGACGAGATCAGGCATGGGGCCTTCGAGGCATTCGAGGACGGGCGCACGTGCAATATCTCCGCGGCCTGCCATTGGACCGTCAACATGGCCGCGTCGGCCGGACACGGCCGGATGTGGGCTGACGCCTATTCCGTCACGCCGTCGGCGATATTCGTACCGCCCGATTCGGGCATCGAGACTCCGGAGGATCTGGCCGACGTTCCCGTCGAGGTCGGCTACCATTCAGGGAGCCATTACTCGACCCTCCAGGCGCTGCGGCGTTTCCTCGACCCCGGCCGGATCAATATCAACTTCGGCGGCCTGCTATGGGACCGTCTGGCCCTGTTGATCGACGGCAAGGCCGCCGCTGCCAATGGTTTCGGGGCACCGTACTACCTGCTTGAGCAGCTCGGCTTCCGCAAGATCGTGGACACCACCTTCATGATCGGCTCGCTGGTGACGAACGACGCCGATCTCGAGGATGTGCGGAAATATTTCCGCGCCTTGCGCCGGGCGCAGCGCGACCTGGATGTCGAGCCCGAACGCTATACCCATTACTTCCTGCGCGAATTGCCGGAGCGTTTCCGCTCGATGGTGGATGTCCGCCGCATGGGACCCGGTGAGCGGCTCGTGTTCGAACCCTATACCCGAGAGGTGTTCGAGCGTACGCATCGGTGGATGGAAGACCTCGACCTCTTCACCGAAGAAAGCCTTGGCCGGGGCGGTTACCGGGAGTCGGTGGTCACCGCGGTAGCGGCCGAATAGGTTCCCGGGGCGCGGACCCGCCCGAACTGTCCCGCCGGTCCGCGCCCCGAAACCGCCCCTATTTCCAGCTTATCCTGCCGAGTTGCGCCCCGAAGGGGTTGATGATCCCCTTGTCGATTTCCAGGTCCTTCGCGTGCACGAAGACCGAGGGCAGGCCCGCGATCGGGACGATATAGGCCTGTTCGTTGATGCGGTTGAAGATTTTTCGATAGAGCGGCTCCCGCACGGCGATATCGAAGGTCGCCCCGGCCGTCTTCATCCAGCCCGCGATCTCCTTGTCGCCGTAATAGTTGCGCGCCTTGCTGCCGAAATAGAAGGTCACCAGCGCGTCGACGTCGGGGACCCCGCCAGAACTGAACTGGTGCACCAGGGTCTGGATCTTGCCGGTCCTCTGCAGCTTTCGGTAGGCGCCGAAGGTGACGCTCTTGATCGACGCCTCAACGCCGGCGGCGCGCAGATAGCCGACAACCGCCTCGGCAACCTTGCGCGACTCCGGCAGGGTGGTGATCTGCAGCTTGAGCCCGGTCTTGCCGGCTTCCGCCAGCAGCGCCTTCGCCTTTGCCGGATCGTAGGCGGGCGGAGGCGTATCGAAGACGCAGCCGATCTGCAGCGGCTTGCAGATCGAGTCCATCTTCTCCACCGCATCGCCGCCGGCGAAGATGTTGCGGCGGATCGAATCCCGGTCGATTGCGTGGATCAGCGCCCGGCGCACGCGGACGTCTTTCAGATCGTCGCTTCCTGTCCGTCCGACCGCATCGAAGGCGATATAGCGGAACAGGATGCCGTTGCTCACCGTCACTGCGAGCCTGGGATCGCGGGCGAGATTGTCGGCCTGGTCCTTCGGCACGTTGTGGATCATGTCGAGGCCGCCGGTGATGAGCTGCGCGACCTGGTTCTGCACGTCCGGGATCGGCAGGATGTGGACATTGGCAATCTTGCCCGCCGGCTTGGATGGAACGCCGTGACGGTAGTCGTCGTTGCGCACCATGCGCACGCCGGTGTTGGGGTCGTAGCCGACGACCTTGTAGGGGCCGGTCCCGATCGGCTTCTTTCCGAACGCTGCCTTGTTTTTCAGCTTGCTGTGCACGTCCGAGGGGAAGATCGGAATGCTGACGGCAATGCGGGCCATGGCGACGGCGCGCGGCCCCTTGGTGACGATGCGCACGGTGTAGCGGTCGACCTTTTCAGCCTTCGCGATCCACAGGAATCTTGTCTTGATGCGAAACTTGACCTTGGGGTCGGCCACCCAGTTCAACGTGTATACAACGTCGTCGGCATCGAAGGGCGAACCGTCATGGAACTTGATGTCGTCGCGCAGGACGAGCTCGAATGTCGTCGGGTTGACGGTCTTCCACGATTTGGCGAGCAGAGGCTCGAATTTCTTCGTCCGCTCGTTGTAGGAAATCAGCGTGTCGAAGACCGCCCGCGCCGTGAATGCGGTCTCGCCCTTGGGGTCGTAGATCAGGTCGACGCCCGGGATCGGGTCGTAGAAGCCGACGCGAAGGGTGTCCTTGGATTTCTGCGCCGCTGCCGGGGCGGCAACGATGAGCGCGGCTGCCGCGATGGCGGTCATCCGTAGATTCGGCATGTTTCTCCCCCGTTTCGATCCATGACGAAGACCTCGGTCGCCGGCAGGATGTCGTGTACCGAGGCCAACACTATAAGCGCCCCGCGGGCGGGGCGGCAACGGAGGCCCTTTTGTCGCCCGCGCCGGGCGCGCCGCCGGCGGCCGCGGCCTGACGCTGTCCTATCCCGGAACCCGGCATCATCGGAAAATGTCCCGGCAGTCGCACGGTTCTCGAGGACTTGATACGTTGCGCGGATGGTCCGGGTGTTCAGGGTCGCCGACGACATTTGCGCCGCGGTCGCGGCCGGCGAGCCGGTGGTGGCGCTGGAGACCACGGCGATCAGCCACGGGTTTCCGCAGCCCCGTTCGCTCGAAGTTGCGGCCGCGCTCGACCGTGCGGTGCGGGACGGCGGGGCGTTACCGGCGTTCGTCGGGGTGATCGCGGGAACCGTCACGGTGGGGCTTTGCCGGGCGGACGTGGAGCGGCTGGCAACGCGGCCCGAGGTCATGAAGGTGAGTCGGCGCGACCTCGCTGCGGCCGTCGCGTCGGGGAGCGACGGGGCGACGACGGTCGCGGCGACGATGATCGCGGCGGCGCGCGCCGACATCCCGGTCTTCGCGACGGGCGGCATCGGCGGCGTCCATCGCGGCATCGAGGAAACGCTCGATATTTCAGCCGATCTCGAGGAGCTGGGCCGCACCCCGGTCGCCGTGGTGTGCGCGGGGGCAAAATCCATTCTCGACCTGCCGCGGACGATGGAATATCTGGAGACGAAGGGCGTACCGGTGGCGGGCTACCGGACCGATACATTGCCTGCGTTCTATGTACGGGAGAGCGGCATCCCCGTGCCCCACCGGGTCGACGATCCCGAGGCGGCGGCGCGGCTTATCGCAGCCCAGCGCGCGCTCGGTATCCCTGCCGGCCTCGTCATCGCCAACCCGTTGCCGGCAGCCGTGGCGCTGGAGCGCGGCCGGATCGAGGCGGCGATTGCGGATGCGGTCTCTGCCGCGCGCGCGGCCGGTATCGGCGGCAAGGCGCTGACGCCCTTCCTCCTCGATCGGGTCGCGGCGGCGACCGGCGGCGACAGCCTCGACGCCAATGCCGCGCTGCTGGCTGCCAACGCCGGCCTCGCTGCCAGGATCGCGGTGGCGCTCTGCTCCCTCGCCATGGAAAATGCGCCGCTCCGATAACCTGCCTGCCGGGAGAAACAGGATGGCGTCGAACCACCGGGGGGTGGACAAGCACTATCTCGCTCTTCCCATCGAACCCGTCGGGGCGTTGCTCGCACGCTACCGCACGCGTCACCCCGACAAGCCTGCGATCGTCGATCTCGACAGTGGGCGCCGGGTCGATTTCGCCGGCCTGCACGATGCGGCGAACCGGGTGGCGAATTTTCTCTCCGGGCGCGGTGTCGGGCCGGGCGACCGTGTCGCCCTGCTCTCTGAGGAAAGTCTCGAGAAGCTGATCATATGGTTCGGCATCTGGCGATTGGGCGCCGTGGTTTGCCCTCTCAATGTCGAGATGAACGCGGCCTATGTGGGTGAAATTCTTGCCGGCATCGGACCGCGCCACGTCTTCATCCATGAGGCTCTCGACGCCGGCGCGATGGGTGTGGCGGAGGGAACGCAAGACGGCGTGGGCTGCGACACCTTCGCCGACTGGCGCCCCGACGGAGGGCGGCCGGGCGCGGACGATTTCTTTGCCCGCCTGCCGGGCGTTCCGGCGTCGCCCGAGGCGCCGACCGACAACGGAAGTTCCGACATCGCCGCGATCTTCTGCACCTCCGGCACGACGTCGAAGCCGAAATGCGTGGTCTTCGATCACACCGCGTACTGGCTGAGCGGGTTGTCGACGCTCGACATGCTGGGGTTGACGGCGGACGACCGCACGCTCGAATACCGCTCCTTCGGCTGGAATTCCGCACAGATCCTGAGTCTGATGCCGTTTCTCCAGACCGGGCTTACCATGCATATCGCCCGGCGCTTCTCGCACGGGCGCTTCTTCGACTGGATCCGCGATCACGGGATTACCTTCGCCGCCGGCGTCCCGACGGTGGTCAACATGCTGCTCAACGAACCGACCGGAATCACAGCGGACGACGTGCCCACGCTCCGGCTGATGACGTGCTCGACCGCCCCGCTCAGCCCCGACCAATGGCGCAAGTTCGAGGAGATGTACGGCGTAACCCTGCTTCAGCTCTACGGAATGTCGGAGGCCGGCTGGATCTGCGGCAACCGGCACTACCGCCGGCGCATGGGGACGGTCGGCCCGCCGGCACGGCACCAGGAGTTCGTCATCGTCGACAACGCCGGAGAGCCGTGCCCGCCCGGAGTGGAGGGCGAGGTCACCGTCGGCGGGCCGCAGACCAGCGTCGCCACCATCTCCCCCGACGGGGTGTGGGACGACCATAGCCAGGCGCGCCTCAAGACCGGCGACCTCGCGGTGATGGACGAGGACGGGTTCGTCCGGGTCACCGGGCGGACCAAGGACCTGATCATTCGCGGCGGTGTCAACATCGCGCCTCTCGAGATCGACCATGTCCTGATGCGCCACGACGGGGTGATCGAGGCCGCAGCCGTCGGCGTTCCCGACCCGATCTACGGCGAGGAGATCGTGTGCTACGTCGTCGCACGGCCCGGCCGCGGCCTCGACGAGGACGCGATCATGGCGCACTGCGCCGACCACCTGCCGGCGTTCAAACGGCCGAAGTCGGTCGTGTTCGCCGATGCACTGCCCAAGTCCGACCGCGGCAAGATCAGGCGCGAGGCTTTGCGCGGCTTGTGGATGGAGGCTGACGGCCGCCCGCGCCCGTGAGGCGGATCAGTTCCAGGCCCCGGGGCCGGCCTTCGGTTCCTCCACCGGCGGGCGGCCCTGGGTCGGCCCCGACTGGTGGTGGATGATCTTCCAGATGCTGCCCTCGCGGACGAACAGGTTGGTGGCGATCAGGTATTGCCCATCGAGCGCCTCGTAACACACGACGACCCCGATTTCGCCGCCTGTGAACGCCACCGCGGCGTGACAGGAGATGTCGGGCGAATTCGGGTTGGCGATGATCGCCTGCCAGCTTCGCACCACCGCTTCGCGGCCGGTCAGCACATCCCATCCGGGGTGGATGCAGACGATGGGCTCGCGGTGCGCCCAGACGGCGTCCATCGCCGCGGCGTCGCGGTCGGCGAAGGCGCGGTAGAAGGCCTCGTTGGCGAAGAGCAGAGCGTCGATCTCGGACATGGTGGATCCGGGCGCACCCCACCACATACCGCGCCCCGTGGCAATCGGAACCCGCCCGCTTCGGGGGCGGTGCCAGCAGCGCCATTCCCGGCGCGCGATGGCGCCGCGGCGCCGGCGTCCGTCCCATTTCCCCCGCCGGTTGCCAGCCGTAGTGGGCGGTCCCGGTCAGACCCCGTCAACCCTGCCGAGCCGTACGGCAGCATCTCCATGCGCCGCTTTGCCGCCGGCGGCCTTCGGCTTGTCCGGTCCCGGGCTCTGTGGTCAAATCCGACCGTGTCGTCGCTGCACGGGGAGACCGGGATGTTCCTGCGCAATTGCTGGTATGTCGCTGCTTTCGACCATGAGGTCGGTGAAGGGCCGTTGGCGCGGACCGTCCTGGGCGAGCCCATCGTCCTTTACCGCAGGAGCGGGGGCACGGTTGCGGCGCTGGCCGATTCGTGCTGCCACCGTGCGCTGCCGCTGTCGATGGGAACCGTCGTCGGCGACAACCTGCGCTGCGGCTATCACGGCCTTGTCTTCGCGGCCGACGGCAAATGCGTCTCAGTGCCCGGCCAATCGACAGTGCCGCCCGGCGCCGCGGTCAGATCCTACCCGGTGACCCAGCGCTACAACTGGGTCTGGGTCTGGATGGGCGATCCCGCTCTCGCGGACCCCGCACTCTTGCCCGACTGGCACTGGGTGGAATCGCCGGACTGGGAGACCGTGCAGGGCAACGGCGGCGCGCCCCTGCCGATGGCCTGCAATTACGAACTGATCTCGGACAATCTTTTCGACATTACCCACCTGAGCTACGTGCACACGACCTCTATCGGCACCGATGCAATCGTCGATTTCCCGTGCAAGACGGAGCGTCTCGAACGGTCCGTCCGGATGACGCGGCTGGTGATGGACCGCCCCGCGGCGCCGTTCTACCAGTGGTGCGGCAAGTTCAAGGGCAATGTCGACCGCTGGTTGATCACGACGATCGACATGCCCTGCTTCATCGTCAACCACGCGGGCTGCGTCGATACCGGAACCGACATGCGCGAGGGCCGCCGCACGCACGGGGTGGAGATGAAAGTCCTGAACGCGTTCACCCCGGAGACCGAGACGACCACGCATTACTTCTACGCGCACGCACGCAATTTCGGCCTCGGCGACGAGGAAGTGGCCGAGAAATTCCGCACCAACTTCACGCAGGTCTTTCTCGAGGACAAGGCGATTCTGGAGGCCCAGCAGGCAATGATGCTGCAGGACCCGGACGCCCCTCGGATCGATATCAATGCCGATGCCCCCTGTATCCAAGTGCGCAGGCTGCTTCGCGAGATGATCGCGGACGAGCAGGGCGGTACTGCGTCGATCGCCGCGGAATAGCCGGACGGAACGGTCGGACCGAGGCGGTGGCGGCACTCGACGGGATCCGCATCCTCGAACTCACGACGATGATCACCGGCCCGCTCGGCGGACAGATGCTCGCCGATCTCGGTGCCGAAGTCATCAAGATCGAGAACCCGAACGGCGGCGACATGTTCCGCAGTTGGCGAGGCGGGACCTACAGCGCCCACTTTCTCGCCTACAACCGTAACAAGCGGTCGATGACCCTGAACCTCCGGTCGGGGGAGGGCAGGGAGATACTGCTCCGTCTGGCAGAGACGGCCGATGTCCTGCTGGAGAATTTTCGCCCCGGTGTGATGGACCGCCTCAACCTCGGATTGGACACCCTGAGGGAACGCAACCCGAGGCTGATCTACTGCTCGATCACCGGTTTCGGTGAGGATGGACCCTATCGCGACCGCCCGGCATACGATGCGGTCGCCCAGTCTTTTTCCGGGGTTTCCTTGATGTTCATCGACCACGAGAACCCTCAGATCACCGGTCCCACGGTGGCCGACAACATGACCGGTATCAACGCCTGTTACGGCGTCCTGGGCGCCCTGTTCGAACGCGAACGGACCGGCGCCGTGCGTCGTGTCGACGTCAACATGCTGGAATCGGCCATAACCTTCATGCCGGATCCGTGGTCCAACCTGATCCAGGGCGGGTTTGAACAGGGGCCGCATGCCCGTGTCAGGACGTCGCAGTCCTATTCGCTGCGCTGCGGCGACGGCAAGCTGCTGGCTCTCCACCTGTCATCGCCGCAGAAATTCTGGCAGGGCGTGCAGAACGCGCTGGGGAGGCCCGACCTTGGCGAAGACGCGCGTTTTGCGGCGCGCGAGTCTCGGATCGAGAATTATTTCGCGCTCAGGGCCGAGTTCCAGAAGACCGTTGAAACCCGGCCGCGGGCGCACTGGATGGCCAGACTCGAGGCCGAGGATGTTCCGTTCGCACCGATTCTTACCCTGCCGGAGGTGTTGGAAGATCCTCAGGTCCAACACCTCGAGACCTTCTTCGAGGCCGAGCATCCGGAAGAGGGGGCAATGACCCTGCTGCGTCGTCCGGTGCGTTTCGACGGCTCGCGCGACGATCAGCCGACCGCGGCTCCGCCGCAACTCGGTGAGCACACCGACGATATCCTGGCCGAGCTCGGCTACGACTCTCGCGGCATCGAACGGCTGCGCCGGGACCAGGTGGTCTGACGCCCGGCCGCTCCCGTCACTCGGGGCGGGCGAGGGCGGTTGCTATGCTTTCGAGGGTGACGGAGCCCGCCGGCTTTCCGTCCCGGGTCACCGCGGCGACTTCTGCGCCGCTGCCGATCAGCATTTGCAAAGCGTCGTCGAGGACGGTCAGGGCGTCGATTTCCGGCGCGCCGTGCACCAGTTCGCCGTCCATGATCGAGGCGACCTCGATCACGCGCCCCCGGTTGATGTCCTTGATGAATTCGGCGACGTAATCGTCGGCGGGGCGCATGACGATCTCCTGCGCGGTGCCGATCTGCACGGCTTCCCCGTCGCGCAGGATGGCAATGCTGTTGCCGAGCCGGAGTGCCTCGTCGAGATCGTGGGTGATGAAGATGATGGTCTTCCTGAGCTCGCTTTGCAGGTCGAGCAGGATGTTCTGCATGTCGGTACGGATCAGGGGGTCGAGCGCCGAGAACGGCTCGTCCATCAGCAGGATCTCCGCGTCCGTCGCCAACGCCCGTGCCAGGCCCACCCTCTGCTGCATCCCGCCCGAAAGCTGGGTCGTGTAATGGTCCTCGTACCCGGTGAGCCCGACCCGTTCGATCCAGTAGCTGGTGCGCTTCTCCCGCTCCGTCCTTTCGACCCCCTGGATCCTGAGACCGTATGCGACATTGTCGGCGACGGTGCGATGCGGCAGGAGGGCGAAGCGCTGGAATACCATCGACGCCTTGGCGCGCCGGAATACGCGCAGTTCGGGCGGCGTCATGGCGAGCACGTCCTGCCCGTCGACAAGCACCTCCCCGGCGGTCGGTTCGATGAGCCGGTTGATGTGACGCACCAGTGTCGACTTGCCCGACCCCGAGAGGCCCATGATGACCTGGACGTGGCGGGCGGTGACATCGAGGTAGATGTCCTTGAGGCCGAGCACGTGCCCGTGCTCGTCCAGCAGGTCGTGTTTCGACGTCCCTGCCTTGACGCGCTCCGTCATGGCGAGCGGGTCGGGGCCGAAGATCTTGTAGAGGTTTCTGATCCTGACCTTGACGTCAGTGTCCGTTGTCATCCGCCCGGTGTTTCTGGATGTTTTTTCCGAACCCCTGGGAAATCCGGTCGAAGATAATGGCGAGCACCACGATGGCGAGCCCGTTCATCAGGCCGAGCGCGAGATACTGGTTGGAAATCGCCCGCAACACCGGGACCCCGAGCCCCTTGACCCCGATCATCGACGCGATGACCACCATCGCCAACGACATCATGATCGTTTGGTTCACACCGGCGAAGATGTTGGGGAGCGCCAGGGGGATCTGCACGCCCACCAGCTTTTGCGCGTAGCTGGCGCCGAACGAGTCCGCAGCTTCCAGCACTTCCCGGTCGACCAGGCGGATTCCCAGGTTGGTCAGACGCACGATCGGGGGAAGGGCGTAGATGCACACCGCGAGCAGCCCGGGCACCTTGCCGATCCCGAGCAGCATGACCACGGGGATGAGGTAGACGAAGCTCGGGATCGTCTGCATGACGTCGAGCAGGGGGGTGATCGCCGCTTGGACGCGGTTGGAGCGCGCCATGGCGACGCCGATCGGGATACCGACGGCGATGCAGATGAGGGTCGCAACCGAGACGATGGCGAGCGTCGCCATCGTGTCCTGCCACATTCCGAGATAGCCGATCGCGAGAAACGCGATGACGGTCCCGGCGACCACGGGCAGGCTGCGGGCGCCGAACCAGGCCAGAGCGGCGATGACGGCGAGCACCAGCAGCCACGGGCTGTTCTGCAGCAGCTTCTCGAACCAGATCAGGAAGTACAGGAGAGGTTCGAAGAATGTCTCGAGAGCCTCTCCATGGGTACGCGAAAACTCTCGAAAGCCCCTGTCGATGGCCTTCTTGAGATCGCGCAACTCCTGGTCCCCCATCGCGGGGAATTTGTTCAGAAACTCCACGATGGGAAACCCGGGCGCGAAACGTTTCGACGCGCATCCATCCGGCGGCCCGCGGGCTGCTTTCGTCTAGAGCGAAGACTTCACCTTGGCCGCCGCATCGGCGGAAACCCATTTGGTCCAGATTCCCTCGTGTTTGCGAAGGAACTCGACCGCCGCGTCCTCGCCGCTCGCCTGGTTGTCCTTCATGTACGCCAGCATGCTGTTCATGATGCCGCCCGGAAAGACGCGGGCATTAAGGTAGTCGATCGCCACCCCGCCGTTCTTGCGGAAGGCGTCGGTGACCACGGTGTGCACTTCGGACTGCGTCCACGCCGAGGGTTTCGGATTCGCGCATTCCTGCTCCGGCTTGACGATGCAGCCGTCCCAGTTCTCGCTGCCCGCGAACGGCACCCCGAACGGCACTTTCATCATATTGTATTTGCCGATCAGCGCCGTGGGCGACCAATAGTAGCCGAACCAGTTCTGGCCCCGTTCCGCCGCCTTGGCGAGAGAACCGTCGAGGCCGGCCGCGGAGCCCGGATCGACGAGAACCCAGCCTTTCTTCTCCATCTCGAAGGCGCGGAAGAGATTGGCGTTGGCCAGCTGGCAGCCCCAGCCGGCGGGACAGCCGACGAACGCGCCTTTCGACGGATCTTCCTGGTACGGGAACAGATCGGGCCGTTTGAGGATGTCCAGAACCGTCTTCAGTTCCGGGTGCTTCTTGGCCGTATGGGGCGGGATCCACCAGCCTTCGCCGAGCCCGGTGATCGGGCCGCTGTTCACCGAATGGAGGCGTCCCTCGTCCATCGCCTTCTTGAGCGGGTCGCGGACGGCGTTGATCCACAGTTCGCTTGCGATGTCGGGCTGCTTCTTCTCGTTCATCGACGTGAAGGTCGGCATGGTGTCGCCCGGAACCAGCGAAGCGTCGCAGCCGTAGCCGCGCTGCAGGATGATCTTGTCCACGTTGGCCATCAACTCGGCCGACGCCCAGTTCATATTGGCTATCGTGACGGCTCCGCACGCGGCGAAGGCGCCCTGCGAAACCAGGGGCAGGACGGCTGCGGCCGCCAAGGCCATCATCGTTTTCTTCATCGTGCTCTCTCCCTTTCGTTACGCCCTCATAGTATCAGAGCGACGCAAAAAATATTGCGTCGCCTATTATGGTGAATTGAAAGTAAATAACGAAATATATAAAGTAATCTTAGATCACATCTATTACGATTTCATTTTGTCCATTCATGCTAGCGGTACGGAAATGGTTTGTCAAAATTGCTCCCGGGAATACCGGTTCCTGCTGCCGGACTATGATGTGATCGGCGGGCCGGTGCGGCTCAGCGCGCTGCAATGGCGACCGCGTCGGTCTGGTTGAACGGCTCGAAGCACGAGAGAAACTGCGGCACCGCATCGGCGTCGCCCTCCACAGCCGCTTGTCCGGCCGCGATGGCGTCCGGGACCGTGATTTTTCCGAACAACCAGTCGAGCAGGAAGCCGCGGGTGAAGCTGACCCTCGCATCGCACGTGTCGGGCAGGGTGCTGTGGAACTGGCAGACCCCGTTCCGGATCTCCAGGGCGCAGCTCTCGCCGGAATCGCTCGCTTCGAAGCCGACGCAGAGGCGGGTGTCGGCGCAGCGTTCCGCCATCAGGCGAACCGTCATCACCCGCATGATCGCTGCGAGCGAAAATCCGCGAACCTGATCGGGCGAGCCGAGGACCATGCCGCCCGCGCCGAGATTGAGTTCGCCCTCCAGTTCGAGCGCCGACGTGAGCGCCCAGTTTCGCCAGATCGCGTTCTTCTGCGCGTATCCCCACCGGCGCAGCGCGTCGGCCTTGATGCGGCGCGCTGCATCATCCGTTCTGTCGGCGCGGACCGCCCACGCCGCCAGTTCCGCGGCCCACTGGGTGTCGCCGTCCGCCAGCGCCTTGCGCGCCTCCTCGAGGACCGCATCGCGTCCGCCCATCAGCGCGATGTAGCGGGCGGCGCGCTCCGCCCACGGCGGCGGATCGAGCGCCACCGGGTCGCCCTGATACCAGCCGAGATAGCCCGCGTAGATCGCCGGGATCGCGTGCTTGTAGCAGCCGTAAAACTCGCCGAGCCATGGATGGCTGCGCAGCCGCTCGGGCATGACGACGATGTCCCTGATCTCGTCGGGAGTGTAGCCCTTGTTCATGTAGCGCAGGGTCTGGTCGTGGACGTACTGGACCGCGTCTCGGTAGTCGGTCAGCAGGTCGGCGATCCTGTCCGCGCCCTCGACCGGCCTCCCGTGATGCGGGATCAGAACTTCGGCGCCGAACGCCTTCAGCCGGTCCAGTCCCTGAGCCCACGCCATCGGATCGCGAAACCGGGTTCCCCGCAGCGCGTAGATGTTCGGAAACGACTCGTAGATTGCATCCGCCGACAGCAGCACTTTCATGTCCGGCAGCCAGACGGCGCACTGGTCCTCCGTTTCCGACGGGATGAGATGAACTTCGTAGCGGACGCCGCCGGTCTCGGCCCGGTAGACATCGTCGAATGTCACCGTCGGCGCGATGAACGAGCGCGGCCCCGGGCGCTGCGGCGGACCCAGTCCGGCGCCGACGGTTCCGGTCTCGCCGACCGGCAGGCGCATCCCGAACTGGTACATCGCCCGCCGCCCGAGAATCGGCGCAATCAGGCCGACGTCGCGCGCGACATGGTGGACAAGGTCTTGGTGGCCAACGATCTCGACCTTGCCGGCCGCGACATCGTCGCCGGAGACGAAGGCGGCCGCGCCGCTCACATGGTCGGCGTGAAAATGAGTGTAGACGATCGTTCGGATCGGCTTGTCGGTGATCTTCCGGAACTCGGCGGCGACGGTCTCGGCGTTGGCCATGTTGGTCATGGTGTCGACCAGGATGCAGGCGTCGTTCCCCTCGATCAGGGTGCAATTGACGACCGCGTAGCCGAACGCGCTGTGGATGCTGTCTTTCAGGGTGTAGATCCGGGGCTGCATGGCATCCTGATGGCGGGCCAGTTCCGGATGGACCGAGGGAGTGCTGTCGTTCATGGCGTTGTGTTCAAACCTTTTTCGGAAGCGTTGCGGGGCGGTTTCGGAAGGTGCCGCACTTTATTCCGCCGCCGCGGGGCCGATCAACGGCGGGCGACGGGCGGAACGGGTGCGCGCATGAATTCGGGCCGGTCTTCGCGGCTCGCCCGTTTCAGGGAACGATCACGATCTTTCCGAGGTGGGCGTCGCGCCGCATTTCGCTATAGGCCCCGGCGATTTCATCGAGCGGAAAGACCGCGTGCACGGGAAGCGAGATGGTTCGCTTTGCGATCGCCGGTCCGAGATCTGCCCAGGCGCGGGCGACGATCTCCCCGATTTCGTCGTCGGAGCGGGTGCGGAACGTCACCCCGATATAGCGGAGCCGCTTGAGCGCGTGCAGGTCGAAATCGAACGCGCCGGTCTTGCCTCCCAGCCGTCCGACATTGACGATGCGGCCTCGGATCGCTGCCGCGTTCATGCTGTCGTTGACGGTCGTACCCGAGACCATGTCGACGATCAGATCCACGCCGTCGCCGCCAGCCGCCGACCGCGCCCGGTCGGGCCACCCGGGATCGGAGATGTCGATCCCGCGGTCCATGCCGAACGCGGCAAGCTGCGCCAGCCGTTCCTGCGACCGGGAAGCGCCCAGCACCGGGGACGCACCCATCGCTTTCGCGACCTGCATCCCGACGATGCCGACTCCCGACCCGGCGCCGAGGAACAGAATGCTTTCGCCTTGCGTCAGCCGGCCGTTGGTGACGACCGCATCGTGCATCGTCTCGACGGCAACCGGGTAGGTCGCGGCGGTTTCCCATTCCATATCGTCCGGGACCGGGAAAACGTGGCGCTGATCGACGACCGTCAGTTCGGCAAAGGCGTTCGCGCCGAAGCCCATGACCCGGTCGCCGTCGAGGAACCGGTCCGCCCCCTCGCCGCGGCCCACCACGACGCCGGCGAACTCGTTGCCGGCGACGGCCGGGCCGGACCCCCGGGGTCCGTGCCGGTGCCGGAGCGGCATCGCCAGATCGGCGCGGTTGAGACCCGCCGCGCGCACTTGCACCAGGATTTCGCCCGCGCCGGGCGCCGGATCGGGCAGGGTTTCGACCTGCAGCCGCCGCCGCCCGCTGTGCTCGATGGTTACCGCCGCGCGCATGTGCATCTCTCCTCGGTGGGAACGGGACATCCGCCCGGTCGATGGTCTCGGCGTTGAACGGTACCGCCGGCTCGGGCCGTGCGCCACTGCCCCGGCGTTCGCCGAGCCGACGCGGCAAGTCCAAACCGGCCCGTACCCGCACCAAGGCACCCGCAGCCGCGCCTGCCGCTCCCGCCGAGGTCGATGCGGCCGCCGCGTCCCCGGATTGATCCGAACCTCGTCGCCCGGTATGGAACGTGGCGGCCGATGTCCTTGTCTCGCAAGCAATCGTGATGTCCAGCACCGACAAAGACCCGCTTGGCGCATTCTGCACCCACAGCCGCCCCCTGCTGGCCGGAAGCGGGGAGGGGCCGCTCCGGGGCCTCACCTTCGCGGTCAAGGATGTCTTCGATATTGCAGGCCACAGGACCGGGTTTGGCAGCCCGGAATGGCTCGCCAGCCATCCGCCTGCGGCCGCCACGGCGTCGGCGGTCGAGCGCCTACTCGATGCGGGCGCGGCGATGGCGGGCAAGACGCACACCGATGAACTCGCCTACAGCCTGACCGGGGAGAACGTGCATTACGGCACCCCGGTCAACCCGGCGGCTCCCGGCCGGGTGCCGGGCGGTTCGTCCAACGGGTCGGCGTCGGCGGTCGCCGGCGGGGCGGTCGATTTCGCGCTCGGCACCGATTGCGGCGGCTCGGTGCGGCTTCCGGCGAGCTATTGCGGCATTTTCGGCATCCGGCCGACGGTGGACCGGGTCCCCCTCGACGGGGTGATTCCGTTCGGCCCGCCGTTCGATGTCGCCGGCTGGTTCGCGCGCGATGCGGGACTGCTCGAATCGGTCGGACGCGTGCTGCTGGACGAGGCTGCACCGCCTCCCGCCCCGAGGCGCGTTCTGCGCGCGGCCGATGCGTTCGCACTGGTCGAGGAACCGGTGGCGGCGGCGTTGGACGATGCCATCGCCAGGGTCGAGGCCGCTGTCGCGCCGGCGCATGACATCGTACTGGCAGAGGAGGGGTTGGGTCATTGGTTCGAGACCTTCCGCGTGGTGCAGGGCGCCTCCGTCTGGTCCAATCTCGGCGCCTGGGTGAGGGAGGCGAGGCCGCGCCTGGGGCCGGGAACACGAATGCGCCTCGACTGGGCCGCTTCCCTCGATGCGGGGACGGTCGCCGCCGCCAGGGCCGATCATGCCGCGATTTGCCGGCGTATCGAATCGACGCTCCGGGAGGGCGACGTTCTCGTCCTCCCGACCTCGCCGCGCGCGGCGCCGCTCAGGAACACGCCGCTCGACGATATCGAGATCCGTTTCCGCAACCAGGCGATGCACCTGCTCTGCATCGCCGGGCTCGGCGGTCTTCCCCAGATCAGTCTGCCGTTGGCGGCCGTCGACGGCCTTCCGCTCGGGCTTTCCATCGTCGGGCCGCGCGGGGCCGACATGCAATTGCTCGCGCTGGCCCGTAAACTCACCGCCTGACCGCCCGACCGCAGGGAGAGACGCGATGCCCCACGAACTCAGGATTCCGGATTACGTGATCGACCGGATCATGGCGAAGCGCGGCAAGCTGCACGTCTTCGACAGGTTCGATCCGGCGGCGACCGCGCTCGTCGTCATCGACATGCAGAATTTCTTTGTCGCCGAGGTCGATACCGCGAAGAGCATCTGCCCCAATATCAACCGGCTGGCGTCCGTGGTGCGGGAGCGCGGCGGTGTCGTCGCGTGGGTCCTGCTGACCGTCGCCGAGGAAGCCGACGGGCCGAGCCTGTGGCCGATCTACCACGATTACTTCTTCACGCCGGCGAAAATGAAGGCGCACAAGGACGGGCTGACCGAAGGCAGCGAGGGCCACCGTCTGTACGAGACGCTCGAGGTCGGGGACGACGACCTGATCGCCCGCAAGACGCGCTTCTCGACCTTTATCCAGGGATCGTCGGATCTCGACGAAAGGCTGCGCGCGCGCGGGATCGAGAACCTGCTGATCGCCGGTACCGCGACCAATTTCTGCTGCGAGACCAGCGCCCGGGACGCAATGATGATCGGCTACCGGGTCGCGATGGTGTCCGACGCCAACGCAGCGCGTTACGACGAGGACCATCTCGTCGGGCTGACCTCGATCTGGCAGAGCTTCGGCGACGTGCGGACCGTCGATGAGTGCATCGACGAATTGCTGGCGCCGGCGGCGCAAGCGGCCGCCGCGGAATAGCCGAGGCGAACCGGACCGGTCGAAAGACAAGCGGGGCCGGCATGCCGGGGCGCCTCGACGGCCGGACGGCAATGATCACCGGCGGAGCCGGAGGCATCGGGTCGGCGACGGCGGCGGTGTTCCGCGCCGAAGGCGCTCGGGTGGCGATCGTCGATCTCGACCCGGATGCGCTCAGCCGCGCGGCCCGCAGAATCGGCGGAGCCGCCGGCGGAGACACGCTCGCCGTTGCCGCCGACATTGCCAGGGAAGAAGAGGCGTTCCGCGCGGTCGACGAAACGGTCCGGGCGTTCGGCGGCCTCGACGTCCTGGTCAACAACGCCGGTGTGCGCGAATACGGCCCTCTCGCCGAACGCCCCGCGGGTTCGTGGGACCGGATCGTCGCGGTGAACATCCTGGGGACGGCCAACTGTACCAGGGCGGCGCTGCCTCAACTCCGCCGGGCGGCCGACGGCAATATTGTCAATGTTTCCTCCGCCTACGGTGTGATCGCACGCCGCGGTATGGGCCAGTACGACGCGACCAAGGCGGCGATCGTCTCGATGACCAGGACGGTGGCGTGCGAGGAGGCCGGGCACGGGGTGCGCGCCAATGCCGTCTGCCCCGGCAGAGTCCTGACCGACTACCACCTCGAGCGTTACGAGGCGCAAGGGATCGACCGCGAGACGCTGGAACGGGACCAGAAATCCGTCCCGATGATGGGGCGCTGGGCGGACGCCCGCGAAATCGCCTATCCGATCTTGTGGCTCGCCTCGTCCGAAGCCTCGTTCGTCACCGCGGCGACGCTCATGGTCGATGGCGGAAAGTCGGCCCTCTGACGGGCGTCCTATCGGCGGAACTCGACTCCGACGACCTCGTAGAACCTGATCCCCCTGGGCGTCGTCACCTCTACCGAGTCGCCGACTGTTCGCCCGATCACCGCACGCGCCAGCGGCGACGTGACGGACAACCGGCCGGCATCGACATCGGATTCGGGTTCGCCGACGATCTGGAACGTGCGTTCTTCCTCGGTGTCCTCATCGGTGAGGGTGACCGTCGCGCCGAACTTCACCTGCTTTCCGGAGAGCTTGGCGATGTCGATCACGTCGGCGCGCCGCATCACGTCCTCGATGTCGGCGACACGGCCCTCGACGAGGGCCTGACGCTCGCGCGCGGCGTGATATTCGGCGTTCTCCGACAGGTCGCCGTGTTCGCGCGCGGCGGCGATGGCGCGGATGATTTCGGGCCGCTCGACCGACTTCAGGCGCTTGAGTTCCGCTTCGAGGTGCGAATACCCTTCCGCGGTGATGGGTACCCTGTCCATGTCCTGACCACCATGAGATATGCTCCGGCGCCGCACAGGCTGCGCCGACTCGACACCGTTGCGAGGAGACTTGCCAAGCCCTTGAATGTAGGGTTGGCGAATGCCAAGTTCAAGCGCAGCCCCCGATGCGCTGCCTTGCCGGTGCGGTTGTTTCGTTGGCGTGTCGAACGCGGACGCGGTTTCGGGCGGACGGATTCGGTCGGATTTGTTTGGATTTGCAGCGGGAAACGACCGTGCAGGGAGCCGAGATGCTTCGAAAGCGCCTGTCCGATTGTCTGAAGAAGGGGATGAAGGACAAGGATGCCCGCACGGTCTCGACGATCCGGCTGATCATGGCCGCGGTCAAGGATCGCGACATCGCCGCGCGCGCCAGGGGCGAAGGCGACGCGGTCGGCGATCAGGACATTCTCGGCGTTCTGCAGATGATGGTTCGCCAGCGCGAGGAGGCGATCGCGCTCTACGAACAGGGAGGGCGCGAGGAACTGGCGCGGCAGGAAGCCGAGGAGATCGGCATTATCAAGACCTTCCTCCCCGAGCCGATGTCCGACGACGAGACGGCGGATGTGGTTCGTGCGCTGATCGCGGAAATCGGCGCCGGAGGGATCAAGGACATGGGGCGGACGATGGCCCTGCTGAAGCAACGCTACGCGGGACGGATGAATTTCGGTCGTGCGAGCGCCGTGGTCAAATCCGAACTCGCCGGGCGCTGATCGGGGGATGCGGCGCCGGGATCGCCATGTCTAGGGAGCGACGGAAGCGGGAATGGCGATAGCGCCCGAGTTTCTCGAGGATATCCGCGCCCGTGTCGGGCTCGGCGAGGTGATCTCCCGCCATGTCTCCCTCAAGCGCGCCGGGCGCGAACTCACAGGCCTCTGTCCCTTTCACAACGAAAAAACCCCATCGTTTACCGTGAGCGAGGAGAAGGGTTTTTTCCACTGTTTCGGCTGCGGCGCCCACG
This sequence comes from Alphaproteobacteria bacterium, assembly GCA_965200535.1. Classification (GTDB taxonomy): domain Bacteria; phylum Pseudomonadota; class Alphaproteobacteria; order MPNO01; family MPNO01; genus MPNO01. The sequence goes on along the minus strand of CBDAUF010000002.1, from coordinate 1,821,842 downwards.
GCGACGTGATCGGCTTTGTGATGCGCCAGGAGGGGCTCTCTTTCCCCGAGGCCGTCGAACGGCTGGCCGGCGAGGCGGGGTTGGAGGTGCCCAAGGCGACGCCCGAGGAGCGGAAAGCGGCGCAGCGGGCGGCGACCCTGTACGATGTCGTGGAACGTGCATGCGGTTTCTTCGAGGCGGAGCTGCGAAGCCCGCGGGGCGAGGCGGCGCGCGCCTATCTCGCGGCACGGGGGATCGATGAGGAGACGACCGCCCGGTTTCGTCTGGGATACGCGCCGGATTCGAGGACTGCGCTGAGAAATGCCGTCATCGACACCGCGCACCCGGAAGCGCTGCTCGTCGAGGCCGGACTGCTCATTCGTCCGGAAGACGGCGCCCCCTACGATCGGTTCCGGGGCCGGGTGATCTTTCCGATTACCGACCGCCGCGGCCGGGTGATCGCCTTCGGCGGACGAATTCTGGGCGACGGCAAGCCAAAATATATCAACTCGCCCGAGACGCCGCTGTTCAGCAAGGGACGGGTGCTCTACGGCATGGCGACGGCGCGCGAGGCCGCCCGCCGGAACGGCCGGGTGATCGTTGCCGAGGGTTACACCGACGTGATCGCACTCCACCGGGCGGGCTGCGCCGAAGCGGTGGCGCCTCTGGGCACCGCTCTCACGGACTACCATCTGCACGCGCTCTGGCGCATGGCGCCGGAGCCTATCCTCTGTTTCGACGCGGACTCCGCCGGCAGGCGCGCCGCCTACCGGGCGGCCGAGCGGGCGCTGCCGCTGCTCCAACCCGGACAGTCGCTCCAGTTTGCCGCCCTGCCGCCGGGGCAAGATCCCGACAGCATGCTGGCCGAAGGCGGGGCCGGGGCGGTCAGGGCTTGTCTGGAGGACAGCCGCGGCCTGTCCGATCTCGTTTGGGAAATGTGCACCGAGGGTCGGTCGTTCGATACGCCGGAGCGTATCGCCGGGCTCGAACAGGCGCTCAGGCGCGCCGCCGACAGGATCGAGAATCGCGAGGTGCAGTGGCAGTACCGGAGCCATTTCAGGCAGCGGCTCAACCGCCAGTTCGGATTTCGCCGGGATCGGCGCCGGCCGGAGGACGCCGAGGGTATCCGTATTCCGAGCGGAATATCGCCGGAGATGCTGCCCCGCCGCGCGGCTTGCCGTATTGTGGCCACGCTTCTGCGCCACCCGCCGCTGATCGAAGAATTTTTTGAGGATCTGGCTGCGCTCGATATGGAGGACCGTCAACTCGACGATCTGCGGCAGGGGCTCCTGACGCTCGCCGGCGAGGCGGCGGGGCTTGACGAAGATGGAGTCAGGAACCACTTGAATGGAACGGAAGCGGAGGTGGCGAGGCTGCTGCTCTGCGCCGATACCTATGCGCAATGGTCTTTTGCAGGCCCGGGCGCCGGGATCGGAACCGCGCGGCTTGGGGTTTCCCACGCGCTCAGCGGGTTTGCGCGCCGCAACCTGACGGCGGAGTTGGCGGCAGCGGAGTTGGCGGCGGCAAATGATCCGAGCGAAGAAAACGACAATCGGTTGATCAGGCTGAGGGAGACCCAACTGGAATTGCTCGCCGGCGATGACGCGATACCGGCGGAGGATTCCGGTTCGGAAGCGGGATTTGTGTAGCGGGGCCGTGTCCCCGACCAACGAAAGGCCGCTTGTGCGGCAGCAACAGAGACAGACATCGACAGGGGCGGCGATGGCGACAAAGACGGCGAACGCGACAGAGAATGGATCGGCAGCGGTAGACAACGCCGATGCACCCCTGATCGATGCGATCGGAGGGCCGGTCAAGAAGCTTATTGCGCGCGGCAAGGAGCGCGGGTTCGTCACCTACGACGAGTTGAACGCCGCCTTGCCGCCGGACCAGGTGTCTTCCGAGCAAATCGAAGACACGATGGCGCATCTTTCCGAACTCGGGATCAACGTCGTCGAGGGAGAGGAAGCCGACGACGTTTCGCCCGAAGACGGCAAGGCGGCGAATGGAGCGGCCCCGTCGGGCAGCACCGACGACGACGAGGATCTCGGCCGCACCGACGATCCGGTCCGGATGTACCTGCGCGAAATGGGCAGCGTCGAACTGCTATCGCGCGAGGGCGAGATCGCGATCGCCAAGCGGATCGAGGCGGGGCGTGAACGCATGATCGGCGCGATCTGCGAGAGCCCCTTGACGCTGCGCGCCGTGCTCGACTGGCGCGACGGGCTCGAGAACGGCCTTCTGCTTTTGCGCGATGTCATCGATCTCGATACCTCCTACAGCCGCGCGTTCAACACCGGCAACGACGCGTCGCTCGGCGACACGATGGACGGCGACGACGATGGCGATGCGGGTGATCGCTCCGACAGCGAGGGCGAGGAGTCGAATGTCTCGCTGTCCGCCATGGAGGAGGCGCTCAGGCCGCAGATATTCGAGACCATGGAGAAGGTTGCGGCGATCCATCGCAGGGTGCAGCGCCTTCTCGAAAGAAAGGAGAAAGCGCAGAAAGAGCGCACGGAGTTCCCGAAAGCATCCGAGACACGCCTCCGGAACCAGCAAAAGGAGTTGATCGCTCTGGTCAAGAGCATCCACATGAACAACGCCCGGATCGACGCGCTGGTGCAGGATCTTTATCAGCACAACCGCCAGTTGATCTCCCACGAGAGCAAGCTGGTGCGGCTTGCCGAGCGTTCGGGAGTGCGGCGCAAACGCTTCTTCGAACGCTACTCCGGCCACGAGACCGATCCCCGTTGGCTGAATGCGGTTTCGCGCGCCCGCGAGAGCGGCTGGAAAAAGTTCGTCTCCACGCACAAGGTCGAGATTCGCGCTATCCGCAAGGAAATCGCCCGCCTCGAGAACGAGATCGAGACGCCGATCTCCGACTTCCGCCGCATCGTGCAGGAAGTGCAGCGCGGCGAACGCGACGCCGCACGGGCGAAAAAGGAGATGGTGGAGGCCAATCTTCGCCTGGTGATCTCGATCGCCAAGAAATACACCAACCGAGGGTTGCAGTTCCTCGATCTGATCCAGGAAGGCAACATCGGCCTGATGAAGGCGGTCGACAAGTTCGAGTACCGTCGCGGCTATAAGTTTTCGACCTATGCAACCTGGTGGATCCGCCAGGCGATCACGCGGTCGATCGCCGACCAGGCGCGTACGATCCGCATCCCGGTGCACATGATCGAGACGATCAACAAGCTGGTCCGGGCCTCGCGCCAAATCCTGCACGAGATCGGCCGCGAACCGGCGCCCGAGGAGCTCGCCGAGCGCCTCGGAATGCCGCTCGAGAAAGTGCGCAAGGTTCTCAAGATCGCCAAGGAACCGATCAGCCTGGAAACCCCGATCGGCGACGAGGAAGACAGCCATCTCGGGGATTTCATCGAGGACAAGAACGCTGTGCAGCCGCTGGATGCGGCGATCCACGGCAACTTGCGGGAGACGACGACGCGCGTATTGGCAAGCCTGACCCCGCGCGAGGAGCGGGTGCTGAGGATGCGTTTCGGCATCGGCATGAACACCGACCACACGCTCGAGGAGGTCGGCCAGCAATTTTCGGTGACCCGCGAGCGTATCCGCCAGATCGAGGCCAAGGCGCTCCGCAAGCTCAAGCATCCGAGCCGGTCGCGCCAGCTCAGAAGTTTCCTCGACACCTGAGCCCGGGGGAGGGGGTGCGCCGGAAGCCGCGCACCCCCGGGCAGCCGCCCGGCCGCGGTTGACCGCCTATCGCCGGCCCCATACCATCCCGCGCGGGAGACGGACGGCGACCGGCGGAAAGGCGGCGCCGGGCTGCGGTTGGGAGTGTGTTCGATGAGCGTGGAATTCGTTCGGTTGCGGATCTGTGGACGCACTGCCTCGACCCCGCCTTCCCCGGCCCGCGGCACCATCGCCCGATAGCGTTCCATGCGTCCTGTAGTGGCCCTCTGCCGCGTTCACGACGCGCTTTCCGATGCCGGCTATGTCATCGGAACGCTCGGGCTCGGATCGATGGCGGCCATCTACTGCTGGGAAGTCCTGACCCGCTACTTCCTCGGCGTTGCGACCGACTGGGCCAACGACACGTTTTCCAACCTGCTCTGCGTGACCGTCTTTTCGATGGTTCCGCACGCGACCCGGCGCGGGCAACACATAGCCATCACCCTGCTGTCGGAGATTATGCCGAAAATTGCCCCGGCGCTTGCCGTCTTCACCGGCGTTTTCGGGACCGTGATGTGCCTGTTTGCGGGTTGGATGAGCCTGGAGGAAAACATCCGCCAGATCGTCGACCAGATCGTCACAACGCAGAACTACCCGGTTCCGCAATGGTGGATGTCGGTGTTCATCACCTACGGTTTTGTTGGCGCCGGCCTCTATTTTCTGCGCGGGCTGATCAAGTCCGAGACGGTCAAGCCGAAGACGTGGATCACACCGAAGCCGGCGGAAGGCTGAGCGGGCGTCATGGAATGGTGGGCAATCCTCTCGATCGGGCTGGTGATCCTGGTCGCCCTGTTCCTGACCGGTGCGCCGATCTTTCTGGCCTTTCTGATCATCATCATTTCCGGGGTCGTGCTCAGCTTCGGCGATGCGGCATTCGGCATGGTGGTGAATTCCATCTTCGACACCAGCACCACCGCATCGCTCGGAACGGTGCCGCTGTTTGTCCTGCTCGGCGAAATCCTGTTCCGCTCGGGAAGCATGGAAGTGCTGCTCAATTCGATCGACAAGCTGGTCGGCAGGATCCGCGGCCGCGCCTATGTGCTCTCGATCTCGTTGTCGACGGTTCTCGGCGCGCTCTCCGGATCGGGAATCGCTGTGGCGGCCATGCTGGGCCGCTCCCTCCTGCCGATGATGCGGGCGCGCAGCTACGATACCAAGCTCTCAATCGGGACGATCCTCGCAGGGGCCTGCCTGGCGCCGATCATTCCACCCAGTATCCTCGCCATCATCGTCGGTACGCTTGCCGACGTTTCCATCGCGGCGCTGCTGATCGCGGGTGTCGTTCCGGGTCTCTTGCTCGCCGGCCTCTACGTCACCGCCTGCCTCGTGAGGGTCCGCCTCAACCCCCGACTCGCGCCGGCCGAGGAGGAAGTCGAAAGGATCAGCATCGGCGGCAAGATCAAGGCGATCGCCGGGCTGCTTCCGTTCTCGATCATCATCTTCATGGTGATGGGGCTGATCATGCTGGGCGTGGCCACGCCGTCGGAGTCGGCGGCGACCGGCGTGCTCGGCGCCATTCTGACTGCCGCGTACTACCGCAAGCTCACGTGGCGGATGCTCTACGAGGCGACCGGAGAGGCCGCTCTCCTGGCGGCGGTCATTCTCCTCATTCTCGCCAGTGCGGTGATGTTCACCCAGCTTCTGGCCTTTACCGGTGCGACCCGGGCGCTGACCGAGGTCGTGACCGGCATGAATGTTCCGGCATGGCTGATGTTCTTCCTCATGATGCTGCTGCCGTTCATTCTGTGCATGTTCATCGACCAGCTCGGGCTCATGCTGGTCGTCATCCCGATCTATCTTCCGATCATCAAGGCGCTCGAATTCGACCCGGTCTGGTTCTGGCTCCTGTTCCTTCTCAACATCACCCTGGGCGCGATCACGCCGCCCTTCGGCTACATCATGTTCGCCGTGAAGGGCGCGGCCCAGGATGTACCGATGGGCGAGATCTTCAATGCATCGTGGCTGTTCGTGGCGCTGACGTTGGTGGGAATGGTGCTGATGTCGGTTTTCCCGGGCATCGTCACGACGCTCCCGAATATGGTTCAATAGCGCCGCCGTTGCGGACGGGGCCGGTGCGTCGTCGTCGGGAAACGGCGTAGGACCGGGGGAACTTGACATGTGGCGCCCGCCAGAGCGCATCAAATGGTCGCCCGAACCGGGGCGCTGGCCGACCCGGGAGGAGGCGGCCCGGGCTCGTCTCTTCCAGCCGGTCGCGATCGGCCCGGTCAACCTCGACTCGCGGACCTGGGTACCGGCCATGGTGCCGTGGCGGGCCACGGGGGACGGAATCGTCACCCCCGAGGTTCTGGGCTGGTACGAACGGTTCGCCCGCGGGCGCCCCGGAGCCATCGTGGTGGAGGCGACGGGGATCCGCGATATACCGAGCGGACCGCTTCTCAGGATCGGCGACGACCGGTTTATCCCCGGCCTCAAGACCCTCGTCGAGACAGTCGCCAGAGCGAGCGGCGGACGGACGCGGCTGCTTGTCCAGATCATCGATTTTCTGGCGATTCGCAGACGCCCCCGCCGAGACCGTTTCCTGGCCGAGTTCCTGCGCATCACGGATGACCATCGGAGCCGCATCGACGCGGCGGACTGGCCGGAGCAGCGGGTTCGCGCTCACCTCGCCGGTCTCGACGACGCAGCCCTCGAGAAAATCCTTTCTCCCCGTGAGTTCGAGGCCCTGCAAGTGGGCTATCGCGAGCGGGTAACGGACCTGCACCTGCCGCATATCCGCGAGTTGCCGGAGGTTCTCCCCGGCTTGTTCGCGGACGCCGCGCGGCGCGCCCGGGAGGCGGGCTTCGACGGGGTCGAACTGCACTATGCCCACGCCTACACGATGTCGCAGTTCCTGTCCCGGCTGAACGACCGCAGCGACGGTTATGGCGGGGCGCTCGAGAACCGGACGCGCCTGCCGCTCGAGGTCTTCAGCCGGGTCCGCGAAACCGTGGGCGAAGATTTCGCGGTCGGCTGCCGATACTTGGCCGAGGACTGCGTGGACGGCGGCAACGCGGTCGACGACGCGGCCCTCATCGGCGTCGCGTTCGCCGATGCCGGATTCGATTTCCTGTCATTGTCCCGCGGGGGGCGGTTCGAGGATGCGAAACAGCCGGCGGTCGGCGCTGCCGCTTATCCCTATACCGGGCCCAGCGGGTACGAGTGCATGCCGCAATACGTCTCCGACGCGCGCGGTCCGTTCGGCCGCAATGTCCCGCCGGCGGCCGCGATTCGCGCCGCGGTGAGGGCGGCCGGGCACACGACACCGGTGGTCGTTACCGGCGGCATCCACGGTTTCGAGCAGGCTGAAACCCTGCTGCGCGAGGAAAAGGCCGACATCGTGGGTTTCGCCCGGCAAAGCCTCGCCGACCCCGACTGGTTCCTCAAGGTCCGTCTCGGCCGCGGCGAGGAAGCGGTGGTCTGCGAGTACACCAACTACTGCGAGGCGCTCGACCAGAAACACGTCCCTGTCACGTGCAAGCTGTGGGACCGCAAGCAGCGCGGAGAGCCGGGCGTGGCCATGACTGCCGACGGCAAGCGCCGGCTGACCGCTCCGCTTTGGGAGCCCGGGCTCGATATCGAGGATGCGCTCGCCTCGGGCAGCCGTCCGGAGTAGACACCGCCCCGACCGTCCTGTGTACGGGCCGTTCGGTGCAGTTGACCGTTTACAGGTCCTTGGGAAGCACGAAGACTTGGCCGGGATAGATCAGATCCGGATTCCGGATCTGATCCCGGTTCGCCTCGTAGATCAGCGTGTAACGTATCCCGCCGCCGTAGGTCCGGCGCGCGATGCGCCACAGGCTGTTGCCCGGCTGGACGAACACCACCGCATCGCGCGGCATGCCGCTGATCGGCCCGGTCGGGAAGAACGGCGATTCGATACGGGCAACGACCTTTCCTTCGGGGTCCATCTGGTCGATCCGCATCCTGTATTGCTTCGGCTCCACCTTGTCGCCCAGCGTGACCCGCCATGAACCGGACTCATCGGTCTTGGCTCCGCCCACCGGTTTGTCGTCCAGATAGATCTGGACGCTGGAACCCTCGGCCGCCCGGCCGCTGACGGCGACCTTTCCCTCCTCGTCGTAATCGACGGCATCCAGGGTGGGTGCGGAGACGGGCGCGGGCGCGGACTCGGCGGGCGATCCGGCCTCGCGGGACTCCGGCGCAGCGCCCGGCTGTCCATCGGCTGCGGGACGTGCAGATGCGTCCGCCGGCGGTTCCGCCGGTGCTTCCGGCAATCCGGGTTTTTGTATCACCGTCGTGCCGCCCGCCTCGCTTCGCGGCACGGCGATGACCAGGGCACCCGACCCGCCCCCGGTCGACCGGCCGGCGATGTCCTTTCCGGTTTCGGGAACGACGATGACGAGCTTTCGCTCCGACTGCGCCGGCCCGTGCGCCGCGCCCTCCGGTGCAGGGGTTTCGGCCGTGAGCTCGTGATCGCCGGGCGGCAGCGGCTTGTCCGGAACCATCACCCAGTCGCCGCGTCCGTCGGCCCGGGTGCGCCCGATCTCTTTCCCCTTGTCGAGAATGACCGTTTCGGCGCCGGGCTCCGCGCGTCCGGCGATGACCGCATCGCCCTCGGGGCTGACGCGGACGATTTCGAAACTGGGCGCCGTTGCGGTCTCGTCTTCGCCGGTCTGCGCCGGGGCGTCCGGCGCAGCGGCAGGGTCCGGGGAAGCGGACGTTGCCGGCGCAGCGGGGGCGGCCGGCAAAGCGGAAACGGTCGGGGAAGCGGGAGCTGGAGCGGTCGAGGGAGCGGGAGCCGCGGGGGGAGCAGGCGCGGCGTCAGATGCGGAGTCGGACGTTGCGGCCGCCCCGGCGGTCTCGGCCGGCTGCTCTTGCGCGGCGGTATCCGGAAGCGTTGCCGTGGCGCCGATCCGGGCGGACTGCACATCCCCGGTCCTGCGATCGTCGAGCAGCATCAGGAGGATGGCCGCCGCGACGAGCGCGACGCCGACGATTACAGGAGCTGCGTACCTTTTCAACGGATTGCCACCCGGACGGAGATGCGGAAGCCGGCATGATATAGGCAGCCGCCCGCCGCACAAATACATCCGAGGCTTCGGCAACCCGCTTCCGCGTTGCATCGGCGCCAGGCCGCGGTGCGGCGCAGATGGTGGGCCCGGCAGGACTCGAACCTGCGACAACGCCGTTATGAGCGGCGCGTTCTAACCGACTGAACTACGGGCCCGAGGCGAAGCTGCCACGGCGCAGGAACCGTGGCAAGCATCCCCGGGCGGCCCGTCCGGACAATGTCGGGTCCTGCGGCAGCGGGCCGGCGGCTCCGTGGGCGTTGTTTCGGCGGACGGGACGGGCGAAGGGAATGCGGTCCGTGGGGTTCCTGCGCCGGACGGTTCCCATCCGGCCCGGCCTTGGTTGTGACCCGCCGGCCTGCGCGGGTAGAGTAACCGCGCCTGTGCACGGGTGGCGGCAGAACCGCCCGGATAATCCATCCCGGAGGCGGGGAGACGACAGGAGGGTTCGTGGAAGCCATCGCTCGGTTTCATTTATGGCTGCTGAACGCATTCAAGGTGGGTTCGGGGCTGATCATTTTCGGCGTGTTTGTGGTGATCGTCGTCGACGTGGCGCTCACCCTGCTCGCCAAGTGGGGGCTGCCGGTGGCGCCTTGGGACCGTACCCACGGCCTCGTCGAGTACGCCCTGCTCTGGTTTACGATGCTCGCCGCGCCGTGGCTTGCCCGCATAAAGGGCCATGTATTCATCGACGCGGTGACCCAGCTCCTGACCCCGTCGGTCAAGCGGGTGACGGCGAAAATCGCCTACGTCGTCGCCACCTGCGGGTGTCTCGCCTTTACCTATTACTCCGTCCAGCTTTGGTACGAGGCGTTCATATTCGAGGAGATGGACGACCGGGGCGCCGATTTCCCGCTGTGGACCCTCTACCTGCCGATGCCGTTCGGGTTCTTCTTGCTGGCGATTGAGTTTTTCCGGTTCCTGATCGGCATCGACGACATGTACGGAAGTCGGATGGACGTAAGGGAAGGGATGTAGGCCATGGAATGGTACTGGGCCTTCGCCCTTCTCCTGGGCATCGTGATTTCCTTCATGGCGCTCGGGGTTCCGGTCGCCTTCTCGTTCATCGCGACCAACTTCATCGCCATCATCATCTTCGCCGGGACTGCGGGTCTGATCCAGGTCGTCGACAACTCGACCCAATTGATCACTCGTTTCACCCTGGGTCCGGTGCCGATGTTCATCATGATGGGCTCGCTGTTTTTCCATACCGGCCTTGCGATCAGGGTGTTCGACGGTCTGGACGCAATATTCGGGCGGCTGCCGGGCCGTCTCTGTTACCTCACCGTTGCCGGCGGATCGATTTTCTCGACGTTGACCGGCTCTTCCATGGCCAACACGGCGATGCTGGGCTCGCTGATGGTCCCGGAGATGAACCGGCGGGGCTACAGCAAGAAAATGGCGATGGGACCGATCCTCGGCACCGGGGGGCTGGCGATGATCATCCCGCCGTCGGCCCTCGGCGTCCTGCTCGCGGCCATTGCAGAAATCGATGTCGGACGACTTCTGATTGCAGGTTTTCTGCCCGGGTTCGTTCTGGCCGCGCTCTACGCAGCGATGATCACGCTCCAGCTTCTCCGCAATCCCGGTTCCGCGCCGGCCTACGACGTGCCCTATATGAGCATCGTTACCAAGATCCGGCTGGTGTCGACCAACATCCTGCCGATGGGCCTGATCGTCTTCATGGTGATCGGTTTCATCATCCTCGGCATCGCGACCCCGACCGAGGCGGCGGCGTGCGGTGTGCTCGGCGTGATGATCCTGGCCGCGCTGTTCCGTTCCCTGTCCTACAAATCGGTGAAGACCGCGATCGAGGCGACCATCCGCGTCGGCGCGATGGTGTTCCTGATCCTGATGAATTCCACCGTGTTCAGCCAGATGCTCGCATTCTCCGGCGCGAGCAAGGGACTGATCGAATGGGTGACGAGCTACGAACTCCACCGTCTGATCGTGCTGTTCATGATGTTCTGCGTCCTGATCCTGCTCGGCATGTTCATGGACGCGACGTCGATGATGCTGATTACGGTGCCGATCTTCTTCCCGCTTGCGCACGCGCTCGGCTTCGACCTGATCTGGTACGGGCTGTTCGTCCTGATCACCATCGAGATGGCGGGAACCACCCCGCCCTTTGGATTATTGCTCTACGTCATGCTGGGGGTCGCGCCCAAGGGCACGACCCTGCTTCAGGTTGCAGGGGCCGCGTTCCCGTTCCTGATCTGCGACGCCATCCTGATACTGATTCTGGTCGCCTTCCCCGGCCTCGCGCTCTGGCTGCCCAGCCTGATGTGAGACGGTAACGACAGGAGGGAAACGGATGAGCGAGGGATCCGGCTACGGGCGCAACGCAGTCGTTCCCGACGAGGACACGACGCTCACGCACGTGACTTTCGGCACGCCGATGGGCGAGTTGATGCGGCGCTACTGGCAACCCGTCTGCCTGTCGTCGGAACTCGGCGATTTGCCGAAATTTCTCAGGATTCTCGGTGAGGAACTGGTTGCCTATCGCGACAAGTCGGGGCGTGTGGGTGTACTCGGGGCTCATTGCGCGCATCGCGGTACCTCGCTCGAATACGGGCGTATCGAGGAGAACGGCATCCGCTGCTGTTACCACGGCTGGCTCTACGACCATGAAGGCCGCTGCCTCGACCAGCCGGGCGAACCCGCTCACAGCCGCTACAGGGACGAGGTGCGTCAGCCCTGGTACCCGGCGGAAGAGTATATGGGACTGGTCTTCGCCTATATGGGACCGCCGGAGAAGAAACCGCTGCTGCCCCGCTACGACATCCTGGAGGACGACAGCGCGGACTATCTCGCCTACCGCAACTACAGCCGGGGCGAGGTCGCGGCCTGCAACTGGCTGCAGCTGCAGGAGAACGCCGCCGACCCGGTCCACACCTACATCCTGCACGGGTGGAACCCGGGACTGTTCGAGTTTTCCGAGGTAATGGCGGTCCTGCCGCGCTTCGACTACGTGCACTCCGACGGCCATGTCTCGTATATCCGCACCACCGACCTCGAAAACGGGCATCAGCTGACCCGCATCTCGACCATTTTCGTGCCGACTGCGCGGTCGGTGCCGCCGCCCGAGGTGACAGGCACGAGGCCGGAGGAAGAAACGGAACGTGCCCGGATGGTGGGCTGGTGGGTGCCGGTCGACAACGAGAACACGGTCGGTTTCCACATCGAACGGATCGATCCCGAGAAGAAAATCTTCCAGCCGCCGCACGAAGCTGTCCTGCGCAGCTACGAGGAGAAACAGCGCGCGCCGGATGACTGGGAAGCGCAGGTCAGCCAGCGGCCGATTGCGCGCCACGCGCTCGAACATCTGGCGACTTCGGACCGGGGTGTCGTCCTCTTCCGCCGCCGCTTGCGCGAGGCGATCGAGGCGATAGAGCGCGGAGAGGATCCGCCGGGCATCGCCCGCGATCCGGCCGACCGGACGGTCGAGATCCCCTCCCGCAACGAAGTCCTTGCACCGCTAACGAACGGTTAAACAAAGACGCCGCCCGAGGGGCGGCGTCTCGTTTCGGGCGTTGCCGCCCGAAAAGGCAGCTCGTCGGATCAGCTTCCGACTTCCTTGTACATCTTGGATTTCAGCAGTTCGAACGGGACGGTGTATTTCCGCGTCGCGGCATCGGCCCACTTCGCATTGAGGATCGTTTTGATATAGACCTTCGCGTAGTCCCCCTCGAGGTGGTAGTCCTGTACGCCGGCCTTGCGGATCTTCTCGTTGTCGATCTGCGCCTTCTTCTTGAGGATCGCGCCGGAATTGTTTTCGTAGTGCAGCCCGGCCGCGAGAATCTGCTGCTGCGTCTTCTTCGACAGGCTGTTGAACTTGTCCAGGTTCATCGTCGCCATGGTTGTCGAACGGAAGAAGCCCGGGAAGATCCTGTACTTGATGAAGCGCTGCCAGCCGCGGAAGGCGACGCCGCCCTCGGGCCAGGCCAGGCCGCTGACCGCGCCGCGCTCGAGCGCGGTGTACACCTCAGCCGGATCGATCGTCTTCGGGATCGCGCCCATCGCCTTGAAGAACGGCGTGTAAAGGGCGGTCGAGCGCATTTTCATGCCCTTGAGATCGAGCCCGGTCTCCTTGCTGAGCTTGGGCTTGTCGACCAGCCATATCGAGAACTGCTCGGTCGTGTAGAAATTGCCCCAGCCGAGGATGACCGCGTTCATCCGCTTGGCCCAGGCCTTGGCAAATATGTCGTAGCCGCCGTTCTTGCGCCATTCCTGCGGCGGGACGTTGGAGATGCCGGTCAGCCGCGCCTCGGGCTGCGTGTTGGAGTAGTAGGTCGACGGGGACATGATGATGTCGATGAGGCCCCGCTTCATCGCCGCGCCTTGCTTGCGGGCGGGGGTCACTTCCGGCCCGCCGATGTATTTCAGCTTAACCTCGCTTTCGTCCTCCTTCATCTTCGCCAGGAAGGTTTCGAAGAACGCGGTGCTCTGATCGTGCTTGGATCCGAGCGCCGTCGAAACGCTGAGCTCGGTCGCTGCCCCGGCGGGCAGTGCGAACGCTGCCGCCGCGACCGCCGCGGCGAGGGAACCTATGGTCGGTCTCATCGGATTGCTACTCCCGTTTGGATTCGTTGCGGTGCCGGCCCGACTCCGCGTCCGGGACGGCGCGAGCCGATAGCCAGGGAAGCCTCCTTCCACGCCGTCATACTAGCAGCCGCCCCGCCGGCTGTAACCCGTTCCTCTCGTGCGCGCCGGCGCCGGTGAACCTATGATGCACGAGCGGGCGGTACGACCGACGCCCGTCCGACGCGGCGAAATGGCGAGAGAGGCGATGGAATCCAGAAACGTCTTCTATCCCGGCGAACCTCTGGCGCCGGGGGCGATGCGGGTCACCCTGCTCGGCACCGGAACGCCGTTCCCGCGCCGGGGCCAGGCTGCGGCCGGGGTGCTGGTCGAGGCGGGCGGACACAGGATGCTGCTCGACGTGGGGCCGGGGACGCCGGCCAATTTCACGTCGCTCGAGATACCCTTCGACGATGTCGACAAGATCTTCCTCACCCATCATCACGTCGATCATGTCGGCGGGCTCGACCAGTTCTGGATCGGCGGCTGGACCTACGGGAGGCGGCGGCCGCTGCGGGTTTGGGGACCGCCCGGCACGGAGGAGATCGCCGGGCATCTGCGCGGCATCTATGCCTGGGATATCGAGACCAGACGCCGGGTGTTCGGGACTCTCGACGGCTCGGAAATCGAAGCCGTCGATTACGGCGAGGGGGTCGTCTGGGAAGAGGACGATATCCGTCTGACTGCGTTCGAGGTCGTGCACACCCCGCCGCACAACACGTTCGGCCTGCGCATAGACCATGCCGGCCAGTCGATGGTGTTTTCCGGCGACACCAAAAGGTGCGACGCGCTGATCGAGCATGCGCGAGGCGTGGACCTGTTGATCCATGAGGCGTTCCCACCGGTAGAGGTCTATGCCGACAAGGCCGGGCGGCCGATCGAACTCGCCCGCATCATCGCCGAGGAGATCCATACCGCGCCCCGCGAGGTGGGCGAGGTCCTTGCCGCGGCCGGGCCCCGGCTTGGCGTCATCTATCACATGTACAACAACGACGACGTGATCGGCCCGGCGCTGGCGCAGGTGCGCGAAGGCTTCGGCGGGCGGATCGAGATCGGCTACGATCTCATGGTGATCGACATTGCCGATGAGGTGAGAGTGAGGCCGGCCGTCGTGTCCGACAAGCCGTGGCCGGTGCGCCGCGACCGGCCGGCGGGCCATTGACGGAGCCGCACGGGCGGGGGATCAGCGCCCGACGAACGATGGAGCGCGCTTGTCGAGAAAGGCCGCGATCCCCTCGTCGAAGTCTTCGCCGGATGCGCAGTCGGCGAACGCCGCAGCCTCCGCGGCAAGCTGGTCCTCGAGCGAACGATGCGTCGATGCCTGGAGCAGTGCCTTCGCGTTGGCGTAGGCGCGCGTGGGCCCTGCCGCCAGCCGTCCGGCGAGCGCGCCGACATCGGACTCGAAAGCCGTTTCGGACGCGACCCGGTTGACCAACCCCATCGCCTTGGCTTCCTCGGCGCCGAAACGCTCGCCGAGATAGGCCATCTCGAAGCTGCGCTTGAGGCCCACGGTGCGCGGCAGGGTGTAGGTCGAGGAACCGTCCGGACTCACGCCGATATGGCAGTAGGCGAGTGTGAACACGGCGTTCTCGTGTGCGACCGCGAGATCGCAGGCGGCCATTAGGCTCATGCCGAACCCCGCAACCGCACCGTGCACCGCGGCGACGGTCGGCTTGGGCATGGAGCGGATCGACTGGATCGTGGGGTGCACGCGGTGGACGAACGCCTCGAAGTAGGAGCGCCGCGTGTCGGGATCGGGCATTTCGTCGAGCAGAGACCGGAAGGCTGCGAGGTCGCCGCCGGCCATGAAATGGTCGCCGGCGCCGCGGATCACGACGCACCGTACCGCGGCGTCCGCCGCCGCCGCTTCGGTTACCGCATCGAGCGCCGTCGCCATGTCAGCGTCCAGCGCGTTGAGCGTCCGGGGACGCGAAAGGGTTATCCGGCACACGCCGTCGGCAACCGCGGCCTCGACGGTATCATTCGGCGAACGGATCATGTCGGCTCCTTTCGAACGGAGTGCGGCGGCGGATCGGCAGAAGTGAAGGGTGCGTCGGCGGCGAGGATCAGCGCGTTCCCGCGTCCGCCCAGTCGGTGTCCGCAATGCGTGCCAGCCGGCGCTCCAGCGCCCCGCAATATGCCTGGAAGGCGACGAGATCCTTGCCCTTCAGCCGGACGTTGGGCGGCAAGGAAACCGACAGCGGGTTGACCTGCCTCCCGCCGACCAGGATCTCGTAATGAAGATGAGGGCCGGTCGATAGCCCGGTCGAGCCGACATAGCCGATGACTTGCCCCTGGCTTACCCGTGTCCCTCGCCGAACGCCCCGCCGCAGGGCGCGCATGTGTGCATAGGCCGTCTGGTAGCGGCTGTTATGGCGGATCCGTATGTAGAGCCCATAGGCACCGTTGCGTCCGGCATAGGCAACGGTGCCGTCTCCGGCGGCGTAGATGGGTGTCCCAGGCCGCGCCGCGAAATCGATGCCGCGGTGCATCCTTGTGTAGCCAAGGATAGGGTGCCGCCGCTTGCCGTACCGGGACGATAACCGGGCCCCGTCGATCGGCGTGCGCAACAGCGGCTTGCGCGCCCCGACTCCGTTCCTGTCGAAGTAATTGGTCCCGTGGCGGCTCTCGAACCGGAAGAGTTCGAGTTTCTTCTCCTTCAGGGTGAGCGATCCGTACACCATCTCCCGGTCGCCAAGGAACTCGCCGTCGGGCGTATGCACGGTCTCCCAAGCCACGTCGAAGCTGTCGCCGGCATGGATCTCGCGCTGGAAGTCGACATCCCAGCTATACGCCCGGACGAGCTGAAGGAGAACCGATGCCGGCATCCCCGCCTTCTCTGCCGCGATATAGAGCGAATTCTCGATCTCCCCGTCGACGCGGACGAGGCGGACCTCGGTCGGTGTCTCTACCTCGCGGGCGACGAAGCCGTCGGCCTTGCGTTCGACCGAGACCGAGGTGTCGAGACCGGTCTCGAGGTCCGCCTTGTGCAGAAAGAGTCGGCGGTTCCCAAGAGCCTGGTCCCCTTCGAAAGTGGTCACCGTCAACTTTTGGCCCACGCGGATACGGCGCAGGTTGTACAGGGGGCGCAGTGCGCCGATTGCCAGCGCGGCCTGGTTCGCCGGCACGCCCGCACGCTGCAGCAGGCGCATAATTGTGTCGCCCTTGCGGATGACCAGCTTGTGTTCAACAAGAACGCGGCTTGCGTGGAGATGGCCGGGGCTCGCCAGAAGGCCGACATCGACCGTGTCTTCGGCCTCTCGTTCCCATCCCTCCACCATGCTCGGGGTGTAGCGGTCGTCCGTCACGACGGGCACATCCACCGTACGCTCTTGCAAAGGAGGAAAGGGGTCCAGAAAACTTATCGCCGCTGCCGCCACGGCGACGACACAACATCCCGCCACAATCTTACCAATAACCAGCAGTGCCCGGCGCCAATCTCCGGGCGGCACCGAACCGTATGTACCCCGGAGCCTGCCGAACACACGAGCGGAACGCAGATTGTCCGACTCAGTCACGACATCCGATCAGTAAGGAATCGGACAGCCGCTGTCAATACCGGCCCGTTCCGGGTTGTCTGCAGGCGGGATCAGTGCGACAGGATCTGGCTGAGGAAGAGCTTCGTGCGCTCCGATTGGGGGTTGTTGAAAAACTCCTCGGGCTCGTTCTGCTCCACGATCTGCCCTTCATCCATGAAGATGACGCGATGCGCGATCTGGCGGGCGAAGCCCATCTCGTGGGTGACCACCAGCATCGTCATCCCCGTGCCGGCGAGATCGACCATGACGTCGAGGACCTCCTTGATCATTTCGGGGTCGAGAGCCGAGGTCGGTTCGTCGAAGAGCATGATCTTGGGCCGCATGCAAAGCGACCGGGCGATGGCGACGCGCTGTTGCTGGCCGCCGGAAAGCTGGCCCGGATACTTGTCCGCCTGTTCCGGGATCTTGACGCGCGAGAGAAACTCCATGGCGATGTCGGCCGCCTCGGCCTTCGGCATCTTGCGCACCCAAATTGGCGCCAGGGTGCAGTTCTCGAGGACGGTCAGATGCGGAAACAGGTTGAAGTGCTGGAACACCATGCCGACCTCGCGGCGGACGAGGTCGATCTGTTTGAGGTTTCCGGTCAGTTCGATGCCGTCGACGACAAGGGAACCGCGCTGGTGCGTCTCCAGGTAGTTGACGCAGCGGAGCAGCGTCGATTTGCCCGATCCCGACGGACCGCAGATGACGATGCGTTCGCCGCGGTCGACCGTCAGGTCGATGTCGCGCAGCACGTGGAACTGGCCGAACCACTTGTTCATCCCGGCGATCTGGATGATCGGCTCGTCCGGCACGGCGTTCGCCGGCGCGGGGCTGTCGGCTGCACTGGCGTCTGGATGCTCGCTCATGGACTGCAATCCCGGCTCAGTCGCGCCGTCCGGTGTCTAGCCTGCGTTCGAGCCACAGGCTGTAGCGCGACATGCTGAAGCAGAAGGCGAAGTAGATCAGGGCGACGAAGATATAGGCTTCGTGCTCGAGGCCCAGCCATTTGGGGTCGGTCACCGAAGCCTTGGCAATGAGCAGCAGGTCGAACAGGCCGATGACCGATACCAGGGCGGTGTCCTTGAACAGGCCGATGAAGGTGTTGACGATTCCGGGTATCACGATTTTCAGCGCCTGCGGCAGGATGATCAGCCCCATCGCCTGGCGGTAGTTGAGGCCGAGCGCCTGGGCCGCTTCGGTCTGCCCCTTGGGCAGTGCCTGCAAACCGCCGCGCACCACCTCCGCCATGTAGGCGGACGAGAACATCGTGAAGCCGACGAGCGCGCGCACCAGTTCGTTGAAATTCACTCCTTCCGGGGTGAACAGCGGAAACATGAAGGACGCCATAAACAGGATCGTGATCAACGGTGTGGCGCGCCAGAGTTCGATGAAGGCGACGCAGATGGTGCGAACGATCGGCATCTCGGAGCGCCGGCCGAGCGCCAGAAGAATACCGAGGGGCAGAGAGAACAGGATCGCGACCGCGGCCAGGACCAGTGTGAGCGTCAGCCCGCCCCATTTCTCGGTCGGGACCTTGGGCAGGCCGAACGCGCCAAAGAGCAGCACGTAGGCGACGATCGGGAAACCGATGACCAGGAACAGGGCGGCGAAGGTCCGCCCCGGAACCCGTTCGCTCAGCACCGGCAGCAGATTGAGGCAAAACAGGAAGAAGGTGAGGTTGACGCGCCAACGCTCGTCCTCGGGATAGAAGCCGTAGATGAACTGGAGGAGCCGGTTGGGCACGATCGCCCAACAGGCCCCCTCGATTCCCCGGCACGCCTCGTTCGACTCGCCGGTCCACACCGATGAGACGAAGGCCCAGTCGAACAGGGGCGGTACGACGAGATAGAGCACGTAGACGGCGAGCAGCGTCAGACCGGCGTTGAACGGGGTAGAGAAGAGGTTCTCGCGGAGCCAGCCGAGGACGCCGGAGCGCGATGCCGGCGGAGGCGACGCCGGGATCGTTTCGCGGCGGACGAAGACGCGGCCGGTGTCGTTCGGGGCGCCGGTCATCCCGTCATCGCTCCACCAGCGCGATCCTCTTGTTGTACCAGTTCATGTACAACGAGATGAGGAGGCTGAAGACTAGGTAGACCAGCATGCACATGGCGATGATCTCGATCGCCTGGCCGGTCTGGTTGAGCGAAATCCCGCCGAAGACGTTTAACAGGTCGGCATAGCCGATAGCGATGCCGAGGGAGGAGTTCTTGGTCAGGTTGAGGTACTGGCTCGTCAACGGTGGAACGATGACGCGGAGCGCTTGCGGGACGATGACCAGGCGAAGCGTCGGCTGCGGTCTGAGGCCGAGCGAATGGGCCGCCTCCGTCTGGCCGCGCGAGATCGCAAGGATGCCGGCGCGCACGATCTCGGCGATAAAGGAGGACGTGTATACGGTCAACGCCATCAGGGCGGAGAATAACTCGATCTGGATTTCCAGCCCGCCGACGAAGCGGAACCTGCCCAGTTCGGCGAATTCCCAGGTCATCGGGAAACCCAGCACAGCGGAAACCACCAGCGGAATCCCGACCAGCAGCCCGACCGACGCCCACATGGTCGGAAACTGCTCGCCCGTTTCGTCCTGGCGCCGCTGCGCCCATTTGCGCAACCAGAAGACCCCGGCGACCGCCACCGCAAGCGCGATCAGGACGAAGGAAAAACCGGCTTCGGGCACCGGCTTCGGGGCGGTGATGCCGCGGTTATGGATGAAGACGATATCGAGGATCGAGATCGCCTGGCGGACCAGAGGCAGGGATTGAAAGACGGCGAAATGCCAGAACAGGAATTGCAGCAACAGCGGGACGTTGCGCACCGTCTCGATATAGATGCCGGCGAGGCGCGAGATCAGCCAGTTGTTCGACAGCCGGAGAACGCCGACGACGAAGCCGAGAAGCGTGGCCAGCACGATGCCCATGAGCGAGATGAGCAGCGTGTTCAGGAGGCCGACGACAAAGACCCTGCCGTGGGTGGATCCCTGGTCCACCGAATAGGGGATCAGGGTTAGCGGGATCTCGAAGCCGGCCGGGTCATCGAGGAAACCGAAGCCGGCCTGGATGTCCCGTGCCTCGAGGTTGACCGCCGCGTTGCGGGCGATCAAGGCAATGAACAGAACCAGCCCCAGCACGAAGGCAACCTGGTAGATGATCGCCCTGATCTTGGGGTCGTACCACCACCGCAGCGTCGATTGCGGCGGGGCGCCGGATTCGTGCACGCCTACCGCCATGTCACCGCCGTCGGATACCGCGGCATGACGTTACAGGCGAAGCGGAGCGGCCGTCTCTCATCCCGGGTGAGCCCCGGCCCGGACGCGTCCTTGCCCGGGCCGGGGGCGGTTTCATCGGACAGGCGTGTCCACCCCGGTTCTCAACGGAACGGCGGTGCGTAGAGAATGCCGCCCTTGGTCCAGAGCTGGTTGACGCCCCGGTCAAGGCCGATGGCGGTCTTCGGGCCGATATGGCGTTCGTAGATCTCGCCGTAGTTGCCGACCGCCTTGACCACGTCGTAGGCCCAGCTCTTGGAGAGGCCGAGCGCGCTGCCGAAATCTCCGTCCGTGCCGAGCAGCCGCTTGATCTCCGGATTGTTGGAGTTCTTCATGCTGTCGACATTGGCCGAGGTGACACCGAGCTCCTCGGCGACCACCAGCGCGTTGCGCACCCAGCGCGTGATGTCGCCCCACACGTTGTCGCCGTGGCGAACGACCGGGCTGAGAGGCTCTTTGGAGATGATCTCGGGGAGAATGACGTGCGCGTCGGGGTCCTTGAGAACCGAACGCTGCGCGGCGAGGCCGGAACGGTCCGTTGTGTAGACATCGCAGCGGTTGGCGGCGTAGTTCTGGCGCGCTTCGGCCGCGTCCTCGACGACCACCGACTTGAACTTCATGTTGTTGGCGCGGAAGAAGTCGGCGAGGTTGAGTTCGGTCGTCGTGCCCGTCTGGATGCACACCGACGCGCCGTCCAGTTCCTTGGCGCTCTTGATGCCGAGATCCTTGCGCGCGATGAATCCCTGGCCGTCGTAATAGGTGACGCCGATGAATTCGAAGCCAAGGTTGACGTCGCGCTTGAACGTCCAGGTCGTGTTGCGCGACAGAAGGTCGATCTCGCCCGATTGCAGGGCCGGGAACCGCGTCTTGCCGGTGAGCGGCTTGTACGTCACCTTGTCGGGGTTGCTGAAGACGGCGGCACTGACGGCGCGGCAAAAATCGACGTCGAAGCCGGTCCACACGCCCTTGTCATCCGGTGATGCGAACCCGGCCAGTCCGGTATTCACGCCGCAGACCAACTGGCCGCGTTTCTTGATCGCGTCCAGCGTCGGGCTCGCGGCGAAGGCAGCGCCGGCCGTCAGAGCGACCGCAACCGCTACGCCGGCAGATATGAGCCTTTGAGGTTTCATCTTGGAGGTCTCCAGTGCTCGTTAAACATTCAGTGTGGAATTTCCATTCAGAACGGTGTTCTGCTTGCAGAACGAATAAATCCTTACACGGCTGCCCAATCTTCGCAAGGCGGGACTCGGCGGGTAGAGGGCCTTGTGCACCGGCCGGGGCATCCGCGGCGCGTCGGCCCTGTTCGCGGCCGACGGATATCCGATAAGGTCGCATGACGGACAAGACGGAGCGCATACGATGGAACCGATCAGGATCGCCTATCAAAGTTTCACCGACACGGTGCAGGCGGGGAGTTACTGGAAGAATCTGAAAACGTATCTCGATTCCATCGTCGATGAGGGGACGACGGTCGACATCAAGGGAATTACCCCGCCCGACTCCTTCGCCCATGCGCTGTCCGAGTTCCGCTGCGCGCGCGAAATGATCTGCAATGCGGTTGTCGCGGAACGCGAAGGGTACGACGCCTTTGCGGTCGGCCATTTCCAGGATCCGGGGCTGTACGAGGCGCGCGCGGTGGTCGATATCCCGGTCCTGTCGCTCGGCGAGGCCTCGATGCTCTATGCCTGCCAGCTCGGTCAGAAGATCGGCATCGTCACCATCAACCCGCGCTACATCTCCTGGTTTCATCACCAGATCGGCAAGTACGGCCTGCGCGAGCGGGTGACCGGTGTGCACGCGATGCATTTCGAGCCCGGATCGATCCTCGCGGCTTTCGATGACGCCGACCGGTTCGATGAGGTGGTGGAAAGTTTCGACGATCAGGGCAAGCCCCTGATCGGAGGCGGCGTCGATATGCTGATCCCCGGCGGCGGTATAGCCATGCTCCTGTTCTCGAGGATCTTCAACCATACGGTCGAAGGCGCGCCGGTCGTCAACGGTATCCCGATCCTGGTCAAGATGACCGAGATGGCGGTCAAACTGAAACGGATGACCGGGCTTTCGGTCAGCCGCACCAACGATTTCGAGAAACCGCCGCCCGAGGTGATCGAGGAATTCATGGCCCACCCCAAAGGCCTCTGAACATGGCCGCCGCGCGCCAGGGCTACGACGGAATCGTGGTCGCGGCGCCGGTAACGATCCCCTATACGCGCTATTCGATCCGCAGCGGCCACTGGTTCTGCGGTTCGGCGCTGGCGGCCCTGATCGACGCCGGGGGGCTGGATAAGACCGACATCGACGGGTTTTGCGTCTCCAGCTTCACCCTTTATCCCGACAGTGCGGTGGGGCTGATGCAGCATCTCGGCGTTTCTCCGCGCTGGCTCGATCACATCCCGATGGGCGGCGCGTCGGGCGTCGTCGCCCTCCGCCGGGCGGCGCGCGCGGTGCAGGCGGGGGATGCGGAAATCGTTGCGCTGATCGGCGCCGACACCAACCATGTCGATACCTTCCGCCAGACCATCGCGACCTTCAGCCAGTTCGCCAACGACGCCGTCTACCCCTATGGCGCGGGCGGACCGAACGCGAGCTTCGCGTTCCTTACCGACTACTACATGCGGGAGTTCGGCGCCCGGCGCGAGGATTTCGGCCGCCTGTGTATCGCCCAGCGGGAAAACGCGCTGCCCGTGCAGCACGCGATGATGAAGCGTCCGCTCACCATGGAGCAGTATCTGAACGCGCGGATGATCGCCGATCCTCTCCGGCTTTTCGATTGCGTCATGCCCTGCGCCGGCGCCGAGGCCTGCCTCGTGATGACTGCCGACCGCGCGAGATCGCTTGGGCTTCCGTTCGTTTCCCTCTTGGCTACGATCGAGCGGCACAACGCGTTCCAGGACGATACGATCCAGTACCGTGGCGGCTGGGCGATGGATGTGGACACGCTCTACGATCAGGCCGGTGTCGGACCCGGCGACATCGACCTCGTGCAGGCCTATGACGATTACCCCGTGATCTGTTTCATGCAGATCGAGGATCTCGGTTTCTGCGCAAAGGGGGAGGCGCCTGCATTCGTGCGCGAGCGCGACTTGAGGGCGGGCGGCGACTTTCCGTTCAATACGTCCGGCGGCCAACTCTCCGCCGGACAGGCCGGTGCAGGCGGCGGCTTCATCGGCCTCGTCGAGACCGTGCGCCAGCTTACCGGGCAAACCCACGGCCATCGGGTCGAACGGGCGCGCCACGGGCTGGTATCGTGTTTCGGGATGATCAACTACGACCGCGGGCTGTGCACCTCGGCGGCGATTCTGGGACGTATCGACCGATGACCTCGTCACTGGCCCCGCCCGGCAAGAAGGATCCGACCCGGCGCACCCGCTTGCCGACCCGGCCGCCCGGCAACCGCTCGCGCGAGGCGCACGGGCTGACGGCCATGGCTGCCGCCGGCCGGTTTGCGCTCCAGACCTGCGAGAGGTGCGGTACGGTGCAGTATCCGCCCCGGCAGATCTGCGGCCGCTGTTTGGCGGACCGGCTCGAATGGCGCGACGTCCCGGACGGCGGCCGCCTGATCGCCGAGACGACGCTGGCCCACTCCAATGACCTGTTCTTTCGCGACCGCCTGCCGTGGCGTCTCGGCGTTGTCGCGGCCGACGCCGGGCCGTCGATCGTCGCCCACCTGGCCGAGGATTGCACGCCCGGCGAACGCGTGCGCCTGTCGCTCGGCATCGACCGGGCCGGCAACGCGGCGGTCGCCGCGCGGCCCGAACGACCGACATCCAACCCGGAGGACGACCGGCAATTGCGCGAGATGGCGTTCGACCCGAAGGACCGCCGGGTTCTCGTCGTCGACGGCAAGACCGAACTCGGGCTTGCTCTGGTCCGCGCCTTCTCCGAGGCGGGCGCCCGCGCCATCCATGTGGGCTACGCTCAGCCCTGGCGGGACACCGTCCACCTCGACGCGGCGCGCGCGGTCGAGCGGGCGACCCTCTATCCGCTCGACGTGACGGACACCGAGTCGGTCGAGGAGCTGGCGGCCACGATCGGGGACAAGGTCGAGATCCTAGTCAACAACTCATATCACCTGCGAATGGGCGGCGTACTCGATCGTTTCGACATCAACACCGCCCATGACGAGATGGAAATCCATTATCACGGGCTTCTGCGGCTTGCCGGGCTGTTCGGGCCGGCGATGCGGGGCCGCGGCGCCGACGGTGCGCACGGCGCCGCCGCGTGGGTGAACGTGCTGTCCGCCTACGCCTGGGTCAACAACCCGCGCCTCGGCACCTATTCGGCTTCCCAGGCCGCGGCGCTCTCGCTGTCTCAATGCCTGCGAGCCGAATTGGCCGAAGGCGGGGTGCGGGTGGTCAACGCCTTTGTCGGCCCTGTCGAGGACGAATGGCACCAGCTTGCGCCGCCGCCCAAGCTCGATCCGGCAACCGTTGCACGGCGAATCGTCGCCGGACTGAGGGCCGGCGTGGAGGATCTCCCGGTCGGTGCGGTGGCAGAGGAGATCTTCGCGCGTCGGGCGGAGAACCCGAAGGAAATCGAGCGGGCAATCCGGCTTTGACCGAGAGGCGGACGGGATCATGACGACAGGTAGCGAAACCGGCCTTCTATCGGGTTTGCTCGCCGGCCTCGCGGGCGGCGGCATCCGCGTGATCGATCTCACGATGACCCTGGACAGAAAGGTGCCCACCATCGTCCTTCCGCCCGAACTCGGCCAGTCCTGGCCGTTCCGCATGGAGGAAATCTCGCGCTACGACCATCGCGGCCCGGCGATCTACTGGAACAACTTCTCGTGCGGCGAACACACCGGCACCCACTTCGACGCGCCGATCCACTGGATCTCGGGCAAGGACCTGCCGGACAACGCGACCGACACCATCCCGCCGTCGCTGTTCCTGGCCCACGCCTGCGTTGTCGACTGTTCCGCCGAGGCCGCCGCCGATCCCGACTACCTGCTGACCGTGGAACACGTGGAGGCATGGGAGGCCAGCCACGGCATCGTCCCGCCGCGCTCGTGGCTCCTGATGCGAACCGACTGGTCGCTGCGGCAAGACCCCGTACAGTATCTCAACATGGACAAGGAGGGTTCGCATACACCGGGGCCGCACGCCAATCTGGTTTCGTGGTTGATCGAGGAACGCGACGTGGTCGGTTTCGGCTGCGAGGCCGTCGGCACCGACGCCGGGCAGGCGCAGCATTTTCCGATCCCCTACCCGTGCCACCACCTGATGCATGGCAACGGACGTTTCGGTCTTCCGGCCCTCACCAACCTCGACAAGCTGCCGCCGACAGGCGCGGTGGTGATCGCTGCTCCGCTCAAGATCCGGCAGGGTTCGGGCAGCCCTGTCCGTGCGCTGGCGCTGGTCGAGGCATGAGCGCCGCGCCCTGGGTCCCGCCGCCGGAAGTCGCTGCTGCGGCGACGGCCACCGTCGGCCGGCTGTTCGCGGCGACCGCGGCGCTCAGGAACACGAGAACTGCGCTGATCGAGGAAGAGCGCGAGCTCTCCTATGGCGAGCTGGACCGCCGGGTGAACCGCCTGGCTCATGTCATGCTGGGCCGCGGGGTCGGGCGCGGCGATCGGGTGGCGCTAATGGCGCGCAACACCATCGGTTACATCGAGGTCGAGCTCGCTGCAGCGAAGATCGGCGCCATCGCGGTCGGATTCAATTGGCGGTTCTCCGAAGACGAGACCGCGCACTGTCTCAAGCTCGTCGAACCGTCGCTGGCGGTCGCGTCGACGGCGTATCAGCCGGTTCTGGAGGCGGCGGGGCACCCGGCCGATCTTGTCCTCGGAGCCGATGTCGAAACCGCGATGACGGGGGCGTCGGAGCGCGATCCCGGGTGCCGCGTCGATCCCGAGGACGGGCTCGCGATCATTTTCACCAGCGGCACCACCGGGCATCCGAAGGGCGCCTTGATCAGTCATCGCGCGATGGTTGCCCGCACGTTGATCTACGGCGCGGAGCTGGGCGTCCCCGCGGACGACACCTTTGTCGCGTGGACGCCGTTGTTTCACATGGGCGCCAACGACTTCGCCCTCGGGACCCTGCTTCGCGGCGGCCAGGTCGTCGTGATGGACGGCTATCGGCCGCAGGAGCTCATCCGGGTCATCGAGAGCCATCCGGTTCATTATCTCGCCGCTGTGCCCGGAATGGTCGAGGACTTCGTCGGCCATCTCGAGGCATCGAGCCGGAATTTCAGGCCCGTCGGCATGGTGGGAGCGATGGCGGACCTGGTGCCGCGACAGCAGTTGAAGGAGATAACGACGCTTCTCCGCGCTCCCTATCTCAACACGTTCGGTGCGACGGAGACCGGGATCCCGCCGGCCACGGCCAATTTCGTCCCCGTCGGCGAGGCGCCGGAAACCCTGTCCAAGGCCCAGAACGGGTTTTGCGAAATCCGCCTGGTCGACGAGCACGACAACGATGTGGCTGACGGAGAGCTGGGCGAACTTGCCATCCGCGGCCCCAGCCTCTTTTCCGGGTACTGGAGAAACGACGACGCCAACCGCGAGGCTTTCCGCAACGGCTGGTTCCACATGGGCGACGTGTTCCGCCGCAACCCTGATGGCACGCTCGATTTCATCGACAGGGTGAAATACATGATCAAGTCCGGCGGAGAGAACATCTATCCGGCCGAGATCGAACGCCACATCTTGGTCGATCCGCGCATCGCCGATGCCGCTGTGGTGCGGAAATCGGACGCGCGCTGGGGCGAGGTGCCGGTGGTATTCGCCGTGCGCAAGGATGCGGTGCTGACCGCCGCCGACGTGATCGCCATGTGCCGGGGGCGGATCGCCAATTTCAAACTGCCCAAGGAGGTCCATTTCCTCGAGATGGATGATCTGCCGCGAAGCACGTCGGGCAAGATCCAGCGCCATATTCTGGAAGAGCGGCTGAAATAGCGGGGCTTGTCCGGTCATGCGCCTTGCCGGAGCCCTGCTGTATATGGATATAAGGTCGCGACGGGCGGTTGCCCGACCGGGTCCGTCTGAGCCGGGAGGCGCATCTCGGGCGGCCGGCGGCGCGTGCGCCGCAACCCGAAAGACAGAGAGGTGATCGAAGTGAGCGTTACCCAGCAGACCGGCGCATCGGCGACGGCGCACGACACCCTGGCTCAAAAGAGCCGCGGCGAGAACATCATTTCCGGCGGCCATCTCGTCGCCAAGGCGCTCAGGAACGAGGGTGTCGACACCATATTCACGCTTTGCGGCGGACACATCATCGACATCTACGACGGTTGCCTCGACGAGGGGATCCGAATTGTCGATGTGCGCCACGAACAGACCGCGGCCCATGCGGCGGACGGCTACGCGCGCCAGACCGGCAAGCTCGGCTGCGTCGTTACCACTGCCGGTCCGGGCTGCACAAACGCGGTCACCGGGGTTGCGACCGCATTCCGTTCCGAGAGCCCGATCCTGCATATCGGCGGGCAGAGTTCGCTCACCCAGCACAAGATGGGCTCGCTCCAGGATCTGCCCCATGTCGACATGATGGCGCCGATCACCAAGTTCTCGGCTGGCGTGTTCTCCACCGAAAGAGTGGCCGACATGATCTCCATGGCCGCGCGCGAATGCTTCAACGGCGCCTGCGGTCCGGCCTACCTCGAGGTCCCGCGCGACGTCCTAGATGCCGAGATCCCGCTCGAGAAAGCCCGTATCCCGAAACCCGGCGGCTACCGCGTTTCCACCCGCTCGATCGGCGATCCGGCCGATATCGAGAAACTTGCCGATATTCTCGTCGCCTCGGAGCGTCCGGCGGTCCTGTTCGGGCAGCAGGTATGGACCAGCGGCAGCCACGAGGAAGCCATCGCCTTCGTCCGCGCCCTCGATATTCCCGCTTACATGAACGGGGCGAGCCGCGGGATGCTGCCGGAGGACGACCCGCACCATTTCGACCGCACCCGTTCCGACGCCTTCAAGGAGGCCGACGTCATCATGATCGTCGGCACGCCGTTCGATTTCCGGATGGGCTACGGCCGGCGGATCTCCGGCGAGGCGACCGTGGTCCAGATCGACCAGAGCTATGCCACCGTCGGCAAGAACCGCGATATCTCGCTCGGTCTAGCCGGGGACCCCGGCGCGATCCTCCGGGCGGTTGCCGACGCCGCCGCCGGGCGAATGGATCGGGGCGCACGCCAGCGCCGCGTCGAATGGATGGCCAGGCTGCGCGAAATCGAGGCGACCAAACTCGCCCGGCTGATGCCGATGTTCAGGAACGATTCCACCCCGATCCATCCTTACCGCCTTGCCTACGAGATCAATGAGTTCCTGGGCGATGACACGATCTATATCGGCGATGGCGGCGATATCGTCACGATCTCCGCCCAGGCGGTACGGCCGCGCAAACCCGGCCAGTGGATGGATCCGGGTGCGCTCGGTTCGCTTGGCGTCGGCACCGGGTTCGCGATGGCGGCCAAGCTCGCTCACCCCGGGAAGGAAGTCGTCTGCCTGTACGGCGACGGGTCGTTCGGGATGACCGCCTTCGATATGGAAACCGCGCAACGCTTCGGTGCACCCTATCTCGCGATCGTCGGCAACAACTCGGCAATGAACCAGATTCGCTACGGCCAGATGGCCAAGTACGGCGAACAGCGCGGCAATGTCGGCAACAAGCTCGGCGATGTCGCGTTTTCGATATTCGGGCAGATGATCGGCGGCTATGGTGAAGAGGTACGCGAGCCGTCCGAAATCCGGCCGGCGCTGGAGCGGGCGCGCGAAGCGATCGCCAGGACCGGCAAGTGCGCCGTCGTCAATGTCTGGGTGGACCCGAACGAGTACGCGCCGGGCACCAAGGCCCAGACCATGTACAAGTGATCTCCTCGGAGGGCTGACCAATGGAAGCGCTGAAGGGCGTTCGGATACTCGACTTCACCCACGTCCAGTCAGGCCCGACCTGCACACAGCTTCTGGCGTGGTTCGGGGCGGACGTGATCAAGGTGGAACGGCCAGGCACCGGGGATCCGACGCGCGGCCAACTTGTCGACAAGCCCGGCGCCGACAGCCTCTATTTCACCATGCTCAACCACAACAAGCGTTCGATAGAGCTCAACACCAAGAACGAGACCGGAAAGCAGGTGCTGCATCGTCTGGTCAGGACGTGCGACGTGCTGGTGGAAAATTTTGCCCCCGGCGCGATCGAGCGGATGGGCTTCGGCTGGGACCGGGTTCAGCAGATCAACCCGCGGATGATCATGGCCTCGGTCAAGGGGTTCGGCCCCGGTCCTTACGAGGAGTGCAAGGTCTACGAGAACATCGCGCAGTGCGCCGGCGGAGCGGCCTCGACCACCGGCTTCCGCGACAACGT
Organism: Alphaproteobacteria bacterium; assembly: GCA_965200535.1. Classification (GTDB taxonomy): domain Bacteria; phylum Pseudomonadota; class Alphaproteobacteria; order MPNO01; family MPNO01; genus MPNO01. The sequence goes on along the minus strand of CBDAUF010000002.1, from coordinate 1,792,480 downwards.
GCCGATGGTGACCGGCGCCCAGATCGGCGACAGCGGCACCGGCCTCCACCTGGCGCTCGGTATCGTGACCGCCCTCTTTCAGCGCGAGCGCACCGGCAGGGGCCAACGCATCCTCGCTCCCATGCAGGACGGGGTGGTCAACCTCTGCCGGGTCAAGCTGCGCGACCAGCAGCGCCTCACCGCCGGCCCTCTCACCGAGTATTCGCAGTATGGCCAGGACATCCCCTTCAAGGACGCGGTACCGCGCTCGGCCAACGATTCCGGCGGCGGGCAGCCCGGCCGCATCCTCAAGTGCAAGGGGTGGGAGACCGACGACAACGCCTATACCTATTTCATTACCCAGGCGGCGGCGTGGGGAAAGATCTGCGATCTCGTCGGCAAGCCGGAATGGAAAGAGGATCCCGATTACGCGACGCCGAGGGCCCGCCTGCCGCGGCTCGACGAGGTGTTCGACACGATCGAAGCCTGGACCATGGCGAGGACCAAGTTCGAAGTCATGGAAATCTGTAACCCACTGGACATTCCGGTGGGGCCGATCCTGTCAATGAAGGAAATCGCCGAGGAGCCGAGCCTGCGGGAAACCGGAACCATCGTCGAAGTCGATCACCCGGAGCGGGGCCCGTATCTCACGGTCGGTTGTCCGGTCAAGCTGTCGGATTCGCCCGCCCGCGTGGTTCGGTCGCCGCTCTTGGGCGAACATACCCAGGAAATTCTGCGCGATGTTCTGGGCTACGAAGACGATGAGCTCGATGCCGTGTGGGCGAGCGGAGCCGTCGGCGAGAAGAGGGCGGCAGCCGAATAGCCGGGTCCGGCCGGCGCAAGGACGAAACAGCGAGGAGCGGCGATGTCTGGCGGTCCCGAGGTTTGGCTCGACTACGACCAGGAAGCACTCGATGCGCAGTACGATCAGCGGACGCTGGTGCCTGACGCCGACGACTACATCGCCGCCGACATTGCCGAATCGCAGAGGGTGCGGGAAAAACTCGACTGCCGGATCGATGTCGCCTACGGCCCCTCCGATGATGAAAGGCTCGATCTATTCCCGGCAGCCGAACCGGGTTCCCCGTTTGTCGTTTACATGCACGGCGGCGCGTGGACGCGGTCCGACAAGGCGAACGAGAGCTTCATGGCCGAAGCGTTTGTTGAAGCCGGCGCGGCCTTCGTCGCGGCTAACTTCGGCCTCTGCCCCGGGGTTTCGCTGGACGAGATGATCCGCCAGGCGCGGGCGGCGGTGGCGTGGTCATACCGCCATGCCGAAACCTTCAACGCGGATCCGGGCCGCCTGTTTATCGCCGGCCACTCGTCCGGCGGGCACGTCGGCGGCATGATGGTCGTGACCGACTGGAGTGCGGTGCACGGGCTGCCGCGCGGCGTGATCAAGGGCGCGCTCCTGTGCAGCGGCATGTACGATCTTGCCGCCGTCCGGCTCAGCGCGCGCAACAACTATCTCCATCTCGACGAGGCGGCGGAGGAGCGCAACAGCGCCATTCGACAAATTCCCGAAGACGGCTGCCCGCTGGTCGTCGGCTATGGCGGGAACGAGCAGAAGGAGTTCCGGCGCCAGTCGATGGAATTCGCTGCCGCCTGGCGTGCGCGCGGGCTGAGGGTGGACGAGTTCGACATGCCGGGCGTCAATCATTTCGAACTGCGCCGCCACTTCAACGATCCCGACGGCCCCATCCTGTCGTCGATGCTGGCTCTGATGTCGCTTCAGCCGTAACGGTGAAGCCCCGGCCCGTGGCGCCGCAGCCAGGCGCGCGAGGCATCGGGGTCGTCGCACAGTTCGCCCACGAGGCTCCAGAACCGGCTTCCGTGGTTGGCTTCCACCAGATGGGCGACTTCGTGGGCGACCACGTAGTCGAGCACGGGAAGGGGCGCCATCGCCAGGCGCCACGAGAAGCTCAGGTTTCCTGCGGACGAGCAGCTTCCCCATCGGGAAACGGTGTCGCGGAGGCCGATGCGGCCGAAGGTCGATCCGAGCCGTGCGGATTTCTCGCGGACGCGTGGCGCGATCTCCTCTTGTGCGGCGCAGCGCAACCATCCCGCGGTCTGCTTCGACACGTTCTCCGGGAGGCCGCGGACACGAAGCACGTCGCCGTCGCGCTCGACGCCCGGATCGCTTCCTCCCGCGCAGCGGAGGGTCAAATGACCGCCGAGAAAGGGAATCACCGCGCCGTTCTCGAACGGTATCCGGTCAAGCGCCGTTGCCGTTTTCTCCGCGATCCAGTCCGCTTTCCTGGCGAGGAACGCAAGGCCTTCGGATCGCGTCGCGCCGCGAGGCAAAACGAGTTCGACCGCGCCGCCGACCGGCGCGACGGAAATCAGGATGCGGCGTGCGCGCCGGCTGGTTCGGACCGCAACGTCGATCCACCGGCCGTCCGCGAGTCGAAGGCGCTCGGTCCCGGCGGATTTCACTCCGCCGCGTCGCGTTCGTCGAGCTGCGCAACGCAGGCGGCGATGGTCTGCTCCATGCTCCGCGTGCGGTCCATCGTCTCTCGGGTCTCGCGGCCAAACGGGGTTGCGTCGAGCATGCGGAAGATATCGGCGGCCGCCTTGTGGAAGTCGGGCGTTACCCGCGCAGACCCGTAGGTCCTCGCGATTTCCTCCATCTCGTGGATCCAGCGCCCGGCGTCGGCGGGGAGGCGCGGGATGTTCGATTGCATCCGTTCGAACACCCCGGGCGCGCTGTCGCCGATCTCGCTGCGCACGAGTTCGCCTACGCCGAGCGCTTCGGCCACCGTCATCGCCGCGGTATGGAGCGCATTGGTACCCTTGGAGACCGAGGCGTAGCACATCTTGACCGCCGAGGCGCGGCCGATCTCGGGGCCGCACTGGTGGATGGCGATATCCTTGCCGTCGAACTCGTCCATCGTCCGCGCCGCCTCGCCGGAAACGTAGATCCGGGTCGGTTTCCTCCCTTCGGCAGGCGGAAATCCGACGATGCCGCCATCGATGAAGACCGCGCCCGTGCCGTGGAACGCCGCCCCGACGGTTCTCGCCGTCGCCGGAGCTATGGCGTTGAGTTCGGCAAACGGCGGAGCCTTGTTTGTCCTCCTCATCGCCGTGGCGACGCCTTCCGCGGTCGGGTATGCAGACTCCGGCGGCAGGATTGACAGGACGATATCTGCCTCCGCAACCATCGAGTCGAGATCGTCGTGTACGCGGAAGCCCAGCCGTTCTGCCCGCGCCCGCGTTTCGGCGCTGCGCCCGGCCAGACAGGTGGTCACGGTGTGGCCGTGCCTGCGGAGGGCCGCACCGACGCCGCCCCCCATCTCTCCCGGGCTCAGGATCGCGACAGTCTCGTAGATCATTCTGCACTCCGTTCTGGTCGTTCCCGCCCGGCCGTGGAGAGAGCGCCGGCACTCAGACTATCTCACCGTCTCTGATATAGCCTTGCTCACGGCCGGCTTCCCATACCTTGCGTATTGCGGCCGCGCCCTCGGCGACGATTGCGTCCTCGTCGACCAGGAGATGGCGGCCGGCTTCGACCACAAGCCGGCCGTCGACGATCACCGCCGCGATATCCGATCCGTTCGCGTGCCAGACCATGGTCTTGAGCGGATCGCTTACCGGCGCGAGGTGGGCGCGTCCGAGGTCTACCGCGACGACGTCGGCGCGGCATCCGGGCGCGATCCGGCCCAGATCGTCGCGGCCGAGCGCTGCCGCGCTGCCGACCGTCGCGGCGGCCACCAGATCGCGCGCCGCTGCGTCCTCCGAACGGCCCGAAGCGAGCTTCGATACCAGAGCCGCCGTCCGCAATTCGCCGATTGTATCCATCGCGTAGCCGTCGAGGCCTATGGCAGTGCGTACGCCGCGTGCGGCGGTGCGTTGCCAGACCGCCGATACCGCGCCGCGCGCGAACGAGGCCGGGCAATTGACCACAGTCGCGCCGGCTCGCGCAATCAGCACGAGATCGCCGTCCGATGCGTAAACGCAGTGAGCGGCAAACAGGTCGGGGTTCAGGAGGCCGACATGGGCGAGTTGTTCGGTGGGGGAGCGACCGTAGCGCGCCGCCATCGTCTCGCCCTCGGTCGCGCTCTGCGAGACGTGGATGGTGACCTTGGCGTCGCGTGCGGCGGCAGCCTTGCCGATCTCGGCCAGCAGGCCGGGGTCGCAGCTATCCGTGCCGTGCGGGCCGAAACCTGCCCGGATGCGTCCGTTTGCCCGTCCGTTGTGGGTGTCGAAGAGGGCTACGGCGCGGGCCAGATCGCTCTCCTCCGTCCGGCGGGCGGCATAGCTCGGGCGTCCGTCCTCGCCGATTCCGAAGTCTTCGGTCGAGAACAGGTAAGGCATCCCGTAGAATCTGAGGCCGAGCGCCTCGGCGGTCGGGAACGAGACGTGCTGGGCGATGCGGAACATGTCCATCACCGTGGTGGCGCCGCCCTTGACCAGCCCGAGCAGGCCGAGCGCGGTTGCCGCACGCAATTCGTCCGCGTCCAGCACCTCCATCGCCAGACCCTGCAGGGGCATGATCAGCCCGTACACGGTATCGGCGGCCCATGATGCGGTGGGGCGGTCTTCGACGATGCCGCGGAACAGCAAGGCCGAGATGCCATGGTTGTGGAGGTTGAAGAAGCCGGGAAGGATCAGCATTTCCGGCCGGTCGAGGACGCGGTCCGCGCCGGCTGGGCGGCTTCGCGTCACGGCTGCGATACGCCCGTCCTCGATCAGAACCCAGCGGTCGGTCGCGATGCGCTGGCCGTCGCCCTCGGGCGCCAACATCCAACGGCCGCGGATCGCGATGCTTTCCGTCATTCGGGCGCTCCGTACTGCCAAGCGGAAACGCTATGATATCCGCTGCAGCCCGTCCTCCGTAAGCCGTGTCCCGAGGACGGGTTGGAAGCGCGAACGTGCCGCGCAGGGAGCGACGCGGGTCGCGTACGGGGAGTGGTGACCCTGACTGATCGAACGGAAGCGCTGGCTCTTCTTCGCAAAGCGCTGGCCGACAGGACGGCCGAGTTTCGGGATGGCCAATTCGAGGCCATCGATGCTCTGGTCAACCGACGCGAGCGCCTTCTCATGGTGCAGCGAACCGGCTGGGGCAAGAGTTTCGTCTATTTCGTTGCCACGCGCCTGCTGCGCGACCGGCAACGTGGACCGACGATCATCGTTTCTCCGCTTCTGGCCCTGATGCGGAATCAGATCGACACCGCGGCGCGGCTCGGTCTCGAGACAATCTCGATCGATTCGACGAATGCTGACCAGTGGCCGGCACTCCATCAGTCGATCATGGAGGACCAAGTCGATGTCCTGATGATATCGCCCGAGAGACTGGCTAACGACGACTTCGTGGAAAACGTTCTCATGCCGGTGGCAGGGCGAACCGGATTATTGGTCATCGACGAGGCGCATTGCATTTCAGACTGGGGACACGATTTCCGGCCCAATTACAGGCGTTTGGTGAATGTACTTCGTCTCGTGCCGGACAACGTTCCGATCCTGGGTACCACCGCGACCGCCAACGAGCGTGTGATAGCTGATGTCAGGTCGCAGCTCGGCGACATCGACATCGTGCGTGGCGGTTTGGTTCGCCGTACCTTGGCGCTCCAGAACATCCGCGTGCCATCCCCGATCGTACGACTGGCTTGGCTCGCCAGACATATCGACTCTCTGCCAGGCACCGGGATCGTCTACACGCTCACCAAACGCGACGCGGAGCAGGTCGCAGCGTGGTTGCTCCGGAACGGCGTTTCCGCCGAGGCCTACCACACTGGCTTGTCAGACGCCCGTCGCCGGGAACTCGAAGACCGTTTGCTCGGGAACGAGGTCAAGGCCCTCGTCGCCACGGTTGCCCTCGGCATGGGTTATGACAAGCCCGACCTGGGATTCGTGGTGCACTTCCAGGCGCCGGGTTCGGTCGTCGGATATTATCAACAGGTAGGGCGTGCGGGGCGCGCCATCGGACATGCTGTCGGAATCGTGCTGTCGGGAGATGAAGACAGCCACATACACGCCTATTTCCGCCGCACGGCATTTCCTGACGAGAGTTGGGTATCTGCGCTTCTGCATGCTCTGGAAGACAGCGACGGACTGAAGATTTCTGAACTCGAAGCGGTACTCAATCTGCGCCGCGGTCAGATCGTTCAGACGCTCAAATTCCTTTCGGTGGAGAGCCCGGCGCCGGTCGTCAAGATGGGCAACAAGTGGCGTCGTACTCCGGTTCCCTACAGCATGGATGGAGACCGCATCGGTCGGCTGGCCGTTCAACGCGAAAGGGAGTGGGAGGAGGTCCAGCGCTACATCGACCACGACGGGTGTCTGATGGAATTTCTTGCCTGCGCGCTGGACGACACGGATCCCGGACCCTGCGGGAAATGCGCATCCTGTCTGGGCCAACCGATTGTCGCAGCTGTCTACAGTACCAAGACTGCGGATGACGCAGCGAGTTTTCTCACGCGGTCTGAAACGATGCTGGCCTGCCGGACGCGGGTTCCCGAAAACGCATTTGCCGCGTACGGGTTGAACGGGCTGCTGCCGGACGAATTCCGCGCGGAGACCGGGCGTATCCTGTCCCGCTGGGGCGATACCGTTTGGGGCAAAATGGTCGCCGACGACAAGCGGAAGGGACGGTTTCGCGACGAACTGGTCGATGCCGCCGCCCAGTTTCTGCAAGACCGCTGGCAGCCCGAACCCGCCCCGACATGGGTCGCGTGCGTCCCCTCGCTGAGGCGTCCCGAACTGGTGCGCGATTATGCCGTGCGGCTTGCCGGAAGGCTGGCCCTGCCATTCGAGGACGCGGTGATCAAGGTGCGCGATAACGAGGAACAGAAGGCGCAGCACAACCGCTATCATCAATGTCGCAATCTCGACGGTGTTTTCGCGATCCGGAATCCGGTTCACCCCGGACCGATGCTGTTGATCGACGATATTGTCGATTCCGCCTGGACGATGACGATGGTTTCTGTACTCCTACGGCGCGCCGGCAGCGGTCCTGTCTGGCCGTTTGCCCTTGCGGGCGCAGACGTTGCGAACTGAATCGGCCATGCAACCCGGGGCGCAGGCGGCACTGCTGCTGACGGTTTCCCTCGGCAAAGCCGACAGGGGTGCAGCGAGGCCGCTCACGGCCCGTGAATGGACGCGGCTGACGGCTTGGCTCGAAGGCCGCGGTTTCAAGCCGTCCAGCCTCGTGGCGGATTTCCTCCCCGACCTGTTGTCGGGGTGGAACGACCGGACCATCACGATGGAACGTCTGGACGCGCTACTCGGCCGCGGAGCAGCACTCGGTCTTGCCCTTGAGAAGTGGCAGCGCGCCGGCCTGTGGATTCTCACCCGTTCGGGTCCCGGCTACCCGGGATCTCTCGTACAGCGGCTGGGAGCGACTGCGCCTCCAGTATTGTTCGGCTGCGGCCGCGCGGCGCTTCTTGAGAGCGGCGGACTCGCCGTCGTCGGTTCGCGCGATGCGAGTGAGAGCGATCTCATGTTTAGCAGGCACCTCGGCGCAGCGGCGTCGAGTGAAGGACATTCGATCATTTCCGGCGGCGCACGCGGCGTTGATCGCAACGCGATGAAAGGGGCGCTCGATAACGGGGGCACCGTTGTCGCCGTGCTCGCAGACAGTCTTCTGCGTGCAGCGACCTCCGCGCTCTACCGCCGTTCCCTGCTTTCGGGCGATCTCGTGCTGGTTTCCACGGTGAATCCGGAGGCGCGCTTCAACGTCGGTAACGCGATGGCCCGTAACCGTTACATCTATTGTCTGGCCGACGCAGCCGTGGTCGTCGCGAGCGCGCTCGGCAGGGGCGGCACATGGGCCGGAGCGTGCGAGAACGCGAAGGCTGGCTGGGTTCCGCTTTGGGTGAGGCAAACCTGTGACCCCGGTTCGGGTAATGGCGCGCTGGTCGACCAGGGTGCCCGTCCACTGCCTGATGCGCTGCAATCCCTGGCCATTTTGTTCGAACCCGCGGACATCGTATCGAAACCGGATCCAGCCGGGTTCTCCGAAGAATTGTCGTCATGGGATGAGCCCGATCCTGTCTCAATAACCGAGCCGGAAGTCGCTTCCTCGAAAAGTTCTCGGGACCACGACTTCTATGAGCTGTTCTTGCGGCGTCTGGCGGAGATCACGGCCGAAGCGCCGCTCCCCGGTGACGCGCTCGCAACGCGTCTCGATATCGCGAACGGTCAGGTGGAGACCTGGCTCGAGCGCGCTGTTGCCGAGGACAGGGTTGAGAAGGTCATGCGACCGGTTCGGTACCGCGCCCCGCATCGGGAGCAACCTCTTCCATTCGGCAGAGAGGTTGCAGAACGGCCCATGGCTGTTGGAACAGACGCTGCGATCCCGATTTCAGGAGGTCCGGACTTCCAGGATCTGTTCGTGGCGCGGCTGAAGGAACTCACGGTCGACGAACCGGTTTCCTCGGAATACCTCGCGCAATGCCTCGGTATCGCGCCGGGTCAGGTGCGCAGCTGGATCAAGCGCGGAGTCTCCGATGGCAATATTCGTAGGATGACCAAGCCTGTTCGATATGGCGGCCGCACGTAGCCGGTGCCCTCAGGAGGGCTGGGCGTCGAGGAAGTCGGACACCAGCCGATTGAACGCTTCGGGCTGGTCCAGGTTGGAGATATGTGCGGCGTCGGGGATGGTCTTGAGCGAGGCGTCCGGAATGGCTTCGGCGATCTGCCGCGAATGGGGAAGCGGGGTCACATCGTCCATTTCGCCCCAGATCACCAGCGCAGGCGCTTTGATCGATGCCGCCTCCTCGTCGAACGAGATACGGTCGAAGATCGCCTTCATCACGTCGATATAGGCTTCTGCGGGGACTTTGGCGATTGCCGTCGCCAGTCTTTCCCGCGCCTCTTCCGACGCGGACGGGGCGAGCCTCATGTCCGCATATCGCCGGCCGAACTCGGCCATCGGCGTCGAACGAATGGTCTCCGACCATTCGGGAATGCGCGCGCCGCCCGTTTCCCTCATGTCGACAAAACCGTCGGCGAGCACGACCGAACGGACGGCGTCGGGCCACCGGGCGGCGAACGAGACGGCGATCGGCACACCCATGGCGAGACCGACGATGTGGCAGGCCCCGACGTCGAGCGCCGCCAGTCCGGCCCTGAGATCCGCTGCGGCATCCGCGACCGTGAAACGCGCGTTGTAAGTGCTCGCGCCGTGGCCCCTACAGTCGAATGCAATACAGCGGTAACGGTCGGAAAGGGCCGCAATCTGATCGCGCCACATGGCGGAGTCGGCGCCCATCGAGTGAATCAGGAGGACGACGGGTCCGTTTCCCGCTTCCCGGTAGTGGAGCGTCTCTCCGTTGGCGTCGATCCATGGCATGTGCTTTCTCCCTGCAACGCGATCCCGCCTGCGCTCACCGCATGACCAACCCGCCGTCCACATACAGCGTTTGCCCGGTCATGAACCGACTCCAGTCGGAGGCAAGGAAGAGGACAGGCCCGGCGATGTCTTCCGGAGAGGCGATGCGCCGAAGCGGCGTGTCGGCGACGATCCGCTCCATCGCCGTTTCGCCGACATCGCGGCTGCCCTCCGTCGGGTAGACCAGCCCGGGAGCCACGCAGTTGACCCGGATTCCCCGTGGGCCGAGTTCGACCGCGAGATTGCGGCTGAAGGCCACCAGAGCCGCTTTCGCGGTGGTGTATTCGTGATAGGGGATCGAGGGCCGTTCGACCAGGTCGGTGGCAATGTTGACGATGCTGCCGTTCGTGCGGCTCGAAAAGGCCGGAATCGCCGCCTTGCAGACGTTGAAGGCGGCGCGAAGAGAGCCTTCGATCTGGCGTTCGTAATCCGGCCAGTCCAATTGCCAGAACGGCGTTCTCGCCGCCGGGTCGAAGGCGTAGGCGAGAAAGGCATTGTTGACCACCGCGTCCAGCCGGCCGAATTCCGCCCGAACGCTCTCGATCATCGTGGCTGACGCCTCGGGGTCGCGGACATCGGCCTGCACCGCCCATCCGTCCCCGCCGGCGGCGCGGCAGGCGTCCGCGATCTCGCTGGCGGCCGCTGCGTTGCGCAGATAGTTGATTGCGACCTGTCCTCCCTCTGCCGCGAATGCCTTGGCGATGGCGGCACCGATCCCCCGGCTCGCCCCGGTAATCAAGACCACCCGATCGCGGAAGTTCATCGCTGCGAACTCCGTCAACCGATCAGTCGAGATAATCGGCGAACGTCTCGGCCGCTTCCTCGGCACCGCGTTCGATCTCGACGATCCGTACCAGGTCCAGGAGATTGAACCGACCGTCGTGGTGCCAGCCAGCCTCCGGAGCGGTCATCTGGCCCAACGCGCAAATCCGCACGGCGCCGGCCTCCCCGAGAAGGCCGGACAGGCGAAACAGTTCCTCCGGCGCCGCCGCGACGCCAACCGTCTGGAGGTAGGGCGCGTGCCGCGAAATCTCCGGGATCGCCGTATCGAGGCGATCGACGGCAGCGACCTTCACGGACCGGTTGGCGCCGCCCGGCGCCAGCGCCGGGTCATCCTCTGCGAAGACCACACTCCATGCACCCTCCGCGTCGCCCGCGACCTCGACCGAGTCGGAAGCGACCGCGCACAGTTCCGCGCGCTGGCGCCAGGCCGCCAGACCGGCTGCCTCTCGTGCGTCGAGACCGCGGCGCGGAAAGCGATGGGAGAGCGCCGCCAGTTCGTTGCCAAGATAGGCGGCGAAGGCGCGCGGTGCGACGTTCCCGCCATGCTCGACATAGAACACGTGTGGAGAATAGCAGCCGTGCTGGTCGTAGCGCACGACATCCAGCGCCGCGAGGCGGGCGAGGCGGCTCGCCTTGTCGGTGTCGAGCGCCGCGGCGGAGATCATCCCGAAGCTCACCTTGTGGCCGAAGGGCAGAAAACGCGTCGTAATCGGGACCCGCGCACGAATCCGCTCGAGTGTCTCGGCGCCGCCGTAGGCGAGTACCAGATCGGCGGTATCGAGCAGCGTTCGCTGCCGGGTTTCGTCGCCGCCCTTCCACCAGACGACCCCGATGCAGTCGGCGAGCCGGGGCTCGATTTCGGCGATCGCTTCGGCGAACCACCCGGCGAGCAGCGGCTCGGCGCTCGGCAGTTTGCCGATGCTGCCGGCCTTGACGAGGAGGCCGGACACCAGGCTCCAGAGCGGCAAGCCGGGCACGTTGCCAGCCCAGATGTGGGCAATTAGAGCCGGCCCGGCGGCCCGGCCGTAACCGCCCTTGCGCAGCGGCTGGAAGCCGTCGAGCATTGCCGGGTTGGCGAAATCCTCGGCCACGAAGGCGGTAAGCTGGGCGGCGCGGAATGTCTTCAGATACGAGGTGAGGCCCAGGCGCACGGTTTCCGGATCGTAGCCGGTGATCGACGGCAGCAGCGCCTCTGCCCGCCGCCGGAGCGGATTGGAGCGGTCGATCAGAGTGCGAACCGCACGGTCGAGGATGTCGACAATCTCGTCGGTCCGGAGGCCGGCGAGAAAGTCTCTGCGCGAGCGCCGCACATGGGCGGCGAGGGCGGTCACCTGATCTTCCCGGAGAACCGGCGCGGCGACCTCGACGCATCGCCCCCACTCCGAAAAGCGCAGCGTTTCCCTCTCGATGGCCTCGGCCGGTAGACCGGGAAGATGGCCCGCAAGCTCGGCCACGTCCGCTATCCCCCTGCGGCCTCCAGGAACTCGGCGACCGCCATCGAGCAACCCTTGGCGTCGGTGTCCCCGGCGCGTCCGAGAAGCACGAAACCCCGGTCTCGGGCGATCCCGACATCCTCCGTCATGATCGCTGCCGCCGAATTGTAGTTGGCGAGGTCGCAGTGGACGAGGATGCCCTGCTCGCCGTGCGGAACATCGGCGCCCGACAGCGGGTTGACGACGCGGGTCCGGATCCAGTGGGGTCCCGACTTGGGTGCGCCCGGGCGGCTATTGCCGTCGTCGTAGAACTGGGTGCTGAGTTCGGTCATGCCGTACATGTTGATGCAGTCGAACGGCGCGACGCCGAGCAATGCCTCGATCTGGCCGTAGAATTCGCTCGCCGCAACGTCGCGCGACCGTCCCTTGAAGCCGCCGGTGTCGAGGATGCAGCTGCCCGGCGGCAGGCGGTACCGCTTGCCGCTCCGCTCCATCTCGTCCATCGCGTGAACGAAGCTATAGGTCGCACCGAGGAGCGAATAGGGCTCGCCGGTCGCCGCCGCTTCGTCGAGCGCGCGGAACAGCAGTTCGTTCTCGAGCCCTTTCTGGTTGAGCAGATATTCGCTGTCCGGGGTTCCGAAATTGTCGACGGCGAGCGCGAGATAGTGCGCCAGCGACGAATTCGGCATCTCCTCCTCGGTCGGAAACAGGATTCCCATGCGGATTTTCTCGCGGCCCCGCATGAAGCGGGCCCGGAAATTGGCGACCATCGATCGGTCGTAGATCGCGAGCGTCGGGTGGTAACAGCGCCCGCGTGCGCCGCCCGTGGTACCGCTGGTCATGAACACCCGCTCGGCCTCCTGCGGCGCGGTACAGCTCAGGGTCAGGGTCTTGAAGGCGCTGATCGGCACCGGCGGAATCGCGCGCCAGTTTCGCACCGTGCGCGGCGACTTGCCTTTTCTGAGGCAGAACTTGCGGAAACTCTCGTTGTTCTCGAACTGGTGGGCAAACAGCATGAGTGCGAGAGCATCGAACTCCTGCTCCGTCGAACCGGACAGCCCGATGAAGTCGTGCACACTGTCGGCGACGTTCCGCTCGGCCACCCTTCCATCCTCATGACCGCGCCCGTGCTCCGGTGCGCGGGAACTGCGGTTAGGCGAAGGTGGCGTTTCCCGCGCGGGATGTCCAGTTCGCCGCTCCCCTCAACTGGACGCAGGATCGCCCTCTGCCCATGATGGCCGGGACTTTCCTTTCGCTGACGGACGATGGCGAACAGACCGGATCCAGGCCCCTGTCGGGGCAGGCGCGAGCGTGGCTACCCCGATCTTCATGACCACCTCGCAGCCCTCGATGCGGCGGGGCTCATCCATCGGATCGAGCGCGCGGTGGACAAGGATTCGGTCCTCCACCCGCTGGTGCGCTGGCAGTTCCGCGGCGGGATAGCCGAAGCTGACCGAAAAGCGTTTCTGTTCACCAATGTCGTCGATGCAGCGGGCCGCGGCTACGACTTTTCCGTCGCAGTCGGGGTGCTGGCCGCGAATGCCGCCATCTATTCGATCGGGATGGGTGTTCCCGTGGACGAGATCGGGGAGACTTGGCGGCGGGCGATGCGGGAACCGGTTCCGCCGCGTGTGGTCCCCGACGCCGCGTGCCAGGACGCGGTGCTGACCGGCGGGGAGTTGCGCGGCGACGGGCGCGGGCTGGACGCGATTCCGGTGCCGGTTTCGACACCCGGATACGATGCGGCGCCCTATCTCACGGCAACCGCGTGCATTTCGGCCGATCCCGATACCGGGGTGCAGAACATGGGCACCTACCGGGCGCAGCTCAAGGCATCCGACAGGCTCGGCCTCAAGATGTTTGTCGATCTCGGCCAGGGCGGCTACGCCCACTGGCTCAAATGCCGGGAACGCGGCCGGAAGCTGGAAATGGCAATCGTCGTCGGTTGCCCGCCGGTGGTCGCCTATTGCGCGCCGCAGAAGATCGCGTTCGGTGCCGACGAGCTGGCCGTGGCGGGCGGGCTCGCCGGCTGTCCGATCAACGTCGTCCGTGCGCGGACGGTGGACCTCCTTGTCCCCGCCGAGGCAGAGTTCGTCATCGAGGGGCAGGTCGACACGGAGTACATGGAGCCCGAGGGTCCATTCGGCGAATCGCACGGCCATATCAACCTCGAGGAGTACAACTTCGTCTTCGACGTGACCGCGATCACCCATCGGCGCGACGCGGTCTTCACGTCGATCATCAGCCAGGTGACGCCGTCCGAGTCGAGCGTCATCAAGCGGGTCGCCTACGAGCCGCTCTTTCTCGACCATCTGCGCGACAGCCTGGGCATCAGGGGGGTCGAGCGCGTGTCCATGCACGAACCACTCACCAATTTGCGCCGGGTGATCGTCGTTCAGGTCGCCGATAGCACGCCGAGGACCGAGGTCTGGCGGGCGCTCTACGGTGCGGCTTCTTTCCAGAAACCTTGCGGCAAATACGTCATCGCGGTGAACCGCGACATCGACCCGGAGAACGCCGACGCGGTGCTGTGGGCGATGGCCTACCGGGCCGATCCGGGGCGCGATACGGCGATCCTGCCGCATCGCGACCGCGGCCACGGGCCGAAGGGGGCGGAGGAAGAGTCCTCGCTGTTGATCGACGCAACGCTCCGCGGGCCGTTGCCGCCGGTGGCGCTCCCCGGACGCGAATACATGGAGCGCGCGCGCACGCTGTGGAACGATCTCGGCCTGCCTGCGCTCAGACCGGAGGCACCCTGGCACGGCTATTCGCTCGGCGACTGGTCGGAGAAGTGGGACGAGGATGCGCGGCGCGCGGTCGAGGGCGGCTGGCGCCGCAACGGAGAGCGGTCGCGGCAACGCCGGCGGCGGGATGTGCGTCCCAACGACCTGCTGCGAGAGACGGGAGACGGACCGGAATGAGCAGGCGCGAAATCGCGGTCATCGCGGGCGACGGGATCGGTGTCGAGGTCATGTCCGAAGGTATCGCCGCGGTCGAGTCGGCCGCTCGGCGGTTCGGTATCGCGCTCGCGTTCACCGAGTTCGACTGGAACTGTTCGACCTACGACAGGACCGGCCGGATCATGCCGGAGGACGGGCTCGATCGGCTGGCCGGGTTCGACGCGATCTTTCTCGGTGCGGTCGGCATGCCGGGGGTTCCGGACCATGTCTCATTGTGGGACATGCTGATCCCGATCAGGCGGCGTTTTCACCAGTACGTCAACCTTCGCCCGGTCAAGCTGTTCGAGGGGGTGCGTTCGCCGCTCGCCGGACGCGGGCCGGACGACATCGACATGATGATCGTCCGCGAGAACGTCGAGGGCGAGTATTCGCAGATCGGCGGCCGCATGTATTCGGGAACCGAGGACGAACTGGCGGTCCAGCAGGCGGTATTCACCAGGCGCGGTTGCGACCGGATCATGCGGTTCGCTTTCGAACTCGCCGGCACCCGCCCGGCCAGGAAAGTCACCTCGGCCACCAAATCGAACGGCCTCATCCATTCGATGCCCTACTGGGACGAGCGTTTCGCTGCGGTTGCCGCCGGCTATCCCGAAATTCGGACCGACCAGTACCATATCGACATCCTTGCGGCGCACTTCGTCGCCCATCCCGACTGGTTCGATGTCGTGGTCGGCTCCAACCTTTTCGGCGACATCCTGTCGGACCTCGGCCCCGCCGTCGCCGGCTCGATCGGGCTTGCCGCATCCGGCAACATTAACCCGGAGAAGGATCACCCCTCGATGTTCGAGCCGGTACACGGCTCCGCTCCCGATATTGCCGGCCGCGGCGTTGCCAATCCGATCGCCCAGATCTGGTCGGGCGCGATGATGCTGGATCATCTCGGCCATCCCGAGGCGGCACGGGCAATCGTCGATGCGATCGCCGCCCTGCTTGCCGACGACGGGCCGAAGACCGCGGATCTTGGCGGGTCGGCGACCACGCGGGAAGTCGGCGAAGCCGTTGCGTCGGCGTTGTGACCGCCCTCTGTGCATGGCCGGCCCCGGCTCGTCGACTGGCCGATGGTTATCGGATGTCCGCGGTTCGACCGTCGGAGCAGGGAGGGCGCTAGCCGGTCACCGGCTCCACCCCGTACTTCGCGTGGTAGGCCGTGCGCAGCGCCTCTTCCGTCACACCGTCGCCGAAGACATAGGCCGGCGAGAGCACCGGCAGCGCTTCCTCGACCGCGATGTTGACGACCGCCCGAACCGGGAACTGGCGGCCGAGCTCCGCCCAGAACGGCTCGGCTATCTGCGCGTAGACGGCGCTGCCCGGCGGTTCGATCACGGCCGTTCCGCGAAACCGGTATCCGCGGCGCGCGAAAATGTCGACGGCGTTGACCTCGATCGCCGGGTTGGCCCGCAGGTTCCGTACGGTATTGGGAGAGGCGATATCGGCGAAAGCGATGCGGCCTTCGTCGATGACTGCGAGCGAGCTCTTGGGCGACAGGTTGGGGGTTCCGTCGCCATGCACGGTCGCGACGAAAGCGAGCCGGGTGGAACGGATGACCTGCCTCATGTCCTCGGTGATTATTCCCATCTCGGTCCTCCCCATTATCCGCCGCGCCGCGCCGTCACCGCGTGTTTGCGTCTCGCCTCTCGTCCTTGAGGCGTGCCTCGCGCCGCGCCACATAGGTGGTGGAGCCGAAGATCACGGCTGCGCCCACCCAGGTCCAACGATCCGGCACCTCGGCAAAGATCAACCAGGCCGCGAATGCCGTGAAGGGCAAGCGCAGAAAATCCAGAGGGGCGACCGCGCTCGCGTCCAGGTTGACCAGCGCCCGGGTGAAGCAGTAGGGCGCGGCGGTGCCGATCACGGCAAGCGCAACGAGCAGGGGCACATCGGCGAGCGTAGGGCCGCTCCAGAGAAAGAGCGTCGGCACCAGCGCGATCGCTCCCATGAGCAGGTTGGAGTAGAACGCGATGGAAAGCGCGGCATCGGTTCGGGTCAGCAGCTTGATCGCCACCACCGCGCCGCCGTAGAAGGCGGCGGAGGCCAGCACCATGATCGCTGGAGCGCCGACCGGCACCGCACCCGGGCGCAGCACGACCAGGGCGCCGAGAAATCCGATCGCCGTGGCCGACCAGCGCCGCCAGCCGACCCGTTCGCCGAGGAACATGGCGGCGAAGATCACCGTGTAGAGCGGCAGGGTGAAATGGAGCGCCGTCGCTTCGGCCAGAGGCATCGAGACGATGGCCTGGAACCACAGCGCCATGCCCGCGAAATTGAGGGTTGCGCGTCCCATATGGGCCTTGAGCACGCGGGTTCTCAGGCGCGACAGATCGCTCCAGGCGAAATACGCGCCGAGCGCGACAGCGCCGATCAGAGAGCGGTGGAAGATGATTTCCACCGCGTGCATGTCCGAGGACAGGAAACGGACGAAAATCGGCGTCAGCGTGAACAGCGCCATCGACACGACGCCCCACGCCACGCCCCGGACGACGCGCGCCGAGTAACCGACCGCGCCGGCCCGTTTCGGAACCCTTCCCACGCGCCAGCCTAACGCCGCAGGTCCGGCGCGTCAGTCCATTCGGCGCGAAGCGCAGCCCGGTCGATCTTGCCGCGGGAGTTCTTCGGCAGGTCCTCGCGGATCATGATTTCGCGCGGCCGCTTGAATTCGGGCAGATGCTTCTCGCAATGCCGGGCAAGATCCGGCGCAGCGGGCGCGGTGCCCGGCCGGGGCGCAACGAAGGCGACCACGGCCTCGCCGTAGACCGGATCCGGAATACCGATGACGGCCGCCTCGGAAATCTCGGGGTGGCGGGTCAGTACCGCATCGATCTCGAGAGGGGCGATGTTCACGCCTCCGCGGATGATCACGTCGTCGGCCCGCCCGGCAATGTAGAGAAATCCGTCGGCATCCAAATATCCGAGGTCGCCTGTCTTGAGGCGGGTTCCGCGGATCGGTTCGACGACGCCCCCTTCGAGGAGGTAGCCGGATGCGTTCTGTGCGCCGCCGATCTCGATCTCGCCGATCTCGCCGGGGTCGGCGGGTGCGCCGTCCGGCCTCAGGATCCGGATGTTCTGATACAGGCCGGGCGGGCCGACACTGCCGATGCGGCGTTCGCCTGCATGATTGGCCGCGACCACGCCGCCCTCGCTCATGCCGTAGAGTTGGACGAGCTCGATGCCGTAGGTTTCCTCGAAACGCTCGTGCTGAGCGACCATCAGCGGTGCGGTCGAGCAGCTCATGAAACGGACGCCGTCGAAACCCTTGCCGGGCGGCGGGCCGCCCCGGTCGAGCAGCATGTTCACCACCGTGGGCACGCCGATGGCCATTGTCGGGCGGTAGTCGGCGACCCAGTCGAAGAACCGGCCGCGCGAAAACCGGCGTGCGAACAGAACGGTTCCGCCCGTCACCAGCGCCGGCATCAGGGTCAGCATGTGGGACGACGTCCAACTGAACGAGCGGTACTCGAGAACACGGTCGACCGGCCCGAGTTTCCACATGTCGATCACCTGATCGGCGATCCAGTAGTAGTTGCCGTGGTTGTGGATCATCCCCTTGGGCGCCGCCGTGGTGCCCGATGTGAAGGCGATCACCGCGACCCCTTCCTCGCCGATTTCCGGCAGCGGGGCGGGGGGAGAGGCGGCAGCCTCGTCGAACAACGTCGCCATCGCGATCGCCTCGCACCCGAGATCGATGGCGCCTTCGGGCGACCCCCATACGATGAGCGCGGGGGCGAGGCGGCCCGTCATCTCGGCGATGTGGGCCGCGTTCACCTCCACGTTGATCGTGCAATAGGTGACGCCCGAGGCCAGGCAGGCAAAGTAGAGCGCCGCCTGTTCGAGGCTGTTCTCGCTCAGCACCAGCAACCGGTCGCCCGGCGCGATCCCGTGCGAGCGGAAATACCCCGCGAAACGTTCGCAGAGCGCCAGCGTTTCTGCGTGGGTAAGCGTCCGCCCGTCGTCCACCGACTGCAGGAACACCTTGTCCCCGTCGGCCTCGGCGTGACGGCGGAGCAACGTCGAGACGGCGCGGTATCGGCTGCGGTCCGGAACCTGCTCGATCATGACGGAAGGGGCGGTGAGGCCGCCTGCGCAGGGCTCGCGCACGGCCTGCGCCGCCCCGGCGCCGGTGTCATTCGGCGGAGCCTTCACCTTCGAGGAGGTGACCGAAGCGCCGCCGTGCAGCCTCGGCCTCGGCGAGGCTCGGCGCGTTGACCTTGGGGAACGAATCCTTCCAGTGGAACGGACGGCAGGCGTCGATCACCGCTCTGCCCATCGAAAGGTCGCCCGAGGTGCGCCGCTCAGGATGGACAAGAGGATCGGCGGGCGAGGTTCTTGCACCCTTGATAATATCGATCGAACTGGCTGGATCGCTCCGCGTCAGCAGCGCCCACCACAGTTCCTCGAGATCGGTCACGTCGATGTCGTCGTCGACCACGACGACATAGCGGTTGGCGTAGTTGGACGCGTGACAGGTGGCGGCGACGTGGCCCGCCTGGCGTGCATGGCCGGGATAACGCTGCTTGATCGAGACACCGTGCAGCAGCCGCGACGAACCCATCTCGAAACACCAGACTCCGGTGACATCGGGCACGCCGGCCGAGGCCAGCGCCTCCTTGACCATCGCCGAACGCAGCACCGCGCGGTAGCGGCCCATCTCGTCCGAGCCACCGCCCATCGGCGGCACGCCGAGGATGATCGGGTCGTTCCTGTGGTAGAGCCGTTCGATCTCCAGCACCGGTTCGGGATGCTCGCCGCTCGCGTAGTATCCGGTCCACTCGCCGAACGGGCCTTCCATCCGGTCGTAGCCGGAGGTAAGGTACCCCTCGACGGCGATTTCGCAATCCGCCGGGAAGGGAAGGCCGGTGAGTTCGCCGCGCACGCACCGCACCGGCTCGCCGCGGATACCGCCAACGATGTCGAACTCGCAGGTACCGGACGGCGCCTCGGTACAGGCGGCGTAGAATGACATCGGGTCGGAACCGAGCACCATGACGATGGGGCATTTTTCGCCGCGGGCGAAGTATTTTTCGCGGTGCACGTGGCCGTGCTTGCCGGGAACCATCAGGACGCCGATCGATGCCCTGTCATGAACCATGGCGCGATAGGTGCCGACATTGAGCCAGCCGTTGTCGGGGTCGCGCGTCACCGTAAGACAGCCCGTACCGATATACCGTCCGCCATCCTGCGGATGCCAGATCGGTGTGGGGAACTTCATCAGGTTGATGTCGCCGCCCGCCAGCACGTTCTCCAGAACCGGGCCGTCATCGACGATTTCGTGCGGAATCGTCCTGCGTTCCTTGACGAAGCCGTTGTAGCAAGCGTCGGAAAGCTCCGACTTGCTGAGGTGGTCGGGAAAGCCGAGCGTCATGTTGCGCCGCTTTCCGGCGAACACGTTCATGATCACCCGGTAGCCCGGAGGGCAGCCCGGGACGTCGTCGAATATCACCGCCGGTCCGTCGTCTTGTCTGATCACTGCCTCGGCGGCAAGGCCTATATCTTCCTGCCAGGAAGCGCCGCGCACCGTGCGGAGTTCGCCCAACCGGTCCGCCTCGGCAATCCATTCGCGCAGATCGCGGTAGGGCAGTACGCAGCGTAGGTTGCTTCGATCCATGGTCACCTCCGTGGGCGCCCATTATACGGCCGCGCTCCGGAGGTGTCCCTCAGCTAGACTTCGCCGCACCGCCGCGACACACTCGGACAGCCCGAGGAGACGATGTCATGACCGGTCCAGCCTTCGATGCATCGCCATTTGTCGACGACCGCCCCGCCCAAAGGGTTTTTCGCATCGACAGAAAGGCGTTCCACGACGCGGCGCTCTACGAGGCGGAGATGGAGCTGATCTTCGAGCGGCAATGGAACTATCTCTGCCACGAAAGCCAGATCCCCGATTACGGCGACTATTTCGCCACCCATATCGGGCGGCAGCCGGTCTACGCGATCCGGCGCAAGGACGGCTCGATCGGCTGCTACATCAACGCCTGCTCGCACCGCGGCGCGCTGCTCACCCCGCACCAGCAGGGCAATGCACGCGTACTCACCTGCCGTTTTCACGGCTGGGCTTACGACTCGGTCGGGCGCTGCATCAAGATCAAGAATCAGCAATCGGGCTTCCCGGCGCCCGATTTCGACCGGTCGCGGTTCGATCTCAAGTCGGTGCCCTTGGCGGATTCGTACCGTGGTTTCGTGTTCGGATGCCTCGACCGTTCGGCCCGGCCGCTTGCCGAGCATCTCGGCGAAGCCCGTTATTTCATCGACATGTTCGCCGACCAGTCGCCCGACGGGCTCGAGATCCTGCCCGGTTCGCAGACCTACGTCTGCGATCATAACTGGAAGTACCAAGTCGAAAACGTGACCGACGGCTACCATGTCGGCACGGTCCACCGGAATTTCGCCACCACCGTGCTCGCGCGCGAGGCCAGGGACGGCACCGAGGGGCTGCTTCGGACCGAAACCGGACGGATCAAGGGGAACGTGGCCAACGGCGCGTTCTATCTCGGCGGCGGGCACATCGCGCTCTGGGCCGACCGGGCCAGCCCCGAGGCGGCGCCGCTCGCCCCCGCCACCGAACGGATCGAGCGCGACTATCCGGGCGCGCAGGCCGACTGGATGCTGCGGCGCGGCCGCAACGTGCTGGTGTTTCCCAACATGGTGCTCAACGATCTCGCGTCTACCCATCTCAGGACCCACCGTCCGCTGGCGCCGGAGCGCACCGAGGTGACGATCTGGTGCATCGCGCCCAGGAACGAACCCCGCGACGCGCGGTTCGCCCGGCTCAGGAAGTTCGAGGACTTTTTTTTGGTGACCGGCCTTGCGACCTCGGACGATGTGATCTCGCTGGATACCGCCCAGGCCGGCTGCCACGGCAGCGAGGCCGGGTGGAACGACTACGCGCGCGGGCTGGACCGCGCGATCGACGGGCCGGACGAGATAGCGGAGGCGCTCGGCATGAAACCCGTCACCTCATCGCCCAGTTGGGACCACGAGGCGGAGTATGTCGGCTTTTACCGCCACTGGAAGCAACTGCTCGCCGACCGGGGTCAGGGGGCGTCGTAGCCGGCCATCAGCCCGTCGACGATCTCCGCGAGGGCGTTCCAGTCGCAGGCGCCGAAACTGTAGCCGCTCATCACAAAGCCGGGGCCGGCGTAGAACTTCTCGTACTGGGCGTGACGACCCGCAAACTCCGAACCCAGCAAATCCCAGGCGAGGCGGAGCAGCTTCATCCGCTCCTTCGCCGTCTCGTCCGGGGTCGACCAATAGGTTTCGAACTTTTCCGCCAGCGCCGGGTCATCGAGCACCGATGAATCGGCGGGCATCTGGATCGGCCCGCCGCCCAGCAGTTCGCGGACGGTCTCGCAGATCGGTCCGTGGTTGTTGGAGCACCAGTGCAGGGCCGCGTACATGTAGCGTCGGTTGACGGTCACGAATCCCGGCACCATCTCCTCGCAGCCGTGAATCTGGCCCATCAGCATCCCTTCGAGAGCCGCGAGCTTCGCCGCCAGATCGCCGAGCGTTGCGGCGACCGCGGGGATGCCCGCCGTCCGGTTCGACACGCAGACCCGGTGGGCGACGGCGACGATGAGCTTGAGCTTTTCGAGGAACCGGATGTTGGCCTGGTGGTTGGCGAGCGAATGCCCGGGAGTGCGGACATAGATCTCGCGCGTCATCTCCACATTGTCGTGCAGGAACACGTTCTCCCACGGCACGTGGACGTCCTCGAACAGCACCGCCGCGTCGGTCTCGTCGAACCTCCAGGTGAGCGGCATGTCGAATTCGCTGGTCGCGAACCGCTCGTAGGGCTTGCGCGACCATATCGAGACTCCCGGCGCATTGAGCGGCACCGTGCAGGTGATCGTCTCCGCCTCGTTGCCGGGCGGCACGGGCTGGAGGTTGCCGACCCAGGTGTCGTGGCAAAACACGGCCGAGGTTCCGATCATCTTCAACCCGTTGAGGATGACTCCCCGGTCGTCCTCCCCCGTCACCCGCAGGGTGGGCGAAGAGGTCCCCGCCGCGCCGCGCCGCGTTCCTTGCGGGTTGGTGACGGTGTGGGTGGTAAACAGGTCCTCGCGCCGGGCGCGTTTGTAGTAGCGCATCAGGTTCGCGCCCCGTCCCGGATGGATCTCGTCGAACAGCCCGGGCGATGCCGCAAGACCCGACAGATAGCTCGGAAAGTTATCCGGCGAGCGGCCCAGCAAGCCGTAGCTCCAGGAAGCGATTCGACGGTGGGTTTCGTATCGCCGCTCGAGGTCGGCGCGGCTGCGCGGCCGGAGGAAATACGCGGAATAGGTGTCCCCGTCTTCATCGCAGACCATCAACGAACGGTTTTCGGGCGCGCGTTTCCCGTCGTAGATCGAGGCGAACGACCGGGCGGCGTTACGGAAGGCGGGGTGGGATGTCACGTCGTCCACCCGTTCTTTGCCGATATAGACGGTCCGCCCGTCGCGCAGGCTCTCCAGATATTCCTCGCCGGTCAGCAGCAATCGCCGACTCCTCTTCGGTCGCCCCGGGGCGGGATCGTCGCCACGCCGGGTCAAATACGCTATGGTCAGGCATGAGTCGAGAAACCACCCAGGAGATGGCGGAATTCGCTGCCACGCTGCGGTTGGAGACGGTCCCGGAACGCGTTCGCGGGCGGGCCAAGGACCTGCTTCTCGATGCGCTGGGCTGCGCGCTTGCCGGGCATCGCGGCGAGGAGACGCACCAGATTCGCGCCATGGCGTCGGCGCTCGGCCTCCCGGACGGGAGCGTCGTCATCGGCGGGCAACCGATGTCGCTCGCCGGCGCGGCGATGATGAACGGCTATCTGATCACCGCGGCCACCATGTGCGACGTCCACCGCGCAACGCTCACCCACGTGACGCCGGAAGTCGTGCCGCCGGCGCTTGCCATCGCCGCGCGCGACAATGCCTCGGGCGCCGACCTGTTGTCGGCCATCGTTGCCGGCCTTGAGGTGACCACGCGGATCGGCATCGCGCTCGATCCCGCGGCGTTCCGCATGCGGGGATGGCATGGACCGGGCGTCACCGGCCCGTTCGGGGCAGCCGCCGCGGCCGGCCGGCTGCGCGGATTCGACACCGATGCGATGACGCGCGCCTTCGCTCTGGCCGGCAGTCAGTCGGCCGGCACCTTCGCGGCGTGGGGTACGCCGACGGTGAAGTGGCATCAGTGCCGCGCCGCTCTCTCCGGGCTCATGGCAGCGCTTCTCGCCGAACAGGGTTTCGTCGCCGCGCGGGATTTCCTGACCGCGCGCGACGGCGGGCTATTCGCGACCTACGCCGGAGGGGGGCGGCCCGGCCTCGCGGTGGCCGATCTGGGAAGCCGTTGGGAACTCGAGGAGATCGCGCTGCGTCTGTGGCCCGCGGCGACGGCCTTGCAGGATGTGCTGACCGCGCTCGCCGACCTCGTCGCGGCGCATGAATTCGGGTTCGCGGAGATCGTCCGGGTTCGCCTCGTCCTTCCCGAAACGGCATACGAGATGCACGGCGGCTTCGCGCGCTACCGCGCCAAGTTCGAGGCGCTGCTCTCCGCTCACTACGTTGCCGCGGTTTATCTGCGGGACCGGACACTGACACTCGACCGGTTCGAGCCGGCCTGTTACGAAGACCCGGTTCTTCGCCGATTTGCCGCCGAGCGGATCGAGGTCGTCGGCGATTCGGCGCTCGGCTCCGGTCAGGCGGTGGCGGAGATAGAGGTCGCGGACGGCGCACGCTATTCCGGTCGCTGCGACCATGCCCTCGGCACACCGCAGAACCCGCTGTCGCCGTCCCAGGTGCGCGGCAAGTTCAGGGCTTGTGCGGAACCCATCCTGGACAGGGAACGGATCGAGCGAACAATTGCTGCGGTCGACGACTTGGAGGCCGTCGCCTTTGCGCGGGACCTTGTCTCCGGGCTCGGTGCCGCGGAACCAGCCTAGCGCCGCACCTCGCACTCGATGGTCCAGGTTACCGCGCCGGCCTTCTCGCGCTTCCCCAGATTGAGCCGCGAAGTTGCCTTGAGGGCCGAAGATGCCGCATCGCGCAACCCGTCCCGAACGGCTTCGGGCAGATCGTCGAATGAAAACGTCAACCGGACCGGCGCCCTTGGTCTGGCCGGTTTCGCTGCGGCTTCCGGCCTTTGTGCCCCGTTCTCCTCGTTGCCGCCCCAGATATCGTCCCAGCCGGAACGGTATTTGGGCGTCCGGACATTGCTGAAATAGCCGTAATGGACTTCCTTCGCGCCGCCCACAGACTCGCGGGACGATTTTTCGGAAGCCGAGGTCGAACCGGCGCTTGGGGAGCTGTCTGAATCCGATGCCGTTGCGCCGTCGCTGGCAGGCTTCGCGGCGCCGGCGTTCGCCTCCGCGGCCGCGGTCTTCGTGTCGGAGGAATTTGCGCTCGACTCGTCGCTCATAGCGGGCGTTGATCTCCCATGCAGACTTGTTGAAACGGCGCAACCTGTTACATCGGTCCGTCCGCCGATGCAATCCATCGCCCGTCGGTCCGGGGACATCTGCGCAGTCCCCAAGTGCAGCGGACAGCGGAACCGATATAGAATGATTGGCCGAGGTACGATGTCAGGAGAAGGGGAGGCGGATCATGGACGGAACCGCGCCGCAAAAGTTCAACTTCGGCGGCATATGGCTCGATCGACCGTTCAAGATCCGGAGACTGGGGCATTTCGGCCTCAATGTCCGGAATTTCGAAGCTTGTATGCGCTTCTATTCCGATCTGCTCGGCTTCGCCCGATCCGATCCGATCGACTTCGGACCGCGCATCGAAGACGAGGAGATCCGCCGGGGTTTCGAGACGACGACCGGCTATTTCATGCGCCACGGTAACGACCATCACTCTTTCGTACTCTTTCCCAAGCCGGTCCTGGACCATATGGGCGGGCGTTCGACCAAAGAGGACGTGACGATCAACCAGATCACCTGGCAGGTCGGCAGCCTGCGCGAGGTCGCAGAGGCGGAGAACTGGCTGCGCGGGCTCGACAATCCGATCCGACGGTCCGGCCGCGATGCGCCGGGCTCCAATTGGCACGTCTATCCTTTCGACCCCGACGAGCATCTCAACGAGCTCTACTACGGCATCGAGCAGATCGGTTGGGACGGGTTGTTGAAACCCGGCGCGCTGCACGAGAGTGAATTCCGGGAACAGCCCGACCTGCCGCAGATTTCGGAATACGAGGAAGTGGAACGTGCGCGCGTCCGCGGCACGGATCTTGCATCGGGCTACCGCCACCAACACGCGCTCGATGCGACCTACGATGTGGGCGGGGTCCTGCTGCCCCAGCCGTTCAAGGTGGTGCGCATCGGTCCCGTCCGCCTGTTCGTCAGCGACGTCGAAGCGGCGCTTTCGTTCTACCGTGACCGTCTGGGTATGACGCCGACCGAAGAAGTGCGCTGGAACGGCCACCGCTGCGTCTTCCTGCGGGTCAATACCGAGCACCATTCGCTGGCGCTCTATCCGTTGGCGCTGCGGGCAGAACTGGGGCTTAGCGAGAACACCACCTGCATGTCTTTCGGGATCCAGGTCGGCGACTACACCCAGCTGCGCAGGGCCATCGCGTTCCTTCGGGAAAAGGGCGTCTCGATCGACCATCTGCCGCCCGAACTGTCGCCGGGGATCGACTATTCGGCGCTCGCCATCGACCCCGACGGCCATGCGATCCAACTCTATTACTACATGGAGCAGATCGGCTGGGATGGTCGGCCGCGCAGCGCCTCGCAGCGCCCCGCAGCGGCGGAATACTGGCCCGAGGCGCTGGACCCGCTGCCAGATACCTTTGCCGGCGAGCCGTTCCTCGGTCCGCTCGGATAGAGCGGCTTCGGCGGTCCTGCCGTTACGCGGCGTCGGCCAGCAGGGCGTCCGAAATTTTCTCCGCGCACATGATGGTGGGGATGTTGGTATTGGCGCGCGGCACGCAGGGGAAGATCGAGGCGTCGCACACCGTCAGCCCGTCCACTCCGTAGACCGCGCCCGACGGGTCGGTGACAGCCAGCGGATCGTCCGGCGGGCCCATGCGGCAGGTGCCGGACGGATGCCAGCAACCCGTCACGTTCTCGCGCACGAACTCTTCCATCCGCTTCTCGTCGGCAAGCAGGTCGTGCAGCGTATCGCCCATGGTGATGAAGTTCCTGATCGCCGTACGCCGCACCGGGCCCGGCAGATCGAGAACGGCGGCGAGGATCGCGGTCAGGATGCGGTTCTTGGTCGTCACCGCGCCGATTTTCTTGACCCGTTCCGAATAGGCGGAGGGAAACGGGTCGCGGGCGATCCGTCTGAGGGTCGGGTGCTCGAAATAGCTGGCGAGTTGACGGATTCCCTGGGTGAGACGTTCGAAATCGCGCCGGTCGGACAGCATGTTGAAGTCGACATCGGGTTCCGCCCCCGGTTCGGCGCTGGCCAGCCGCACCCGACCCCGCGAATACGGCTTGTTGCACCACATCAGGAAGGAACCCAGCCGGATCCCGACCGGGTGCCAGCCCGACTTTGCGGTCACTGAGACATACATGTCGCCGGGTCCGCAGTCGGGTACTTCCGACGAATAGCGGAACGCGATATGGGCGTGCCGCCGCCCCGGGGTGTTGAGCCGGGCGCCGCCGGCGAGATAGGCGGAGACAGCGAGCGTGGGATGCTCGTTCAGGTTCGCGCCGACACCGGGGCGGTCGGCGACCGCCTCGATGCCGAGACCGCGCAGGTCGCCCGCCGGCCCCACGCCCGAGCGCATCAGGAGGGCAGGCGTATGGAGCGCGCCGGCAGAGACGACGATGCGGGCGCCGCGGACGTCGTGCGTTCCGCTGCGGTTGGCGACGCGTGCACCGACGACGCGCGACCCTTCGAAGATGAGCCGCTCGACGGTGGTTTCCGGGACGACATGAAGGTTGGACCGGCGCCGCACATCGGCGTTCAGGAACCCCATTGCCGCCGAGACCCGATGTTCGTCGGTGTTGGAAATCGTGCAGGCGAACCAGCCGTCCTCGAAACGGCCGTTCTGGTCAGGCAGGGGCTTGAGGCCGTTATCGGTCAACACCTGCGAGACCGCGCGGGAAAAATCGGTCCATTCGGGTTCGGGCACCCGGCGTACCGGTATCGGACCGTCCTTGCCATGAAACTCGTCGTCGATGTCCTGGTCGGTTTCGAGCTTTCTGAAATAGGGCAGTACGCCGTCCCAGCCCCACCCGCGCGCACCCAGCGTTTCCCATTCGTCGTAGTCGAGCGGTGAACCGCGGTTCGCCATCTGGGCGTTGATCGAAGATCCGCCGCCGACCACGCGGGCCTGTTCCATGAAACGCGGGATGCGACGGTCGGGCTGGTTGGTCGGATTGTGGGAGAGGCGCACCCGGAGATCCCGCCAATGGTAGGCGGGGTTGAAGGCGGCGCCGAGCGGGTAGGAGTCCAGCATATCCTCGGGTTCGCTGCCCGGCGGGTAATCCTTGCCCGCCTCGATCAGGACGACCTCGCTGCGCCCGTCCGCCGACAGTCTGTTGGCGAGCGTGCATCCGGCCGAGCCGCCGCCGAGAATCACGTAGTCGAAGCGTCTGGATAGAATGTCTGACACCGCCTCAGCCTCCGTTTCCGTTTGCCCTGCACACGCCGTCACGACGGCGGGGAGAGCGTCAATCTGCACCGCCTCGATCGGTCGCGGCGGCGACATTTTCGCGCATCCGGCCGGTAAGACGCTTGACGACGCGAATCTCTTCCGGGCTCAGACCTTCCTGCGCCGCGGTGTTGATCTCCAGCACTATCGGCAGGAGTTCCTGCTTGAGGTCGCGTCCCCGTTCCGTGAGATGAACGTTGATGCTGCGCCGGTCGCTCTCGTTACGGATGCGGCGGACCAGCCCGTTGCGTTCGAGAACCCGGAGCGCGCTTGCGGTCGTGGGCTCGGTTGTCCGCACCCGCATGCTCAACTCCCGCTGGCTCAGCCCTTCCTCATCCCACAACGCGCGCAGGAAGAACCATTGGCCGGGCGTCACCTTGTACGGCGTGAGCCGGGCCCTGAGAAATCGGGCGAAAGCGAGGTGCGTGTCGCGGATGATATAGCCGAGACTGTTCTCCGGCCGGTGGTCGGGCGGGGTGGCGACGGTCGGTCTGGCCGTTTCGGGCACGTTGCCGCTTCCTCTCCCGTTCTGCCCGAATCCGCGTCCGCTCACCCGAGCGCCTCGACTCAATCGAGAAAATCCTGCGGATCGACATCGGCAAAATTGAACGGAATCGCAGGCTCGAAACGGCCGCGCACCGCCGGGCCGGATGCCGGCATGGTGGCGTCGATGATCGTCTTGGCGCCGATCCGGTACATCGGGCTCATCCCCGGCACGATGTCCGAGACATTATCGAGCGACCAGATGCGTGTGTTGGGGATCCGGACGATGTCGCGCCCGGCGTCCACCCGCGTGGTGAGCGACCAGAACACCTGGCGCAGGTCGCCCGCATCGATGTCCTCGTCCACCGCGATCGCCAGTTTGGGGTGGAGATAGGGGCTCGACAGCGCGGCCATAAGCGCGGTTTTCGCCTGTCCCTCGACCCGCGGCCGGAGCTTGAGCACGAGCGCCATCAGGCCGGCAACGCCGAGCAAACGGACGTCGCGCAGATCGAGCCCTCCTTCGACCGATCGGAGATGGTCCGTCACCACCGTCTCGATGCAGGCGCCGGTGATCGACTGGGTATCCGTCATTGGGATGCCGCACTGCATCGAATAGAACATCGGTTCCCTGCGGTGGGTGATCGCCTTGACCTGGAAGATCTCGGTCGAACCCTCCATGGCGTAAGTCCCGGTGGCTTCGCCGAAGGGGCCCTCGGGGGTTTTCCCGGACGGCGGCACCTCGCCCTCGAGGACGATTTCGGCCTCTGCCGGGACCTCCATGTCGATGGTTTCGCACTTGACCATCCGCACGGGGTCGCCCAACAGCGCACCCGCCACGGTGAGTTCATCGAACCCGTAGGACGAGGTGAAAGCGGCCGCGTAATAAAGCGCAGGATGTGCGCCGATCACCATTGCCACCGGCATCGGTTCGTCCCGCTCCTGGTACATCTGGTAGATCCTGAGCGCGTGTCGCGGGCAGATCAGGAACCCCGTGGTATCGGGTCCGAGAATCTGCATCCGATGGATCGACATGTTGCGGATCCCGGTTTCGGGATCCTTGATGATTGCCATGCCCGAGGCGATATAGGCGCCCGGATCCCGTTCGGAATGCCATACCGCCGGAAGCGCGGTGAGGTCGACTTCGTCTCCGTGTCTGATCACCTCCTTGACGGGCGCGTTCGCCGGGTCGGTTGTGACCGGCTCCACCGGCGCCTTGATCCGCTCGATCAGGGTCGGGATAAGGGTCTCCGCTTTGACGCCGAGCGCGATTTCCCACTTGCGCCGGTCGGCGATCACCTGGCTGCAGATCTGCCAGCCGGGAAATCCTTCGAGGTTGGAAAAGAGCGAAGACTTGCCGAGCGCGTCATAGGTCTTCCACGACAACGCCGAGACA
This sequence comes from Alphaproteobacteria bacterium, assembly GCA_965200535.1. GTDB lineage: Bacteria > Pseudomonadota > Alphaproteobacteria > MPNO01 > MPNO01 > MPNO01. The sequence goes on along the minus strand of CBDAUF010000002.1, from coordinate 1,762,555 downwards.
TTTCGATGCGGATGGACCGGCTTGGTGAAGTGGACCAGTTCGCCCTGCTGCTCGAGGTTCCGGACATGGCCCCTGATGGACTGATCGCGCATTGCTACCCCCGATGTGTGCCCGATCCCACAGAGTTTGCGGTGGATGTCGAGCCGGCGGACTGTTTATTGGAGCCGGTACCGATGTTGCAACCGCCAGTCACACGGGCGGTCGCAGATTCAGTCCTCGAACCCGGCGCCGATCGATTCGCCGGCGGCCCGAACAGCCGCTCTGCTGTCGAGCGGTCTATCGCGAAGCAGCCTGCCGAGGGAAGGTCAGGGTAACGATCAGGGGCCGGTGATCGGAAACGGTCTTGTCGGGCGTCGGGCCGGTCCTTGCGTGGATGCCCTTTCGGGCACCCCTTCTTCGGATCGCGGCCTCCGCGATCGACCGGGACAGCAAGATATGGTCGATCTGCCGGCGCTCGCCAAGGAACGTATAGGTCCACCGTTCGTCGTCGTCGCTGAAATATTCGTGGCGGCCGGTCTGGATCAGGTCGGGTCCGATATCGTCAAAGCCGCGGACGCGCCGCAGGGTCGGGTCGCCCCTGCGGTCGTTCAGGTCGCCGGCGACGATCACATGCTCTCCCGCGCTGAGCGCCGGTAAAACGAGCCTTCTGAGGATCGAGGCCTGGGCGATGCGTTTCATGTCCCAGCGGTGGCCGCCGCGCTCGCTCGCGAAATGCACGGCGAAAAGACGGAAAGTCCGGCCCCCGGCGTCGAAGCGAACCTTCATGCCCTTGCTGATGCCGGTGTCTTCCTCGGACCCGGGATCGTCGAGTTCCCTCCAATACCCTTCACGACCCGGCAGGCTGCGCCGTGCCGAGGTCAGCCGGAGCCTGGACAAGACGGCCACGTGCTGCCCGGTATTCGTGTCCTTGCAGTCGCAGACCTCCAGGTACGGGAAGTCGAGCCCCTTCGCAGCGAGCTTTTTCTTCAGCTCCCCGACCTCGCGCGCGTTGCCGACTTCCGTCAGGACCAGGACATCGGCCGGGATAGTCTTGGCGATATATTGCGCGACCCGTTCCGTCGCCTCGGCGAATTTTCTGTCCCGGTATCCCGGTTCCGCCCAGACCTTGCGGGACTTCGCTTTTTTCAGGACATACGGATAGCCGAATTTCACATGGACTTTCTTGTGGATGAGGGCGTCCGCGTTGAAGGTCGCCACGGTGAGGGCGGGGCTTTCCGCCGAGGCCCCGGCGGCGAACCCGGCCAGGAGGACAGCGGTCGCAAGACACCGCCGAGCCGTTGTCCGAATCGCGCTTCCGGCATCGGCAAATCGCCGTATGTTTCTGCGACAACCGAAAAGGGAAATTGTGTGACTATTACTCAATTGTAATATATTCATTATCAATCCCCAAATCTTGGACGATAATTATTGAACTGCTACTATTCCCTCGCCATGCGTACAAGCAACGCAAGGTTGTGGCCAAGCAGCAGGCTTGGCTTCGCGCCGAGTCGCCGTATCCGGGGTGCCGCGCCGTGCGATTTCTTCGCCGGACGCGTTGCGCGTATCGTATAGTCGGGGAACCGGGACCGTAGGGGAGGCATCGTGGAGCCCAGGATCATGCCAACGACCGTGGTCGGGAGCTATGTTCAGCCCGACTGGCTGGTCGACCGGGAGAATCTCAAGGGTCGGCTGCCGCCCCGTGTCCGCGCCCGGGAGATCTGGAAGGTGCCCGGGGAGGCGCTGGAGGAGGCGCAGGACACCGCGACGCTCGCCGCAATCCACGATTTCGAGCAGGCCGGCATCGATATCGTCAGCGACGGCGAGATACGCCGCGAAAGCTATTCCAACCGGATTGCCACCGCGCTCGGCGGCATCGACATCGACAACCCCGGCACCGCGATCGACCGCACCGGCCACCCCAACCCGGTGCCGCGAATCTCCGGCAGAATCCATCGCGCGCGGCCGATCGAGGTGCGCGATGCCGAGTTCCTGGTGGCCAACACGAGCCGGATGACCAAGATTACCGTGCCCGGCCCGTTCACCATGACCCAGCAAGCGCAGAACGACTATTACGATTCCAACGAAGAGGCGGCGATGGATTACGCTGCCGCGATCAACCAGGAAATCCGGGCGTTGTTCGCGGCGGGCGTCGATGTGGTGCAACTCGACGAACCCTACATGCAGGCCCGGCCCGAAATTGCGAAAGAGTACGCGGTGGCGTCGATCAACCGCGCCGTCGAGGGGGTGGAGGGAACCACCGCGGTCCACCTCTGCTTCGGCTACGCCCATATCGTCCATGACCGGCCGAGCGCGTATTCGTTCCTGCCGGAACTGGAGAAGGCCGCCGTGGATCAGGTCTCGATCGAGGCGGCGCAGCCCGATCTCGACCTCGGCATTCTCGAGCAGCTCCCGTCCAAGACCGTTATCCTGGGAGTGCTCGATCTGGGCGACCCCGGGATAGAACACCCTGAAACGGTCGCCGCCCGTATTCGCCGGGCTCTCGAGATCGTGCCGCCGGAGCGCATCGTGATCGCACCCGACTGCGGAATGAAGTACCTTGCCCGCGACACCGCGCTCGGCAAGTTGAAGGCGATGGTTGCCGGCGCCGATATCGTGCGCCGCGAAATCGGAGCGTGAGCGGCGGTGCGCGCCCTGTGGTATTGAGTCGCTCCGTGTAATCCCGACAATGAATGGTCGAGGAAGGTGAGGATGCAGCGGCAACACGATATGGGCGGCATGGCGGCCGGCCCGGTCGATCCCGACAGCCCACCGACCAAGCCGTGGGCCAAGCTGATCACGGCCACGGTCGGCGCGCTGCGCGAGAAAAAGCTGATGACCGTGGACGAGATGCGCCGCGCGCTTGAGGACCTGCCCAGCGAACAGTACGACCGGGACTATTTCGAGCGCTGGGCGGAGGCTCTGACCGACCTGCTGGAGGAGAAAGGCCTGGTCACGCACGCCGAAGTTGCGGGCCGTATGGATGACATCCGCCGGCGCCTGGAGGCCGGGACATGACGGATGCAGCGCATGGTGCGGCGGAAGTGCGCCGCTTCGAAGTCGGCGACACGGTGCGGGTTGCCCTCAGCCATCCGCCGGGTCATCGGCGGACGCCGTTCTACATCCGCGGCAAGACCGGCGTGGTAGAGCGGTATTGCGGTGCGTTCCGCAATCCCGAGGAACTGGCCTACGGGTTTGACGGAGAGCCCCGGCGGCACCTCTATCGTGTACGCTTCCTGCAGCGCGATATCTGGGGCGACTACGAGGGGCCCGAGAACGATACGCTCGATCTCGAGGTCTACCAACATTGGCTGGAACGCGTCTGAGGAGGGACGAGGCGGTGGAAGACGAACGGATTGCCGGGCACACCCACGCCCACCATCATGACCATGAGGTCGCACCGGAGAACCGGGATGTCGACGAAACCGGCCGCTACGAACTGATGGCCTCCGCCATCCGCGAACTGCTGGTCGAAAAGGGCGTCGTCACGCCCGACCAGATTCGCGAACAGCTCGAATTCATGGATTCCCGCTCGCCGGCGCTCGGTGCGCAGATCGTTGCCAAGGCATGGACCGACGCGGCGTTCAGGAAGCGGCTTCTGGCGGACGGTACTGCGGCGGTCGGCGAACTCGGCATCCCGATGGGCGATACCGAACTGATCGTGGTCGAGAACACACCCGACACGCACAACATGATCGTGTGTACCTTGTGCTCGTGCTACCCGCGCACCATCCTCGGTCTGCCGCCGGACTGGTACAAGTCGAAGTCCTATCGATCCCGCGCGGTGATCGAGCCCCGCGCCGTGCTTGAGGAGTTCGGCACCTCTATCCCGGAGGACACCGCCGTTCGGGTGCACGACAGCAACGCCGACATGCGCTACCTCGTGCTGCCGATGCGTCCCGAAGGGACCGAGTCGTGGGATGAGGAGAGGCTGACCGGGCTCCTCACGCGCGACTGCATGGTGGGGGTCGCGGTCCCCGACGCGGCCGCCTGACCGGCGGGCAGGGCAGCCGGCCTTCGTTCAGCCTGCGAAGCGCCGTCGCCGGAGCCCGCCCGCGGGTACCGTCGCGAGATAGATACCGCCGAGGACGAGGACGCCGCCCAGCGCGTGGTACCAGGCGATTGCCTCGCCCAGGAACGCGACCGCAAGCAGGGCGCTGAACACCGGGAACAGGTTGCCGAAATAGCCTGCGCTCGCGGCGCCCACCCGCAATACCCCTGCGTTGTAGAGGCTGAACGCGATAACGCTCGCAAAGACGGACAGGTAGCCCACCATCAGCACCGTTTCCCGGTCGGCCCGCATGACGCCACCCAGCGCCGTCTCGACGACGTACGCAGGAACGAGAGCGAGGCAGCCAAGCCCCACGGAGGCGGGAATCAGCGCCATCGTTTCCATTTCCGGCGGCTTGTAGCGGAGCATGAAAGTCTGCGTCGCCCAGCAGGCGACGGCGGCGAGGCACCAGAAATCGCCGGCATTGAGACTGAGCGTCCGGAGCACCGCGGGATCGCCCCGAACAATGACCAGAACCGCCCCGCCAATGGACAGCGCGAGGCCGCCGATCTGGCGTCTGCCGATGCCGGCTCCGGCGAACGCCGCTCCCTTCAACAGGACCATGACCGGCAGCAGGGCTGCGATCAGCGATCCCTGTACCGCGGTCGTGCTCTGCAGCCCGACATAGTAGAGGGAGTTGAAGCAGGTAACCCCGACGACCCCGAAGCAGAGGCAGTAGCGCCAATGCCGCCGAAGAACCGCACGCTGACGCCGCACCGTCGTCCAGGTAAACGGCAGAAGGATCAGAAATGCGGTCGTCCAGCGCCAAAAATTCAGACCGATCGGCGGAAGGTCGGCAACCATCGCCAGACGGCCGATGGTCGTGTTGCCGCCCCAGAACATCAGGGCGGCCACGATGAAGGCGGCTCCGAGGAGCGTGTCCCGGTTCACGGGTGGTATGGACGAATCCGGGTGTCTATTCCGCTGCCGGCGCTGCGGCGAGCGGGGCCGGTTCTTCCTCGCCGAGATGACGGAGTTTCGGCATCACCTCGGTAGCGAACAACGTCATGCTCTTTTCGGTCAGGTCGTGCGGCAGGGTGCCGAACTGGAGCATGCAGACCAGATTGCCGTAGCCCATCTCGTCGAAACGTTGTGCGAGGATCTCGCTTACCGTTTCGGGGCTGCCGCAGATGAACATGCCGTTCCCGGTCAGAGCTTCGTGGCTCAGGAACTGCTCCCGGACCTTGAACTTGGTCTCCATGACGTACTTGTAGGACGCCATCGAGGAATAGCCGGGCGGCAGCTTGTACTCGGCAGGCGAGTTGATGAACTTGTTGAAGAACGTCTCGATGTGTCCGGCGGCCTCGCGGTTGGCGGCCTCGTCGGTCTCCGCGACATAGATCGGCAGCGCCCAGCCGAGTTGTCCGGGGGTGCATTGATAGCCGTAGGTTTCGCACTGGCGGCTGTAAGCCTCGAGGTTACGGCGCACTGCCTCCGCCGGGTTGAAGGTAATCAGGTAGGTGTATTTGCGGTCGGGATGGGCCGCCCATTCGTAGGTTTCGCGCGAGCCTTGCGAGGGAATCCAGATCGGCGGATGCGGTGTCTGGTACGGGCGGGGCCAGAGATTGACGTATTGATAGCGGTAATGCTTGCCGTCGAAGGAGAACGGGCCGGTCTCGGTCCATGCCCGGACGATCAGGTTGTGCGCCTCGTGGAAACGCTCGTGGCTGAAAGACGGGTTGGCCATCGAGGCGTGGTATTCGGTGCCGAGGCCGCGGACGAACCCGGCGATGAAACGGCCCTCCGCCAGGTTATCGAGCATCGCGAACTCCTCGGCGATCGCGATCGGGTTGTCGGTGATCGGCAGGGCCCGGCCGAGAACGCAAATGTGCGCGTTTCGGACGCTCCGGGTCAGGGCGCCGGCCAGCAGGTTGGGCGCCGGCATCATCCCGTAGGCGGTCTGGTGGTGCTCGTTGACGCAGACCCCGTCGAAGCCGAGCCGGTCGGCCAGTTCGAGTTCGTCGAGGTATCGGTGGTAGAGCGGTGCGCCCTTCCGCGGATCGTAATAGCTGTTGGGGAGGGTGAGGTAGGCCCCGGGATAGGTCTTGTCGTATTCGAGATCGAGATGCGCGTACGGCATCAGGTGGAAGAAGAAGAACTTCATGGGGCGGCGTCCTCCGCGGCCTCGGCGGCCCGGGCGATTTCGGCCACGGCTTCGATAAACGCTCCGGTCTTTTCCTGGTGCGGAAGATGGCCGCACTGCGGCACGATCCTGAGCCTGGCGCCCGGGATCAGCGCCTCGAAGGCCCTGCCGTAGGGCGGCGGAAAGACCCTGTCCTCAGCACCCCAGAGAATCATCGTCGGGATGCGGATGCGGTGCAGCCACTTGGCGAGATCCGGATTGCAGAAGCGCGGACTCCATGCCAGCCGGGAGGTGGTGAAGAAATTCTTGAGCGCGATGTCCGTCTCCTCCTCGCCCTGATCTTGGGCGAGACGGGCGTCGGCAATAGACTGGTCGTAGTAGACGTTGCGCACCCGCTCTTCCGGCTTCCACAGGAATATGTCGCCTGGAGGTACCCCGTCGACGGGTATGCCGGCAGACCCCACCAGGGTCAGGCTGCGCATCCGGGAGGTGGAGCGTACCGCGATCTCGCACGCTAGCCAGCCGCCGAGCGAACTGCCCACGACATGCATGTCGTCGAGCCCGAGGGTCTCGAACGCATCGAGGTAGAAGTATGCGAGGTCCGCCATACTGTCGAGCCAGGCAGGGGTGTCGGAGCGTCCGAAACCGGGGTGACTCGGCACCGTGACCTCGTAGCGCTCCGCCAGGCGCTCCATATAGGGCGCCCAGGCGCTGGCGCCGCCGGCGCCGTGCAGGAACAGGAGTTTCGGCCCGGCGCCTCCCCGCAGGACCTCGATCCCGCAACCGCCGACAGTGAGCGTCTCGCGCCGGTATTCGACCATGGCCGGATTGTTCGCGGCCGCTGCCGTTCCGTCAACGACGGTTTGACGGGGACTCACGCCGCCTCCGCGCCGTGGTAGAGGGTCACCGCGTGTTTTGCCTCGGCGAAGAACAGCCAGCGCTCGACCACGGCCCCGGCCGAGCCAGAGAACGCGGCGGCGAGGGCAGCGGCGGCGGCGATCCAGCCGCCGGTCTCCATCGATGCCATGGTGAGCACGAGCGGCAGGGCGAACAGGAGCACGAAGGCGTAGCGCCGGAGCTTTGCCGCGTGCTTGCGGGCGATGCGGTAACCCATCTCCTGCGTCACGTAGGTGGTCTGGGTCCGCGGCGGGTCGAGCAGGCGAACCTTGCCGATCGCTCCCAGCCCGGTCGCCGATTCCGGGGTGGATGCCGACCGGGTGCCGTCGATGAACCGCCAGTAGCGGCGCTTGAGGTAGAACGACAGGAACAGCGCCACCACGACGACCAGCGCCACGTCTGGGCTGGCATGGCCGAACAGGATGGCGAGTGCGTTCAGCCAGAGCGCGCCGGTGAACAGGGCGAGCGACAGATAGATCGGCACCACCCAGCGGTTGCACCAGGCATGGATCGGCCGAAGCGTGGCGTAGATCATCCCGGTGGCATAGACGGTAAACCCGGCCAACAGCGCCGTCGCCAGTCCGAGAAAGCGCCAGAGCCCGTCGACCTCGCCGAAGCCGATCCAGCCGAGCGCGAACAATCCTGCCGGTGCGTAGGTCGCGGTCGCCAGAACACCCTCGCGGGAGAGCCAGCTCGAGCGCCATTGGGAAAAGGCGTGCAGCGCTCGTTCGGGATGGCCAAGGTGGAAGGTGGACGACAGCAGCCCGAACGTCACCGCGCCGAGGGCCAGCGCGAACGCCGCGGCCGCGAACCAGCGGTCGTCCGGCACCGCCTTGCCACCCGCAAGCACCCCGAGAAGGACCAGAAGCCCGTATCCGGCGCCCGAAGCCGTGGTGAAGAAGATGACCGAGTAGGCGGGGTGCATGGATCAGGTTCCGCGCGACAGCGCGGCATCCAGCCAGCGCAGGAAACGCCCGCCCTCGTCGGGCGGCGGATCCGGTTCGGGAAGGGCGCCGCCGCCCGCCGCCGGGTCGGCGTCCCTCCGCGGCGGACGCGGCGGCAGGTATTTGTTGATCGGCCGGTAGCCCATCTCGGGCATCAGGTCGTAGCCGCCGCGTTCGGCGACGAGCCGGGAAACCTCGGACTCAGGGTCGCCGAGATCGCCGAAATGGCGGGCAGACGCCGGGCACGTCGCGACACAGGCGGGCACCCGGTCGGCCTCCGGCAGATTTTCGTTGTAGATCCGGTCGATGCAAAGCGTGCACTTTTTCATCACGCCGGCATCATGGTCGTACTCCCGCGCGCCATAGGGGCAGGCCCAGGAGCACAGCTTGCAGCCGATGCAGAGGTCCTCATCGACCAGGACGATCCCGTCCTCTTCCCGCTTGTACGAAGCGCCGGTGGGGCAGACGGTGACGCAGGCCGGCTCCTCGCAGTGCAGGCAGGACCGAGGGAAGTGCACCGTCCGTCCATCCGCTCCGTCGCCGGCCTCGTAGGCGTGGATGCGGTTGAACCAGACCCCGACAGGGTCGGCGCCATAGGGGTCGCGGTCGGTGAGCGGCGCGGCGACGCCTCCGCTGTTCCATTCCTTGCAGTTGACCGCACAGGCGTGGCAGCCGACGCAGGTGTCGAGGTCGATGACCAGCCCGAGCTTTTTCGGCCCGGGGTGTCGAGGAAGGTCGGTCATTGCGCCCCGCCCGGCCTGAACCGGGCACCGAAACGGAGGATCGATGGCGGTGCGCCCTGCCCGGGCGGGCGCCGCAGGGGATCGAAGCGGGGTTCGCTCGTTCCCGCGGCGCCGCGGACAGGCTCGATCCGCACCCGCAGGTCGTACCACGCAGCCTGCCCGGTCACCGGGTCGGCGTTGGCGTATCGATGGCCGTCCGGCTGCTCCGGCAGGAGATCGGTAATCAGATGGTTCAGCAGGAAGCCCTCCCGCGACTCCGGGGCGTCGGTTGAAAGCGCCCACGCGCCGGCGCGTTTGCCGATGGCATTCCAGGTCCAGACCGTGTCCTCGTTGACGCCCTCCATCAGCTTGACCCGTACCCTGATCCGCCCGTGCGAACTCACGACATCGACCCAGCTATCGTCCTCGATGCCGAGCGTTTCGGCCCGGCGGCGCGAGATGTAGAGGCGGTTGGAGGGGTGGATCTGGCGCAGCCAGGCGTTCATCGAACCCCACGAATGGTACATCGCCATCGGCCGCTGGGTCAGGGCATGCATCGGGTAGGCGCCGTCTGCGTCGGTCTCCTCCCCGAACGGCGGATACCAGATAGGGAGCGGATCGAAATAGGTCTCGATCCGTTGGCGCAGTGCGGGAGGCGGGATCTTTGCTGCCCGGCCCTGCGCTGCGAGACGAAAACGCTGCATCGGTTCGGAGTAGATTTGCAGGACGATCCGGTCGGTCGAGCCGATCCAGCCCATGGCGGCGGCATGGTCCAGATAGGCCCGGTTGGCGTGCTTGAAAAAGCGCGCCTCGGGTGCGAGCTCTTGCTTCCAGAAGCTGCCGGCCTCGATATAGCGATCCAGTTGGTCGGGGTTGGGCGGGCCCTTGCCCTCCGCTTCGCCGTCGGCGCTGCGCCAGCCGGCGAGGCTGCCGACGCCGGGTGCGCGCTGATGGTTGACCAGATAGTCCGGATACCCACCGGGATAGCGCGGCGAGCCGTCGTCATGGACCAGCCCGGGCAGCCCCAACCGCGTCCCGATCTCGATCAAAACGTCCTGGAACGGCCGCACGTCGCGGTCGGGCGGCACGACCGGGTGACGGATTGCGTCCGCTGCCCCGTCGGCATCAGAAATCGGCCGATCGAGAAGCGAAATACAGTCCCAACGTTCGAGATACGTGGTATCGGGCAGCACCAGGTCGGCATAGGCGACTGTCTCGGAGGCGTAGGCATCGGAGTAGATAATCCGGGGGATGCGGTAGTCGCCGGCCTCGTCCCGGTCGGTCAGCATGTGCATGGTCCCGGCCGTGTTCATCGCCGAGTTCCAGGCCATGTTCGCCATGTACATAAACAGCGTGTCGATCGGGTATGGATCGCCGCGCCACGCATTGGCGATGACCGTGTGCATCATCCCGTGGGCGGCGAGGGGGGCTTCCCACGAAAACGCTTTGTCGATGCGCGCCGGGCTGCCGTCGTCGGCGACCAGTAGATCCTCGGGGCTGGCGGGGAAACCCAGCGGCGGTCCCGGCATCGGCGTACCGGGTGCAACGTCGCCGGGTTTGCCGGTCGGCTTGAGCGGCGGCGGCGCCGGTTTGGGGAAAGGCGGCTTATAACGGAAGCCGCCCGGAGCATCGACGGCGCCGAGCAGCATCTGGAGCAGGTGGATCGCCCGGCAGGTGTGGAACCCGTTGGAGTGGGCGGAAATGCCGCGCATGGCGTGCATCGCGACGGGGCGCCCCACCATGCGTTCATGGCGACGCCCGGCCCAGTCGATCCACGGTTGTTCGACGGTTACGGTTTCCTCGAAGGCAGCGTGGGCAATCTCGGCGGCGAGGCGCCGGATGGTATCGGCCGGTACCCCGGTCCGCGCCGCCGCAGCCTCCGGTGCGTATTCCGGCGCGAGATAGCGTCTGGCGAGCAGTTCGAACGCCGGGGTCGCCTCGCTTCCGTCGGGCAGCCTGTATGTCCCGGCAAGCGCCGGTGCAACATCCGCGGAAAGCGCCGACGCCGGCCCGGCCGACGCCAGATCCCAGCAGAGCGGGGAACCGTCGCTGCCGCGCGCAATCAGCCCGTCGCCCGCGCCGCCCTTGTCGCGGACCACCAGCCACGGCGCATTGGTGTACCGGATCAGATAATCGGTATCGATCCGGTCGGCGCGCAGCAGTTCGTGGACCAGGGCGAGAACCAGCAACCCGTCGGTGCCGGGTCGGATACCGATCCATTCGTCCGCGATCGCCGAATAGCCGGTCCGCACCGGGTTGACGGAAACGAACTTGGCGCCGTTTGCCTTGAGCCGGGAGAGGCCGATCTTGATCGGATTGGAGTCATGGTCCTCGGCGACGCCGAACATCAGGAACAGACGGGCACGGTCCCAATCGGGTTCGCCGAACTCCCAGAAAGACCCGCCGATGGTGTAGATGCCGGCGGCTGCCATGTTGACCGAGCAAAACCCGCCATGGGCCGCGTGGTTCGGTGTGCCGAACTGGCTCGCCCACCAGCCGGTCAGCGCCTGACTCTGGTCGCGCCCGGTGAAGAAGGCGAGTTTCCGGGGATCGCTGCTGCGGATCGCGCCCAGCCAGTCGACGGCAAGCGCGATGGCCTCCTCCCATTCGATTTCCTCGAATCTGCCCTCGCCGCGTTCGCCCACCCGTTTCAGCGGCTTGGTCAGCCGTGCGGGCGAATTGTGCTGCATGATGCCGGCCGAACCCTTGGCGCAGAGAACCCCCCGGTTCACGGGATGGCGCGGGTTGCCCTCAAGGTAGCGGATTTCCCCGTCCCGCAGGTGAACCCGGACGCCGCAGCGGCAGGCGCACATGTAGCAAGTGGTTTCCTTGACCTCGTCGGATACCCGGGGGGAGGTGTCGATGCGCTGTCGGTCGGAGATCGCTGTCACTCTGGACTCCTGTTTGCGCGGCCGGTTGGGGCCGAGACACGCCCCGAAACGAATAAGGACGCGGACGGCAACGGTCAAACCGCGCGGGCCGGCTGTCCGGAAACCAACGCGGGAACCAAAGCGCGCCCCCGGTTGCTATAGTATTCGGGTGTTCGATCCGGTCTGCGAGGTGCCATCCCATGACGCCGACGGTTGAAGCATTTTTCGACCCGGCCACCAATTCGGTCTCCTACATTGTCTCCGATCCCGGAACCGGACGCGCAGCGATCATCGATCCTGTGCTCGACTACGACCCGGTCACCGGGCGGACCGCGACCGCCGCCGCCGACAGGCTGATCGCCGCCGTCGAGCGCGCAGGACTCGCCGTAGACTGGATCCTGGAAACCCATATCCACGCCGATCATCTCACCGCCGCGCCCCATATCCGGGACAAGGTCGGCGGGAGGATCGGGATCGGCGCCGGCGTGGTCGAAGTGCAGAAGACCTTCGGCTCGCTCTTCAATATCGAGGACGATATCGTCGCCTCCGCCCCGCAATTCGAGCATTTGTTCGCCGACGATGAGACCGTGCCGCTGGGCGGCATCGCGGGCCGGGTTCAGCATACCCCGGGTCACACCCCGGCGTGCGTCTGCTACGTGTTCGGCGATGCAGCGTTTGTCGGCGATACCATGTTCATGCCGGATTCGGGCACTGCACGGGCCGATTTCCCGGGCGGCTGCGCCCGGACGCTTTACGACTCGCTCCGCCGGATCCTTTCCCTGCCGCCGGAGACCAGAATTTTTCTCTGCCACGACTACGGGGCCGGCGGAAAGCGGGATTTCGCGTGGGAAACCACCGTGGAGGAACAGCGCAGGGGCAACATCCATTGCCGCGACGGGGTGGGGCGGGAGCAATTCGTCGCCATGCGCACGTCCCGCGACGCCGAACTGTCGTTCCCGCGCCTGATGGTGCCTGCCGTTCAGGTCAATATCCGCGGCGGGCGTCTGCCGCCGCCGGAAGATAACGGAATCGCCTATCTGAAGGTTCCTGTCGACACGCTCTGATAGACGGGCGGCGCAGGGGCCGCCGGGGGGTTGCGATGACGACACAGCTGTTTCATCACGCGAGTTCGGCCCGGCACGATACCGGGCAGGGTCATCCCGAGCGTCCGGAACGTATCCGCGCAGTCATGGAGGCCCTCAGCGACGACGCTTTCGCCGGGCTCGGCCGGCGAGAAGCGCCCGAGGCGGAACCCGATCAGCTGGCGCGCGCCCACCCGGCGTCCTTTGTCGATGCATTGCTTGCGGCGGTGCCGGAAGAAGGAAGGGTGAGGATCGACGCCGATACCGTGATGTCAGCCGACTCGGGCGAGGCGTCGCTGCGGGCGGCGGGCGCGATGGTTGCCGCTATCGAGGCAGTGATGGCGGGCGACGCGTCCAACGCGTTTTGCGCCGTCCGCCCGCCCGGCCATCATGCGGAGGCATCGCGCAGCATGGGGTTTTGCCTGTTCAACAACGTTGCTGTCGGCGCGCTGCATGCTCGCGAGGCCCTTGGAGCGGACCGGGTGGCGGTGGTCGATTTCGACGTCCACCACGGCAACGGCACACAGGCGATGTTCGAATCCGATCCGACGCTGTTCTTCGCCTCCACCCACGAGTTCCCGCTCTACCCGGGTACCGGGCGGGCTGAGGAAACGGGTTGTGGAAACATCGTCAACGTGCCGCTGCGGCCGGGATCGGGCTCGGCGGAATTTCGCGCCGGGATGGAGCGCGCCGTCCTTCCGGCGCTGCGCGGCTTTGAACCCGATTTGATCCTTGTTTCGGCCGGCTTCGATGCCCACGAACGCGATCCGCTGTCGACGCTTCGCCTGGTCGAGAACGACTATGTCTGGGTGAGCGAGCGCCTCTGCGAGGTGGCCGACGAGGTCTGCGGCGGCCGATTGGTGGCGACACTCGAGGGCGGTTACGACCTTGACGCCCTGGCGGCGAGCGTCGCAGCGCATGTACGCGTCTTGATGGAAGCATGAGCGGAACAATATTCGTCGGGAACGGGAAAAGGAGCATCGGCTTGTTGTTTGCCGTTTCAAAGACTAGGATTATCCCATCCGCAGGGACCATGAAATGAATCTGGACAATTCCGGCGGCGACGTTGCCGATCTTTCGTTCGAGGATGCTCTCGAACAGCTCGAGGCGATCGTTCGTACCCTGGAGAGCGGCGAGGCGAAGCTGGACGATGCCATCGGCGCTTACGAGCGCGGTATCGCGCTGAAGACGCATTGCGAAAAAAGATTGAACGAAGCCAGGGCCCGCATCGAGAAGATAGCCTTCGATGGATCGGAGCCGGCCGGGCTGGAGCCCGCCGACCTTGACTGACGTTGTGATCGATTCCGGGTTTTCCTCGGCCATGGCGGAAACCGCCGCGGCGGTAGACCGTGTTCTCGACCGCGAATTGCCCGCGCCAGAGGGACCGGCGGCGCGGCTTTACGAAGCGATGCGTTACGGCAGCCTCGGGAGCGGCAAGCGGCTGCGGGCGTTTCTCGTGCGAACCGGCGCCGGGTTGGTCGGCGCGGCCGATGACGGTGCGCTGCGCGTCGGCGCATCGGTCGAGATGATTCACGCCTATTCGCTGCTCCACGACGACCTGCCGGCGATGGACGATGACGACATGCGGCGCGGCAAGCCGTCTTGTCATATCGCCTTCGACGAAGCGACGGCGATTCTCGCCGGGGATGCGCTGATCAGCGCCGCGTTCGAGGTTCTTGCGGACGAGGCGACCCATCGGTCGGCGGCGGTTCGGGTGGCACTCGTGCGCGCACTCGCCGACGCTTCCGGAGGGAGGGGCATGGTGGGCGGGCAGATGGTCGACCTTGCCGCGCAGCACGAAACGTTCGATTACGACCTGATCACCGTGCTGGAGCGAATGAAGACCGGCGCGCTGATCGCCTATAGCTGTGAAGCGGGTGCGATTCTCGGCGACTGTCCGGAATCGGTGCGCGACGCACTGCGCGGCTACGGGTACGATGTCGGCCTCGCCTTCCAGGTGATCGACGATTTGCTTGACGTGATTGGCAACGAAGCCGTACTCGGCAAGAAGGTTGGCAAAGACGCCGCCGCCGGCAAGGCCACGTTCGTTGCTGCGCTCGGCGTCGACGGCGCCCGGCGCGAAGCCCGCATGCTGGTCGACCGCGCCAACGCGCGCCTCGACAGCTTCGGCGAGAAGGCGGATTTGTTACGCGCTTTCGGCGCGTACATATTGGAACGCAAGAGTTAGCGGAAAGGGATTGCCGTGGCCGTCAACACACCTCACCTGGATAAGGTTCAATGGCCTCGTGACTTGCGGGGCATGTCGACCGCGGAATTGAAGGTGGTCGCGGAGGAGTTGCGCGAGGAACTCATCGACGCGGTTTCCACGACCGGTGGACATCTTGGCGCCGGGCTCGGCGTGGTCGAACTCACCGTGGCGATCCATCATTTGTTCGACACCCCGAATGACATCCTGATCTGGGACGTCGGGCATCAGTGCTACCCGCACAAGATCCTCACCGGTCGACGCGACCGCATCCGCACGATCCGACTGGGCGGCGGGCTGTCCGGGTTCACCAAGCGCTCGGAGAGTGAGTTCGACCCCTTCGGAGCAGCGCATGCCTCGACGTCGGTCTCGGCCGGGCTCGGTTTCGCGGTCGGCAGCGACCTCCAGGGCCGTGACAACCGGGTCATCGCAGTCATCGGCGACGGTGCGCTGACCGGCGGAATGGCGTATGAGGGGTTGAACAACGCTGGGTCGATAAACAACAACCGGCTGATCGTCATCCTCAACGACAACGAGATGTCGATCGCACCTCCCGTCGGTGCGATGAGCAACTACCTGTCCCGGCTGATCTCGTCCAAGAGCTATCGCACCCTGCGCGACACGGCCCACCAGATTGCCGGCAAGCTGCCCGATGTCGTGGAGCGCAGAGTGCGGCGAGCGGAGGAATACGCCCGTGGCCTGGTGACCGGCGGGACGTTGTTCGAGGAGCTCGGCTTCTTCTACGTGGGGCCCGTGGACGGCCACGATCTCGACTATCTGCTGCCGGTCCTGCGCAATGTCCGCGACGACGATCATCCCGGGCCGATCCTGGTCCACGTGGTGACGACGAAGGGCAAGGGCTACGCCCCGGCGGAGGAATCTTCCGACCGCTACCACGGCGTTTCCAAGTTCGAGGTATCCACCGGCGTCCAGAACAAGCCCAAGACCAACGCTCCGTCGTTCACCAGGGTGTTCGCCGACAGCTTGATCGCGGAGGCGCAGAAAGACGACAAGATCGTCGCGATAACCGCCGCCATGCCGTCCGGCACCGGCGTCGATCTCTTCGAGAAATCCTTTCCCGACCGCACCTTCGATGTCGGTCTTGCCGAACAGCACGCGGTGACTTTCGCAGCCGGCCTTGCGGCCGATGGAATGAAGCCGTTCGCCGCGATCTATTCGACCTTCCTGCAGCGCGCCTACGACCAGATCGTCCATGACGTGGCGATTCAGGGCCTGCCGGTGCGCTTTGCCATGGACCGGGCAGGCCTCGTCGGCGCCGACGGCCAGACTCATGCGGGCGCGTTCGACACCGCCTATCTCGGCTGCTTGCCGGGCATGGTGCTGATGGCGGCGGCGGACGAGGCCGAACTGGTACACACGGTGACGACGGCGGCGGCCATCGACGACCGGCCGTCGGCCTTCAGGTATCCGCGCGGCGAAGGATTCGGTGTCACCATGCCGGAACGCGGCGAGGTCCTGCCCATCGGCAAGGGCCGCGTGATGCGCGAGGGGACGACGATCGCGATCCTTTCCTTCGGCGCGCGGCTGTTCGAAGCGATGGCTGCCGCGGACGATCTTGCAGGGAAGGGGATTTCAACCACGGTGGCCGACGCGCGTTTCGCCAAGCCGCTCGACGAGGATCTGATCCTGCGGCTTGCACGCGAACATGAGGTTCTGATCACCATCGAGGAAGGGTCGATCGGCGGCTTTGGCTCGCAGGTGCTCCACATGCTGGCGCTCCGCCAGGCGCTCGACGGAGATCTGAAAATTCGCCCGATGGTGCTGCCCGACAAGTTTCTCGATCAGGACAAGCCGCAACTCCAGTACGAAGCTGCGGGCCTGAACGCACGTCACATCGTCGCCACCGCCATGGAGGTGCTGGGACGCGGCGAGGTTGTCGAGGCGGAAATCCAAAGCGTCTGATCGCGGACGGCTCGATGTCCTGGTCGAAGCCCGAGGTCTCGCCGCGAGCAGGGCGGAAGCCCAGGCGCTGATCCGCGCGGGCCGGATCTGGTCCGGCGACAAGCGTCTCGACAAGCCGGGCCATTCCGTCCGCTCCGACGTCGCGCTCGAATTGCGCGGCTCGATGCGCCGCTGGGCCTCGCGCGGCGGGTTCAAGCTCGATCACGCGGTTCGCCATTTCGGGATCGAACTTGCGGGCGCCGTCGCGCTCGATATCGGCGCGTCCACCGGCGGTTTTACCGATGTTCTGCTGACGCACGGCGCCGAGCGGGTCTACGCGGTCGATGTCGGGCGCGGCCAGATCCTTTGGCGCCTGCGCGAGGATTCGCGGGTGGTCGTCCTCGATCGCACCAATGCGCGCTACCTGACGGCGGAACATGTGCCCGAGCCGGTGGATATCATTACCTGCGATGCCAGTTTCATCGGGCTCGAGACCTTGCTGCCGGCGCCGCTTTTACTCGCCGCGCCGGGCGCCCGGTTGATCGCTCTCATCAAGCCCCAGTTCGAGGTCGGCCGCGATGAAGTCGGCAAGGGCGGCATCGTCCGGGACGAGAATGCGCGCTGCGCCGCGTGCGAACGCATTGCCACGTGGCTGGGGCGGCAGGCCTGCTGGCGCGTGCTCGGCGTGGTGGAGAGCCCGATCGCCGGCGCCGGCGGCAATCGCGAATATCTGATTGCCGGGGAGCGCGAACGGGAAGCGGCCATGAAGCCGGTCTGAGCGGCTTCGGGAAGCCGTTGCCGGCCGACAATAGTCAGGTGAAATTGTTCGCCCGTTCAGCCGCACTGCGCCCGGTGGTGGAGCAAATGATCGGCGAGCACGCACGCCATCATCGCTTCTCCCACCGGCACCGCACGGATGCCGACGCACGGGTCGTGCCGGCCGCGGGTGGAAATCTCCGTGTCGCGCCCGTCCGTGGTTACAGTCCGCCGCGGCGCGAGGATCGAGCTGGTCGGCTTGACTGCGAACCGGACGACGATGTCCTGGCCGGTCGAAATCCCGCCCAGGATTCCGCCGGCGTTGTTGGAGAGAAAGACCGGCACCTCGCCGCGCATCCGCATCTCGTCCGCATTCTCCTCGCCCGATAGGCCGGCCGCGGCGAAGCCTGCGCCGATCTCGACGCCCTTGACCGCGTTGATGGACATCATCGCAGCCGCCAGGTCGGAATCGAGCTTGCCGTAGACCGGCGCGCCAAGTCCGGGGCGGACACCGGTCGCGGTGACTTCGATCACCGCGCCGACCGAAGAACCCGCCGCGCGGACAGTGTCGAGATAATCCGCCCACTCGGCGGCTGCATCCGCGTCCGGGCACCAGAACGAATTCTGTTCGGCTGCGTTCCAGTCCCATCGGGAACGGTCGATGACACGGTCGCCCAGCTGCACCATTGCACCGCGTATCTGCACCCGCTGGCCCAGGACCTTGCGCGCGATGGCGCCGGCCGCTACCCGGCAGGCGGTCTCGCGCGCCGACGACCGGCCGCCGCCGCGATAATCCCGACGGCCGTATTTCTGTTGATAGGTGAAGTCGGCGTGGCCCGGGCGAAACCTGTCCTTGATGGCGCTGTAATCCTTCGACCGCGCATCTTGGTTGCGGATCAGGAGCGAGATCGGCGTCCCGGTGGTTTGTCCCTCGAAGACCCCGGAGAGGATCTCGACCGTATCGGGTTCGCGCCGCTGGGTGACGTAGCGGCTTTGCCCCGGCCGCCGTCGATCGAGCCAGACCTGGATGTCCGCCTCGGCCAGGGCGATACCGGGCGGCGTGCCGTCGACCACGCAGCCGATGGCCGGACCGTGGCTCTCGCCCCAGGTGGTGAAACGGAAGATCCGACCCTGTGTGTTGAACGACATCGGTTTGGCCTGCCCGGCCGGCCGCTAGCCGACGGTCGAGATGTCCGGCGCGTCCACTGCCTTCATCCCGACCACGTGGTAACCGCAGTCGACATGGTGCACCTCGCCCGTTACCGCGCTCGACAGGCCGGAGAGGAGATAGACGCCGGCGCCGCCAACTTCGTCGATTGTCACGTTGCGTCTGAGCGGCGCGTTCAGTTCATTCCATTTCAGGATATAACGAAAATCGCCGATGCCCGAGGCGGCGAGGGTCTTGATCGGTCCTGCGGAGATCGCGTTGACCCGAATGTCCTCTCCGCCGAGGTCGGCCGCGAGGTATTTGACGCTTGCCTCGAGGGCCGCCTTTGCGACGCCCATGACGTTGTAGTGCGGCATCACCCGCTCGGCGCCCGAGTAGGTGAGGGTGAGCAAGCTGCCTCCGCGCGGCATCAATTGCGAGGCGCGCCGGCAGACCGCCGTGAAGGAGTAACAAGAGACGTTCATCGTCGCCGCGAAGTTTTCGGGCGAGGTATCGACATAACGGCCCTTGAGTTCGTCCTTGTCGGAAAAGGCAATGGCGTGGACGACGAAGTCGAGTTCACCCCACTGTTCGGCAAGTGTTTCGAAGACGTTGTCGAGGCTGACCGGATCGGCGGCGTCGCACTGCAGGAGGAACGACGATCCCGCAGACTCGGCGAGCGGTCCGACGCGTCTGCCCAGCGCGTCGTTCTGATATGTGAAGGCGAGGTCGGCCCCGTGCAGCGCGGCAGCGCGGGCGATGCCCCAAGCGATCGACCGCTCGTTGGCAACGCCCATGATGAGCCCTCGCTTGCCGTCCAGCAGGCGTCCGGATCGGGACATTCAACCCTCGCTCGACATGTGCTCGTGTGAAAAGGCCCCGAGGAAAACGCATTCTACAGAACGGCGCGGGCGCGTCCAACCGGAGGAGGGGCCGCGGCAGGTGTCAACGGCGACGGGAACGGCGCTTTGCGTCCTGTATTTCAAACCGGAACTGCGCCGTCTTCCCTCTCAGTTGACGATCCGCCACGTTCCGTCCGGCTGCCGGCAGGCGCGGCCGAAGGCGTCCTGGGTCTTGCCGCCCACCGTGACCGATTGCTGGTATTCGCGGCAGTAGGTTCCCGATGCGGTCTGGTAGGTCCGCGTCGGGGTTATCGCTCCCTGGTTGCCGGAATCCGGGTTGCGCCATGTGCTCCGTCGGCCCGAAGGACTCTTCTCCAGAGCCTTCTGGGTGGTGCGCCGCATCGCCATCCGGTCGGCCCGGTCGAGAGTTTCGCCGATTTCATCGCCGATCGCCGCCCCGGCGAGCGCACCGACGGCGACGGCGAGAAGCTTGCCGTCGCCCTTTCCGATGTGCGAGCCTGCCAGCGCTCCGAGCCCCGCGCCGATCACTCGGCCCGCCATTTCCTTCTCGCCGGTGTTGCTGCATCCGGCCAACGCCAGCGTCACCGCCGCAATAGCCGCCGTTTTCATTCCACGCATCGGCCGCGCTCCTTTTGCCTCACCGTTCCTATATCGGATAGTTTCAATCCCGCGACAAGGGGGTTCGAATGGTTGTAGAGGCCGCCGATCCGATCGCCCTGTTCAATGCCTGGCTCGCAGAAGCCGAGGCGGCCGAGCCAAGCGAACCGACGGCGATGACGCTGGCCACGGTCGCTGCCGACGGTGCGCCGTCCGCCCGGATGGTGCTGCTCAAGGGCGCCGATGAGGACGGCTTCGTGTTCTACACCAACACCGAGAGCCGCAAGGGGATCGAGCTCGACGCCACCCGCCGCGCCGCGCTGGTGTTCCATTGGAAATCGCTCCGCCGCCAAGTGCGGATCGACGGTCTTGCGGAACGGGTATCCGACAGCGAGGCAGACGCTTACTTCGCGACCCGGCCACGCGGCAGCCAGATCGGTGCGTGGGCGTCCGACCAGTCGCGTCCGATGGGCAATCCGTTCGAACTGCAGCGGCGGGTCGCCCGTTTCGCCGCCCGTTTTGGTATCGGTGCGATGCCGCGTCCACCGCACTGGACCGGCTACCGTGTCCGGCCGGAGGTCATCGAGTTCTGGCGCGACCGCCCGTTCCGGCTGCACGAACGCCGGTTGTTCCGTCGCGATGGTGGGCGCGGGTGGCGGATGACACTTCTGTTTCCCTGATTTTGCAACTACCGGCGTCGTGTCGGCTCGGATATAAGGTCCGATGGAGCCTGCGGCCGAAGACCATGAGGGCAGCCGATGCGTTACAGAACGATCCTTGCTCCGGTCAGCGCGCCCGAGATCGGACCGGCGATCCTGACGACCGCGCTCCGGCTTGCCGAGGCGTTCGACGCGCATATCGATGTCCTTCATGTGCGCCCCGATCCGCGGGGCCTCATTCCCTATACCGGGGAGGGAATGGATGGCTCCATGATCGAGGAAATCATGGACGTGACCGAGCGCGAAGGCGGGGAGCGCGAGGTCCGTTCGCGTGAGATGTTCGACAGTTTCGCGGCCGAATCCGGGATCCGGTTGGCGGCCGAACCCGAAGGGGGGGGCGGCGTTTCCATGTCATGGACGGCCGCCGTCGGGCGGGAGGACGAGGTCGTCGCAACCCGCGGGCGGACCTACGACATCGTCGTGGTCGGCCGGTCGGTCAAGGATGCGCCCCTGCCTTCCCCGATCACTCTCGAGGCTGCGCTGCTCGACACGGGGCGGCCGATTCTCGTCGCTCCGCCCGAGGCCGGCGAGTGCCTCGGCAAGGCGATTGCTATCGCCTGGGAGGGAAGCCCGGAGGCGGCGCGCACGATCTCCGATGCGATCCCCTTGCTGGAGAAGGCCGAAACGGTGACCATTCTCTCGGCCAAGGCGGCGCAGGTCGCGCCGATCGACGCCGAAGACCTGCGGAGCCGGCTTGCCTGGCACGGGGTCGAAACGGAGATCCGGCACTTCGAAGCGGCGGCAAGCGAACTCGGCGCAGCCTTTCTCGAGCAATCGTCGGAGGCCGGCGCCGATCTGCTGATCAAGGGCGCCTATTCGCAAAGCCGGTTGCGCCAGCTTATTCTCGGCGGCCGCACCCGGCATATCCTGGCGCACGCAGCGATCCCCGTCCTGCTATCGCATTGAGTCATGACCGGTTTGGCCGCATCGCCCCGCTCAATGATTCTGACAGGTGCGAGCCGCGGTATCGGCCACGCCACCGTCAAGCGTTTCAGCGAAACAGGCTGGCGCATCCTTACGTGCTCGCGCGACGCGGTGCCGGAGGCTTGCAAGCGCGACACCAACTGGACTCACCATATACCGACCGACCTCGCCGACCCGGAGAGTCTCCGGGCCTTCGTCGAGGAAGCAAATGCACTTCTGGGCGATGATCCCCTGCATGCTCTGGTCAACAACGCCGCGGTCTCGCCCAAGACCGAGTACAAGGAACGCCTCGGCTGCCTCAACGGGGATATCGGGGGCTGGCGCGACGTCTTCAACCTGAACCTCTTCGCTCCGCTTCTTCTCTCACGCGGCTTTGCGGGTGCGCTGAGCCGGGGCAAGGGGGCGATCGTCAACATCACTTCGATTGCCGGTCATGCGCGGCATCCCTTTGCGGGCTCGGCCTACGCCACCTCGAAGGCGGCGCTTTCGGCGCTCACGCGCGAGCTTGCCGTGGAGTTCGCCGAGGTCGGGGTGCGGGTCAACGCAGTTGCACCGGGTGAGATCGAAACCGAGATGGTGGGGCCGGAATACGAGGCGCTTCTCCCGCGCATCCCGCTCAATCGTATGGGAAGCGCTGACGAAGTCGCGGCCATTGTCCACAGGATGTGCGACGAGGAGTTCGGTTACGTGACCGGGACGGAAGTCTTCGTCACTGGCGGCCAGCACCTGCTCTGAAGTGCAGGCCCGGCGCTTCACAGCGTCGCGCGGAGCGACCGGAGCCAGTCCCGACGGGACCGGGCAATATCGATATCGTGGCGCAGCCAGCCAGTGAAATAGCCCGGATCGCCGCGATCGATGCGTTCGAGGTCGGCGAGGCGTTCGATTTCGGCGTCGAAGGTCTCGATCATTCGATCGGTCTGGATCTGTTGCTCTTTCGACGGCAAATGATGCAGAAAGCGTATCTTGAGCGCGAAGGTCAGTCGTCCGACATCGCTGCTGGGCGCCCTCACGGCGCCCCGCAACAGGTCTCGCAGGTGGATGCGCCCCTCCCCGGTGATGCGAAGCACGTCATTTTCCCCTCCGGTCTCGCCGGCGACCAGCCCCTCGGTCTTCAGCAGTTCGACCGAACTTCCCAGCAGGTCGAGCGAAGGGCCCACGATGCGGCCGATGAACTCCCGGACGGCATTCGCAAGCTCCGCATAGCGAATCGGCTGCTCGCACACGATCCCGAGCGCCGCAAGACGGACGGCTTCCTTGGGCAGCAGGGAGTTGTCGTTGAACATCCGGCAAGCCTAACGCGAACCCGTCCGCCGCGTCATGCCGGCCCGCCCGGTTCAGGCGGCGAACCGGAGATCCAGCCGACCCCAGACGTCCTGGAGCGCGGTCACCAGGCGATCCATGTCCGCGTCGCTGTGGAGCGGCGTCGGCGTCAGCCTGAGACGCTCGGTTCCCTTCGGCACGGTCGGGTAGTTGATCGGCTGAACATAGATTGCGTGCCGCTCCATCAGTTCGTCGGTCACCTTCTTGCAACGGACGGGATCGCCGACGAAGACAGGAACGATATGGGACGGCGAGGGCATCAATGGCAGCCGGGCTGTCTGCAATCTCGCTTTGAGCGACCGGGCGCGTTCCTGGTGACGCTCTCGCAACGCCTTGTTTGGCTTGAGATGGCGGATGCTTGCCCGCGCACCGGCCGCGACGGCGGGTGGCAGCGAGGAGGTAAAGATGAAGCCGGAGGCGTGGCTGCGGATGAAGTCGACCATCGCTGCTGAACCGGCGATGTAGCCGCCGACGACGCCGAAGGCCTTGGCGAGGGTTCCCTGGACGATGGTGATCCGATCCATCGCCCCGTCCCGCTCGGCAACGCCGGCGCCCCGTTCGCCGTAGAGCCCGACCGCGTGGACCTCGTCGAGATAGGTCATCGCTCCATGCCTTTCGGCAATGTCGCAGATTTCGCCGATGGGGGCGAAGTCGCCGTCCATCGAATAGAGAGATTCGAAGGCCACGATCTTGGGCGCGTCCGGATCGCATTCGCCGAGCAGCCGGTCGAGATGGGCGACGTCATTGTGACGGAATATCTTTTTCTCCGCCCGGCTGTAGCGGATGCCGGCGATCATCGAGGCGTGGTTATCGGCGTCGGAGACGATCGTGCAGCCGGGCAGGGTCTGCCCCAGCGTGCCGAGCGTCGCCTCGTTCGCCACGTAGCCGGACGAAAACAGGAGCGACGCCTCGGTGCAGTGCAGCTCGGAGAGTTCCTCTTCCAGCAGGACGTGGTAGTGGCTGGTCCCCGAAATGTTGCGCGTCCCGCCTGCGCCGGCGCCCACCTTGTCGAGCGCCTCCTGCATCGCCGCGATCACCTGCGGATGCTGGCCCATGCCCAGATAATCGTTGCTGCACCAGACCGTGACATCCTCTACCGCGCCGCCGGCGTAATGCGCGGCGGCGGGGAAAGCACCGGCCCGCCGTTCGAGATCGGCGAATATGCGGTACCGCCCGTCGCGGCGCAGATGAGCGATCCTGTCCGAAAAGAACTGTTCGTAATCCATTGCTATCCTGGGGAGACGGTTTCAGCGAGCATACGCCCGCTTCGCGCACCTGTGAATGCGCCGCGAAGACGCTTCGCAACGCCGGCGTTGTGTCAGGCGAGGCCCCGATCGGCGACCCAGCGGGCGGTGTCGTCGAGCGCCCGGCCGAAGCGGGTGAGCATCTCGCCGATCTCTGCCTCGGAGATGATCAGGGGCGGCGAGAAGGCGACCCGGTTGCCGAGCGCGCGGAGTATCAACCCGTGCTCCTCCGCGCGCGCGGTAAGGTAAGCGCCCACATTCGCCGCCGGATCGAAAGGCCGTCCGGTCGCGCCGTCGGCGACCAGCTCCGCTACGGCCACCAGGCCGACGCCCGCAACCTCGCCGATGAGCGGATGATCGGCGAAGGCGGCGAGGCCGTCCTGCAGGCGGGGCGCGGTCTTCTCGACCTGCCCCACAAGGTCGATCTCGTCGTAAATCGCCAGTGTCTCCAGCGCGACCGCCGCCGAGACCGGGTGTCCGGAATAAGTGAAGCCGTGGCCCAGCGTCCCGTGGGCGTGGCTCCCCTCGGCAATGCCGCGATACACTTTCTCGTTCATCTGCACCGCGGCGATGGGCAGGTAGCCCGACGACAGCGCCTTGGCCATCGTCAGCATGTCCGGCTCGAGATCGAAGGTCTGCGAGCCCCACAGGCTGCCTGTCCGTCCGAAGCCGCAGATCACTTCGTCGACCACGAACAGTACGTCGTATCGTTTGAGAACCCGCTGGATTTTCTCGAAATAGGTCGCCGGCGGCAGGATGACGCCGCCGGCGCCCATCACCGGCTCGGCGAAGAAGGCGGCGACGGTCTCGGGTCCCTCGGCGAGGATCAGGCGCTCCAGCGAATCGGCGCAGCGCGAGGCGAACTCTTCCTCGCTCTCACCGTCGCGCCCTTCCCGCCAGTAGTGCGGACAATCGGTATGGAGGAAGCCGGGGAAGGGCAGGTCGAAGCCGGCGTGATTCGCCGGGACACCCGTCACGCTCGCAGCCGCGGCCGTGATGCCGTGATAACCGCGGCGGCGGCCGACAATCTTCTTCTTCGCCGGCCGGCCGATGGCGTTGTTGTAGAACCAGATCAGCTTGATTGCGGTGTCGATCGCCTCCGAGCCCGAGTTGGCGAAGAAGGTCCGTGCCATGGGCACCGGCGCGAGCGCCTTGAGGCGTTCCGCAAGCTCGACCTGAGGCTCGTGGCTTCGGCGGTTGAAGCCGTGATAGAAGGGGAGCGTCCGCATCTGCCTGCTTGCGGCTTCGGCGAGACGTTCGTTGCCGAAGCCGAGCGAGACACACCACAGACCCGCCATTCCTTCGATGTACTGCTTCCCGGTCTCGTCCCAGACATACACGCCGTCGCCGCGCGCCATCACCAGAGAGCCCTCGCGCTCGTTCTCGACCGCATCGGTATAGGGATGGAGCAGGGCCTGCGGATCGCGCAGTCGGTAGAGGTTCGATTGGACTGCTGTCGCCATCGTCGCTACCCGGAAACGCCTCTCAGCCGCCGGTGACGCTCATGTGGCGCGAGACCGAAGGGCCGCGCCGTCGGCGGTCGATGATGAAATCGTGGCCCTGCGGCTTGCGTCCGATGGCCTCGTCGATTGCCGCCATCAGCAGGTCGTCGTCCTGGCTCGCTCGCAGCGGCGCGCGCAGGTCGGCCGCATCTTCCTGGCCGAGGCACATGTAGAGCGTGCCCGTGCAGGTCAGACGGACGCGGTTGCAGGACTCGCAGAAATTGTGGGTCATCGGCGTTATGAAGCCGACCCGTCCGCCGGTCTCTCGGCAGACCGTGTAACGCGCCGGCCCGCCGGTCGAGTAGTCGCTTTCATCCAGCGTGAAGCGGCGTTTCAGCCCGGCGCGCACCATCGACAAGGGCAGGTACTGGTCGAGCCGGGCATCGCCGCCGATCTCGCCGAGCGGCATGACTTCGATGAACGTCAGATCGTAGCCGCGGCCGCCGCACCACTCGACCAGATGATCGAGTTCGTCGTCATTGACGCCGCGCATCGCTACCGCGTTGATCTTGACGCGAAGCCCGGCGGTGTCGGCGGCTGCCAGACCGTCGAGGACCTGCTCCAGCCGTCCCCAGCGTGTGATCTCGGCGAACTTTGCGCTGTCCAGCGTGTCCAGCGAGACATTGATGCGCCGTACCCCCGCCGCGACCAGATCTGCGGCGAATCGTGCGAGTTGGCTGCCGTTTGTGGTCAGCGTCAACTCGTCGAGCGCGCCGTCATCGAGATGGCGCCCCAAGCGTTCGATCAGCCACACGATATTACGGCGCACCAGCGGCTCGCCGCCGGTCAGCCGCAGTTTCCGCACGCCGCGGCGCACGAATGCGCTGCACAGCCGATCAAGCTCCTCGAGGGTCAGAACTTCCGCCTTGGGAAGAAACGTCATCGACTCCGCCATGCAGTAGACGCATCGGAAATCGCAGCGGTCGGTGACGGAGACCCGGAGGTAAGAGACATGGCGGTCGAAAGGGTCGATCAGCGGCGGCCGGGATGCAGGCGCCGCCCGGCCGTTGCCTTCTGCATCGGTCGCAAGCATTCCCGCCGATCGGTTATCCGAAACGCGCTCGATCATCTTTCTGTGCGAAGGTGCGTTGGTTCCCGCTTCGTATCGGAAATTAGGTCAAACGCGGTCCGTTGTCATTATTTGCGTTCGTTTGTTGGCTGGAAAGCTTGCCCGGCAATCCCGGGTTCACGATCCTTGCGACGTACCGGAGCGATTCGGCAACCCACCGCAGGAGACAGAAGCGATGAACGCGCAACCGGGACGCTCCTTCGAGGACCTCAGGAAGGCGGCAACCGATCTGTTGCCGACGATCGCGGCCGATGCGGACGAGGCGGAGCGTCTCTTCCGCCAGACCGACCGGGTTGCCGGGGCCATGCGGGAGAGCGGGCTCTACTCTTTCCTGATCCCGAAGGATGCGGGCGGCGCCGAGCTCCCCTTCATCGAGGCGATGGAGATCGTCGAGACGGTCTCCCGCACCGAGGGGTCGGCCGGCTGGTGTCTGATGGTCAACGGCGTCATGGGCGCATCTGCCGGTCCGTTCCTCTCCGACGAGGGCGCGGGGATCGTCTATCCCGGCGGCAGGAACTCGACGATGGCGGGCCAGGGCGTGCCGCGCGGCTATGCACGCGAGACGGACGGCGGCTACGTCATCTGGGGGAACTGGGGTTACGCGAGCGGTATCTACCATGCCGACTGGGTGCACTCGGGCTGCTTTATCATGGACGGCGGCGAGATGCGGACCGACGAGCACGGCCATCCCGACATCGTTCTCTGCCACCACCCGAAGGATACGGTCGAACTGACCGGCAACTGGGATGTGCACGGGCTCAGGGGCACCGGCAGTTTCGACTACACGCTCAAGGAACCCGAACTCTTCGTGCCGGCGGCGTGCTGCTACAAGTTCGACGGCCCGACGCAGATGCGGGGCGGTCCGCAATACGGCGCCGGGCTTGTGGTATCGACGACCTGGGGCCATACGAGTTGGGCGCTGGGCATGGGGCGGCGGGCCCTCGACGAACTCGCCGCCCTGGCGCGCCAGCGGGTGGACGCGTTCGGCCGTATGCAGGACGGAGCGCGTTTCCAGCACGCCTATGCGGAGGCCGAAGCGAAGTACCGGGCGGCGCGCGCACTGGTCTACCAGACCTGGGAGGATCTGTCGGAGACGTTCGCTCGCCGCCGGCAGGGCAGTCTGGAGCAGATCGCGCTCATCCGTCTTGCCATGCGCCATATCCACGATGTGATCTCCGGGATTTCGACCTTTGCCCACCGCGCGTCGCGCGGGGTGTCGCTTCGGCCGAGCGACCTGCAGCGCTGTTATCGCGACATCCACGGCGGCACCCAGCACATCCTGCTGGCCGACGAGATCGCCCAGGCCTGCGGCAAGGTCTTGATGGGCGCTGCCGGCGAGAGCGCGCGTTGGAACGTGCTCGGCCTCACCGACGGCTGAGCGGGTGCGGCGATGGACTGGCGAAACATCACGGTCGGGCGCATCGTCGCTGCGTGCTGGGCGGATCCCGCCTTCGCCGACCGTCTCGTCGGCGACGCCGGTTCGGCCCTTGCGGAGCTGGGCATGACCCTGCCTGCCGGCAAGACCGTGTCGGCAGTGCGGAACAGCGTGTCGCTGACCCACCTGGTGTTGCCCGGGCCGCGCTCTGCGGAGGCGGCGTCGGTGCACGCCGATATCAGGGCGTTCGGCGAATCCTACCGCGACCCGCGTTACGCGCCGCTCGACTGGATCGCGCGCGATCCGGTCTTTGCTGTCCGGTTTGAGGCCGATCCCGCCGCCGCGCTGCGGCGCTGGGGCATCGAGGTCGCGAGCCGGATGACCGTGATGACGGTTCGAAACACGCCGGATGCGGTCTGGCAGATATTGCCGGTGCCGCCGTGCGGCGACGAGATGACCCGGGATCTGCTCCGGAAAGTCGAGGCGGGCTGGATCCCGCCGGCGATCCGTTATGCCTGCATCGAACGGCCGGTGCGCTTCGACCGATTCGCGCTGGGATGACGGAGGGTATCGTGGAGATCGACGCGGACACCATCATATACGGCAGCGTCCATGGCGCCGCGCTGCTGGCCGACATCGCGCGGCCGGAGAGCGGCGGCCGGCTACCCGTCGTGCTCTCGATCCACGGTGGGCGATGGTTTTTCGGAACGCGCCGCGATACCGGCGCCATCGATGTCCAGCAATGGGCCGAGTTCGGCTTCTTTGCAATGAGCATCGACTATCGGCTGGTAACCTGTTCGCCCGCTCCCGCAGCGTATCAGGATGTCCTCTGTGCGATCCGTTGGGTGCATGCCAACGCCGACCGGTACGGTCTCGACCTCGACCGGATCTTTCTGATCGGCATGTCGTCGGGCGGGCATCTCGCTTCGCTCGCGGCGACGCTGGGCGAGGGTCGTTTCGCGAAGACCGGCGGCTGGGACGAATACCCCTCGACCTTCCGCGCGGCGGTCTGTGTATCGGGGGCCTACGACATCGTCAGCCTGGACTGGGGAGCAGGCTGGGCGCCGCCGGGCGAACCTTTCCCGGACGCCCGCAAGTATGCTTCTCCCATCTGCCACGCCGCCGCCGACAGCAGGCCGCAGCTGATTCTCCATTCGGACGACGATCCCTCGATCCCGATCGAACAGGTGCTGCGGATGACCGCCGCGCTCGAGGCCGCCGGCGCGCCATACCGCTTTCGCCGCTATGCCGACCGCGGCCACATGTTCATCACCGATGAGGTGATCGGCGAAGCGCGAACATTCATCGCCGACCAGTCCAGGTGAACGTCCGGTGAGGAGGAAGGGAGAACTCAGCCCCGGAGCAGGGCCTGAAGCTTGACCGTCGGGTCGGCGAGCGCGGCGGGGTCGACGAGCTTTCCGGCCTGCATCAGTCGCTTGGCGAACCGGATGTCGCGCGGATTGTTGATCGCCGCCACACCCTCGATCCTGCCGTCCTTCATGTAGAACTCGACGAACTGCCCGCTGGCCCGCGCACCCCGCGTTACCGTCCGGTCGAAGTCGGTCGGCAGACCGACAAGCTGGATGTTGACGTCGTACTGATCCGACCAGAACCAGGGAATCTCGCAATACGGCGTCTCGCCGCCAAGCATTGCCTTCGCCGCCGCGATGCCCTGATTTTGGGCGTTTTCCCATGATTCGAGGCGAATGTTGCGGCCCAGCAAGTCGTTGGGATGGTTTGTCACGTCGCCGGCCGCAAAGATATTCGGATCCGATGTCCGGCAAAGGGCGTCCACCCGGATGCCGTTATCGACTTCAAGCCCTGCCGTTTCGGCCAGTTCAACGTTGGGAACGATGCCGATACCGATAACCACCGCCGTCGCGTGTATCGTCTCGCCGCCGGCGAGCCGGACGCCGTCCACCCGGCCGTTCCCGGTTAGCGCCTCGACTGCGGCGCCCAGTCTTACATCGATGCCATGGCCACGATGAACGTCGAGCAGATAGGCGGCGAGGCCGGGAGTCAATGCGCGCCCGCAAAGCTGATCCAGCGCCTCGACCACGGTGACACCGGCGCCGAGAACGCGCGCCGCGGCTGCGACTTCGAGCCCGATCCAGCCGCCGCCGATGACGACGAGAGCGGCGTCTTCACCGAGATCGGCGCGGATCGCCTCGCTGTCCGCGATACCGCGGAGATAGTGGACGCCGGCGAGCCCAGCCCCGTCGAGCGACAGTTTGCGGACCCGCCCGCCGGTTGCCAGCAGCAATTTGTCGTAAGCGAGCGTCCCGCCGTCCGACAGGGCGACGGTCTTCGCTTCCCGGTCGATCGCCGTCGCCGCGATACCGGTCCGGAGTTCGACCGCCCACCCCTCGAATGAGCCGTCCGGCCAAAGGTAGCTCGACTCGGCCGGCGCCTTGCCCATCAGCACCTCTTTCGAGAGCGGCGGGCGCTCGTAGGGCGGATAGGGTTCCTCGCCGATCAGGACGATCTCGCCTTCGAACCCTTCGTCGCGCAGCGTTTTCGCCGCCCAGCCGCCGGCTTGTCCGGCGCCGACGACGACGATCCGCCGGTCGCTCATCGCATGGAGGTCCGGTGCGTACGCCGTTCCCTATCCGGGAACGCCGACGAGAATATTGTCGCCGTCGATCCTGACCTCGTAGACCGCGAGGTCATCGGTTACCGGCGGGGTCAGAGCCTTGCCGGTCTTGATGCTGAAGCATCCGCCGTGCAGCGGACACTCGATCGCGTCGCCCTCGATATAGCCGTCGGCCAGCGAGGCGTAAGCGTGGGTGCAGATGTCATCTGTGGCGTAGAATTCGCCGTCGAGGTTGTAGACCGCGATTTCCTTCTTGCCGACGATGACCTGTACAGCTTCACCGTCGCCCAGATCGCCGGTCTTGGCGACGGCATGAAACTCGATATCGCTCATTCTTTTCTGCGCTCTCTCTTTCGCCTGCCCTCGTACTCCGGCGCTTCGGCCGGGCGCGCGGAGTGTACACAGCGCCCGTAATCCTGCCAACCGTTCAGGCCCGCCGTTCGCACCCGGTGGCAGCGCATCGGCGATGGCCCGAAGGAAAGGGGTTATCTACAATCCGCCGCCGATCAAGATCCCTCGAAAGGAAGCGATTTAGATGAAGAATCCAGTCAAGAGCGCGATCTCCGGGCTCGCGGTCGTTGCAGCCGCGGGTTTCGCGTTACCGGCGGACAATGCCGCTGCCGCCGATCTTAAGGGCAAGAAGGTCTCATGGATGATTCCGTTCAAGGAGGGCGGGGGCTCCGGCCGCTGGGCCCGATACGTCGCGCCTCTCCTTGGAAAACAGTTGGGTGCGACCATCCAGCTCAAGTTTGTGCCCGGCGGCGGATCGACCAAGGGGGCGAACCTTTACGCCGCCCGCGCCCGCGCCAACGGCCTGGAGCTGTTCGGCACGTCCGGTTCGACGCAGCTTCCGTTCCTGCTCGGCGACAAGCGGGTGAAATACGACTACGCCGAGTGGCGTCCGCTGTTGGCCTATGCCACCGGCGGCGTCGTCTATATCAGCCCCAAACTCGGCGCAAACACTGCGGCGGACCTGGTGAAGAAGAACCCTGCGCTGAAGTATGGCTCGCAGGGAGCGACCTCCCTGGACCTCGTGCCGCTGCTTGCCTTCGAATTGCTGGGCCTGAATGTTAAGCCGGTCTTCGGGATGAAGGGGCGTTCGGCGGGGCGCAAGGCCTTCATGACCGGCGAGACCCAGATCGACTACCAGACCTCGGCCGCTTACCTTTCCAAGGTGACGCCGCTCGTCAAGGAAGGCAGTGCGACCCCGGTCATGACCTGGGGCTTCCTCGACGCGGGCGGAAATCTCGTCCGTGATCCGACCTTCCCCGACCTCCCGCACTTCGCGGAGGTGTATGAGCAGGTCAAGGGAAAGAAACCCTCCGGCCCGGCGTTCGATGCGTGGAAGGCATTCTTCACCGCCGGCTTCCCGGCGCAGAAGTTTATCGTCGTGCCAAAAAAGACGCCTGACTCTGTCGTCAAGACCTATCAGGACGCATTGATGCGAATGTTCGCCGATCCCGAATACGTCTCCACCAAGGACAAGAAGATCGGCAAGTACGCCCAGGTGACGGGCAAGGAAGCCGAGGCGCGGTACGGTTCGGCCACCCACGTTCCCCCGCCCGCCAGGGCCTGGGTCCGCAACTGGCTGACGACCAAGTACAACGTGAAGTTCTAGGCGTAACGAGCGGGGCGGCGGGCAGACCCGCCGCCCGTTTCTTCAGGCGGAGGACAACCCGATCCTCGACGCCCTCGCCCAAGCCTTCTCGATCCTGTTTGCCGCCCAGCATCTCACCTTCATGGTGGTGGGGGTGCTGCTCGGACTGGCGGTCGGCGTGTTTCCGGGGCTGGGCGGGATCGTCGGGTTGTCCCTGCTGATCCCGTTCCTTCACGGCATGGACGCAGTCTCGGCGCTCGCGATGCTGGTCGGTCTTGTCGCCGTGATCCCGACTTCGGACACCTTCACATCGGTGCTGATGGGCATCCCGGGCTCGTCCGCGTCCCAGGCGACGGTGCTCGACGGTTTTCCGCTGGCCAAGAAGGGGGAGGCGGCCCGCGCCCTGGGAGCCGCCTTCTCGGCGTCGCTGTTCGGCGGGTTGTTCGGGGCTCTGATCCTGACGTTTTTCGTCCTGATCGCCAAACCGATCATCCTGTTCTTCACCACCGCCGAGCTGTTCATGCTGGCGATCCTCGGCATTTCGATGGTGGGCGTGCTGTCCGGCCGCAGCATATGGAAGGGCGTTGCCTCCTGCGGCCTCGGCCTCGTGATCGGCTCGATCGGCGGCGCTCCGGCCACCGGCGAGTGGCGCATGACGTTCGGCATCGACTACCTCTCCGACGGGATCCCGCTGGTGGTGATCGGCCTCGGCGTCTTCGCGTTTCCGGAGGTGATCGACCTGCTCCGCAAGTCGGGCACGATTGCGAGCGGCGCCGCGCTCGGCCGGGGCTGGCTCGACGGTCTCAGAGACATGATCCGCTACCGGTGGCTGTGCCTGCGCTGCGCCGGGATCGGCACGCTGATCGGCGCCATACCCGGTCTCGGAGGATCGGTGGTCGACTGGATCGCCTACGGCCACGTCGTTCAGACCGCGCGAGACAAGTCCCGGTTCGGGACGGGCGACATCCGGGGCGTCCTGGCGCCGGAGTCGGCCAACAACGCCAAGGAAGGGGGCGGCCTCGTTCCGACGCTGCTGTTCGGAATTCCCGGTTCGGGATCGATGGCGGTATTCATCGGCGGACTGGTCCTGATCGGGCTCGAGCCGGGGCCGCGGCTGCTGACCGCCGAACTGCCGACCACCTACACGATCGTCTGGACGCTGGCGCTCGCCAACGTGGTCGGGGCCGGGCTCTGCCTGTTCCTGTCGCCGGCAATCGCGCGTCTTACGACCATTCGCTATCACCTGCTCGCACCCTTCATGCTGATGGTGATTTCCTTCGCGGCCTTCCAGGCGAGCCGCGACCTGATGGATTTCGTCTTCCTGATCGCCATCGGGCTTCTGGGCGTATGTCTGAAGAGGTTCGGATGGTCGCGGCCCGCGCTGCTGATCGGCTTCGTGCTTGCCGACCAGGTCGAGACTTATCTCTATCAGGCGATCCAGTTCCACGAATGGAGCTTTTTCGCCCGTCCCGGCGTCCTGGCGATCGCGGCGATCATTGTCGTTTCGATCGTTCTCGGCGCCCGCAACAAGCCGCAGGAAAGGGAGGCCGGGGCCGCGCCGAAAGTCCATGCGGCGCTTCTGTCGCCGCAACTCATGTTCGCCGGTTTCGTCGGCCTGGTATTTGTCTGGGCGCTTTACGATTCGACGGCGCACAGCGCCCTGGGCGCGATCTTTCCGATGGGCGTCGCGGTCGTGATGCTGGCCGCGAGCGGTTTCGTGCTGACCGGCATCTGGCGAAGCGGCGGCCGCGAGACGACCTACAACCACGACGAGGAACGGCCGGGCATCGGATCCCACGCGCCGCCGGAAAAGGGGATTTGGTACTATCTCGTCTGGGTGATCGGTCTGCTGGCGGTGACCGCGATCACCGGTTTCTTTATCGCGCTCAACATCTTCTTCGTTGCCTTTCTGCGGCGCGAGGCGAAGGCGACGTGGACCGGGGCCATCGTTCTCACCGCGATGGCCGACGCCATGCTGATGTTCCTGTCATGGCTGATGACGCTCGACCTGCCGTGGGGCCTCCTGCAGCACAGGTTTGTGGACCTGCCCTGGCCCATCGGTTCGATCTGAGCAGATAGCACCGCCGCTCCCGCCGGATTGGCTTTCCGCACAGATGGCTTGATCCCGGGTGCGCCGATATAGTGCACTTTGACGGCAGGGAGCGGGGCGAAAGGGCCAAGAGTGGCGGTCGAAACGGCGTTTGAATGGCCTGTCGAGGGGGTGAGCCGCGTTCCCTACCGGGTGTATTCCGACCCCGACATCTACGAAGCGGAACAGACGCGAATCTTTCGCGGACCGGTCTGGCATTTCGCCTTGCTGGAGCAGGAGATCCCCGGTCCCGGCGACTACCGCCGGATAGAGGTTGGCGACACATCCGTCATCGTGATCCGCGGCGCCGACGGCGGCATCAATGCGATGGTCAACCGGTGCGTGCACCGCGGCAACCTCGTCTGCATCGACCGGGCAGGCACGGCAGACGGGCGATTGACCTGCGTCTACCACAACTGGACCTACGATCTGTCCGGGCGGCTCACCTCCGTCGCCTTCCGCCACGGCGCGGGCGGCAAGGGCGGCATGCCCGCGGATTTCGACCTGTCGGCCCACCGCCTTGCCCCGCTCAGGGTCGCGGTCTACCGCGGACTGGTCTTCGTGACATTTTCCGGAGAGACCCCGCCGCTGGAAGACTATCTCGGTCCCGAGATGTGCGCCAACATCGACCGCGTCGTCGGCCGGGACATGGAGATACTCGGCACCTATACCCAGTCCATGGCCAACAACTGGAAGCTCTACATGGAGAATGTCCGTGATTCCTATCACGCGAGCCTGCTCCATCTGTTTTTCACTGCGACGCGGATAAACCGCCTCTCGATGGAGGGGGGGATCAGGCTTTCCGACCGCGGCAGGCACCACATCAGCTATTCCATCGCCGCGACCGATCGCAACGAACCCGAATACGACCCGGAAAAACTGCGTGCTGCGGACGACGACTATACGCTCGCCGATCCGCGCGTGGTGCAGGGCTGGCCCGAGTTCGCCTGCGGAACGACGCTGGCGATCCAGAGCATCTTCCCCAACTTTATTCTCCAGCAGACCCTGAACTCGATTGCGCTCAGGGTCTGCGTTCCCACCGGCCCGGATTCGTGCGAGTTGTCCTGGCGGGTGCTGGGCTGCATCGCCGACGACGAGGCGGAGCGGGCGGCGCGGATCCGCCAGAGCAACCTGATCGGCCCGGCCGGGCTGATCTCGATGGAGGACGGCATCGTCGGCAGTTGGATCCGGCAGGGTGTCAGACGCGATCCCGACGAGGCGTCGATCCTCGAAATGGGCGGGCGCGGCGTCGCACCGAGCCCGGGTTCGCGCGCGACCGAGGTTTCCGTGCGCGGATTTTGGCAGGGCTACCGCGACCTGATGGAAATTTGAGCGAATATGGGGGCAGGGTGTGAAACTGTTATCCTTTGTAGCCGCTGGGCGTGAGTCTTTCGGCATCGCCGACGGCGATGGGGTGATCGATCTTGGACCGCGCATGCCCGCCGCGGCCGGGGTGATCGATCTCCTGGACGAGGATGCCTGGCGCGACGCGGAAGCGGCGTCCAGGGGTGCTGCGGCCGATTTTCGCCTCGACGAGATCGTATGCCTGCGGCCGGTTCCGTGGCCGGAAAAGACCGTCTGCGTCGGCGTCAACTACGCCCGCCGCAACGAGGAATACGACGACACGTCGATGGCCGGCTATCCGAGCGTCTTTCTCAGGGCGCCGGATACGCTGATCGGCCACGGTCAGCCGATCCTGCGTCCGCCGGAGTCGGAGAAGCTGGACTATGAGGCCGAGATCGCTCTGGTCATTGGCAGGGGAGGGCGGCGCATTCCGCGCGAGCGCGCTCTCGACCACATCGCCGGACTTACCTGTCTGAATGAAGGCACGATCCGGGACTGGACCCGGCATGGCAAGTTCAACGTCACCCAGGGAAAGAACTTCGACGCTTCGGGCTCGGTCGGGCCCTGGCTGGTGACCGCCGACGAGTTTGCCGCTTCGGGTTACGACAACATCCGGCTAACCGGGCGAGTCAACGGCGAGGTCCGGCAGGACGATACGACCGCAAACCTGATCTTCGATTTCGCCTATCTGATCGCCTACATTTCGACATGGACGGCGCTCAAGCCGGGCGATGTCATCTCGACCGGCACGCCTGTCGGCGCGGGCGCACGGTTCGATCCGCCGAAATGGCTGACGCGCGGAGATGTCGTCGAGATCGAGGTGTCCGGCGTCGGCACGCTTCGCAACACGGTCGCCGACGAGGCCTGAGCCGGAGCGCCTTCCGCCCCGCAGTCAGACGAGATCGACGACGGCGCCGCTCCCGGTTTTTCCCTGTGCGCGATAGTGGCCGATCTTCTCGATCAGCGGCTGGTCGGTGTAGCTGTAGAGGATGGCGTTCCCGGGGCCCGTGTTGATGAAACGCCGCCAGCAGTGGCTGGGCACAACGAAGAAATCGTTGCGCGCCCATTCCAGCGGCTCGTCGTCCACTTCCGTCACGCCCTTGCCGTCGGCGACCCAGTAGATGGTCGATGCGGTATGGCGGAAGAGCCTCGTCTCCTCGCCCGGGCGCAGCAGTTGGGCGCGATACGAGATCGTGGTGAATATCGGCGTGCCGTTTTCCGGATTGACCAGTTCGACAGCGATTCCGTCGTGCGGATCGCCGTCGTGCCGAGCGAGATCGTCGAGCGCGGCGCGGATATCCGTTCCCGCGTAAAGGAACATCGGCGTGTTGCCCACGCCGCTGCCCCTGTGATGGGGCGCGAACAGCGGACGGATGCCGCCGCGGCCGTAAAACCGTTTCGAGAAGTTGTCGGACGGGCTGCCGTGTTCGGCCGCATTCTCGGTATCGCTGCGGGCCCACGCACAGCCGAGGAAATCGATCAGCGGCCAGTCGAGCGTATCCGCCCAGATCACCGGATTGTCGTCATCGTTTCCGTGTTCGTGCCACGTGCCGTTGGGCGTGAAGACGAGATCGCCGCGGCGGGGATACATCTTTTCGCCTTCCACGATGGTGTAGCCGCCGCTCTCGGAAATGATCGTCCGGCTCGCGTTCGGGGTATGCAGATGCGACTCCGCATCGTCGCCGCGCTTGTATATCGAGATCGCGATCCGCATCGTGTTGGTGACCTTGACCCCGGTCAGACCGAACGCCGGATTGGTCAGCAGGACCGACTGGCGTTCGGTGAGTTCGAGCGGGCAAAGTTCCGCGAGCTTGAGGAGATAGGGCTCGATATCGCCCCAGCGCCAGACATGGGGTTGCGGGGACGGGTGTTCGACCGTGAGGCTGTGAGCCGACGGCGCGGGCTGCTCCGAAGTCCCCAGGTGCCACGCTTTCCGGTTCGGCAGGTTCCAGCGGGTGCGGATCCAGATGTTGTTCGCACGGACCTCGTCGTTGAGTTCTTCCAGCTCGTTGACGATGAGTTCGAGCTCGTGCGCTCGATTGCTGCCGGCTCGTTCCGTCGCGGTCGCCATGTCGGGTCTCCTCGGGCAGGTTTGCGGACAGTGTTCGCCGCATCCAGTCCGCGGTCAACCGGGCTGCGTTCCCCGCCGTATGCACACCGGCATCGACGTCAGTCGACGACGGAAAAGCCGACCGCACCCAGATGCTGGACTGTGTTGCGCACATAGTCGCCGACGGCAAGCGCCTCGGCGGCGGTCGCGCCGCCGGCCATGACGATCCACCCCGCCTGGAGAGGCTCGCCGGCAGCGGTCGACAACCGCGCTGCGGCAACCAGAGAACGAACGGGATGACCCAAAATCGCGCCGGATGAGCCGATTTGCCGCGGCCTGCCGTTGATTTCGAGGATCATGCCGAGGTTGGTCAGATCCTCGTTCGCCGACTGCCAGGCGCCGACGACGATTCCCGACGAGGAGCAGTTATCGGCGACCACATCGGCGAGTGAGAATTTGAAGTCCCGGTAGCGGGAATCGATGATCTCGATCGCCGGGGCCACGGCCTCGACCGCGGCCATCGCCTCGGCAGCGGTGACCGGCGCGGCCAGAGATTTGCCGAGCAGGAATGCGATCTCGGGTTCGGCCCGCGGGTGGACATAATCGGCCATCGAGATGGTGTCGCCGTCCTCGACGATCATGCCGTCGGTCAGCCGGCCCCAGATCATGTCGTCGATGCCCATCTGGACCATCTTGGCGCGGCTGGTGAAGCCCATCTTTACGCCGATCCGTCTCTCACCGCGGTCGAGGCGCCGCAGGATCGAGGCGGCCTGAATGTCGTAGCCCTGCTCGGGTGTGATCGGGGTGGTCTCCGAAAGCTGGCGGATGGCCGCCGCATCGACCGCGGCGCTGTCGACGGCTTCGGCGAGCGGAGCGAGAGCGGGATCGGTCATTGTTCAGGCTTCCTTTCCTGCGGCTTCGCGCGCCGCCACGAGGTCAAGCGCGACATCGACGATCATGTCCTCCTGGCCGCCGACCATTCGCCTGCGGCCGAGTTCCACCAGGATATCCCGCGTATCGATGCCATATGTTTGCGACGCGGTTTCGGCGTGGCGCAGGAAGCTCGAATAGGATCCGGTGTAGCCGAGCGACAGCGTCTCCCGGTCGACCCGTACCGGCCGGTCCTGAAGGGGGCGGACCAGCTCTTCCGCCGCGTCCATCAACGCCCACAGGTCGCAACCGTGGTTGAGACCGGCGCGGTCTGCGACGGCGACAAACACTTCGAGCGGCGTGTTGCCTGCGCCTGCGCCCATGCCGGCGAGCGAGGCATCGACCCGCGTGACGCCGTATTCCAGAGCGATGATCGTGTTGGCGACGCCAAGGCTGAGATTGTGGTGGGCGTGGATGCCGAGTTGCGTCTCCGGCTTGAGGCCGTCGCGGAACGCGGCGAAACGGTCGGCGGTATCGCCCATCAGAAGCGCCCCGCCGGAATCGGTGACATAGATGCAATGCGCGCCATAGGACTCCATCAGCTTCGCCTGCTCGACCAGTTCGGCGGCGGGAATCATGTGCGCCATCATCAGAAACCCGGCAACATCCATGCCGATCTCGCGCGCGAACGCGATATGCTGCTTGGCAATGTCTGCCTCGGTGCAGTGGGTCGCAATGCGGACCGACCGGGCGCCGGCGTCGTAGGCGTCCTTGAGATCGGTCACTGTGCCGATCCCGGGGATCAGCAGAGTGGCGATCCTGGCGTGGGTCACGGCATCCGCAGCCGCCTCGATATATTCGATGTCCGAATGGGCGGCGAAGCCGTAGTTGAACGACATGCCGGCGAGGCCGTCGCCGTGGCTCACCTCGATCGCATCGACCTTTGCATCGTCGAGCGCCCGGCAAATCGCCGTCACGTGGTGGAGTCCATATTGGTGACGGATCGCGTGCATCCCGTCGCGCAGCGTCACGTCCTGGATGTAGATCTTCTTGTCCGTGTCGAGACCCATTGCGGCTCCTCTCAGGCAGCGCGCCGCTCGACCAGCCGTTCGGCGGTCTTGAGCGCGGCGGAGGTCATGATGTCGAGATTGCCGGCGTAAGTCGGCAGGTAGTGGCCGGCTCCCTCGACCTCCAGAAAAATCGAGGACTTGATACCGGTGAATTCCCCGAGCCCGGGGATGCGGAGCGGGTTGTTGGAACCGAAACGTTCGAATTGAACATCCTGCTTGAGCCTGTAGCCGGGAACGTAGGCCTGGACCTCGACCACCATGTCCTCGATCGACTTCACGATCGCATCGGTATCGCCGTCCTCGCTCAGCACGTAGATGGTGTCGCGCATCAGCAGCGGCGGTTCGGCAGGGTTGAGGACAATGATCGCCTTGCCGCGGTCGGCGCCGCCCACCACCTCGATCCCCTTCGATGTGGTCTCGGTAAATTCGTCGATGTTGGCGCGGGTCCCGGGTCCTGCGGATTTCGAGGAGATGGACGCCACGATCTCGCCGTAGTGGACTTTGGCCACGCGGTCGACCGCGTGCACGATGGGGATCGTCGCCTGTCCGCCGCAGGACACCATGTTGATGTTGGGCGCATCCAGGTGCTCGTCCATGTTGACGACCGGCACCACATAGGGGCCGATCGCAGCCGGGGTAAGGTCGATGATCGTCTTGCCGTGATCGCGGCACACGGCGGCGTTGGCGGCATGGGCGCCGGCCGATGTCGCATCGAAGACGATCTCTATATCCGTCCATTCGGCCATCCGGGCGAGGCCTTCGATTCCCTCGTGCGTTGTCGCGACGCCCCGCGACCGGGCGCGGGCGAGGCCGTCGGACTCGGGGTCGATGCCGACCAGAACCCGCATCTCCAGCGTGTCCGAGGTCTCGAGGATCTTGATCATCAGGTCGGTGCCGATGTTGCCCGAACCCACGATCGCCACCCCTGTTTTCATGTTCTTCCTCCTCAGGCGGCGAAGGCGGCGCGTACCGAGCCCAGGCCCTCGATCCGCGCCTCGACCACATCGCCGGGGGCGACGGGCGCCATCGGCCCGAGCGCGCCGGTCATGATCACGTCCCCCTCCTCGAGCGGGGTGTCCACCTCGACCATTTTGCGGGCGAGCCAGAGCGCCGCGTTCAACGGATTGCCGAGGCAGGCGACGCCGGCGCCCACGGAGACCTGGTCGCCCCGGTTTTCCATCACCATTCCGCATTCGCGCAGGTCGAGGTCGTCGAGCATCACCGGCCGGGTGCCGAGAACGAAGAGCCCCGACGAAGCGTTGTCGGCCACCGTATCGACGATGTCGATGTTCCATCCGGCGATGCGCGAACCGACCACCTCGATCGCCGGCAAGGCGTAGGCGACGGACTCGATCACATCGACGAGGGTGAGTTGTTCGTGGTTGAGGGCGCCGTCCAGGATGAGTGCAATCTCGGCCTCGCAGCGCGGCTGCAGCACGCTCCCGGACGAGATTTCCTCGCCGTCGACGATGCACATGTCGGCGAACAGCATTCCGTAGTCCGGCTGGTCCACGCCCAGCTGCGTCTGCACCGCCTTGGCGGTCAGGCCGATCTTGCGCCCGACGATGCGGCGGCCGTCCTTCACCCAGTGGTCGGTATTGATTTGCTGCACCCGGTAGGCGGCCTCGACATCGCCCTTGGGCAGGCCGTTGCGCACCGGCTCGATCGGCGCGCCCGTTGTCCACGCCTGACGGATATTGGCCGCAGCCGCCGCGATCGCGTCTTCACTCATTCCGCATCCCCTACAGCTTGACGCAAATATTCTTCTGTTCGGAGTAGAAGTTGAGCGCGTGCTGCCCGCCCTCGCGGCCGATGCCGCTGAGCCCCATGCCGCCGAACGGCGTGCGCAGGTCGCGCAGGAACCAGCAATTGACCCAGTTGATGCCGGCTTCCATCGCCTGGCTGATCCGGTGTCCGCGCGAAAGGTCGGTGGTCCAGACCACGGAGGCGAGCCCGTACTCGGTGTCGTTGGCCATGGCGACCGCCTCGTCCTCGTCGTCGAACGGGGCGATGTGGCAGACCGGCCCGAAGATCTCTTCCTTCTGGATCCGCGATTCCTCGGACAGTCCGGTGAAGATCGTCGGTTCGACATATGCCCCGTTGTCGCGCTCGTCGCCGAAGGCGGGAACCCCGCCGCCGATGACCGTCTCCGCGCCGAGTTCCCGGGCGAGGTCGTAGTAGGAGGTCACCTTGCGCCGGTGCTCGTGCGAGATCAGCGGGCCCATCTGTGTCCGCGTATCCTCGGGCCGGCCGATAACCATCGATTCGCCGCGCGCCCTGAGGGCGTCGACAAAACGCTCGAAAATCGGGCGTTCCACATAGACGCGCTCGGAACTCAGGCAAACCTGGCCGGTGTTGGCGAAAACGGAACGTGCCGTGCCGTCGATCGCCGCGTCGAAATCGGCGTCGGCGAATACGATGGCGGGATTTTTGCCGCCGAGCTCGAAGGAGAGCGCCTTGATGTTGGTCGAGGCCGCTTTCATGATCTCGCGCCCGGTCGCGGTCTCCCCGGTGAAGGTGATGGCGTGAATACCCGGATGGCGGGTCATGAACTCGCCCGCCGAATCGGGGCCGAAACCGTGCACGACGTTGAATGCGCCGTCCGGGACGCCGGCAGCCTTCATGACCTCGGCAAGCAGGGTGGCTGTGGTCGGCGTTTCCTCCGACGGCTTGAGAATGACCGCGTTCCCCGACGCCATCGCCGGCGCGAGCTTCCAGGTCGAGAGAAGGAGCGGCAGGTTCCACGGCGAGATGACACCGACCACGCCGTGCGGCTGGCGGACGGAATAGTTGACCGCACCGCGCCCGTCCGGCGTCTCCTGCATGTAGGCCTCGGTGCCGACGGATTTGGTAAGATCCGCGAAGATCCGGAAGTTGGCCGCGCCGCGGGGAATATCGAGGTGGCTTGCCAGTGATTTCGGCTTGCCGGTATCGGCGCACTCGGCATCGACGAACTCGTCGAAACGGGCCTCTATCCCGTCAGCGACGGCGTACAGCAGGTTGCAGCGCTGTTCGGTCGTGAGCTTTCCCCATGCGCCGTAATATGCGTCGCGGGCAGCCTCGACCGCGCGGTCGACGATGGCCCGATCCGCCTCATGAACCAGAGAGATCAGACTGCCGTCCACCGGCGTAATGTTCTCGAAGGTGTTGCCGCTGGCAACGAATTCGCCGCCGACGAAATTTCTCAACTCGCGCAGGTTGCCCTTGTTGTCGTCCGGCACCGTCGTCCTCCCCGGATGCTGCGGGCCGCAGAATAGTTCGAACGGGGCGGCCCCGAAACAAGGTTTGCCGATTTTCCGTGCCGACGGCGCCCCGGTCAGCGGCGGGCGTTTCAGGTTTCCCCGATTTCGAAGATCGCCTCGATCTCCATCGGAAATCCGCGCGGCAACTCGGCCATCCCGACCGCGGTGCGCGCGTGCGGTTCGGGAAAAAGCGCGAAGAAGAGGTCGGAAGCCCCGTCGATCACCGCAAATTGGCGCTCGAAACCGGGCGAGGAGTTGACCATGCCGTACACCTTGATCACCCGCCGTATCCGGTCGAGCGAGCCGATTTGCCGTTTGACCGAGGCGAGGATGCTCAGCGCGACCTTGCGCGCGGTGTCGTACGCTTCGTCTTCGGAGACCTCCGCGTCCACCTTGCCGCGCATCGCGGCGCCGAGCCCGGCAGGCGGCGGATGGCCGGAGACGAAGAGCAGGGCTCCCGCCTCGACGCAGCCCGTCCGGTTGGCGCTCGGATAGTCGAAAGGTTCGGGCAACTCCAGCCCCATCGCTGCGAGCTGTTGTTCGACCCGTCCGTCCCCGGTCATGCCGTATCCTTTTCGAGCGTTAGACGATGGGCGGCTCGGTTCCCGCTGGCAGCGGACGGATTCGGCAGAGGAGGCCGCGCGTATCCGCCGAACCCGTCACCGGATCCCAGGGTGCGCCGTAGGACATCGCCGCGTTGATGTTGACCGACAGTGCGCCATGCTCGGGTCCCGGCGCTTCCGGCAGCCACCAGCCCATCCCGGTGCGGACCACACCCGGCGCGGTGTCCTCGGTCACCGATACGCGCAGCAGGCAGGTGCCATCGGCATCGGGGGTCT
Organism: Alphaproteobacteria bacterium; assembly: GCA_965200535.1. GTDB lineage: Bacteria > Pseudomonadota > Alphaproteobacteria > MPNO01 > MPNO01 > MPNO01. The sequence continues at coordinate 1,718,612 of CBDAUF010000002.1, read as the reverse complement.
CCACGGCAACCCAGTCGTCCGCCGCCAGATCGAGGGCGGACGCGGTCTCCGGATGGACCTGAAGGCGGGGGTAGGGGGCGATCTTCCGCGCCCAGGCGTGATCGCGGTAGCGGGAGTGGTGATAGGCTTTCTCGCGCGCGCCGGTGAGCAGGATCAGCGGATACTCGGAACGGACCGAGGGGGGCGATCTCTCCGACCGGGGCGCCACGAAATCGGGCAGCGGGTCGAGGCCGAGGCGGGCGAGGGTTTCGGAATAGAGTTCGATCTTGCCGGTGGGCGTCCGAAAGCCTGCCTCCTCGAAATCTCCGAGCCGGTAGCTGAAGCGCGCATACCCGTCCCGCTCGAGCGTCTGGAAGTCGATATCGTTATCGCCCAGCAGAAAAGCGTTGAATTCCCGCTTGGTCCGCCACGGTATGAATTTCCGGGCCCCGATGCCGCGCGCCTCGAGGCGGCCGGCGAGATCGACGGCAATCTCGAAATCGGACTTCGCAGCGCCGCGGGCGGGGGCCACCGGGCGCGTGTAGCTCACGCACGGTCCAGCCATGTCGAGGGAAATTTCTTCCTCCTCGAGCCCCGTGGTCTTGGGCAGAACGATATCGGCGAGCGCCGCGGTCGGCGTCATCGTGTGGCTCACGACGCAAAGGAAGTCCAGCCCGCGGAGCGCCTCGATGGTTTTCGCGGTATCGGGATAGGTGACGGCGATGTTGACCCCGCTCAGATACATCGCGCGCACGGGATAGGGCTTTCCGTCGAGCATCGCGGCGATGGCGGAGGGATTGTGGCATGCCGTCTGCCAGCCTTCCGGGCCCGCCCACAGCGGAAACCGGTCGCGGCCTATGGTCATTGCCTCGACTTCGGGGGCCAGCCGAAAGGCCGGATCGTGCAGCAGGTCGATGTAGTTGCGGAAACCCTTCGGCCGCTTGACGCGGATGTTGCCGCCCGCCCGGTCGAGATTGCCGCTGATGGCGACCAGGGCGTGAAACGCGCGAAAGGTCTGGACACCGGCGGAGAACGCGTCGATTCCGTGCCCGCTGACGAATGCCGACGGCCCGTCCGCGTACATGTGCGCAGCGCGAACGATATCGTCGGCCGCCACACCGGAAAGCTGCGCCGCCGCGGCCGGGGCGAAGCGCGCGGCACGCTCCCTGAGTGCGTCGAACCCGTGGCACCAGCGGGCGACGAAGTCGGCGTCGTAGAGGCCTTCGGCGATGATGACGTGCAGCATGCCGAGTGCGATGGCAGCGTCGGTTCCCGGTCGGGGCCGGAGCCAGAGATCGGCGCGGGCCGCGGCAGGGGTACGCGCAGGATCGATGACGATCGTCCGCGCGCCGTTCGCCGCTGCGCGTTTTAGGGCCATCCACTGAGCCGCATCGGCAGCCGATGGATTGCGCCCGACGATCAGGGCGCAGCGCGTGTTCTCGATGTCCTCGCCGCCCACCGCGGCAAGGCCTGTCAGCTTGTCGCTCAGCGCCCGGCAACCGCCGCAGAGATCCTGGTTCATCATCCAGTTGGGCGAGCCAAGCGCGCGCATCAGCAGCGCGACCATGGCGCCGCGGCTGAAATAGGCGGACGAGACGGCACCGATCAGCGACAGCGGGCCGTGCTCGCCCCGCACTTCGAGCAGACGATCGACGACTGTCTCGAGCGCGGTCTCCCAATCGACCGGCTCCCATTGGCCGGATCCCCGGGGGCCGCGCCTCCGCAGCGGCCGGACCAGCCGGTCGGGGTGGTCGGTGAGTTCGCGCACGCCGCGGATGCCCTTGACGCAGAACGCGCCCTTCGAGCCGGGATGGTCGGGGTTGGGGCCGACCCGTTCGACGCCGCCGTCGTTTACGGTCACCAACGCGCCGCAGCGGGTGCTGCATTCCCAACAGGTGGTCGGAACGATCATCGCTTGGCATCCCGCTCTCCGGTCCGTCGGCAGGTTAGCAGAAACGCGGGGTTTCACGCTTTCAATTTGACGATTCGCCGCGCGCTACTAGCTTCCCGGTGCAGTCGATCGGGCAATGCTGGACCCATCGGATCGGAATGCTGCGCCACGTCGTCACAGTGCGCGACTTCACACCTAGCTTTCTCGAATCCGTTTTTCGTTCCGCCTCCTCCTCCAAACGTCAGCATGCCGGGCGCGGCCGGGGGGCGCGTGTCCGCTGGTCGCCGCATTGGAACGCGCTGCGCGACCATGTGATGATCTCGCTGTTCTACGAGGCTTCGACCCGGACCCGCCATTCCTTCGAGGCGGCGATGGCGCGGCTCGGCGGCACCGTAATCACCACCGAAAACGCGGCTGAATTTTCCTCCGCCATCAAGGGCGAGACGCTCGAGGACACGATTCGGATCGAGAGCGGCTACGGCGACGTCATCGTCCTTCGCCACAAGGAGAGGGGGGCGGCGGCGCGAGCAGCGGCGGTGAGCGACGTGCCGATCATCAATGCCGGCGACGGCGACGGCGAGCATCCGACCCAGGCGCTTCTCGACCTGTTCACCATCGCCGAGCAGTTTCCGGGCCGGCGGGACCTGCGGATCACTTTTGTCGGCGACCTGCTCAAGGGCCGGACGGTGCATTCGCTCGCCTGGCTCGCCGCAGTCCTCGACGGGACGACGTCCGGTTTCGCCGGCGAAATCAACTTCGTCGCTCCGGAGGCGCTGCAGATCCCGGAAGGCGTCGAGAGGCGGGTCCGGGATCATGGCCTGCCGACCGCCAGACACGACCGTCTCACCCCCGAACTGATCGCCGGGTCCGACGTGATGTACATGACCCGGACGCAGAATGAGCGCCACGACGTCGCACTTCCCGGCGGATCGTATGCGCTCACCGAGACGCTGGCCTCGGCGCTTCACCCGAACGCCATCGTGCTACACCCGCTGCCGCGCAACAGCGAACTTCCGGAGGCGATCGACCGATTGCCGCAGTCGCGTTACTTCCAGCAGGCGCGGAACGGGCTTTTCGTCCGTATGGCGGTTTTGCTCTGGGTGTTCGGCGAGCTCGCACCGCCCGACGCCGCGCACGAGCGCCGCCAGGGCGAGCGCGCCTATGTCTGAGGACCCGCCGGAGCGGAGGACGAATGGCGGTGGATGACCTGAAGCTCATGAACGCGGCCGGGATGTGCAAGACCCTTGACGATGTCGAGAGGTTCTGTGCCGCTCCGATCACCGAGGTCACCCTCGGCTCGATCACGGCGCTGCCGCGGCAAGGCAACTCGGGCACCACCTTCTGGATCGACGATACGACCGGCGCATCGCTCAATGCGCTCGGCCTGCCCAATCCGGGGCTGGATTGGTACCGCGCGCGGATGCCGGAAATCGCCGCCCGCGTGCGCGCCGCCGGCAAGCGCTTGCGGGTCAGTGTCGCCGGGTTTTCGGTCGAGGATTACCGCAAACTGGTTGGCGGGCTTGCGGAGTTCGACATCGATACGATCGAGGTCAATCTGAGTTGCCCGAACGTGTGGGACGGCTGCGAGCAGAAGCCTGTATTCGCACTCGATGCGGATCTGACGGAGACGATTTGCCGCGAGACCGCTTCGGCGGCGCCCGGCCGCATCGCGCTGGCGGTCAAGCTCGCGCCCGCCGACCCGATACTCCTCAAGCGGCTGGCCGCCGTCGTCGCCGCGTCCGGGCGGATCGGGGAGGTTGTTGCCGTCAACACCCTGCCCAACGCGTTTGCCTACGACGACAGCGGGCAGCCGGCGATGGGCGGAAACGGCCTCGCGGGCCTGGGAGGACGACCGCTCAAGCCGGTGGCGCTCGGCCATGTGATCCAGTTGCGCACGATCTTGCCGGACCGCATCGCCGTCACCGGGGTGGGCGGGGTGTTTTCGGGCCGCGACGTGTTCGACTATATCGGCGCGGGCGCGGCCGGCGTACAGGTCGGGACGGCCTGCTATGCCTACGGCGCCGGCGTCTTTCAGGACATTGTTGCTTCGTTCCTCGACGCCGCCGCCTGAGACTGCGGGCGCGGCGGCCTCCGGAAACAGCCCGGATCGCCGAGTCAGATGGTCTGGGACCCCTTGCCGAACTCGGCGTAGGCTTCGATGCCGAGTTCGATCTGATCCAGCCCCAGCCGCTCTCCTTCCTCGTCGACCCGGAGGCCGATTGCGGCGCGGATGGCGAACCAGGCGATTGCCGAGACCGCGGTCACGAACGCGCCGACGGCAACGACCCCGATAAGCTGCACCAGGAAGTCGCCCGCGCCGAAGATGCCGACGGCCAACGTGCCCCAGATACCGGCGACCAGATGGGCGGAGATCGCGCCCACGACGTCGTCGATCCCGAGCTTGTCGAACACGGGGACGGCGAAGACCACCAACACCCCGCCGATGCCGCCGACGATGACGGGGAAGAGATGGTTCTGCAGATCGGGGCCCGCTGTGATCGCCACCAGGCCGCCGATCGCCCCGTTAAGTGTGATCGTCAGGTCGATCTTCTTGTAGAGCAACTGGGTCAACGCCATTGCGGCGACGACGCCGGCGGCGGCGGCAAGGTTGGTGTTGACGAAGACGATCGACATCGCCGCTGCATCCAGAGCCGAGCCCAGTGCGAGCTGCGAGCCTCCGTTGAAGCCGAACCAGCCGAGCCACAGGACGAACGTGCCAAGGGTGGCCAGCGGGATATTCGCGCCCGGCATCGGATTGATCCTGCCGTCTTTTCCGTACTTGCCGCGCCGCGCACCGAGGATCAGCGCCCCGGCGAGCGCCGCCCAGCCGCCGGTCGAATGCACGATGGTCGAACCGGCGAAGTCCGAGAAACCCATCTCGGAGAGCCAGCCCGAGCCCCAGGTCCAGGCTCCGACCACCGGATATATCGCGCCTGTCAGAACGACCACGAAGACCAGGAACGGCCATACCTTGATTCGTTCGGCGAGCGCGCCGGAGACGATCGATGCAGCGGTGGCAACGAAGACCATCTGAAAGAACCAGTCTGACATCGACGCATAGCCGGTCTCCGCCTTCATCAACGCCGTCAGCGCACTCTCCCTGGCGCTGTCGTCCGCGTTGATCAGCGCGAGTTCAAGGCCGCTCGGGTTGTAGAACAGCTTGAGGGAGCCGATGAGTCCTCCGTCCACGACGGTGTACATCAGGTCGTAGCCGATGGCGTAGAACATCAGCCCGGCGATCGAATACAGGGCGATGTTCTTGAGGCAGATCGCGGCCGTGTTCCTGGCCCGTACAAGCCCCGATTCCAGCATCGCGAAACCCGCGGCCATGAACATCACCAGAGCGCCGCAGACGAGGAACGAAAAACTGTTGAACACGTACGCCGCTTCTGCCGAGACTGCGGCTTCGGCGGGGCCGGCGGAAATAAATCAGCCCACTGCAGCAGCGGCACCCCATCCAGGACGTTTCCCGCTCATCGTCATTCTCCGGTCAAAGGGTTGCTGCGCCGTTCGCTGGGCGCGCAATCTAGCTTTGCCTACCGCTACGTTCCGCTGTTAGTTTTTCAATGGATCGATGAAAATATTCGAACGCTTAGGAGCCGGTTGATGGAGCATCCGACACCGCTTCGACCGATGAGGCACCTGATGCCGCTCCGCTACGTGGAGGAGGTCGCACGGGCGGGTTCGATTCGCCGGGCTGCAGAGACGCTCGCCATCACCGCCTCGGCGCTCAACCGGCGCATTCTCTCGCTCGAACACGAACTCGGGGTGCCGATTTTCGAACGCCTGCCGCGCGGGGTGAGGCTCAATACTGCCGGCGAGATCCTGTTGCACCACATTCGCAACCAGGTGTCGGACATGGCGCGGGTACGCTCGCAGATTGCCGACCTCTCGGGTGTCCGGCGCGGACACGTCTCGATCGCCTGCGCCCAGGCGCTCATGCCGCATTTTCTGCCGCGCCAGATCGAGGCGTATCGAAGCGAACACCCGGCGGTCACTTTCAACACGCTGGTGCGCGACCGCGATTCGGCCGAACGGGCGCTCGCCGACTACTCCGCGGACATCGCACTGATCTTCGAGCCGTCCCGGTTCGCCGACTTCCAGACCATCATGACGATCCGCCAGCCTGTCCATTGCGTCATGGCGGCAGACCACCCGTTGGCCGGACGCGCGGTCGTCCGACTTGGAGAATGCCTCAATCATCCGCTTGCGCTGCCAGCCGCGCCCGACGGGCTGCGCTTCCTTCTGGAGGGCGTTGCATCGCGGGCAGGCGCGCAGTTCGCGCCTGCGGTCGAGTCGGACAGCTACGAGTTTCTGCTCAACTACGCCGCAGCCTCCGATATCATTTCGTTCCAGATTCCGCTCGGCATCCCGGAAGGGGCGGCGCGCCAGGACCTGGCGAGCCGGCTGGTCGATCCCCGCGACGTTCCGCCCACGCTGCTCTACATGGGACAACTTCGCGGGCGCGTCTTGCCGATTGCCGCGGCCCGTTTTGCGGACCAGCTCGCGGGCGTGTTCGCCGCGGAATTCGACGCCGACTGACTGCTGTCTCTGACGTGCGCCCTGCGCCGGATTGATCCGGCCTCGGGCGGCGGTCTACATAGACGCCAATTTTGGGAGTTGCCCCATGAATCAGACCGAAGGACCATTGTCGGGGGTGCGGGTCGTCGATCTGACGCGCGTGCTCGCCGGTCCCTACTGCACCCAGATTCTGGGAGACCTCGGCGCCGACGTGATCAAGATCGAGCGCCCGGGAACCGGAGACGACACACGCAAGTTCGCGCCCCCCTTTCTCGTCGACAAGGACGGAAACGACACCGGAGAGAGCGCCTATTTCATGAGTGCCAACCGCAACAAGCGTTCGGTGGCGCTCGATATCTCCGGGTCCGAGGGGCAGGGAATCGTCCGCCGCCTCGCTGCAAGCGCTGACGTGCTGGTGGAGAATTTCAAGACCGGCAACCTCGACCGATACGGTCTCGGATACGAGGATCTGAAGGCGGAAAACCCGCGCCTGGTCTACTGCTCGATCACCGGTTTCGGGCAGACCGGACCCTATGCCGAACGTCCGGGTTACGACTTCCTGATCCAGGCCATGGGCGGGATCATGTCGATCACCGGGGAGCCTGACGGCGAGCCGCAGAAAGTCGGCGTCCCCATTGCGGACATCATGTCGGGCATGTTCGCTGCGGTCGCGATCAACGCCGCCCTGCGCCATGCCGCACTCACCGGGGACGGCCAGTATATCGACATCGGCATGCTCGACACCCAGGTCGCCTGGCTCGCCAACGCGGGCATGAACTATCTCTATTCGGGCGATCTCGGGCGCCTCGGCAATGCCCACCCCAATATCGTTCCTTACCAGGTGTTCGCTACCGCCGACGGGTACATCGTCGTGGCGATCGGCAACGACGGGCAGTTCCGCAGGTTCTGCGCGATGGTGGAGCGCGGGGACCTTGCCGACGACCCGCGCTTCGCCACCAATGACGGCCGGGTGCGCAACCGCGGCGAATGCATTGCCGAACTGCGTCCCATTTTCGCTGCACGTGCGAGCAGGGACTGGCTTTCTGCGCTCGAAGCCGAGGGCATCGGGTGCGGCCCGATCAACCGCCTCGACCAGGTGTTCGACGATCCGCACGTCAAGGCGCGCGGCATGGTCGCCGAAATTCCGCACCCGGCGGTGGACGGTGCGCCGGCGAAGCTGATCGCGAGCCCGCTCAGATTTTCCGGAACACCGGTCAGCACCCGACGCCCCCCGCCGCTGCTCGGCGAGCATACCGAGGAAGTGCTGGGCGATCTTCTCGGTTGCGATGCGGCCGAGATCGACCGCCTGCGCGCGGCGGGCGCCATCGGCTAGCGCTGGGCCCGGCTTTGCGCGATAGTCGCGCCGGCAGGACGGAGGGAAGCCGATGACCGAGATCGGGCACATCAGCTACGACGACATCGAAGTCGAGAAGACCGCGACCTACGACAGCCTGAAGGACCGGGTGGTGATCATCACCGGCGGCGGTCAGGGGATCGGGCGCGGCTACGCCCACTATTTCGCGGCGCAGGGCGCGATCCCGGTGATCGCGGAACTGAACGGGGAAGCGGGCGAAAGGGTGGCCGAAGAGGTGCGCGCGAAGCAGGGCAGGGCGCTGGCCATCGAAACCGATGTTGCCGATCTCGATTCCGCGATCCGGATGGCGGAGGAGACGCTCGCTGCGTACGGCCGCATCGACTGCCTGATCAACAACGCGGCCATTTTCTCGCAGATCACAATGGCGCCGTTCTGGGAGCTTCCGGTGGACGAATGGAAGAGGGCGGTCGATGTCAACATTACCGGGTCGTTCTTCTGCGCCCGCGCCGTGGTGCCGGCCATGCAGGAGGCGAAGTGGGGGCGCATCGTCAACGTGTCCTCGGCGACCTTTGTGATGGGGCTGCCGAACTATCTCCACTACATCACCACCAAGTCCGCCATGGTCGGCATGACCCGGTCGATGGCCCGCGAACTCGGACCGTGGAACATAACCGTCAACACCTTCTGGCCCGGGGTCATGCAGACCGAGGTCGAACGCCCGTCGGTGCCGCGGGAACGTTTCAAGGAATACACCGAGCGCCAGTCGATCAAGCGTCAGGGAACGATTCACGACCTCGCCAAGGCGATGCTGTTCCTGTGCTCGGAAGAGGCGAGCTATATCTCGGGCCAGAATCTGCAGCCCGACGGCGGGCTCACCTTCATCTGACGGGGGATTCAAACCAATGGCGGCGGCGCCCGTTCTTGTCAGGAATGCCTACGTTTTGAGCCTCGACCCCGCGGTCGGCGACATCCCGCAGGGCGACATCGTCATCGAGAACGGAACAATATCGCGGGTCGGCCGCCGGCTCCGCGCCGCCGGTGCGCGCACCATCGACGCCGCCGGCATGATCGCCATGCCGGGGTTCGTCAACGCTCACCTCCACACCTGGCAGACCGGGATCCGCGGGATCGCCGGCAACTGGTCGATCCGGCAATATCTCGAATCGATGCACGCGCGGATCGTACCGCGCTACACCGCAGACGACACCTACATCGCCAATCTCGTCGGCGCCCTCAACCAGATCGCCTGCGGGGCGACGACCGTTTTCGACTGGTGTCACAACAATGCGACCCCGGCTCACAGCGATGCGGCGATCGACGGCCTGGAAGAGGCCGGCATTCGCGCCGTCTTCGGCCACGGCTCGCCCAAACCCGATGCCAAGGACGGGGCGCCTCCCTACACCCACATCCCCCATCCGCGAAGCGAGATCGAGCGGCTGCGCAAGGGCAGGCTGTCGTCCGACGATGCGCGGGTCACCCTGGCGATGGCGATCCTCGGTCCCGATTTTTCGACCTATGAAGTGACCGAGCACGATTTTCGCCTGGCCCGCGAATACGGTCTCGTGGTCAGCGCCCACACGTGGGGCGCGCCGACCCGCCTCAATCGCAACGGTTATCGAAAGCTGGCCAAGAAGGACCTGCTGGGCCCCGATCATAATTTGGTGCACGGGAACTTCCTTGGCGACGCCGAACTCCGGCTCCTGGTCGATTGCGGCGTGTCGGTCACCGTTACACCCGAAGTCGAACTCCAGATGAGCCACGGCACCCCGCTGGTCGGCCGGCTGCGTGCCTTGGGCGCGCGCCCGTCCCTCGGGGTCGATGTCGAGTCGAACATTTCCGGCGACATGTTCACGGTGATGCGGATGGCGTTGCAGCCGCAGCGCGCGCTCGACAACAAGGCGGCCGTGAAATCGAACGGCGCGCCGCCGGCCGCCCCCTCCATCTTGCCGCGCGAGACGCTGGAATGGGCGACGATCGAGGGCGCAAGGGCGCTCGGGCTGGAACGCCGAATCGGCTCGTTGACGCCTGGCAAGGCGGCAGACCTGATCCTGATCGACGGTTCGCACATCAATCTCTTCCCCGTGCACGATCCGGTGGAGTCGATCGTTTTCCATGCCAACCCGTCGAATGTGGATACGGTGATGGTCGGCGGCAGGATCGTGAAGCGGGGCGGCAAGCTCCGCTATCGCGGGTTGCGTGCGAAGCAGGAGGCTCTCGCCGAGTCCGCACGGCGTATTCTCGGATCGTCCGACGGGCGGTCGAACGGAGCCTGACATGGCGAAAACCGCTCGAAAAATCGCCGAGAAAAAGAAGGTTCCGGTCTACTGTTATCAATGCGTAGCCGGCCCCGATTTGCTCAAGGTGGAGGTCGAGGACGGCATCGCCACCCGGATCGAATCCAACTACGACATCGCCGACCGTCATCCCGGGGGCGGACGGGTCTGTGTGAAGGCCTACGGGCTGATCCAGAAGACCTACAACCCCAACCGCGTTTCCCAGCCGATGAAGCGGACGAATCCGCGGAAAGGCCGCGGAGAGGACCCCGGGTTCGTACCGATATCGTGGGACGAGGCGCTGGATATCGTCGCCGGCAAAATGCGCGAGATCCGTGCAGCGGGCGTCGTCGATGAACAGGGCCTGCCGAGGTTGGCGGCGAGTTTCGGCGGCGGCGGCACACCGACCCAGTACATGGGGACCTTCCCGGCCTTCCTGTCGGCATGGGGGCCGGTCGATCTTGGCTTCGGCGGCGGGCAGGGAGTGAAATGCTACCATTCGGAGCATCTCTACGGCGAACTCTGGCACCGCGCCTTCATCGTCTCGCCCGACACGCCCTACTGCAACTACGTTATCAACTGCGGAAACAATGTCGAGGCCTCGGGGGGCGTCGCCGGCGTGTGGCGCCAGGCAGACGCCCGTGTGCGGGGCCTCAAGCGGGTCCAGGTCGAACCCCATCTCTCGATCACCGGCGCGATGTCCGCCGAATGGCTGCCGATCAAGCCCAAGACCGATGCGGCGTTCCTGTTCGCCCTGATCCATCGCATCCTGATCGAGCGAAACTGGCGCGAAGTCTGCGATGTCCCGTTTATATCGGATGATACGACATCGCCGTATCTTGTTGGCCCGAATGGATATTATCTGCGCGATGAGGACAGCAAGAAACCGTTGGTACTGGATCTCGGCGACGGCAGGGCAAAGCCGTTCGACGCCGATATCGGCGAGCCTGCGCTGGAAGGGACTCATCGCGCGGCGGGCATAGAGCTGGGCCCGGACGGCGCGGTCTGGGCGCACGAGGACGCCGAGGTCCGGCCCGCCTTCCAGCTCCTTCTCGATCATGTCCGCGGCTTCACGCCCGAATGGGCCGAGGCGGAGTGCGATGTGCCGGCCGAACGCATCCGGCGCGTCGCGGACGAGTATCTGGCGCACGCCATGGTCGGTGCGACGATCGAGATCGAGGGCAGGGTGCTGCCGTTCAGGCCGGTTGCCGTGATGCTGGGGAAGGGGGTGAACAACGGCTGGGGCGGCTATCAGACCTGCTGGGCGCGAACTCTCCTGGCGGCGCTGGTCGGCGCGCTCGAGGTTCCCGGCGGCACGCTGGGCACGGCGGTCAAGCTCAACCGGCCGGCCCACAGCCGTCATCTCACTGTCCGGTCTTCCGGCGACGGCATCATGGATTACCCGTTCAACCCGACGACGCGCGAGGAATGGACGGCCAAACCCCACATCCGCAACGCCTACCGGACGCTGGTGCCTCTCGCCGCGGACTCGGCCTGGTCGCCGGCGCTCGGCCCGGCGCATCTGCCGTGGCTGTTTCAGAAAAAACTCCCGGACCGCTGGCCTGCGCAGTCCAAACCTGCGATGTGGATCAACTACAGGACCAACCCGGCGATCTCCTCGTGGAACGCGCCCGAAGTGGCCGAGCGCATTGCGGAATTTCCGTTCACGGTCTCATTCGCCTACACCCGCGACGAGACCAACCATATGGCTGACATCCTGCTTCCGGAGGCGACCGACCTCGAAAGCCTGCAGCTCATCCAGGTCGGTACGACAAAGTTCACCGAGCAGTTCTGGAAACACCAGGGCTGGGCGGTCCGCCAGCCGGTCGCCGACCCGGTTGTCGACAGCAGGGACATCACGGAAATCGCCACCGAACTCGCCCGCAGGGTCGGCATCCTCGAGGGCTATAACGCGGCGATCAACCGGGGCGCCGCCGGAGCCAGGCTGGCCGACGACAGGGCGGGCTACGACTACGCTCTCGACGAAGCGCACCCGCACGCGGTGGAAGACATCTGGGATGCGGTCGCCAGGGCCGCCAGCCACGGCCTCTCCGAAGGGGAGGAGGTGCACGGCATCGACTGGTTCCGGGAAAACGGCTTCATGCTGCGTCCGTTTCCCCAGCTCGACTGGTATCTCTACCCGACCCTCAAGGAGAAGCGGCTCCGCTTCGAGATGCCCTATCAGGAACGGTTGATGCGCCACGGGGCCGAACTCGCCGAGCGCCTGCACGAGATCGGCGTAAACTGGTGGGACCGCCAGCTCGAGGAATATGAACCCCTGCCGGGGTACAAACCCTTCCCCGATATCTGGATCCAGTATGCTAGGGAGGTCGGCGAGGATCCGGACACCTATCCGCTATGGGCGCTGACCGCGCGCTCGATGCAGTATTCGTGGGGCGCCAACGTTGGAATTCCGTTGATCAACGAGGTCGCGAACAACATTTCCGGCCACAAGGGCGTGATCGTCAACCGGACCACGGCGCGCGGCCTCGGGATCGGCGACGGGGACCCGGTGGCGATCGAGTCTCCCACCGGAATCACCCGCGGCCGCGCCGTGCTGCGGGAAGGTATCCGACCGGACACCATCCTGATGATCGGCCAGTTCGATCACTGGGCGACGCCGTTTGCCAGGGATCTCCGGTTGGCGAGCCTTAATTCGGTCACCTCGCTCGCGCTCAGCTTGACCGATGCGACGGGAAGCGGTGCCGACCTTGCCCGGGTGCGGCTTCGCCGCGATCCGGGCTGACGTCGGCCGGAAGCAGTGTCATGAGCGTGTCCGCACCGCGTTACGGCATGGTGGTCGACCTCAACCGCTGCGTCGGCTGCCAGACCTGTACCATCGCCTGCAAGCACGCCAACGATACCCCGCCCGATGTTCAATGGCGTCGCGTTCTGGATGTCGAGCGCGGAACTTTCCCGGATGTTCAGCGCCTGTTTCTGGTTACCGGCTGCCAGCATTGCGCGGAGCCGCCTTGCGTGCCCGTGTGCCCGACCGGCGCGACGGCCCAGCGTGCCGACGGTCTGGTCACGATGGATTACGACACCTGTATCGGCTGCGGCTACTGCGCGGTGGCCTGTCCGTACCAGGCGCGGACCATCGCCCACGATCGCGGCTGGTATTTCGGAGAGGAGACGGCGCAGGAGGCGCATGTCGCGCACGACGAACGCGCGGGCGTCGCCAACAAGTGCACGTTCTGCGTGGAGCGGGTGGACGAGGCGACGGCGCTCGGGCGCGTTCCGGGCGTCGATCTGGAATACACGCCTGCTTGTGCCGCCTCGTGTATCGCCCAGGCGCTCCATTTCGGGGATTTTGCCGATCCCGACAGCAACGTCTCGCGCCTGGCTCGCGACAACGCCAATTTCCAGATGCATGCGGAGCTCGGGACCGATCCGCAAATTCGCTACCTATACGACGTTCCCGACGCAACGCCCGGCCGCGAGGCGGCGGCGGCAGATGTCGACGACGCTGCGATGAGCAACCCGGAAAATCCTCTGGTCGGCCGGCGCCAGACGTTCTGGGATGCGCGCGCGGCGATGAATTTCATCCTCGGCGGGTTGTCGAGCGGGGCGATCACGGTCGCCGGCGCTGCCGCGCTCTTCGGCCTGCTGGGGCCGGAACCCCTGGTCGATGTCTACGTCATTGGCGCGGCGTTGATGGCGCTCGGGCTCTTCTTCGTGTTTCTCGAAATCGGACGCAAGCTGCGCTTTCTCTACGTGCTCCTGCGGCCGCAGAGTTCGTGGATGACGCGCGAGACCTATGCGGTTGCGGTGCTGTTTCCGGCGCTTGCCGCCGATCTGGTCTGGCCGAATCCGGCCCTGCACGCCGTCGTTGCTCTGGCCGGCGCCGGTTTTCTCTGGTGTCAGGCGAGGATTCTGTTCGCCGGCAAGGGCATTCCCGCATGGCGGGCTCCTCTAATCCCTTGGCTTATCGTTGCGAGCGGTTTTTTGGAAGGCGCAGGTCTTCTCGCCTTCCTGATGAAGGTCATGGGGACTGGCGCGATAGCGGGGGTTGCCTGGGCGATCGTCCTGTTGTCGGCGGCCGCCGGCATCCTGTGGCGCCGCTACCGCAAAACGGCGGCCGCCGAGGGAATTGGGCCGCTGGCGCGTGCCGAACTCGACGCCGTAGCACCGCTGGTGACCGGCTTCGGCCACGTCGCACCCGGCATCCTGTGCCTGGCCGCGGTCTTCATCGGCGGTCCGCTGTCAGCTTGGTTGGCAGGACTCGCCGGTATCCTGGCGATCGCCGGTGGCGCGCTGTGGAAGTTTTCCGTCATTACCCGAGCCTGCCATCAGCAGGGCTTCGCCATCCCCATGACGCCGTCGAGAGGTTCCGGCACGCGCGCCGCGCCCGCGCGGTTGGAGCCGGTGTAGGCGGGATCGGTTTTTCCGGTTATTTCAGGGCGTTGGCAGGCTGGGGTGTCCTGCGGCCTGTCGGGAACCCGGCCGCTTTAGCGAGGGATGGTGCCCAGGGGTAGAATCGAACTACCGACACCATGATTTTCAGTCATGTGCTCTACCGACTGAGCTACCTGGGCGCCTGAAGCGAGGCTGCTTATAGAGGAGAACGGCGCAGTCTGTCCAGACGGTCGGCTCTCCGTCGTTCCCCGATCAGTCGTCGAAATCGTCCGGCTCGAAATCGTCCGGCGGCTCGAGCGCCGGTACCGCGTAGGCACCGGAGAACCACCGGCCGAGGTCGATCTCTTTGCAGCGGCGCGAACAGAACGGCCGATGCGAGGCGCTGCACGGTTCGCTGCAGATAGGGCACGGTTCGGGAAGAAGATCGGCGATCTCGAGCCTCCTCTCTCGTCAATCCGTATCAGCCACGATATCGAATGTCTCGCGGCCATACGAAGGCGAGCGCCGCAAGGTGATCCTCCGCCCGACGATGGCGGCCAGTTCGGACATTGCGGACGATGCCTCGTTCTCCAGCGAATCGACGACCTCGTTACCCGCGGTGACGACCATCGGCCCCGGCCGCGCCAGCCGCGCTTCGCGCCTGATCGCACGCATGACCCGGAGTGCGGCGGACTGCGGTGTGGTTACACGGCCGCGGCCGCCGCAATGTGCGCACGGTTCGGTGTGCATCCACTCCAGCGATTCGCGTTGCCGCCGCCGCGTGATTTCGACCGGCCCGGATCCGGGCCGGCCGTTGAGGCGCACATTGGTACGGTCGCCGGCGAGCGCATCGCCGAGCGTATCCATTACCCGTTCCCAGCCGGACCGATCCCGCATATGGATGAAGTCGATAATGATCAGACCGCCGATGTTGCGGAGGCGGATCTGCCGCGCCGCCTCGTTCGCCGCTTCCAGGTTGGTCCTGAGCGCCGTCTCCTCAAGGCGGTTCCCGCCCGAGTAGCGGCCCGAGTTGACGTCGATCGCAGTCAACGCCTCCGTTGCCTCGATCACCAGTTCGCCGCCCGAGCGCAGTCCGACGCGGGGGGCAAGCGCGCGTTCGATTTCCGCCTCGACATCGGCTGCGGCGAAGAGCGGTTCCGGCTCGGTGTACAGCCGCAGGCGGCTCTCGAGCGCCGGCAGGAAACTGCGGCAATAGTCGCGTGCAGCGGCGAAACTGCCGGGTGAATCGATAACGATCTCTTCCGTCTCGTCGCCCGCCCGGTCGCGCAGCAGCCTGAACAGCGGAGGCGGTTCCTCGTGCAGGAGAGCCGGCGGCGGCGCGGAAACGCTTGCGGCCTCGATCCCGGACCAGGTTCGGCGGAGAAAAGCGGCATCGGCGGCGATCTCGCTGCCGTCCGCCTCCTCTGCCGCCGTGCGCACAATGAAGCCCTCGCCATCTTCCGCGGCCGCCCTGACGAGGGTTTCGAGCCGGGCGCGTTCCTCCGGGCCGGTGATCTGACGGGATACCGCGACTCTCTCCCGGCCCGGCGTATAGACGAGGTAACGCCCGGCGAGAGCGATCCGTCGATCCAGCTGGACGCCCTTGCTGCCCGCAGAATCCTTGGCGACCTGTACCCGGATTGCCTCTCCCTCGACGATGCGGCTGCCGGTCGGACCGCCTGAATCCCGGGCAGGGCGGTCGCCCGAGCGCGCGTCGCGAAGGGCAAGAAAGCCGGATCGGCCGAGCCCGATATCGACGAACGCGGCGTCGACCCCGTCGACGACGCGCTCGACCCGGCCCAG
The DNA here is from genome assembly GCA_965200535.1 of Alphaproteobacteria bacterium. GTDB lineage: Bacteria > Pseudomonadota > Alphaproteobacteria > MPNO01 > MPNO01 > MPNO01. Next base: position 1,702,495 of record CBDAUF010000002.1, on the reverse strand, counting down.
ATAGATGTTGCCGACCAGGCTTTCACGTCCGCGCCGTTCGATGAACAGATCGACAACGCGCGCATCCTTCACCGCCGCTGCGCGAATCTCGCCCGGCATCGCTTCGATCAGAAGCGATTCACCCATCGCCGCGGTTTCCGGAGCGGCGCAGACCGAGTCCCTCCAGCAGGGTCACCGTCTCGTACAAGGGCAATCCGACCACATTGAAGTAGGAACCGCTGAGGTGGCGGACGAAAGCGCCCGCCCGTCCCTGGATTGCGTATCCCCCAGCCTTGTCCCGCCACTCGCCGCAAGCGGCATAGTCCTCGATTTCGTCCCGGGTCAGCCGTTTGAAGACGACCGCGGTGACCACATCGCGGGCCCGCGCATTGCCGGCGGGATCGATGACATGGATGCCGCCGAAGACCCTGTGCCTGCGTCCGGACAGGAGCCCGAGGCACGCGCGCGCAGCATCCGCGGTTTCGGGCTTCGGCAGGACACGGCGGCCGCAGGCGACGACGGTATCGGCAGCGAGGATCCATCCGCCGGGGTGGCGCCGGGCAACGGCGCGCGCCTTTTCGCCTGCAAGCCGCCGGGCCAACGCCTGCGGCAACTCCCGGGGAACCGCGTCTTCGTCCACCCCGGCTGCCTCCACGAAGTCCGGCTCATAGCCGACCTGACGGAGCAGGGCGTTCCGGCGCGGCGAGGCGGAGGCGAGAATGAGCGGTGCGTCCCTCTTGGCCATCGCCGGTTGTCATGCGGGCTTGCCGCCGCCTGGTCAAGCGAATTGGCGGCTACCGCGCGCGGCGTGCGGGATCGGCGTCGCGGCCCAGCCGTCGGCCGATCCGCTCGGTGAGCGAATCCCGCAGACTGCGGTAGGCGTCGAGGCGCATGTCACGGTTGCCTTCCACGAGAGACGGGTCGAACGTGTTCCAGTACTCGATCTCGGCGGCGGATGTCCGGGTCAGTTCGACCGACCGGTGATGCGCCTCCGGCGACAGGGAAACGATCAGGTCGTAGGAGGGGTCGAGCAGGTCGTCGATGCGTTTCGCGGTATGGCTCGAGATGTCGATACCGACTTCCGCCAACACCTGGACCGCGAAGGGATCGATCGTGCCTTCGCGCACGCCAACCGAATCGATGTAGATCCGGGTCCCGAAGAGATGTTTCGCGATCCCTTCCGCCATCGGGGAGCGCAGCGCGTTTTCGCTGCAGACAAACAGGACGCTGCCGGTCATCGTCCACCCCCGCCATGCACGGCGGAATGCGCCGGCCGCACCGGTCAGCCTCTCGCGTACAGCACGCAGACGAGGGTGAAGAGCCGCCGCGCGGTATTGGCGTCCATCGCGATCGCGGCGGCAAGCCGTTCTTGCAGCAATTCCGCGCCCTCGTCGTGGAGTCCCTTGCGCCCCATGTCGATGGCTTCGATGCGCCACAGGCCTGCGGTCTTGATCGCTTCGTTATAGGCCTCCCACAGGGTGGAATAGTCGCGGATGATCGTGCGGAACGGTGTGAGCGACGCCAGGACCCGCCGGACCGGTTCGTCCGCCGCGTTGCGAATGTCGAGGACCAGCCGGTTTTCCTCGATGCCGATCTTCAGCGAGTAAGGGCCGGGCGGCCCGTCGACGAGAGAAAAGTCGTTGGCTTCCAGGAGATCGAAGATGGCGACCTGCCGCTCGTGCTCGACCTCCGGGCTGCGCCGGATCACCGGCCCGTCATCGAGCACGATGTTCTGCAGCCGGTGTGCGTGGCCTGGCGCCATGGTTTAGCGTTCTGTCGGCGCGTCGGTCCGGATGGTCAGCGACAGTGCGTGGGCGTCGAGCCCTTCGGCGCGGGCGAGATCGACGGCGGCCGGTGCGATCTCCGCGAAGGAAGCCGCATCGCAGCCGACGATCGAGGTCCGCTTCATGAAATCCGCCACCCCGAGCCCCGATGCGAAGCGCGCGCTTCCCGCCGTGGGCAAGACATGGTTGGGGCCCGCCACATAGTCGCCGATCGCTTCCGGCGTGTGCCGGCCGAGAAAGATTGCCCCGGCATGGCTGACTTGAGCGGCAAGTCTGTCGGGATCTTCGACAGCGAGCTCAAGATGTTCCGGTGCGATACGATCGATCAGGGTCGGCGCCTCGTCGAATGTTCCGACGGTGATGACGGCCCCGCGATCCTGCCAACTGCGGCGCGCGATCCCGGCGCGGGGCAGAGCGGCGAGGTGCGTCGCCACGGCCTCGACGACAGCATCGGCGAAGCTGGCGCTGTCGGTGATCAGAATCGGTTGCGCCACCGGGTCGTGCTCGGCCTGCGACAGCAGGTCGGCGGCGATCCATCCGGGATCGTTCCGGCGGTCGGCGACCACCAGGATCTCCGACGGGCCGGCGATCAGATCGATCCCCACCTGTCCGAAAACCTGGCGTTTCGCCTCCGCGACATAGACGTTGCCGGGGCCGGCGATCTTGTCCACCGGGCGAATCGTCTCGGTGCCCCATGCGAGGGCGGCGATCGCCTGTGCGCCGCCGATCCGCCAGACCTCTCCGATGCCGGCGGTCGCCGCAGCGGCGAGAACCAGGGGTGCAACGCGGCCGCCCGGCGCCGGTACCGCCATCGCGATGCGTTCGACGCCGGCGATACGGGCGGGAACGGCATTCATCAGCACCGAGCTCGGATAGGCCGCGGTGCCGCCGGGTATGTATATCCCGGCGGAATCGAGCGGCGTCCAGCGCATTCCGAGGCGAACGCCCGCCGGGTCGACATACTCGAACGGCTCCGGCCTCTGCCGGGCGTGGAACGCGGCGATGCGTTCTTCGGCCTGTTCGAGGGCGTCGAGCAGTTGCGGCAGGCATGCCGTGCGCGCGGCCGCGATTTCCTCTTGCGAAACCCGGAGATCGAGCACCCGGTCCGTCCGGAAGCGGTCGAGGGCTGCGGTATGACGAAGGAGCGCGTCGTCGCCGTTCTCACGGACATCGGCAACGATGCGCGCCGTTTCCTCTGTCACGTCCGCCTGCGCCGTGCGCGGGCGGGCGAGCAGATCGTCGAAGGCTGCCGCGAAGCCCGGGCTCGCGCTGTCCAGCCTAGCCGTCATCGAGGGCATCCCGGAACCGGTCGATCCAATAGTTGATCTCCTCGGACCGGGTCTTCAGCGCGGCGCGGTTGACGGCAAGCCTCGAGGTGATGTGGGCGATGGTTTCGACCTCGACAAGGCCGTTGGCCCTGAGCGTGGCGCCGGTCGAAACGAGGTCGACGACGCGGCGGCACAGCCCCAGCCGGGGTGCGAGTTCCAGTGCCCCGTTGAGCTTGATGCATTCGGCCTGGACGTTCCTTGCCGCGAAATGGCGCCTGGTGATCGACGGGTATTTGGTGGCGACCCGAACATGGCTCCAGCGCTCGGGCTTTTCCGTCTGGAGCAGTTCGGCGGTGGCGGCGACCGCCATCCGGCATTTGCCGACGCCGAGATCGAGCGGCGCGTAGATCTCCGGGTAGTCGAACTCCATCAGGACATCGTTGCCGGCAATCCCGAAATGGGCAGCACCGAAGGCAACGAAGGTCGCGACATCGAAACTGCGTACCCGGATGATCGAGAAGTTGCCGATGTTGGTCGGGAACTGGAGCGCCCGTGTGTCCTTTTCGTCGAACTCGCCGTCGGGCACGATCCCGGCGCGCGAGAGGATGGGGGTCACCTCGCTCAGGATCCGCCCCCGCGGCAATGCCAGCACCAATGCCTTGTTCTTGTCCATTACCCTGTCTTCGCGCGCATCCGCGGCCTTGTCCCACGCCCGGCGGGTCCGCCTCAGCTATCCGGATGATCGGGCTTCAGCCGCGTCGGCCACCGCAGATCCAGATCGTCGAGGCGGCAGGCGATCTCGTCTGTCATCAGCCGGATCGTGGTGTCCCCGGAAAAGATCAGGTCGATATACTCCGCCTCGCGGCGAATGGCGAGCAATGACAGTACACCCGACAGCCGGGCCGGATCGAGGTTACGCCGCCTGACGCCGTCGATCCGGTCGAAACGGAGCGCACAGCTGACCCGTTCGAAGACACCGTCCCGCGCACCGCGGTCTTCGCGGCAGAAACGACTCGCAACGAGGACGAAGCGGCCTTCGTTCTCGATGAACGTTATTTCGTTCATCGGCACGATGGCATCCTGAAGGATCGACGAAATCACCTCGAGATCCTCGGCGTCGCGGGCGATGAGCGCGAGCTTGGGGTTCATGCTGGGACCGTTATTCGTTCGATGTCTGCGCCGCAGTCGGCGAGCTTGTCCTCGATGAGTTCGTAGCCGCGATCGAGGTGGTAGATGCGGTTGACGGTCGTTTCGCCCTCGGCCACCAACCCGGCGAGGACCAGCGACACCGAAGCGCGCAAATCCGTGGCCATGACCTCGGCGCCCTTCAGGCGCTCGACCCCCCGCACCAACGCGGTCGCGCCCCGAACCCTGATATCGGCGCCCATTCTGAGCAGTTCGGGGATGTGCATGAAGCGGTTCTCGAAAATGGTTTCGGTGATGCGGGACGCGCCGACGGCAACGGTGGTCAGCGACATGATTTGCGCCTGCAGGTCTGTCGGAAACCCGGGATAGGGTTGGGTGACAAGGTCCACCGCGCGGGTCGGGTCGCCGCGGGAGAAGATGCGGATGCTCTTCCCGTTCTCCTCGATTTTCGTTCCTGCACCTGCCAGCGTGTCCAACAACGCCCGGAGCGTATCCGGGTCGGCGCCGTCGAGAACGACGTCGCCGCCCGTCATCGCGGTCGCTATGGCATAGGTTCCCGCCTCGATCCGGTCGGCGATGACGGAATGCCGCGTGCCCCGCAGCCTGTCGGTCCCCTGGATGCGCAGGACATCGGTTCCCAGACCGCCGATCGTCGCCCCCATGGCGATGAGGCATCGTCCGAGATCGACGATTTCCGGTTCCCGGGCGGCGTTTCTCAGCACTGTCTCCCCGCGGGCGAGGCAGGCACCCATCATGGCGTTTTCCGTCGCACCCACGGATACGGATGGAAACGTGAAGTCCGCGCCGGTCAGCCGCCGGAGGGCGCGCGCCTCGACATAGCCGTCGGAGAGCTCGATCTCGGCTCCTAACCGGCGCAGCGCCTCCAGATGCAGATCGATCGGCCGGGTCCCGATGGCGCAGCCGCCGGGCAGAGAAACCCGCGCGCGCCCGAATCGCGCGACCAGCGGAGCCAGCACCAGAACCGACGCCCGCATCCGGCGTACGAGATCGTAGGGCGCGGTGGTATTCCGAACGCCGCTGGCATCGAATGTCATCTCGCTTGCGCTTTTTCCGTTCTCGACAACGACTCCATGGGTACGGAGCAGGTTTCTCATCGTCGTGATATCGACGACACGCGGCAGATTGCTGAGACGCAGCGGTTCGTCGGTCAAGAGAGAGGCTGCCATCAGCGGCAGCGCCGCGTTCTTCGCGCCGGCGATCGATATGGTCCCGGCAAGCGTCCTGCCGCCGCGGAGTCGGATGGCGTCCATCAACTATCCGTTGAAACCTGAATGAGGCCGGGGCGCGCGGCGGATGTATAGCATGCGGGAAGGGTTGTTCCGGAACCCCCGGCTACCCGGTTCGGGACGTGGGCGGACTGTGTGCGCCGTCGGTATCGGAGGCGCTGCGCGCCCGGCTCTGCGCCTTCCGCCGCTTGAGATTCTGACGGAGCGCAACGGCTTCGCGGTCCCGGCGCCCATTGGTCTTGCCGGCGTCGCCGGTCTCTTCTCCGACCGTCTTCCCGGCGTAGCCGTCCCGCGTCTGCGGAAGTTTCCGGTCGAGCAGCCGGCCCGCGACCACCGTTCTCAGGATCTGCGCCGTCCCCCCGGCAATCGCGAACATGCGCGCATCGCGCACCATGCGCTCGAGAGGACGGGACTGGGAATAGCCGGCGGCGCCGAGGACCTGCAGGGCGTCGTTGGTCACGCGGATCGCCATCTCGCTCGCCAGCACTTTCGCCTGGGCGGCCATTGTCACATCGGGGAAACCGTCACCCGCCGAGAGGGCCGCGCGGCGGATCATGGCGCGGGCGGCTTCGATCTCGATCGACATGTCCGCCAGCATCCACTGGAGACCCTGGAATTCACATATCGGACGGCCGAACTGTTCGCGCGTCTTGGCGTACTCGAGCGCATGGTCGAACGCCCCGGCGGCAACGCCGAGCGCCACCGTGGCAGCGCCGACACGTTGGCTGTTGTACGCGTTCATCAGGTCGGCGAATCCCTTGCGCAAACCCCGCGGCGGTACGAGCATCGCCGCGCGCGGGACCGCCATGTCCTCGAAACGGATTTCGGCTTCCGGGATACCGCGAAGCCCCATGGTCCGCTCGCGCTCGCCGATCGCCAGACCCGGCGTCTCGCCGCGGACTGCGATAAATCCGGCGATTCCCTGTTCCTCGCCCCGTTCGTCGTAGACGCGGGCGAACACGAGATGCAGGCGCGAAACCCCGCCGCCGGTAATCCAGTGCTTGCGCCCGTTTATGACGTAATCGTTGCCCCGCCGGTCGGCGCGCGTGGTCATTTCGGAGGCCGCGCTGCCGGCCTCGGGCTCGGTGATGCAGATCGCCGGCTTGTCGCCGCCGAGAACGGCGTCCGCCCACTGCCGCCTCTGGGTCTCCGTTCCGTAGGCCATCACGGCCGACAGCGCACCCATGTTGGATTCGACCGCGATGCGCCCGGTGACCGCGCAAACCCGCGCGAACTCCTCGATGACCAGAGAGGCGTCGAAAAAACCGAGACCCTGTCCGCCGAGCGATTTTGGCACTGTCATCCCCATGAAGCCGGCTTCCCGCAGCCGGTCCACCGTGTCCCAGGGATACTCGCGGGTTTCGTCGATCTCCGCGGCGCGGCCGGCGACATGCTCTTCCGCAAGCTCTCTCGCGCGGGCTTGCAGACTCGTCTGCGCGGGGCTCAGTGCGCCGGTCATGGCTTTGTCCTTTCGTCAGCCGCGGCGAGCATAACGGACACACCGGCGCTTCGCCGCATTTCTGTCGCTCTCCCGCAATGCTAACGTGCGCGCAGGAGGGACCGGTCATGGCCAGAACGGATTGCAGGGGACTGGAGATCGCCGCCGCGAGCGATGCGGCCGTGGCAGACTTCGATCGCGCGGTCGGCGCTTATCTCGGTCTCAGATCGGACACCGGGGATCACCTCAAGGCGGCGCTCGAAGCCGATCCGGCTTTTGTCATGGCGAATGTCCTGCGCGGCTATTTCATGCTGTTGTTTGCGAGCCGCAAACTGCTCGGGCGCGCGCGTTCTTCGCTCGAAGCCGCGCGCGAGGCCGCACGCAGGGGCGGCTGCGGTCGGCGCGAAAAACACCATATCGAGGCGCTGGATGCGTGGGCGTCGGGCGACCAGAAGCGAGCGCTCGTCGTCTGGGACGAGATTCTGACCGAGTGGCCGCGGGATGTGGTTGCGCTCAAGCTATCCGAATACTGGAACTTCTACCTCGGAGACTGCCGCGGTATGCGCGAAGTGCAGGCCCGCGCCGCGCCGCACTGGGACGAATCCGTGCCGGATTTCGGCAAGGTGCTCGGCATGTCCGCTTTCGCTCACGAGGAGTGCGGCGCCTACGACGAGGCGGAACGGCGCGGCCGCCGCGCACTCGAGATCGACCGGACCGACATCTGGGCCGCCCACGCGGTGGCCCATGTGATGGAGATGACGGGCCGGCACCGCGACGGCATCGCATGGATTGATGCGCGCGCCGGGGACTTCGACGGCTGCAACGCCTTCGCCAACCATCTCTGGTGGCACCGGACCCTCTACTATTTCGAACTGGGGCAGTTCGATGCCGTGCTCGATCTGTTCGACCGGGACGTGCTGCCCGAGGGCGCGTTTGAATATCTCGACATCTGCAATGCAGTCTCCATCCTGTGGCGGCTCGAAGAAGAAGGGGTCGATGTCGGCGGCCGCTGGGAAAACGTGGCGGATGCCGCGGCCGAGAGGATCGAAGACCTGCAACTCGTCTTTGCGGACGTCCATTACACCATGGCGTTCGCGGCCGCGGGCCGCGGAGAGGCGCTCGATGCCCTGATTGCCGCTGCCGAGGGATTCGCCAAAGAGGCCGGCGATACCCAGGCGAGAGTGATGGCCGATGTCGGGCTCGCCCTCTGCCGCGCTGCGGCAGCGGCGAAGGCGGACGACTGGGGAACGGCGGTCGATCTCCTCTATCCACAACGCCGGGCGATCCGCGCGGTTGGCGGCAGCCATGCGCAGCGCGATCTGTTCCGGCGATCGCTGATCCACGCGGCGGAAATGGCGGGGCGCGCACGGCTCGCCCGTTCGTTGCTTTCCGAACGCTGCGAGGAACGGCCGACCAGCCCGATCGTTTTCCGCCGTTATGCGCGCGTCCTCGCCGCGCTCGGCGAGATCGGCGCGGCGGAAGCGGCCGCCGCGAAGGCCGTTTCTTTCGCGTAACCGGGTCCGGAGGATGGAATGAACGACGGCAAGACCATCATCGTCACCGGAGCCGCGAGCGGCATAGGACAGGCTTGCGCGCGCGATCTGGCGGAGGACAGGCATCGAGTGCTCGCGCTCGATCTTCGGACCGAAGCTCTCGAAGCGGCGCATCCCGGAGCCGGAAATGCACTCACCCTTTGCGCCGGCGACGTGTCGAACGCCGACGACTGCGCGCGGGCGGTCGACACCGCTGTCGGCAGGTATGGCGGGCTGGACGCGCTGATCCACTTCGCGGCCATCCATTCTAATGCGCCGTGGCGCGAACTCGACGCCGATCAGTTCAACCGCGTTCTCGCGGTCAACGTCACCGGGTCATTTCTGATGGCGCAGGCGGCTGCCGTTCCGATGATCGCGGCCGGCAGCGGGTCCATCGTGCTGACCGCTTCGGGGATTGTCCATGTCGGCGGGGTTGGCGGCACCGGCCGGGGCGGGCCTGCCTACGCAAGTTCCAAGGCGGCGATCGTTGCGCTGACCCGGTCGCTCGCCCGTTCCCTCGGCGGCGACGGAATCCGGGTCAACGCGATTGCCCCCGGTGCGACCGAAACCGCCATGACCGCAGGCTACACGGCCGAGGACCGCGCCAACGCATCCGGCCGCGCCGTGCTCGGCCGGATGGGCCGGCCGGAAGAAATCGCCGACGCCGCGCGCTTCCTCATATCCGACCGTGCGAGCTTCATCACCGGCGAGGTGATGAACGTCAACGGCGGCGGCAGTTTCGCATGACGGCCGGCCGGTTCACCGCCGACGCTTCGCGTCAGAAACGGTCGGCGCGGTAGGGGCTGCGGTCGAACCCGCTGTCGCGGCCGGCAACCAGGTCGGCCACGATCCGTCCGGTGATCGCGCCGAGCGTGAGACCGAGATGACCGTGGCCGAAGGCAAGCAAGGCGCGCCCGGAACCGGGGACCGGGCCGATCACCGGCAGGCTGTCGGGCATCGACGGGCGAAACCCCATCCATTCCTCGGCCCCTTCCAGATTGAGGCCGGGAACGATTTTTTGCGCCATCGGTCCAAGCATCCGCGACCGCCGGTAATTGGGCGGCGCATCGACGCTGGCGAGTTCCGCCGTGCCGGCAAGCCGGATACCGTGCGCCATCGGGACAATCCCGAAACGATGGTCGCCGACCACGAGCGGGGTTCGAAGGTCGACCCCCGGGTCGGGCAGCATCAGGTGATAGCCGCGCTCGGTATCGAGGGGGACGCGTGCGCCGAGTTTGGCCGCCCAGGGCTTGGAGAACGCACCCATCGCCAGCACCAGGCGGTCTGCCTCGTGCCGCCCGGCGTCGGTGACGACGGCGGCCGGCCCCTCTGCCTCGCACTCGACATCGGTCACGGCCTCCCGGCGGATCGTGCCGCCGCCGCGGGCAAGAGCGCCCGCCAGCCGCTGCGACAACGTCAGCGGGTTGGCCACGCGCAGACAGTCGGGAGAAAAGACGCCGCGCTTGATGTCGGGGGAGAGCGAGGGTTCGAGCTGGCGCAGTTCGGCCGCGCCGAGCTCCTCCAGGGTGGCTCCGTAGCGGCGGCGGTGGTCGTGGTCCCGTTTTGCCGCTTCGTAGGCCGAGAGGTTGCGATAAACGTACAGTTCGCCGGTCGGTGCAAACAGGTCTTCGGCGTCCGCTTGCGCGAGAAGGGGGCGGTAGGCGTCGTGGGCCCGGTCGAGCAGCGCGGCAAGGGCGCTCGCGATCGCATCCAGCTTCTCTGGCTGCGATGCGGCGACGAAGCGGATCAGCCACGGCGCGAGTCGGAGGAGATAGCGCCAGCGGATGACCAGAGGCCCCTCCGGATCGGTCAGCATCTTCGGCACCTGCCACAGGATTCCCGGTGTCGCGATGGGCAGGTTGGCGTCGACCTGGATCAGCCCTGCATTGCCGTACGAGGTTCCTTCTCCCGGGGGCAGCCGGTCGATCACCGTGACCCGGTGTCCGTCGCGCTGGAGGTAGAGCGCCGAGCAGAGGCCGACGATTCCAGCCCCGAGGACAATCACGTCGCGGGGTGGAGTCATCGCGGCTAGTCCAGCCCGAGCAGTGCGCGGCCGTTGTGGAGGTACATGTCTTCGCGCTCACGGTCGCTGCAGCGCAGACTGTCGACCACTGCGATCGTATCGCGGATCAGGATGCGCCCACCCTCGCGGTCGAACGGGCAGTCGCTTGCGAAAAGCGAGTGCCCGGCGCCGAAAAACTCGAGCCCGCACTGGCTGGCGGCCTGCGCGCCGAACATCGCGGTATCGGCGTAGAACATCTTGAAATACTCGGTTACCGGACGCTTCAGGTTGTCTTCGAGCGGGCCGTAGTCGGTTTCATCCGACTGCGAGGACCGTCCCTCCCAGTGCGGCAGGCGGCCCTCCGCATGGGGGATGTAGGCGCCCCAGTGATGGGCCAGGACCTTCAGGTTGGGCAGCTTGTCGAACATGCCGGAGAAGACAATGCGCGCCATCGCCGCCGAAGTTTCGTAGGCCCAGCCGAGGCCCCAGAAGATTTCGTACTTCGAGACGTCTTCCGCCTGATAGTCCGCGTGCGACATCGGCCGCGCCGGATGCAGGAAGACCGGCTTCCCAAGGCGCTCGAGCCTCTCGAAGACCGGGAAAAAGGCGGGCTCGTCGAGCGCGCGGCCGTTGACGTTGGAATGGATCTGCGCCCCGCAGGCGCCCAGTTCGGTAACCGCGCGGTCTACCTCCCGGACCGCCTCGTCGGGGTTGTTCATCGGCAGGCTCAGGAGAAAACTCGGGAACCGGTCCGGGTGCGCACGGCAGATCGCCGCCATGCCGTCGTTGGCAACGCGGGCGAGGCCGGGTGTCTGGTCCGGGCCGCCGAGAATATCGATCGGCGGCTGCGACATCGAGATGACCTGCTGGTAGTCGCCGAACTCGTCGAGGAGGCGGAGCCGCGCATCCATGTTCCAGAGGGTCGCGATCGAGCGCCATCGGGCCACCGCACGCTTCGGCATGGTCTCCTCCAGCGTCGCGATGAAGACCTCCGGGAAAACGTGGTTGAAGACATCGAGTTTCATTGACGTAACCTTCGTCTGCGGCGGCTCGGGAGCACGGCGGGCAAGTATATGCCAACGCTGCCCGCAGCGCACACGATCCCGGGTGCAGGCTTGGACGCCTGCGGGCGCTGGTCTATGGTCGGTCCGCAGGAACGATACGGACAGTCGCCATGCGTATAGCCCTGATCGGACAGCAGGCGTTCGGGAAATCCGTTCTGGAGGCTTTGCTCGAACGCGGCGAGGACGTGATCGCCGTCTATTGTGCGCCCGACCGCGAAGGGCGCCCGCCGGACCCGCTCAAGGAAGCGGCGCTCGAGCACGGCATCCCGCTGCTGCAACCGTCGTCCTACAAGGAGCCGGCGATATGGGAGGCCTACCGGGCAATGGAGCCCGACCTCGGGGTGATGGCATTCGTGACGCTGTTCGTGCCCGAGGATTTCCTCAACGTCCCGACCAGGGGGACGATCCAGTACCACCCGTCCTTGCTGCCGAGGCACCGTGGGCCGAGTTCCATCAACTGGCCCATCATCCAGGGGGCGACCAGGACCGGTTTATCCATCTTCTGGCCGGATAACGGCCTCGATACCGGCCCGATCCTGATGCAGAAGGAGGTGGATATCCTCGAGAACGACACGCTCGGGACGGTTTATTTCAACAAGCTGTTTCCGCTCGGTGTCGAGGCGATGATCGAAAGCGTCGATCTGGTGCGCGAGGGGAGGGCGCCGAAAATCGGGCAGGATGACAGCCAGTCCACCTACGAAAGCTGGTGCCGCAAGGCGGATGTCGAAATCGATTGGTCGCGGCCTGCGCAGGAGGTGCATAACCTGATCCGCGGCGCCGACCCGTCGCCCGGCGCGTGGACGACAATCGCCGGGACAACGGTCCAGCTATTCGATTCGAAGCGGGTGGAGGGGCCGGGCGGCCAGCCGGGCGAGATTGTCGCCGTCGACGAAGGCGGCCTGGTCATTTCAGCCGGGGACGGCCGGGTTTCGGTCGGCCGCGCCCGTGCCGAAGGCGGCCGCAAGACCGCCGCTGCCGACTACGCGCAGGAAGCGGGCATCGTTCCCGGCGCCCGCGCAGGCGCCCCGGAACGGTAATTCCGTTTCCTCCGAGAGGAAGCCCATTCGTCATTTTTCTCCGCCGCGGGCGGCCGTCTCCGCACGTCTCAATTCCGTTTTCAGCACCTTGCCGTAATTGTTCTTGGGCAGGGCGTCGATGAAGCGGTAAGCGCGCGGCCGTTTGAATCGCGCGATATTCTCCACGCAGAGAGCGTCGAGCGCCGCCGCATCGACCGAAGCGCCGGAACGGGAGACCACGAAGGCGATCACCTCCTCGCCCATGTCCTGGTGCGGACGGCCGATCACCGATGCCTCGAGTACTCCGGGATGCCTGAGCAGCACCTCCTCCACCTCGCGCGGATAGATGTTGGAGCCGCCCGAGATGATCAAATCCTTCGATCGGTCCTTGAGAGTCAGGTAGCCGTCCCTGTCGAAAGAGCCCATGTCGCCGGTGTGGAGCCAGCCGCCGCGAAGCGTCTCGGCCGTGGCCTCCGGGTTGCGCCAATAGCCGTTCATCACGACGTCGCCGCGGACCAGCACTTCGCCTATCTCGCCTGCGGCGACCGCCTCGTCGGTGTCGTCGCAGACCCGTACCTCGACATCGGTGCGCGGGATGCCGACCGAGGCCAGCCGTTCCCTGTAGCGCGGATGATCGCGGTCGACATGGGCGGCGCGCGACAGCCCGGTGATGGTCATCGGCGCTTCCCCCTGGCCATAGATCTGGACCAGCCGGGGGCCGAGCGCATCGAGCGCGCGGAGGCAGTCCTCGACATACATGGGGCCGCCGCCGTAGACGATGGTGCGAAGGTTGGACAGGTCGGCGGAACCGAGCGCGGGCGTGTTGATCAGCCTCGTCACCATGGTCGGTGCGAAAAACGCCATGACGTTGCTCCAGGACGGCAGCAACTGCAGGAACTCGCCGCCGTCGAAGCCGCGGCTTTCCGGAATCACCTGGCACGCCCCCTTCGCGATGTGGGGCAGCAGGTAGAGGCCGGAGCCGTGCGACAACGGGGCAGCGTGAACGATGGTGCTGTCCGCTTCCACCCAATCGACATCGGCGTAGTAGCTGAGCGTCATCGTCAGCAGGTTGCGATGGCTCAGCATCGCCCCCTTGGGCCGTCCGGTGGTGCCGCTGGTGTAGAACAGCCAGGCCAGATCGTCGGGCGCTGCAGCCACCGCCGGGGCGGGCTCGGCAGCCCCGATTTTCGCGTAATCCGGTCCGCCAACGACGATCACCGCCCGAAGCGCCGCGACGTCGTCCGCGACGCCGGCGATCCCGTGGGCCAGATCCGGGCTCGCGATACAGATCGAGGCGCCTGCGTTGTCGAGGATATAGGCGAACTCGCGGGGGTGCAGCCTGGCGTTGATCGGGACCGCCGCGAAGCCCCCGTGCCACACCGCGAACAGCGTCTCGATATATTCGGGTGCGTTGGTCATCGCGAGCGCAACGCGGTCGCCCGGCGCAAGTCCGTGAATGTCGCGAAGCCCGGCGGCGATGCGCGCGACGCGGTCGGCGAGGGCGCGGTAGGAGACGGCCGCATCCTTGCCGATTGCGACCGCCGGACGGTCGGACCATGAGGCTGCCGATTTGAGGAGAAGCTGGGCGAGGTTCATGGCGCTTGCGTCCCATATCGCGGCCGTTACCGTCAAGCTGAACCGAATACATGCTTGCGTCGATCCATCCCCCGGGCGAGTGTTCCCCGAAACCGTCGGAGCGAGACAATGACAGACAGCGCGGATCTGAGTTCGATCGCGGCCTACGACGCCCTGCGCGAGACCGTCGGCGATCCCATTGCATCGATCGCCGAGAAGGAAATGCCGGCGCTCGACAAGCACGCCCGGCACTTCATTTCCCTGTCGCCGATTCTGTTCATCTCGACGGCGGGTGCGGACGGGCGCGCCGACGTCAGCCCGCGCGGCGACCCGGCGGGATTCGTCAAGGTGCTGGACGACCGCACGATCCTCATACCCGAAAGACCGGGCAACCGGCGCGCAGATACGATGACCAACATCGTCGAGAATCCGGGGCAGTCGGTTGCGCTGATCTTCCTGCTGCCCGGCGTCGAGGAGACGCTCCGCGCTTCCGGACGCGCCCGGATCGTCGACGATGCTTCGGTGCTCGAAGATATGGCGGTCCGCGGCAAGGCCCCCAAGCTCGGCATCCTGATCGAGATCGACGAGGTGTTCTTTCACTGCGCCAAGGCGCTCAAGCGGGCGCGGCTGTGGGATCCGGGGACGCAGATCGCGGCCGGGGAGTTTCCGTCCCTCGCCCAGATCACTCGGGACCAGCGGGAAAGGAACACCCCGCTCGAAGAGATCGAGGAAAGAATCAGGAAGAGCTACGAGACGACGCTCTACTGACTTTCGCCGCCGGTTCGCCGGCTCGCCTCGCGGATCGTGCGCCAGAGACGTTCCGGCGTCGCAGGCATCTCGATGTCCGCAATGCCGAGCGGCCGCAGCGCATCGGCGACAGCGCTGACCGCCGCGGGGAGGGCGCCTACCGTGCCGGCCTCGCCGGCCCCCTTGACGCCCAGCGGGTTGGCCTGTGTCGGGGCAGGGTTGCTCTCGACCTCGAAGCAGCACAAATCGTCGCTGCGCGGCATCGCATAGTCCATCAGCGAGCCCGCCAGCATCTGGCCGCTTTCCGGATCGAAGACCATGTGTTCCATCAGCGCCTGGCCGATGCCCTGGGCGACGCCGCCGTGGACCTGACCTTTCACCAGCAAGGGGTTGATGACGGTGCCGAAGTCGTCCACCACGACGTAACGAAGGATGAGGATGGTGCCGGTTTCGCGGTCGATCTCGACCTCGCAGACATGGCATCCGTTGGGATAGCTGGCGACCTTCGACCGGTATGTCCCGCTTTCGATGAGACCGGGTTCGACATTGTCCGGCAGCCGCGCGGGCTGAAACGAAACCCTGGCGACATCGCCGAGACCCATGCCGCGGTCGGTGCCGGCGATGGCGAACCGTCCCGCGTGAAACTCGATATCGTCCTCGGCCGCCTCCAGCGCGTGGGCGGCGATTCGCTTCCCCTTGGCGACGATCTTGTTCGCAGCCATCAGCAACGCCGCGCACCCCATGGCCGAAATGCGCGATCCGCCCGCGCCGAAGCCGAACGCGAGACGGTCCGTATCGCCCTGTACAAACCGTATTTCACCGGGTTCAAGACCGAGCCGGTCGCTCAGCAATTGTCCGAACGCGGTCGCGTGGCCCTGTCCCTGGGTGGTGGCGCCGCACAGGACCGTCGCCTGTCCGGTCGGTCCGAACCGGATCTCCGCGAACTCGAGCCCGGGCGGGGCGGCGCGCTCGATTGCGTTGGCGACACCGAGCCCGCGCAGCTTGCCGTCATCGGCTGAGGCGCGGCGCCGGTCCTCGAAGCCCGCAGCGTCCGCGAGAACGAGCGCGCGGTCCATGTTGGCTGCGAAGTCGCCCGAATCGTAGACAAAACCCAGAGGGGTGGCGAACGGAAGCTCGTGCCGCGCAATCATGTTCCTGCGGCGGATCTCGACACGGTCGAACCCGAGGTCGTACGCGGCCGCGTCGATCAGCCGTTCGATCGCGAACGCCGCCTCCGGACGGCCGGCGCCGCGGTACGGGGCCGTGGGTTGGGAGTTGCTCAACCCTCCGCGCACAACGACATGCGCGACCGGCGTCCTGTAGACGCCGGCGAGCGAGCCGAGATTGTTCACGGCCGGTCCGGCGCCGAGCGGCGAGAGATAAGCGCCAAGGTTGACCGTGCTGCGGACGCGGAGGGCGAGAAAATGCCCCTGGGCGTCCAGCGCGAGTTCCGCATCCGTCACGTTGTCGCGGCCGTGATAGTCGCTCAGATGCCCTTCCGAGCGCTCGCTGATCCACCGCACCGGCCGGCCGAGCCGGCGCGCCGCCCAGAGCGACAACAGATATTCCGGGTAGACGTTCGCCTTGATGCCGAAGCTGCCGCCGACATCATCGACCTCGACATGAACGCTCTGCTCGTCGACGCCGAACACCTTGCCGGCGAGCAAACCCCTGACCACGAAGGGGTGCTGCACCGGCGCACGAAGACTGAACCGCTGCGCGCGCGCATCGTAGTCGGCGAGACAGCCGCGCGGCTCCATCGCGTTGGCGAGGACCCGTGTGAGAACGAAACGCCGGTGCACCACATGGTCGGCGGCGGCGAAGGCGGCCTCGGTTCCCGCTCCATCGCCGATCTCGTGGACGAAGCACTCGTTGCCCGGGCAGCCCTCGAACACGAGCGGCGCATCGTCGGCGAACAGTTCGGCGGTCTCGGTCACCGCCGGCGCGGGTTCGTAATCGATCGCGACCTGTTCGGCGGCGTCCTTCGCCTGATCGAGCGTTCGGGCAACGATGAAAGCAACGCCTTCGCCGACATGGCGAACCTGGCTCGCCGCCAGCGGATAGTAGGGCGGGCTCGCCGGATCGCCGCCGTCGCGCCGCTTCACCGCGGGGCCGATATGGGGAATCGGGCCGAGTCCCTCCGCAATGTAGTCGTCCGCGGTGAGAATGGCGGCGACACCCGGCATCGCCGCGGCCGCGGCGATATCGACCGATGTCAGACGTGCGTTGGCGTGGGGCGAACGCAGCACGTAGCCGCGGAGGATTCGCCCGGAGGGTGTTCCGGCATCGTCCGCGAACAGGCCGCGGCCGGTCAGCAGCGCCGGATCCTCCAGGCGCGGCACCGGCTGACCGATGCCGAATTCACCCATCGCCGGTGCCTCGACCGGCAGCGCCTCGGCTCACATTCAACGTCCGCTCAGCGCAGCGGCTCCAGTATGCTCGCGTAATTGGCCACCGCACTGCCGCCCATGTTGAAGACGCCGGCGAGCTTCGCGTCCGGCACCTGGATCGGTCCGGCATCGCCGCGAACCTGCATCGCGGCCATGACGTGCATCGAAACCCCGGTGGCGCCGATCGGATGGCCCTTGGACTTGAGCCCGCCCGATGGGTTGATCGGCAGCCTGCCGGATTTTTCGGTCCAGCCCTCTTCCACCGCGGTCGCACCCTCGCCGTGCGGGGCGAGGCCCAGAGCCTCATAGATGATCAGTTCGGCAATGGTGAAGCAGTCGTGCACTTCCAGCAGGTCGAGATCGTCCAGCGCGAGTCCGCTGTCCTCGAAAGCCTGTTGCCAGACGCGTTCGGCGCCTTCGAAGCGCGTCGGATCGCGCCGGCTCATCGGCAGGAACTCGTTGACATGGCGCGCCGCGCGGAAGACGACCGCCTTGTCGTGCGCGAGTGCGGAGTCGAGGTCGGCCAGCACCACCGCTGCTGCGCCGTCGGTCACCGGCGAACAGTCGGTCCGCTTCAGCGGGCCGGCGACGACGGGATTCTTGTCGGAGACGGCGCGGCAGAAATCGAACCCCAGATCCTTCTGAAAATGCGCGAGCGGATTGACCGCGCCGTTGGCGTGGTTCTTCGCCGCGATCCTTGCGAGGACGTCCGACTGGTCGCCGTACTTCTGGAAATAACTCTCGGCGATACGCCCGAAGATAGCGGCGAAGCTCCCGTTCGCGCCGCCTTCCTCCTTGACATAGCTTGCCTTGACCAGAACCTCGCCGATGGCCGCCCCGGCGAGTTCCGTCATCTTCTCGACGCCGACCACGAGGACGCGGCGCGCTTTCCCGGCGGCGATGGCGTTCAGCCCCTGATGGATCGCTGCAGACCCGGTGGCGCAGGCATTCTCGACCCGCGTCGACGGTTTGAAGCGCAGGCCGTCGTCGGCCTGGAGAACCAGCGAGGAAGGGAATTCCTGGCGCACGAAACCGGCGTTGCAGTGGCCGATGAATATTTCGTCGATGTCGGCCGGGGAAACGCCGGCGTCCTCCATCGCGCCGAGGACGACCTCGGTGATCAGGGATTCGACATCCCGGTCTTCGTGCTTGCCGAACTTGGTGTGGGACCAGCCCACGATACATGCCGTCATGAGGATTTCCCGTGCCAGAAAGCGCCCGCCCCGCGGGCCCGTGGGCGGATGCTATGATTTATCGGCGGCGCGAATCAACCGGGCCGGCGGCGGAACGCCGCTCAATCCTCGACGTAAGGAATGCCGTTCACGAAGTCGACCACGTCCGGAACGATCGGAGTCGACTGCTCCTCCAGCACATGCGCAACCAACCCGGCGGCCCGGCCGACGACCGAGCAGGCGCGCATGACCTCGACCGGGAAGGCGATCTCGCTCAACACGGCGCCGAGGGCTCCGGTGACGTTGAGGGTCAGGTGCCGGCCGGCGGCCTTGTCGACCTCTTCGCCCAGCATCTTGACCAGCGCGATGTAGTCCCCTTTCGCACCGTTGGCTCGGGCGATCTCGAACAGCCGGGCGGCGCGCGGGTCCGCGGGCTTGTAATAGGGGTGGCCGAAGCCGGGAATGAAACGTTTCCGGGCGCGGAAAGCGGCGACCTCGCCGGCGAGCCAGGCGCGCCGGTCGCCGTCCTGGGCCATGCATGCCTGGAGGATCTGGCCGCATCCGGCCATCGTTCCGGCGAACTTGTTGCCGACCATCAGCAGGCCGGACGCGACCGGCACCTGGAGGTCGGTCGGCACCGCATCGTGGACCAGCCGCGAGACCAGGGCCTGCGGCGTGATCCCGTGATCCATCAGGATGATCACGCAGGCGTCGAAGATCCTGGCCTGCTCCCGGGTCAGTTCGCGCCCGGTGACGATGAAGTAGAACGCCTCGGTAAAACTCATCTTGCCGAGGACCTCGGAGAGCACATCCTTGCCGCGCATGCGGAATTGCGAGGTGTCCGACGTGGCGCTGCCGATACGGGTGGCAGGGTTGGTCATGGGACGCGGTCTCCTTGCTGCGGCCTGCCGGATGAGGCGCCGCCGGGCCGCCGGCACGGCCGGACGACGGTCAACGCACCGCCATCCAGTCTGGAGCAGTCAGCAGCACCGATCAATCGCGGCGACGCGGTGGGGCGCGGCCGCTGCATCCCCGGAGGACGCAAAATGTCCCGAAAATAGGTCAACAATGCTGATCTATGTTTCACGTGAAACATTCTGTTTGGGATTGCGGCATCTTCTTCGCACCGAGGATGAAGAAACCGGCCCCGAGACAGCGCCGCCCCTGCCCGGCGCGGCGGCACGGTACCGACCCTGCGCGACGGCGACCCTTGCCCCTGCCGGCGGCGGTAGACTAGATTCCCCGGCCGGCGGCACGCGGCGTCTCCGCCGCCGGTTATCTCAAGGGAGGATCCCGAAATGAAACGTATCTGGACACCGCTGCTCGCGGGGGCGGCGCTCGCCGTCGGCGCGGCCGGCGCCGTCGAGGCCGCCAGCCTCAAGCTGCTCACGAGCTGGAACAAGAACAACTGGCCGACCTACGCAGTCCTTCAGCAGTATCTCGACAATGTGGAGGCGATCGGCGGCGACACCGTCAAGATCAGCGTATCCGGGCCGGAGGTCGTACCGCCGTTCGAGCAGCTCCAGCCGGTGGCCTCCGGTGTGTTCGACATGCTGTACACCCACGGGGTCTATCACGCCGGATCGAAGGGCATCGCGCTGGTCGTCGATACCATCGACATGGACCCGATCAAGCGCCGCGAAGCGGGCATCTGGGACTTCGTCGACAAGTACTACCAAAAGCACAACAACCTGAAGCTGGTCGCCCTTCCGGCCCAGAGCTTCTCCGGCTACCACATGTTCCTCAAGGAGCCGCTGAGCCCCGAAGGGGACGTGAAGGGCCGCAAGATCCGCGGGACCCTGTCGTATCATGGGGTGATCCGCGCTCTCGGCGGCTCGCCGGTGGTGCTGCCCGGGTCGCAGATCTACACCGCGCTGGAGAAGGGCGTGGTCGACGGCGCGTGCTGGCCGGCCGCCGGGATGCTTTCGATGAAGCATTTTGAGGTGGCGAAATACCGGGTTCGCCCGACCTTCGGGTCCTCGAACGAGCCGGTGCTGGTCAATCTCGATTCGTGGAACAAGCTCAACGACCAGGAAAAGGGCGTTCTGCTGGAAGCCGGCGTCAGGACCGAGCTTGAGATGCCCTGGGTGGGCAAGGAGATCCTCGCCGAAGAAACCCGCCAGCTCGACAAGCTTGGCGTGAAGACCCTCCATCTGCCGCCGGACAAGGCGGCGCTGGTCAGGAAGGCCTGGAGCACGAGCCTGTGGGAGGTCGCACGCAAGTGCTGCGCCGACGGCGCGGACGACCTCTACAAGCTCGCCAAGAAGGCGGGCATGACCGACTAGCCGTCCTGCCGGCCGACGAACCATGACGGGATGCCGGGACCAGGGCGATGGGTGAGGTGCTGGGCACGCTCGCGCGGCTGCACGACGGCGTGACGCGGGTCGGATTCCACCTCTCCAAGCTCTGTCTCGGCATCATCGTCTTCGCTTACTGCTACGAGGTTTTCGCCCGCTATTTCTTCGGTGCGCCGACATGGTGGTCGAGCGAGGCCGTCCAGTATTCGCTGTGCATCGGCTGTTTCCTGATGATGCCCCACGTCACCAAGGAGAAGGGGCACGTCGCGGTCACCGTCCTCCTCGACATGTTCGCCAAGAAGAGGGCGCGAATCCTCTACTGGTTCATCTACCTGGTCGGGTTTCTCGCCTGCGCCGCGGCGACCTGGATCAGCCTCGACGAGAACATCCGCCAGATCGTCAAGGACGTTCACCTGATGAAGGTGAAGCCGATTCCCAAGATCTACATCTCGGCGTGGATCACCTACGGCTTCGGTTCGTCGGCGATCTATTTCTTCCGGATGCTCGACCCGCGGACGCTCGGCGCCGAGCGTCCGGCCGACGGGATGCACGGCTGACATGGTCTGGTGGGCAACCCTTTCCGGCGGTCTCGGCGTCCTGCTTGCGGCGTTCCTCACCGGCGCGCCGATCTTCATCGCCTTTCTGGTCATCAACATCGCCGGCGTGCTGCTGGTGCTCGGGCAGCCCGGCTTCGGCATGGTCGCCAACTCGATCTTCGAGACGACCAACGTCGCCGCGTTGTCCGCGGTCCCGCTGTTCATCCTGATGGGCGAGCTCCTGTTCCGTTCGGGGTCGATCGACATCCTCTTCGATTCGGTCGACAAGCTGGTCGGCAAGATACGCGGGCGGCAGTACGTCCTGTGTATCGTGCTTTCCACCATATTCGGTGCGCTGTCGGGGGCGGCGATGGGCGTCGCGGCGATGATGGCGCGCACGCTCTACCCCGGCATGATCTCGCGCAACTACGATTCGCGCCTGTCGACCGGGGCGATTCTCGCCGGTGCGAGCCTGGCGCCGATCATCCCGCCGAGCGTGCTCGTGATCATCATCGGGACGCTTGCCGACGTTTCGATTGCCGGGCTGCTGATCGCCGGGGTGGTCCCGGGGCTGCTGCTGTCGGGGATGTTCCTGATCTACATATTCACCCGGGTGCGGGCGAACCCCGGCCTCGCGCCCTACGGCGATTCCGACGCCGCGCCCAAGGTCTCGGCGTGGCAGATGGCGGTCGCGGTCGCCCGCGTGCTGCCCTTCGCGATCATCATCTTCTGCGTGATGGGCTTCATCCTGCTCGGGATTGCGACCCCGTCGGAGTCGGCGGCCACCGGCGTGCTGGGCGCGCTGCTCACCGCGGCCTATTACCGCAAGCTCAACTGGAAGATGATCTCCGAGTCGGTCACCTCGGCTGCGTTCATCACCAGCATGATTCTCGTGATCATGGCGAGCTCGAAGATGTTCAGTCAGCTTCTCGCCTTCACGGGCTCGACCCGCGCGCTCACGACGCTGATCGTGGCGCTCGATTTCGAGCCTTACGTGATGCTGTTTATCATGATGCTGATTCCGTTCATTCTCTGCATGTTCATCGACCAGATCGCGCTGATGCTGGTGGTGATCCCGATTTACCAGCCGCTCCTCGGCACCCTCGGCTTCGATCCCATCTGGTTCTGGCTGATCATGCTTCTGAACGTCACCGTGGGCGGGATCACGCCGCCCTTCGGCTACACCATGTTCGCGTTCAAGGGATCGGCGCCGCACGTCCCGCTGGGCGATATATTCCGCGCCACCTGGCCGTTCGTCGGCATCTTCCTGGTCGGGATGGTGCTGATCGCCGCGTTCCCGCCCCTTGCAACATGGCTTCCGGGGCTGCTCTAATCGCCGCCGCCGACAGCGAGGCCTGAGCGAGGGGAAATCGATGGAACTCCCGACCGGCAACGAGCAGTTTTTCCGGATGAGCGTGGATTCGTTCGAGACCGACAAAGTCTTGGCGAATGCGGCGAAACAGCGCGACCGGCGCGGCCTCCAGGACGTGCTGATCGTCGATGTCGATTCGCACCACTACGAGAGCGAATCGATGGCCGAGATCATGGAATACATGGAGGATCCGGTCCTCCAGCAGCTTGCCCGCTCGGGCAGCCAGGTCGGCCAGCGCGGCGGCGGCATGTTCGCGCTCGGCCGGGTGGGCTACCAGGATATCGGCGGCCGGGTGACGCGCTACCCGCTTCGGCGGATGGAGCAGACCCCGGCTGACGGCGTCCACCGCGACGTTCATCTCGGCCACCGCTGGATGGATGCGATGGGGGTCGATTACACCTGCATGTTCCCGACGCCGATGCTCGGGCTGGCGATGCATCCGCAACCCGAGGTCGAGAACCATCTTGCGCGGGCCTACAACCGCTGGCTCGTCGAACGGGTGCTGCCGGGGTCCTCGCGCATAAAGTCGATGCTCTACCTGCCCTTCAACGACCACAACGCGGCGATGAAGATGGTGGAGGATTTCGGCGACAAGCCGGGCGTGATCGGCTTCATGGTGACCTCGGTCCGTCACAAGCCGGTCCACGACAACGACTACATGAAGATTTACCGCGCCGTCGAGGAGCGCGGGCTGCCGCTGGGCTTCCATTCCGGGTTCAACTGGGACGATCCGATGTTCCGCACGTCGAACCGCTTCATCGCCGTCCACGCACTCGGCTTCACCTGGTACAACGTCGTCCACTGTACCAACTGGGTGGTCAACGGCCTGCCCGAACGATTCCCCAATCTGAAGACGATCTGGATCGAGTCCGGGATTGCCTGGGTGCCGTGGCTGATGATGCGGCTCGATAACGAATACCGCATGCGGAGTTCCGAGTGCCCCTCGCTCAAGCGGCTGCCGAGCGAGTACATGAAGGAGATGTACTACACCACACAGCCGATGGAGCGGCCGAACGAAGACTGGCTGCTCGAGGCGACCTTCAGGGCGATGGACGCCGAGAACTCGCTCCTGTTTGCGACCGACTATCCGCACTGGGACATGGACCTGCCCGGCGTGATCTGGGACCTGCCGTTCCTCGATGAACGCGCCAAGCGCAAGATCTTGGGCGAGAACGCGCAGAAGGTCTTCAAGCTCGACGTCAACGAGCGATTCCCGCAACTTGCCGCAGCGGAGTAGCTGTCGCCGGCCGGGAACGGCCGCAACGAAAAAGAACTGATCGAGAACAGGGGCGTTCATGGAAGCCGACATGCTCGGCATGGCCGTCAAGGCCGCAACCATCATGGCCGATCCGCAGCGCATCGGCTTTCTTTCCCTCGGGGTCGTCATCGGATTGATCCTCGGCGTCATCCCGGGGCTGGGCGGTCTGGTCGGACTGTCGCTTCTGCTGCCGTTTACCTTCGACATGGACCCCTACACCGCGCTCGCCTTCCTGATGGGGCTGCAGGCGGTGGTCGTCACCTCCGATACGATACCGGCGGTGCTGTTCGGGGTGCCCGGAACGGTCGGGTCGGCCGCAACCATCCTCGACGGCTACCCGATGGCGCGGAAGGGCGAGGCGGGGCGAGCCTTCGGCGCGGCGTTCTCGGCGTCCGTCATCGGCGGCCTCTACGGGGCGTTTCTGCTGGCGATCAGCGTCCCCATTCTGCGTCCGGTGATGCTGCATATCGGCTCGCCGGAACTCCTGTCCTTCTGCGTCTTCGGCTTGTCCCTGGTGGCGGTGCTGAGCGGCGGCACGCCGCTCAAGGGGCTGGCCGCCGCCTGTATCGGGCTGATGGTGGCGACGGCCGGCGACGACCCGCAGACCGGAACGCTGCGCTGGACGTTCGATTCGCTCTACCTCTGGGACGGGTTGCCGGTGGTTCCTCTCGCCCTCGGCCTGTTTGCGATCCCGGAGATCGCCGACATGGCGATCACACGCCAGCGCATCGCCGCAGAGAGCCAGGTCAAGTCCCAGATGAGCCAGCTTACCGGCGTCAGGGACGTGTTCCGCAACTGGTTCCTGTTGCTCCGCTGCGCGACCATAGGCTCGAGTCTCGGCGCAGTACCCGGAATCGGCGCCTCGGTGATCGACTGGATCGCCTATGGCCATGCCGTCCGCAGCGAGAAGGACACGGCCACCAGTTTCGGCAAAGGCGACGTGCGTGGCGTCATCGCTTCCGAAAGTTCGAACAACGCCAAGGAAGGCGGCGCGCTGGTGCCGACAATCGCCTTTGGCGTGCCTGGCAGCGCATCGATGGCGCTCATTCTCGGGGCGTTCCTGATCCACGGGCTGACGCCCGGCCCCGAGATGCTGACCAAGAATCTCGACGTCACCTACACGCTGGTCTGGTCGGTTGCATTCGCCAATGTCATCGGCGCCGGGATCTGTTTCCTGTTCGCCAACCAGCTCGCCAAGGTGGCGCTCGTGCGGATCGGCATCCTGGCGCCGGTCGTGCTCGCGGTCGTCTTCGTCGGCGCCTTCCAGGGCTCCCGGCAGTGGGGCGACATTTACGCGCTCCTGATCTTCGGCTTCGTGGGCTGGGTGATGAAGCGCATGAAGTGGCCGCGCCCGCCGCTGATCCTGGGTTTTGTCCTGGGCGGCCTCGTGGAACGCTACATGTTCATTTCGGTCGAGCGCTACGGCTCCGAATGGTTGACCTTCCCGGTCGTGATGGTGGTCTTCGCCATTACCCTCTACGGTATTCTGCGCCCCGTCCTGAAAGGCTATTTCGCGCGGTCCAGGACCGGGGCGAGGCAAGGCGCCAGATTTGGGTTCCAGCGCGCAAGCCTCAATCCCGACCTTGCCTTTTCCGTCCTCGTGCTGGCGCTCTTCGCGACCTGCCTGGTGCTCTCTTCGGAGTGGGAATTCGGCGCCAAGCTGGTCCCGCAGGTGGTCGGCTGGGCGGGGCTCCTGTTCACCGCGTGGCTGATTCTGACCGCGATGTTCGTTCGTCCCGCGCCGGTTCAGGCCTCGTCTACGCTCCCCGGCGGGATGGCGAGGCCGGACACCGAGGACGTGCATTTCGACATCCAGGCCGATTACGGCGATCTCGCCGTGCGCACGATCTTCGTGCGCGCCGGGGTCTATTTCGGCTGGCTGCTGTTCTTTTTCGGGGCCGCAGCGGTGGTCGGTATCCTGCCCGCCATGTTCCTGTTCCTCGTCGGATACATCCGCTTCGAGGGCAAGGAAAGCTGGTTCACCGCGCTCGCGATCTCGCTACCGATGTGGGTTTTCTGCTACGCGCTTTTCCACAAGATACTGATCATTCCGTGGCCGCAGACCCTGCTCGGCGACCTGTTTCCGGCGCTTCGATCGAATATCTGGCTCAACCTCTTCTGACGCCGCCGCGAAGACGCGCGCGCCCGCCCCGGACGTCCGGCAAACGGCGTGTCATCCGCCGCCCAGCCACGGCAGCCAGAGCGCCAGGGGCGGGAAGACCACGATCAGCAGGGTCAGGAACAGGGCGCAGCCCATGAAGGGCAGGGCGGCAAGGCAGATTTCGCCGAAACGCGTGCCCGGCGGCGCGACGCCCTGCATGACGAACAGCAGCAGGCCGAACGGCGGCGTCGTGAAGCTGATCTCCATCGCCAGCAGCATGATGACGGCGAACCAGATCAGCTTCATTTCCGGCGCCAGGCCGAAATCCAGCCCCTGCACGATCGGAAAGAAGATCGGCACCGTCAGCAGCATCATGGCGAGCTGGTCCATGAACATGCCGAGCAGAAGGAGAATGCCGAACATCATCAGGAGCATGACGTAGGGGGAAACGTCGAAACCCGCGATCCACGCGATCAGCGCCGCGCTCGAGCCCGATGCCGCGAGCACGTTGGAGAACAGCGAGGAGCCGAACAGGATCATCAGGGCGATCACCGTCACCCGCCCTGCGCCCCACAGCGATTTCCACATCGCCGCTGCGAAGAACGGTCCGAACGCCCATGCCTGTCGGAAATCGCCGCGCAGCAGCGGCACCGCGAACAGATAGACGAATGCCAGCAGGATCACCCCGACCGAGCCGTAGGCGGCGGCTTCCGACGGCGTTGCCACCCCGCCCATGATGAGGCCGATGACGAAAACGATGATCGAGATCATCGGCAAGATATCGAACACGAGGAGCGCGAGCCGCCGCATCGCCGTTACGGCTTCGACCTCGTAGGCCGGTGCAGCCTCGGGATCGAGAGTCGCACGGACGAAGATGAGAACGGCGTAAAAGACGGCCAGAAGCAGGCCCGGCACGACGCCGGCGATCAGCAGCTTGCCGATGTCGATCTCGGCCAGCGTGCCGAGCAGCACCGCGAGCGCCGACGGTGGGATCAGCATGGCGAGGCCGCCGGTCCCCAGAATCGGGCCGATCGACATGCTCTTCTTGTAGCCGCGCTCGGTCATTTCGGGGACCATCAACGTGCCGAGCAACGCCGTTGAACCCATCGACGAGCCGGACAGGGTGGCGAAGGCGGTGCCGCCGGCCACCGTGACGTAGGACAGCCGCGCGGGGACCCGGCCCATGAGCTTCTCGACAGCGTTGAACATCCGGTTGGCGAGACCGGTGTGAAAGAAGAGTTCGCCCATCAGCAGAAACATGGGGATCGGCACGATGGCAAAGATCGCCATGTTGCCGAACGCGTTATCGACGTGCTGGCCGATCGCCGCCTGGACCCGCGTGTCGAAATCGCCGAACCGGCCGAAAATGAAGAAAGCGGCGACTGTATTGACCGCGATGAAGGCGATACCCACCGGCAGGCCGGCGAACATCAGGAACAGGATGGAGCCGAACAGCGCGAGGAGAATCCAGTACCACTCCATCTAGCGGCCTTCCGTGAGGCTGCGCCTGGTCTCCTCGAGTTCGGCGCGCTCGCTGCCGACGCCGGCCTCGCCGCTGTGCATCGTTTCCCGGCCGAAGACAAAACGGAGGAACTCGACCGTCATCAACAGGAAGCCGACGGGATGGGCGATGGTGATCGCCCACAGCCGGACCCCGCGGTCGTCGCGCAGTTCGTCGAACGCGAGCGGGTCCACCGCGTGTTCCAGGAAGATGCCCCACGTGTACCAGAACCAGATCAGGCAGATGGCGGCGCAAAGCGCTGTTATTCCGCGCGAGAGGACCGTCCGGCTTCGCGCCGGCACGGCCGCGGTCAACAGTTCGATGTAGACATGGCCCCGGGTCCGCACGAGCCAGGGCGAGCCGAGAAACAAAATGTAGATGAAGCCGTACTCGATGAGGGTGAATACGAACTGATTGTACGCCCAGCCCGCGGTGCGAAAGATCGTGATGTAGACGATCGCCACCATGATGAAGCCGACATAGAGCGCCGCCAGCGCCATCATGGCCCACAACAGGCTGGCCCAGGCCTTGTCGATTGCCCGCAGGACGGTCATGGGATCCGGTTGCGGCGACGGCCCGTACCCCGGGCGGGCGGCGGCGCGTAAGCGCGGGCCAGCCGCGGGGCGACGGGTGGGGCTGCGGCACCGGCTTGTCGCCGGTGCCGCCGCTCGCGTCGGGCCAAGGAGGTTCCCCTGGCGCAGAAAAACAGGTGTTCCGGACGGCCTATTGCTGCTGCCAGAGTTCGCGCAGCTTGGCGACGTGGTCGGTCGGCCGTTTTGCCTTCTTGAGCCGGTCGACCATGCGGTCGTACGCCGAATCCACCGCCAGTTTCGAATAGACCGCGGCCGCGGGCACGGGGTGGAACGTCATGCCTTCCTCGACCAGCATCGCCCGTTCCTTCTTCGATTCCGCCAGAAGGATCTTGCGCACCGCCTGTTCGTTCTCGATCACCATGTCCTGGACCATCTTCCGGACACCGGCCTCAAGGCTGTTCCATTTCTTCAGGTTGATAAACCAGCCGATATCGGTGTGGTAGAACTCCGGCTCTACCCCGTGGCGCAGAAACTTGTCCCATTTCAGGCCCTTGAGGCCGATGGTGGCCCAGGCGCTGGCGTTGACCACGCCTTTCTCCAGCGCCGAGTAGACCTGGGTCGCCGGCAGCGGATGGGTCGTTGCGTTCATGGCGCGGAAAAAGGCGCCATAGATCGGGTTGTCGCGCAGCTTCACCCCGGACAGGTCCAGCATGCCCTCGGCGTTGAATTTCGGCGGGTTCTTCATGTAGATGCGGAAACGCCCCCCCGAGGACGTCCAGCCGAGATTCTTCACGCCGAAATATTTCTGCTGAAGCTGGTCGAGCATCTCGAGGCCGCCATTGGCACGGACGGTCTGCGGATTGGAAGCGGAGGTCGATACCGCCTCGTTTTCCGGCACCGCCCGGGCGAAGAAGGCGTACGGCGTGCACACCATATCGACCCGGCCCTTCCGCACGGCAACCGGTTGCTGGAACATCTTGATCGAATTGAACGGCAGGGCTTCGATCGACAGCTTGCCCTTGGCCGCCGCGGTAATGTCCGCGGCCAGTTGCTTGCACTGTTTCGTGTAGATCAGGAAATCCGGGAACGGGTAAACCAGAGTGAGCTTCACTTCGGCGGATGCTCCGCCGGCACCGAGCGAAAGAACGGATGCCATTCCCGCGGCAGCCAGGAGCGCTCCGGCAGACCTGAATTTCGGCATGATGCGTCTCCTCCCTTATCCGAGCCCCGGCCGATCATTCCACACCGGGCCGGTGCGGAACAAGGAGATTGGCGTCCGTACCGGCCCCTCCGGGCGGCGAGCGCCCGGAGGGGGTGTCGCCGCCCTCTACTTGAAACCGAAGGCCTTCTTCATCTTGGCGACGAGTTCGGGCGAAACCTTGAGCCCGTCGTTGACGATCTGCGTGAGTTCGGCGCCGGAGATCGGCGCAACCGGCGCGCGCCGCTTCTTGGCGTCGGCCAGGAACGCCGCGTCCTTCATCGTCGCCATGAACGACGACCGGAGCGCCGCGACCCGGTCTTTCGGCACTTCGGGGGCAACCCAGAAGCCCATCCCGATCAGTTCGCTGACCTCGATGAATTTGATCATCTTGCGCCCGTCTTCCGATTTCACGAGACCCATGATGCTCGGCACGTCCGGAAGCTCGGGGATGCGGGGGCCGTACTGGATCAGGTGCTTGAGCTTGCCGGTCTCGAGCCAGTCGTTCTTGATCGTGGTCCAGCCGGTCCAGTAGTTCATCCGCCCGTGCACTTCGCCCTGCGCCATCGCCTTGTTGATGGACGCGCCGCCCTTGTAGCCCTTGACGATCTTGAACTTGGTGCCAAGCAGGTGATTCATCAGCTTCGGCATCAGATAGGTTTCCGAACCGAAGCCGGTGGAGCCCATGATGACTTCCGTGGTTTTCACCCCCTCCAGCGTCGTCGCCGGCGCGGTGTGAAAAACCGAGACCACGCTCGGCCGCTGGGTGATCGAGCCGATCCACTGGAATTTCGTGGCGTCGAACTTGACGTTGCGGAGGATCGGCGCCAGCACCGAGGGTGCCAGCACCTCGGCAACGACGGAGCCGTCCTTGGGCGCCGCGTTATAGACGTATGCCGCACCCTTCGTGCCGCCGCCGCCCGGCCGCGACTGTACGATCACGGTCGGATTGCCGGGAATGTGCTTTCCCCAGTGCTCGGTCAGCAGGCGACCGTAGAGGCCGAGCGAGGCGCCGAGGCCGGCGGGCACGACCACGGTCACGGTCCTATCCTTGTAGAAATCCGCGACGTTGGATACGGCCGGCCCTGAGAGACCGATCGCGACCGCGCCGGCGGCAAGCGCCAGAACCCTGTTTGCGCGCATGAACAGCATTTCTTGCTCCTTGTTCCCGGTCCTTTCGCATTCCGCGAAAGGATAGCTGCTGCCCGGTGCATGCGCAAAACCCGGTCCCGCCGGGTCGCCGCCGCCGGTTGTCACGATGCGGCGGGGCGCATAGATTGCAAAGACTTCGTTATCGAATGAACCGTTGCCCGCACGGCCAGCCGGCGGTGCGGAAGGAGTCCTTCGCCCATGTCGATGCCCGAACGGGGTTACCGGGACCTGCACCAGCATATCGCAGCGCTGCGGGAGGCGGGTCTGCTGATCGAGGTCGGCCGGCGGATCAACAAGGACACCGAGATGCATCCGCTGGTCCGGTGGCAGTTCCGCGGCGGTATCCCGGCCGAGGACCGCAAGGCGTTCCTGTTCACCAACGTGACCGACTCCAAGGGGCGCCGGTTCGATATACCGGTCCTGGTGTGCGGCCTTGCCGCCAACAGCCGCGTCTACGAAATGGGAATGGGCGTCCCCCTCGCCGAGATCAAGGAGAACTGGATCCGGGCGATGAACGCTCCGATCCAACCCAACCTCGTTGCCGATGCGCCGTGCCACGAGATCGTCTATCGCGGGCCCGACCTGCTCAACGGAAACGGGCTTGACGCGCTTCCGGTTCCGATCTCCTCGCCCGGATGGGACAACGCTCCCTACACGACCTCGTCCCACTTCATCACCAAGGATCCCGAAACCGGGGTTCAGAACATGGGCAACTACCGGGGGATGCTGAAGGCGCCCGACCGGATCGGCATGAACCCCTCCATCGAACTCAGAACCGGCGGCTACATGCACTGGGAGGCGTGGAAGAAACGCGGGGAGCCGATGCCTTGCGCGATCGTCCTTGGCTGCCCGCCGGTCGTCTCCTTTACCGCCGTCCAGAAGATGCCGGAGAAGCTCGACGAGTTATGGGTGTCCGGCGGGCTGGTCGGCAAGCCGTTGAATGTCGTCAGGGCGGAGACGGTGGATCTCGTCGTGCCGGCCGAGGCGGAGGTCGTGATCGAGGGCCTGGTCTCGACCGAACTGCTCGAACCGGAAGCGCCGTTCGGCGAGAGCCACGGCCATGTCAACCTGCAGGAATACAACGGCTACATGGACGTGACCGCGATCACGCGGCGGCGCGATGCGGTGATTACCTCTTGGGTCAGCCAGGTCACGCCGTCGGAGTCGAGCGCGATCAAGCGGCCGGCCTACGAGGCGGCGCAGATCGAGCACCTGCGCAACCATCTGGGCATCAAGGGGGTGAAGCACGTCGCGACCCACGAGCCGCTCACCTCGCTCCACAAGCTGATCGTCGTCGTGGTCGAGCGCGACATCCCGCGCACCGAGATCTGGCGCGCGCTCTACGGCGTGGCGTCGCTTCGCCGCGCCGAGGGCAAATGGGTCATCGCGGTCAACGAGGATATCGACCCGGACGATACCAACGCGGTCTTCTGGGCGATGTCCTACCGCTCCAAGCCGCATCGCGACGTCGAGATCCTCAAACACAAGGACGAGGGGCACGGTCCGCGCAGCCTGGTCGACAGCGAGGACAGCGCCGTCCTGGTCGATGCCACGCTCAAGGAAACCTTCCCGCCGGTCTCCCTGCCGAAGCGCCAGTACATGGAGGCGGCGGCCGAAATCTGGAACGAACTCGGCCTGCCCAGGCTCAAGCCGGAACGGCCCTGGTTCGGTTATGATCTCGGCGAATGGAACGAGGATCTCGAATCGATGGCCCGCCGGGCGGTGCGCAGCGAATACTGGGAGACCGGCCGGATCATCGCTCAGCGCCGCCGCAGCGACGTCTCGATGAACACCGAAGTCCGCACCCTCGATGAAGGCAATCCCGGAGCGAGCGGAGCGGGAGACGAGCAGGGAGAACTCGAATGGGACGGCTTGACGGACGCGTCGCGATAGTCACCGGCGCCGCACAGGGAATCGGCGCCGCCTTCGCCCGCGCAATGGCCGCCGAGGGTGCGAGAATCGCCGTAGCCGATCTCGACTCGGGCGCGGGCGTGGTCGATGAGTTGAAATCGCTCGGCGCCGAGGCAATCGACGTGCCGACCGACGTTTCCAGCGAAGCCGCCTGCAAGCAGATGGTCGCGCGGACCGCCGAGGCGTTCGGCGGGCTCGACATCATCGTCAACAACGCCGCCGTCTTCACCACGGTGGAGCGCAAGCCCTTCGACGAGATCACGGTGGAGGAGTGGGACAAGGTCCTCGCGGTCAACACCAAGGGGGTCTGGCTCTGCTGCAAGGCCGCCGTTCCGGAGATGCGCAAGAAGAAGTACGGCAAGATCGTCTCGATCTGCACCGGGCGCATCTTCAAGGGATCGCCGTACTTCCTGCACTACGACGCGTCCAAGGCGGCGGTCCTCGGCATCACCCGCTCGCTCGCCCGCGAACTCGGCGACGACAATATCTGCGTCAACGCGATCGCTCCCGGCTCGACCATGTCGGAGAACGTCCTGAAGCGCACCAACTGGATGGGCGGCGGACCGGAACGGACGCGTGCGACACGGGCGATCAAGCAGGACGAAACGCCGGAAGACCTGGTCGGCGCCTGCGTCTATCTCGCCTCCGGCGACAGCGATTTCGTCACGGGCCAGACCATCGTCGTCGATGGCGGCTCGGCCATGTGGTAGATGGCGGCGCCCCTCGGAATCTCGGAAGGGCACTACGCCTGTCCGGATCTCCGCAGCCATCTCGAAGCGCTCGATCGGGCGGGGCTTCTCTTCCGCGTCGAGGATGCGATCGACAAGGACACCGAGATGCACCCGCTGGTCCGCTGGCAGTTTCGCGGCGGGCTGAAGGAGGATCAGCGGAAAGCTTTTCTCTTCTCCAATGTCACGGACGCGAGGGGCCGGCGCTACGAAATGCCGGTGGTGATCGGCGCGCTCGCCGCCAGCGCGAGGATTTACAGTATCGGCATGGGCGTTCCGGTGGAGGATATCGGACGCTGCTGGTCGCGCGCGATTGCCAACCCGATCCCGCCGGTCGAGATCGACGACGCGCCCTGCCAGGAGATCGAGATCGCGGGTACAGATCTGCTCGGCGAGGGATGCGGGCTGGATGCGCTGCCGGTCCCCGTCTCGACACCCGGTTTCGACGCTGCGCCCTATCTCACCGCGACGGGCTGCGTCACTAGGAATCCGGAAACCGGGGGCCAGAACATGGGGACCTACCGGGCCGGGTTGAAGGCGTCCGACCGGCTGGCGGTCCGCATGGCGACGCGTTCCGGGGGCGCGGAAGGTTACCGGCACTGGCGGGCGTACCGGGAGCGGGGCGAGCCGATGCCGTGCGCGATCGTGCTCGGCCCGCCGCCAGCGGTTGCCTACTGCGCGCCGCAGAAACTGCAGATGGGTCTGGACGAGGTTTCCGTCGCCGGCGGGATCGCGGGTGCACCGATCCGCGTCGTGCGGTGCCGGACGATCGATCTCACTGTCCCGGCGGAATCGGAGATCGTCATCGAGGGGCTGATCGACACCGAACTGGTGGAGCCCGAAGCGCCGTTCGGGGAAAGCCACGGTCACGTCGCGCTCGAAGACTACAACATGATCATGCGCCTGACCGCGATTACCCACCGGCGGGACGCCGTCCTCCCCTCGATCATCAGCCAGGTGACGCCGTCCGAGTCGAGCGTCATCAAGCGGGTCGCCTACGAGCCGCTGTTCCTTGCGCATCTCACCGACCAGCTCGGGATCAGGGGGGTCAGGCGGGTGGTCATGCACGAGCCGCTGACCAACATTCGCCGGGTGATCTTCGTGCAGTTCGAGCGCGGAGTGCCGCGGACGGAAATCTGGCGCGCGCTTTACGGCGTATCCTCACTTCAGTCCGCCTGCGGGAAATATGTGATCGCGGTCTCCGACGATATCGACCCCTCGAACGCCGACGCGGTGTGGTGGTCGATCGCCTACCGCGCCAACCCGCGCGAGGACAGCGCCGTGCTGGACCATCGCCACCGCGGCCACGGCCCGAAGACCGAGGATCCCGACTTCGAGGATTCGACCATGTTGATCGACGCGACCCTGAAGGGCGACATGCCGCCGGTGGCCCTGCCCAGGGAGTCGTTCATGGAGCGCGCGAGGAAGATATGGGAGCGCCTGGAGCTGCCGCCGCTGGTTCCGCAGAGCCCCTGGGCCGGGTATTCGCTGGGCGACTGGGAAGAGCGCTGGGAAGAGGCCGCCGCCCGCGCCGCCGCCGGCCGCTATCTCGAGAACGGCCGGTTGACGGCGCAGCGGCAGAGACGCGCGGTCGAGCCCGAGACGCCCGTCCGCTGGGTGGAAGACGATGACTGAGCAGACGCGCGGATATGCCGATCTCCACGACCACATCGCCGCCCTGGAGGACGCCGGGCTTCTCCTGCGGATCGATCGGGAGATCAACAAGGATACGGAGATGCACCCGCTGGTCCGCTGGCAGTTTCGCGGCGGCATTCCCGAACCCGAGCGCAAGGCGTTCCTCTTCACCAACGTGATCGACTCGCGGAGCCGGCGCTACGACATCCCGGTGATCGTCGGCGGGCTGGCGGCGAGCCGCGAGATCTACCGCCGCGGCATCGGCTGCGAACTCCACGAAATCGACGCGCGCTGGGAGGCCGCTATCGCCGGTCCCCTTCCTCCGCGCGAGATCGCGGGCGCCCCGTGCCACGAGTTGGTCTTCACCGGCGAGGCGCTGGACATCGACGGCAATGCGCTGGACGGCATCCCGGTGCCGATTTCCACGCCGGGCTGGGACAACGCGCCCTACACCACCCTGTCGCAATTCATCACCCGCGACCCCGACACCGGCGTTCAGAACATGGGCAACTACCGGGGGCAGGTGAAGGCGCCCAGACGCCTCGGCATGAACCCGTCGCTCGAACTCCGGCCCGGAATTTACGGCCACTGGCAGAAATACAGGGCGCGGGGCGAGCGCATGCCGACAGCGGTTGTCCTGGGAGCGCCGCCGTGCGTCACGTTTACATCCACCCTGAAGCTTCCCGAGACCGTCTGCGAGTTCGATATCGCGGGCGGCCTCGTCGGGCATCCGTTGAACGTCGCGCGGGCGAAGACGGTCGATCTCCTCGTCCCGGCCGAGGCCGAGATCGTCGTCGAGGGCTATATCGACACCGAATATCTCGAGCCGGAAGCGCCGTTCGGGGAGAGCCACGGGCATGTCAATCTCCAGGAATTCAATGCCTTCATGGAAGTGACTGCGGTGACCCGACGCAGGAACGCCGTTCTCACCTCGATCATCAGCCAGGTCACCCCGTCGGAATCGAGCACCATCAAGCGGGTCGCGATGGAGCCGCTCTTCCTCGTCCATCTCCGGGATCGTCTCGGCATCAAGGGGGTCACCCGGGTCGGCATGCACGAGCCGTTGACCAATATCAGGAAGGTCATCGTCGTCCAGGTGGAGCGCGGCATGCCGAGAACCGAGATCTGGCGCGCTCTCTACGGTGCGGCGTCGCTGCACCGCGCAGCCGGCAAGTACGTCATCGCGGTCAACGACGACATCGATCCCGACAACGCGGACGCCCTGTTCTGGGCGATGGCGTATCGCGCCAACCCGGCGCTCGATCTCGAGGTGCTCGGCCACCGCGACCAGGGCCACGGCCCCCGCAGCCTCCGCAACGGAGGCGAGGATGCGAGCGTGCTGATCGACGCCACGTTGAAGGAGGACTTCCCGCCCATTTCGCTGCCCAAGCGGGAATTCATGGAAAACGCGCGCGAAATCTGGGAAGAGCTCGGCCTGCCGCCGCTCAAACCCGAGGCGCCGTGGTACGGCTACAGCCTCGGCGAATGGTCGGAGGAGTTCGAGCGGGCGGCGGCTCTCGCGACCCGGAGCGATTATTTCGAAACCGGCCGCATCATCGCCCAGCGGCGGCGGAAGGATGTCGAGATGAACACCGAGGTGCGCCGGGTGGAGGACGAGGCGTAGGGCGGTTTTCCGCCCGGCGGGAGCGCCCGGCGTTTTCGCATTGTCGGGCCGAAATGCGTACCATGCCGCCGCTTTTCCGGTCCGGGAGGAGAAGGATTGCCTGATTTCGCGACACTGCACGAGATCGCCGCCGCTGCGCGCGGCAACCTGTCGGACGGGGCGTGGGATTACCTGACCGGCGGCGCAGAGACCGAAACCTCGCTGCTCAGGAATCGCCTCGGCCTCGATTCGATCGCCTTCCGGCCGCGCGTGCTCAACGACGTCAGCGCGATCGACCTGACGGGCAAGGTGGCGGGGCAGGCGACCCGGCTGCCGGTGGCGCTTGCGCCGATGGGCTCGCTGGAAAACCTGAACCCCGGCGGTGCGATGGCGGTCGCCAAGGCGGCAGAGGCATTCGGCACGGTCTCCTATCTGAGTTCGGTGACCCAGCCCGGGCTGGAGGCGATAGCCGACGCGACCGGCCATCCAAAGGTCTATCAGCTGTACGTGCGCGGCGACCGCGACTGGGTCGCGGACGTTGCGCGACGCGCCATCGCGCACGGCTACTGCGCTTTCTGCCTGACCGTCGATGTCGCCCTCTATTCGCGCCGCGAGCGCGACCTGATCAAGCGCTATGTGCCCACCGCGCGCCGGTCGTCGGCCGAAGGAATGGACTGGCAGGCCATGCTCGACTGGGACTTCGTCAAATGGTTCAAGGATTCCTTCGACATACCGCTGCAGATCAAGGGCGTGGCAACGGCGGAGGACGCATCGCTCTGTGTCGAGCACGGGGTGGACACCGTCTATGTCTCCAATCACGGGGGACGGCAACTCGACCACGGACGGGCGACCGTGGATGTCCTGCCCGAGGTGGTCGAGGCGGTCGCCGGGCGGGCGGAAATCGTGGTGGACGGCGGCTTCATGCGCGGCGCCGACATCGTCAAGGCCATCGCCAGGGGGGCGGATGCGGTCTCGGTGGGCAAGATACAGGGCCTCGGCCTTGCCGCAGACGGCGAAGCGGGGGTCGTCCGGGTTCTCGAACTGCTGGAAGAAGAAATGCGGATCACCATGGGGCTGATGGGGCTGGTGCGGCTCGATCAGCTCGACGGGACGTTCCTTCATCCCGCGCAGCCGGTGCGCGAGCCGTCGGCGCTGTCGGCCTTTCCCTTTCTTGCCCTCAGATCACCGGAGTATTGAGCGATGAACATGGTACAGAAATTCGACCGTCCGACCCTCGGCGGCAACCGGCAGATGGAATGGACCAGCGATGTCGCAGCCGAGATGCTGCGGCGGCTCGGGATCAAGTACGTCTCGCTCAACCCCGGCGCCAGCTACCGCGGCTTTCACGACTCCATCGTCAACTATCTCGGCAACGAAGATCCGCAGATGCTCCTCTGTCTGCACGAGGATCACGCGGTTTCCATCGCCCACGGCTACGCCAAGGTGACCGACGAGCCGATGGGGGCCATCGTCCATTCCAATGTCGGGCTGATGCACGGCCTGATGGGGATGTTCAATGCCTGGTGCGACCGCGCGCCGATCGTCGTTATGGGGGCGACGGGGCCGGTCGATGCGCCGCTGCGGCGGCCGTGGATCGACTGGATCCATACCGCCAAGGACCAGGGCGCGCTGCTCCGCAACTTCGTCAAGTGGGACGATGAACCGCGGTCCGCCGAGGCGATCGTCGAGACCATGCTGCGCGCCGGCATGATGACCAGAA
The DNA here is from genome assembly GCA_965200535.1 of Alphaproteobacteria bacterium. Lineage (GTDB taxonomy): Bacteria > Pseudomonadota > Alphaproteobacteria > MPNO01 > MPNO01 > MPNO01. The sequence continues at coordinate 1,664,590 of CBDAUF010000002.1, read as the reverse complement.
CCCCGCCGCGGGGGCCGGTCTATATCTGCCTCGATGCGGGTCTTCAGGAGACGCGCCTCGACGGCGAGGTGACGATCCCCGACCCCGCCCGATTCACGCCGCCCGAGACGCCGCACGCCTCCGCCGAGGCGGTAGAGACGGCGGCGCACACGCTGCTCGCCGCCGAACGGCCGGTGATGATGATCGGCCGGGTCTCGCGCAGCCGGGAGGGATGGGAGCGGCGCATCCACCTTGCCGAGATGCTCGGCGCGCGTGTCGTGACCGACCTCAAGACATCGGCGTCCTTCCCGACCGGACACCCGCTTCATGCGGGTCCGCCGTCCAACTGGGTGCGCGGTCCGGGCGAGGATCTTGTCCGCAACGCCGACGCCCTGCTGGTGCTGGACTGGATCGACCTGGCCGGTACTTTCAAGGCGCTGGGACTGGGCTACGGCGTCGGCGCGAGGGTGATCGATGTCACCCTCGATTCCTACATCCATAACGGCTGGTCGATGGACCATTTCGGTCTGGCGGTCGGGGACCAGCGCCTGCTCGCCGACCCCGACGCATTCGTCGGGCAGCTTCTCGCCGCGGTCGAGAACAGCCTGGGCGGAACGCCGAAATTCACCGGCGGGGATCCGGTGCCGCTCGCCGCAGCGGAGGAGAAAGACGCCGCCGCCCCCATCGCCCCGCACGATATCGCCGGCGCCCTCAACAGGATCAAGGGCGAAAGGAAGATCACCCTGACCCGCGTGCCTCTCGGCTGGGCGGGCGATTCCTATCACTTCGACGACCCGCTGGATTATCTCGGCAACGACGGCGGCGGCGGGCTCGGCTCCGGCGCCGGCAACGCCATCGGCGCCGGCCTCGCGCTGGCGGGGTCGGGCAGGGTGCCGGTGGCGATCCTAGGCGACGGCGATTTCATGCAGGGCGGGTCCGCATTGTGGACCGCCGCCCACTACAACATCCCGGTTCTCTTCGTCATCTCCAACAACCGGTCGAATTTCAACGACGAGGTTCACCAGGAGGCGATGGCGAAGGAGCGGAATAGGCCGGTGGAAAACCGGTGGATCGGTCAGCGCATCGACGATCCCGCCATCGACCTCGCCGGCTACGCACGCTCTCAGGGCGTCGATGCTGCGGGTCCGGTCGAACGGGTCGGCGACCTTCCGGCCGCGCTCGATGCGGCGATCGGCGCGGTCGAAGCCGGTAAACCCTTCCTGCTCGATGTGGTCGTCCAGCCGGGCTACAGCGCCCCGATGGTAACGCGGGCGAGCGGCGAGGCCTCCACCGGGACCGCGAGCTAGCTGCCGGGCCGGAAGGGGTCCGGAAGGGTAACGGCTACAGTCTGGTTTCGTCCCCCAGCAGCGGGAACGCGCCCAGCTCGGTCGCATCGGTCACCGCCGGTGCCGCGGCGATGTAGCGCGCATCGATCCGGTCGAGGCTGGTGATGCCGATCAGACCCATCGCGTTGTGGATCTCGGCCTCCAGGATCTCGAGCGCGCGCACCAGGGTCGCTATGCCGCCGACCGCGAGCGCCCAGGCCTGAAGCCGGCCGATTGCCACCGCGTCTGCGCCGAGCGCCAGCGCCTTCAGGACATCGCTTCCTCTCGTGATGCCGGAATCGAGAATGATTTCGGCGCGGCCGCCGACTGCCTCGACGACCTCGCGGAGGATGTCGATGGTCCCCTGGCCGTGGTCCAGCTGGCGGCCGCCGTGGTTGGAGACGTAAACCACGTCTACCCCGTGTTCGACCGCCATCTCGGCATCCTCGGCGGTCTGGATGCCCTTGAGGATGAACGGAAGCCCGCCGTGCTCCTTCATCATCGCCATGGTTTCCCAGGTGATCTTGGTTTGCCATTCGCGCCCGGTCTGGGTGCGAACGCTCGGCGGCAGCCAGCGGGTCAGGAGCTGGCGTTCCCGCCGTCCGTAATGAGCCGAATCGACGGTAAGGGCGAGGGCGGCGTAGCCGGCGTCCCTGGCCCGCGCCACGAGATCGCGGATCCACTCGTCGTCGCCCCGGATATAGATCTGGAAGATCTTGGGATGATCGACCGAGGCGGCGATTTCCTCGAGGCTCGGCTGGGTGACGGTGGAAACCATCTGGAGCGTGCCGAATGCGGCGGCCGCCCGGGCAACGGCGAGACCGCCCTCCGGCGCGATGGTTTGCAGCGATCCGATGGGAGCGAGGAGAACCGGGATGCGAAGCCGGTGGCCGAGCAGCGTGCCCGTCGTGTCGATCTCCGAGACATCGCGCAGCACCCTCGGGCGGAACGCGATCCGGTCGAGTGCATGACGGTTGCGGCGCATTGTCGTTTCGGTCTCGGCGGCGCCGGTGATGTAGTTCCATACCGGCTGGCTCGCCTGCGCACGGGCCGCGCGGATGATCTCGTGCGTGGTTTCGTATCGCTCGGTCATGCAACGCTCCAGGAATTCGCTTCGGGCGGCGCCGTTGACAGTACGGGCGCCAGCGACGAAACATGATCCCATGCCGGTGCGGTCAGTGCGAGCCGGCCGGTGGCCGCAGCGCGGGGAGCGATGACCAATATCCTCGAGATTTCCGGGGTCTCCAAGACCTACGACGCGGACGGCGACAATCCGGTCCAGGCGCTCGACCGGGTGACGCTCGATATTGCCGAGGGCGAGTTCGTTTCGGTGATCGGCCCGAGCGGTTGCGGAAAATCCACCCTGTTCAACATCGTCGGCGGGCTCATCGGAGACTACGAGGGCGACGTGCGGATCGACGGCCACGCCGTCGATGGTGCGCATCGCGATGTCGGCGTCGTGTTCCAGGAGGAATCGACCTTTCCCTGGCGAACCACGCTGGACAACGTCGCCTTCCCGCTCGAGGTCCAGGGGATGACGAAGACGGAACGCTTGGAACGAGCGCGGACATTCGTCAGCCTGGTCGGCCTCGAGGGCTTCGAAAACCACTATCCGGCGCAGTTGTCGGGCGGGATGAAACAGCGGACGGCGGTCGCGCGGACGCTCGCCTACGAACCGCGGATCATGCTCCTCGACGAGCCGTTCGGTGCGCTCGACGAACAGACCCGGATGCTGCTCGGCGACAAGATGCTGGAGATCTGGGCGGCGCTGAACCAGACCATGCTGCTGATTACCCACAACATCACCGAGGCTGTCCAGCTTTCCGACCGTGTCGTGGTGATGTCTTTCCGACCGGGCCGCATCAAGGAGGTGATTTCGATCGACCTGCCGCGGCCGCGTTCGTCCGACGTCATCTCGACGCCCAGGTTCGGCGAATATGTGGGCCGGCTCTGGACGCTGCTCCGCGAGGAGGCCTCCCGCGGGATGGTCGAGGCGGAAGCGCGGATCGCCGCCCGCTGAGGAGGCGTTTCTCTGCGGCGGCCGGTTTCGGATAGACTGCAGCCGTCGATCACGTTGAGGAGAGAGGTGAAATGGCTGGATATCTGAAACTGACCGCGCTTGCCGCGGCGGCGGTAACGGTTGCAACGGCGCCCGCCGCGGCGATGGACAAGATCCGCATGGTCAACAGCACCAAGGTGGTGTTCGAGACCGAGCATCCCTACAGCGCCAAGGAAAACGGCATCTTCGCGAAATACGGGCTTGACGTCTCGATCATCCACGGCTCGGGCGGCGCTGCGTCGCTCCAGGCGGTGATCACCGGGAGCCAGGACGTGGTCTGGGGCAACGGGGTTCTCGGCGTTCTGTCGGCCTACGCGAAAGGCGCACCGATCCGCGTCCTCGGCAGCAACATCCGCGGCGTGCCCGATCTCTACTGGTACGTGAAGGCCGACAGCAAGATCAAGAGCTTCAAGGACCTCAAGGCGGATCATGAATTCGTCTATTCGCGGCCCGGCTCGACGACCAACCTCGCGGCGATCTATATCAAGGAAGCCCTCAATCTGCCGTCGAAGCTGGTATCGGTCGGCGGGCCGTCCGGCTCGCGCACCCAGCTCATGTCCGGCCAGGTGGCGACCGGTTGGTCGGTCTTTCCGCTCAACAAGAACCTGCTGCGCGAAAAGAAGATCCGCATCATCGGTACCGGCAACGCGGCCGCCGGCCTCAACGGCATAACCATCCGCGTGATCGCGGCCAACGTGAACTGGCTCGACAAGAACCGCGATGCCGCCAAGCGGATGATGAACGCGCTGATGGAAGGCCAGGCCCGCACCTATTCGAGCGAGGAGCAGCTCCAGGCCTACGCCAAGCGCTGGAAACTCAACTTCGCGGACGTCAAGACGGCGCCGATGGATACGCCGCTCAGCCTGTCGACCTTCCTGCCGGTCGCGGGGCTCGACACGATCAACAAGATCGCGCTCGAGAACAAGAAGATCAAGAAGCTGCTCACCGCGGAACAGCTCAGGGAGCTGGTGCACCCCATGGGGAACAAGCCGCTCTAGGCGCGTAAACGGCGCGCGATGACGGGCTTCGTGAAGCCACTGTCGAAGTCGCCCGTCCTGGTCGGCGCCCTCGGGCTCGCCGTCTTTCTTGGCGTGCTCGAGGTCGCCGTCGAGACCGGGATGGTGATGGAACTCGTCGTCCCGCGCCCTTCGGATACCGTCCTCGCGTTTCCGCCGGTCCAGGAGGATATGGACCTGATCGGAAACTTTTTCGTCACCCTGGGCATGACCGCGGCCTCGACCGCGATCGCGCTTTCCGTCGGGGTGCCGTTCGGATACTTCCTCTACCGCAACCGGCGGTACGGCATCGCCTACGAGGGCTGGCTTGCCGCCGCCTTCGCCGCGCCGACGGTGCTTCTCTACCCCCTGTTCCTGGTGATCTTCGGGCGGACCTATCTGACGCTGATCATGATGGGTTTCATCCCGGGCGCCATCCCGATCGTCATTCAGACGCGGCAGGGCCTGTTGGGCGTATCCCGGACGCTGGTCAATGTCGGCAGGAGCTTCAACCTCTCCGAACGCGCGATGTTCTGGAAGATCCAGCTCCCGAGCGCCGTTCCCACCATCTTCACGGGCATTCGGATCGGGGTGATGTATACTCTCGTGAACATTGTCGCGATCGAGTACCTGATCGACTTCGGCGGTCTCGGGCGGATTGTCTCGGAGATGTATTTCCGTTTCGACACGCCCGGCACCTATGCCAGCATCGTCGCGGTGATCCTGGTGAGCGTGTTCTTCTACTGGGGCTTCGGAAGGATCGAAAAGTGGCTCAGGCCAGTGTAGTCGACAGCGCTGCGTCGGCCGCCGCCTCGGGCCGGCAGGCGACGGTATTCCGGATCCGGGTCGTGACCGTGCTCTGCCTGCTCGCCGCCTGGGAGGGTCTGGCGGGGCTGGGCACCCTCGAGATTCTCTACGGCGACGTGATCCCCTCCTCGTGGAAAATCGCGGTCGCTGTCTGGAACGAGGTGACCGCGGCGGATTTCTACCGCGATTTCGGCATCACGTTCGCCGAGCATATCGTCGGCTTCATCGTCGGTTCAGCGATCGGGCTCGCGCTCGGCATCGCCATGGGGGTCAACCCGCTTCTCCGCAAGGCGCTCGAACCCTACCTCAACGCGATCGGCTCGACGCCCAAGATCATCTTTCTGCCGATCCTGTTTCTCATCTTCGGTACGGGGATCGATTCGAAGATGGCCAAGGGCGCGCTGTCGGCCTTTTTCCCGGTCGTGTTTTCCACCGCTCTCGGCATGATCCTGATCAACCCGGTGCTGCTGCGCGTCGGCCGGTCGTTCAATCTCAGCCAGTGGCAGACCGTGATCAAGATCTACATCCCGGCGATGGTGAACCCGGTGATCACCGGGCTCAGGCTCGCCATGGCGATCACCGTCATCGGCGTCCTCGTCGCCGAGCTCAAGTTCGCGGACGGCGGGCTCGGCTATCGGCTCGGGAACTACTACGAGCAGTTCAAGATCGCCGAGATGTACGCGATCATACTCATCATCTTTGCGCTCGCCGCGCTTGCGAATGTCGGCATGACGCGGCTGCAGGCGCACGCCAACCGCCACCAGGGCGGGACCGGGGCGCACAGCCTTTCGGTCGCGACGAACTAGAGCGCTTGGGCCGAACGGGTCGATCGGGAGGAGAGACAGGAAAATGGCAAAGGAGATCTTTGTCGCCAGATCCGGCGACCTGCCGGACGGCGAGCGCAAGATCGTTCCCAACGGCAACTCGGAGATCGGCGTCTACCGGGTGAAGGGCAGGCTGTACGCCTACCAGAACCTCTGCGCCCATCAGGGCGGGCCGGCCTGCGAAGGATTGCTGATGGCCAAGGTCGAGGAGGTCATCGCCGACGACAAGACCTATCAGGGAATGCGGTTCAACCACGACGAAATGCACATCGTCTGTCCGTGGCACGGCTGGGAATACGATCTCGAGACCGGCGTGATGGTCGCGGACAGAACGTTCAGGCTGCGGAAGTACGACGTCGTCGAGAGAGGGGACGGCATCTATGTCCTCGCCTGAGCAGACCGAGGAAGAATTCGGCGATCTGCTTGCCGATGTCGGCGAGGAGACGGCGAAGCTCAGGGCCTTCGCTGAGAAGATGCTGGCCCTCGATGACGATGCCGAACCGCCGGACGAGCTGATCCGGGAAGGACTCACCGCGCTGACCAAGCTCTACACGGTAAAGTTCCAGGTCGGCGAGCGCTGGTCGCCGTTTGTCGACGACCGCGCGATGCCGGCGACCGCGGTCATGATCATGTGCACCGCGATGCTGCGCGCCGTGAATGTCGAGTTGTTCGAACTCGGCATGTGGCAGGCATGGTCGGGCGCCTGACGGAGAGCAGGAATGGATATTCCGACAAGCGACATCCACAAGATGACGGTCGAGGAGTTCGACACCAAGAAGCTCCTCCTCAACGCCGCGCGCCAGAGGGACCAGCGCAAGCTCGATGATGTCCTGATCGTCGATGTCGACTGCCATCACTACGAGAACGAATCGCTCCGCGACATTATCCAGTACATTGAGGACCCGGTGATCAAGCAGACCGGGCTGGTCTATTCCGGCAGCGGCACCGGGGCGCAGACGCCGCTCATTCCGGGCGTCGTCGGCTACCAGGACATCTCCGGGCGGGTCATGCGCTACCCGCTCCGCAAACTCGAACAGACGCCTGCCGACGGCACCCATCGCGACATTCACCTGTCCCTCAAATGGATGGACGCGATGGGGGTCGATTATGTCTCGATGTTCCCGACGCCGATGCTGCTCCTCGGGCTGCACCCGCAGCCGGAGATCGAGGTCGCGATGTCGCGGGCCTACAACCGGTGGCTCGTCGAACAGATCCTGCCGGAGAACGACCGCATCACCTCGATGCTCTACCTGCCGTTCAACGATCCCGAAGCCAGCTACCGGATGGTGCAGGACTTCGGCGACAAGCCGGGGGTGATCGGCTTTTCGGTGGTGTCGACGCGCTACAAGCCGGTTTACGACAACGCCTACATGAAGACCTACCGGCTGATGGAGGAGATGGGCAAGCCGCTCGCCTTCCATGCGTCGTACAACTGGAACGATCCGCTGCTCGGCGCGACCAACCGGTTTCTCATCACCCACGCGATGGGCTTCACCATCTACAACGCGATGCACTGCGCCAACTGGATCATCAACGGCCTGCCCGAGCGCTTTCCCGGGCTCAAGGTGATCTGGATCGAATCCGGACTCGCCTGGATCCCCTGGCTCATGCAACGCCTCGACAACGACTACAAGATGCGGAGTTCGGAAGCGCCGTCGCTCAGGAAGCTGCCGAGCGAGTACATGCAGGACATGTACTATTCCTCGCAGCCGATGGAGGTTCCCAACGATCTCGAGGTGCTCGAGATGACGTTCAGGATGATCAAGGCCGAGACCCAGCTTTGCTGGTGCTCGGATTATCCGCACTGGGACATGGACCTGCCGAGCGTGATCTACGACCTGCCGTTCCTCGACGAGACGGCGAAGCGCAACATTCTGGGCGAGAATGCGCGCAAGCTGTTTGATCTCGACGTCTCCAGCCGCTTCCCGGACTATCGGCCGCCGGGCGCCGGGGACGCGTGAGCATGAACGCCGTTGCGGGTGCGGCCGTCGCGGAGCGCCCGCCGGTGTCCGCGCCGGCAGCCAGCCTGACCGAAGGTCTGGTCGCCCTGATCCGCTCCAGGCCGGCCGCGCAGTCCGACCTCGATGCGATGGCGCTGATCGTGCTCGACGGGGTTGCCAACATGCTGGCCGGCCGCGCCACCGAGCCGGGCCGGATATTGATGGGCTGGGGCGCCGGGAAGGCCGACGCCGGCCGCCGCGCGCTGGTGATGGGCGGCTGCATGCACATCCTCGAAGTCGACGATCTGCACCGCGGTTCGGTCACCCATCCGGGATGCGTCGTGATACCGGCGGCGCTCGCCCTTGCCGACAGCCGCGGCGATGTCGGCGGCCGGAATTTCCTGCGCGCGGTGCTGCACGGGTTCGAGGCCGTCAGCCGGGTCGGCATGTCGGTTGGCCCGACGCACTACCGGGTCTGGCACAACACCGCGACCTGCGGGCCGTTCGGTGCAGCGATGGCGGCCGCCGCGCTGATGGAGCTGGACGATGCGGCTGCCGTTCACGCGCTCGGCAACGCCGGCACCCAGTCGGCCGGGCTCTGGGAATTTCTCAATACAGGCGCGATGAGCAAGCACCTTCACGCGGGCCGTGCGGCCGAGGCGGGGGTGGTCGCCGCCGAACTCGCCGCGGCCGGCTTCACCGGCCCGCCGGCGATCCTCGAAGGGCCGCAGGGGCTGTACGCCGGCGCCTGCCCCGATCCCGACCCGGACGCGGTGCTGCGCGGCCCGGACGCTCCCTGGCAGGTGCATGCCACATCGATCAAGCCGTGGCCGTCCTGCCGGCATACGCATCCGGCGATCGATGCGGCGCTAGAACTTGCCGCCGGGATCGACGCGGCGGCGGTCGGCGCGGTCGAGGCATCGACCTACCGGGCCGCCGTCGACGTCTGCGACCGGCCGTCGCCGTCGTCGCCGTACGAGGCGAAGTTCTCGCTCCAGCATTGCATCGCTGCGGCGCTGACAGACGGCGCCGTCGGTTTCGATTCGTTCGAGGCGAACGCGCGCATGCGCCTGTCGGAGCTGTGTTCCAGGGTGAGGGTCCGGGCGGGCGAGCCGTACATGTCCGACTACCCGGCTGCGTGGGGAGCCGAGGTCACGGCGGTGCTGAAGGACGGCGGGCGGGTGAGCGCCGCGCGCCGGCAATGCAAGGGCGACCCCGAAGCTCCGCTCGACCGCGGCCAGATGGCGGAGAAGGCGCGCGAACTTCTGCGTTTTGGCGGGGTCGCCGACCCGGAGGCGGTGATCGGCGGTGTGCTCGACATGGCGAACGGCGCGCCGGTGCCGGCGCTCGATTTCCGGAGCGGCAAACGATGACGAAACACGCTCTCATTGCAAAAGCCGAGGCCTTCAGGGCGCTGCACGAAGGACCGGAGCCGCTGGTCCTGGTCAACGCGTCCGACGCGGCGACGGCGCGGATCGTTGTCGAGGCCGGCTATCCGGCGGTTGCCACGTCGAGCGCCGGGGTGGCCTGGCTGATGGGTTATCCCGACGGCGAGCGGATCCCGCGCGAAGAAATGCTCTGGATGGTCCGCCGCATCGCCGAGCGGGTCGATGTGCCTGTGACGGCCGATATGGAGGCCGGTTACGGAACGGCGCCCGAGGCGGTCGCCGATACGGTCAACGCAACGATCGAGGCCGGCGCCGTGGGGCTCAATATCGAGGACAGCGCCCCGCAGTCGGCCGAACCCCTGCTCGACTTCGATCTTTCGGTGGCGCGTATCGCCGCGGGGCGGAAGGCCGCGGACGAAACCGGTGTGCCGGCCGTTCTCAATGCCCGTTGCGACGTTTTCCTGCGCGGCGGCAAGGGCGCGGCGGCCCTCGACGAGGCGATTCGCCGCTGCAACGCCTACCGCGCCGCCGGTGCGGATTGTCTGTTCGTCCCGTTCGCGCGCGACGCCGCGACGATCGGCGCACTGGCCAACAACATCGACGGCCCGGTGAACATTCTGGCAAGCGCCGCCTCCCCGCCGCTGGCCGAACTGGGGCGTCTCGGCGTCGCCCGGGTCAGCATCGGCGGGCTCCTGTCGCTCGCCTTCGGCACGCTCGCGCGAGAGGCGGCGCACGAGCTTGCCGGGGCCGGCACCTACGGGTTCGCCAGGGACGTCATCCTCCACCCCGAGATGAACGCCCTCATGTCAGATGAGTAGATTGGGGCGATAACCGCCTGAATCCGCGGCCATCGCGGTTGTCGGCCTCACCCGTTTCCGGCGCGAATCTCCGACAGGGTGGCCGCCGGCAGGATCGCGTCCGGGTCGATGCGGAGGTCGAGCAAAGCCGGCGTATCGGCCGCCCGGGCGCGCTCGAAAGCGGCCGGAAATTCGTCGGTCCGCGCCACCGTCTCGCCATGCAAGCCGTAGGCCCTCGCGAGCATGGCGAAATCGGGGTTGGCGAGATCGGTAGCGATCACCCGCCCCGGATAGTGCCGTTCCTGGTGCATCCTGATGGTGCCGTAGGCGTCGTTGTTGACGACGAGGAAGGTGAGGTTGCTGAGGCCCTGCGCGGTCGCGGTGGCGATTTCCTGGCCGTTCATCAGGAAGTCGCCGTCGCCCGACCAGGAGACCACCTCGCGGTCGGAATGCAGCACCGCGGCGGCGATGCCCGCCGGGACGCCGTAGCCCATCGACCCGCTCTGCGGCGAGAGTTGGGTGCGGAAGCCGCGGTAACGGTGGAACCGGTGCACCCATTGGGAAAAGTTCCCCGCGCCGGTCGCGACGATCGCGTTCTCCGGAAGCGCGCCTTCGAGGTGACGGACGGCGTGGGCGAGGTTGAGTTCGCCCGGCATTTCGGTCGGCTCTGCAAACGCCTCGTACGCGGCGCGTATTTCCGCGCGCCGCCCGGCCCAGGATGGAGCGGCGACGGGCTCGAGCGCCGCAAGCGCCGCGGCAAACTGGGGCATTCCCGCGTTGATCGCGAGATCGGGTTGATAGACCTTGCCGAGTTCCTCGATGCCGGGATGAGCATGGATCAGCCGCTGGCGCGGCTTGGGCAGGCTCAGCATCGAGTAGCCTTGGGTGATGATTTCTCCGAGTTGGGCGCCGGCCACCAGTAACAGGTCCGATTCCCCGATTGCCCTGGCGAGAGCCGGATTGATCCCGAGCCCGACGACGCCGACATAATTCGGATGGCGGTTGTCGAAGAGGTCCTGGCGGCGAAAACCCGTCGCGACGGGCAGATCGCTGGCGGACGCAAAGCCCTGCAAATCGCCGATGCTCCGTTCGGTCCAGCCGCTGCCGCCGGCAAGGACCATCGGGCGTTCCGCCTCCATCAGCATCCCGCGCAGCTGTGCCACGGCCTCGGGCGCGGGCGCGGCCTGCACCTCCTCGTACGATGCGCCGTCCTCGATTTCGGCCCGTTCGGTTTGCATGTCTTCCGGCAGCGCCAGCACGACGGGCCCCGCGCGGCCCGAGGTTGCGGTGCGAAACGCCCGGTTGACATACTCCGGTATGCGCGCCGGATCGTCGATCTGGTCCGTCCACTTGGTGAGTTCGCCGGTCATCCGGCGAAAGTCGATCTCCTGGAATGCCTCGCGCCCGGCCATGCCGCGTGCGACCTGGCCGACGAAAACGATGGCGGGCGAGGAATCCTGGCGCGCGGTGTGGAGTCCGACGCTGGCGTTGGTGGCGCCCGGGCCGCGGGTGACGAAACAGATGCCGGGCCGGCCGGTCAGCTTGCCGTAGGCATCGGCCATATAGGCCGCCCCGCCTTCCTGCCGGCAGGTGACGACCCTGATCCGGTCGCGGACATCGAACAGGGCATCGAGCGTTGCGATGTAGCTCTCGCCGGGCACGCAGAAGATCGTGTCCACCCCGTGGGTGAGCAGTGCATCGACCAGAATCTGGCCGCCGGTCCGCAGATTGCTGGTCATGTGTCGATGAACTCGTCGACGAAGACGGTGTATTTCTGCAGCTTGGGCTTGTCGGCGTCTTCCGGATCGACGTAGCGGATGGAACTCCTGCCCTTGAGCCGGCGGGGCAGGATCATCACCCGCGAGAAATGGCCGGGCGCATCGTCCGGCGCCCAAGCATACACCGGATCGGGGCCGGCTTCGAACCAGGCGTCGTATTTCCCGATCGCCGCAGTCTCTCCATGCACCCGCACGTTGAATTTTCCCTCCACCAGGCAGCGTATCCCGCCGCCCTGATGGGTATGGGTATAGGCGATCCCGCCCGGCGGCAGTTCGACCTTGTCGCAGCGCAGCAGGTAACCCTCGGGATCGTCGAGCCTGACGGATGCTTCGAGTTTGCGTTCGGAGCGCACCCCGTCGCCGTGCGCTGCGCTGTCGCCGGGATCGAGTTCGTAACGCAGCAGGCAGGCTCCCTGCGGGCCGGCGGCGATCGACATCGGGCCGGTGTGAAACAGCGCCGAATTGGCCGCCATCGCGGCCGTCGTCTCCCCGGTCGAGATGGAGGCCATCCCCTCGGCCACGTAGATCGCCCGCACCGCCGGAGGCAATGCTTCTCCGAGGGCGGCGTGCGCAGCGAAATCGTCCCGGGAGAGGCGCAGAAGGCGATCCGGCATCGGTGGCTCCGAGTGTCCGCGGGCGGGGCGTTGCGGCAAGATAATCACACTGTCCGGGTGGCGACAACATGCCGTCTCCCGCCCGCGGTCCGACGGCCCCGCGATGCCCGCGCAAGTTGACCGGGTATGGCTCCGGAGTATGATCGGGCGCCCGGCTGATGCCGCAGGAGTTCAATCAGGCATGATAAATCATTCGGTTAGAGTCTATCCTTCAAAGGAAACTTTAGCGCGGGAAGACCAGCTCGCATGGAAGATTGCAGCGGTTGCGACCGATCCGGTTGCGGTCGCGCCGGAAGTTGCCGACATGGTGGTCAACCGGTTCATCGACAACGCCGCGGTGGCGGTCGCCGCGCTCAACCGTCCTCCGGTCGCCGCCGCACGCGCGCAGGCGCTGGCCCATCCGCGGAGCGGCGGCGCGGCCGTCTTCGGCATCGCGCCGGAGTGCCGCTTTGCGGCCGAATGGGCGGCGTGGGCGAACTGCACAGCGGTCCGCGAACTCGATTTTCACGACACCTTTCTCGCCGCCGACTACTCGCATCCGGGCGACAACATCCCGCCGATCCTCGCGGCCGCCCAGCAGACGGGCAGGGGCGGAGAGGACCTCGTGCGCGGCGTCGCGGCGGGCTACGAGATCCAGATCGACCTGGTCAAGGGCATCTGCCTCCACGCCCACAAGATTGACCACATCGCCCATCTCGGCCCCTCCGCGGCGGCCGGAATCGGAACGCTGCTCGGATTGTCGACCGAGACCGTCTACCAGGCTGTCCAGCAGGCGCTGCACACCGCAGTCAGCACCCGCCAGTCGCGCAAGGGCGAAATCTCGAGCTGGAAGGCGTTCGCCCCCGCCCATGCAGGCAAGCTCGCCGTCGAGGCGGTGGACCGCGCGATGCGGGGCGAGGGCGCGCCGTCGCCGATCTACGAGGGAGAGGACAGCGTCATCGCCCGCGTGCTGGACGGGCCGGATGCACGCTACACCGTGCCGCTTCCCGCGCCCGGCGAGGCTAAGCGCGCGATCCTCGAATCCTATACCAAGGAGCATTCGGCCGAATATCAGAGCCAGGCGATCATCGATCTCGCTTTTCGCATGCGCGGGAAGATCGCCGATTTCGAGGCGATCGAGCGCATCGTGCTCCACACCAGCCATCACACCCACAACGTTATCGGGACCGGCGCGGGCGACCCCCAGAAGATGGACCCGGAGGCGAGCCGCGAAACGCTCGACCACAGCATCATGTACATCCTGGCGGTCGCTCTGCAGGACGGGGAATGGCACCACGTTCGCTCCTACGCCCCGGAACGCGCCGCGCGGCCGGACACGGTTCGACTGTGGCACAAGATCTCGACCGTCGAGGATGCCGCCTGGACCGCGCGCTACCACGAGCCCGACCCGAGCCGGCGGGCGTTCGGCGGGCGGCTCGAAATCGTCCTGAAATCGGGCCAGAGGATCGTCGACGAAATGGCCGTCGCCAACGCGCATTCGGCCGGCGCGCGCCCGTTCGCTCGGGCCGATTACATCCGCAAGTTCGAAACCCTGGCCGAGGGGATCGTTCCGTCCGGCGAGCAGCGCCGCTTCCTCGATCTCGTCCAGCGGTTGCCGGACCTCGCGCCGGACGAGCTCGGCGGCCTCAACGTCGCCGTCGATCCCGCGCACCTGATCAACGCCGAGCGGGACGACAGGGGGATTTTCTGATGCTGTTCTCCGACAAGACGGCAGCCGAGAAACGGGCCGCATTCCGCGAATCGATAGCGTCCGGCGCGCTGCAGCAATTGCCCGGCGCATTCTCGCCCCTCGTGGCGCTGCTGATCGAGGAAAAGGGCTTCGACGGCGTCTACATTTCCGGTGCGGCGCTGTCGGCCGATCTCGCGCTTCCGGATATCGGTCTGACCACCCTGCACGAGGTGGCTGCGAGGGGGCGTCAGATCGCGCGCGCGACGGATCTGCCGGCGCTGATCGACCTCGACACCGGTTTCGGCGAGCCGATGAACGCGGCGCGTTCGATCCGCGAGATCGAGGAGGCGGGACTGGCGGGCTGTCATCTGGAAGACCAGTTGAGCCCCAAGCGCTGCGGACATCTCGACAACAAGGTGTTGATCCCCGCCGGCGAGATGGCGCAAAAGATCCGGGCCGCGGCCGACGCCAAGCGCGATCCGAACTTTCTCCTGATGGCGCGCACCGACGCGCGGGCGTCCGAAGGCCTCGATGCGGCGATCGACCGCGCCAAGGCCTATGTCGATGCGGGCGCGGATGCGATCTTTCCCGAGGCCCTTACGACGCTGCCGGAATACGAGGCGTTCCGCACGGCGGTCCCGGTGCCGCTGCTGGCGAATCTCACCGAATTCGGAAAGACGCCGCTGCTGGCGCGCGACCGGCTGGTCGAACTCGGCTACAACATCGCGATCTACCCGGTGACGACGCTTCGGCTGGCGATGTTCGGGGTCGAGCAGGGGCTCGATCTGCTGCGGGAGCGCGGCAGTCAGGAAGAGGCGCTGTCCATGATGCAGACGCGCAAGCGCCTCTACGAACTGATCCGTTACGAAGATTACAATCGGTTCGACCGGAGCCTGTTCAATTTCAGGGTCTGAAGTCGGTTCGGGACGAGAGAAACACGGGAGGGCAGGGTGGCCGGCTCGGAAATTCTGAAAGGTCTCGACGGGGTGATCGTCGACACCACCGCGATCTCCAAAGTGATGCCGGAGACTAACTCGCTGACCTATCGCGGCTACGCGGTCCAGGACCTCTGCGCGCACGCGTCCTTCGAGGAGGTCGCCTGGCTGCTGTGGAACGGCGACATGCCCAGCGCATCGGAACTCGAGACCCTGAAGACCGAGGAAGCCGGCCGGCGCGACATCTCGGACGATCATGTGGCGGTCATTCGCCGTTTTCCGGCCGATGCACACCCCATGGACACTCTGCGCACGGCGGTGAGTTATCTCGGCACAACCGAGACCGCCTGGGGCGGCGAGCCGGAAGCGGCGGACCGCAGCCGGGCGCTCGACCTGTTCGCCAAGATTCCGACGATGATCGCGACGGACTACCGGTTCCGCCGCGGGCAGGACCGCATTGCGCCGCGCACCGACCTTTCGATGGTCGAGAATTTCTTCAACATGTGCTTCGGCGAGGTTCCGCCGCCGGAAGTGATCCGGGCGTTCGACACGTCGATGATCCTCTACGCCGAGCACAGCTTCAACGTTTCCACCTTCACGGTGCGGACGATCGCTTCCAGCCGGTCGGATATCTATTCGGCGATCACCGGCGGCATCGGCTCGCTCAGGGGGCCGCTCCACGGCGGCGCCAACGAGGCGGTGATGCACATGTTTCTCGAAATCGGCGATCCGAACCTCGCCGAACAGTGGATGCGCGACGCCATCGCCGGGAAAAAGCTGGTGATGGGCTTCGGCCACCGGGTCTACAAGTCGGGCGATTCCCGGGTGCCCACGATGCGCGGCTGCCTCGAGGATCTCGCCGCCTGGAAGGAGGACGATACTTGGATCCGCATGTCGGACGGTCTGCAGACCGTGATGATCGAGGAGAAGGGCATCCACCCCAATCTCGATTTTCCCGCGGGCCCTGCCTACTACATGATGGGTTTCGACATCGACATGTTCACGCCGATCTTCGTGATGAGCCGCATCACCGGCTGGACGGCCCACTATCTCGAACAGAATGCCGACAACAAGTTGATCCGCCCGCTCAGCGCCTATAACGGAGCCGCCCAGCGCGAGGTCGTCCCCATCGCCCAACGCTGAGGCGCATCGCGGCCCTCCACGGAGACTGCGCCGGCGGTCAGTGCCAGTCGTCGATGCCGAGGACGGCGCGTTCCTCGACCGTCCGTTCCAGTTTGAACGGCTCGATCGGGATGCCGGTCGCATCGGCGATGCGGACCACCGCGTTGAACGAGGCGACGACGCCCGCGGCGTCGACGAACCCGCTCCACCCCACCGCGTCGATCAGCGCTGCACGGGCGTCCTCGATGCCGCTTCCCGCAACCACCGCCTCCGCGAAGGCGAGCAGGAGGCGGCCGTGCGGTACGCCGCCGTCGCCCGCGCCGATTCCCCTCACCCCGTCCAGCGAGTAGGCCTCTCCGTGGTGCTCGCCGCTCTCACGGAGCAGCATCGCGTGTCCGGCGGTTCAGTATCGGCACCGGTTGAGGAGCGAGACCCTGGCGGCGACCAGTTCCATCTGCGCGTGGCTGATCGTGCGATATTCGGTGGCGAAATCCTTGAGCGCGAACTGCGGCAGGTAGATCACGTCGTCGAGTTCGAAGAAGGCCGCGGCTTCCGCCGGAACGACGCTCAGGCCGCGATGGATATTGGCGACCAGGTCGGGCGTCTTGTCGCCGTAGGGGTTGGGATCGGCGTCCGCCGCATCCGCGGGCTCGAGGGTGGAAACCCATGCGAGGTTTCGCTTCGCGTTTGCCGGGCGGCGGCGGGAAGGCGCTCCCGGCGCCGGGTCGGGCAGCGGATGCCGCGGGACGCCGAGGCCGGCGGCGAGCGTGTCGAGCGCGGTCGCGATCGAGACCACGCCGACGATCTCGACATATTCCTCCTCGCTCATCCCGCCGTCCGTCACCGACCGGAACCAGTCCTCGGTCAGCCGCCCCGAGTCGGTGCGGATCCGGTGCACGGCCTCGACGACGTTGTCGGCCAGGACGCCGGCCGACCGATGGACGCCGTGGACGGAAAAAGGAGAGAGGGCGTTGGCGCGTTCCCGGCACAACGGGCAGTCCGGCGCCTCTCGGCAGGCCTCGACCACGGCCAGCCGCTGTGCGCCGTCCCACCAGGTCCCGGGCTGCCGGAGATGTTCCCAGGCGCGTCCATAGGCGTCGTCGAGGTCGGCGCGCACCGCGCGCGGCGCGAGACCGGACAGTATTCCTCCGGCTGCGGAGGGCGGCCGGTCGTCGGTATGCGTGCTCATCCCGCCGTTCTCTCCCGCCGTCCTTCCCGCTCGCGCGCATCGCGGCGGGTGATGAACAGGAGCGCCGAAATTATCACAACCGTGCCCGCGGCAGACCAGACATCGGGGAATTCGGCGAAAACGATGAAGCCGAAGAGGGCCGCGAGCGGCATCCTCAGGAAATCCATCGGAGCGATGATCGTCACCTCTGCGGCGCAGTAGGCGCGGGCGAGAAAGTTCTGCCCGGCACCGCCGAGGATGCCTGCGGCGATCAGCCAGCCGAACTGCTGCCAGGTCGGGGTTTGCCAGACGAGCAGCGCGGGCGGCAGCAGGAACAGCGTGCCGAAGAAGAAGAAATAGAACACGATCCGCGCCGCCGGTTCGGTTCTCGACAGGCTCTTCATCGCGATGATCGCGCTGCTGGTCAGCACCGCGCTCGCCAGCGCGATCAGCATTGCGTGGTCGATATCGCCCTGCGGCTTGACGATCATCGCCACCCCGACGAAACCGGCAGCGGTCGCGATTGTCCGGTCGCGACGGACGATTTCGCCGAGAAGCAGGCCGGAGAACAGGATCGACCAGAACGGCGAGGTAAAGGACAGCACCATGGTGTCCGACAGCGTCAGCCGCCCCACCGCGTAAACGACGCATGCGAACGCTGCGATCCCGAAGAACGACCTGAGAAAGTGTGCCCCCAGCCGCTGCGTCGCGATCCCCGACCGGCCCACCCGGGCGAGCCATGGAATGAACAGGACGAGGGCAACAAGCGTCCGCATCAACGCGACGACGAAAAACGGAAGCTCGGTCGCCATCTGCTTGATGATGGCGAACATCGCCGTCAGCGCCGTCACCGCGAGCAGCATCCACAGGACGCCGTGCAGGTTGTTCAGCTTCGGACGATAGGTGGCGCCGGCCGGAGCGCGGTTCACCGACCCGGCCGGAGCTCTTCGCGGGCGAGCCGTTCGAGCCAGCGCACGATTTCCGTGTGGTCGCGTCCGGGTTCGAGATCCTGTCTGGCCTGGTTCCAGAGTTCCCGGCTGAGCGCGGCGAAGGGCACGGCGGTCCCGGTGTCTTCGGCGAGGCCGAGGGCGATGTCGAGGTCCTTGACCATCAGGTCCAGCGAAAATCCGGAATCGAAGCGCCGCGAGAAGACGAACGGGGCGAGCTTGTTGAGCGTCGCATGATTCATGCCGGTCGATGCGTTGACGGCCTCGGCCATCGCCTCGGGGTCCAGACCGAACCGCTTGCCGACGAGAAACGCCTCGGCCGCGATCAGCAGGCCCGCCGCGCTGATCGTGTTGTTGAGCGCCTTGAGCGCGTGGCCCGAACCGATGGCCCCGGTGCGAACGATGCGCTTTCCCATCGTCTCCAGCACCGGCCGGCAACGCTCGACGAGCGCGGCGTCCCCGCCGGCCATGATGGTCAGCGTGCCTTCGACCGCGCCCTTGCGGCCGCCGGAAACCGGCGCGTCGATCATGCCGATACAGCGCTCCGCCAGCACCCTGGCCAGCGCGACCGTGCCGGAGGGTTCGGAGGAACTCATGTCTATCAGGGTTCCGCCGTCGCCGAACCCGTCGGCGATGCCGCCCGGACCGAGCGCCGCGCGGGTCACATCGGCGCCGGTCGGGAGCATGACGATGACGATGCCGGATGCGGCAGCGACAGCCCGGGCGCTGTCCGCCGCCCGCCCGCACGTGGCCTCCGCGGCTTCGGCCGTGCGTTCCGGGACAGTATCGTGGAGCACCAGCGGATATCCCGCGGCGGCAATGCGCTCCGCCATCGGTCGGCCCATTGCCCCGAGACCGACGATGCCGACGGTACCGGCGTCCATCGCGCTCCAACCCCTCCCGCCATGTGATGGATGACGCATCCTATCGCGCCGCAAACGGGCGCGAAACGGCGGCGGACCCCCGGTCAGACGGCGAGCGCCTCGCGCGCGGAGATGTAATCGCGGTCCTGGGCCTCCGCGACCGCGCGGCAGACCAGCCGCCCGCGGTGGACGTTGAGCCCCGCGAGGAGATGCGGGTCCTGGAGCAGCGCATCGCGGCACCCGAGCGCGGCCAGTCTGCGGATGAACGGGAGCGTCGCGTTGTTCAGGGCGAAGGTCGATGTCCTGGCGACCGCGCTGGGCATGTTGGCAACGCAGTAATGCACGACCCCGTCGATGGTGTAGCTCGGGTCGGAATGGGTGGTCGGACGGCTCGTCTCGCAGCACCCGCCCTGGTCGATCGCAACGTCGACGATGACCGACCCGCGCTTCATGAGGCGCACCATCTCGCGGGTCACCAGCCGCGGTGCGGCGGCGCCGGGAATCAGCACCGCGCCGACCACCAGATCGGCTTCCAGCACCTCCTGTTCGATGGCGTCGGGCGTGGAATGGCGGGTCGCGATGCGGCTGTGGAACAGCAGGTCGAGTTCGGCAAGACGGCGGAGCGAGGTATCGAGCACGGTGATCGACGCGCCCAGCCCGCTGGCGACCAGCGCCGCATTGGCGCCGACCACGCCGCCGCCGATGATGGCCACCTTGCCGGGCCGGACACCGGGGACGCCGCCGAGGAGAACGCCGCGCCCGCCATGCTCCGTCTCCAGGCAATGGGCGCCGGCCTGGACCGCCATCCGGCCCGCGACCTCGCTCATCGGAGCGAGCAGCGGCAGGCCTCCGAAATCGTCCGTCACGGTCTCGTAGGCGATCGCCGTGCAGCCGCAATCGATCAGGGCCTGCGTTTGCGCCGGATCCGGCGCCAGATGCAGAAAGGTGAACAGGATCTGCCCTTCGCGCAGCAGCCCGAACTCGGCCGGCTGCGGCTCCTTGACCTTCACGATCATGTCCACCCCGGCGAATACCTCGCGCGCGTCGGCGGCGATTCGCGCGCCGGCAGCGATGTAGTCCGCATCGTCGATGCCGATCCGATGGGCGGCGCCGGTCTCGACGATCGCATCGTGGCCGGCGCGAACCAGGGCGCCGACCGCCTCCGGCGTCATGCCGACGCGATGCTCTTCCGTCTTAATCTCTCTGGGAACGCCGACTAGAATGGGACTCTTCCTCACCGGTTTCAAATGGACCGCCATCGGTCCCCGTGCATGTCTTATGCCAGTCGGCGCCGGTTTGCCAGCAAACGGGTCGTGCCGCAGCGGCCGCCAGGAGCCAACGGATGCGTGCCATCGTCGCCAATTCTGTCGGAACGCCGGAAGATCTGGCGATCGAGACCCTGCCCGATCCCGCTCCGGGTCCGGGAGAAGTGCTGGTCGACATCAGGGCGGCGGCGGTCAACTTTCCCGACCTTCTGGTGATCGAGGGAAAGTACCAGATCATTCCGCCGCATCCGTTCGTGCCGGGGAAGGAAGGGGCGGGCGTTGTCGCGGCCCTCGGCGACGGCGTCGACGGGTTGTCGGTCGGCGACCGGGTCATGGTGCAGGTCGAATGGGGCACCTATGCCGAACGGCTGGCGCTTCCGGCTGACCACTGTTTCCCGATGCCGGACGGTATGGGCTTCGATGAAGCTGCGGCGGTCGGCATAGCCTATCAGACGGCCCACTTCGCCCTCGTCGCCCGCGCCGGGGTCGAATCCGGCGAGCGGGTGCTGGTCACCGCGGCGACCGGCAGTGTCGGTATCGCGGCTCTCCAGCTTGCCAAGGCGTTCGGCTGCACCGTGCTCGCCGGCGTCACCACGATGTCGAAAGCCGATGTCGCACTCGCCAACGGCGCCGATCATGTGATCGATCTCACGACCCCCGACCTGCGCGATTCGATCAGGGATCAGGTGAGGGACGCCTGCGGCGCCGTCGATGTTGTCATCGAGATCGTCGGCGGCGAGGTTTTCGACGGCGCGGTTCGCGCCCTCGATTTCGGCGGACGAATCGTGGTCGTCGGTTTTACCGGCGGAACGATACCGACCTTCAGGACAAACTACGCGCTGCTGAAGGTGATCTCCGTCACCGGTGTGAACTGGGCGGCGTACCGCGACCGCGACCCGGATTGGGTACAGCGCGTCCAGGGCGAACTCTTCGACCTCTACCGCGAGGGCAAGATCGCGATCCCGGTCCAGGCCGTCCTGCCGATGGAGAGTTATGTCGAGGCGTTCGATGTGATCCGCCGCCGCGAAGTGCGCGGCAAGGTGATCCTCGGCATGGACGGCGGTTGCTAGCCGCCTCCACTCCGACGGGAGAGGAATCCGGCGGAGGACGGCTGACGGGTCTTATCTGGTGATGATCTCCGGCCCCATCAGGGCGGTCGGAATCGAGGTCGAGAGCCACGGCACGTAGGTCACCAGAATCAGGAACAGGAACATGATGCCGACCCAGGGCAGGGCGGCGCGGACCACGTTCATCACCGACATCGAGGCCACCCCTGCGGTCACGAACAGGTTCAGGCCGACCGGCGGGGTAATCATGCCGATCTCCATGTTGACCACCATGATGATGCCGAGATGGATCGGGTCGATCCCGAGTTCGACGGCGATCGGAAACACCAGCGGCGCCACGATGATCAGGAGCCCGGAGGGTTCCATGAACTGACCGCCGATCAGGAGCAGCACGTTCACCACCACGAGGAAGAGGATCGGACCGAGCCCGGCGGCGAGCATCGCCTCGGCGATCTCCTGCGGGATCCGTTCCTCGGTCAGCACGTGTTTCAGGATCAGCGCGTTGGCGATGATGAACATCAGGGTGACGGTGAGCCTGCCGCCCTCGAGCAGGGTCTTCCTGGTATCCGGGTGCCACAGGACGCTCGCCGCGCGCCCCACGAGCGCCATCCCCCGGGCGCCGGGCTCGGCGAACGGCCCCATGTCGCGGTAGACGAAGTTGGCGATCAGAAAGGCGTAGACCGCGGCGACCGCGGCCGCCTCCGTCGGGGTGAATACCCCGCCGTAGATGCCGCCGAGAATGATGCCGATCAGAAGCAGTCCCCAGACCGCGTCACGGGCCGACTCGATCAGTTCGCGCCAGCCGGCCCACGGCTGCGACGGCAGGCCGCGCACCCGCGCGGTCACGTAGATCCCGGCCATCAGCATCAGGCCGGCGACGATGCCCGGCAGGATGCCCGCGAGGAACATGCGCCCGACGGAAACATCGGTCGCGGCGGCGTAGACCACCATCACGATCGACGGCGGAATCAGGATGCCGAGCGTGCCGGCATTGCAGATCACGCCGGCGGCGAACTCCTTGGAGTACCCCATCTCGCGCATGCCGGCGATGACGATCGAGCCGATGGCGATCACCGTCGCCGGCGACGACCCGGAAAGGGCCGCGAACATCATGCAGGCGAAGACCGAGGCGATCGCGAGCCCGCCCTTTATGTGGCCGACAACAGCGACCGCGAAACGGATGATGCGGCGCGCAACGCCCCCGGTCGACATGAAGCTGGAGGCGAGAATGAAGAACGGGATGGCGAGCAGCGTGTAATGCCCGTCGAAGGCCGAGAACAGGGTCTGCGCGATGGATGCGAGCGAACCGTCCGAATAGACCAGCAGGAACAGGACGCTGGAGAGGCCGAGCGAGATCGCCACCGGGACCCCGACGATCATCAGGAGGATGACGAGGCCGAACAGGAGGGCGACCGTCATCGTCCGATATCCGGAGCGGTATCCCGCAGCTTGTCCTCGGCTTCATGCGAGACGATCACCATCGTCTGGCGGCCCTGCGCGATGCGGATGCCCGCCTCGACGAAACGCCAGGTCAGGAGCGCCATGCCGATCGGCAGCGCGGCGTAGGGGATGAAGCGCGGCATCTTCTCGTACGCCTCGCCTTCGTTGAACCAGTCGGCGAGAAACTGGAGAAACGCCGGCATCGGCACGTCGTTGACTTCGAGGAATGCGCGCTTGGTCGCGAAGGGGTACCAGTAGTCCCACGACCCGATCAGCAGCAGGATCGAGAAGGCGAGGCAGGCGAGGACGGAGACTAGGCCGAGCACGCGCCTGGCGGCCGGTTTCAGCGCGTTGACGAGGAGGTCGATGCCGAGGTGCAGCGACCGTTTGGCCGCGTAGGACGCCCCGAGGAGCACCATCCAGGCGAACAGGAAGACGGTGGCCTCCAGCGCCCACAGGATATTGTCGTTGAACACGTAGCGCGCGATCACGTTGGCGAAGGTGATCGCTGTCATGAGGCCGAGGAGGAGGGCGATCAGCGTCTCCTCGAGCCGGTCGACGAAACCGGCGATTTTCGATCCTGAGGGCGCCGGCATCCCCGTCCCTCTGTCAGATACGCCGGCGGCCCGAACCCGAAAGGGGCGCCGCGTCCCGGATGAGCGTCAATGACGGTCCGGGACGCGGGTTGTCCGACAACGCGAGGCCTCAGCTCCCGACGTTCGCGGCCTGCGCGGCCTTGATGAGATCGGCGCCGATGTCCTTCTCGAACTTCGCCCACACCGGGCGCAGCGCATCGACCCAGGCTTGGCGTTGCTGCGGGGTGAGGGTGCGGATCTTGCCGCCGGCCTCGGCGATCTTCTTCTTGTTCTCCTGGTTCACGGACCAGGCTTCCTTGTTCCGCTGCACCGTGACCTCGTTGAGGATCTTGGCGAGCTGGCCGCGGACATCCTTGGGCAGGCCGTTCCACCATTCGGTGGAGGCGACCACGAGGTAGTCGATGATGCCGTGATTGGTCTCGGTCACGCCGTCCTGCACCTCGAAGAACTTTTTGCCGTAGATGTTCGACCAGGTGTTCTCCTGACCGTCGATGACCTTGGTCTGCAACGCGCCGTAGACCTCCTTGAAGGCCATCTTCTGCGGGTTGGAACCGAGCTGCTTGAACTGCGCGACCAGAACGTCGGACGGCTGGACCCGGAACTTCAGCCCCTTCGCGTCCTCCGGCACCATGAGCGGGCGGCGCGCCGACATCTGCTTCATGCCGTTGTGCCAGAATTCGAGGCCCTGCAGTCCGCGCCGTTTCATCGAGTCCTTCAACGCCTGGCCGGCTTCCGAATTCTGGAACCGGTCGACCGCCGCGATGTCCTTGAACATGAACGGCAGATCGAAGATGCGGAATTTCTTGGTGAACTTTTCGAACTTCGACAGCGACGGAGCGGCAAGCTGCACATCCCCCTGCAGCATCGCCTCCAGCACCTTGTTGTCATCGTAGAGTGTCGAGTTCGGATAGACGGTGAGGCAGGCCTTGCCGTTCATCTCGGCGTTTACCCGCTTCTCGAGAAGCGTTGCGGCGATGCCCTTCGGATGCTTGTCGGTATTGGTCACATGGCTGAACTTGATGACCATTTCCCCCGGGTCGCACTTGGCAAAGGCCGGGACGGCGAGGGCGGCCACGGCGACACCCGCTAGGGTGCCAACGATCGCTTTCTGCATGACTGGTTCTCCTGGATCGGACTCGCGAACGGAACTATCGCCGGCGGAACGGCGCATCGACCGCCGGAATCGCGTTCCGGCGAGGTTGGCCGGACGGTAGGCAATACCGAATCGGTCGTCAACTTGCCGACTGCCTCCCCGGACAGGCCGGGCTCAGGCCTCGACCACGGCGAGAAGGTCGATCTCGATCAGGAATTCTGGGTTCGAGAGGCGGGTCACCCCGACCATGGTCGAAGGCGGCGGACGGTCCGGATCGCCGAATGTCGGCGTCCTCGGGTCGCCCGAAATCCTCAGATATTCATCGACATCGAGGACGAAGATGCGGCGGTAGACGACGTCGTCCCACGTCGCCCCCGCGGCCTCGAGCTGGACCTCGAGATTCTCCATCACGGCAATGTACTGCGCGAGATAGTCGCCCGGTGCGACGCACCGGTAATTCTCGTCGGACGGGGTCTGGCCGGCGACGAAAACCAGCTTGGTCGGCCCCTTCACGGTGACCACGCGGGTAAACGCGGGGTGCTTGTAGATCCCCTCGGGGTTGATGTGTTCCCGTTCCATCGACGCCCTCCCTGGCAATTGAAGTGGAGGCCGTACTGTAGCCCACGCGGTCCGGTTCGACGAACGGAAGAGGTGCGTCAGACGGCCGGGTCGGGCGGCAGGACGATGCCGAAACGGCGCTTCAGGAGGTCGTCGATCAGGTCGAAGCACGAGCCGTAGCGGACCACCCTCAACCGGCCGGCGTCGATCATCGTTGAGGACCTGCCGTAGCGGTTCCAGCGGGCGAGACCGTAATCGATGACGATATCGGCGGCGGCGCGAATCTCGGGCTCGATGTCCTCGGCGCGGAATTTCACGCCCTGCAGCGAAATGTTGGCGGAAGAGCCGATGACCAGCCGGTTGTCGGCGAACGCAATCCGCGCCAGCGTGTCGAGCAGCGGGCCCGCGTTGAGCAGCATCGCGATCGTGCCCTCGTCGGTCGTCTGGTCGAGCACGTCCCTGTCGAGCGATGACAGCGCCGGATGATCGAGCCGGGCCGGCGCAACCGTTCCCATCGGCAGGTTGGCATCCTCCACGATCGCCGAGACAACGGCGCGGCGGTCGCTGTCGAGGATGTGCAGGTCGCGGTGCATCTCGAGGCAGCCGCACATGGCGTTGAGCTTCTCGGGCTTGCGCCGCTTGACCTTGAAGATTTCCCGGATCGCCCGGCCCGTAATGCCGAGGATCACATAGCCGACATCGGTGGGGATGATCCCGATCCCGCCGCCGACCAGACACTCATAAACTCTTTTCGCATCGGATTCATAATCATTGTATATCAAATTAATATTCCGCTTTCTTCCAGTATTGACTCATGATTTCCCCGACCCATTCCGGCTCGAAGACCTCGCCGCGCGGGGCGAATGCGGACATGTACGGCTTGATGTCGATGACCGGCGTGCCGTCGATTGCATCGAGGCCCTGAACGTGAACATGCGTGCCCTCGACGCCGAGCACGCGGCAGACGGTGGAGCCGATGAGATTGGGGCGGTAATGCCCGCGCTGGGCGAAAATGCCGGTCAGCGGCAGGTCGGGGTTGTTGCGCGGGTGGCGCGCGCCGGTGACGACGGTCGCCGGATCGGTGATATGGAACTGGAACAGGACGACGGCATGCGAGAAGCTGTCGAGCCCGCGGATCGCATCGGCGCCCAGCCAGTCGGTGTCGAGTTCGATGACGGCGGTGACGCTGTCCCAGTCGTCGTTGAACGGCTCCTTGCGCCCGCCGCGGACGGTGCCGACAGGGCGGAGCGTTACGGTCGCGGTCACGATGCGCTTGCCGGCGTCCACTCCCGGACCACCGTGCCGTATTCGGCGCGGGTGCGTTCGGTCGGCGGCGCCTGGGCGGTGCCGATATAGACGAACCCCGCGATCCGCTCGTTCTCGCCGCAACCGAGGGCGGCGGCGACGTCGTCGTTGTAGGCCGGCCATTCGGTAAGCCACTGCGCCGAATACCCGATGGCGTGCGCGGCGTTCAGCATGTTCATGCAGCACGCCCCGCTGGAAAGCGTCTGCTCCCACTCGGGGATCTTGTGCGCGGGCGTGATGTGCGAGGTGACGGCGACGACGACCGGTGCGCGCTGGAACCGTTCGCGCTCGACCTCGACCAGCTCGTCGAACGCGTCGGGGTTATCCTTCGTGAACGCGTCCGCCAGAACCTCGCCGAATGCGGCGCGCGCCTCGCCCTTGATGACGATGAAACGCCAGGGGCCGAGCTTGCCGTGGTCCGGCACCCGCATACCGGTTCTCAGGATCTTGTCGAGCTCCTCGTCGGTCGGCCCGGGATCGCCCAGATTGCGGGCGGTGATCGACCGTCGGGTCATGAGAAAATCGATGATTTCGGTCATTCCGGTCTCCAGCGTGTCATACGGTCCCCGCGGCGGCCGCACGCTCCCGTTCGAGAGCGCGCAGCGCTCCCCGCTGAATCTTGCCTGTCGCGGTGAGCGGCAGGGCATCCACGAACTCGATCGCGCGCGGATACTTGAAGGCGGCGATCTGCGATTTCACGAAATCCTGCAACTCGGCGGCAACCGCGCCGCCGCCCTCGGCGCCGTCGGCCAACGCCACGAAAGCCTTGACGATCGCACCGCGGTCGGGATCGGGCGAGCCGACAACGGCGCATTCCCGCACCTTCGGATGCTCCAGCAGCACCGCTTCGACCTCGAGGCCCGACACATTGTATCCGCCGGTCAGGATCATGTCATCCGTGCGCGCTTCGAAGGTGATGTATCCGTCCTCATCGACCTTGCAGAGATCGCCCGACAGGTTCCAGCCGTCCCGGACATAGGCGGCCTGGCGCTGCTCGTCGCCGAGATAACGGCAGCCGTTGGGGCCCTTGACGATCATCTGGCCGATTTCGCCGGGCCGCGTGTCCTCGAAAGCATCGTTCACCACCCGGACCCGGAACCCCGGGATCTGGGTGCCGACGGCGCCCGGCCGGATGCTGCTGCCGGCGGCGGAAATGAAGATGTGCAGGAGTTCCGAGATGCCGAGACCGTTGATCATCTCGATCCCGGTGATCTCCTTCCAGCGGTTGAAGACGGCCGGTGCGAGCGGCTCGCCGCCGCCGACGCAGACGCGGAGGCTCGAAAGGTCGTAGTCCCCCGCCCGGTCGAGCATCAGCTTGTAGCCCGAGGGGGTCGAAAAGCACACCGTGGCGCGGGTTTTCTCGATCGTCTCGAGGAGCAGTTCGGGCGTCGCGCGCTCCAGCAGCACCGAGGCCGCGCCGAAACGCGGTGCATCGACCAGGAAGGCGCAGAGCCCGTAGAGAAAGGCGATCTGCGGGCTGCCGCAAACGATATCGTCCGGCCGGATCCCGACCACGCGGCCGGCAAAGCAGTCTGCGGCGGCGAGCAGATCGCGGTGAAAATGGATGGTGCCCTTCGGCGTCCCGGTCGAGCCGGAAGTGAAGCCGATGATGGCGGCATCCTCTGCGGCGGTATCGACATTGGCGAAATCGTCGGACTTGGCCGCCGCCCGGGCTTCGAGCCCGTCGGCGCCGCCGCCGCCGAAAAGGAGAACCTGCCGCAGGTCGGCGCAGGCCGGCGCGGCCGCTTCCACGTCGGCGGCGAGGGCGCGGTGGGAAACCACGTACTGCACCCGCGCCTTGTTCGCGATGTACTCGATCTCCCGCGGGCGCAGCGTCGGCATCGTCGTGACGGCGACTGCGCCGGCCTTGAGCACCGCATACCAGGCGGCCGCCAGCATCGGATGGTTGCCCGACCGCAGCAGCACGCGATTGCCCGGGACCAGGCCGAAATCCTCGATAAGCAGGTTGGCGATGCGGTTGGCCTGAGCGAGAACGCCGCCGTAAGTCCATACGGTGTCGCCGAAAATGAACATCGGCCGGTCGGCGCAACCGGCGCCGGCCTGCCTATCGAGAAGCGTCTCTGCCGCGTTCATTCGCGGCGGATAGGCGGCCAGTTCGGGCAGGACCGAATAATCCATCTCCGGCCACAGCGTGCGCGGCGGCAGGTTCTCGTTGATGAAATTGTCGATGTGCGCCGAAGGCCCGGTCATGGTCCCCGTCCTGTTCCGCGCGGAAGGTAGTCAAGCGCCACGGTCAAGCCAAGACCGGGGCATTTCCCGCCGATCTGGTCGGGTTTGGTGTCATGCGAGCCCGGTGGTAGGGTCCCGCCGCCTGCCGGAGAAGACATGCCGATGAACCCTTTTGTCCGCCTCGAACTGATTCGCGAATCGCTGATCGCCGTCGTCAACGAGATGCGCGCGAACATCATCCATTCGTCCTACGCGCCCATCATCTACGAGGGGCACGACTTTTCCTGCGCGCTGATGTCGGCGGACGGACGGCAGATCGCCCAGGGGCTTGCCGACCACCCGCTCCATATTTTCGCCGTCCCCTACTCGACGCGCCAGGTAGTGGAGACGTTCGCCGGCGACATCCACGACGGCGACCTGTTCCTGCACAACGATCCCTATACCGGCGGTACGCACCTCAACGATGTCCTGCTCCTGCACCCGGTGTTCTTCGAGGGCGAACTCGCGATGTTTGCCGCCATACGCTGCCACTGGAACGATGTCGGAGGGATGACGCCCGGCAGCTTGTCCGGCCGCGTGAACGAGATCTATCAGGAAGGCATGCGCATCGCCCCGACGCGGATCTGTTCCAGGGGCGCGATGAACGAACCGTTCCTCGAACTCCTGTTCAACAACATGCGGGGCCGCAACGAGCGCCTCGGCGATTTCAACGCGATGCTGGGGACCGGGCGCAAGGCGGCAGAGCATATCGGCCGCCTGTTCGGGCGTTTCGGCGGCAAGGGCCTGCTCGCCGGGATCGAGGAGTTGATGCAGCGGTCGGAAGGCCTGTTGCGCGCCCGCATCGCCGAGTGTCCGGACGGTGCATATTTTGCCGAGGGCTATGTCGAGAGCGACGGGACCAACCCGGAACCGCTGGTCGTTCGCCTCAAGCTCACGATCGAGGGCGACCGGATCACCGCCGATTTCACCGGCACCTCGGCGCAGACCAACGGGCCGACCAACTGCGGGCCGGCGATGGCGCTCAACGGGGTGGGCACTGTGGTCAAGACCTTTCTCGATCCCGAGACGCCCATCAATCACGGTTCGTTCAACCCCATCACCGTGATCGCGCCCGAACGCAGCATCATCAACGCGCGCGAGACGGCGCCCTGCGGCGGCATGGCGGAAGTCAAGTTCCTGATCGACGCGGTCGTCGCCTCGGCGATGAGCCAGGTCGTACCGGAAATGAGCGTCGGCGATCTCAAGGGGGGGGCCAACCACATCCACATCGCCGGCCCTGCGGACGGAGGCTCCTACATCCATTACGAATGGCCGGCGGGGGGGACCGGTGCATCGGCCGGGGTGGACGGCAATAACGCCTGCCGCAGCTACAACGAGGGCGATTTCAACTCGATCCAGTCGGTCGAGACCGTCGAGGGGGCGTTCCCGCTCCGCGTGGAACGCTGCGAACTGCGCCAGGGATGCTGCGGGGACGGCGCCTTTCGCGGCGGGTTCGGGTTGCGCCGCGACATCCGCATTCTCGGCGACGGTGCGATGCTGTCGGTGCTGTCGGAGAAGAATGTCATTCCGCCCTACGGCGTGGAGGGCGGCCGGTCGGGGGCGTCGAACCGGTTTGTCGTCTTGCGGGACGGCGAGACCGTGGAGCCGTCGACCCAGCCCGGCAAGGTGTCGGGTTTCCGGCTGAGAACCGGCGATATCGTGCGCGAGGAGACCGCCGGCGGGGGCGGCTACGGCGACCCGCTGACGCGGGACCCCGACCGTGTGCGCGCCGACGTCGTCGAGGATTACCTGACCGCCCGCCAGGCGGAACGGCGTTACGGCCTGGTGCTGGATTCGGACCTCGCGGTGAACGTCGAGGCGACGGCGGAAAAGCGCAAATCGCTGCGCACCGCGCGCCGTCCGGTACCGCTCGAGGCGGCGAACGAGGAACTGTTCGACGGAACCAGGCGGCAGGTCATCGTCCCCGCCGGGGTCGCCGATGCGGCGGGGATCGCCGACGGCGCGCTGGTCGAGATATCGACCGGGCGCGCGGCCCCTCTCAGGGCGTGGGCGCGGGTCGCCGGCGCGGGGGCAGCGCTTCTTGCCGGCGCCTCCAGCCTTGCCATCGTTGGCGCGTCGCCGGGCGACGCGGTGGAGGTCGCACCCGCCCGCCCGGTACCGGAGTTGTAGCCCGTTCGTCCTTTGCCCGGCTGTGTGTCCAGGTTGCCGCGGCCGAAGGCTGTCGTCGTGCACGCGCACCCGTTGTCCGGGCGGGAAATGGACAAGACCTGCGGGGCCGACTAGGCTGCCGGCGCAGCGAGCCGGGCGCGACCGCAGATGACCGAGACGCTTCCGATTTCCTATCCGCCGGTTCCCAACCCCCGCGCACCGGACTTCAAATTGCCCCCGGGGGCCTGCGACTGCCATTTCCACGTCTTCGGTCCGCCGGACCGGTTTCCCTTTGCCGATAGCAAGGCCTATGTGCCGGCGACCGCGCCTTTCGAGCACTACATCAACCTCGCCGCTGTCCTCGGCATCGAGCGCGGCGTGGTGACGCAGCCCATGGGCCACGGGTTCGACAACCGCGTGACGCTCGATGCGGTCGCCAGGTCCGACGGGCGGTTCCGGGCGGTGATCAAGGCGGACGACCGGTTTTCGGCCGACGACTACAGGGCGTTCCACGACTGGGGCGCCCGCGGCGTCCGGCTCACCCTGTTCGCCGGCGCCGGCGGCGGCATGGACCTTCCGATGTTCGACCGGGTGATCGCGGCGACGGCGCCCCTCGGCTGGTCGGTTACGCTCCATGCCCGGCCGGACCAGCTCGCCGCTGCAGCCGAATGGATCCGCGGTATCCCGATCCCGGTCGTCATCGACCATCTCGGCCGGATCGATGTGTCCGGAGGCCTCGATCAGCCGGATTTCCGGGTCTATCTCGACCTGATCCGGGAACCCCATGTCTGGGCCAAGATATGCTGCCCCGACCGGCTGACGCGGACAGGCCGCCCTTACCGGGACGTGATTCCGTTCGTCCATGCCGCCGTCGCCGCCGCGCCGGAGCGGCTGATCTGGGGGACCGACTGGCCGCACACGCAGCGCTGGGCGCCGGGCGAGATGTGCGACGACGGCGATCTGGTCGACCTGGTGCCGGTCATGGTTCCCGACGCGGAAACGCGGCGCCGGATGCTGGTCGGGAACCCGGCCGCCCTGTTCGATTTCTGAGATCGGGCGATGCCGGAGTCCGTCGATCCTCTGCCCGAGCGTTTCGCCGATGTCGAGACGCTCGAGGAGTTCATGACCCGGCCCTTTCCCGCCCTCGTCGAGGATCTCGCGGCGGTGGACGGCGATATCCTGATCCTCGGCGTCGGCGGCAAGATGGGGCCCACGCTCGCGCGGCTCGCCAGACGGGCGGCGCCCGAAAAACGCGTCCTCGGCGTCGCCCGGTTCTCGGAACCGGGGCTCGAGGCCGGACTCGCGGAGCAGGGCGTCGAGACGCTGCGCTGCGATCTCCTCGAGCTCGGCGCTGTCCAGTCGCTGCCGCGTGTCCGCAATGTCGTCTTCATGGCGGGGCGCAAGTTCGGCGCCAGCGGAAACCTGCCGCTGACCTGGGCGGTGAACGCCCATCTTCCCGCCGCCGTGGCGGAAACCTTCCGGGAGTCTCGGATCGTCGCGTTCTCCACCGGAAACGTCTATCCGTGGGTCGATATCCGCCGCGGCGGAGCGACCGAGGCCACGCCGCCGGGTGCGATGGGCGAATACGCGCAGTCCTGCGTCGCCCGGGAGCGGAGTTTCCAATATTTCTCCGCGAGGCACGGTACTGCCGGCCGTCTGATACGCTTGAATTATGCGATCGACATGCGTTACGGCGTCCTCTGGGATGTTGCCCGCAAGGTGCGCGACAGCGCCGCGGTCGATGTGACCGCGGGCCATGTCAACGTGATCTGGCAGGGCGACGCCAACGCGGCCGCGCTCCGCTGCCTGCGGCATTGCACGACGCCGACGACGCCCCTCAACGTCAGCGGGCCGGAAACCGTCAGCATTCGCGCGCTCGCCCATGCGTTCGGCGAACGGATGGGGAAGGAACCGGACATCGTCGGCGCGGAAGCCGACCGGGGCTGGCTGGTCGACACCTCGGCCTGCCACGCCCTGTTCGGATATCCGCGGGTGCCGCTCGGCCGGATGATCGACTGGGTTGCCGACTGGGTCGCGCGCGGCATGGAGAGCCTGGACAAGCCGACAGCATATGACAGCCGCGACGGATCCTTTTGAGGGGCTGCGCCTCGATCCTCTTCACGCGGGCGATGCCGTGCGCGGCGCGGCGCTGTCGGCGGAGATCGGCTGGAACCAGAACCGGGCCGACTGGACCTACATGCTGTCGAACGGCTTTGGCTGCGGCAGGACCGCGCCGGACGGCAAGCTTGTCGGTTCGGCGATGGCGCTCGGCTACGGCGCCTTCGCCTGGGTGTGCATGGTCCTGGTCAGCCCCGACTGGCGCCGCCGCGGTATCGCCACTGACCTGATGAACCGGGTGCTCGCGGCGCTCGAGGAGAACGGCGTCCTCGCCGGGCTCGATGCGACGCCCGCCGGGCGCGAGGTCTACCGGCATCTCGGGTTCGAGGATGTCTACGGGATCGGGCGCTACTGGGCGTCGTCGGCGACGCCGGCGGATGCGCCCCGGACGGCAACCGCAATCCGCCCGGCGGGGGCGGACGATATGGCGGCGATCGCGGCTTACGATTCCCGCGTCTTCGGCGGCGATCGGAGCGCACTTCTCGCCTCGCTCCGGGAGCGGCAGGCCGGACGCGCCTTTGTCGCCATGAAGGGCGGCGCGCCGGCCGGTTACGTTCTCGCCCGAGACGGGCGGCAGGCGACCCAGATCGGCCCCCTCCTGGCTCACGACCCCGACACCGCCATCGCGCTTGCCGCGCGCGCGCTCGCCGGCCTCGTCGGCCCGGCGGTCATCGACTGCCCGGATTGCCATCGGCGGCAGATCGCGTGGCTCGAAGCGTCCGGCTTCGCCTTTCAACGCCCCTATATCCGCATGCTGCGCGGCCGGCGGGAACCGTTCGACGACCGCCGCGCGATATTCGCCCTTGCCGGGCCGGAACTCGGATAGCAAGCCGACGGGAACAGGAGGCCATGAAACTCTACATCTGGAAAATCGCACCCAACCCGCGCCGCGTATGCATGTACCTGATCGAGAAGGGCATCGAGGTGCCGATGGAGGACGCCGGCGTGCCGGGCAAGCCGTATCTCGATCCGGCGTTTCTCGAGAAGGCGCCGCACCGGCGGGTTCCCGTGCTGGAACTCGACGACGGAACGCTGATTTCGGAAGCGATGGCGATCTGCCGCTATTTCGAGGCGCAGCATCCGGACCCGCCGCTGATGGGCGCCGACCCGCGGGAGACGGCTCTGGTCGAGATGTGGGAACGGATGTCGGAGCAGGAGGGCCTGCTCGCCGTCGCCGAGGCCTTCCGCAACGCCAAGCGCGCCTTCACCGGGCGGGCCCTGCCCGGCATTGCCGAGGAGGTCGTCCAGATCCCCGCGCTGGTGGAGCGCGGCAAGCGCCGAGCCGAACTCTATTTCGACAAGCTCAACGCGCGGCTCGGCGAGGCGCGCTACCTGGCCGGCGAACGCTTTACCGTCGCCGATATCACCGCCTACTGCACCATCGATATGAGCAAATTCGTGGACATGGGCGTACCCGGCCACTGCCGCTGCCTCGCACGCTGGTACGCGGAGGTGGCGGAGCGGGAGAGCGTCCGCGAGACCGCCTGACCCTATTCAGCGGCCTCTTCGAGCGCCTCGGTGGTGAAATCGCGCGGCGAGGTGACCTCCAGCAGTTCGAGATCCTCCGACCATTCGAGCACGTCGTGGCGGATGCCGGGCGGCTGCAGGATGCAGGTGCCGGCGGCCGCCAGGGTCTCGCCGCGGCCTTCGTACCAGAACCGCATCCAGCCCTTGAGAATGTAGACCAGTTGAAAATCGATCTCGCCGTGGCGGTGGAGGCCGATCTTCGGTCCGTCGGCGGATTTCGCCCGAATGATATGGGCGTGATAGCGGCCGTCCGTAGCCGCGCCGATGCCGAGGTCGCGGTACTCGAACTGCGCACGGAGCCCTGCATCCTCGAACGCACCGTCCTCCGGAAAGACCACGGAGAACTGCTGGGTGTCGGTCATGGGGTGCCTCGTCTACCGTTCGTCGGTCGGGAAGGGTAGCGCGGCCCGGCCGGCCCGGCCAGCGCGGAGCCGGCCGCCGGCGGTTCCTGCGCCGGCGCAAAAGCCGCGTTGTCAGAGCTTCAGGCGGCCGCCGATCTCTGGCGAATCCTCGGCGTAGCGGAGGGCGCGGAAGATCCAGTTCACGGTGTCGCCGAAGTGCGCCTGGTGCTCGTACGGGCAGATGTATTCCCACACCAGATCGCCCTCGCGCGTGATCTCGAACAGCCGCCCCCACAGCCCCTCGCAGATCAGGGTGTTGCCGGACGGCAGCCGCTGCTGGCCGCTGATGTGGTGGGAATAGAAGTTGCGCCCCGGCATATCCCGGTAGACCCACGCCTCCTCGCCGGTCTCCGGATCGAACTCGATCACCCGGGAAAAGGGATGAGCGGCGCCGGTGGCGCAGCCGTTTGCGAACAGGAGCATGTTGCCGTTGGCGAGCATCTGCGGATCGTGCTGGCCGCCCCAGGAAGGGTCGGTTCTCTCCCAGCGGAACTTGCCGGTCCGGCGGTCGATGATGGCGCAGGTGTCGATATGGCGAAGGCTGATGAGGATGTCCCCGTTGTCGAGCGGGAAGGTGGTGTTGCACCACGCCCAGACGCGGTGCGGGCTCATCGCGTTGATCTCGTACTTCTCGATCTCCATGTCGTAGGCGTGCCACTCGAAGACGAGGTTTCCGTCCGCGTCCACCTCGCGCACGACGTCGGAATACATGCCCTCCGGATCGCGCGTCCCGGGTGTCCCGCCGCGCACCCGGTCGGCATGCTCTTCCGGCATGTCCTCCCAAGCCGTGTAGACCGTATGTCCGTTGGAGAGCCGCCAGCCGTCGTGGTGCTGGAAGTCGTCGACGTGCTCGTTGATCACCCTGCCGTCCCAGTCGAGTTCGAGCAGTCGGCCGCCCTGGGCCCCGCCGATGAAGCGCGGCCCGATCGGGGTGTTGACCGTGACGAACAGGTTGCCGTTGGGCAACAGCCGACCGTATCCGCCGATCTTGTCGGGCAGGTCCCACTGGTGGACCACCTGTCCCTGCATGTCGATGAGATAGGTGCTGCGGCCGAAGAGCGGCGAAAACAGCGTGAAACCGGGAGTCGCCCGATCCTTATCGAAATGAGTGACGCCCGTCTGCAATATGCGCATGTGCCCAGTCTCCCGGCGGCGGGTTTTCGGATATCCGCCGGGCGCATGTTAGTCGGACGGGCGGGCGCGGCAAAACGGCGCCCCGATGCACGGCGGCGCGGCGATTTCGTCCCGGTGGGACCGAAAACGGTGCGAAAATTATGGCAGCAATACTGCCAAATGTTTCACGTGAAACATTTGTTTGAGGTTAGCGCCCGTCCTTCAAGCGGAATGTCAAGAAACGGCAAGCGGCGGCGCCGTCTCGGGGCGGCGGTCGCCGTCCGGTCCGGCTTGTCTTATCATGGCGCCGCGATTCTGAACGGGAGGCCGGTGTGAACGAACAGGCGGAACCAGCGGCGGGGGGCAGCGCCTTCGCAACCGATGTGCGCGGACGGGCGGTGATCGTCACCGGGGCGGGGCAGGGGATCGGGCGGACCTACGCGCTCGAGTTCGCCCGCGCCGGGGCCTCGGTAACGGTTGCCGATCTCGACGGAAACAACGCCGCTGCGGTCGCTGACGAGATCGCGGCCGACGGCGGATGCTCATGCTCCGTGCGCTGCGATGTCGGCGACCCGGACTCGACGCGGGCGATGGCGGAGAGGGCGCTCGCCGCGTTTGGGCGCATCGACGTCCTGATCAACAACGCCGCCCTGTTCACCCCGCTCGGACGGTGCGGCTTCGAGGACATCGCGCTCGACGAATGGGACGCGGTGATGCGGGTCAACGTCACCGGCTCGATGCTGTGCGCGCGCGCCGTCCTGCCGGCGATGCGCGCCGCCAGGTGGGGCCGGATCGTCAACATCTCGTCCTCCACCGTGCCGCTCGGCCTGCCCTACTTCATGCACTACGTCACGTCCAAGGCGGCGGTCATCGGCATGACCCGGGCGATGGCCCGCGAACTCGGCTCCGACGGCATCACGGTGAACGCCATTCTTCCGGGGCTGATCGAGACCGAGGTGGACAATCCGGGCCGGACCGACGTCGTCCGCCAGAAGATTCTCGATATCCAGTGCGTCAAATTCCTCGGCGAACCGGCGAACCTTGTCGGCATGATGCTGTTCCTGGCGTCGCCGGCGAGCGGCTACCTGACCGGCCAGTCGATCGCGGTCGACGGCGGCAGCGTTCACCTGTAGGAGGGGGACATGTACGGGGACAACGGACGGCTGCTGCGCAACGCCTGGTATGTCTGCGCGTGGGCGGACGAGATCGGCGGCCGGCCGCTGCAGCGCTGGATCTGCGGCGAGCCGATCGTGTTCTGGCGCCGGCGCGACGGCCGGCCGGCGGCGCTCGCCGACCGCTGCCCGCACCGCGACGCGCCGCTGTCGCTCGGCCGGGTGATCGGCGACGAGATCCAGTGCGGCTATCACGGGCTGCGTTTCGATGCCGACGGGCGCTGCGCTGCGGTGCCCGGCGAGGACAGGATTCCGGCCGGGGCGGGCACGCGGGCCTATCCGGTGACCGAGCGCTGGGGCTGGGTCTTCGTGTGGACCGGCGACCCGGAACGCGCCGATCCGTCTCTGCTCCCAGATTTCCACTGGAAGGGCGACCCGGGCTGGGCCGGCAAGGGCGAGATGATCCACGTCAAGGCCCATTACGGCCTGCTGCGCGACAACCTGCTGGACCTCAGCCACGCCCATTACATCCACCAGCGCACGCTGGCGACCGACGGGGTGATTCGCTTTCCCGTCGAAACCGAGTTCGACGGCGAAGAACTGCGTGTGATCCGCGACATGCGGGACATCGCACCGTCGCCGTTCTTCTCCCGCATCGGCGGGTTTACCGGCAACGTCGATCACCGGCAGGAGATCGTCTACACCCCGCCCGGCAACATCGTCATCAAGCTTCGCGTGACAGGTGCGGCGCCGGGCGGCAACCGGGCGGTCGGGATGAGGTTGTTGAACGCGCTCACCCCGGAAACCGAGCGGACGACCCATTATTTCTGGACCCTGTTGCGCGACGTCGACCTCGACGACGACGCCCTCACCGACTGGTCCTACCAGGCCAAAATGGACACTTTCGACGAGGACGTGGCGGTGATCGAACCGCAGCAGGCGATGATCGACCGGGCTCCGGCGTCGGCGCGGCCGATCCGGTGGGGGATCGACAAGGGCGTCACCCAGGCCCATCGCTGGGTCGAGGAGCTGCTGCGCGAAGAAGCGGCGGAGAAAACCGGACCGGCGTGAGGCGCCGTCCGCGCCGGCCTGCGCCAAGTCTGGAAGCCGGCCGGGGAACCGCGCCGGCCGTCGCTTGACCCTCCTCCGGGCGCACGGCTAGGTTGCGCGCCCCGCGGCCGCCCTGCAGAACCGTGTCAGAGAACCCCCCGTGTCTTTCCAGGACCTCATCCTGAGACTTCACGCCTTCTGGGCGGCCCAGGGCTGCGCCATCCTCCAGCCCTATGACATGGAGGTGGGCGCCGGGACGTTTCATCCGGCGACCACCCTGCGCGCCCTCGGCCCGGATCCCTGGCGGGCTGCCTATGTCCAGCCGTCGCGGCGGCCGACCGACGGGCGCTACGGCGAGAATCCCAACCGGCTGCAGCACTATTACCAGTACCAGGTGATTCTCAAGCCGTCGCCGGCGGGGAGTCAGACGCTCTATCTCGACAGCCTGCGCGAGGTCGGGATCGATGCGGCCCGGCACGACATCCGCTTCGTCGAAGACGACTGGGAAAGCCCGACCCTCGGCGCCGCGGGGCTCGGCTGGGAAGTCTGGTGCGACGGGATGGAGGTTACCCAGTTCACCTATTTCCAGCAGGTCGGCGGGATCGAATGCAATCCCGTCTCCGTCGAACTCACCTACGGGCTCGAACGGCTGGCGATGTACATCCAGGGCGTGGAAAACGTCTACGATCTGGACTTCAACGGGACCGGAATGCGTTACGGCGACGTGTTCCGCCGCGCCGAGCGCGAGTTCAGCGCCTACAACTTCGAACATGCCGATACCGGGCGGCTGACGGCCCAGTTCGACTTCGCAGAAGCAGAATGCAAGGCATTGCTGCAACGCTCGCTGGCGCTTCCCGCCTACGACCAGTGCATCAAGGCGAGCCACTTCTTCAACCTGCTCGATGCGCGCGGTGCGATCAGCGTCACCGAACGGGCCGCCTATATCGGCCGCGTCCGCGCGCTCGCCAAGGGGTGTTGCGAGGCCTGGCTCGACGCCGGCGGCGAAAGCGCCTGACCGTGCCCGAACTCCTTCTCGAACTGTTTTCCGAGGAAATCCCTGCCCGCATGCAGACCCGGGCGGCGGCCGACCTGCGCCGCCTCGCGGTCGACGCGCTGAAGGCGGCGGACCTCGCGTTCGACGGCGCAGAGAGCTACGCAACGCCGCGCCGCCTCGCCCTCGCCGTGGACGGCCTCCCGCGAAGGCAGCCCGACCGCCGGGAGGAGAAACGCGGCCCCCGGACCAGCGCGCCGGAAAAGGCTCTCGCGGGTTTCCTGCGGGCCAACGGCGTTACGCTCGAACAGTGCGAGCGGCGCCGCAGCGGCAAGGACGAGTACTGGTTTGCCACGCTCGAGCACGAGGGGGCAGACGTTTCCGCCTTGCTGCCCGGACTGGTGACCGGCCTGATCGCCGCCGTTTCCTGGCCCAAATCGATGCGCTGGGGGGCGGGGGAGACCCGCTGGGTGCGGACCCTCGAACGCGTGCTCTGCGTCTTCGACGGCGAGCCGGTCGCCCTTGCGCTGCCCGACGGCATCGCTTCCGGCGCCGTGACGTCCGGGCACCGATTCCATGCGCCCGACCCGTTTCCGGTCTCTTCCTTCGCCGATTACCGCGGCAAGCTGCGCGCCGCGCGGGTGATCCTCGACCCGGCGGAGCGGCGCCGGATCGTCGCCGACGGTGCGGCGGCGCTCGCCGCCGCCGAGGGGCTCGCGGTCAGGGACGATCCCGGCCTGCTGGATGAGGTGGTCGGTCTGGTCGAATGGCCGGTGCCGCTGATCGGCCGGATCGACCGGGATTTCATGACCGTTCCCGACGAGGTCCTGATTACGTCTACGCGCAGCCATCAGAAGTATTTTTCGCTGCTCGATCCCGACGGCAGCCTGGCGCCGCGGTTCATCGTCGTCGCCAACCTGGCGGCGGACGACGGCGGCGGGGAGATCGTCGCCGGCAACGAGCGGGTGTTGCGGGCCCGCCTGTCGGATGCGCGGTTTTTCTGGGACCAGGACCGCGAGAAACCGTTGTCGGAGCGGATCGGAGCGCTCGCGCCGGTGGTCTTCCATGCCAGGCTCGGCAGCCTCGCCCGCAAGGCGGAGCGTCTCGAAGCCCTGGCGGGCAGGATCGCTGCCTTCGTTCCCGGCGCCGATGCAGGGGAGGCGGCGCGCGCAGGCCGTCTCGCCAAGGCCGATCTCACGACCGAGATGGTGTTGGAGTTTCCGGAACTCCAGGGGGTTATGGGCGGCCATTACGCCCGCCACGACGGAGAGGCCGAGGGAGTCGCCCGGGCCGTCGCCGAGCACTACCTGCCGGTCGGACCGTCCGGGGCGTGCCCGTCGGCGCCGGCCAGCATCGCCGTTGCGCTCGCCGACAAGATCGACACGCTGGTCGGGTTTTTCGCCGTCGGCGAGCGGCCCACCGGGTCCGGCGATCCGTATGCGCTGAGGCGGGCGGCGCTCGGCGTTATCCGGCTGGTGCTGGAGAACGGCATCCGACTGCCGCTTCTCGAAGCCTTCCGCAGCGCCTGCCGAGGCTACGACGAAACCGTGCCCGGCTTCGGGAACGCGCTGGAAGACGGAGGCGGACCCGGGTCGCTGGAGCGCGACCTTCTCGCCTTTTTCGCCGACCGGCTGAAGGTGCATCTCCGCACCGACGGGGTGCGCCACGACCTGATATCCGCCGTCTTCGCCCTCGGCGGCGAGGACGATCTGGTCCGCCTGTGCGCCCGGGTCGAGGCGCTGCGTCTCTTTCTCGCCGCGGAAGACGGGGCCAACCTGCTGACCGCCTACAGGCGGGCGGCCAATATCGTCGCCATCGAGGAAAGAAAGGACGGGGCAGCCCATGACGGCCCGGTCGAGCCTTCGATCCTCGAGGAGCCGGAGGAGCGGGCGCTCAGCGACAGCCTCGGCGCGGTCGGCGCTCGATCCGTACAATTGCTCGAAGCCGAGGCGTTCGACGGGGCGATGGCCGCGCTCGCCGGGTTGCGCGCGCCGGTGGACGCCTTCTTCGACCGGGTGAAGGTCAATGCGGACGACGCCGCCCTCCGCGCCAACCGGCTGCGCCTCCTGTCGCGGATTCGCGAAACGATGGGCGGCCTCGCGGACTTTTCCCGGATCGAGGGATAGGCCATATAACGGAAAATCACGGCGGAGCGGCCGGTGACAGAAAGACTCGTCTACAGATTCGGGGCGGGAACCGCCGACGGCAGCGCGGAGATGCGCGAGTTGCTGGGCGGCAAGGGGGCCAACCTTGCCGAGATGAGCAGCCTGGGTCTGCCGGTTCCGCCCGGTTTCACGATCACCACCGCGGTGTGCAACGCGTACTACGCATCGGACCGCGCCTATCCCGACGGGCTGGCG
Source organism: Alphaproteobacteria bacterium (assembly GCA_965200535.1). Lineage (GTDB taxonomy): Bacteria > Pseudomonadota > Alphaproteobacteria > MPNO01 > MPNO01 > MPNO01. The sequence continues at coordinate 1,623,046 of CBDAUF010000002.1, read as the reverse complement.
GAAGAGGTCGACCGCGCGCTCGCCGAGGTCGAGGAGCGGGTGGGCGCGGGCTTCGGCGATGCGTCGAACCCGCTGCTGGTCTCCGTTCGCTCGGGCGCACCCGCATCGATGCCGGGGATGATGGACACAGTGCTCAATCTCGGCCTCAACGACCGCACCGTCGAGGGCCTCGCCGAACGCTCTTCCGACCGGCGCTTCGCCTATGACAGCTATCGCCGTTTCATTCAGATGTACGGCTCGGTGGTGCTCGGCATCGACCACCACTATTTCGAGGACCTGCTGGAGAACCACAAGCTCGGCTGCGGCGCCATCCTCGATACCGAGATCGCCGCCGAAGGCTGGGAGAGCGTGGTCGCGCAGTATAAGACGCTGGTCGCGGAGCGGCTCGGCCGGCCGTTTCCCCAGGACGAAAAGGAACAGCTCTGGGGCGCTATCGGCGCGGTGTTCGCCAGTTGGAGCAACCGGCGCGCAGCAACCTATCGCAAGCTGCACGACATTCCCGCGCACTGGGGGACGGCGGTCAACGTCCAGGCGATGGTGTTCGGCAACATGGGCGAGGACTGTGCGACCGGTGTGGCTTTCACGCGCGATCCGTCGACCGGCGAGAATGTCTTTTACGGCGAATACCTGATCAACGCCCAGGGAGAGGATGTGGTCGCCGGCATCCGCACGCCGCGCCATCTCGGCCGCGCCGCGCGCGAGGCCGCCGGGTCCGACGCGGCGTCGATGGAAGAGGCGATGCCGGCGGCGTTCGGCGAGTTGCGCCGGATCCGCGAGACGCTCGAGGCCCACTACCGCGACATGCAGGACATCGAATTCACGATCCAGTCCGGCGCCCTGTGGATGCTGCAGACCCGAGCGGCCAAGCGGACCGCGAGGGCGGCCTTGAGGGTGGCCTGCGAGATGGTGGACCAAGGGCTGATCTCGAGGGCGGAGGCCGTTTCCCGCGTCGATCCGCTGTCGATCGACCAGCTGCTCCACCCGACGCTCGATCCGGCGGCGCCGCGCAAACCGTTTGCGCGCGGCATGCCGGCGTCCCCCGGAGCCGCGTCGGGCCGGGTCGCATTCGACGCCGACGAGGCCGAAACGCGTTCCAAGGCAGGCGAAAAGATCATCCTCGTGCGCACCGAAACCAGCCCCGAGGACATTCACGGGATGCATGCCGCGCTCGGCATCCTGACCAGCCGCGGCGGCTCCACCAGCCATGCCGCGGTGGTCGCGCGCGGCATGGGCAGGCCGTGCGTCGTGGGGACCAGCGAACTCCGCATCGACTACCGGTCGCAGACGATGATCGCCGGCGGCGTGACCGTCAGGGCCGGGGAGACGATCACCATGGACGGCGGCTCGGGCGAGGTGATGCTGGGCTCCGTGCCGACGGTGGAGCCCGAGCTTTCGGGCGATTTCGCCAAGCTGATGGAATGGGCCGACGACTATCGGACGGTTGGCGTCCGGGCCAATGCCGAGACCCTGGAAGACGCCGAGACGGCGATCCATTTTGGCGCGGAGGGAATCGGTCTGAGCCGGACCGAGCACATGTTCTTCGACGCCGGGCGCATCGTCGCAGTTCGGCAGATGATCGTCGCGGCCGATGTCGAGGACCGCAAGGCGGCCCTGGCCAAGCTCCTGCCGATGCAGAGAGAGGATTTCGCCGCCCTTTTTCGCATCATGGACGGCCGCCCTGTCACCATCCGTCTGCTCGACCCGCCGCTGCACGAGTTCCTGCCGCACGGCGAGGAGGAGATCGCCGAGGTCGCGCGGGCCGCCGGCGTCGGCGCGGAGACGGTGCGGCGGCGCGCCCATGAGCTCGAGGAAGTGAACCCGATGCTGGGACACCGCGGCTGCCGTCTCGGGATCACATATCCCGAAATCTACGAGATGCAGGCGCGCGCGATCTTCGAGGCGGCGGCGGCGGTGATGCGGGGCGACGGAAAGCCGGTCCTGCCGGAGGTGATGATCCCGCTGATCGCCACCCGGGCGGAGTTCGATATCCTCAAGGCGCTCATCGACCGTATCGCAGGGGAGGTCGAAGCGTCGGAGGGCGTGCGGCTGTATTACATGACGGGCTCGATGATCGAGCTGCCGCGCGCCGCGCTGCGCGCGGGCGAGATCGCCGAGACCGCCGAATTCTTCAGCTACGGCACCAACGATCTCACCCAGACCGTGTTCGGACTTTCGCGCGACGATTCGTCCGGGTTCATCCGCGCCTACGACCAGCTCGGTGTGCTGGACCGCGATCCCTTCGTCAGCATCGATATCGACGGCGTCGGCGAGCTGGTGAGCCTCGCCACCGAACGCGCCCGCGCGGTTCGCCCCGGCATCAAGCTCGGCATTTGCGGCGAGCATGGCGGCGACCCGGACTCCGTGCGGTTCTGCCACCGGATCGGGCTCGACTACGTATCCTGTTCACCCTATCGGGTGCCCATCGCCCGGCTCGCGGCCGCCCAGGCGGCCATCGGCGAGCCGGCCTCGGGCACCGACTAGAAATTCGCCCAGCAGGGTTTTTCCGGGGAAATCGCTGCATCCGCCGCGCGCAGCGCCGCGCCGCCCTCGATCGCCTCGATCCGCAGAAGGGCGAGGCCGATCCCGCCGGCGCTGCTCCTGATCTCGCCGACCTCGCTGTCGCCGCGGTAGACCGGGGTTCCGGTTTCCGGCGCGGCGCCGTCTATGCGGACCGGAACCAGGCGCTTACGCACCAGATTGCGGTGCTTCATCCGCGCTGTGACTTCCTGGCCGATATAGCAGCCCTTCTCGAAATCGACCCCGTTCAGTTCGTCGAAGCCGTTCTCCAGCAGCAGGGATTTCTCGGGCACCAGATCGCGCCGTCCGTCGGGTATGCCGAGCGCCATGCGCAGCGCGTCGTATTCGCCGGCCGGCGCTTCCGCGATCCCGCTGCAGCGCAGCGCGTCTTCCTCCGCCGCCACGACGCGCATCCCGAGGGCGGGATGGCGCGGATCGGCAACGACATCGATAGTCCCGACCCGGCGTGCGGCGGCCTCCGCATCCTCGCCGAAAACGGCAAAGACGGAATCGGGCAGGGCCGCGTCGATCTCGACAGCGGCGCGAAGCCTGTACATCGCAAGCCGCCTTGCCAGCGCCGTCCGCACCGCGCCCTCGCAATCGAGGCAGAACGAGGCGCCGCGTGCGAAGACGATGAAGTCGAACAGGTACTTGCCCTGCGGCGTCAGCAGGGCTGCATGGACCGCTGCGCCGTCGCCCGCTTTGCCGACATCGTTGGTAACCAGGTTCTGGAGGAACCCGTGCGCGTCGGTGCCCGAGACGGACACCACCGCCCGGTTTTCGAGACGGACATACCGCGCCATCGCCGGTTCCCGGTCGTTCCCAGAGCCGCTGATGTGGTGTCTGTTCGAACGAGAAACAAGCGCAACGGGCAGCGATCGGGAGCGGCGAACGGCTTGCGCGACTCGCATGAAACGCCTATTGCTCGCGCCCGTGAACCGGAGCGGCGTTCAGGGGTCGGTAGATGGGTGAGCAGTTCAGGGGTCTGGTGCTCGAAGAGGCCGAAAACGGTGTCTCGGCCGCTGTCCGGGAGCTGGCCGAGGAGGACCTTCCTGAAGGCGATGTCACGATTGCGGTCGGATATTCCGACCTCAACTATAAGGACGGCATGATTCTCAAGGGGATCGGCCGCCTGGTCCGCTCCTATCCGCACATCCCCGGGATCGATCTCGCCGGCACGGTAACGGCGTCGTCGGCGTCGGGCATCGATGTCGGGGACGAGGTTCTCGTTACCGGCTACCGGCTCGGCGAGGTCCGCTGGGGCGGATATGCCGAGCGCGCCCGCGTACCCGCGGAATGGGTGGTCAAGATCCCCGACGGTCTTGACGCCTACAGGGCGATGGCGCTCGGCACGGCGGGCTTTACCGCGATGATTGCGGTCATGGCGCTCGAGGATGCGGGGCTTCGGCCCGGCGCCGGGGAGGTTCTGGTCACCGGCGCCAACGGCGGGGTCGGCAGCGTCGCGGTCATCCTCCTCGCTGCGCTCGGCTACGAGGTTGTCGCATCGACTGGGCGGATGGAAACAGCGTCCGATCTGGAGGCTCTCGGCGCATCCACGGTGATCGACCGGGCCGAACTGGCGGCCGAGCCCGCGCGGCCTCTGACCAGCGAACGGTGGGCCGGAGCGATCGATGCCGTCGGCGGGACGACGCTGGCATCGATCCTGACCGGGCTCAAATACGGTGCGGCTGCGGCGTCCTGCGGGCTCGCCGGCGGCAACGCGCTCAACACCACAGTCATTCCCTTCCTCCTTCGCGGCGTAAATCTTCTCGGCATCGATTCGGTCATGTATCCGCGCGGCCGTCGCGAGGAGGCGTGGCGCCGGCTCGCTGCGGAGCTTCCGATGGACAGGATCGACGCGGTTTCGCAAACCGTTCCGCTGGACGCCCTGCCGGGCCTCGCCGACCGCATATTGAACGGTCAGACTCGCGGGCGAGTGGTGGTCGACGTCGCTGCGTGAGCGGGGACGCGGCGTATCTCTCACGGCCGGCGCAACAGGAAACGGATCCAGTCTTGTCCACCTTCGCCTACCGGCCGGCTTCGCCGGTCTGCGTCCGGCTGATCGCGGCGGCCGGCATGTTGCTGGCGGCCGCTCCCGGCGCGGCGGCCGAAGAACGGGTTGCCGCGCCTTCGACCTACGGCGATGCGATGCGCTGGTACGGAAAGGCCGCGGAAGCGGGCTCTGTGCAGGCGCAGTTTTTCCTCGGCCTGCTGCACGAGAGAGGAGTGGGCCGCGAGGCCGATCGCACGCAGGCGCTGCAGTGGTTCCGGCGCGCGGCGGAGGGCGGCCATGCCCTCGCGCAATACCGGCTCGCGAGCGCTCTGCACCAGGGCATAGGCGTGGAGGCGGATCTTTCCGAGGCTGCCGTGTGGTACCGGCGTGCGGCCGAAAACGGTATCCCGGAGGCCGCGTTCAACCTCGGCTACATTCTGGAGAAAGGTCTTGCGGGCGCCGCCGACGAGGCGGAAGCGGCGGCGTGGTACCGCAAGGCGGCGGCGGCAGGCCTGGCGCCGGCGCAGTTCAACCTCGGTGTGCTTCACGCCGACGGCCGCGGCGTCGACCGGGACCTTGTCGAGGCGTGGATACTCTTCCGATGCGCCGCCGCGGGCGGTCAGGCGAAGGCCGGCAGTTTCATGGAGGAGGTCGGCAAGATGATGACACCGGAGCAGCGCGCCAGCGCCAGCGCACAAGACCGCTGCCCGGCTCCCAAGAGCGGTTAGTATCCGCCGGACCGCAACCCGACGGGAGAACGATGGCAGACGAGGGACGGGGGGTGACTAGCGAAGCGACAGGGCAGGAGACCGTACCCGGCCGCGACGAACTGATTCGCCGTGCGGCCAATCTCGTTCCCCGGATCGCGGCGCGGGCGGACGAGACCGAAAGCCTCCGCCGGGTTCATCCCGCCACCATCGACGATCTGCAGGAGGCCGGGCTCTGGGGCGTCTATCGGCCGTTCCGTTACGGCGGCTCGGAAGGCGACTACGGCCTGTTCATCGACATCGGCGAGGAGTTGGGCCGGGCCTGCCCGTCCACCGCCTGGGTGTGGGCCAACCTGGTCTCCCACAACTGGATGCTCGGCATGTGGCCGGAACGGGCGCAGGACGCGGTATGGAGGCCAAACCCGGACGCGCGGATCGGTTCGGCGACGGTCTACCCGCCGGGCAAGGTCGTGCGCGCCGAGGGAGGCTACCGGCTCAGCGGGCGGTGGCCGTTCTCGAGCGGCATCGACGTATCCGACTGGATTATGCTGGGCGGGATGATCCCGCCGGAAAGCGGCGAGGGCGAGCCGATGCCGTGCCTCTTCGTCGTCGATTGCGCGGATATCGAGGTGATCGATACCTGGGACGTCATCGGCCTTCTGGGGACCGGCTCCCACGATGTTGCCTGCAACGACCTCTTCGTTCCGGACTATATGGCGCTCAGCCCGCATGACATGCGGGGCGCGCCGACGCCCGGCTCGGCGGTCAACCCGGCGTCACTGTACCGACTGCCGCTGCTCGGGCTGTTCGCGCACATCATCGCCGGCACTCTGCTCGGCGCCGCGCGCGGCGCATTCGATCTCTACACCGAATCGGTTCGCACGCGGGTGGCGACCTTCAACGCCAAGCGCATCGCCGACCATGCGGCGGTGCAGCTGAGAATTGCCGAGGCCGCTTCGGTGATCCGCGCGACCCGGCTGCAACTCCGGGACGGCCCGCGCGAGGCCCACGCGATCGCCGAGGAAGGCCGCGCTCCGACGGACGAGGAAAAGACCCGCTGGCGCTGCGACGCGGCCTACGCCTGCCGCAAGTGCGTCGATGTGGTGGACCTGCTCTACGGCGCCGCCGGCGGGGCGGGGAACTACCGCAGGAACCCGTTGCAGCGCTATTTTCGCGACGTACATGCCGGCGTCGCTCACATCGGGGTATCGTGGGACGCCAACGGCGCCGAGCACGGCCGCGCACTGCTCGGCCTGCCGCACGGCAATTTCCTGATCTGAGGCCGGGGATGGATACGCACGACGCAGGAATGATCGGCCGACCGCTGCCGCGGGTCGAGGATCTGCGTCTGGTGACCGGACACGGCCGCTTCAGCGACGATGTCGACCAACCGGGGCAGGCCCACGCGGTCATGGTGCGGGCGCCGCACGCCAACGCCCTGATCGAGGCGATCGACGCAAGGGACTCGCTCGCCCTGCCGGGGGTGATTGCGGTGCTGACGGGGGAGGACGCCGCGGCCGACGGGCTGGGTCTCATCCCGCATGCCACCGTTCCGTCGAGCCCGCCCGACATCACCATCGCCAACAGCGACGGAAGCGATCCGTTCGTTCCGCCGCACGAGGTCATTCCGCGCCGGCGCGTCCGCCATGTCGGCGAAGCGGTCGCCGTCGTCATCGGCGAAACCGCGGACGCCGCGCGCGACGGCGCGGAGCGGGCCGCGGTGCGCTACAGCCTCCTGCCGCCCGCCACGGCGACGAGGCGCGCAGCCGAAGGCGGACCGGTCGCGTGGGAGGAACACGGCTCCAACATCTGCATCGACGGCGAGGTCGGGGATGCCGGGGCGACGGAACGGAGCTTCGCCCGCGCTCATGCGGTGGTGACGCTGGAGACCACGCTTTCGCGCTGCACCGGCGTTCCCATGGAACCGCGGGCCGCGGCGGCGCGTTACGACGCCTCCGCCGGCCGCTACATACTGCACGCCGGTTCGGGCGGGACGGTTCGCCAGAAGATCGATCTCGCTACGGTGCTCGGCGTGGAGGAGGACGCGGTCCGGGTGACCGCGAACGATGTCGGCGGCAGCTACGGCACCCGCAACGCCCTTTACCCCGAGTTCGCCATCGTCCTGTGGGCGGCGCGGCGGACCGGCCGGCCGGTGAAGTGGACCGGCGACAGGACGGAGATGTTCCTGACCGATTTCCAGGCCCGCGACCTTGTTGTCGAAGCCGCGCTGGCGCTCGACGGGGACGGCCGCTTTCTCGGCCTCAGGATCTCCAATATCAGCAACATCGGCGCCCACGCCGTTTCCTTCATCCCGATGATCAAGGGGGTGGAGATCTTTCCGCTCACCTACCGCATCGACGCCTGCCACGCCCGCGCCCGTGCGGTCGCCAGCAATACGCCGCCGACCTACCCCTACCGGAGCGCCGGACGGCCCGAAGTCACCTATGCGATGGAGCGGCTGATCGATATCGCGGCCGACCGCCTCGGCATGGACCGGCTGGAAATCCGCCGGCGGAATATTGTCGCCCCCGATGAAATACCCTACAGCAACGGGCTCGGACTTACTTTCGACAGCGGCGATTTCCCGGCCGCGATGGAGAAGGCGGTCTCGCTCGCCGACTGGCCGGGGAGTCCGGGCCGCGATGCCGCGAAGGGCAGGCTGCGGGGCATCGGGATCGCCAACTATCTCGATCTCGCCACCGGCGCGCCGAACGAACGCACGGAAATCGAGATCGTCCCGGAAGGGCGGGTCGAGGTCGTCATCGGCACGCAGGATTCGGGGCAGGGGCACGAGACCGCTTTCGGCCAGATCGTCGCCCACCTGCTGTCGGTCGGGTTCGAGACCGTCCGTTTGACCACCGGCGACACCGACATCGTCAAGGTCGGCGGCGGCTCGAACTCCGCGCGGTCCATGCGCCTGGGCGCAACGATCCTGAGCCAGGCCGCCGACGAGATCGTCTCCCGCGGCCGCGAAGTCGCTGCGCATGTGCTCGAAGCCGCAACGGCCGATATCGAGTATCGGGACGGCCGGTTCGCGGTGGTCGGCACCGACCGGTCGCTCGGCCTGTTCGAGGCCGCCCGCGCCGCCCGCGATCGCGGCGACCTGCCGCCCGCGCTGCGCGGGGCGCTGTCCGCCGCAGCAGAAGTCGAGAGCCGCAAGCCGGCCTTCGGCACCGGCTGCCACGTCTGCGAGGTCGAGGTCGACCCCGAAACCGGGGTCGTCGATATCGTCCGCTACACCGCCGTCGACGATGTCGGGCGGGCGATCAACCCGCTCCTGATCGACGGCCAGACGCACGGCGCCGTCGTCCAGGGAATCGGCCAGGCGTTGAGCGAGCGCTGCGTCTACGACGAGGAGACCGGGCAGCTTCTGAGCGCGAGCTTCATGGATTACGCACTGCCGCGCGCGGACACGGTTCCGAGCTTCACGACAGCGCTCCAGGAGGTTCCCGCACCGACCAACCCCCTCGGCGTAAAACCGGGGAGCGAAGGGGGTACGGCGGTCTCGCCCGCCGCGGTCGCCAACGCGATCGTCGATGCCCTCAAGCGGTTCGGGGTCCGCCATGTCGAACTGCCCGCGACGCCGGAGCGGGTATGGCGGGCGATTCGCGACGCCGCCGGCCGAAAGGCGGATTGACGCCGGTCCGGCAAATCACATGAAGAGGCGTTCGTTCTTCCGGCCGGTGTAGAGTTCGGCCACCCATTGGCCGTAGCCGTTGTAGATCCGGGTGGGGACCCGCTTGGCGGTGCCGAGCAGCCGCTCGGTGGCCTGGCTCCAGCGCGGGTGGGGCACCTTCGGATTCACGTTCGCCCAGAACCCGTATTCCGAGCCTTGCAGGTGCTCCCAGAAACTCACCGGGCGCTTTTCCATGAAGTGGAAGCGGACCAGCGACTTGACCGACTTGAAACCGTACTTCCACGGCACCGCCAAGCGGAGCGGCGCACCGTTCTGCTTGGGCATCGGCTTGCCGTAGAGCCCGGTCGCGATGAAGGCGAGGTCGTGCATCGCCTCGTCGATCGCGAGGCCTTCGAGGTAGGGCCACGGATACCAGTGCTGGTTCTGCCCCGGCGCGACCTCCGGGTCCTCGAAGGTTTCCATCGCGAGATACCGGGCCGATCCCAGGGGCCGCGCCAGATCGACCAGCGCCCCGAGCGGGAAACCGCTCCACGGCACGGTCATCGCCCAGGCCTCGACGCAGCGGTGACGGTACACGCGTTCCTCGAGCGGCATCTTCTTCAACAGGTCGTCGAAGGCGATGGTGAACGGTTTCTCGACCATCCCGTCGATACGGATTTCCCACGGGCGGACCTGCAGGCCCTGCGCGGCGCGGTGGATGTTCTTGTGCGAACCGAATTCGTAGAAATTGTTGTAGGTGGTGGCTACGCGTTCCCCGGTCAGCGCGCGTTCGACCGTGTAGGCGGCGTTGCGCGGCACCGGGTAGAGCTTGGCCGAGGGGTCGACCTCGACCGGTGCTGCAGCCTCCGGCGCGTCGTCGCCGGAAATCCGGAACACCGCCGGCGCGGCCAGAATCGCACCGCCCAGACCGAGGCCCGCGAGCAGGCGCCGGCGGCCGATATAGTGGGCCTCGTCGGTGACGGAGGATTCCGGCAGATCCCAGTCGCGTCTGCGCTTGAACGGCATTATCTCGCTCTCCTGCGGTGGAAGATCGTCACCAGGGCAACGCCGGGGCCGCCGAAACTCGCCCAGAGCGGCCATTGCAGAAAGCCGGCGATCAACGGATCCCAGATGAAGGGGTGGAGATATCTCTGCACGACGGCTTGGACAAGGTTGAGGCTCGCGGTATGGAGGGTGAACCAGACCTCGCCGGCGGGGACGATACGCCATTCGCCGGCCTGGACGGCGATCCACAGTTCGTAGAGAAGATCGGCAGCGGCAATGGCGACGAGCACGGCCCCAAGCCACGCTGCCGCCCGAAACCGTCCACGCCGCGTCCGTACCGACATTGCAGGCCTCGTTCTTTCCCGCGCCCATAGATGGGGTTTCGCGCTCCCGATTGCCAGCGTGCCTGGTCGAGCGCGGCATCTTGCCGCACGGGCTCGACGGCTGCGCCGGGCGCAAATATTTCCGACGACACCCCGCAAAGGGTAGTCTGGCGCCATGGCAACGGGAACCGGTGAGCGGCATTCGATGGAAGACCAGCATTTCGCCGGCGCACGGGCCGGAATGGTGGCCGAGATCGCCGCCTACGTCCGCCAAACCGCCGATCAGAGCGGACGCGATGCGCTTGATGGACGGGTGATGGATGCCATGGGCCGCGTGCCCCGCCACCGGTTCGTTCCGGTCGAACTGCGCGGCCTGGCGTACGTCAATTCGCCGCTGCCGATCGGCTGCGGCAAGACCATCTCGCAGCCGTTTATCAATGCGCTGATGACCGACCTGCTGGATGTCCGGCCCGACCATGCGGTGCTCGAGGTCGGCACCGGGTTGGGCTACCAGGCGGCGCTGCTGGCCGAACTGGCGGGCAGGGTCTATTCGGTCGAGATTATCGAGGAACTCGCCGCCGGCGCCCGCGCCCGGCTCGGCGAACTCGACTACGGCAACATCGAACTGCGCCGCGGCGACGGTTCGCGGGGCTGGCCGGAGCATGGGCCGTTCGACCGTATCCTGGTGTCCGCGGCGCCGGATCTCGTGCCGCCGATGCTGCTCGCCCAACTGCGGCCCGGCGGCCGCATGGTCGTTCCCGCCGGCATCGAGGACGATCAGAAATTGATGGTTGTGGACAAGAACGCAGAGGACAGGGTGACGATGGACGCGGTGCTCGGCGTCCGCTTTTCCGCCCTCCATGTGGACGAAGATCCGCCGCCGCTGTGATCAGGCCGCTTTCAGGCCATCGATTCACCGCCGTCTATGGCGATGACCTGGCCGGTGATGTAGCTGGCCGCAGGCCCCAGCAGATACACGATCGTCGGCGCCACCTCCTCCGGTTCGCCAAGGCGGCCGATCGGGATGGCCGCGGACCGCTTTGCCTTGACGGCCTCGATCTCGTCGGACGGGATCGCGCCGCGCCACAGCGGCGTGTCGATCGGCCCCGGAGCGACCGCGTTGGCGCGGATGCCGAGCGGCCCTTTCTCGCGCGCGACCGACTTGGTGAAGCCGATGATCGCGGCCTTGGCGGCAGCATAATGCGCGGCGTTCGCCTGACCGCGCAGGGCGTGCAGCGAGGACATGTTGACGATTGCCCCGGACCGGGCGGCGATCATGCCGGGAAGCACCGCGCGGCAGGTGTGGAAGGTGCCGTTGACGTGGACCGCGAACATCCGCACCCAGTCTTCGTCGCCGATGTCCTGGACCTCGGCCACCTGATAGATGCCGGCGATATTGACCAGGGCGTCGATGGGCCCGAGCGCCTCCGCGGCGGCGGCGGCCGTGCGGTTGACCGCCGCCGGGTCCGCGACATCCACCGCCACCGCCCGGGCCGTCGCGGCGTCGGCCCCGATCAGGTCGACGGTTTCGCGGGCGGCGTCGCCGTCGCGGTCGCAGACTGCGACGCGTGCCCCCGCCTCGACGAGCAGGCGCGCGGTTTCCCGGCCCATACCGCTGCCGCCCCCTGTGACCAGGGCGACGCGGCCTTCCATCTGCCCCGCCACTATTCCGCGGCCGCTTGCGTCGGCCGGGCGATGTCGAGCCCGTAGAACGCCTGCGCGTTCTTCCAGAGGATCTTTTCCTTCTGTTCTCCGGTCAGGTCGGTGCGGGTGCCCAGGCCTTCGCCCGAGCCCTCGCGCGCCTCGAGATGGGGCATGTCCTCCGACATCATGATGTTGTCCTCGCCCAGGAAGTCGAGCACGTAGGGGAGCAGGCTCTCGTCGGCCTCGGAGGTCAGGAAGATGCGGTCCTTGAAGCTGGCCGGCGACACGCTGGTGATCGGATCGTGCCCGAAGGAGGAGCGGAAGAACTCGGCCACCGGGTAATAGTGGTCCATGCGCTCGAGATACCACGGCAGCTAGCTGCAGCCGCCCTCGAGGAAGATCGCCCGCAGGTTCGGGAAACGGTCGAGGATGCCGCCCCCTGCGAAGCTGTAGAAACCGATCAGCAGCGGCAGGGTGAACGATACGTTGAGCGAACTCGAATGTTCGTTGCACATCTGGCGCAGCGAGCCGGTCGGCCAGCCGACATGGACTGCGACCGGCAGGCCGACCTCCTGCGCAGCCGCCCAGACCGGATCGAACTCGGGCAGGTGCAGCATCCGCTCGCCCACGGTACCTAAGCACATCAGCGAGACGGCGCCGGCGTCCTTGACCCGGTATATCTCCCGGACCGCCGCTTCCGGCTGGCGGAGCGGCAGCACCGCCGACCATTTCAGCCGGTCGGGCGCTTCGGCGCAGCGTTCCTCGATCCATCGGTTGTAGCTCACCGTGAGCGCGGTCTCGAACGCGTCGTCGTCGGTGAGCGGCGCGAACAGGAGGGTCGAATAGATCACCTGGATGTCCACCCCCGCCCGGTCGAGATCGGCCAGCCGCGCCGGCACGTCCATCAGCGACTGGTTGCCGATGGAGAACTCCTTCATCCCGGCGTGGACCGAGGTCAGCGGACAGCCGATCTGGATGGTCCCCGGGCCCCAGGTCCACTGCATCGCCTTGCCGTCGACCAGCCAGAAGGAATTGTCGACCCCCATATAGGGCGCATCCTCGCGCGGCACGGTGATCGGGACCGGGCGTCGGTGCCGGTACTTCTCGGGCAGGTAGTCCCAGGTTTCCTCGACTTCGTATACATGCGAATCGGCGTCGATATACGGCATGGCGAAATCCCTCGTTTCCCGATAGGTCCGAGTTTCTGCACGCATCCGGCGGCCAGTCAATTCCCGGCCGTCCTTCCCGGCCTCACAGGAAGACCAGGCTGAGTTCGGGCACGGCGGCGAGCAGGATGACCACCGCCAGCATGATGACCACGAACGGCGCCGCGCCCGCGAACACCTGGTTGAGCGTGATCCTCTCGTCATCGAGTGTGGAACGGACCACGTAGCAGGTGATCCCGAGCGGCGGCGTGAGCAGCCCGATCTCGACGGCGACGACGGCGACGATCCCGAACCAGATCAGGTCGCCGCCGAAACTCTGCACCACCGGAATCGCGAGCGGCAGGGTAATCACCATGATCGAGACCGAGTCGAGAATGGTGCCGAGCACGATCAGGAGCAGGATGAAAAGGGCGAGGAAACCGTAGAGGCCGAGATCGGCGCCCGAAGCGAAGGCCGAAATCTCTTGCGGGAGCGATGACATGGCGAGCATCTGGGCGTAGATCCTGGCCGCCAGGATCAGGAACAGCACCGAGACCGTGACATGCCCGGTCTCGACCACGGTTTCCCACAGGTTCCGCCAAGTGAGCCGCCTGCGGGCCAGCGCGATCAGGAGCGCGCCCAGGGCGCCGGCGGCGCCGGCTTCGGTCGGCGTGAACACGCCGCCGTAGATACCGCCCAGCACCAGCAGTATCAGGATGACGATGGGCGCCAGCTTGAGGGCGGCGCTCGAGACGCTCTCACCCGCCTCGCCGTCCGTTTCCCGGTCTCCCTCGTCGCCGCCCACGAAATCGGGCCAAAAGATCGCCATTGCCACGATGGCGAGCGCCATGGCGGCGGCGAGGATGAGGCCCGGGACAATGGCGGCGATGAACAGCTTGCCGACCGATTCCTCGGCGAGGAACGCATAGATGATCAGCAGCAGGCTGGGCGGGATGAGCATCCCGAGTACCGACGATCCGGCAACGGTGCCGACCGAGAAGCGCGGCGTGTAGCCGTGGCGCATCATCTCGGGCGTCGCGATCTTGGTGAACACCGCCGCCGAAGCGATCGACGACCCGGTGATCGAGGCGAAAATCGCGTTGGCGACGACGGTGGCGACGCCGAGCCCGCCCTTTACGCGCCGAAGAAGCCAGCGGGCGACCTCGAAGGTCTCCCGACCGACTTCGGAGACGTTGACCAGCAGACCCATCAGAACGAAGAGCGGTACGACGCCGAAGAAATAGCTGTTGAGATATTCGCTCGAACTCCGCGACAGGGTGCGAATACCGAGCGTCGGGTCGCCGCGGATCAGCCAGATGCCGATGAAGCCGAGGACGATCAGCGCGACCCCGACATGCATGCCGCAATAGATGAAGACCAGCAGGCAGAGGACCGAGAGGAGGCCGATCTCCAGGTTGCCCAGATCCTGCGCGGCGATCAGGCCGGCGGCGGCGAGGAAGACCACGAACGCCGCCGCCGCGCGTCCGCCGGCCGGCGCCCCCGGCGCCCGGTCGCGCAGCGCGGTGCGAACGCGCCCGGCGGCGGCGGCGAACTGCAGCAGGAATTCGAGGCAGGTTGCCGCCGAACCGAAGGTGATGATGGCGAGGAACGGCCATATCAGGAAGGTGAAGTCGCCGGGAACCCCGGTGATCTCGTTCTCGCGCCAGGCATCGAGAAACTTGGGAAACGTCCCGTTGGCGATCAGCGCGAAGACGGCGGCGCCGAGCAGGTGGAACAGCGCCATGAAACCGTTGCCGGAGACCGGGCGGTTCTTCTCCAGCCACTCGATCAGGATCTCCGCGCGGGTGAACCTGCCGACATGGAGCGTGTTGGCGAACTGCAGGAAGACCGCCGTGACGATCGAATAGCCGACCATCTCGGCGACGCCGCGGATCGGGCTGTTGAACAGGAAACGGCCCAGCACATCGGCGCAAATCAGGAACATCAGGCAGAACACCCAGAACGTGCCCAGGCTGTTCATGCCCGAAGAGAGCGCGCCGAACCCGGTGGCGAGGCGCCGCAGCGCGGACGCCCCGCCGCCGGGATCGACCGGCGAACGCCGGCCGCTCACCGGACGCGGTCAGGGACCGGAAGCGGATCGGTGGAGTCTATTTGTCCCAGTTCCGGGCCGGCTTGCCGCCGCGCTTGCGCACCCCTTCCATGAATCCGGCCAGGACCTTCTTGGCCGGCAGCCCCTTGGCCTCGTTGCGGGCGACCCAGTCGCCGGCGAAGTTGGGCAGCAGGTTCACCCACTTGGTCCGCTCTTCCGCCGGGAAGGTGGAGATCTTGGCGCCTTGCTTGGCCA
The DNA here is from genome assembly GCA_965200535.1 of Alphaproteobacteria bacterium. Classification (GTDB taxonomy): domain Bacteria; phylum Pseudomonadota; class Alphaproteobacteria; order MPNO01; family MPNO01; genus MPNO01. The sequence continues at coordinate 1,607,791 of CBDAUF010000002.1, read as the reverse complement.
TGATCGCGAGGAAAGCGCGCACCTTGGCCGCCACGATGTCCGTCTGCTTGCGGGCGTATTCGCGCCCGAGGAAACGGAACATGGTTTTCATGTGCAGCGGCAGGCTCTTCCAGGTGTCGAGATTCATCGCCAGCGCGCCCGAAATCGGCCCGCCGAGATCGACTTTCACGATGTAGGGCGCAACCTCGTGCAGCTTGAAGGGGAGCATGCCGGTGGTGATGATGATGCCGGCGTCGGCCACACCGGTCTTGAGGCTGTTGTAGAAGATCGGCAGACCCACATCGACCGGCGTCGCGCCCGTCCCCTTGAGCCAGTTCGCGGCCGGTCCGGGCGCCAGCACCTTCTTGCCCCGCAACTGCTCGACCGAGGTAATCGGGGTTTTCGAAACGATGTGGTAGCTGTCGGCCACCTGTCCGCCGAGATAGATGGTGTTGTTCTTCCGCCACGCCTCGTTCATCGCCGGAATGGTCTGGTGCAGTTCCTCCTGGATCGCCGTCAGGTGATGCACGTTGCCGGTTGCGAAGGGGGCGTAGAAGGTCACGTTCTCGAGCGGCATCTTCGCCGGCTCCCAGAGGGTTCCGACCCAGCCGATATCGGCGAGCCCGTCGCCTACCCCCTCGAGCGTGTTCTTGAAATTGTACAACGAGCCGGCATAGGCCTCCGTCCACTTGATGGTGTCGGGCGCCCCCAGCTCCTTGAGCATGCGGTTCGATTCGGGAACCACGTGGTCGCGGATCGTTTGCACCCACGGGATGATCGGCGGATGGCTCGATCCGGCGGTCAGTTTCCACTCCTTGGCCGCGGCGCTGGCCGGGCAAAACGCGAAAGCAGCGCCGGCGAGCGCAAATCCGGCGAAGCCTGCTGCACGAAACGTCATCAAATTCTCCCTGCTGCGCGATGCGCCGGCCGGGCCGGCGATTGCGGCGGACTGTATCACAAGACCCCGCTTCGACAAGCTGACGCCCGATTTCAGCGGGCCTTCAGCCTGCCGGCGCCGCCCTCGCTGCGCGCCAGATGGGTGGTCGCCGCGACGATCAGTGCGCCGCCGATCCAGACCCAGAGATCCGGGAATTCCACGAATACGAGGAAGCCGAACAGGGACGCCCACACTAGGCGGAAGAAGACGAGCGGTTCGACCAGCCCGACATCGGCGAGGCGGTAGGCGTTCACCAGGCACAGGTGGCCGCAGCTTCCGAGCCCGCCGATGCCGAGCAGCATGAGAAATTCGACCCCCGTCGGCGTCTGCCAGACCATGACGGCGGGGACCGCGGTCACCGGGATCATCAGCAGCGTCAGATAGGCGACGATGGTGGTCGGACTCTCGGTCCGGGTGAGCGTCTTCGCCATCAGCTTCGACGCCGTGACGAGGACCGCGGAGAGAATGACCGCGATCGCGCCGAAGCCGATCTCCTCGAAACCCGGGCGCAGGATCACCAGCATGCCGGCGATGCCGAGCCCGAGCCCGAGCCAGCGGTGGCCGCGCACGGGCTCGCCCAGAAATGCGATCGCCCCGACGGTCACGAACAGCGGGCTGGCGAGGGAGAGCGCCGTGGCTTCGGCAAGCGGGATCAGGCTGAGGCCGAGAAACCAGAGCAGCATCGAGCCCGCGTTGAGGAACCCCCGGGTCACGTGAAGGGGAAGCCGGCGGGTCGCGAAGACCCGGCTTCCGATGCGCATCAGCCAGGGAACCAGGACGCAGAATCCGAACACGTTGCGAAAGAAGGCGATCTCGAACGGGTGGAGGCCGGCGGAGACGAAGCGCACCATCCCGTGCATGGTGGCGAGGAAAAGGCTGGACAACAGCATCAGGGCGAGCGCCGCGAGCGCCGGGTGCGCCCGCATGCGGACCGCGGCGGCAGATGCCGCTCGGCGCAGCGCCGTCACTCGACGAAACGCGCGATTATGGAAGCCGGGATTTCGATTGCGCGGATGCCCTTCGGCCGATCCGGGGCCGGGGCGACGAGGACGCGCCGTTCGAATCCCTCGAACGCGGTCTCGCCCTGCTGCTGCCCCGCGGCGTGCCGGATCGCGTGGCGGACGACAAAGGATCTCGACTGCCAGTCGTCGACCCGGGTCTCGATCTCGACCTCGTCGCCGAGGCTGCACGGGCTGCGGTAGGTCGCCCCGGTCTCGATCAGCGGCATGCCGCCGATACCGAACTGGCGCTCGAGTTCCCGATACGAGAGCCCGTTGCAGCGGAACAGGTTTTCCGTCGCCTCGTCGAACCAGACATAGGCGTGCGGGTAGTAGACGATGCCCGCCGCATCGCAGTGCGACCAGGCGATGAAAAAGCGGGCGCGCCAGATCCTCATCCGCCTACCCGGCGTTGAGCCGGCGCAGCAGCGACAGGAGCGTTTCGGTCTCCTCGTCATTGAGACAGGCGGTGACCGTCTTCTCGTGGGCGCGCACCTCTCGCTCCAGCCGTTCGAGAAGCGCAGCGCCGCGGTCGGTGAGCACGATCGCGTTCGACCGCCGGTCCCCGGCCCGCGCGCGCCGGGCGACCAGCCCCGCCGCTTCCAGCTTGTCGACGAGGCGCACCATCACCGACCTGTTGGAACCGAAGGCGCGGGCGAGTTCCGCCTGCGTTGCGCCCGGGTTGGCCCTAACCAGAACCAGAAGCCCGAACTGCGTGGCGGTGAGGCGGTGGGGGGCGATCCGTTCGGCGAATCCGTTGACCACTTTCAGGTTGGCGTGACGAAGCTGATAGCCCAGGAGATCGGGGAGGATGCCGAGGCTCGTCTTGCCGCCGGTTCGCGAAGCGGCGTCCGCGGCATCGCGCCGGGCGGGGCGGTTGTCGGGCATCGGCGGACTCGAAAACTGCTGCAATCTCGCTTCATGTTATCTTGACATTGTTGATATTGTCAATTATTGACTTGGTCACATATATGGATCGACGAATGTCCCATTCCCGGGAAGGAGGGGAGGCATGAAGAGCATCCTGTCCCTTGTCCTCAACGGCCGGCAGCGCGACGACGTCGTCGCCGACAACATGCTGCTGGTCGACTACCTGCGCGAGGTCGCGGGGTTGACGGGCACCAAGCTGGGCTGCGACGGCGGTGAATGCGGCGCCTGCACGGTGCTGGTCGGGGACCGCCCGCGGCACGCCTGCCTGACGCTGGCGAACGCCTGCCACGGCGCGCGGGTGGAGACCATAGAATCGCTGGATGCCTCGGGGCGGCTGTCGGCGATCCAGCGCGGCTTCCACGAAAAGCTCGGCGCCCAGTGCGGTTTTTGCACGCCGGGCATGATCATGGCGGCAGAGGGGCTGCTGCGCGCCGATCCCGATCCCGACGAAGCGGCAATTCGCGGCGGGATGGCGGCGAACATCTGCCGCTGTACGGGATATATCAAGATCATCGAGGCGGTTCGTTCCGCGGCCGCGGAAATCGCAAGCCGGGAGGAAGCGGCATGAGCGATGCGGCCGTTCAGGGACTCGGCGCCGGCCCGACGCCGGTGCAATCGATCGGCGTGCCGATGCCGCTGGTCGACGGGCCGGAAAAGGTCTCGGGCAAGGCGCTCTATACCGCCGATTTCATCAACCGAAACGAACTGACCGGGCGGATCCTGCGCAGCCCAGTCGCGCATGCGCGAATCGTCAGTATCGACACCTCTGCGGCCGAGGCTCTGCCCGGCGTGCATGCGGTGGTTACCTCCGCGGATTGCGCCGATACGTTCGGCGTCCTGCCGATCGCGATGAACGAGTACGCGCTTGCACGCGGCCGGGTCCGCTACCGCGGCGAGGCCGTCGCCGCCGTCGCCGCCGAGGACACCGCGACGGCCCAGCGTGCACTCGATTTGATCGATATCGTCTACGAAGAGCTGCCGGCCTACTTCACCGCCGCCGACGCGCGCGCCGCCGATGCGGTGCAGCTTCACGAAGAGCGGCCCGGGAACATCGAGCGCGAGGTCGACTTCGAGATCGGCGACACGGCAACGGGCTTTGCCGCCGCCGACCTTGTGCGCGAGGAAACCTATCAACTCAACGAGGTCTGCCAGGTCCAGAGCGAACCTCACGCCGCGCAGGCCGAATACGACGCAACCCGCGGCAGGATCACTGTCCGCGCCTCCACCCAGGTTCCCTACTATGTCCACCTGATGCTGGCCCGCACCCTCGGCATGGACCAGTCCGACATCCGTGTCATCAAGCCCCATGTCGGCGGCGGGTTCGGCTGCCGGACGGAGGCGCTCCATGTCGAACTGGTCGCCGCTCTCCTTGCCCGCAAGGTGCGCGGCACCGTCAGGCTGGTGCTGAGCCGGGAGGAGACTTTCATCACCCATCGCGGCCGCCAGGAGACCGCGGTGAAGCTCCGGATCGGCATGACGCGCGCCGGCCGGATCACCGCGGTGGAGTGCGAATCGGTACACCGTGCGGGCGGCTATTCGGGCTACGGCATCGTCACGATTCTCTACAACGGGTCGATGCTGTTCGCGATCTACGACCTCGAAAACGTCAAGTACAAGGGCTTTCGCGTCCTCACCAACATGCCGCCGCCGGGAGCGTTCCGAGGCCACGGCACGGTCAATATCCGCTTCGCCTTTGAGAACCTGCTCGACGCGATGGCCGATGAGCTGGGGCTTGATCCGTTCGAGGTCCGCCGCGCCAATCTTCTGAGCGCGCCGACCTTTACCGCCAACGATCTGATGGTCAATAGCTACGGCCTTCCCGCCTGTCTCGACATCGTCGAAAAAGCCAGCGGCTGGAGGGAGCGCAAGGGCAAGCTCGGTCCCAACCGCGGGCTGGGCATGGCCTGTTCGCACTATATCTCCGGCGCATCGAAGCCCAAGCACTGGACCGGCGAGCCGCACGCGACCATCCATCTGCGGGTCGATTGGGACGCCTCGGTGACGCTGCTGACCGGAGCGGCGGAGATCGGGCAGGGCTCGTCCACGGTGCTCGCGCAGTGCGTCGCCGAGGTGCTCGGGATCGACATCTCGCGCATCAATGTCGTCGCCTCGGACAGCGCGCTGACGCCGAAGGACAACGGCTCCTACTCGTCGCGCGTCACCTACATGGTGGGCAACGCGGCAATCGACGCTGCGCAGAACCTGAAATCCCTGCTGGTCGAGGCGGCAGCGAGCAAGCTCGATGTCCGACCGGAAGATGTCGAGTGCCTGAGCGATGTCTACCGTGCCGGCTCGCAGGACGAGGGACTGTCGTGGAAGGAGGTCGTGATGGCCGCCCTCGAAGGCACCGGCACGCTCGCCGTCAAAGGCACGTTCGACACCATCCCCGAATCCTGGGGCGGCAGGAAATACCGCGGCGCAGCGATCGGCGGCACCATGGCGTTCGCCTATTCGGCACTGGTTTGCGAGGTCGCGGTCGATCCCGAAACCTGCGAGATCGCGGTGGAAAAGGTCTGGGTCGCCCACGATTGCGGCAAGGCGCTCAATCCGCTTTCCGTCGAAGGCCAGATCGAGGGTTCGGTGTGGATGGGGATGGGCCAGGCGCTTTCGGAGGAGACGCGTTATCACGAAGGGCTCGGGATCACCGGCAATATGCTGGACTACCGCGTGCCGACCATCGTCGAGTCGCCGCCCATCGAGACCCACATCGTCGAGGATGCCGATCCGAACGGCCCGTTCGGCGCCAAGGAGGCGGGAGAAACCTCGCTCGCCAATTTCCTCCCGGCGCTGACCAGCGCCGTGGCCGATGCGGTGGGCGTGCGCGCGACCGAACTGCCGCTCACGCCCGACCGGTTGATGGCGCTGCTCGAGAAGCAGGAAACCGCGCAGCGGGCCGAGACGCGGACGGGCCGGGGAGACATCTGATGGAACTGATGCCCGATTTCGCCCTCGGGCGGCCGGGGACGGTCGAGGACGCGGTTCGCCAGCGCGCCGCGCAGGACGGCACCCGTTATCTCGCCGGCGGCACCGACATGGTGGTCAACATCCGCCGCGGGATCGAACAGCCGACGGCGCTCGTGGATCTCACCGGGATCGACGAACTGAAGAAGATCTCGGCGGGCCCCGACGGTCTCGATATCGGCGCCGCGGTGCCGCTTTCGGCCGTTGCCGAGCACGACGAGATCGCAAGAAACTACAGGGCGGTCGCGGAGGCTGCCGCGGAGGTCGCCGGGCCGACCCACCGCAATTACGGCACCGTCGGCGGCAACCTTTGTCTCGACACACGCTGCCTCTATTACAATCAGAGCGAGTGGTGGCGGCGGTCGAACAGCTATTGCCTCAAGCATCGGGGCGAAATCTGTCATGTCGCCCCCGGAGGCAAGCGCTGTTTCGCCGCCTTCTCCGGCGACCTCGCGCCGGCCGCGCTGGTCCATCGCGCCGAGGTGACGCTCGCCTCCGCGGAAGGCCGCCGCCGGGTCGCTCTGGAGGCGCTCTACCGCAACGACGGTATGGACCATCTGACACTCGACCCGGGCGAACTCCTCGTCGCACTGCACCTGCCGAGGGCAAGTGCGGGTCTGCCGTCGGGCTATCGCAAGGCGCGTATCCGCGGTTCCATCGATTTTCCGCTGGCCGGAGTCGCCGCCGCGCTGGCGATGGAGGGCCCGACGGTCGCCGCGCTCGACATCGTGTTGACCGCCGTCAACCCGTACCCGCACCGGGTGACGGGGGTCGAAGCGTTTGTCGGCAAACCGCTGGACGGGGAGGCGCTCGACAAGCTGCGCGGCAGGGTGCGCACCCAGGCGAAGCCCATGCGGACCACCACCGTGGCGCCGTGGTACCGCCGCCGGGTCGCCGGCGCGCTTGCCCGCAAGCTGCTCGCAGAACTCGCGCAGGCCTGAGCCGGGGGAGGGAAGCCCATGCCTCGCATGACCGTCCGGGGCGTCGATATCGCCTATGAGATCGTTGGCGACAGCGGCCCGTGGATGACGTTGATGCCGGGCGGCCGCCGCAGCATGGAGGGGGTGCGCTCGCTCGCCCGTCGTATGGCAGATGCCGGCTACCGGGTGGTGATCCACGACCGGCGCAACTGCGGCGCCTCGGCGCTCGCCATCGACGGCGCCAACTCGGAATACGAGCAGTGGGCCGACGACCTTCATGCCCTGCTCGACGCGCTGGGTGCACTCCCGGTCGTTATCGGGGGCGCATCGTCCGGTTGTCGGACCTCGATCCTGTTTTATCTCCGCCACCCAAGCGCGGTCCGCGCGATGTTGCTCTGGCGGGTGACGGGCGGCGCCTATGCCGCCCAGCGCCTTGCCTTCAACTACTACACCCAGTACATCGACGCCGCGCGGGCCGGCGGCATGGCCGCGGTCGCCGAAACCGAGCATTTCGCGGAGATCATCGCCGCCAACCCCGCCAATCGGGACCGGCTGCTGGCCATGGATGTCGATGCGTTCGTCGATGCGATGGGCGGTTGGCGGCGCTATTTCCTCGACGGCGCCGACTTGCCGGTGATCGGTGCGACCGATGACGATCTCGCCTCGATCTCGGTGCCGGCCGTTGTCGTGCCGGGCTGCGATCTCATCCACGGAATCGCGACCGGACGACGGGCGCAGCGACTGATCCCGGACAGCGAACTGTTCGAGATGTTCACCGAACAACAGGACATCGAGATGTACCCGCTGGAAAAATGGGACGAGCGCGAAGGCGAGCTCGCGGATGCCTTCGTCGGGTTTCTCCAACGCCGGCTGTGAATCGGAAGAGGGAACAGGGAATGTCCGAGAGGGCATACGAATGCCTTCGCCTCGAGGTCGAGGACGGCGTCGGGCGCATCGTTTTCGCGCTTCCGCAGTTTGCCAACGCGATGACCCGCCGCGGCGTGGAGGAGATTCTCGACGCACTCAACGCCTGCGAATCCGACCGGAGTATCGGAGCCGTCGTGCTGACCGGCGAGGGCAGAGCTTTTTGCGCCGGGTTCAACCTCAAGGAAATCCCGCCCCTCGATGACGGCATGGAGGCGGTCTCCGGCCACTTCCGCGACCTCGCCATGTGGTGGCATCTGGTGCTGCACAAGATCGTCCATCTGCCCAAACCGGTCATGGCCGCGGTCAACGGCGCGGCCGCCGGGTCGGGGCTCGGCATGGCGCTTTGTTCCGACCTCGTGATCTGCTCGGAAAACGCCCGCTTCCTCTGTGCGTGGCACACCATCGGGCTCGCCAACGACGCGACGACCAGCTATTCGCTCGCCAAGATCGTCGGTTTCCGCCGCGCCCAGGAGATGATGATCACCAATCGAACCCTCGACGCCGCCGAGGCGCTCGACTGGGGCATCGCCAACCGCGTCTACCCGGATGACGTATTCGCCGCCAATGTCGAGCGGATCGCCCGCGACCTCGCAGCCGCGCCGACCCATCTCCAGGCGATGGCCAAGGAGAGCTTCCACCAGGGCTGGCGGCGCTCGATCGAGGAAGCGACCGAGTACGAGATCAAGAACGTCATGGCGTCGGTCGAGCATTCCTATTTCCACGACGCCCTCAGGCGTTTCGTGGAGGACGGCGGCAAGTCGTCGAAGGTTCAGGTCCGCCTGCCGTAAGCGGCGCGTTTCGGGCGGCTCGCCGATATCGTCGCCTGCCTTCCCCGGCGGCGGTGCACGCAATCCGGCCGGGATGATTCGGTGCGAAGGCGGGATACTGCGGGAGCGGCGCGGCGCCTCGGGGCCGGCCGCCAAGGCCGAGGGCCGCGGACGGACCGCGGGGTCAGTTGATGCCGCACATCGATCTTACCGAGGTCATCGTCATCCTCGCGGCGACCGTAGCCGCGCTGTTCCTGCTCCGTCGGATCGGGTTGTCTCCGGTCCTGGGCTATCTCGCCGCCGGAATGATCATCGGTCCGTTCGGGCTGGGTTTCATAGGCGATGTCGAGAGCATCCGGGCTTTCGCAGAGTTCGGTGTGGTGTTCCTGCTGTTCACCATCGGGCTGGAACTGCCATGGGAACGCTTCAAGGTCCTCCCGCCGTCGATGTTCGGTCTCGGCATCGCACAGATCCTCGTCACCGGCGCCGCGATCACGGGCATCGCCGTCGCGTTCGGCACGGCGCTCGACGCCGCCATCGTGATCGGCGCCGCCCTTGCCCTGTCGTCCACCGTCTTCGTCATCCAGATACTGGTCGAACGCCGCCAGCTCGCCACCCGATTCGGACGGACTGCCTTCACCGTCCTGTTGATGCAGGACCTCGCGGTCGGCCCGGTCCTCGTGGTGACGCTCGCGCTGGTCCATCGCGAGGGCGGGCTCGCGACGTCCCTGGGGCTGGCCGGACTCACGGCGGCGGGGACGCTGGTGGGGATCGTGGTTCTCGGGCGTTTCCTGCTGCGGCCCCTGTTCGCCGCTGTCGCAGCGGAACGGAGGGACGACATCTTCGTCGCGGCGACCCTGCTGGTGGTGATCGGCGTCGCCGCGATCACCGAGGCGGTCGGGCTGTCGCTTGCGCTCGGCGGCCTGCTCGCCGGCATCGTTCTCGCAGAGACCGAATACCGCCACCAGGTCTCGGCGGAGATCCGGCCGTTCCGCGCGCTGCTGCTGGGCCTGTTCTTCATATCGATCGGAATGCAGACCGATCTTCAGGTCGCCTACGACCGGGCCCTGCCGGTGCTCGCCGTCGCTGTCGGGCTGATCGCGCTGAAGACGGCGGTTCTCGCCGCGCTGGCCCGCCTGTTTCGCCTTCCCGGCCTCCACGCGTGGCCGCTTGGCCTGTTGCTGGCGCAGGGGGGCGAGTTCGGCTTCGTCATCTTCAGCGTGGCGATCGACGGCGGGCTGGTGGAAGAGACGCTCGGGCGGACGCTGATCATTGCGGTCGCGCTCTCGATGGCTACGACGCCGATGCTGGCCTGGGCAAGCGCCCGGATCGCGCGCTGGACCGCCGTGAAAAGCTCGGTCGGCGTCGAGGATATTCCGGACGACGAGGATGCGCTCGTCGATCATGTGGTGATCGCGGGGTACGGGCGGGTCGGCCGCACGGTTGCCCGCGACCTGCGCGAGAATGGTATCGCCTTCATCGCTCTCGACCGCGATCCATTTGTCGTCGCCGATGCACGCACGCGCGGCGAACCGGTCTATTTCGGCGATGCCGGCCGGCGCGACATCCTGGACGCGCTGCACCTCCGGTCGGCGCGGGCCGTGATCGTTGCGATTACCGACGAAGGGGCGGCGACCCGTCTGGTCGGCGCGCTCCACCGGATGCAGCCGGGCCTCTCCGTTCTTGCCCGCGCCGCGACCGACGGCCATGCCGAGGAGTTGACCGGGGCGGGGGCCACGATCGTTGTCCCCGAACTGGTCGCCACCGGGAAACGCCTTGCGGCCCACATCCTGGACTCCGGCGATACAGCCTCCGGGCGCGGCGGCCCGTGAGCGCCGGTGGTGACACCGCCGGGGTTTCACGCAAACATGCCGGGCCGGCAAACAACGAGGCACAAGGGTGAGTTACCAGACGATTCTCTACGAAGAAGACGGTCCCGTCGGGACGATCACGCTGAACCGCCCCGACGACGGCAACATGTTCACGATGCAGACCTGCCACGAGGTTCGCGACTGCATCAACGCGATCCGGCGGGAGACCCGGACGCGCGTGGTCGTGCTGACCGGCGCGGGCGACAGGTTCTTCTGCATCGGCGGGCGCAAGGACGGGGCGGAGCCGACGCGGCTTTATGCCGGCATGCTGCCGACGCTGGAGATGTACGAGGCGATCGACAGGCTGCAAAAGCCGGTCATCGCGAGCGTCAACGGCTACGCCGTCGGCGGAGGGAACGTGTTGCAGATGGTCTGCGATCTCACCATCGCCAAGGAGAGCGCGGTCTTCCGCCAGGTCGGCCCGATGATGGGGTCGTTCGACGCCGGTTACGGCACCTGGTATCTCGAGGACCTGGTGGGCAAGAAGCGCGCCAAGGAAATCTGGTACACCAACCCGAGGATCGGCGCCGCCGAGGCTCTCGCGATGGGGCTGATCAACCGCGTCGTGCCCGACTCCGAACTTGCCGAACGGACGCGGGACTACGCGCTGGAGGTCGCTGAGCGCGGCAGTTTCGCGTTGGCCTCGATCAAGGGGGCGTTCAACGCCCGCCACGGCGGCGTATCGGGGCTTGCCCGCATGGCGCACGACCTGCTTCTCGGCGGATATCTCGATAGCGAGGAGTCGAAGGAACTCGGCGCCGCCTTCCGCGAGAAGCGGTCGCCCGATGCGGATCATTTCGGCCGCTGAGCGGACCGATGCGCGCGTTCCTGACGCTCCACACCCCCCGCGCGGCGCGGCGGTACTACGAGACCGGGGTCTGGCGCGACGAAACATTCTACGGCCTGCTCGAGCGCCACGCGGAGCGGAGCGGCGAGGCGCCGGCGCTGCGCGACAGCACGCGGCGGCTGGACTGGCGCCGACTCAAGTCGTGGGTCGACGGCGTCGCCGCCGATCTCGAGGCGGCCGGGCTGGTCGAGGGCGACCGGGTCTCGATCTGGCGCGGCAACGCGATGGAAACGGTCGTGCTCATGCTCGCCTGTTCGCGCCAGGGCTACGCCTGCAACCCGACGCTGCACCGCACCCATACCTGCGCCGAGGTGACGACGCTGGTAAAGCGGCTCGGGGCGGCTGCGTTCTTCACCGAACCCGGGTGGGGCGCCGACCGGGCGGCGGCGGATCTCCGTTCGCTTCTGGAAGATCACGACCGCCTGAAGGCGGTCGATCTGGAGGGGCGTATCGCGCCGCCGGGTGCGCAGCCCGCCGCCGCGCCCGTCACCGATCCCGACAAGGTCGCCTATCTCGCCTTCACCTCCGGCACCACCGGCATGCCGAAATGCGTGATGCATTCGGACAACACGCTATTCGCCAATGCACGCGACATGGTACGGACTTGGACTATCGGGCCGGATACGCGGCTTCTCTCCCTCAGTCCGCTGTCGCACCATATCGCCTGGGTCGGGGCGGCGCAGTGGATGCTGGCCGGCTGCGAGTTCATCACCGACGACCGGCCCGCCGGAGTCGACAAGATCGACTGGATTACGGCGACGGGGGCGACCTATGTCATGGGGGTTCCGACGCACGCGATGGATGTTCTCGCGGAGCAGCGCGCCAGGGGTCTGGAGCGGATCGGGTCGGTCGAGATCTTTTACATGGCGGGCGCGCCGATCCCGCCCGTCGTCTGCGAGGCCTTCGTCGCCCAGGGCATCAAACCGCAGAACATCTACGGCATGACCGAGAACTCCTCGCACCATTTTACCCACCCCGGCGACGCCCCGGAGACGATTACCCGAACCTGCGGGCGGGGCGGGGTTGCCTACGAGGTCGCGATCTTCGACATGGAAGATCCGGACGCACCCGTCGGCCCCGGGGTCAGCGGCCAGATCGCCGGGCGCGGCGGCGCCCTGATGCTGGGCTATTTCGCCAACCAGGAGGCGACCGAGGCGAGCTTCAATGCGGACGGCTGGTTCCTGTCGGGCGATCTCGGTTCCCTGGACGGCGACGGCAACCTGTCGATCGACGGGCGGCTCAAGGATCTGATCATCCGGGGCGGCCACAACATCTACCCTTCGGAGATCGAGGCGCTGGCCATCCGCCATGACAGCGTCGAGCGGGTAGCGGTCTTCCCGGTGCCCGACGAGCGGCTGGGAGAAAGAGGCTGCATCGCGGTGATCGGCAACGTCGCGGCGGATGCGCTGCTCGCCCATCTCCACGCCGAGGGGCTTTCGCGCTACGACATGCCCGAGTATTTCATCCGCATGGAGTCATTCCCCCTGACCGCGAGCGGCAAGATCCTCAAGCGCGAACTGGCGGAGATGGCGGGTAAAGGCGCCCTTCGGCCCGATCCCGTCCGCTTCGCGCCGCCCGTGGAGACCGCGCGATGAGCGTCGAACTGACACGACGGGAGGAAGCGGCGCTGATCACGCTCAACCGGCCCGAAGCCCTCAACGCGCTTTCCTTCTCGATCATCCGCGAACTCGGCGAGGCGTTCGACGAGGCCGCCGCGAGCGACGCGCGCGTACTGCTTATCACGGGAACGGGGCAGCGCGCCTTCTGCGCCGGAGCCGATATCAAGGAGCTGCGCCACCGCACCATCCATCGGGAAAAGGCCGACACCGTCTTCGGCCAGCGCACCTTCGCCAAGCTCGACACGCTGCCGATCCCGTCGGTCGCGCTGATCAACGGCTATGCCTTCGGCGGCGGGCTGGAGATTGCGCTCGCATCGACGTTTCGACTTGCCGGGCCCGGCGCCCGCCTCGGCATGCCGGAGGTCAAGCTCGGTCTGATCCCGGGTTACGGGGGAACCCAGCGCCTGCCGCGCCTGATCGGCGAGGCGCGCGCGCTCGACATGATTCTCACCGGCCGCACCGTCGATGCCGCGGAAGCGGAGCGCATCGGGTTGGTCAACCGCCTCATCGACGGCGACCCGGTCGAGGCCGGGCTCGCCTTCGCGCGCCAGTTCACGGGCTATAGCCTGCCGATCCTGCGCTATGCGCGGGAGGCCGTGCAGCGCGCGCTCGATACGCCGGTGGGCGAGGGGCTCAAGATCGAGGCGGACCTGTCCACGCTTGCCTACCGGACCCGGGATGCGGACGAGGGGATGGCGGCGTTCGAGGAAAAGCGCAAACCGACGTTCCGGGATGAGTAGAAGCCGAATCATCGTCACCGGCGCGAGCCGGGGGCTCGGCGCCGCCACCGCGGCTGCGCTCGACGAAGCCGGCTACGAGGTCCTGGGCCTTTCCCGCAGCGGCGATTGCGAGGCCGGCCGCGGGATCGTCTGCGACATGACCGACGAGGCGGAGATCAGGACGGTTTTCGCCCGGCTCGCCGCCGAAGCGGAGCCGGTGGTCGGGCTGGTCAACAACGCCGGCGCGCACGGCCAGTCGCCGAGCGCGGAGATAGCCACCGCGGACTACGAACGGGTGATGCACTTGAATGCGACCTCGGTGGTCATCGCCTCGCGCGAGGCGCACGGTTTGCTGAAGCGGAGCGGCGGCGGTCTGATCGTCAACATGGGTTCGGTATTCGACAAGCTCGGCGTGAAAGAACATCTCGCCTATTGCGCCTCCAAGGCGGCCGTCGGTGCGATCACCCGCTGCCTCGCCGCCGAATGGGCGGAGGACGGCATCGCCGTGGTCAATGTCGCCCCGGGCTATGTGGAGACCGATTTCAACCGGGAGTTCCTGCAGCGCGAACCTGTCAAACGCTGGATGGAACGGCGTATTCCGGCGGGGCGGACGGGCATGCCGGAGGAAGTCGCGGGCCTGGTTGCGGCATTGTTCCGGATGCATGCACCCTACCTCACCGGCGAGACGATCTACCTCGACGGCGGGCACGGGATAAATCACTGATGCACGTGTTCGAACGGTTCGACCGCAGCCGCGGCTGGTCGGAGGAAGAGCGTATCCTGCTCGAACAGGTCCGCCGTCTCGCCGACGACGTCGTTGCGCCCAACGCAGAGCGTTTCGACCGTGAGGCGGCGTTCCCGTGGGAGAATATCGAGGCGATCAGGGAGCTCGGCCTGAACGCGATCTTCGTGCCGGCGGTCTACGGCGGCGCGCCGATGTCCTACCGCGTCTATCTCGAATGCGTGCGGCTGATCTCGGAGGCCTGCGCGGCAACCGGGATAATCTACGCGACCTGCTTTCACGCGATGGCGCCGGTCATCGACTTCGGTTCCGAAGATCTCAAGTCTCGGATCATGCCGTCTGTCGCGGGGGGCGCCATCGCCTCGCTCGCGATCACCGAGCCGGACGCCGGTTCCGACGCGACCCGGATGAAGACGCGGTTTACGCCCGACGGCGACGAAATCGTCGTCGATGGCGGCAAGATCTTCATCACCTCCGGCGATGTTGCCGACCTGATTCTGCTGTTTGGCAAATGGTCCGAAATCGACGACGACAGGGCTGCCATAACGGCGCTCGTTCTGGAAAGGGATGCGCCCGGCTTCACGGTCGAACGGACCGAGGACAAGATGGGGATTCGCGCGTCGTCGACCGCGGTACTCGTGTTCGACAACTGCCGCGCGCCGCGCGCAAATCTGGTTGGCGCGCCGGGGAAGGGGCTGCCCCTGCTGCTGGCCTCGCTCAACAAGTCGCGGCCGAGCATCGCGTGTCACGCACTCGGGATCGCCGACGCCGCGTTCGGGGACATGGTTGCCTACATGAACGAGCGCCGCCAGTCGGACCGGCGCATCGTCGATTTTCAGGGCAACCAATTCATGCTCGCCGATCTCGCCGCGGAACTGGCCCTCGTCAAGGGGTGGATCGATCACATCGGGCGGCAGGTCGACGCCGGCGAGACGGATTTCGGGATCGAGGCCTCGATCGCCAAGCTGCGCGCTTCCGACCTCGCCATGCGGATGACGACGGAGGCGGTGCAGATGCACGGCGGTTACGGCTACTGCACGGACTACCGTGCCGAACGCCTGATGCGGGATGCCAAGATCACCCAGATCTGGGAAGGAACGAACCAGATCCATCGCCAGTTCATCGGCCGGAGTTTCGCGCGGAGATGAACCGGAGATGACGACGATCGGAAAGGTCGGTGTGTGCGGCGCAGCCGGTACGATGGGTGCGGGAATCGCCATCGTCGCTGCGCGCGCGGGGTTCGAGACCGTTTGCCACGACCTCCGCAAGGAGGGGCTCGGACGCGCGGCCGAGCAGACCGCCGCATTCTTTGCGCGCTCGGTCGAACGGGGCCGGATGGGCGCAGAAGAGCGGGAGGCGGCGCTTGCGAGGCTCACCCCGGCGACCGAACTCGACGCGCTGGGCGACTGCGACCTTGTCATCGAAGCGGTATTCGAGGACCTCGAAACCAAGCAGTCGCTGTTTCGAGCGCTCCACCCCCTGTGCGCACCCGGGACGATTTTCGCGTCCAACACCTCGACCCTCTCCATCACCGAGATCGCTTCCGGCTGCGGGCGGGAAGACCGGGTGGTCGGCATGCACTTCTGTCTGCCCGCCCAGTTGATGAAGCTCATCGAGATGTCGCCCGGCCTGAACACGTCGGAAGAAGTGTTCGCGGCCGCCTGGGCCTGGACGGAAAAGGCCGGTCAGACACCTGTGCGAACCCAGGACAGGCCGGGTTTCATCCTCAACGCGCTCCTGGTCCCGTTCAACAACGACGCCATTCGCGCGGTCGAGGCGGGGGTGGCCAGCGCCGCCGACGTCGATCGGGCGATCAAGGCCGCGCTGGGCTACAAGATGGGGCCGCTCGAACTGATCGACCTGATCGGGCTCGATACCCAGATTCGCCTGTCCGAAGCGTTCTATCCGGTCACCCTCGACCCGCGCGCCGCTGCGCCGCCGCTGCTGCGGCGCATGGTCGCGGCAGGCAGGCTCGGCCGTAAGTCGGGACGCGGCTTTCACGACTACGACGACGACGCGATGTTCGGAGCCTGACATGGCTTATGCAATTCGCCAGATCGGCGAGAGCAGGTCGTTCCCGGCGGGCGATGCGTTTTTCGCCGGCGCGGCCGCCGATGCAGATGTGCTCGTTCTTCTCGGGGCGCCGTACGAGCCGGACCCGTCGAGAACCGCCGTCCTGATCGAACTCGGCGTCGAGTGCCTCGGCATCCATACCGGCGAGGCGGCAAGGCGGGAGGGATCGAACGCGCTCGGTTTCGCGCGTTACCGCAACGGCGGCGACCCGCCGTCCGGCCTTGTCGAGCTCGTACGCCAGCCCGATACGGCAGAAAGCGCGCTCGCAGCCGCGCGCGCCGTGTTCGAGGAAGCAGGATTCACGGTCGCGGTCTCGGCGGACCGTGCCGGCAGGATCGTCGATCGTCTGGTCCGGCCGAAATACAACGCCGCGCTCCGTCTGCTGGACGACGGGCTCGCAGCGGCGGACGACATGGACCTCGCCTGCCGCCTCGGTCTCGGCTATCCCGAAGGTCCGGTGGAACGGGTGGTGCGCGGCGGGCTCGCCTATCATCACGATGTTTCCAGCGCGCTGTTTGCCGCGAGCGGCCAGCCGGGCGATGCGCCGGCGCGCGCCGCCGCGGTGGCCCGGGCGCGGTCGGAACGCCGATGAGCGCTCCCCTCGACGGGATTCTGGTTCTCGACTTCTCGACCCTTCTGCCGGGGCCTCTGGCGACCCTGATGCTGGCCGAAGCCGGCGCCGAGGTGCTCAAGATCGAACGACCGGACGGCGAGGAAATGCGCCGTTACGAACCCCGATGGGGCGCGGACAGCGTGAACTTCGCCATGCTCAACCGCGGCAAGAAGTCGCTCGCCCTCGATCTCAAGCAGGACGCGGACCAGGCCGTCCTCCGCCCCCTCCTGGAACGGGCAGATGTTCTGCTCGAGCAGTTCCGCCCGGGGGTCATGGACCGCCTCGGGCTCGGGGCGGACGCGGTGCGGGCGCTCAATCCCCGGATCGTCTATTGCTCGATCACCGGCTACGGTCAGTCCGGGCCGAAGAGCGGGCTTGCCGCTCACGACCTCAACTATATCGGCGAGACGGGTCTGCTATCGCTTTCCATGGGGCCGGGCGACCGCCCCGTGGTGCCGCCGGCGCTGATGGCGGACATCGGCGCCGGAGCGTACCCCGCCGTCCTCAACATCCTGCTCGCGCTGCGTGAACGGGACCGGACGAGCAGGGGAACGACGCTCGACATCTCCATGGCGGACAACCTGTTTCCCTTCATGTTCTGGGCGCTCGGAAACGCCAGTGCAGCAGGCCGGTGGCCGAAGAATGGCGGCGATCTGGTGACTGGAGGCTCGCCACGCTACCGGCTGTACCCCACCGCCGACGGACGGGTCCTGGCGGTGGCGGCGCTCGAGCAGAAGTTCTGGGACGCCTTCGCGGAGATCGTCGGGCTCGACGGGAAATGGCGCGACGATTCCATCGATCCGGAGGCGACCGCGGCGGCGGTCGCCGCTCTCCTCGCCGCCCGCCCGGCTGCGTACTGGGAGGAGCGGATCCGGGGGGTCGACTGCTGCTGCTCGATCGTGCGTTCGCTGGACGAGGCCATGGCAGACCCGCATTTTCGCCATCGCGGCCTGTTCGCCGAGCGAATCGCCAACGAGGCCGGAGAAGAGATTCCGGCCCTGCCGGTGCCGATCGACCGCGGGTTGCGCGCGGCTTGCGGGGAAGTCCGCCGTGCGCCGCGGCTCGGCAGCGAGGCGTCAGCCCGTCGATGAACGGACCGGTCGAGACGCATCTGGTTCGCAGACGGCTCTACCTCGTTCGCCACGGCGAGGTCGCGTATTTCGATTCCGACGGCCGCCCCCTCAATCCGCGGGAAGCGCGGTTGACCGAACGAGGCGAGGCGCAGGCCCGCGCCGCGGCGGAACTGTTGAAGGATGAGCCTCTGGACCGCGTGGTCTCGAGCGGGCTGCCGCGTACGCGGGACACGGCTGCGCCGGTGCTCGCCGGACGCCATATCGCCTGCGAGGACGAGCCGGATCTGGCGGAGATCCGCGGCGGCCGGTTCGCCAGGGTGGTCCCGCAGCGGGCCGTGACCGCGATCGCCTACCCTTACGAAGGCGTTGCCGCCGATGCCGCGTGGTTCGGGCACGGGGAGCGGTTCGGTGATTTCCGGGACCGGGTTCTCGGTGCGCTCGACCGCCTGGTCGCGGATACCGGCTGGCGCCGTTTGCTGCTGGTCGCGCACGATGCGGTCAACCGGGTGATCCTGTGCTGGGCGACGGGCGTCGACCTCCGGGCGATGCAGGCGTTCGAGCAGGACTATGGAGGGCTTTCGATCGTCGATTTTGACTTCGACGAAGCCGCAGGTGCGGTCCGCCGGAGATTCCTGCGGACCGTCAATCTGACCCCGCTCGATATCGCCAAGGGGAGACGCTGGCAAACCTCTATGGAACCTGTCTACGAGCACTATCTCGAGGCGCAGAAGAAGGGCTATCTGTAAACCGGGCCGGAACGCCGGCCAGTTTCTCCGAGGAGTATCATGGGCAAGGTTCGCAACATTCTGTTCATCATGGCCGACCAGTTGAGGGCGGATTACCTGTCCTGCTACGGCCATCCCCGACTGGAGACGCCCAATCTCGACGCGCTGGCCGGCAAGGGGGTCCGCTTCGACCGCGCCTATGTCCAGTCGCCCGTCTGCGGGCCGTCGCGGATGTCGTTCTACACGGGACGGACGGCATTCAGCCACGGCGCAACCTGGAACTTCGTGCCGTTGCCGGTGGGCGAGGTCACCCTCGGCGACCATCTGAGCGGGCACGGAATCCGCACCGCACTCGTCGGCAAGACGCACATGGCGGCCGATATTGACGGCATGAAACGGGTCGGGCTGCCGCCGGATTGCAACCCCGGACTCGCGATCTCGGAGTGCGGCTTCGAACCCTACGAGCGGGACGACGGCGAGCACCCGAACTTCAGCGCCGATCCCGACCTCGCCTACAACCGCTATCTCCGCGCTCGGGGGTACGAGTCACCCAACCCGTGGAACGACTACGCCAACGCGGGCGAGGGGCCGGACGGCGCGCTGCACGAGGGCTGGTACATGCGCAATGCCCCGATGGCCGCGCGGGTGGCCGAGGAGCATTCCGAAACCGCCTACATGACCGACCGCGCGCTCCAGTTACTGGAAGAACAGGGAGACGCGCCGTGGTGCCTCCACCTGTCCTACATCAAGCCGCACTGGCCCTATATCGCGCCCGCCCCCTACCACGACATGTATGGGCCGGGCGACCTTCTGCCTGCGCTGCGCGACGAGCGCGAGCGCGAGGATCCGCATCCCGTCTACCGCGCCTTCATGAACCACAACGCGGGCAAAACGTTCTCGCGCGACGAGGTGCGCGCCGCCGTCATCCCGGCCTACATGGGTCTCATCAAACAGATCGACGACCATCTCGGCCGGGTCTTCCGGTATCTCGAAGAGACCGGACGCATGGACGACACGATGATCGTCTTCACCTCGGACCACGGCGATTATCTCGGCGACCACTGGCTCGGCGAGAAGGAACTCTTCCACGAACAGGCGGCGCGCGTGCCGATGATCGTCTACGACCCGGCCCCCGAGGCGGATGCGACGCGCGGCAGCGTGGACGGGCGCTTCATCGAGGCGATCGATCTCGTTCCCACCTTCCTCGAAGCCTGCGGAATTGAAATCCCGACCCATATCGTCGAGGGGCGTTCCGCGCTGTGGCGCCTCCGCGGCGGCAGCGGCGAGGCGCTCGACCACGCATACAGCGAACTCGACTACGCGTTCTACAAGGCGCGGGTCGAACTCGGGGTCGATCCGCACGAAGCGCGCCTGTTCATGATCCGGACGGCGGACTGGAAATACATCCATGCGCTCGGTTTCGGGGCCCAGTTGTTCGACCTGCGCAACGATCCGAGCGAATTTGTCGATCTCGGCCGCGACCCCGGCTACGCCGGCATCCGGGAAGACCTGCAGACCATGCTGTTCGACCGCATCAGCCGGCGAAAGAACCGGGTGGCGATCACGACCCGGAGGGTCATCGAACGCACAGACGGCGCCCACAAGCGCGGGGTGATGATCGGCTACTGGTGATCAGGTCCTGGCGATCCGTTCGGAATCGAGCTCGTAGAGCAGTTCCGCAGGCATCAGTGCCCGGCGCGCCAGCGCATCGACCTCTGCCATGACGTCGGCGGCGTAGAAACGCGCGAGGGTCCGGATTTCGCTGCCGTACCCGTC
The DNA here is from genome assembly GCA_965200535.1 of Alphaproteobacteria bacterium. GTDB lineage: Bacteria > Pseudomonadota > Alphaproteobacteria > MPNO01 > MPNO01 > MPNO01. The sequence continues at coordinate 1,587,314 of CBDAUF010000002.1, read as the reverse complement.
GTCCGCCGCCGCCGCCGCCATCCGCAGCCACATCCATCCCATGAGAACCGTGCCGGTCAGGCGCAGATACGGGGCGGCGCCGGACAGGCCCGCATCGACATCGTCGCGCAGCCGGTCGAACAGAGCCGCGGAAACGCGGCGCCATTCGGCGAGCCCCGCGCCGACCGCGCGGCCGATTTCGTCTCCCCGGCCGCGCCCGAGATCGTCCTCCACCCGCTTGCAGAGCGCGGCGAGCGCCTGTCCATCGTCGCGCCCGACCTTGCGGAGCAGCAGGTCGATCGCCTGGATGCCGTTGGTGCCCTCATAGATCGGCGTGATGCGGGCGTCGCGCATCAACTGTTCGACGCCGTGGTCGGCGATATAGCCGTGGCCGCCGTGAACCTGGATGGCGTGGCTGGCGACCTCCACCGCCAGTTCGCTCGCCATCGCCTTGCAGACGGGAAGCAGAAAACCCGCCTCGTTCGTCCGCCCGCGGTCGAGCAGGGCGGCGGTCTCGTAGCAGAGGGCGCGCGCACCGCCGGTCAGCGCCTTCATCCGCAAGAGGGTGCGGCGGATGTCCGCGTGTTCGACAATCGCGGTTGCTGCCGCACCGCTGCCGCCCTGAACCCGCTCGGCCGCGTAGCGCGCCGCCCTGTCGAGCGCCGCGCCGGCGATCCCCACCCCCTCGAGCGCAACTTCGAGCCGCATGGTGTTGATCATCGTGAACATGTTCTGGATGCCGCGCCCGGCCTCTCCGACGAGGTAGCCGGTTGCCCCGTCGAACCGCATCTCGCAGGTCGGCGAGCCGTGGATACCCATCTTCTCCTCGATCCGGGTGGCGGCGACCGCGTTGCGCGGGCCGGGCCCGCCGTCCTCTTCCACCAGCATGCGGGGGACGAGAAACAGGCTGAGCCCGCGGATTCCCTCGGGCGCTCCGTCGATGCGGGCCAGCACGATGTGCGCGTTCTGCGGCGTCGCGTCGTGGTCGCCGAAGGAAATAAAGATCTTGGTGCCGGTGAGCGCGTAGCTGCCGTCCGGCCGCGGCACCGCGCGGGTGCGGAGCTGTCCGATATCGGAACCGGCATGAGCCTCGGTCATGACGATGGTTCCCGACCATTCGCCGCTGACCAGTTTCGGCACCCAGAGCGACCGGATCTCCGGGCTGGCGTAAGCGAGAAGGACCCGCGCCGCAGCGCGCCCGCACACCGTCAGCATCGAGAACGCCAGCGATGCGCCGTTGCACATCTCGGAAACCGCGGCTTGCGCGATTTCCGGCATCGCGAGGCCGCCGTATGCCTCGGGCAGCGCGAGGCCCGGCCATCCCCCGGCGCGGAACCCGTCATACGCCTCGATGAAGCCGGGAGGGAGCCGGACGACGCCGTTCTCGAATCGTGCGCCGATGCGGTCGGCGGCCGCGTTGACGGGCGCAATGACCTCCGCCGCAATGCGGCCGGCCTGGATGACAACCGAGTCCAGGCTCTCCCGGTCGACGTAAGAAAATTCGCGCTGCGCAAGGATTTCGCCGGTGCCGATCACATCGTGCAACAGGAAGAGGATATCGTCGATCGGCGGGTGATAGGTCATTTGCTCCTCAGTGCGTCGGTGGCGTCGGTGTCGAGCGCCAGGGTTTCGGGGTCCACGGCGACCCGGTAGACCGTGCGCGCGGCCTCGGGCGAAACGATCCCGTCGCGCACCTCCTCGGCCACCAGTTCCGGCGGCCGTTCCGCCGGCGGACCGTAGCCGCCCCCGCCGCCAGCGCGTTGATGGAACACGGCGCCGGCCGGGATGCCGCGGACGATTTCCTTGGACCTTGCCGTTCTTTCGCGTCCGTCCGGATAGCGGAAGACGCTGGTGTTGAGGTTGCCGGCCCCGCCTCCGAACAGGCCGAAGGCGCGAGCGGGTTCCTCGATCCCGTCGCCGAAGGCGACGGCGGTCACCTCCTCGCCCTCGATCCGGATGATCGTTTCCACCCCGAGCCCGCCGCGCCAGCGGCCCGGGCCGGCGGAGTCGCTCAGATACTCATGGCGTTCGAGCAGCAGCGGGTTCTGGACCTCGAACATCTCGTAATCCTGCGCGAGGATGCCGCCGGCGCAGTTGATGAGACCGATATGGTCGTATCCGTCGGCCCCCCAGGCGGCGCCCGAACCGCCCTTGAGGGCGAGAAAGAGAATGTCCACGAAACGGCGGTCGCGGCGCGGGTCGCGGCCGGTCACCGAGAAACCGAGAAACCGGTTCCAGCCCGCGGTTACCATCTTCGGCAGGGCAGCAGCGAGCGCCCGCATGATCGCATCCGATGTCGGCCCGGTGATCGAATTGCCGAAGGTGGTCGCCGCCGGGAAGGAGGCGTTGAGGAACGATCCCTCCGGGTTGACGATCCGGATCGGGCGGAGGAGGCCGGCGTTGTGCGGGATATCCGGATCGATCAGCATCAGGAAGGTGAGCATCGTCGCCGATGCCGTCGCGGCGAACGGTGCGTTCACGAAGCCCGGCGTCTGCGGCGAGGAGCCGGTGTAATCGAACGCGATTCCGTCCCCCTCGACGGTCACTTCCAGGCGGATCGTCATCTCCGAGCCGTCGGTCACCCCGTCGTAGAACACCGTGCTTTCGCCGCGGTAGCGCCCGTCGGGGATCGCCTCGATCTCGCGCCGCGCCATGCGCTCGGTGGACGCGAACAGTTCCTCCTTGTGGCTCCGGAAATTCTCGATTCCGTACCGCTCGACGAGTTCGCGGATACCCCGTTCGCCCACCGCGGTGCCGCCGATCTGCGCCTTGATATCCTCTTCGACAATCGGATAGCGGATGTTGGCGAACACCATCCGCCACACATCGTCGCGCCGCTTCCCGCGGTCGAAGACCTTGAGCGGCGGGATGCGGAGCGCCTCCTGCCAGACCTCCCGCGCGTCGGGGTTGTAGCCGCCCGCCACCGCGCCGCCGATATCGGCCTGATGACCTTTGCAGGCGGCCCATGCGACCAGGATGTCTCCGACGAAGATCGGCCGGAACACGGCGACATCGTTGTTCTGGTTGCCGCCCGAGAACACATCGTTGTGCAGGATCACGTCGCCGGGGTGCACGTCGCCGCCGAAGAAGGCGATGATTTCCTTGCACGCCGGCTGGAGGGCGAAGGCGAGCACGGGGATGTACTCGGTCTGCTCCAGCATGTCGCCTGCCTCGTCGTAGAGCCCGGTGACGAAGTCGCGGGCCTCGTTGAGGATCGGCGAACGCGTGGTCCGCAGGAGCGCGAGCCCCATTTCCTCGGTAATCGACTTGAGGCGGCGCTGGATCACCGAGGTGAGAACCGGGTCGAGGGTGGCATTCATGCGCGGCTATCCGTCAGGATTATCGTCCCGAAGCCGTCGACGGAGAGATCGAAACCGGACGGTGCGAACACCGTGGTCAGCGGGGTCTCGACGATGGTCGGACCGGCGCTGCGAAACCCGGCGGGAAGCGCTTCGCCGTCGTGGACCGTAACCTCGCCGAAGCTGCCACGGTCGGGAAGGTAAACGGCGCGCCGGCCCTTCCCGGCGGGCCGGCAGGGGTTGGCGGCGGGCGGCGGCTGCGGCTTGTCGGTCAATCCGCGGGCGGCGAGTCGCACATTGACCATCTCGACCGGCGTGTCCCCGTCGGCGAGGGCGTAGCCGTACAGCCGGTCGTGCGCGGCATGGAACGCCTCCGTCATCGCGGCGATATCGGCCAGCATCGCGCGGTCGCGCGCCGGCACCTCCACCTCGTGATACTGGCCGGCGTAGCGGAGATCGAGCGAATAGGTGAACCGATGGCGGTCTTCAGGCACGCGCTCTTCCGTCAGGACCGCGCGCGCCTCTGCCGTCATCGCGTCGGCCAGAACATCGAGGCGGTCGAGGTCCGCCGCGCCGGGAGCGAAGGGCGCGGGGAAGGACCGCACGAAGTCATGACGCAGGTCGGTCGCGAGCATCCCCGCTGCGCACAGGACGGACGCCGTCTGCGGTACGACGATGCGCTGGATCCCGAGTTCGCGGGCGATCGCCGCGGCGTGGAGAGCGCCCGCCCCGCCGGCGCAGACCAGCGGAAAATCGCGGGCGTCCACACCGCGCTCGATCGAGATCTCGCGGATCGCCGAGGCCATGCCGACGGTCGTCACCCGGTACATGCCGGCCGCCGCCGCGACCGTGTCGAGGCCGAGCGGGCCGGCGATTTCGCGCGCGATGGCCTCCCGCGCCGCCGCGACGTCCAGCGTCATCCGCCCGCCGGCGAAACCGTCCGCCGACAGGTAGCCGAGCACGAGATTTGCATCGCTGCAGGTCGGCCGCGTTCCGCCGAAACCGTAGCAGGCGGGGCCGGGCATCGCGCCGGCGCTGTCTGGCCCCATCCGCAGCAGTCCGCCGCCGTCGATCCAGCCGATCGAACCGCCGCCGGCGCCGATGGTCTTGATGTCCATCGCCGGCAGCGCCATCGCGAAACGGTTGACCGTGGCGCCTCTGGTGACCGCCGGGGCCCCGTTCCGCACGAGGGACGCCTCGAAACTGGTCCCGCCCATGTCGATGGCGATGAAGCTGTCTTCGCCGCGACCGGCGAGCACGCCGAGACAGGCCGCCGGTGCGGCGGCGGGGCCGGAGAGTAGCGTCGTTGCCGGGTTGGCCGCCGCGGTCTCCGGCGTCGCCACGCCGCCGTTCGATTGCATCACCAGAAGCGGCCCGCCGAACCCGGCCTCCGACAGGCGTTGCTTCAGCCTTTCGATATAGCGTCCGAACACCGGCCCGACGGCGGCAGCAAGCACGGTCGTCGAAGTCCGTTCGTAGTAGCGCAGTTCGGGCAGGATGTCGCACGACGCCACGGCGCGGATTTGCGGCGCGCGCTCGCGCAGCCGGGCGAGCGCCGCGCGCTCGTGCGCATCGTTGGCGTACGAATGGAGGAAACAGACGGCCACCGCTTCGACACCGTCCCGGACAAAGGTTTCGGCGGCCAGATCGACATCCTCCGGCGCGAGGGGGCGGAGCACGGCTCCGGTCCGGTCCATGCGCTCGCGGACCGGGAGACGCAGGCGGCGCGGGACGATGGGCCTCGGGGCCGCGTACTTGTTGTCGTAGAGCCGTTCGCGGATGCCCCGGCGCATGGCCAGGGCGTCGCGAAAGCCGGCGGTGGCGAGCAGCCCGGTCTTCGCCAGCCGGCCGGTCAGGACGGCGTTGGTCGTCACCGTGGTGCCGTGGACGATGCGGACCGTCGCGGCGAGAAACGCCTCCGTGGCGAGCCCCTCGGCGCGGGCGAGTTCGCCGAGACCCTGCATGACCGCTTGCGCCGGGTCGTCCGGCGTCGACAGGACCTTGTGAACGCGCTGCGTCCCGGCCGTATCGACCAGACAAAAGTCGGTGAACGTTCCGCCGACATCGATACCCAGCCGCCAGGAGGCGTTCGGATGGGTATTATTCCGTTGCTCTTCAGGACGCTGTGTCATGATCGAGATCGGGAGGACGGAGCCGGGCCGGTGCGAGCATACCGCAAGCGGCGCCGTTCCGGTCCCGCGTCCGTTTGGACTTGGCCGCGATATTGCAGGAATATATGGTGCCGTTCGAAATATTGACGATACAGACCGGCATAGCAGGCCATCGGATTGGCGAATTGGGCTGCAGGGCTCGGAATACCGGACCGCAGGGAGTTCAGGCCTAGGATGCTTGGAAAGGCGGACCCGGCCTCCCCGCCTGCGGCGGAATGGGGCGGGCGCTGCGACCGGGGCCGCATCGGGGAGAGGCGATGACAAATTCGGGCGACTCCAACACCGCCGCGCGGCCCCGCTGCGGGCGTCTGCCCCGGCCGGCATGTCCAGCGCGCGCATCGGAATACCGTCCGCCGCGGGCGAAGAGCCCGGTCTTTTCGGCTCTCGGCGCCGCCCTGCTCGGCGGCCTCCTGCTGGCGGCGCCGGCCCGGGCGGTCGAGTTCGGCGGGGACGGGTTCCAGGGGAGCCTGGATACCACCATTTCCCACGGCATGACCTTCCGGGTCGAGGAGCGCGACGGGGAACTGGCCGCCGATATCAATGGCAACGACGGCAACCTCAACTACGACCGGGGCGTTGTCAGCAATACCTCCAAGTTTACCGCCGACCTCGACGTCCACTTCGGCAATGTCGGCCTGTTCGTCCGCACGACGGGCTTCATCGACTTCGAGAACCGGGACGGCGAGCGGGCGCGCACCCCGCTGAGCGACGCGGCGAAGGACTATGTCGGAAGCGACCTGGAACTGCTCGACGCCTACATGACCGCCGGGTTCGATGTCGGCGGCATGCCCCTCGACCTGCGCATCGGCCGGCATGTGCTGAACTGGGGAGAGAGCACCTTCATCCCCAACGGCATCAATGCCATCAACCCGTTCGACGTGAGCAAGCTCAGGCGGCCCGGTTCGGAGCTGCGCGAGGCGTTGCTTCCGGTCGGCATGGCGTCCGTTTCGCTGGCGCCGACGGACGCCGTGACGGTGTCGGGCTTCTACCAGTTCGACTGGCAGCAGACCTGGATCGACCCGGTCGGCAGCTATTTCTCGACCACCGATTACGCGGGTCCGGGGGCGCGGAAGGTGCTGATTCCCAATCTCAGGGAGCGCGATGACGACTCCGGTCCGCTCGCGGGCCTCGCACCGCTCATTAGTATGGACCTCCACGGAGACCCATTTCGGTTGAGATTCGACCCGGATTTCGCGAGCGTGGTGCGCGGCCCGGACCGCACGCCCGACGAACAGAGCCAGTGGGGGGTGGCGCTGCGGTATCTCGCCGAGGATCTCAACCACACCGAATTCGGCTTCTATTTCCTCAACTATCACAGCCGGCTGCCCCTGATCGGCGTCCGGACAGCCAGCCCGCAAGCGCTCCAGGCCGGCGTCGCGGCGGCAGGCGCGGTGAGTCATCGAAAGTCCAATACCTTCGGTGCAGTCAGTTCGACGGTCAGGAATGCGTTCCCCGCTGGGACCCCACAGGATGTGATCGAAAACGAAATCGGAAATCAAATCGCCCAGATCGCCGGTGCTCTGGCGGTCGACAAGTATGCGAAGGGTGGGCATTACTACATCGAATATCCAGAGGACCTCCAGCTCTTCGGGGTGAGCTTCAACACCGTGATCGGCGCATCGGGCTGGGCGCTGCAGGGCGAATACTCGCTGCGCCCCGACGCGCCGCTGCAGAGAGCCGAACGGACGGTGGTCGAGGATGGTCTGCGACCGATGCTCACGGCTTTGCATTTGGCCGCTAATGATTCCCAACGTCTTCCCCCTTATCTTGCCAGCTACCAGCCGAAGGATGTTCAGGGCTACATCGAGCGCCATGTGAGCCAGGTCCAGGCCACCGCCACCCGGGTGTTCGGACCTGCCTTGGGCGCGGACAGCCTGGTGTTCGTCACCGAAGCCGCGCTGATGCACGTCCACGACATGCCCGACACGCCGCTGGAGAGCCCCGCCGGCGGCATCCTCGCGGCCGGCGAGGCCGACGCCGATGCGACCTCGTGGGGCTACCGCCTCGCGGCGCGCCTCGACTACAACAACGCCGTTGCCGGCATCAACCTCTTCCCCTATGTGCAGTTCCTGCACGACGTGAGCGGCAACAGCCCCACGCCGAGCGGCCCGTTCGTGGAAGGGCGGACCGCCCTCACGATCGGTCTGCGGGCGGACTATCTGAGCAACTGGCAGGCCGATCTCAGCTACACGCGCTACGCCGGCGACGGAAACGAACTGGCCGACCGCGACTTCGTGTCCCTCTCATTCAAATGTTCGTTCTGAGGCTCGAGACCCATGAACGCTCCCACGACCGCAACCGCGCTTCCGCTGACCGTCGCCGTTCTCCTCGCCTGGGCCCTGGCGCCGTCTGCATCCGCCGAGATCTCCGCCGACCAGATCGCCCGGCTCGGCGCGGACCTCACCCCCTTCGGCGGGGAACGGGCCGGCAATGCCGAGGGCACCATCCCGCAATGGACCGGCGGCATCACCGAGCCGCCGGCCGGCTATACCGTCGGCGAGCATCACCGCGATCCCTACGCCGGCGACCGGCCGCGCTTCGTCATTGACGCCTCCAATCTGGACAAGCACCGCGACCGGCTCTCGGTCGGCCATCAGCGCATGCTGGAGGCCTATCCGAGCTTCCGGATGCCGGTCTATCCGACCCGGCGCAGCGCGTCCGCCCCGCAGCGGATCTACGACGCCACCCGCAGCGCCGCCGCAACGGCCAAGCTCGTGGACGACGGCAACGGTGTGGACGGCGCGGTCGTCGGCGTGCCGTTCCCGATCCCGCGGAACGGTCTGGAGGCGGTGTGGAACCACCTGCTGCGCTACCGGGGCGAGACGGTCGCCTGCGTGATCGGGCAAGCCGCGGTCACCCGCAGCGGCGCCTACACCCTGGTCAAGCAGAGCCTGGAGATCGAACTGCGTTATTCGCTCCCCGGCATGACGCTGGAAAAGCTCGACAACACGATGGTCCTCTTCAAGCAGAAGACCCTCGCGCCGGCGCGGCTGGCGGGCGACATCCTGGTGGTCCACGAGACCATGAACCAGGTGCGCGAACCTCGTAACGCCTGGACCTACAATCCGGGCCAGCGCCGGGTGCGGCGCGCCCCGAACATCGCCTACGACAACCCCGGAACCTCGACCGACGGGCTGCGCACCGCCGACCAGTTCGACATGTTCAACGGGGCGGTAGACCGCTACGACTGGAAGCTCGTCGGCAAGCGGGAACTGTATGTCCCCTACAACGCATACCGGCTGCACAGCGCCGACGCCGCGTTCACCGATATTCTCAAGCCCCTGCATGTCAACCCGGAGCTGCTGCGCTACGAACTGCACCGGGTGTGGGTGGTCGAGGCGACCCTCAAGGAGGGCGCGACCCACATCTACAAACGGCGCACGCTCTATATCGACGAGGACTCCTGGCAGGTCATGGTGGTGGACATTTACGACAACCGCGACCAGCTCTGGCGCATGTCGGAAGGCCACCTCATCAACTACTACGAAAAGCCGCTGGTGTGGCCGACGCTGGAGGTGCACACCGACCTGCAGGCCGGGCGCTATTTCGCCTTCGGTCTCGACAACGAGTTCCCGATGTGCACCTGGGATCCGGGCCTGAAGTCGCGCGACTTCACCCCGGCCGCCCTGCGCCGCGAGGGACGGCGATAATTCCGGTTCGCTGTCCGCCCAAGCGTCGTCCGCTGAAGCGGACGCGGGAGAGAGCCCGTGGCGCTCTTGCGGCGCTCCTGATTCTGGCCGGGCCTCCGGCGCTCGCCGGCGCCGGGGAAGCGGTAGAAGCGCGGCTCGCAGTCGAGTCCCTGCTGCTCGACGGCGCCGCGGTCGGTTCGCGGCTGGTCGCGGTCGGCGAACGCGGCCACATCCTCCTGTCCACCGACAACGGCGCAAGCTGGACGCAGTCGAGAGTGCCGACCCGCGCCCTGCTTACCGCCGTCCACATGCATGACGAGCGCCTCGGCTGGGCGGTGGGGCATAACGCGGCGATCCTGCGCACGGTCGATGGCGGCGAGCGCTGGACGATGGTGCACGAGGCGCCGGAGGAGGAACGCCCCCTGCTCGACGTCTGGTTTCGCGACAAGCGCACGGGCTTCGCCGTCGGCGCCTACGGCTATTTCCTCGCCACCCGGGACGGCGGCGACAGTTGGGTTTCGCGCGCCGTCAGCAAGGACGATTTCCACCTGAACGCGCTCATTCCGGCGCCGAGAGGTGGTGACGGGCCGGCGCAGCGCCTTTACCTCGCGGCGGAGGCGGGGGCGGTCTACCGTTCCGACGACGGCGGGCAAACATGGCGCGCCCTGCCTTCCCCCTATGCCGGCTCGTGGTTTGGCGGGCTCGCGCTCGACCGGGACGGCGTGCTTCTGACGGGGCTCCGGGGCCATCTGTTCCGCTCCGAGGACGGCGGCGAGACCTGGACGAGGATCGCGGCCGATACCCAGGCGACCCTGACCGGAGCGGCCAGACTGACTTCCGGCGCGATCGTGGTCGGCGGGCTGGAGGGCAGCGTGCTGACAAGCCGGGACGGCGGGCACAGTGTGACGGCCCGCAGGCTGCCGTCCCGCGAGGGCATTTCGGCGGTGTTGCCGCTGGCGGACGGCTCGGCGCTCCTGATCGGAGAGTTCGGTGTCGCACGCCTGCCGGACTGACGCGCAGGCCGTTCCGTGACCGAACGTATCGAGCGGCTGCTGTTCGCCCGCCGCCGCTTGGTGCTCGCGGCCTTCGTCCTCGCGACTCTGGCGATGGGGTGGCTCGCAACCGGGCTGAGGGTCGATACCGGCTTCACCAAGCTCGTGCCGGTCGAGCACGAATACATGCAGACCTTCCTCAAGTACCGCGACGAGTTCGGCGGGGCGGACCGCGTGCTGATCGCGGTGATGGCGCGCGACGGCGACATGTTCACGCCCGGCTTTCTGGGCGAACTGCGGAAGGTCACCGATTCGACATTCTTCCTGCCGGGCGTGGACCGGACGCAGGTGTACTCGATCCTCACGCCCAACGTGCGCTTCATCGAAGTGGTGGAGGACGGGGTCGCCGCGGGGAATGTGCTGCCGGCGGACTTCAAGCCCGACGAGGCCGGGTTTGCCCGGCTGCGGGAAAACATCATCAAGGCCGGGATCGTCGGCCGTCTGGTGGCGAACGACTTCACCGGCGCAATCGTCGCCGCCAAGCTGCAGGAATTTCACCCGCAGACGGGCGAGCGGCTCGACTACTTGGAGGTTGCGCGCGAACTGGAGCGCATTCGCGGCGCCGCCGGCGCGGACGTGGACGTGCACATTATCGGCTTCGCGACGATGGTGGGCAGCATCGCGGACGGCGCGGTTCGGGTCATGCTGTTCTTCGGGATCGCGTTCCTGGTTACCGCCCTCTTCGTCTACGCCTACACGCGGTCGATCCGCCTGACGATACCGCCGCTCGCGAGTTCCCTGATCGCGGTCGTCTGGCAGATCGGCGGACTGACCGGGCTCGGCTTCGGCGTCGATCCCATGTCCATCCTGGTGCCGTTCCTCGTCTTTGCGATCGGCGTGAGCCACGGGGTGCAGATGGTCAGTTCGGTGCGCGCGGAGGCGGCCCGCGGCGCCAGCGGCCTGGATGCCGCCCGGGCCAGCGTCCGCCGCCTCCTGCTTCCGGGCGCGGTCGCGCTGGCGTCGGATTGCGTGGGCTTCATCACCATCGCGTTCATCGAGGTGCAGGTCATCAAGGAGATCGCGGTCACCGCGAGCCTCGGGGTCGCCGCGATCATCCTGACCAACCTGGCGCTGCTGCCGGTGTTGCTTTCCTATATCGATACCGACGATGCGGAGCGGCGCCGGGCGCGCGAACGCGACGACCTGCTGCGGCCGCTATGGTCCAGGGTCGCGCGCCTCGCGCATCGGCGGCCTGCCGCGGTGGTGATCGCCGCCGCCGCTCTCCTGCTCGCGGCCGGCGCGAAATACGCTCCCGAGGTCAGGGTCGGCGACGAGCACCGCGGCGTGCCCGAGCTTCGGCCCGATTCCGTGTACAACTTGGATTCCGCCGCGATCACCGACAGCTTCGAGATCGGGGTGGATGTCCTTACGGCGATCGCGGAGACGGTGAAGGAAGGCTGCATCGACTACGAGGTGATGCGCACGCTCGACGATTTCGAATGGCATATGCGCAACGTGGAGGACGTCCAGTCGGTGCGCGGGCTCGCCGGCGTCGCCCGCGCCATCAACGCGAACTGGAACGAGGGCAGCCTCAAATGGCGGACTCTCCCGCGCAACCGCTACATGCTCGTGCAATCGGTATCCCCGGTTCCGACCGGAAGCGGCCTGCTGAACCTCGACTGCAGCGTGATGCCGGTCTCCATCTACACCGCCGATCACAAGGCCGAGACCATCGAACGCGCGGTCGATGCGGTGAAACAGTTCAATGCGGCGAACCCCAACGAACGCATTGCCTTCCGGCTCGCCTCCGGCAATGTCGGGGTGATGGCGGCGACCAACGACGAGGTGGCGGCATCGCAGTTCCCGATCCTCGCCTATGTCTACTCGGCGGTCATCGTCCTGTGCCTGCTCTCCTTCCGCTCGGTGACGGCGACGGTGTGCATCGTCGTGCCGCTCGCGGCGGTGTCGGTGCTGGCCTACGCGCTCATGGCGCTGCTGGAGATCGGCCTCAAGGTTTCCACCTTGCCGGTGGTGGCGCTCGGCGTGGGCATCGGGGTGGATTACGGCATCTACATTTACGGGCGGCTGCGCACCCATCTGGCAGAGGGGCTCGACTTCGCTGCGGCCTATGAGCGGACGCTGGCCACCACCGGAGCGGGGGTGGTGCTCACCGGCCTGACCCTGGCGGCGGGGGTGGCGACCTGGATCGCCGCGCCGCTCAAGTTCCAGGCCGACATGGGGACAGTGCTGACGTTCATGTTCCTCGTCAACATGGTCGGCGCCGTTGTCCTGCTGCCCGCGCTGGGCGCATGGCTGGTGGGGTCGAAAAAGGCGAAGCGGGGGTGACGCCGGCGCGGATGCGTCGCGAAAACGCGGAAGCCGGACCGCTTCAATCTTGAGGCGGCGCCCGCGAATATCGATGCCGAACAGTGTTTCGGCTGTTGTCGGCCCGGATCATCGAAACGCCGCTGCTGCGGCTTGCGCAAACCGCGGAAATGGGGAACCCTATCGCGCCAGCGGGTCCAACCGAAGACTGCATTCACAGGGAGTTCGATCATGAGAAAATCGTTGCTATCCATCGCAGCCGCGGCGGTGGCGGGAGCGCTGCTGGCCGGGCCGGCGGTGGAGGCGGCCGAGGTGCCGCTCAAGGGCATCTCCGGCTGGCCGAAGAACTTTCCGCTGACCCCCGATTTCCTGAAATTCATCGAGTTCGCCAACAAGGCCGGCAAGGGGCAATTCAAGATCCGCCATATCGGCGGGCCGGAAATCTCCAAGGCGCCGGCGCAGGCCAAGGGGTTCAAGTCGGGGCTCTACGACCTGATGTTCACGGCCGCCAGCTACCACCGCGGCGCGGTCCCCGAGGTCGATGCCCTGTCGGCCACGATGATCCCGCCCTGGGAGGCGCGCAAGACCGGCGCGATGGATACGCTAAACGCTGCGATTACTAGGCGGCTCGACGGAATCATCCTGTCGCAGACCGCAACCAGCGTCTCGTTCGTGCTGTATCTCAGCCGCGAGCCCAAGATGAATCCCGACGGCATGGTCTCGCTCGAGGGCTTCAAGATGCGCTCGGTGCCGATCTACGACGGTTTCCTGAAAGAGCTCGGCGCGACCACCATTACCGTCCAGGTGCCCGAAATCTACAACGCTCTCGAACGCGGCCTGGTCGACGGTTTCGCCTTCCCGGAGCTGTGGACCCGCCGCATGGGCTGGGCGAAGTTCGTCAAGTACCGCGTCTATCCCAAGTTCTACCAGCTCGAGCCCTGCATCTTCATCTCCAACAAGGCGCTCAAGAAGCTCAGCAAGGAGGGCCGGGAGTTGATGATCAAGCTCGGGCGCGACTGGGAGCACATGTCTCACGACTACTGGAAGCCCCTGGTGGAGAAGGAAGCCGGCGTCCTCGCCAAGGAGTTCGGCCACAAGACGATCACCATGAGCGGGAAGGCGGCCGAGCGCTATATCTCGCTCGCCAACACGGTGCCGATCGAGCGTCTCAAGAAGGTCGACACGCCGGAGGCCAAAGCCCTTTCCAAACTCTACCACGGTCAGTAGCCCACAGGGCCGTCCGCGCGCCCCGGAAGACGGCAGTTTCCGGGAGCGCGGCGGCTTTCCTGTTTCGCCCCGATGAAACTCCTCTCCAGAGCCTATGACGGGCTGATCGTCGCGCTCGCCATCGTGGCCGGGGTGATGCTGGTGGTGATCTTCGTCGGCATCATTGCCGACGTGGCGATCCGCACGGTCGGCTACAACGCGCTCCAGTGGTACAGCGCGATCGCGGAATACTGTCTCCTGTTCTCGACCATGCTCGCCGCGCCGTGGCTGGTGCGCTGCCGGGGCCACGTGGTCGTCGAGTCGCTGACCATGGCGATGCCGCCGCGCGTGCGGTGGGCGATGGCCAAGGCCGTCTATGTGTTGTGCATCGTATTGTCGCTTCTATTCGTGTGGTACGGGTTCCTCGAGATGCGCGAGTCGTTCGGCACCGGCGAACTCGACCTGCGCTCGATCGACATGCCCAAGTGGATCCTTTTCCTGTCGTTTCCGCTGGGTTTCACACTGGTTGCCGTCGAGTTCTGCCGCTATCTGCTCGGCTATGGGTCGTACTACACGGGCAGCGCCGGCTCCTCGGAGTCGCTGTAGATGGAATTTCTGACCGAGTGGTACAGCATCGCCGGGTTCCTGGTCGGCATGGTCATCGTCTTCATGCTGCTCGGGATTCCGGTCGCGTTCGCGTTTCTGACCGCCAACATCATCGGCGCCATGATCTTCATGGGCGGGCTGGACGCGATGCCCCAGATCGTCGTCAACGCCGTCGAGTCGGTGACCATCTTCGCGCTGATCCCGGTGCCCCTGTTCATCATCATGGGCGAACTGTTCTTCCACACGGGGCTCGCGATCCGGGTCTTCGACGCGCTCGACCTCTGCTTCGGCCGGCTGCCCGGCCGGTTGTCCTACATCACGGTCGTCGGCGGCACGATCTTCGCCACCCTTTCGGGCTCCACCATGGCCAACACGGCGATGATGGGCTCGATGATGGTCCCCGAGATGACCAGCCGCGGCTACAAGAAGCACATGTCGATGGGGCCGATCCTCGGCACCGGCGGGCTGGCGATGATCATCCCGCCGTCGGCGCTCGCGGTGCTGCTGGCCAGCCTCGCCGAAATCGACATCGGCAAGCTGCTGATCGCCGGCGTCCTGCCCGGCCTGGTGCTCGCCGTGCTCTACTCGATCCTGATCTACGCCCAGGTGAAGATCGACAAGGACGCGGCGCCTGCCTACGCGGTGGAAAAGGCGACGATCGGCAAGATGCTCTGGGCGCTGGTCGCCAACGTTCTGCCGATGGGTTTCGTCGTGTTTTGCGTGATCGGGCTGATCATCCTCGGCATCGCCACGCCGACCGAGGCGGCGGGCTTCGGCGCGCTGGGCGTGCTCATACTGGCGGCGCTTTACCGGGTGCTGACCTGGAACGTGCTGGTCAGGTCGGTTGCCGGATCGGTGCGGGTGACCGCGATGGTGCTGCTGATCATCCTCGCCTCGTCCACCTTCAGCCAGCTTCTCGCTTTCACCGGCGCCAGCGCCGGTCTGATCGAATGGGCGACCAAGGTCGATCTGCTGCCCATCGTCATGCTGCTGATCATGTTCGGCGTGCTCCTGGTACTCGGCATGTTCATGGACCAGGTCTCGATGATGCTGCTGACCGTGCCGATCTTCTTTCCGCTGGCGGAAACGCTGCAGTTCGACCTGATCTGGTTCGGGCTGGTGATGCTGCTCGCGCTCGAGATCAGCCTGACGACGCCGCCCTTCGGCCTGCTGCTGTTCGTGATGATCGGCGTCGCGCCCAAGGGAACCACGCTGTGGCAGGTCGCGGCGGCGGCGGCGCCCTATATCGGCTGCGCGTTGATCGTGCTGGTGCTTCTGATCCTGTTTCCCGGCCTCGCGCTTTACCTGCCTGGTCTGATGGTCGGCTGACCCGCGATCGGGACGGGCAGCGCCTGGACATCGCGGGTCGGCGAATTTTCCCGGCCCGCTTCGTCGAGCGGGTTTTCGCCCTGTTTCCCCGGCTGAAAGGGCGGTTCCGGCAACTGGCGGGGTCGATGTCGGGCGGCGAACAGCAGATGCCGGCGATCATCGACCTGCGCATTGATCGGGCGGCGCCACCGGCTATAGCATTGCCCGTCAGCAGGAGGAGCGGATATGGAATTCGGCGTCCAGTTTTTTCCGTCCATCGGTCCGGAGACAAAGTCCGGCGCCGACTATTTCTCCGAATGCCTGTCGCTCTGCGACCTGGTCGACGTCTACGGCTACGCCCATGTGCGCACCGTGGAACACTACTTTCTCCCCTATGGCGGTTACAGCCCGGCGCCGATCGTGTTTCTCAGCGCCGCCTGCCAGCGCACCCGGAATGCGCGCATCGTGACCGGCGCCGTGCTGCCGGTGTTCAACCATCCGCTCAAGATCGCCGGCGAGGCGGGGATGCTGGATGCGATCTCGGGCGGGCGGCTCGATCTCGGCATGGCGCGCGCATTTCTGCCGCACGAGTTCGAGAAGTTCGGCATCAGCCTGGACGAGAGCGTCGCCAGGTTCGACGAGGGGGCGGAGCAGATCCGCCTCCTTCTGGAAGAAGAGAACGTGACCTGCGAAGGGCGTTTTCACAGTTTCGAGAACGTGACCTCGTTGCCGCGCCCGACCCAGAAGCCGCGCCCGCCGATCTGGACGGCGACGACGAAAACGCCCTCGTCCTTCGTCAAGGCGGGCGAGCAGGGCAACTACATCATGGCGATCCCGCTGATCTCGTCCCAAATGATCGAACTGCTTGGCCTCTACCGCGAGGCGTGGAAGTCGGCCGGGCATCCGGGCAACGGCAAGGTGATGCTCGCCTTCCACATGTTCTGCCACGAAGACGCCGGCAAGGCGGTGGCCATCGCACGCGAGCCGGTCAACCGCTACCTGCAGGCGATCGTCGATTCGGCGCGGCCCTGGGTCGAGGGGGCGGCGAGCAAGGACTATCCGGGCTACGACAAGGTGTATCGGGCTCTCGCCAGGGAATCGTTCGAGACCCAGCTCGAGGCCGGCGCGGCCTGGGTCGGCACACCGGAGCAGGTCGTGGACCAGATCAACGCCTACCGGGGCATGGTCGACTTCGAGGTCGCCTCGATGCAGATCAATTTCGGCCACATCCCGTTCGAGGAAGCGGAGCGGTCGATGCGGCTGTTCGGCGAAAAGGTCATTCCACAATTCGCCTGACCGGCAGAGCGGGCGCCCTCAGTCGTAGAGGTGCGGCCACTTTGCGCGCACCTGTTCCTTGAGTTCCGGGCTGGCCTCGGCGACGCGCGGGAATTCGTCCTTCCAGCCGAATGGCCGGCAGGCATCGACGATCGCCCGGTTGTTGTGGAACGGCGGTTCGCGCAGCAGCGGGTCGAGCGGCGTCGACCATGCGCGCTTGATGTACTGAATATCCTCGGGCGGGTCGCAGCGGGTCGACATCGCCCAGACCACGTCAAACATGTTGGAAGGGTCGATGTCCTCGTCGACCACAACCACCCAGCGCCCGGCATAGTTTCCGGCGTGACAATTGGCCGCGAGCATCGCCGCCTGGCTTGCATGGCCCGGATACATCTGCCTGATCGAGACGACATTGAACAACCGCCCCGCTCCGGCCTCGTGGCACCAGACCCCCTGGACACCGGGGAGGCCGGCCTTTTCGATCTCCTCCCAGATCATCGCCGACTTCACCGTGGCGCGCGCAAAGGTAAAGTTTTCGGGCGGCCGCGACGGGATGGCGAGCGTCAGGATCGGGTCGTTGCGGTGGTAGATGCGTTCGATCCGGACGATCGGCTGTTCGCTGGCATTGGAGGCGTAATAGCCCATGAACTCGCCGAACGGGCCCTCCTCGCGCGTTTCGTCCGGCAGGATGGAGCCCTCGATCACCACTTCCGCGTGCGCCGGGATCGGCAGGCCGTGCACTTCGCTCCGCACGATCGGAATCGCGCGTCCGCGCAAACCGCCGGCGTAAGCGAGTTCGTCGGTGCCGATATCGATTTCCTGGTGGGCGGTCAGGAACAGGAGCGGGTCCTGGCCGCAGCAGATCAGGACCGGGCAAGGCTCGCCGCGGTCGAAATATTTCCGGCTGATGAACCGGCCGTGCTTGCCGGGAGACATCCAGATCGCGGCCGTCTTCGCATCGTGCACCATCACGCGGTAGGTGGCGCTGTTGACCCAGCCGTTGTCCGGATCGCGCATGACGACGAGGTCTTCGGTGCCGATGTAACGCCCCCCGTCATGTTCGTGCACCCAGGGGACCGGAAACTTGAACGCGTCGATATCGTTTCCCCGCAGGATGTTTTCGAGAACCGGCCCGCTCTCCACTTCGACCGGGGGAATCGTCTCGAACCCTTCGCGCATGCGGACGCGGTAGGCGTTAACGAGGTCGAGTTCGCGGCGCGGCTCGTCGAGTCCGAGCACGACCGCGAGCCGGCGGAACGCGTTGGCGCCGCCCGACATGATCCGGAAGCCTTCCGGGTATCCGGGAATATTGTCGAACAGGATGGCGGGCGCGCGGCCCGGCTTCGCGGCCGCGGTGGTCTCGGCGACCGCGCCCACCTCGAACCGCCAGTCCGCCCCCTCGACGCGCTCGATCTCGCCCATCTCCTCGAAGATCGAGATGAGTTCGCGCAGATCCTCGTATCCCCGGTTCGGGCGAACCAGGGCCGGCTTTGCGCCTCGCCCGGTCATGCGGCGGCGGCTTCCCCGAGGCGTTGGCGCACTATTCGGCGGCGGCGCGCACGCCGATCTGCGGGGCGAGGTTGAACAGCCGGTTGGCGTTGCCGCCGAGGATGTTCCGTTTCGCCGTCAGGTCGAGGAACGGCAGGTCCAAGATCACGCTCGGGGAGTCGAAATCCCAATGGGGCCAATCGGATGCGTAAAGAAGCTGAGTCTCGGCATTGATTGCCTCGAAGGTCGAGCGCAGCAGCCTCTGATCCCGGGTCTCCATGGGCTGACAGGTGTAGTACATCTCGCGGATGTACTCGCTCGGCGGGCGTTTGAGCAGCGGCGCCTCGGATGAGCGCATGAAATACTCGCTGTCCAGCCGCTGCATCATGAACGGCACCCAGGCGAGCCCGCTCTCGATCCAGATCACCGGCAAGTCGGGGAAGCGCTCGCACAGCCCTTCCAGAACCCAGTTGGTCATGTGCACCATGTTGCACAGGACGAACGAAATCGCGTGAACGCCGATAAAGCGGTCGATCTGGCTGGTCCATTCGTCGTGCCAGGTCGGTCCCGCGTGGAAGCCGAGCGGCAGGCCGGTTTCCTGGATCGCCGCGTAGACCTTCATGTACTGGTTGTGATGGACCGGTTTGTGCCTCACCGAGGTGATGTTGAAACCGACAACGCCAGGCTTGTCCGCGAACTCCTCGACCGTCCTCAACGACGCGTCGGCATCGCAGAACGGCAGGTAGATCATCGTCGTCACGCGGTTGTCGCCGGTCAGCACCTCCTGCGTCAGCCAGCGGTTGTAGGCGAAGGCGAGCTCGACCTCCATCTGCGGATTGGGGTGCAGGCCGAGTTGCAGCATCGGCGTCGGGAACATCACCTGGTAGTCGATGCCGAGCGCGTCCATCGACCGCTGCGCCATGACGACGTCGCGGTGGACCGTCTGGTCCTCGATCTCCTCGAGGCGCGTGCCGCCGGCGTGCTGGATGCGGCCCGCGACGTTCTGGAAATTGAGGCCCGGCTGGGCATTCAACAGCCCTCCGGGGTTGCTGCCGTCGGGCCGTTCGAACGCCTGCGCCATGTGGCGCATCACGGGGTCCTCGATGTACTCGACGATCCGCGCCCACGAGCTGTTCTCGAAATGGTGGGCATCGACGTCGATGACGAGCACATCGTCGAGTCCGCGCTCCTGCTTCTGCCGTTCGGCGTGGGCCAGGACATCGGTAGTCGACGTGGCACGGTCGAATTCCTTGATATCGAATTCCCTGACGCCGTCCGTTCTCTCGACCATCGTCCATTTCTCCACAGAGAGTGCCGTGCCCGACTATAGCATGCCGTCAGGGCAGGCGTATGCCGACGAATTTGAGCTGCGACAACTCCTCCATCGCATAGCGCACTCCTTCGCGGCCGAAGCCGCTGCGGCGCGACCCGCCGAAGGGATAGGTATCCAGCCGGAAACGGCTTCCCTCGTTGATCCAGAGCGAACCGACATCGAGTGCGTCGGCGGCGCGGAAGGCTGTTGCGAGATCGCGGGTGAAACAGGCGCCCTGCAGTCCGAACGGCGAATCGTTGGCGATGTCCAACGCTTCCTCGATTCCGTTCGCCGGGATCACGACGGCGACCGGACCGAAGGCTTCCTCGGACATCAGCCTTGCCTCGCGCGGCGGATCGACCACGATCGCCGGTCCGAGGATCGCATCCCTGCGGGTTGGCGCGAGCGCAAGGGCGCCGCCGCGCTCCACCGCATCGTCGACCATGGCCTGCACCCGGTCGGCCGCGGCAACGCTTACCATGGGCCCGACCGCGGTCGTCTCGTCCGCCGCATCGCCGACGACCAGCGCCCTGGCCGCCTCGACGAACCTTTCCAGAAACCGGTCGAGCACCGCGCGGTCGACGATGACGCGCTGGGCGGAGATGCATTGCTGTCCCGACGCCTCGAACGCGGAAGCGGCGATCCGCAGCGCCGCGTCGTCGATATCGGCGTCGGCGCAAACGATGTTGGCGGCATTCGACCCGAGTTCGGCGACGAACTTCTTGGCGCCGGCGGCGCGGGCCAGCGCATCGCCGGCCGCGGTGCCGCCGGTAAAGGTAACCGCCGCCACGTCCGGATGTGCGGCGAGCGCGAGCGCAGCCTCCCGGTTGCCCGGAACGACGTTGAACATCCCGTCGGGAAGCCCTGCCCGCCGGAACGCCCTGGCGATGATGAGCGCGGTCTCGACCCCCTGCGGCGCCGGCTTGACGACGACCGCGTTGCCCATCGCGAGCGCCGGCGCGACCTTCTGTACCAGCAGGTTGGCCGGCGCGTTGAACGGCGTGATCGCACCGACAACGCCGTAGGGGACACGTCTCGTGAAACCGTGGCGGCCGGCGCCCTGGGCGGCGATGTCGAGCGGCAGGGTCTCGCCCTTGAGGGCGCCGATCTCGGCGGCGGCAAGGCGCACGAAGGCAGCCGACCGTCCGGCCTCGAAGGTCGCGGGGCGCAACGGCTTGCCGATGTCGCGGATCAGGGCGGCGACAATCGCTTCCTTGTCCGCCTCGATCTCGTCCGCCGCCCGGACCAGCCAACCGGCCCGTTCCGCCGCTGCCGTTCCCCTGTGCGCCCGAAAGGCGGTGAGAGCGCTGCCGACCGCGGCATCGACCAGATCCGCGTCCGCATCGACGATCCGGGAAACCACGCTTCCGTCCACCGGCGACACCAACTCGTAGCGCGCCTGGCCGTCGCTGGAAGCCGCACGGCCGTCGATCCAGGGATCGAGAAGGGCTGCATCCGTCATTGTCGCCTCGCTGTCATCGCGGTCTCGGGGGATTATCGGCGGTCGGCTGCGCCATGCAACGGTCCGGTCAACGGAGGCCCGCTTCCCCGGCGGAGATTGCCCGGGCATGTCCCTGACGCCGGTGCTATACGCGCAAGCCGGCGGCGCTCCCTGTCGGCGCCCGGGGCACGGCGATATGCTCGCGCCGGCGGAGTGAGCGAACCGCGGCGATGGAAGGATGCGATGACCGCACGACCGAATAGCGAAACTGCGGCGGAGGCAATCGTCGACGCCCTGATCGAGGAAGGCGTCAAGTATGTCTTCGGCGTGACGGGCGACACCGTTCTCCCCATCCTCGATGCGATATACCGCCGCCAGGACGAAATCCGGTACATCACCGCGCGTTTCGAGACCGGCGCAACGGCGATGGCAGACGGGTATTCGCGGGTAACCGGCGAAATCGGCTGTTGCCTTTTCCATGTCGGGCCGAGCATCTCGAACACCGTTCTCGGCGTCTGGTCGGCGCAGAAGGACGCCGTGCCTCTCCTCGTCATGTCGGCGAACCTCGACACTTTCCGGCTCAACCGGAACCTGTGGCACGAGTTCGATGTCATGGGGGTGATGGGCAAGGTCACCAAGTGGAACGATCAGCTCATCGAAGCGAAGGACACGCGTCGCCTGATGAGAACCGCGTTCCAGGCCGCCAAATCGGGGATGCCTGGGCCGGTCCATCTCGACTTTCCCAAGGACCTGTTACCCGGGCCGGTCGATGTCGATTCGTCCGACCTGTCGATCCGCGGCGGCGCCCATTCGCGGCGCGTCGCCAACGCGCCGCGGCCGGAAGCCTGGGCGGTCGAAGAAACCGCGGCACTGATCGCCCAGGCGCAGAAGCCGCTCGTTCTCGCCGGGCGCGGGGTCAAGTGGGCCGGAGCGTCGGCACAGCTGCGCAAGCTTGCGGAGCGGTTGGCGGTTCCCGTCGTTACCACGGAGATGGGGCGGGGCTCGATCCCGGAGAACCATCCGTTGGCGGGCGGCATCGCCGGCCATTTCGGACACGCGGCGGCGAACGCCTTGATGCGCGAGGCCGATCTGGTGCTCGGGCTCGGTTGTCGTTTCCTCAACGTAAACACCATCAACTGGCAACTCATCCCGGCCGATGCGGCAATCATCCAGGTCGAGACCGACCCGCAGGAAATCGGGCGGCAATACGCGGCGGCGCTCGGCATCCACGCGTGCTCGGGAGCCTTTCTCGACGACCTGCTCGCTTTCTGCGCCGAACACCGTATCGCGGCCGACGGCCCGGCCCGCGAGACACGCACGGCGCGGGTGGCGGAACTCAGGGCGGACCAGGAGCGGCGCTACTACGACACCGACCTCGACGCCGTACCGATCAAACCGCAGCGGATTACCCGAGCGCTGGAGCAGGTTTGCGACCGGGATGCCCTGTTCCTGATCGGCGCCGGGCTGCACACGCAATTCGCCCATGCGCTGCCGATCGGCCATCCCGACCAGTACCAGTGGGCGGCGGGGTCGGGCACCATGGCCTGGGCGTTCCCGGCTGCGCTTGGTGCCAAACTCGGCCGGCCCGGCCGTCAGGTGGTGGTCCCCATCGGCGACGGCGATTTCGGCATGAACGCGCAGGAGATCGAAACCTCGATCCGCGAAGGTTTGCCGGTGATCGTCGTGGTCTACAACGACTGCAGTTACGGCGCGCTCCGCGTTTTCCAGGAAAACGTCTATGGCGGGCGCCGGATCGGCTCCGATTACGGTCCGACCGACCTCGTCAAACTCGCCGAGGCGTACGGCGCGCGCGGCGAAAAGGTGGAGCGGCCGGACGACCTCGTCCCGGCGCTCGAACGCGCCGCCGCCGCCGCCGCGGTAACCAGCGTGATCGATGTTCGCATCGACGGCTGGGAGAACCATTACCGATCGGCCGAATGGGCCGAGTTTCACAAGTTCTGAGCCGGCCCGTGCAGGATATGCCAGGCAACCCCATCGGGTCCGAACACCGTTCGGCGGGCGGCGATACCGTCCCGCCGGTGACCGCCGCGCTCGCCGATTTCATCGTCGGTTCCCGTTTCGAAGACCTTCCTTCCGACGTTCGGGCGGAGGCGGCGCGCACTCTGGTCAACTGGGCCGGCGGCTGCGTCGGAGGCGCTGCGCACGAGGCTCTGGAGGCGATACGGCGCGCGGTCGGGCCCTTCTCCGGCCCGCCGGTAGCCGCTGTCCTGGGCCGGGCCGGTCGCACCGATCCGTTGACCGCGGCGCTGCTCAACGGGGCGAGCGCCGCGGTGCTCGACTTCGACGACACCCATCTCCGCACGGTCATCCATCCGGCGAGCCCGATCGCACCGGCGGTGCTGGCCCTGGCGCAGCACATGCCCGCGACCGGCGCGGCCTTCCTGCATGCGCTGGTGGTCGGAATCGAGATCGCGTGCAAGCTCGGCAACGGGATTTCGCCCGACCACTACCGCCATGGCTGGCACATCACCGGGACCTGCGGGGTGATCGGCAGCGCGGCCGCGTGCGCCAAACTCCTCGGTCTCGATCGCCGGAAAACCCGATGGGCGCTGAGCGCGGCGGCGACGCAGGCGGCAGGGCTGCGCGCCATGTTCGGCGGCATGGCGCGGATCCTCCACGCCGGGCGCGCAGCTCAGAACGGCCTCGCGGCAGCGCTGTTTGCCCGCGAGGGGCTGACCGCGTCCGATACCGGCCTCGAGGCGGAAGCCGGTTTCGCCAAGGTGCTGTCGCCTCGGCAGGACTGGACGGAAATGACCGACGGTCTCGGCGAGCGTTGGGAGACGCTGCAAAACACCTACAAGCCGTTCGCTACCGGAATCGTTGCTCATCCGGCCATCGATGGCTGCATCCGGCTGCGGCGCGCGCACGGGCTCACGGCGGACCGAATCGGGCGCATCGAACTTGCGGTCAACCCGATCGCCCTGATGCTGACCGACAACCCGTCCCCGGCCACGGCGCTGGAGGCACGGCTGTCGATCCAGCATGTCTGCGCAGCCGGGCTGGTCCACGGCGCCGCTGGCGTGGCCGAACTGACGGACGAGTCGGTTGTCCGCCCCGCAACAGTCGCGCTGCGCCGGCTGGTCGAGGCCCGGCCGGACGACAGTCTCGGACGCAGTCAGGCCCGCGTGCGTATCGCATTGCGCGGCGGCGGGACCCTCGAGACCTTCGTGGAGCATGCCTACGGCAGTATCGAGAACCCGATGACCGACGCCGATCTCGACGCGAAGGTGCACACACTCGCCGATCCGGTTCTCGGCCGTGAACGCACCGGCCGGCTGATCGCGCTCTGCCGGGGCGTCGCCGAACTCGGCGCCGCCGCCTCGATAGCGGAAGCCGCGCGGGCGGAAGGGCCGGACTGACCCCCGCCGGACCGAATCCTAAGCGTCGATCATCAAGACAGCCTTGCCGACGATCTTTCTTTCCTCGAGCAGGCCGATCGCGTCCATGTACCGCTCGAACGGGAAGCGCGCCATGATGTTGGGGTCGATCTTGCCGTCGAGCAAAAGGTCGAACAGCGCCGACTGGGCGGCCGCCAGCCTGGGCGAACGCTGGTGCATATAGCTGTTGATGGTCATGCCGAGGACGCCGATGTTCTTGAGCAGCAGGTAGTTCGTCCGGACCTGCGGGATGGTGCCCGAGGTGAAGCCGGCGACCACAGCGCGCCCCTCGTCGCCGATCGCCCGCAGCGTCGCATCGAAGCTCTCGCCGCCTACCAAATCGAATGCCAGGTCCACCGGGCGGTTGCCGGTCGCCTCGCGGACCTGGGCGCGGAGCGATTCCCGCAAATTGTCGGCGCCGAGGTCGATCACCGCATCGGCGCCCGCCGCGCGCACTGCATCCGCCTTGCCGTACGAGGAAAGGCCGGCGAGCACCGTACTGGCGCCGAGCGGCTTTGCCAGGTTGACCGCCGCCATGCCCACACCGCCTGAGGCGCCGTTGACCAGCACGACCTCGCCCGGCTGCAGGTTCCCGCGCGTCGTCAACGCATGGTAGGCGGTCTGGTAGGCGAGCCCCATCGCCGCAGCCGCATCGAAGGCGACCCCGTCCGGCAGGGGGAAACAGAGCGCCTCCGGGCATGCAACCTTCTCGGCGAGCCCGCCATGAACCACGTGGGCGATCACCCGGTCGCCCACCCTGAGGCCGCTGACGTGGGCGCCGACGGCGGAAACGACGCCGGCCGCATCCTTGCCCGGCGTGAACGGCGGCGGGGGATTGTTCTGATACTTGCCGTCGAGCGACAGAAGATCGGTGAAGTTGATACCGCAGACCTTGACATCGACGACGACCTCGTCGTCCTGCGCGGCCGGGTCGGGGATTTCCGCGATCCCCGCCGTTCGATTCGATGTGTCGGTGATCACGACAGCGCGCATGGTCCGCTCCTCGGGTCGGTCGATTGGGCCGTGGTATAGCCGACGGCAGCCGGCGAGAGAAGGGGATCGAGAGAGACTGTCCGCGCCGCCGCCCTGTGGTAAAACCGCGTCATGCTGAGCGCCGGGCAGAACGCGCTGGTGACGGAAACCGGGCCGGGTACGGCGGCCGGCGCGCTGATGCGCCGCTACTGGCAGCCGGCCGCCCTGTCGGAAGAACTCGCCGGGCCGCGGCCTCTCGCGCCGGTCAGACTGATGGGCGAGGATCTCGTCCTCTTCCGCGCCGATGACGGCGGCGTGCGCTTGACGGCGAGGCGCTGCCCGCATCGCGGCGCCGACCTGCGCTTCGGGAGAATCGAGGACGGCGGTCTCCGCTGCCCGTTTCACGGGTGGCTGTTCGACGGCAGGGGCGCATGTCTCGAGCAGCCCGCGGAACCGCCCGACAGCAATTTCCACACCAGGATCCGCATGGCCGGCTACCCCTGTGTCGAACGCAACGGCGTCGTCTTTGCGTGGCTCGGTCCGGGCGAGCCGCCGCCGCTCCCCGACTTCGACTGCTTCGCAGCGCCCGACCCTTACACCTTCGCATTCAAGGGTTTCCTCGAATGCAACTGGCTCCAGGCGCTGGAAGTCGGGATCGACCCGGCGCACGGTTCGTTCCTGCACCGGTTTTTCGAGGACGAGGATCCGGAAGACGGTTACGGGCTCCAGTTCCGCGACCGTGTAGAGGGCGCGGCGGTCCCGCTGACCCGGATCATGCGCGACTTCCCGCGCCCCGAGATCCGGATCGAGGATACCGGCTACGGCATGCGGCTGACGGCGCTCCGCGACCTCGACGCGGCGCGCAGGCATGTCCGCATCACCAACCTCCTGTTTCCCAACGCGATCGTCATTCCGCTCGGCAACGACATGATCATCAGCCAGTGGCACGTGCCGATCGACGACACGCATTGTTGGTGGTACGCCATGTTCACGAGCTACGGCGAGCCGCTCGACAAGACGGCGATGCGCGACCAGCGCCTGCAACTCTATACGCTGCCGGACTACCGGCCGCGCATCAACAAGGCCAACGACTACGGCTTCAATCCGGCCGAGCAGGAGCGGCTGACCTATACCGGCATGGGAACCGACATCAACGTGCACGACCAGTGGGCCGTCGAATCGCCCGGACCGATCCAGGACCGTACGGCCGAGCATCTCGGCGTCTCGGATCGGGCCATCATCCGCTACCGGCGCCACCTGATCGGCGCGATCCAAGCGGTTGCCGACGGCGGCGGAGCCCCGATGTCCGGGAACGGCCGCCCCGACGCACCGCTCGCGGTCGACACGGTCGCACGGCGCGAAGAGTGGGACGAGGCCTGGCGCCGTTTCGACCGCACGCGCCGGGCGCGGTCGGGCTGGGCCGCCCCGTGACCGGGGGCAGCGCAGCGGGATCGAGCGGCCGGACGGGCTTCGTCGAGCGCCACGGGCTTTGGGACGATGCGCAGCGCGCGGCCGCGGCAGAGATGCTGCGGCGGATCGAGGCCGACGGGATCGAGGTCGTCCGTTTCTCCTTTCCGGACCAGCACGGAATTCTCCGCGGAAAAGCGATCATGTCCGGCGAGGTCGCGGGCGCGCTCGCCGGCGGCGTTTCGATGACATCCACGCTTCTGGTCAAGGATACCGCCCACAAGACGGTTCCGCCGGTGTTCCGGCCGGGAGCCGGGATCGGTATGCCCGAGCTCACCGGCGCCGCCGATTTCCTGATGGTCGCCGATCCCGCGACCTTTCGCGTCCTGCCGTGGGCGCCGCGGACGGGATGGGTGCTGTGCGATATCCGTTGGCCGGACGGACGGGCGGTCCCGTTCTCGACCCGCGATGTCTGCCGGTCTGCGTTGGACCGGCTGGCGGGTATGGGCTACGACTACGTCGCCGGGATCGAGGTCGAATTCCACGTCTTCCGGCTGGAAGACCGCAGGATGGAGGCCGCGGGCGCCACCCAGCCCGCTGTGCCGCCCGACGTCTCCCTGCTGACGCACGGCTATCAGTACCTGACCGAAATCCGGCTGGACGAGCTCGACCCCGTGCTCGCGATCCTGCGCCGCGCGCTCGCCGCGCTCGATCTGGCGCCGCGTTCGCTCGAGGTGGAGTTCGGGCCGAGCCAGATCGAGGTGACCTTCCAGCCCCGCGCAGGTCTCGGGTCGGCCGACGCGATGGTGCTGTTTCGCAATGCCGCCAAGCAGGTCTGCGCGCGCCACGGCTACCACGCGACCTTCATGTGCCGGCCGCAGATCGAGAACGTGTTCGCCAGCGGCTGGCATCTGCACCAGTCGCTGCGCGACCGGGAGACCGGACGACCGGTCTTCATGCCCGAGGCGGACGACGGGGAAGACGCGCTGTTGTCGACGCCCGGCCGGCGTTTCGCCGCCGGCATTCTGGACCACGCCCGGGCGGCGTCGGTGTTCACCACCCCCACCATCAACGGGTACAAGCGATTCCGGGCTTTTTCCCTGGCGCCCGACCGGGCGGCCTGGGCGCGCGACAACCGGGGCGCGATGCTGCGCATCATCGGCGGGGCAGGGGAGCCCGGTACACGGATCGAGAACCGGGTCGGCGAGCCCGCCGCCAACCCGTACCTCTATCTCGCCTCGCAGATCGTCTCCGGCATCGACGGCATGGAGAGGATGAGCGAACCGGGCCCGGCGACGGAAACGCCGTACGATGTCGATGCGCCGGCCCTGCCGGCCAGCCTGATCGAAGCGGTCGCGGCGCTCCGCGACGACGAAGCGTTTGCAGGCGCGTTGGGCAGGGAATTCATCGACTATATCTGCATGATCAAGGAGGCCGAGATCGCCCGCTACCTGTCGGAAGTGACCGACTGGGAACAGCGGGAATATTTCCGCATCTTCTGACCGCCTCAGACGCGGCGCACGACGTTCTCCACGGCGAGCCCGACGCGGATCAGGTGTTCGTCGGCGCCCGTGCGATCGAGAACCATCAGCCCGACGGGCGCCTCGCCCGGCTGGTGGATCGGGATCGACAGCGCGCAGCGGTCGAGAAAGTTGCCGAACGTGGTGTTGCGGAGGATGAACAGGTTGAGTTCGGTGTAGAGGTCGTCGCTGGCCACGATATCGTCGATCGGAGGCGCGACGATGGCGACGGTCGGCATCAGGATCGCGTCGTAATCGGCGCTGATGGCATCCGCCCGGGACCGGATATCGGCGCGGGCGCGCACGACATCGATCAGGTCGGCGGCCGAAAGGGCTGCGCCGCGCTCGATCCGGGCGCGAACGCGGGGATCGATCATGTTGCCGCTGGCGGCGATGCGCTCGCGATGCAGGGCATAGGCTTCGGCCGCCAGAATCCCGCCCGCAGCGTTGACCTCTGCAATATCCCCGAACGGCGCGAAGGCAACGTCCTCGACGAGCGCTCCGGCGGCCGACAGTCGGTCGAGGGCCAACCGGAATGCGGCGGCCACCGTCTCGTCCATCCCGTCCTGCACGATGGTCGTTGCGACCCCCAGCCGGAGGCCCCGGACCGGCAACGGAACGGGCGGGGTCCAGACATTGCCGCCGGCCATCGCCGCATCGAGCAGCGCGCAGCATCCGACGGTGGGGGCGAGCGGCCCCGCCGAATCGAAGGTTGCCGACAACGGGAACACACCGTCGAGGGGGATCCGCCCCGTGGTCGTCTTCAACCCGGTGACGCCGCACAGGGCGGCCGGGATACGGACCGATCCTCCGGTGTCGCTGCCGATGGCGGCCGCCGCCATACCGTCGGTGACCGAAACCGCGGCGCCTGAGGACGATCCCCCCGGTATTCGACCGTGTGCCCGGTCCCATGGGTTTTTCGGCGTGCCGAAATGCGGGTTGATGCCGATTCCGGAGTAGGCGAACTCGGTCAGGTTGGTGCGGCGGAGCACAATCGCGCCCGCCGCACGGAGACGCGCGACGACCGGCGAATCGCGGCGCGCCGGCGGCGTATCGGCAAGCGTGGGCGAGGCCGCGGCGGTGATCTCGCCGGCGACATCGAACAGATCCTTCATCGAGACCGGCAGGCCGGCGAGCGGCGAGGGAACCACGCCCGCCTTGCGCAGCGCGTCACTTGCCTCGGCCTCGGCGCGCGCGCGGTCCGCATCGCAGAAGACGAAAGTCCGCGCGCCCTCGCCGTCCGGCGCTTCCGCTGCGGCCAGGGCCTGCTCCACAAGAGCGCGGCTCGTCGCCGCCCCGGAGGAAAGATCGGCGGCGAGCGCGGCAAGCGGGGTCGATCCAAGCGGCACGATGTTCCTCCCGGCTCGGGCAGTCTCCCGCCGATCTGAGCATATCGGGCTGCGCCAGCCAAGCGCCGGCACCCATTCCGATGTCTGCCCTGAACGTGGCGGGGAAACGGACGGAATGGTGTAAGTTCCGCCGACCGAACGGGGAGCATGCCGATGAGATCGGAAAAGGCGACCTTCGCCGGGGCGGGCGGCGACATGCTCGCCGCGCGGCTCGAACTGCCGGACGGGGAGATCCGCGCCTACGCGCTGTTTGCCCACTGCTTCACCTGCTCGAAGGACATCTTTGCCGCTTCGTGCATCGCGGCGGCGCTCGCGGCAAACGGGATCGCCACGCTCCGCTTCGATTTCACCGGCCTCGGGGCGAGCGGCGGCGATTTCGCCAACACCGACTTCAGTTCCAATGTGGGAGATTTGATCGCGGCAGCCGACTGGCTGCGCACCGAGCACGCGGCGCCTTCCATCCTGATCGGGCACAGTCTGGGCGGAGCTGCCGTGCTCGCCGCCGCCGAAGCGGTGGAGGAGGCGGTCGGCGTCGTCACCATCGGCGCGCCGAGCGATCCGGGCCATGTCTCCCACCTGTTTGCGGACGACGTCGCGGCCATCGAGCGGGACGGCGAGGCCAGCGTGAAGATCGCCGGACGCCCGTTCCGCATCCGCCGGCAGTTCCTGGAGGACATCGCGGCGCAGCGGCTTCGCGAGCGCGTCGGTGCCCTCCGCAAGGCGCTCCTCGTCATGCATGCGCCGCTCGACCGCACTGTCGGCATCGACAACGCCGCGGAGATCTTCCAGGCGGCGAAACATCCCAAGAGCTTTATCTCGCTGGACAGCGCGGACCACCTGCTGACCCGGCGCGAGGATGCGGTCTACGCCGCCGATGTCGCGGCCGCCTGGGCGAGCCGGTTTATCCCGCCCAAGCGTTCCCTGACGCCGGCCGCGGAAGACGGCGCGGTGACGGTCGCGGAGAACGGGATCGGACCCTATGGGCAGGATGTCGCGGCGGGCGGCTACGTGTTCGCCGCGGACGAGCCGGAAACGGTCGGCGGGCTCGGCCGCGGTCCGACGCCCTACCAGCTCCTGTCTGCGGCGCTCGGCACATGCACGACCATGACGCTGCGCATGTACGCATCGCGCCGGAACTGGCCGGTCGAAAAGGTGAGCGTCACCGTCCGCCAGGAAAAGATCCACGCTGCCGATTGCGCCGAGTGCGAGACCGACGAGGGGAAGATCGATTCGTTCGTTCGCGAAATCCGGCTGGCCGGAGACCTCGATGACGAACAACGGGCGAGGCTGTTGGAAATCGCCGACAAATGCCCGGTGCACCGGACGCTGCATCGAGAGGTCAGGGTTGCGACTTCGTTACAGCCGAGAAGCTGACTCTCGGACATAAATAATTGTCGTAACCCGTTTTTAATAAGGAGTTATAAGTTGTTTTCCGGGGCATCTGAGCAAGGCGGCGCGGTCGTCGATGGCCGCCAGGCGTGGGTCCGCCTCGCCGTCACCATGGTCCTGGCGACGATCGGCAGTATCGGGCTGTGGTCCTACGTGATCGTCCTGCCCGCGGTTCAGTCCGAGTTCGGCGTCGACCGGGCGACCGCCGCGATCCCCTATACGGCGTCGATGATCGCTTTTGCGCTCGGAAACATCGTCGTCGGGCATCTGATCGACAGGATCGGGATGATGCTCCCTGCGCTCGCCGCCGCGGTTCTGCTGGCGGTCGGATTCATCGGCTCCTCGATGGCGGAGGCGATGTGGCAGCTTACCGTTGTCCACGGCCTCCTGATCGGGCTCGGCACCGGCGCCATGTTCGGTCCGCTGATGGCCAACATCTCTCACTGGTTCGTCCGCCACCGCGGCATTGCGGTGGCGGCGGTCGCCTGCGGCAACTACTTCGCAGGCGTGCTGCTGCCGCTGGTGCTGCAGGATTCGGTGACCACCGACGGCTGGCGGCCCATCTATTTTGCGATCGGCGTGTTCAGCGCTCTCACGATGACGCCGCTCGCGCTGCTGCTGCGCCGCGAGGGGCCGCGGCGCGACCATGTCGACCGCGTCACCGGGATCGCCGGGACCGAACAACTCCGCATGGCAGCCTTCACCCCGCGCACCATGCAGACCCTGCTCGCCGTCGCCGGCGTCGGTTGCTGCGTCGCCATGTCGATGCCGCAGGTCCACCTCGTCGCCTATTGCGTCGATCTCGGCTACGGGATCGCGCGCGGGGCGGAAATGCTGTCGCTGATGCTGGCGGCGGGGGTGGTCAGCCGCCTCGGCTCCGGCTTCCTCGCCGACCGTATCGGCGGGGTGCGGACGCTCCTCCTCGGCTCGCTTCTCCAGTGCGTCGCCCTGGCCCTCTACCTTCCGTTCGACGGGCTGGCGTCGCTCTACATGATCTCCCTCATTTTCGGCCTGTTCCAGGGCGGGATCGTACCGTCCTACGCGATCATCATCCGCGAGTATCTGCCGGCGCGCGAGGCCGGCCAGCGGATCGGGCTGGTGATCTTCGCGACCATTTCGGGAATGGCCCTCGGCGGCTGGGTCTCCGGCTGGATCTACGATCTGACGATGTCTTACCAGGCCGCGTTTCTCAACGGCATCGCCTGGAATTTCCTCAACATCGGCGTGATGCTGCTGATCCTGTGGCGCACCGCCCGCCCGAAGGCGGCGGTCGCCTAGCGGCCGGACAGGGCGCGCCGGCGGGCGGGGCGCGGATCGGCCGTATTCGTCCCCTAGACCGGCCAGTAGCGGCCGGATGCGCCGATGGCGGCGTTGACCAGGCCGAGGACGAAGTTGGCGGTGACGGTTTGCCGGATCCGGTCGAGCGCGGCCGCCGCCGCGGGCGGGTTTTCGGGGAGCGCGGTGCGGAACTGCCGGTAGGGGCCGAACCAGAGATACAGGAAGACCAGCACCATCACCCAGCCGATGCCGTGCATCAGATGGGCGTGCAGCGGCATCGCCTGCAGGCCGCCCCACTGCATGACGATCATCGCGTAGCCGCTCACCGGCAGGACGCAGACCGAGATCCACACCCAGACGAAAAAGCGCCGAAAGACGCGCTGCCAGAGGCCGAGCCGGACCGGCCCGTCGAGCGGGCCGGCGGCGGGGCGCAGCGACATCAAGGCGAAACCCATGCCGCCGACCCATACGATCGCGGCCAGCACATGCAGAATGACGAGAAGGGAGAGCACCTGTTCCTCCTGCGGTTCGTTGCCCGCCGGGTCCGCCGACGCGGCTTGATCGGCCCCGGACCTTCAACTACCGTGCGCCGCGCCTGCCAACCCTCTCCTCACACACCGAAAAACGACGTTGGCGTCCATGAAGTTTACCGGCACCGACAGCTATATCGCGACCGAAGACCTGATGACGGCGGTCAACGCGGCCATCACGCTGGAGCGCCCGCTGCTCGTCAAGGGGGAACCCGGCACCGGCAAGACGCTTCTCGCGCAGGAGGTCGCGGCCGCTCTGGGCCGGCCCTTTTTCGAGTGGCACATCAAGTCGACAACCAAGGCGCAGCACGGGCTTTACGAGTACGACGCGGTCTCGCGGCTGCGCGATTCGCAGTTGGGCGAGGAACGGGTCAAGGACATCCGCAATTACATCAAGCGGGGAATGCTGTGGGAGGCCTTCGCCTCCGACCGGCAGGCGGTGCTGCTGATCGACGAAATCGACAAGGCGGACATCGAGTTCCCCAACGACCTCCTCCGCGAGCTCGACCGGATGGAGTTCTACGTCTACGAGACCCAGGAGACGGTGACGGCCAGACACCGCCCAGCGGTCATCATCACGTCCAACAACGAGAAGGAATTGCCGGATGCGTTCCTCCGGCGCTGTTTCTTCCACTATATCCGCTTCCCCGAACCGGAGACGATGGAGCGGATCGTCGGGGTCCATTTCCCGGGCATCAAGAAGGCGCTCCTCAAGGAGGCGCTGGAGAGCTTTTTCTCGATCCGTGCGGTCAACGGGCTGAAGAAAAAGCCCTCGACCTCGGAACTGCTCGACTGGATCAAGCTGCTGCTCGCCGAGGATCTGTCGCCCGAGGATCTGCGCGCCGATTCGACCAAGGCGATCCCGAGACTCTACGGCGCGCTTCTCAAGAACGAGCAGGATGTCCAGATGTTCGAGCGCCTCGCCTTCCTGTCGCGGCGCCAGAACTAACGCGCTGAATGTTTGTCGATTTCTTTTTCCAGCTTCGCCAGGCGAGCGTCCCGGTCACGATTCGCGAATACCTGATGATGCTCGAGGCCTTGTCGAAAGGCGCGGGCGACCGCGACGCCGACGGGTTCTACTACCTGGCCCGCGCCGCGATGGTGAAGGACGAGAAGTATTTCGACGCCTACGACAAGGTGTTCGAGAACTTCTTCCGAGGCGCGATGCACGTGACCGAGGACCTGTTCTCCAAGGTGGTGCCCGAGGAATGGCTCCGGGCGTTGGCAGAACGGATGTTCGACCCGGAGGAAATCGCCAAGCTGGAGAAATTGAGTTTCGAAGAGTTGATGGAGGAACTCGCCAAACGCCTCCAGGAACAGCGCGGCCGGCACCAGGGCGGCAACCGCTGGATCGGCACCGGCGGTACGTCGCCCTTCGGCAACAGCGGGCGCAACCCGGCCGGGGTGAGAATCGGCGGGGAAGGGGGCGGCAAGAGCGCCACCAAGGTGTGGGAGCGGCGCGAGTTCAGGGGGCTCGCCGACACCGTGGAAATCGGCACCCGCAACATCAAGATGGCGCTGCGGCGGCTGCGCAAGTTCGTCCGCGACGGCGCCGAGGACGAGTTCGATCTCGACGGCACCATTCGGGCGACGGCGGAGAACGCCGGCTATCTCGACATCAAGATGGTGCCCGAACGCAAGAACCGGGTGAAGGTGCTGCTGTTCCTCGACATCGGCGGCTCGATGGACAGCCACATCCGGGTTTCGGAAGAACTGTTCTCAGCCGCGCGGAGCGAACTCAAGCATCTCGAATACTTCTACTTTCACAACTTTCCCTACGAGCGGGTCTGGCGGCAGGACCGGCGCGGTTACAACGAATGGACCCCGACCTGGGATGTGTTCAACACCTACGCCCAGGACTACAAGCTGATCCTCGTCGGCGATGCGACGATGAGCCCCTACGAGATCACCGAGGTGGGGGGGTCGATCGAGCACTGGAACGAGGAGCCGGGCGAAGTCTGGCTACGGCGGATGCTCGCGTACTACCCGGATGCGGTCTGGATCAACCCGGTGCCGCACGAGCGCTGGATGTCGACACCGTCGCTCCGCCTGACCTACCAGATCATGTCGGGGCGTATGTATCCGCTGACGCTGGAGGGGCTGGACACGGCGATGGCGGTCCTGCGGAAGGGCGCCGCCGCCGCTCCGCCCCGCCATTGACCGGCCGGGCAGAGCGGCGGTGCACCACGGTGCTCCGCGGCTCGGGGCGCGTTACCCCGGCGGCTTTCTCGACCCCAGCGGTTTCCCGATATCGTCGAAGTAATCGCGCGTGACCTTGAAGACCATCGGCGCCAGCAGCAGCAGCCCGATCAGGTTGGGCACCGCCATCAGCCCGTTGAGCGTGTCCGACAGGTTCCACACCAGGTCGACCTTGACGTTGGCGAAGGAGAGCGCTGCCAGCACCCACAGGCCGCGGTAGATGAACAGGCTTCGTTCCTTGAACATTTACTGCCAGCACCGCTCGCCGTAATACGACCAGCCGAGAATGGTGGTGAAGGCGAAGACAGCCAGTGCGACGGTGACGATGTACTGGCCGCCGGCGATGGAGGCCTGGAAGCCGGTCGAGGTGAGCACCGCGCCGGTCAGCCCGCCGCCGTCCGAGCCGGTCATCGTCCATGCGCCGGAGGTCAGGATCACCAGCGCCGTCATCGTGCACACCACGATGGTGTCGATGAAGGTGCCGAGCATGGCGATGATCCCCTGACGCACCGGGCTATTGGTCTGCGCCGCCGCGTGCGCGATGGCGGCCGATCCGAGCCCCGATTCGTTGGAGAACACGCCGCGGGCGATGCCGAAGCGGATGGCCGCTGCCACCGCCGCACCGGCGAAGCCGCCCGTCGCCGCGGCCGGTGTGAACGCATGGGTGAAGATCAGGCCGATGGCATCCGGGACGTCGGCGATGTTAATCGCGATGATCAGCAAAGCGGCGCCGAGATAGAGGACGATCATCGCCGGCACCAGCTTGCCCGCAACGTCGCCGATCCGCCGGATGCCGCCGATCACGACGACGCCGACCAGCACCGCCGTCACGACGCCCGTCACCCAGGTCGGAACCCCGAAACTGTCGTCCAGCGCGGCGGCCATCGAGTTGACCTGTACCGCGTTGCCGATGCCGAACGCCGCCACCGCACCGAACAGCGCGAAGGCGAGTCCGAGCCACTTGCCGAGTTCGGGGGCAAACGCGCCGACCCCGTTGCGCAGGTAGTACATGGGCCCGCCGACATATTTGCCGGTCTGGTCGACCTCGCGGTAGGTGACCGCGCACACTGCCTCGGCGTATTTGGTCGCCATGCCGAACAGCGCGATCAGCCACATTTAGAAGATTGCGCCCGGCCCGCCGAGCGCGATGGCTGTAGCGACGCCGGCGATATTCCCGGTGCCGACCGTGGCGGACAGCGCGGTCATCAGAGCGTTGAACGGCTTGACCTCGCCTTCTCCGGTAGCGGCGCTCTTGTCGAACAGCAGCCGGAAGCCGTAGCCAACCTTGCGCCACGGCATGAAAACGAGGCCGAGAGTCAGCAAAACCCCGGTCACGCCGAGGATGCCGAGCATGGGCGGCCCCCATGCAAACGCATTGACCGAATCGATGACCGCGTTCAGTCGATCCATGACGTCTGTCTCCCTTCGCTTGCGCCGCAGACCCTGAACTGGCGCCCGGCAAGCATGGTGCACTGCCCAACCGCGGCGCCAGCGACGTTAATTGGTCGAAACGACACCACACGTCTGGTTTCGCGTCAATGCCGCTGTCGAGGAGCCGCAGAGATCGGCGCGCTGCGGAACGGCACCGGCCCCGATGCGCCGCACCGCGTCGATCCGGGCAGTGCTACGATGGCGTCATCGTCCAGGCGAACGGGAGATAACGGGATGCAAGTCAGCCTGCTGGGGACGGGGCTGCCGTTCCCCAATCCCCGACGGCGCGGACCCGGTTACGCGGTGCGGGCGGGCAGCAACACGTTCGTCGTCGATTGCGGCTCGGGCATCGTGGCCCGCATGGTGGAGGCCGGCATCCCACCGGGCGACGTCGACCATCTGTTCATCACCCATCTGCATTCCGACCATTACATCGACCTTGGGCATTTCATGATCTGCCGGTGGATCCTCGGAGACGATTCCCCCTGGCATATCTACGGGCCGGCAGGAATCGGGATCATGGTCGACCGGCTTCTCGAAATGCACCGGCCGGATCTGGAAATGCGCATGGCGATCCGGACAGCCTCCCGGGAGATGCCCAATATCGTCATCCACGAAATCGACCAAGGTCCGGTCGCGGATATAGACGGCGTCAGGATCGCCGCGTTCGATGTCGATCACTATCCGCTGGACCAGCCCTTCGGCTACCGTTTCGAATCGAAGGACCGGACGATCGTGCTTTCGGGCGACACCTGTCCCTGCGAATACCTGATCAGGCACGCGCACGGCGCCGATTTCCTGATCCACGAATGCGTTCAGTACGACAAATGGTCCTCGCCGCAGATCGACAAGGGTCACACGCCGCATGCCCACACCTCGCCCGAACGGCTCTCGCTGGTCGCCAGGGACTCCGATGTGGGCCTGCTGGTTACCACCCATATGCTGCCCGATTCGGAGCCCCGCGAACTCAGCGAGATCATCCGCCGCGGCTATTCGGGCCCGCTGGTCATCGGCGAGGACCTGATGACGCTGTAAGCCCTCGCGGCGACGGACTCTCCGGGACTACGCTCCCGGCTTGCCCGGGTTGAGGTGGCCGCACGCATCGCAGCGGCGTGCGTCCTCGCTGCCGTAATAGGCATCGAAGGCGATCGGAAGATCCTCGACAATATCGTGCAGTTGCAGTTCGCTGCGGTGGACGAGCGCATCGCATTCGTCGCAATACCACTCGAAGGCGTCGCGCGTGCCTGCCGGCCTCTGGCGTTCGATGACCAGCCCGACGGTGCCGGCCGGCCGCTGCGGCGAATGGCGGACATGCGGCGGCAGCAGGAGCACGTCGCCCTCCCGGAGCG
The DNA here is from genome assembly GCA_965200535.1 of Alphaproteobacteria bacterium. Classification (GTDB taxonomy): domain Bacteria; phylum Pseudomonadota; class Alphaproteobacteria; order MPNO01; family MPNO01; genus MPNO01. The sequence goes on along the minus strand of CBDAUF010000002.1, from coordinate 1,549,461 downwards.
GCACGTCCCGGCGCTTTCCGTCCTCGATGATCCGGAGCGTGATGTCTCCCTCGATCTGGTAGAAGAACTCCTCCACCGGGTCGTCGTGGTAATCGGTGCGTTCGTTGGGGCCGCCGATGACCGTCACCATATAGTCGGTGTCCTGCCATATCTGGGCGTTGCCGACGGGCGGTTTCAGAAGGTCTCTGTGCTCGTCGATCCACCGATGAAGGTTGAATGGGGCGATCTGGCTCATCCGGATTCTCCCTCGCGCCTGCATGGCGTTCCAGAGACCATCATGCTAGCCGCTGTCATTCGCGAAAACAACGAACGAGCGCCGGCGGGCAGGACGTGCGGGCGCCGCGCTCAGGCCAGCGCCGTACACTCAATCTCGATGTCGAACGGCCACGGCCAGGACCCGACGGCGACGAACGTGCGTGCCGGCGCGGGTTCGCTGAAATAGCGCCCGTAGATCTCGTTGACCAGGCCGTAATAGCCGCTGTTCGACACGTACACGTTGACCTTCACCACTTTCTCGAGATTCGAGCCGGCCTCCTCGAGAATGGCTTTCAGGTTCTCCATCACCAGTTCGGTCTGCGTGGCGATGTCTCCGCTCGAAACCTGGCCGGTCGCCCGGTCGATCGGCGGCGTGCCCGAGACGAACACGAAGCCGTTGGCTTTGATCGCCGGGCTCAGCGGGACACCGGCGGATTTCAACACCTCGGAAATTCCGCTGACGTGGATCGCTTCCCGTTCCATTTGTCCTCTCCCTGCAAGATCGGGCGTCAGCCGCTTCCGCGTGCGCCCGCGTAGTAGAAATCACCGGGGATCGCCTCGATCACCGGATCGATGGAGCGCGCACAGGCAAGCTCGCGGCCCGAACGGTGATCGGCGAGCCGGTAGGAACCGTCGCTCCGGCGCACGATCCGGTAGCAGGCGTACGGGGTGTTGCTGCGGTCGCCCGAATAGATCCGGATCTCGTCGGCGCCGCGCCGCGAAACGCGCTCGCTGCGGTACCAGCGGTGCATGAGCGAGAGCTTGCGCGCGAGCGCCTCGACCTTCGCCACATCGCGGGCGGTGAACCTGGCGAGGTCGAGGCGGACAAGCTCTGCCGGCATTGCCGATTACGCTCCGGAAACGCCCGTGAGACGGTCGAGGCCGGGCCCGGTCCGCTCGGCGAACCGGGCCCGAAAACTGGCTCCCCGGGCCGGACTCGAACCAGCGACATGGTGGTTAACAGCCACCCGCTCTACCAACTGAGCTACCGGGGATTCGCACTCGTCTGGCGCACGGCGGCTATATAGCAACGCATGAGCGGGTTGTCAGCCTCGGCATGGGCTTTCGGCCGTGCGGCGCCCGGTTCAGGCGAGAGCGGGCGCCGGGGCATCGCGGCCGGGACCGCGTTCGCCAATATCTCTCCCTGCCGCGGAACCGCAGCGGGAAGCGGCGCGGTAATGGTCGATGAGTTCGCGCGAAGCGTGGTAGATCGGCGTGTAGCCGCGGATCAGGATCTGGGCGCTCCGAATATAGGCCGCGCTGAGGAGCGCCGCCTCGCCGCCGTCCAGGGAACCGCGGATGACGGCGCGGAGCACGCCGGCCGGGTTGCCGATGCCGACCTCCCGGTCCGCCGGCGCCGGCCCGAGACCCTGCAGCCCGGCCGCCGTCTCATGGGCGACGGTGCCCGGTATCAGGGACGCGGCGGCGAGGCACGACCCGCCGGTGACCGCCATCGACCGATGGCAGGTCTGGGGGGTGAAATAACGCGCCCGGACATGAGCGCCGTGCGCGGCCTCCGCGGCGTCGGGCGGCGCGATGAGACAGACCTTGGGCACCGTTTCGCTGACCGCGAGTTCTTCGGCCGTCATCCTGCGGCCGTCCCGTTCGAGGCCCATGGCGAGCCCGGCGGCAACCCAGAGCGGCTGGAGCTTCGCCCGCAGCGTCTCGTCGCTCTCCAGTGCCTCGGGCGCCTCGTCGGCCCGGCAACCGAGATCCCCGGCGCGGACAATGACCATGGGCATCGCGAAATCGACGCAGGAGGCCTCCACGCTCCCGAAGGTTTCGCGCCGGGCGCCGGTCGGGAACAGCTTTCCGGTTTTGGAGCCGACCGGATCGACGAGGGACAGCGCCACCCCCGGCCAGCGCCCCGGCACGCCGGGCATTTCGGTATCCGGGGAAAGGGGCGCATCCGGTTCGGGCATTTCGATCGCCGCGTCGGCCGCGATACCCGTGTTGGTGTTGTGGATGCGGATCCTGTTGCGGCCCGGCCGGGGCGCCGCGAGCCCGGTTTCGAATGCGACCAGCGGCAGCGCCGCCGACATGTTGCCGCAGTTGACGCTCCAGTCGATCGCCGCCTTGTCGGCGGCAAGCTGGGCGAGGGTGCTTTCGAGGTCGAACCCGGCCCGCGCCGACGCGGCGAGGATAAACACCTTGTTGCTGGTCGTGATACCGCGGCCGAGGCCGGTGATCTGGCGGTTGCCCGACATCTCGCCGGAAAGCGGCACCCCCATGATGTTGCGGATGATCTCCTCGCGCAGCGCGGTCGAACGCGGCAGATGGCGGTCCAGCAGGACGATGCCGGTCGAGGTGCCGCCGCGCGCATGCCAGACGGGGATTTCGAGGGTGCCGCGTACGAAACGCGGCTCGGGGCCGTCCTGGATCGGCGGTGCCTGGTGGTTCATCCTCGAATCCCGGTGGCGCTCTGTCGGCCGCCATTCTAGCCCGCCGGACATCGCCGGTGAAACGGAGGGCGGCCCGACGCGTTTCGTTGACATCGCCCGCCGCCGGATCGAGGATCCGGACGGGTTTCGGAGAGAACGACACACCATTGGAGGAGGAAACGCCGTGCAGACACCCAACACCGATGCACATGCGAACATCGCCGAGCTGGCGTCGCGCTATGTCGACGTCGCTTCGCTGGAATGGCAGGAAACGCCGTTCGAGGGCGTGTCGGCCAAGGTCCTGCTGCAGGACGACAACGGCGCCGTCCGCACCGCTCTGGTGAGGATGGAACCGGGCGCGACGATCCCGGATCACGAGCACACCGGCCTCGAACAGAGCTATATCCTCGAAGGATCGCTCGAGGACCATGACGGGATCTGCGGCCCGGGGCAGTATGTCTGGCGGCCGCCCGGCAACCGCCATGTCGCGACCTCGCCCGGAGGCGCGCTGATGCTGGTGATGTTCGAGACGCCCAACATCTATTTCGACGGGCCGGCCAGCGGCGGAACGATGGAACAGTACATGGCGCAGAAGGTGGAGGCCTGAGCGCCCGGCGGCAGGCACAGGAGGACGATTCGATGGCAGCCTTTCTCATCGCCGAGACACGCAACGTCAGGGATCCCGCGTTGCTCGAGGAGTATGTCGAACTTGCGGTCGCCGACACCGAGGCCGCCGGCGGGCGGGTCACGGCGATGGGGCCGGCGGAGACGCTCGAGGGCGACTGGCAGCCCGAACGGCTGGTCGTCGTCGAGTTCGAGTCCCTGGAAAAGCTGAAGGCCTGGTACGACGGACCCGGCTACCAGCGGCTGATACCCATGCGCCAGAAGGCCTGCGACAGCAAGCTGGTGATCGTCGGCGAATGACCGGGACCTGGGCGGTCGGCGGCGTTCGCATCGACCGGGTGGTGGAATTCGAACAGCCGCTGCTGCCCCCGGCAACCCTGCTGCCGGCGCTCACCGGCGCGGTTCTCGAGCGCCACCGCCGGTGGCTCGAGCCGGCGCTGCTCGATCCGCAGACCGGGCTGCTCGTCATCTCCTTTCACACCTTCGCGATCCGCACGCCGAGAAGCCTGATCCTGGTCGACACGTGCAGCGGCAACGACCGCGAACGGCCGCAAAAGGAGCGCTACCACAGGAAGACCTGGCCCTATCTCGAAAATCTCGCGAACGCCGGAGTGGCGCCGGAAGCGGTGGACTACGTGCTCTGCACCCATCTCCACGTCGATCATGTCGGGTGGAACACCTATCTTCGCGACGGTCGATGGACGCCGACCTTCCCCAACGCGCGCTACCTGTTCGACCGCGCCGAATGGGCGTTCTGGCAGGCGGAATACGAGACCGACCGTTTCACCGACGATCCGTATTACGAGGACTCGATCCTGCCGGTGGTCGCCGCCGGCCAGGCCGATTTCGTGTCGGGCGACCACGAGATCGACCCGTGGGTGCGGCTCGAACCGTCGCGCGGCCATACCCCGGGCCATGTCTGCGTCCGCATCCGGGACGGCGGCGCCGAGGCGGTGATGACCGGCGACATGATGCACCACCCCCTGCAATGCGCCGAACCCGCCCTCAGCAGTTGCTTCTGTGTCGATCCCCGACAGTCGCATCTGACGCGCCGCGCCTTTCTCGAGCGCCACGCGGACGGCGACACGCTGGTGCTGCCGGCGCATTTTCCGACGCCGACCGGCGGCCGGGTGAAAAGCGCCGGCAGCGGATTCCGTTTCGCCTTCGACCGGAGGAAGTGATTCGCCCTATAGTCTGCGTACAAGGGGAAGGCTGGAATATCGATGCAGGGGTTCGGCGGACCTGTCTTGCCTGCACCCCGGCTGGCCCGCGCGGCCGCGGTGCTGGCCCTCTGCGCAGCGCTTGGCGGCTGCACCGCGGCGGCCAACATCGCAGCGACACTGATCTCGAGCGCCGACGCCGTGGGGACCGCCGTCAAGGCGGCAATGAAGACCGGCGACGAGGACCGGCCCGCGGATTCGGAGGGCGACGACGAATAGCGCGTTCTCCCGACCCCGCACCCGGTTGCTTCCGCCGATGCCCGGCCTATTCTCACGGCCGTCGCCATTGGCTGGGAGGCCGAACATGCCCGATCGCGGCGGACCCCGAAGCAGTGCGCAACCCGGCGGCAATCCGTACGACGCCGGTCTCGAAAGGAATGCGGCCAATTTCGCGCCCCTGACGCCGGTGAGTTTCCTGCAGCGGACCGCTTCGGTCTGGCCGGAGCGGGTCTCCGCGGTCCACGGCGCCCGGCGATTCACCTGGCGCGAGACGGAGCGCCGCTGCCGGGCGTTCGCCTCGGCCCTGGCGCGGCGGGGCATCGGCAAGGGGGACACCGTCGCCGTCTTCGCCCCCAATGTACCGGCGATCCTGGAGGCCCATTTCGGCGTTCCGATGGCCGGAGCGGTGCTGAATACCATCAACATTCGCCTCGACGCCGAAACCGTGGCCTTCATCCTCGCGCACGGCGAGGCCAGGGTCCTGCTGGCCGACCGCGAGTTTTCGCAGGTCGTCGCCGACGCCCTCGGCCGTCTCGACCGACGGCCCTACGTGATCGACATCGACGACCCGCTGGCCGACGGCGGCGAGAGTATCGGCGACATCGACTACGAGAGCTTCATCGCCTCGGGCGACCCCGATTTCGCCTGGCAGCCGCCCGACGACGAATGGGACGCCATCGCCCTCAACTACACCTCGGGCACCACCGGCAATCCCAAAGGCGTCGTCTACCACCACCGCGGCGCCTATCTCAACGCGCTCGGCAACCAGCTTGCCCAGGCCATTCCGCCGCATCCGGTCTATCTCTGGACCCTGCCGATGTTCCATTGCAACGGCTGGTGCTTCCCGTGGACCGTCACCGCGCTCGCCGGCACCCATGTCTGCCTGCGCCGCGTCGAGGCCGGGCCGATCTACCGGGCGATCGCCGAGGAAGGGGTGACCCATTTCTGCGGCGCGCCGATCGTGCTCAACATGCTGGCGAACGCGCCCGACGGCGAAAAGCGGCCCCTGCCTCGCCCGGTCGAGGCGATGACCGCGGGGGCGCCGCCGCCGGCCGCGGTGATCGAGGCGATGGAGGCCGCCGGCTTCCGCATCACCCACGTCTACGGCCTCACCGAGACCTACGGGCCGGATGTGGTCTGCGCATGGCATACCGAGTGGGACGGCCTGCCGGCGGCCGACCGGGCCGGGCTCAAGGCGCGGCAGGGCGTCGCCTATCCCGTGCAGGAGGGACTCATGGTCGCCGACGCCGGAACTCTGGAGCCGGTGCCGCGGGACGGCGAGACCATGGGCGAGGTGTTCCACCGCGGCAATATCGTCATGAAGGGGTATCTCAAGAACCCGGAGGCGACGCGCGAGGCATTCGCCGGCGGGTGGTTCCACTCCGGCGATCTCGGGGTTTGGCATGAGGACGGGTATGTCGAACTGAAGGACCGGTCGAAGGACATCATCATCTCCGGCGGGGAGAACATTTCGAGCATCGAGGTCGAGGACGTGCTCTACCGCCATCCGGCCGTGCTCGAGGCGGCGGTCACCGCGAGGCCGGACGACAAGTGGGGCGAGACGCCGTGCGCGTTCGTCACGCTGAAGGACGGGCGGAGCGCGACCGAGGCCGACATCATCGCCTTCTGCCGCGACAATCTCGCCCATTTCAAGGCGCCGAAAACGGTGGTGTTCTGCGACCTGCCCAAGACCTCCACCGGCAAGGTGCAGAAGTTCGTGCTGCGCGAACGGGCGCGCGCGCTCGACGGCGCCTGAGGCGGTCACCGATGGCGAACCTCGAATACCCCCTGCCGCTGCCGCGCTCGCGCGCCGAGATCGAGGCAATCTGGCGGGAACGGCTGCCGGTCGCGGTGCAGCGCGCAAAACGCTCCCGTTTCCTTGCCGGCCGGCTCGACGGTATCGATCCGTCGCGCCTCGGCGATCCCGAGGAGTGGAACCGCATCCCGTTTCTCACCAAGGAAGAACTGCGGCGCCTGCCGGCGGACACGTTCCACGAAGACTTCTGCATCGCCGGCCGCGATGCGGCAGTCGAGTACTGGCGCTCCGGCGGCTCCACCGGGAAACCGCTGTTCTATCCCCGCTCGGCGGAAGACATGCGCTACGGGATGGAGGGATTCCGCCGCCTGCTCACCGCCGCGGGCTGCGGACCCGGCGACCTCGTCCACGTGGCTTTCCCGCTCGGCATCCATCCCGTCGGCCTCGCCTACGCCCGCGCCGCGCAGCAGCTCGGCATGGGCGTGGTCACCTGCGGGTCGGGCAACAATACGCCCACCGCGCTGCAGCTGGAGCTCGTGCAGACGCTGCGCCCGACGGTGATCGCCGGCATGGCGAGTTACGCATTGCAGCTCGCCCAGCACGCCGAACGCCTCGGCATCGACCTGGCGGCCGGATCGGTGACCAGGATCCTGACGGCGGCCGAACCCGTCTCGCCGGCGAAACGCGAGCGGCTGGAACGCCTGTGGGGCGCGGAGCTCTACGACCAGTTCGGCATCACCGAAGGGTCGGCGATGGCCAGCGAATCCGAACGCCACGACGGCATGCATGTCTGGACCGACCAGTACTATGTCGAGGTCGTCGACGAGCAAACCGGGCGTCCGGTGGCGGAAGGCGAGATGGGGCTTCTGGTCGTAACCCCGCTCTGGAACAACACCGTGACACCGTTTCTGCGCTGGGAGACGGGCGACTATGTCCGCCTGGTCGAACGGGGGGAAACCGACGGCCCGTTCGGCGTCTTTCCGATGATCCGCCACGCCGCGCGCACCGCCGGGTTCGTCAAGGTGCGCGGGATCAACATCAACCAGGCCGATATCGAGGATCTGCTGTACCGCCAGCGCACGATTACCGATTTCAAGATAGAGGCGGTCGAAACCGAGGCTCTCGATGCGCTCAGAATCTCCGTCGAGGTGGCCGCCGATGCGGACACGCAGCAGGCGGCCGCCGCGCTCATCCGGTCGGTGAAGGAGACCTTCGAGATCACCCCCGATGTGGAGGTCATCGCACCCGGCACGCTGGAACGGGAGTTCGCCGGAGCGGTCAAGCAGAACCGGTTTATCGACCGCCGCGGAACGCCGGGCTGACGCCCGGCCCAAATGTTCTCAATCGACCTCGCGCCGGTAGTATTTGGCGAAGCGCATCAACGGCTCGTCGCTCATCCGGAAGATCACCGCGTCCTCGTCGATGCTGTGGGAAACCTTGCGCCACATCGGCCCGGCGAACGTGTCGCCGCGCTCCCAGGCGACGGTTTCTCCGTCGATGGTCGTCGTTCCGCGCCCCTGCATGACGCAGTAGACCGCGTTGGTCGTCGACCGCACCGGGCGCGTCTCCGCCCCGCTCTCGAAGCGGTGGACGTCGAGCGCCATGGTGGGCATGTCGGGGGCGTCGAGGCGGATCCGCGTTCCCTCGACCCCCTCCGGGTCGGGCGCGGCGTCGTCCAGCGCCTTCTGCAGCCCGTCCCACGAGAAGCGAAGCGGCGAATCCTCCGTGACCAGCTCGACTTCCTCGAAACCGTCGGGGTGGTCCTCGACGAACATCGGCTCGAGGAGATGGACCAGCGGCACGTCGAGCCCGTCGAACCAGTAGGCGGGTTCGTCGCCGTCATGGCCGTGCCCGTGCCATTGCCAGCCCGGCGTGAGCACGATGTCGCCGGTATCCATCGGCGTCTTGACCCCGTCGACCGTCGAATAGGCGCCCTTCGCGTCGAGGATGACGCGAAGCGCGTGCGGCGCGTGCCGGTGCGAGCGCGCCTTCTCGCCGGGGAGGATCATCTGGTAGGCGGATACCAGGGTGCGCGTCGTCGCGATGCCGCCGCGGTCGGCCGGGTTGCGCATCACCAGGTTGCGCCGCTCTGCAAGCTCGGTGTTGATCAGCCGTCCGGCGGCGTCCAGCGCCTCCTTGCACACCGCGTAGCGCCAGTGCTGCGGCCGGAAGCCGGTATCGGGTTCGCGCCACAGGATCGGCTCGTCGCGGTCGATCCAGCCCGCGGTCATTTCCATGCCGCCGAGCGCGGCGTAGAGTTCGTCCAGCGATCCCGCATCGGCAATGCTTCGTTCGACCGTCATGGCGTCGGCTCCATCGTCCTGTTCGGCTTCCCCTAGGGGGTTGGAGGCCCGGAGCGGATTCGAACCGCTGTGAACGGATTTGCAGTCCGCTGGATAGCCACTCTCCCACCGGGCCGGAGCACCCCCGCGTCGGTGCGCCTATACTACGCCGATCCGGACGGAGAGGGGGAGCGTTGTGTCGGCGCGGCGGACTTTGTATAGCTCAAACGTGTACGGGTCGAGAGGCTCGGCACCCTTCGCGGCATGGATTTCCGACGATCCGGCGCCCGACAACTGGGGGAGGGCGAGATGACCCAGTTTGCCGCCCAGCGGCGGTCCATGGTCGACAGCCAGTTGCGCACCAACCGGGTCTCCCACGACGCCCTGATCGCCGCCATGCTGGAAGTCCCGCGCGAGCGTTTCGTTCCCGACAGGCTGACCCGGGTCGCCTATGTCGATCAGGACCTGCCGCTGGGCGGCGGACGTTTCCTGATGGAGCCGATGGTCTTCGCGCGGCTGGTCCAGGCGCTCGCCGTCTCGCCCGGCGATGTCGTGCTCGATATCGGTTGCGGTTCCGGCTATTCGAGCGCCGTCCTCGCCGGGCTGTGCTCGACGGTGGTGGCGCTCGAGGCCGACCCGGACCTTGCCGAGACCGCACGCAGAAACCTCGCGGATATCGACGTCGACAACGTCGTCGTTGTCGACGGGCCGCTGCAGGCCGGCTATCCTGACCAGGCGCCCTACAATGCTATCCTGCTCGGCGGAGCGGTGCTGGAGACGGGAGAAAGCCTTACCGGTCAACTGGCCGAAAACGGCCGGCTGGCGGCGGTCCTGGCGAAAGGCGCCGGCCCCGGACACGCCGTGTGCGCGACGCGGATCGGCGATACGGTATCGGTACGCACCCTGTTCGATGCCAACACGCCCGGGCTTCCGGGGTTCGCAGCAATGGAGCGGTTCGTACTATGACGGGAACGACACTGAAGACCCTACGGCGGGCCGCATCGGCCGGGTCGATCGGCCTTGCCGCGGGCGTTGCGCTCGCCTCCGGGGCCGGCGCGCTGACCATCGAGCAGGCGCTGATCGAGGCCTATCGGAACAGCCCGCAGCTCGCCGCCCAGCGTGCGGCGATGCGGGCGCTGGACGAGCAGGTCAACCTGGCGCTCGCCGGCCGGCGGCCGCAGGTAACCGTGGACGGCTCCACCGTTGCCCGGCGATTACTTGCAGCACCGCCAGGAAGTTCCAACAGGGGCTGGTCCAGCACCTATCCCGCGCAGGCCGGGATATCGGTGAGCCAGAACATCTATCGCGGCGGCCGGGACGAGGCGGCGGCGGCCCGCGCCGACGAGGACGTGCTGTCCGGGCGGGCGCGGCTGTCGGCTGTCGAACAGCAGGTGCTGCTCTCCGCGCTGGTCGCCTATGTCGATGTCGTGCGCGACGGGGCGGTGGTCGATCTCAACGTCAACAACGAGAAGGTGCTCAAGCGCCAGCTCGATGCAGTCAGCGACCGTTTCCGCGTCGGCGAAGTCACCCGCACCGACGTGGCGCTGGCGCGGTCGCGGCTGTCGCGGGCGACGGCGGACCTGGTCCGGTCGCGCGGCGATCTGGCGGACTCACGCGCGACATTCGCCGATGTCGTGGGCGTGCCGGCGGACGGTCTGAAGGAGGTGCAGCCGGTCGGAGGCTTGCCGAAATCCGAGCAGGACGCACTTGCCCAAGCGCGCGCCGACAGCTTCGCCGTCGTCCAGGCGCGTCACAACGAGCGCTCCGCCAAGCACCGGGTGCAGGAGATACTGAGCGAGTTCCGGCCGACGGTGAGCGTCTCCGGCGCACTGCGCCATTCGTTCGATCTCGACTCTCCTGACCCTCGCAACTCAAACGTGGACCAGATCGAGGTCACCGGCCGGGTGACCGTGCCGCTCTACCAGTCGGGCGTGGTGTCGTCGCGGGTTCGCGCCGCCAAGCACACCGCCGTCCAGCGGCGCAACGAGTTCGCCCAGGCGGTGCGCACGACGGCCGCCGACGCCGCCAAGCGCTGGAAGGCGCTGGAGACCGCGCGGGCGGGCATCGAGGCGTACTCCGAGGCGGTGCGGGCGGCGAAGATCGCGCTCGAAGGGGTGGAGCAGGAGGCGCAGGTCGGCTCGCGCACGGTGCTGCACGTGCTCGACGCCGAACAGGAGCTTCTCGATGCGCGGGTGGGGCGGGTGCTCGCGCACCGCAATTTCGTGGTTGCGTCCTACGCGCTGCGTCAGGCCGTCGGCCAGCTTACCGCCCGCAGCCTCGACCTCGATGTCGAACTCTACGATCCGCGCGAGAACTACAACAGGACCCGGGAGCGCTGGCGCGGCGTCGAGATCGCGGAGTGAGCCGATGAACGACCGCGCGCCGCACGCCCGACCGCCGCGGGACGAGATCCTGGCGTCGATCCGGCAGGTGGTTTCCGAGAAGGCGGCCGCACAGGGAGGCGGGGACGAAGACGCGGGCGCTGGCGATGACAGCGAGGCCGGAAGCGGTGTCCTCGAGCTGACCCGGGAAATCCGCGACGACGGTTCGGTGGTGGACGTCGCTACCGGCGCCACGATCGTCGAGGCTTCGCCAGACGGCCCGGAAGACCCGCCGCCCGGCGAGCGGACCGGCGGAGAGCCCATCGGGGAGGCCGCGATGCAGATCATGCGGCCGATGATCCGGGACTGGCTCGACGCCAATCTCCCGGCCATTGTCGAGCGCGTCGTCGAACGCGAGGTCAGGCGGCGCTCGCACGGCGGCGAACCGTCCGCCAGCCGTTGAACCGCCGCGAAATTCCGTAACCTCACCAAGACACTGCAATGGAAAAGACCTATCGGCCGGGCGACGTCGAAGACCGCATCTATGCTCGCTGGGAAGCGGCGGGGGCGTTCGCCTGCGGCCGCCGGGACGGTCCGGGCGGCGAGCGTCCGCCCTATTCGATCGTCATTCCGCCGCCCAACGTCACCGGCAGCCTGCACATGGGCCACGCCCTCAACAACACGCTGCAGGACATCCTGATCCGCTTCGCGCGGATGCAGGGCCGCGACGCGCTCTGGCAGCCCGGCACCGACCATGCCGGGATCGCGACCCAGATGGTGGTCGAACGCCAGCTCGAGGCGGAAGGAAAGACCCGGCACGATCTCGGCCGCGAGGCGTTCATCGAACGGATCTGGAGCTGGAAGGCGGAATCGGGCGGCGCGATCACCGGCCAGTTGCGCCGCCTCGGCACGTCCTGCGACTGGAGCCGCGAGCGTTTCACCATGGACGACGGGCTGTCGCGGGCGGTGCGCACGGTGTTCGTCGCCCTCTACAAGGACGGCTTGATCTATCGCGACAAGCGGCTGGTCAACTGGGATCCCAAGCTGCACACCGCGATTTCCGATCTCGAAGTCGAACAGCGCCCGGTCAAGGGCAAGCTCTGGTACATCGCCTACCCCGTCGAGGGGGAGGAGGGGCGGACGATCACCGTCGCGACGACCCGTCCGGAGACGATGCTGGGCGACACCGCGGTCGCGGTGCACCCGGACGACGAACGCTACCGGGACCTGGTGGGCGGGCACGCGATCCTGCCCATCGTCGGCCGCCGGCTGCCCATCGTCGCCGACGCCTATTCCGACCCGGAGAAGGGATCCGGCGCGGTCAAGATCACACCCGCCCACGATTTCAACGACTTCGAGGTCGGACGCCGCCACGGCCTCGAGATGGTGTCGATCTTCGACGAGGACGCCAACCTCAACGACCGGGTGCCCGCCCATCTCAGGGGGCTGTCCCGCGAGGCCGCGCGCCGCAAGGTTCTCGAGGAACTGGAGGAGGCGGGGGTTGTCGAGCGGGTCGAGGACAACCCGATGACGATTCCCCACGGCGACCGGTCCGGGGTGGTCATCGAACCGATGCTCACCGACCAGTGGTTCGTCGATGCGAACGCGCTCGCGGGACCGGCGGTCGAGGCGGTCAGGAGCGGCCGCATCCGCTTCGTGCCGCGGCACTGGGAGCACACCTATTTCGAATGGATGGAGAACATCCAGCCCTGGTGCATCTCGCGGCAGATCTGGTGGGGGCACCGGATACCCGCATGGTTCGGTCCGGACGGCGAGATCTTCGTCGAGATGACCGAAAGCGAGGCCCGCGCCGCCGCGCGTGCGCATTACGGCGAGGACGCTGCGCTGACCCAGGACACCGACGTTCTCGACACCTGGTTCTCCTCGGCGCTGTGGCCCTTCTCCACCCTCGGCTGGCCGGAGAAGACAGCGGAACTCGCGCGCTATTACCCGACCAGCGTGCTGGTCACCGGGTTCGACATCATTTTCTTCTGGGTCGCGCGAATGGTGATGATGGGGCTGCGCTTCCAGGACGAGGTCCCGTTCGACACCGTCTACATCCATGCCCTGGTGCGCGACGAACGCGGCCAGAAGATGTCGAAGAGCAAAGGCAACGTTCTCGATCCGCTGGAATTGATCGAGACCTACGGCGCCGATGCGCTGCGCTTCACCCTGACGGCGCTCGCCGCCCAGGGGCGCGACATCAAGCTTTCGTCCGGGCGCATCGCCGGCTACCGCAACTTCGTCACCAAGATCTGGAACGCCGCCCGCTACGCGAAGCTCAACGGTTGCGCGCCCGCGGCCGGGTTCGATCCCGAAACGGTCGGCCTCACCGTCAACCGCTGGATCGTCGGCGAGACCGCGGCGGCCGCCGCGGCCGCGGCGGAAGCGATATCGGCCTACCGTTTCAACGACGCCGCGCACGCGCTCTACCGCTTCACGTGGAACACCTTCTGCGACTGGTACATCGAGTTCACCAAACCGATCCTCGATTCGGGCGGCGAAACCGAACGGGCCGAGACCCGCGCGACGATGGCGTGGACGCTCGACACCCTGCTGCACCTGCTGCACCCGATCATGCCGTTCGTGACGGAAGAGCTGTGGGAGGCGCTGGCGCCCGACGATGCTTCGCGCGCCGGGCTGCTGATCGACGCGCGCTGGCCGGACCTTCCGCTGTCCCTGGTGCGGGCGGACGCGAAGGCCGAGATGGACTGGGTGGTGCGCGCTGTCTCCGCGATCCGGACCGTCCGCGCCGAACTGAATGTGCCGCCGCGGGCCGGTCTCGAACTGATCGTCCGGGGCGCCGGAACGGCGACCGGCGAGAGGCTGGAGCGCCACGCGGGGCTGCTGCGGCGTCTGGCGAGGCTCGATGCGATCGCGCTCGCCGGCGATGCGCCGCTGCCCAGCGGCGCGGTGCAGACGGTTGTCGATGAGGCCGTCTTCGCGCTTCCGGTCGGCGCGGTGATCGACATCGCGCAGGAAAAGGCGCGGCTCGAGCGGGAACTCGGCAAACTCGCCGGCGAGATCGGCAAGATCGACGCCAAACTGGGCAACGAGAAATTCGTCTCGCGGGCGCCCGAGGACGTGGTGGAGGAGCAGCGCGAACGCCGCGCCGAGTTGCAGCAATCGAGCGATCGGCTCGCCGAAGCCATCGGCCGCCTGGCCGCCGCCTGACAGGCGGCGCCCGTCATCTTCTGAGATCTGGAATGAAGTTTGACTTGTAACCTCATACAATGTTTCACGTGAAACATTGGTCAATATTGCTGTCATATTTTTCGGCTGAATTTTCGTCCCGCCGGGACGCGCCAACCCGCGGATCTGCTTGAACGACGTTCCCGCGCCCCGGACGGCTTCCCCTCCGGCGCGGGATGCCCCGCCCTAGCCACCCGTTCGGGCCGCGGCTATGGTGCGCCGCAGTTTCGACCGACCGAGGGGGCCGCCATGCCGGATTCCACCACGCGCGCGCGCCGCCGCAGGACGCGCAAGGGCTTCGACAAGAGCAAGCTTCCGAGCCGCCACGTCACCGAGGGGCCGGAAAGGGCGCCGCACCGCGCGTTCCTCTATGCCATGGGCCTCACGGACGAAGAGGTGCACCAGCCTTTGGTCGGCGTGGCGACCTGCTGGAACGAGGCGGCGCCGTGCAACATATCGCTGTCCCGCCAGGCGCAGGCGGCCAAGCGCGGCGTCTCGGATGCCGGCGGCACGCCGCGCGAATTCGCCACCATCACCGTCACCGACGGCATCGCGATGGGCCATGACGGGATGAAGTCGTCACTGGTGAGCCGCGAGGTCATCGCCGATTCGGTGGAACTGACCATGCGCGGCCACTGTTACGACGCGCTGGTCGGGCTGGCCGGCTGCGACAAGTCGCTGCCCGGCATGATGATGGCGATGGTGCGGCTCAACGTGCCTTCGGTGTTCGTTTACGGCGGGACGATCCTGCCCGGCCGGTTCCAGGGCCGCGACGTGACCATCGTCGACGTCTTCGAGGGGGTCGGGCAGCACGCCGCCGGCAAGATGTCGAAGGCCGACCTCGACGAACTCGAGGCCGCGGCCTGTCCGTGCGCGGGATCCTGCGGCGGTCAGTTCACGGCCAACACCATGGCCTGCGTGTCGGAGGCGATGGGGCTCGCCCTGCCGGCATCGGCCGGAGCGCCGGCGGTCTACGAATCCCGCGATGCGATGGTCGAGGCGTCGGGTCGGGCGGCGATGCATGCGCTGCGGGAGGGGATTCGCCCGCGCGATATCGTGACCCGCGAGGCGCTCGATAACGCGGCCACCGTGGTGGCGGCGACCGGCGGGTCGACCAACGCCGGGCTGCATCTGCCGGCGATCGCCAACGAGGCCGGCATCCGCTACACGCTCGCCGACGTTGCGCGGATCTTCAAGCGCACGCCCTACATCGCCGACCTGATGCCCGGCGGAAAACACACCGCGCGGGCGATGTTCGAGGCCGGGGGTGTCGGCGTGGTCATCAAGGAACTGCTCGACGCCGGGCTGCTCGAGGGCGACTGCCCGACCGTGACCGGCAAGACGCTCCGCGAGAACTACGCGAAGGTGCGTTTCCCCGAAGACCAGGACGTGTTTTACCGCGTTGCCGAACCGCTTTCGCCCACCGGCGGCGTGGTCGGCCTCAAGGGCAGCCTCGCCCCGCAGGGGGCGATCGTGAAGGTGGCCGGCCTCGCGCGCCTGCAGTTCAGCGGGCCGGCGCGGGTGTTCGACTGCGAGGAAGACGCGTTCGACGCGGTGGTCGGACGAAGGATCGAGGAAGGCGAGGTCATCGTCATCCGCTACGAGGGGCCGCGCGGCGGACCGGGAATGCGGGAGATGCTCTCGACCACTGCCGCGCTCTACGGCCTCGGCATGGGCGAGAGCGTGGCGCTGATCACCGACGGGCGTTTCTCCGGCGGCACCCGCGGGTTCTGCATCGGCCATGTCGGACCGGAAGCGGCGGTCGGCGGACCGATCGGCCTGCTCGAGGACGGCGACGTCATCTCCATCGACGCCGTCAAGGGCAGGCTTGATGTCGCGCTCACCAAGGCGGAACTCGCCGCCCGCAAGAAGGCATGGAAGCCGCGCAAGACCGATCACAACAGCGGCGCGCTGTGGCGCTATGCGCAGACCGTCGGGCCGGCGGCGAACGGGGCGGTCGTGCATCCCGGCGCAGCGGCGGAGACCCACGTCTACGCCGATATCTGAGCCGTCGGGAGACCGTCAGGGTCGGCGCCGGCGCCGCGCCGCGAGGCGCAGCACCGCGGCGCGCACGCCCCACAGCAACGCTCCGAAAAGGCCGCACAGGAGGACCGGCCCGGCCAGCATCGGGATCGCCGTGACCTCGCCGCGAAAGTACTGGATCGCCGCCCAGCCGCCGCCGAACGCAAGACCGACCGCGATGTACCGCATCGCCGCTCAGCGCCGCTCCGAAACCGCCGTGCCCCAGTTCATCGGGCGGATCATAGGGCGGCGGGGCGGCTCCCGGAACCGCAATGCATCGACCCCCGGCCCGGCGCGGGTTCCGGGTCCTGCAGATGCCGCCCCGGCATCGCGCCGAAACTGTATGGCCGGCGCGCCTCACGATGTATCCTCAGGCGGGAACCGGAATAGGGGTTTGCACGATGGACGTGCGCCAACTGCGCTATTTTGTCGAGGTCGTCGACGCAAAGAGCTTCACCAAGGCGGCCGAGCGCGTACGGATCGCCCAGCCGGCGCTCGGTTTCCAGGTGCGGAAACTCGAGGACGAACTCGGTTCGACGCTGCTGGTGCGCCATTCGCGCGGTGTGAAGACGACCGAAGCCGGGGACATGCTGCTCCGGCACGCGCACGCCATCCTGCGCCAGATCGAGATTGCCCGGCAGGAGGTGATCGACCTTTCGGGGCCGCCGCGCGGCCCGCTCGCCCTCGGCATTACACCGACCGCGAGCGCGCTGCTGGCGACGCGGATCGTGGAGCGGTGCAGCGCGAGTTATCCGGGCATCGCCCTCAACCTTGTCGAGGGGTTGAGCGAGGACATCATGCGATGGCTCGACGAGGGGCGCATCGACCTCGGCTTCACCTACAACCCGACCGCGGTCAACGGGATCGAGACGAAGGCGCTTCTGGTCGAGGATCTGTTCTTCGTCGCACCGCCCGGCGACGCTTCGGGCGGGGCGGCGAGGATCTCCCTCCACAAGCTGTGCAACTGCCCGTTGATCCTGCCGAGCCGGCCCCACGGAACGCGCATGCTGGTCGAAAAGGCGGCGGAAGAGCAGGGAATCGATCTCCAGGTCGCGTGCGAGGTCGATTCGGTTGCCACGATGCGCGAACTGGTGGAGGCCGGCGTCGGGGCGACGATCCTGCCTTTCGGCGCGGTCCAGGATGCGGTGCGGAGCAAGCGGCTTTGCGCCGTGCGAATCGCGCGGCCGCGGATCTCGCGCACGCTCCACCTCGCGCGGTCGAGCCGCGCGGTCCAGAGCAACGCCGCACTCGCCATCTGCGGTATAATCGACAGGCTGGCCGAGGAACGGATCGAATCCGGCGGCGGGTTCTGGCGCGCTCCGTCGTAGCGGCGGCGCCGCCGCCCGGCCGGCGCGGTGTGCGGCAACGGGGGAGCGTGCGGTCATGAGTGCCAGGAACGTCATCGAACGCCTCGACGAGGTGGTCGACGATTTCGCCAAGCGCGTGCGTATGTACAACGAAGAGGTGACGATGGAGCGGGCGCGCATCTTCGTGATGCAGCACCGCCAGAATACCCGTTACCGCAATTCGGTCCTGAAGCTCCGGGTGGCGACCAACTGCCCCGAATGGGACATCAAGCTCGACATCATCCATGCGTGCTCCCAGGAGATCGTCGCCGATCACGAATATGGCGGCGGCCAGCCGCACTGGGAGATCGTCGAGGACCTCGGCACCTGCCTCGGGTTGAACCGGGAAGAAATCCGCGCTGCGCCGCTGCTCGACAGCACCCGGCTGAGCTGGCTCGCCTGGGAGGCGCTGATGTCCAACCGGCACTGGCTGGAAGGGCTGATCGCCAACACCTGCGCAGAGCGCTCGGCCCTGCCCGGCTACGGCGAGGGCGAGCTGCGCGAACTCGGCTGGCTCGGGCTGGAGCGCCGCCGGTGGCGCGAGACGCTCGGCATCGGCGACGAGAAGCTGAGCTTCTTCAAGATCCACGGCGAGGCCGACGTGGAGCATTCCGACATCGGCTGGAATGCGGTCGCAAAGTTCGCCGCCGAACTCGGCATGGAGGATGCGGTGGTCGAGGCGTGCCGGGTCAACCTGATGGTCTGGGAAAACTACTGGAACGGTATCTGCGCCGCCGCCGACAGAGCGCGGAGCCCGGCGAAAGCGGGATGACCCCATGGCACCGCTGACACTGACCTTCGCGGCCAGCGAGTACGACCATTTCAACGATCTGGTCTGCGGCCGCGTCGTTCCGGAGGGAATCGCGCTCAACTGCCTGAACCTGACGATCGAGGAGGTGTTCTTCCGCTTCACCAGGTTCCGGGAATGGGACATCTCCGAGATGTCGATGGGGAAATACACCTCGCTCAAGTCGCAGGGGGACGAATCGCTCACCGCGATCCCGGTTTTCCCCTCGCGGGTCTTTCGCCAGTCCTCGCTCTACGTCCGCGCCGGGAGCCCCATCGCCGATGCCGCAGAACTCTCCGGCAAGCGGGTCGGCATACCCGAATGGGCGCAGACCGCCTCGATCTATACCCGCGGCTGGCTCGCCCATCAGGTCGGGATCCCGCTGGATTCGATCGAATGGGTGCAGGCCGGGGTCAACCAGCCGGGCCGGGTCGAAAAGGTCGAGCTGCGCCTGCCCGACGGCATCCGCTACCGTCCCGAGCCCGAGCGCAGCCTCGACGACATGCTGCTCGCCGGCGATATCGACGTGGCGATGAGCGCCCACCCGCCGGCGGCGGCCGAGGACGGCAGCGGCCGGATCGTCCGGCTGTATCCCGATTACCGCGAGATCGAGGAAGCGTATTTCCGGGAGACCGGCATCTTCCCGATCATGCATGTCATCGCGCTGCGGGGCGATACGTTCGAGGCCAACCGCTGGATCGCCATGAACCTGTTCGAGGCGTTCGAGGAGGCCAAGCGGAACGCGGTGGGCCGCGCCCAGGAGATCACCGCGACCCGCTTTCCGTTCGCCTGGTGTTTCGACGCCGCGGCGGAAGCCCGCGCGCTGTTCGGCGAGGACTTTTTCCCTTACGGCATCGAGGCCAACCGGACGACGCTGGAAGCGTTTCTGCAGTACGGCTTCGAACAGGGAGTCTGCCACCGCAAGCTCGCGCCCGAGGATCTGTTCCCGCCCGAGGTCCAGGCGAAGTTCAAGGTCTGAGCCGGCGGCGAACCGATTGCGGCCCGACCGCCGCATCGCTAGGTTTGCAGCGACGGCAGCAGGGACGGCTAGGGCAGGGAGGCGCGCATGGTCGCCAAGGTTCCGCTTACCATCGCATGCGGCGATTACGACCGCGTCGCAGCGATCAAGGACGGACGGGTCGAGGTCGAAGGCTGCGAGGTGACCTTTATCCCGATGGAACCGGAGGAAGTGTTCTTCCGGGCCTTCCGGTTCCAGGAGTTCGACGCCTGCGAACTGTCGTTCTCGAGCTTCATGATCGTCACCGCACGCGGCGAAAGCCCGTTTGTCGGCATTCCCGCCTTCGTATCCCGCGTGTTTCGCCATTCCGGCATCTACATCCGCACGGACAAGGGGATCGAAAAGCCGGAGGACTTGCGCGGCAAGACGGTGGGGGTGCCCGAATACCAGATGACCGCCCCGGTTTGGATGCGGGGCATGCTGGAGGACGAGTACGGCGTCCGGCCGGACCAGATCCACTGGCGGCAGGGCGGCCAGGAGGAAGCCGGGCGCGACGAACGCACGCCGCTGGTGCTGACCAACGGGGTCGATCTCCAGACCATCCCCGAAGACCGGACGCTGGTCGAACTGTTCGAGGCCGGGGAACTCGACGCGCTGCTCACCGCCCGTGCGCCGTCGAGCTTCCTTCAGGGCAAGCCGAACATCGCCCGGCTGTTCCCCGACTACCGCGCCGTGGAGCGCGCCTATTGGGAAAAGACGAAGCTGTTTCCCATCATGCATCTGATGGGGGTGAAGAAGTCTCTCGCGGCGCAGTATCCGTGGCTGCCGGGAAGCCTCTACAAGGCCCTGCTCAAGGCAAAGGCGATCGCGCTCGACGAGGTGCGGGAAATCGCCGCGCTCAATGTCACGCTCCCCTGGGTGGAGGCGGAGGCGCTCGAGACCCGGGCTCTGATGGGCAACGACTACTGGCGTTACGGCGTCGCGGAATGCGCCCACGAGATCGAGACCATCACGCGCTACTCCTACGACCAGGGGCTGTCGGTCCGCAAACTCGCCGCCGAGGATCTCTTTGCCCCGTCTACCTTCGAAATTTCCAAGATCTGAGGAGGGGACGGAAGGGCCGATGGCCGAGACGCCGCTCGAAATCACGGTCGAAGAGCTCGACCGCATGCGCAGGGAGGGCGAGGATCACCTCCTGCTCGACGTGCGCGAGCCGCACGAACTCCGGATCAGCGCGCTTTCCGGCAGCCTCGACATCCCCATGGGGACCGTGCCGGAACGCCTCGGCGAACTGCCGGGCGACGCGACGATCGCCGTCCTCTGCCGCACCGGCGGCCGCAGCATGCAGGTGACGGTCTGGCTGCGCGACCGGGGCTATGCGGGAGCCACCAACGTGGGCGGCGGCATCAACGCATGGGCCGAACGGATCGATCCCTCTCTGCCGCAGTACTGAGAGGGGAGGGGCGGCGCCCTACAGCACCGCCTCGACGCGGGCGACCTCGGGAACGTAGTGCCGGAGCAGGTTCTCGACCCCCATTTTGAGGGTCGCGGTCGAACTCGGACAGCCCGAACACGCGCCCTGCATCTGGAGATAGACGACCCCGTCCTCGAAGCCGTAGAAGACGATATCGCCGCCGTCCATCGCCACCGCGGGGCGGACGCGGGTGTCGAGCAGGTCCTTGATCTGCGTGACCACCGCATCGTCGTCGGCGGCGGGGGCAGACTCGTCCGCCGTTCCCTCGACGACCGGCAGCCCCGCCGTCAGGTGCTCCATCAGCGCGCCCAGAATCGACGGCTTGAGCACATGCCATTCGAGCGAATCGTCCTTGGTGACACTGACGAAATCGGCGCCGAAGAAAACCCCCGTCACCCCATCGACGGCAAACAGCCGGAGCGCAAGCGGCGAGGAGGCTGCCGTCTGGGGGTTGGCGAAATACGCCGTGCCGGAGGCCATAATCGGCTGTCCCGGCAGGAATTTCAGTGTCGCCGGGTTGGGGGTCTGCTCGGTCTGGATGAACATGGCCTCTCCAATCGTCTTCGGGCGTCTTAGGGGCTGCGCGCCGGTTTATGAAATAGGACGAATCCGGTCCGGATCAATACCGGCGCGCGGTCTCCTCACCGCTCCCCGGAACCCGCCGCCGGGCTGCCGGCATGGTAACGGTTGAGCAGCGGCAGTTGGGTCAGGATGAACAGGAAGGTCAGACCCATCAACCCGAACACCTTGAAGCTGACCCAGAAATCGGTGCTCTGGGTGCGCCAGACCGCCTCGTTGAGCAGTGCCATGGCGGCGAAGAACACGCCGAAACGAAAGGTGAGACGACGCCAGCCCTCATCGTTCATGTGCCACGTCGAGCCCAGCACCGGCTTGAGAAGGGGCCGGCCGAAGGCGAGGCCGCCCAGCAGGACGGCCGCGATCAGCCCCTGGACGATGGTCGGTTTGAGCTTGATGAAGGTCTCGTCGTTGAGCCACAGCGTCAGGCCGCCGAACACGCCGACGACGCCTGCGGTGACCAGCGGCAGCAGCGGTATTCGTCGGTTGACGGCGTAGGACAGCGCGAGTGCAGCGGCGGTGGCGGCCATCAGCGCCGCCGTCGCTGCGATGAGGTCGAACAGAAGATAGGTGCAGAAAAAAACGATCAGCGGGCCGTACTCGGTGATCGGTTTGACGCTCCTCGACCAGTTGTCCGAACCCGTTGCCATCGGCGATGCGCCCCCCGTTCGCGAACCCGCTGGGAAAATGGGCGAAGTGAGCGCGCCTTTCAACCGGGCCAGCGGTTCCCGACCGCGCCGAACGGATGACGATGCCGGACGCAGGCAGGTCGATTCCGGGCGATATGTGCTAATCTCGCTTCATGATGTCGCCCGCCGACACGATCGATACGGCCACGCCGCTGTCCGAGGCGGAGCGTGCGCGGTTCGGCGCGCTGCTCAAGGTCGCCTCGGAAAGCCCGTACCCCGGCGAGCGCGCCAACGCGCTCGACGCCGCGCGGAGGCTCGCCGGACGCCACGGGATGTCGTTGCAGGAAGCCGCCCGGAACCGGTACGCGCACGGGGCGGGCGCGAAAATGCAGGCGCCGCAGCGGGCGCGGCAGTATACCGCACAGGAGATGGCCGACATCGTCGCCCGTTCGGAGGCGCGGCTGCGGGCCGAGAAGGAAGACTACGAACGCGCCCTGCGGCAGGCCAGGGAACGGGGTCTCGACGCCGGCGAGCGCGCGCAGCCCGCCAGGGCGTCATCGGCCGGCGGGCCGGGAACGAGCAGGCGCAGCCGCAGCCCGCACAGCTTCGCCCAGGTCTTGCTGGCCGAGACCACCCTGCCGCTCCGCGAGATCGTGAGCCTGACCGGGCTCGACATCTACCGGGTCGTCGGCCTCAAACTCAAGATGCGCTCCGCCGCCTGACAGGACGGCGGTTCAGGGCGGCGGGATGTAGAACTGCATCCCGAACCAGCGCCATCTTCCCTCGCGTGCGGGCGCGGTGCAGTTGATGCGCGCCCGGCCGGGCGGAAAGGCCTCGGCCACCCTGACGACGATCCGGCCGCCGGGGCGGCGTTCCACGGCGGCGCTGCCCTGCCCCGAGACATAACAGGCGATCCGGTCCAGCGCCCGGCGCGCCGCGCCCGCCACGGTGAACGCGAACACCGGCGGGTTGGCCGGCCCGGCCAGCAGCGGGTCGGCGGGGGCGATATCCCGCGCCTCGATCGGCAGGGCGTTGGCCGCGAGCAAGAACCGGTCGAGACTCCCGTAGGCCTCGTTCATGGCGAATCTGGGCAGATAGAAATAGTCGCCGCCGTGGTAGAGCACGCCCGAGTGCTGGCCGAACGCGGCCGTGAACCCGGCCTCCATCACCGCCGCCCGGACCGCGCTGCCGGTTTCTCCGAAGGGATAGGCGAAGAGCGGCGGCGGCGCACCCAACTCCTTCGCGAAGCGCTCGTTGGACGTTGCCAGTTCGGCTGCGTTCGCGGCCGGCGTCAGCAGGGGCATGTGGGGATGCGTCGCCGTCTGGCTGCCGATGGCGACGCCGGCGGCGGCAAGTTCGCGGATCTGCTCCCAGCTCATGTAGCCCCTGCGCCCGCGGTCGATCGGCTCCGTCGCCACGAACAGGGTGAACGGGAGCCCGGCGCGCCGCAGCCTGGGCCAAGCCTCGGTGTAGACCGACAGGAACGCATCGTCGATGCTGAGCCCGACGGCGCGGTCCGGCAGGGGGCGCCCCGCGCGCACGGCAGACACGATCTCGGACAACGGCAGAACGGCGAATCGCTCCCCGCTCAGGGTATCGATATGCGCCTCCAACTGCGCGATCGTGGTGTTGGTGGACGGGTAGGCGCTCTCGCCGAAGCGGTGGTACATGAAGACGACCGCCGAACTTCCGGCGAGCGCGGGAGCCGTAACCGCCAGGGCGGCCGCGACCGCCGCCGGGAGAGCAGCGCGCCGCATCCATTGTCGGAACGGGCCGTGCGGGCGATCGGTCATGGCGCGCTTCCCGGCGGACGCGGATGTGAACTGGGCGCTGCCCAACCTTTGTCTACATTTGAGGGGGCGGTTGTCAAACCCCGCGCCGCCCCGCCGATTGTCCTTGCCCCGTCGGGCGTTCCGAATAGATTCTTACCCCTGCGAGAGAGTCCGTCGGGCAGGAGAGCGGCCGCACCGCCTGCCCGGCCCGCATGGTCTGCAACCAGGGCGAGGCAAGAGATGAAACCTCCGCCGTTCACCTATCACGATCCGCGCACGATCCCGGATGTCCTGGATCTGCTGGCGGAGAAGGACAACGCGCGCCTGCTGTCCGGCGGGCAGTCGCTGATGCCCATGCTCAACATGCGCTACGTCCTCCCCGACGACGTGATCGACCTCAACCGGGTCGAGGGCCTCGCCGGGATCGAGCCGGAAAACGGCGCGCTGCGCATCGGCGGGATGACGCGCCAGCGCGAGATCGAGTTTTCCGACGTCGTGGCGGCGCGCTGCCCGATCATGGCCGAAGCGATCCTGCAGGTCGGCCACCGCCAGACCCGCAACCGGGGAACGCTCGGCGGAAGCCTCGCCCATCTCGATCCGTCCGCCGAGCTTCCGGCGGTGGCGATGGCGCTGGACGCCACGATCCATATCGACAGCAAGCGCGGCAAGCGCGACATCGCAATGGCCGATTTTCCGGCGGGCTACATGACACCGTCGATCGAACTCGACGAGATGGTGACCGGCGCGACCTTCCCGCTCTGGGACGAGGGCCACGGCTATGCGTTCATCGAATTCGCCCGCAGGCACGGCGATTTCGCCATCGTGTCGGCGGCGGCGCTGATGACGGCCGATGCCGCGGGCAAGGTGGACCGGGTCTCGATCACGGTCAGCGGCGTCGGCCCGTCGCCCGTCCGCTGTACGGAGGCGGAAGAGATGATCGCCGGCCAGACGCCGGAACTCGAACTGTTCCGCGCCGCTGCCGAAACGGCGCGCGCAATCGACGCGATGGAGGACATTCACGCCCCGTCCTCGTACCGGCAGCATCTGGCGGCGGTGCTGTCGCGGCGTGCGCTGGAAAAGGCGCAGACGCGCCTGGGAGGAACCGATGACTGACAGGCGCCGGATCAGCGTCACCATCAACGGCGACACCTACGAGCGGGAGGTCGAGACCAGGCTGCTGCTGTCCGATTTCATCCGCCACGAAGTCGAACTGACCGGCACTCATGTCGGCTGCGAACACGGTGTGTGCGGCGCCTGCACGATCCTGCTCGACGGGATGAGCGCGCGCAGCTGCCTGATGCTCGCGGTCCAGGCGGACGGCCACGAACTCCTGACGATCGAGGGCATCGCGCCCAACGAGGAGGAGCTTCACCCGCTGCAGCAGGCCTTCATGGACAATCACGGCCTGCAGTGCGGCTACTGCACGCCGGGTATGCTGACCACGCTGCTCGAGTTCCTGCGCGACAACCCCGATCCGACCGAGCAGGAAGTGAGGATCGCCATTTCGGGCAATCTCTGCCGCTGTACCGGCTATCAGGGCATCGTCGATGCCGCGCTCGACGCGGCCGGACGCCTGAGGGGCGAAGAGGCCAAGGCCTAGCGCCGTGGGCGCCAGGGCGATGGGCGCCCGGGTCCGGCGCATGGAGGACCCGGCGCTGCTGACCGGCCGCGCGGTTTTCACCGACGACATCCATCTGCCCGGCATGCTCGAGGCGGCGTTCGTCCGCTCGACGCAGGCGCACGCGCGAATCGGCGGCATCGACGCGACGGCGGCGGAGGCCATGCCGGGGGTGTTCAGGATCGTCACCGCCGCCGACCTGCCGCCCCGGCTGCGCGATGTCCGGGTGCCGTTCCAGGTCCCCAATCCGGCGATTACCCAGCCGTTTCAGCAGCGCCTGCTGGAGGACGAGGAAGTCTGTTTCGTCGGCGAGCCGATCGCCATGGTGTTGGCCGACACCCGGTACCGGGCGGAGGATGCGGCGGCCGCCGTCGCGGTGGATTACGAGACCCTCCCGGCCGCATCCGACTGCCGCGACGCGCTCGCCGACGGCGCTGCGCCCTGCCATGTCGACAGCCCGAACAATATCGGCGCCGAATTCACGGTGGGCTACGGCGATACGGCCGCAGCGTTTGCCGGCGCCGAGCACGTGTTCGAGGTGTCGCTGTGGAGCCACCGCGGCGCCGGCCTCGCGATCGAGAACCGGGCCGTCGTCGCCGAGCCCGATTCGCTCCGCGACACCGTCACCCTGTGGTCGGCCACCCAGTCGCCGTTTCTCGTCAAGCAGAACGTCGTCGACATGCTCGACTGGCCGGCCGACAGGCTGCGCGTGATCGCCCCCGAAGTGGGCGGCGGCTTCGGACCGAAGACGGTCTATTACGTCGAGGAGGCGCTGATCCCGCTCTGCGCGTCGATGTTCGGCCGGCCGATCAAGTGGGTCGAGGACCGACGCGAAAATTTCGTCGCCACCAACCAGGAACGCGACCAGTACTGGGAAATGGCGCTCGCCTGCGACGGCGAGGGCCGGATTCTCGGCGTCCGCGGCGCCATGATTCACGACACCGGGGCCTACATGCCGTGGGGGATCATCAGCCCCTACATTTCGGCGACCACGGTTCCGGGGCCGTATGTCATACCGGCCTACGAACTCGCTACGCGGGTCGCGTTGACCAACAAGGTCGCGGTGACGCCGGTGCGCGGCGCCGGGCGGCCGCAGGCGGTGTTCGCGATGGAGCGGCTGCTCGACCGGGCGGCGGACGGACTCGGCATCGACCGGGCGGAGATTCGCCGGCGCAACTTCATCCCCGCCGAGTCCATGCCCTACTCGTTCGGCCTGATCTTCCGCGACGGCCGGCCGATGACCTACGACAGCGGCGACTACCCCCGCTGCCAGGCCGAGGCGCTGGCGCTCGCCGATTACGACGGTTTCCCGGCGCGCAAGGAGCGCGCCCGCGCCGAAGGCCGGTATCGCGGCATCGGCATTGCCAACTTCGTCGAGGGCACCGGGCTCGGCCCGTTCGAGGGCGCCACGGTGCGCGTGCACCCGAACGGCAGGATCACCGTCTACACGGGAGGCGGCGATTCCGGCCAGGGGCACTGGACGACCCTCGCCCAGCTTTGCGCAGAACCGCTCGGCGTCGATCCCTGGGACATTTCCGTCGAGGTCGGCGATACCGGCAAGATCGCCAACGGGATCGGCACCTTCGCGAGCCGCATTGCGGTCAATGCCGGCAATTCGGTCCATATGGCTGCGACCGCGGTACGGGAAAAGGCCCTCAAGGTCGCGTCGCACCTGCTGGAAGCGGCGGAGGAAGATCTCGACATCGAGGACGGGCGGATTTTCGTCAAGGGCGTCCCGGAAGTCTCGACGACGCTCCGCGATGTCGCCCGGGCGGTGCGCGGCATGCCGGGCTTCTCGCTGCCCGGCGGGGTGGAGCCGGGGCTCGAATCGACGGAGTATTTTTCGCCCCCGCAAGCCGCCTACTGCAACGGCACGGCGGTGGTCGAGGTCGAGGTCGATCCCGAAACCGGCCATGTCGAGATCGCCGCTTACGCGATGGCGCACGATTCGGGGAACCTCATCAATCCGTTCATCGTCGACGGACAGGTGCACGGCGCGTGCGCACACGGCATCGGCAACACCCTGCTCGAATGGATGGGCTATGACGCGGACGCGCAGCCGGTGACGACGACCTTCGCCGACTATTTGCTGCCGGCGGCGCCGTCGATCCCGAGGATCGAGGTCGTCCACGTGGAATCGCCCACTCCCAACAATCCGCTCGGGGTGAAAGGGGCGGGCGAGGGGGGCACCATCCCCGCGCTCGCCGCGATCGCGGCGGCGGTGGAAGACGCGCTTCGCCCGTTCGGCGTCGCCCTCGACGCTGTGCCGATCATGCCGGGTCGGCTGGCCGCACTGATCGACGGCGCCGGCGCGCGCGCATAGGAGGAACCATATGGCCGACAACGGAATCGTGCTGGAACGCGACGGCGAGATCGCGCGCGTCAGGATCGACCGGCCGGACAGCGGCAACCTGATGTCGGAGGCGATGATCGCCGAACTCACCCGGCTGCTGCACGATGCGGGCAGCGATCCGGCCCTCAAGGCCATCGCGCTGACCGGCGCGGGAGACGATTTCTGCGTCGGCCGCGACCCCGGCGCCGCGCGGGGAAAGAACACGGCATTCGAGATGCGGGAAGGTCTGACCCGCCCCATTCTCGGGCTCTACGCCGCCGTGCGCGGGGCGGAAATTCCCGTCGTCGCCGCGGTGCAGGGCCGGGCGGCAGGCTTCGGCTGCGCCGTGGCGGCGGTTTGCGACCTCACCATCGCCGCCGCCGATGCGCGGTTCAGCCTGCCCGAAATGACCCACGACCTGCCGCCGACGCTGGCGATGTGCGCGCATATCGACCGCACCATGCCGAAGGCGATCGCCTGGCTGGTCTATTCGACCGACAGCGTGGATGCGGCGACGGCGCACACCCTCGGTTTCGTCAGCCATGTCGTCCCTGCCGACGCCCTTGCCGGGGAGACCGAGGCCATGCTCGCGACCCTCACAGCCCGGCGGCGCGATGCGCTCGTCACCTGCAAGCAGTTCCTCGCGAATGCGCGCCTGATGGAGACCGACAAGGCGGCGGACTACGCCGGCAATCTGCTTTCGGTGATCCTGTCGTCGCGCTGATTATCGCCGTCAGTTGACGGAGGCGAAGGCGGGATCCCCGGGGTCGAACGGCGGCAGGACGAGCCCGAGTTTCCCTTCCACCACGTCGCGGGCTCGGCGCACATAGTCCTCGCGGACTGCCTCGTTGGTGCGCGACTTGATGCCCCATTTCCGATAGAGCGCGTTGTTGCGCGAGCCCGACCGGCCGAAGAACGGCGGGATCATCGGGAAAACACGGTCGATGTGCTCCTGGATCAGCGCCTTCCCGTCTCCCGTCTCGCAGATGTCGGCGCAGAAGTTCTCGCCGAACTCGGCATGGAAATGCTCCTCCGGCATGGTCATGCGCGCGAGCCGGCGCACCGGGTGGAACGAGCACTGGGCGAGGTCCTCGACCTGGAGAATTTCGGCGAGATCGCCTAGCATCTTGATGACGCAGAACTCCTCCCAGGTCTTCATGTCGAATTCCATGATCGACAGCGGGCTTTTCTCCGTCTTCTCGGGCAGCATGAGGTCTTCCGGGATCCCCATCTCGCGGCCGAGTTCGAAGAAGCGGTAATGGTGGCCGTACTCCTCCATCACGATCCGGCAGGTCAACCACTTGGCGTACGGCGTGGGCGCCAGCGCGATCGCCGGTTCGTCGAACACCCGCGAGCCGTAGAGTTCGTTGATCGCGTGGCTGATCACGATCTTGCGGCAGCACGCGCGATATTCCTCCGGCGCGCCCCGATACGCTTCGACGCTCTCGATCTGGGGAAAATCGCTCATCCTGCCCCTGCCGCACAAGCCTTTTCGGCCTCAGTATAGAACGCATCCGCATGGCAGTCCTTGCGCGCCAGGCCGAGAGCGGCGAGGCGTTCGACGCAGGTTTCCACCATCGCCGGCGGCCCCGCAAGATAGGCCTTGAATCCCTCGAAAGTGCGAAAATCCGACGCGAGCGCATCGGCAAGAAGGCCGGTGCGCCTTGCCGTCGGCCCGTCCGGCTCCGACAGGACGACGGTGAAACGAAGATTGGCATGGCGCGCAGCGAGAGCCGCGAAGCGGTCCTCCATATAGACATCGCGCTCCGACCGGGCGCCGAAATAGAGGAACATGTCCTGCTGCGCTCCGCCGGCGAGCGCGTGCGCGGCAATCGATGCCATGGGGGCGAGGCCGGAACCGCCGGCGGCCAGCAGGATCGGCCCCCGATGGGTTTTGCGGTAATGCGCGGTTCCCGCCGGTCCCCGCACGGCCACCGGATCGCCGACCCGAAGCACGTCCATGACATGCCGCGTCACCAGCCCGTCGCGAACGAGGCGGATGTGGAATTCCAGCGGATCGGCGCCGGGCGGCGACGCCATCGAGAAATCGCGCGGGGGCAGGCCGTCGAAGGAAAGCGCGGCGTACTGTCCGGCGGCGAAGTCGAACGGACCGCCGCTCTCGATATCGAGCGACAGGATGCGAATGTCGTGCGTTGCCGCCCGGATCCCCGCGACCCGGCAGTTGAGCAGCCGGCTCGCGTACACCGCCGTCTCCTCGTCGTCCACGGGCTCCACGATACAGTCCGACCAGGGAACCGCCCGGCAGGCGAGGATCAGCCCGCGCGCGCGTTCTTCCTCGCCCAATGCGAAGGGCGACCACGGCGCCATCTCGACTTCGCCGGAGATCAAATGCGACTTGCAGCCGCCGCAATTGCCCGACCGGCAGCCATGCGGGTATTCGACCCCCCGGTCCAGGGCGGCGCCGAGGATCGTGCGCCCGGGCGGGACGGAAAGCTCCGCCCACCGCCCGCCGCCAGGCCGGTTCACGTCGACGCGGTGGCTCATGGGCCCTGTATCGGCTGCGCCGCGCCGTTTGTCCACAGGGCGGGCGAACCGCGGGCTGCGTTTGCCGCGCCCCGCCCGGGGCGGTACAAGGGGCAGGGCATATCCACGGTCGAGGCACAGCCATGAACGGAACCCGTTTCTCGCTCGCAACCTTTTCCAGCGGATTCGCGGGGCCGTTTGCGGCCATCGTCCTCGACGACAGGGCGTTTTCGGTCTCCGGCGTCTATCCCGCCTACCGGGAGAACCCGCGCGGTGCAGCCGGGCCGCTGACCGCGGCCGGAAACATCCAGGACATGCTCGAGGGCTGGGACCGCAACTTCCCGGTTCTGCAGGAAATGGTGGCCTTCATCGAACAGGAAGGCGCCGACAGCGATCGCTTCGCCGGCGTCTCGGCGGCCGTCGACGGGCTCCGCGTGCTGCCGCCGGTGCTCCGCCCGGGCAAGATCCTGAACGCGGCGCAGAACTTCCAGGAACATGTGGACGAGATGATCCGCGCCGGCAATACGCCGGAAGGCGTACGGCGGTTCACCGGCGACCGTTCGACCTCGATGCCCTACCTGTTCCTCAAGGCGTCAAGCGCGCTGGCCGGCGCCAACGACGACATCGCCATTCCGCGCGGCATGGAGCGGATCGATTGGGAGGCCGAGATCGCCTGTGCGATCTGGAAGCGCGGCAAGCGGATCGCCGCCGAGAGCGCGCTCGATCATGTGGCCGGTTTCATGACGACCAACGATGTCTCCTGCCGCGACCTCAACATGCGCCAGGATCGTCCGGCGCTCCGCAGCGACTGGTTCGGCGGCAAAAGCCACAACAACTTTGCTCCGATGGGGCCGGTACTGGTGCCGAAGGCCTTCGTCGAGGATCACATGAACCTGTTCATCCGCCTCGAGGTCAACGGCGAGATCAAGCAGAACGGCAACACCTCCCAATTCATCTACACACCCGAGGAGCAGATCGAGTTCGCGTCGAATATCCTCGCTGTCGAGGTCGGCGACATCTTCGTCTGCGGCACCTGCGGCGGTGTCGGCATGGGCACCGGCACTTTCCTCAACGCAGGCGACGTGATGGAGACCGAGGTCGAGGGGCTGGGCCGGATGACCAACCGGCTGCTCGAGGACGCCGACTGACCGCTGCGCCGGCCGCCGACGGGCCGATCAGCTGAAGGCCTTGAAGGTGATGAGGGTGAAGGTGTCCTTCACCCCGGGCAGGAGCTGCACCTTTTCCGTGACGAAGTGGCCGATGTCCTGGTCGTCGGCGAGGTAAAACTTCATCAGCAGGTCGAACTGGCCCGAGATGGAGTGGATTTCCGAGGCCTGTTCGATCTTCTCGACCGCATCGGCCGCGACTTCGTAGGCCTTGCCCAATTCGCATTTGACCATGACGAAGATGGTCTGCATCAGCCTGCCCGTTCGGCCCGTGCGGGCTGCAGCAGGAAGGCGGGGACATGGTTCCCCATGCCGACCACCGTTTCGGGCGGCGGCGCTTTCTCCTTCCCGCCGTCCGGTTTGCGCCGCGTCCGGCGGGGCGGTGCAGATCCCTGTTCGGCGGCGGGCGCGGCATCGGACTGCACCGCCTTCGTCTTGGCGGCCTTGGGCTTGGCCGCTTTCGCCTCGCCGTTGGCCGGCCGGCGTCTGCGGCTCCGCCTGGGCGCCGGTTCGCCGAACTCGCCGCCGTCGAGCCCCTCGACCGCGAACGCAGGGATATCGCGGCCGATCAGCCTGACGATGGCGGCGACCATCTCGGCATCTTCCGGGGCTGCGATGGTGAATGACCGCCCCTCCTTCCCGGCCCGTCCGGTACGGCCGATCCGGTGGACATAGTCCTCGGGGTTGTAGGGAACGTCGAAGTTGAAGACGTGGGAAAGCCCGATGACGTCGAGCCCGCGCGCGGCCACGTCGCTGGCAACGAGAATGGGTATCTCGTTGTTGCGGAATGCATCGAGCGTCTGCAGCCGGGCCGGCTGCGCCATATCGCCGTGCAGCGCCGCGACCGCAAAACCGTGCTTCTTCAGCGAGCGGTACAGGATATCGACATCGCGCTTGCGGTTGCAGAAGACCAGCGCGTTCTGCACCTCCTCGCTGCGGATGATGCGGCGCAGCGCTTCCCGCTTGTCGTCCGCAGCGACCACGGCGAGGTGCTGGATCACGGTCTCCGCCGGGCTCGCCGGCGGCGTCACCTGGATCTCCTTCGGGTTCATCAGGAAGGCGTCCGCCAGGCGGCGGATTTCCGGCGGCATGGTGGCGGAGAAGAAGAGCGTCTGGCGGATCTTCGGCAGCCGGCCGACGATCTTCTCGACATCGGGGATGAACCCCATGTCGAGCATCCTGTCGGCTTCGTCGATCACCAGCACCTTGATATCGCTCAACAGGATGCGGCCGCTCTCGAAATGATCGATCAGCCGGCCCGGTGTAGCGATCAGCACATCGACGCCGCGGCCAAGCTTCTTCGACTGCTCATCCATCGAGACGCCGCCGATCAGCAGCGCCTGGGTCAGCTTGTGGAACTTGCCGTACTGGTCGAAGTTTTCCGAGATCTGCATCGCCAGTTCGCGCGTCGGCGTCAGGATCAGCGACCGCGGCATGCGCGCCCGCGCCCGCCCGGCGGACAGAATCTCGATCATCGGCAGGACGAACGAGGCGGTCTTCCCGGTCCCCGTCTGGGCGCAGCCCAGGATGTCGCGCCCGGTGAGCGCCGCGGGGATCGATTGCTCCTGAATCGGCGTGGGCGTTACGTAACCTGCGTCCGCAACCGCCCGGAGTACATCGGGCCCGAGCCCGAGATCGTCAAAACTCATTGATACTCAACAATTATGGATACGTTTTCGCGGCTCCCGGCCGCGCCCTTCATTTGGGGGTTCCGCGCGCCTTTGTCAATCGGTCCGGGAGCAGGGGATTCGCGAGCGGTGTTCGAGCAGGCCGGCCCCGAGGCTACTCGGCCGCCAATTTCGCCCCGCCGGCGCGCAACCGGTCGAGGGCGCGGCGGGCCAGCGCAACCGCCTCGTCATGCTTGCGGTAATGGAGGCTGCGGTCCGGGTCGCGCAGGAGGACCGCCTGCTGGGCCTCGAGCATCGCCTTGTCCTCGAGGAAGGCGGCGGCGAAGTCCGCGTGGAGCCGCTTGCCTGCCGGCGAGTCCACCGGGTAGCCGCGGCCGGCGGCAGACCAGAAATAATGGCAACTGGTATCGGTTTCCGGCGTCGCGTGATGGAACAGTCGAAGCGACAGCCCGCCCTCCTGATTCCGATTTTCCGTCGCGCCCCGTCCGACATCGAGCGCACCGCCCCACTGCAGCACCGACGAGGGGGCCACATATTCGAAGTCGGACCAACGGTCGACATTGCCCTCGAACCCGGCAGCCTGCACGAACGAGGGCGGTGGCGGCGACTCCAGCATCCATCTGATGAAACAGACGCCGGTGTCGGTGGCCGTGGTCCGGATGCTGGCGCGGACGTGGGAATCCGGGAAGCCGCCGATGGTCGAGCCGTGGACGTAGCCCAGATGCGTGAGGTCCATCAGGTTGTCCATGAGCAGCATGAAGTTGGCTTCGAACCGGTAATAGCCGAACTTGAACGGCCATTGCTGCGGCTCGTCGTGATAGGGGAAGTCGATTATGAGCCGCGGGTCGGCCTGGGCCGGGTCGCCCATCCACACCCAGACGAAACCCTGCCGTTCGACCGCCGGAAACGCGCGTACGCGGTAGAGGCTGCGGTCCTCTTCCTCGCCCGGGTTTCCGCTGCATGAGCCCTCGCGGTCGAAGATCATGCCGTGATAGCCGCACTGGATCCCCGCATCGACGACCGAGCCCATGCTCAGGGGCGCCCCGCGGTGGCAGCACCTGTCCTCGAGCACCGCCGCGCGCCCCGACCTGTCGCGGAAAAGGACGGTATCGATCCCGAGCAGCCGGCGCGCGACCGGGGTTTCGCCGAATTCGCCGGACCAGCCGGCGATGTACCATGCCTCGGGTATGGCGGGCTGTATGGATTCCTGCAGCACGGCGGGAACTCCCTTCCTGGCTCATTCCACGGTCGATGCAGACGCGTGAAGGATAGCGGAATTTTCCGGCCCTGTCCCCGCTTCGGAAAGCGGGCGGCTCTCAGATATCCAGTTCTCCGGCGGCGTTCGCCCGTTTGCGGATGAAGGCGAGACGGAGTTCCGGCTTCCGCCCCATGAGCTGCTCGACGAGCGCCGCCGTCTCTGTCGCCCCGTCTTCGGCGTCGCCGTTGGCGATGCCGACCCGGTAGAGGCTGCGCCGCGCCGGGTCCATCGTGGTTTCGCGAAGCTGGCCCGACGGCATCTCGCCCAGCCCCTTGAAGCGGCTTACCTCGATTTTCCCGCGGCCCTGGAAGTGCTGGGCGATCAACCGGTCGCGGTGTCCGTCGTCGCGGGCGTACAGCGTCTGCCCGCCCTGGCTTACCCGGTAGAGCGGCGGCACGGCGAGATGGAGATGGCCGTTGGCGATCAGTTGCGGCATCTCGCGGAAAAAGAAGGTCATCAGGAGAGAGGCGATGTGCGCGCCGTCGACGTCTGCGTCGGTCATGATGATGACCCGTTCATAGCGCAGCTTCGCGTCGTCGTAGTCGTCCCCCCGGCCGCAGCCGAGCGCCTGGGCCAGGTCGGCGAGGTCCTGGTTCTGGCGCAGCTTTTCGAGCGAGGCGCTGGCCACGTTGAGAATCTTGCCGCGCAGCGGGAGGATCGCCTGGGTTTCGCGGTCGCGCGCCTGCTTGGCCGACCCGCCGGCCGAATCGCCCTCGACCAGGAAGATTTCCGTACCCTCTGCAGAGGCGCGGCTGCAATCGGTGAGCTTGCCCGGCAGGCGCACCCGCCGGGTCGGGGCCTTGCGCGCGAACGCCCGGTCCTGTTTGCGCCGGAGCCGCTCCTCTGCGCGCTCGACGATACGGTCGAGCAGGGCATCGGCATTCGCCGGATCGCCGGTCAGGAAGTGGTCGAAATGATCCTTGACCGCGGCATCGACCTGCCGCGCGGCCGACGCGGTGGACAGCCGCTCCTTGGTCTGGCCCTGGAAGACGGGGTCGCGGATAAAGACCGAGAGCAGCCCCCAGGCGCCGCCAAGCATGTCCTCGCCGGCGATCTGGGCGGCGCGCCGGTTGCCGACCATCTCGCCGTAGGCCCGCAGTCCGCGCATCAGCGCGGCGCGGAACCCGGCCTCGTGCGTTCCACCCTGTGCGGTCGGCACGGTGTTGCAATAGGACCGGAACTGGCGCGGCCCGTCCTCCGGCCACGCGATGGCCCATTCGACGCGGCCGTCGCCGTTGAGGGCAGCCTCGCCGGCGAACGGGCGGGCGCCGGTCAGCGGCGTTCCGGCGAGCGCGCTCTCGAGGTCATCGACGAGCCCGCCCGGAAAGCACAGGACTTCGTTCGCCGGTATATCGGGACAGGTCCGGCGGAGTTCTGCCGCGCACTGCCAGCGGATCTCGACCCCTTTCAACAGATACGCCTTGGAGCGGGCGAGGGCGTACAGCTTTTCCGCGCGGAGCGCCGCCGCCTCGCCGAAAATGAGAGGGTCGGGGTGGAACCTGACCGACGTGCCGCGGCGGTTCCGGGCCGCACCCTCATCGCTCACCGGCCCTTCGGCCTCGCCCCGGCAATAGGCCTGCGCCCAGAGCGTTCGTCCGCGCACCACCTCGACGGTCATCCGGTCGCTCAGCGCGTTGACCACCGAGATGCCGACGCCGTGCAAGCCGCCCGACGTCTTGTACGCCTCTCCGCCGAATTTGCCGCCGGCGTGCAGCGTCGTCATCACCACCTCGAGCGCCGATTTGCCGGGGAATCTCGGGTGCGGCTCGACCGGGATGCCGCGGCCGTTGTCGCGCACCGCGGCCGAACCGTCCGCTTCCAGCGCGACCTCGATCCAGGTGGCGTGCCCGGCGACCACCTCGTCCATCGCGTTGTCCAGCACCTCGGCGGCGAGATGATGCAGCGCCGCCTCGTCGGTGCCGCCGATATACATGCCCGGCCGGCGGCGCACCGGCTCCAGGCCCTCCAGGACCTCGATATCGTCGGCCGAGTAACGCTGGGCGGCGGGCGGTTTGGCGGCGGAGCGCGGCATCGGATCGTTACACTGGAGATCGGCAGGCCCGGTGCGGGACCCAGCATATGGTACCCGCGCCTGCAGCAATAACAAGACCCGGTATCGGGCCGTGTGCGGGGCGAGATTCAGCGGAACCGGAAATCCGCGCCGGATCGCGCGTGCGGAGACGCGGCCCCGACTGGGGCAGGGTCGGGTTCAGCCCGGGTTTCCCGACGGCGCTGCTTCCTCGTTCCGGTATACCAGCCGGATCTGCTGCCGGGTCCGTTCGAGGCTCACTCCGTCCGCCCATTGCGCCGAATAGGGGGTCGGGGTGCGGAAATCCGGAATGCGCAGCCACAGGCGCCACAGCACGCGCTTGCGCCCGGGCTCCGGCCAGTCTTCGAACGCGGTCCTGGTGTGCAGCGCGGTGTAGTTGTTGAGGAACTGGATGTCGCCCCGCTCGAACTGCATCGCCGAGTGATGTTCCTCGGCGAGCGCGGAAACGACGTCGATGGCCTCCGACTGCGCGGGCGTCATGTCGGGCGCTTCGGGCAGGGCGTGGCCCTTCATCATGTGCTGCGGTCCGAAGGCGACGCACAGCCTGCCGTCCAGGAAGTTGAACGCCGGACTTTCGTACCAGGGGCGTTCTCCGGCCTCCATCTCGCCGTGCTTGGTCCAGCAGTAGGGCCGGGTCAGCGCTTCCAGAAGGTCGGGGCGGCGGCGCAGCACCTCATTGTACAGCCGGACCGAACTGACGACCTTGGACAGGCCGCCGGACCTGGCGGTGTGGATGCACAGGAGGCCTACCGCATCGGTCTGGTCGCAGTGGTAGTCCATCGTCGCGGCGGTCTGATAGCCGCGGTGCTGCGGATGGTCGTATTCGCGGCCGGCGTCCAGAACATGGCCGATCATGTCGCCTTCCGGATTGTTGGACTGCGCGGCGCCCATATGCAGGCCCATAGCCCAGTACACGACCGCGGCCTCCAGCAGCGTGAGATCGTCCATGGGCAACCCCCGGTACAGGGCGATGCCCGGGCCGTCGCGCAGCAGGTCCAGCATGGCGGCGACCGTCTCCGCGAAGGGGCCGAGGTCGAAATCGGAGCGGTCCGCCCCGAGCAGCCGGTTGGGGTCGCCGTCGAGGCGGGCGGCAGCCGCGCGGGCCATGTCCACCAGATGGGCCGATTCGGCTGCGGTCGCCTCGATGCGCCAGTCGGTGCGGGCAGCCAGCGCGGCGCCGGTCCAGTCTGCCGGATCGATCACCTTCCTTCCGGCCACCGCGGCGGTGCGAGTCGTGACGTTCATGATCGTCCCTCTCTTGCCGCGCGCCATTCTAGACGACGGACCGCTGTCCGGTGCTAGAAAGACTCTCCGGCGGGTGTTCGAGGTTGGCGAACTGCGGTTTGAGCAGTCCTGCCGCGAAAGCCGTTTGCGTCCGGCATGCGGCAATTCGGCCTGTCGCTGCGGCCCCGGTTTCCATCGATACGAAGGAGGCCGGCCGTGGTGACGGCCGGCCCCGGTATCGCTCTGAAACTGCAGCCGGATCAGACGCTGTAGTAGAGCGCGAACTCGATCGGGTGCGGGGTGTACTCGAAGGCCTGGATCTCTTCCCGTCGGAGATCGAGATAGCCGTCGATCAGGTCGTCGGTGAAGACGTCGCCCTTCTTCAGGAAGGCGCGGTCCGAGTCCAGCGAATCGACCGCCTCGCGGAGCGAATGGCAGACCGTCGGGATGCCCTTCAGCTCCTCCGGCGGCAGGTCGTAGAGGTTCTTGTCCATCGGATCGCCCGGATGGATCTTGTTCTCGACGCCGTCGAGCCCGGCCATCAGCATCGCGGCGAAGGCGAGGTAGGGATTGGCCGAGGGGTCGGGGAACCGCACCTCGACCCGCTTGCCCTTGGGGTTCGAGGAGAACGGGATGCGGCAGGCGGCGGAACGGTTGCGCGCGGAATAGGCGAGCAGTACCGGCGCCTCGAAACCCGGCACCAGACGCTTGTAGCTGTTGGTGGTCGGGTTGGAAAAGGCGTTGATCGCCTTCGCGTGGCGGATGATGCCGCCGATGTAGTAGAGGGC
The DNA here is from genome assembly GCA_965200535.1 of Alphaproteobacteria bacterium. Classification (GTDB taxonomy): domain Bacteria; phylum Pseudomonadota; class Alphaproteobacteria; order MPNO01; family MPNO01; genus MPNO01. The sequence continues at coordinate 1,511,099 of CBDAUF010000002.1, read as the reverse complement.
CGTCTCCGACAGGTCGGCGTAGTTGGAGCCGGCAAAGACCGGCCTGCCGTCCTTCCAGATCGACTGGTGGACATGCATTCCCGACCCGTTGTCGTCGACGACGGGCTTGGGCATGAACGTCGCCGTCTTGCCGTAGGAATGGGCGACGCTGTGCACCACGTATTTGTAGATTTGCACCTGATCGGCGATGGTCAGCAGGTCGGCCCCCCGAATGCCGAGCTCGTTCTGGCTCGGCGCGACCTCGTGATGGTGTTTTTCGATGTCGAGCCCCATCTCGCCCATCACGCTCAGCATCTCGGCGCGCAGGTCGCCCATCGAATCGACCGGAGGAACGGGAAAGTACCCCCCCTTGACCGCCGGACGGTGGCCGATATTGCCGCCCTCGAAAGAACGCGCGGTGTTGTACGGGCCTTCTTCCTCGTCGATGGAATAGAAGGTGCTGTTCATCGAGACGTCGAAGCGCACGTCGTCGAAGACGAAGAATTCGAGCTCGGGCCCGAACATCGCCTGGTCGCCGAGGCCCGACTGCTTGAGATAGGCCTCGGCGCGCTTGGCGGTCGAACGCGGGTCGCGGGTGTAGGGCTGTCCGGTGGTGGGCTCCAGCACGTCGCAGAATACGATCAGCGAGGTCTGCGCGGAGAACGGGTCGAGGATCGCCGAGGACGGTTCCGGCATCAGGCACATGTCGGATTCCGAGATATCCTTCCAACCGGCGATGGACGACCCGTCGAACATGATGCCGGAGGCGATCATGTCTTCATCGACGGTTTTGACCGCCTGGGCCGTGTGCTGCCACTTGCCGCGCGGGTCGGTAAAACGGAAATCGACGTATTTGACGTCGTGTTCTTCGATCAGCTCCAGAATCCTGGACGCGTCTGACATGGTGCGGTTCCTTCGATCGGTCTCTGTGTCGGGCCCGGCGGCCGGGCGGGGTGCGTCTACAGCGCCTCGCCGCCGGTCTCGCCGGTGCGGATGCGGATGGCCTCTTCGACGGTGGTGACGAATATCTTGCCGTCGCCGATGCGCCCGGTCCGCGCGGCCTGCTGGATGGCCTCCACAGCGCGCTCCACCATCGGATCGTCGAGCACCACCTCGATCTTCACCTTGGGCAGGAAGTCGACGACATATTCGGCGCCGCGATACAGTTCGGTGTGGCCTTTCTGACGGCCGAATCCCTTGGCTTCGGTGACGGTCAACCCCTTGACCCCGACCTCGTGAAGCGCCTCCTTCACTTCGTCGAGTTTGAACGGCTTGATGATCGCTTCGATTTTTTTCATGAGGCGGTTCCCGTGCGGACGGGCGGAGTTTCGTTGCCGTCAAGTGTTGATACAAGTGCCGAATTCGACGCACTGCGTTGCGTTCAAGTTGACGCTCTGCAGCCGATCCGCCGTCAAAATCCGCCCAAAATGACGCCGCTCAGAGCAGCGGAACCTCGTAGAGCAGGGCAGCGCCGTCGCTGGATCGGCGGACGGTCGCCAACATGCCGAGCGCGAGTTGTTCCCGCTCCGGCGGGCTGAGCCCCCGGGCAATCTCGCCGACGACCGCGTGCATCACGGCCTGGACGTCGCGCGTGGACTCGCGCAGCGATACCAGGGCGCGGCGGACCTTGTCGGGATCGTGCGGTTCTGCGCCGAGCGCCGTGACGACCCGGGCGCGGGCGCTGTTGAGCGCCTCGATTCGCCGCGCCACATCGCCGCGGCGATCGTCGAGCGCTGCCGCGATGCGCTGGCGGGTATCGTCCGGGAGGTCGCGCACGAACTCGGCAAAGCTGTACTCGACCGCGGGCTCCCGCTCCGGCGCGGCGCCTTCGCCGAGCAGCAGCCCGGCCGCCGCGCCGGCGAGAAACAGATTGAGCGCGACCGACAGCGTCAGCGCACGCGGGCGCATCGCGCGAAGCGGGGCGAGGAAGGATCGGGTTCCGGCCATGTCAATCGGCCTCCACGAGGTTGGCGGCGATAACCGACGGGGCTTCGCCGACGATCAGCGCCGCCTCGATCAGCCCGAGGCCGCCGCCCCCGGTCCCGGGCGGCGCAGCCAGCAGCCCGAAACAGAGCCCCGCCGCGGCGGCCATGGCGAAAGCGGCTGCACGGCCGGCGGACCCCCGCGTGGCGGCGGCGGCGGGCGGGGCCGCGAGCGGGCGGAGCGCGGGGGCGGGGCGGGGCGCGGCCGGCGGGTTCCCGGGCCGCAGCCCGGCAATCCGTTCGCCGAGCGCCGCCGGCGGCTCAGGCGGGGCGTCGAGGTGCCAGAGCAGAAGGTCGGTTTCGTGCGCATCGGCAAGCAGCGCCCGGGCCTCTGCGGAGCGCCCGGCGAGGGCGATCGCGGGGTGACGCTCGGCATCGGGCCAGCGGTCGAAATCGGCGCCGTAGGCCTCCGCCAGCGCGGCGAACCGGGCGACGGTCATGCCGGCGGATGCGGATTTTTCCCGGTCTGGATTTTCCATTGTCATCAAGTCGTTTCCAAAAGGTTTCTGACATCCGGTGCAAGCTTCTTTCGGAGGCTCCGGCGGGCGCGGGCGAGGAGCGATTCGACCGCTTCCGCGCTCACGCCCAACGCACCCGCCGCCTCGCGTCCGCTCAGCCCGTGGAAATGGACCAGCACGAGAGCGGCCCGCTGACGTTCCGGCAGGCCGTCCATCGCCCGGCGGACGGCGCGCCGGACCGCGAGATCCTCTTCGAACGGGGCCTCGCCGTACTCTGCACGGTCTTCCGCATCGTCCGGGATCGGGCGGAGGCGCGCGCCCGCCCGGCGCCGGTCGATGCAGAGGTTGGTCGCCACCCGCAGCAGCCACGACCGGAGGCCGGGGCCTTCGGGACGCCAGTCCGGCGCCTTGGCGAGAAAGCGGACGAAAGTCTCCTGGGCGATATCCTCGGCTTCCGCGCGGTCGCCCAGGATGCGCCACGCGCAGGCGAATACCGGCTGGAGATGGCGCTCCGAAAGCACCGCCATGGCATCGCCGCAGCCGCCCGCGAGACGGACGATGAGGGCATCGTCCGTCTCCTCCGCGAGCGGCCGTCGGCGAGCCGTCCCCATACGTCCGGCCGGAGCCTATTTCGATCCGGGGCCGCGCCGCCCCTTGCCGTGCCATTTCCTGCTCGGCAGCTCTTCGGCGGATATCGCGCCGTCGCCGTTGGCATCGTAGCGCTTGAACCAGCGCGCGGACGGCGCCGCGATCTCGCCCGCGGCGACGTGCTGGTCGCCGTCGACATCGAGCAGGTCGAACAGGCTGGTGGTACCCAGACTGCGGATCAGAAGCCCGCGGCGGCGAAATTCCTTCACCGACAACTTCCCGTCGCCGTCGAGATCGGCGGCCGCCAGCATGCGTTTCTGCTCGGCCTCGATCTCCGCCAGCGAAACGCCGCCGCTGCCGTCGGTATCGAAGATACGGATGAAGCGGCCTGCCCGCCGATGCATCTTTCCGTGCGCCTGTTTGCCTTCGCCGTCCGCTGCCGCGGCGGTCGCGTCCATTTTGCCCTCCGCCTGCGGCGACTGGGCCAAGGCGCCCCCTGCGCCGGCGGCGATCAGTGCGGCGATCGAAAGGGCACCCAGGGTTTTCGACAAAGCGACCATCGGTCTTCCTCCGGAGTTCGGTGTGCTTACACCGGCAAACACGGCAGAGTCCGCGGGAATCCGTCGCGCCCGTTTTACCCGCCGTTCCGGTTCGTGCTAGACGACGCCGGTGCGCGCGGCGCTGAAAGGAATGTATCGGTGAAGCCCGGCAACAGCGTTCTCTCCGGTTACGGGACGACGATCTTCGAGGTCATGTCGCGCCTCGCCCAGGAACACGATTCGGTCAATCTGGGGCAAGGATTTCCCGACGGCAACGGTCCGCCGGATGTGGTCGCGGCGGCGACCGACTATCTCGAGAACGGCGTCAACCAGTATCCGTCGATGATGGGGATGCCGCTGCTTCGCGAGGCCGTCGCCGACCACGCCAGGCGGTTCTACGATCTCGAAGTCGACTGGCCCCGCGAGGTGCTGGTCACTTCCGGCGGAACCGAGGCGCTGGGCGCAGCCCTGTTCGGGCTGATCGAGCCCGGCGACGAGGCCGTGCTCATCGAACCGCTCTACGATTCTTACCTCCCGATCGTCCGCCGCGCCGGGGCGGAGGCCAGGCTGGTGCGGCTCGAGCCGCCCGACTGGACGCTGCCGGAGGAAGAGTTGCGCCGGGCGTTCTCCGACCGGACCAAGCTGATCCTGTTCAACACGCCGATGAACCCCTGCGCCAAGGTGTTCACGCGCGCGGAACTCGAACTGATCGCGGAACTCTGCATCGCGCACGACGCCTACGCCGTATGCGACGAGGTCTATGAACATCTCGCCTTCGACGGCAGGCCGCACATCCCGCTGATCACGCTCCCCGGCATGCGCGGCCGGGCGGTCAGGATCGCCTCCGCCGGCAAGATATTTTCGCTCACAGGGTGGAAGGTGGGAATGGTCACCGCGGCGCCCGACCTGCTGACCCCGATCGCCAAGGCGCACCAGTTCCTGACCTTCACCACCCCGCCCAACCTGCAAAGTGCGGTCGCCTACGGCCTCGGCAAGGACGAGTCCTACTTTTCCGGTCTCAACGCGGAGATGCAGGCGCGGCGGGATTTCCTCGCCGCCGGCCTCGCCGACATCGGCTTCGGCATCGTGCCCTGCGCCGGCACCTACTTTCTGACAACCGATTTCCGGCCGCTCGGGTTCAACGGCGACGATATCGCCTTCTGCCGCCACATCACCACGGAGGCGCGGGTCACCGCGGTCCCGGTCAGCGCGTTCTACCAGAGCGGCGAGGTGCGCCACTTCGCCCGCTTCGCGTTCTGCAAGGAAGAGGCCGCGCTGGACGAGGCGATCCGGCGCCTGCGGGTCCATTTCGGCAGACCGTAGTTCGAGTCCCCGACACTCGACGGCCGCCGATCCTCCACACGGCGCCTCCTGCCGCCGTCGGAGAACCGCGAATTCGCAAGTGGTTCCGGCTCCGGATTGCCGCGTCTCCGCCCGCTTCGCCCCCGGGCAGGGCCTTGACGCGCGCGCCGGGCCGGGGCTAGAGAGGCGCCTTCCCGACGGTGGCTGTAGCTCAGCTGGTTAGAGCGCCTGGTTGTGGTCCAGGAGGTCGGGGGTTCGAATCCCCTCAGCCACCCCATAAGCGCGGCCCGCAGAGGGCTCGAGGATCGGGGCTCGACAGGATCGCCCGCAGGCGCAAGAATTTGCGCGAAGCGACGGAACCGGGGCGCTCATGCAAAGCGAGATCGAAGACCGTCGGAAGGGCAACGGACGCGATTCCGGCGACGAAGAGCGGAAAGAACAGCCGTGGCCGGACGACAGTGTGCCGCGGCCGCCCGGCCAGCCCCCCGCAGATCGGCCGCCGGCGCGCGAGCCGTCCTGAACCGCCCTTTCCGCAAACCGGCTCCGGCTCCTTGCGGCGGGCGGACGCGGCCGATACACAGTGCCCGCCCCGCCGCCGGGGCTGAAGGAATCCCTCGTTGAGCGCGCTGATCCTGATCCGACACGGCCAGAGCGACTGGAACCTCCGGAACCGCTTCACCGGATGGGTCGATGTCGATCTGTCCCCGGCCGGCGTCGAGGAGGCGCGGGCCGCAGGCCGCGCGCTCGCCGCGGAAGGGATCGAGATCGACCGCGCCTTCACCTCGATGCTGAAACGCGCGATCCGCACGCTCTGGATCGTGCTCGACGAGATGGACCGGATGTGGGTCCCGGTCGAGCGGTCCTGGCGGCTCAACGAACGCCACTACGGTGCATTGCAGGGGCTCGACAAGGCGCAGACCGCGGCCGCGCACGGCGAGGAACAGGTCAGGATCTGGCGCCGCAGCTACGCCATGCCGCCGCCTGCGCTCGATCCCGACGACCCGGCGCATCCGCGTTTCGAACGGCGTTACCGGGACCTCGCGGACGGCGATCTGCCGTCGTCGGAAAGCCTCGCGATGACCCTGGAGCGCGTGCTGCCGTACTGGCATGACGCGGTCGCACCCGCGCTGGCCCGCGGCGAGACGGCGATGATCGTCGCCCACGGCAACAGCCTGCGTGCGCTGGTCAAGCATCTCGACGGGATGTCGGAAGCCGATATCGTCGAACTCAACATCCCGACGGGCCTGCCGCTGATCTACGACATCGGGCCCGACCTCGCCGCGCGCTCCAGCCGGTATCTCGCCGACGAGGCGACGGTGAAAGCGGCCGCCGAGGCGGTCGCCAACCAGACGCGCGGTTGAGCATCGCCGGGAGACGCCGCCCCGGCGTCATCCTGCCGGCGGCCGCCGGATCGCCCGGAAGAGCGGCATCGTCACCAGCGTGATCGTCACGATCCGGGTGACGTGGTAGGCGGTCACCAGCGGCACGCCGAGCCCCAGGATCTCCGCCGTGATGCTCATTTCCGCGAGCCCGCCGGGACAGGTCGCGGCGACCATGGTGGCGAACGGAATGCCCGAGACCGCGCCGATCGCAAGCGCCAGAGCGATGCTCGCCGCCAGCAGCATCGCTGTCGACAGGGCCGCGCCCACGATCACCCGCGGCGCTCTTCGTATGGGTTCCCGGTCGAACCGTTCGCCCAGCGCCGCGCCGATCAGGAGTTGTCCGACGATCAGGAAGATGTCCGGCAGGCCGGACAGCTCGATCTCTCCCGCCGTGAGCGCGCCGGCGAAACCGCACGCGCCGAGCATCCAGGCGTTGGTCAGACCCATCCGGTTGAGCAGGTATGCCGTGGCCGCGCAGCCGGCGATCAGCACCGGCAGCAACCGCCAGTCCACCGGAAGGGTCTTCAGCGTAAGGAAATCGCCGCCCGCCGCGCCCAAGTAGGTGAGCCCGGCGGGTACGGTGACGACAATGATGGCGACCCGGACCGTTTGCGAGAGCGCGGTCGCGACCGGCTCTGCCCCGAAGCGGTCGCCGAGGGTGAGTATCTCCGCCATGCCCCCGGGGACGCTGCCGAAGAAGGCGGTTGCCGGATCCAGCCGGGCGATACGGATCTGGATCAGCGCGCCGACCCCGCCGAGCAGGACGGCGACGACAGCGGCGAAGGCCATCCAGTGCATCTGGCTCAGGACCACCGCCGCGACCTCGGGCGTGAAACGCAGGCCGATCGCTGTACCGATGACGATCTGTCCGATCTGCCGCGTCCCGGACGGGCATGCGGCACGGAACCCCGCGAGATTGATCCCGGCGACGAATGCGAGGGGGCCCAGGAGCCAGGGAATCGGCGTGTTGGCCGCCGAGAATACGAGCCCGCCCAGCACTGCCGCCCCCAGCGAGATATAGCTTTGTGCGATCGGCCGGGCTGCGGGTACGGGCATGCGCGGGGTTCGGGATGGGCTTGTGGGGCGGGGGCGGCGCGCCGAAAATAGCGGCAACGCTGCGCCGGGGCGACCTGCCCCGGCGCCGTTTACAACCGGAGGGCCGGGAGCGAATGGGATCGCCGCTCGACGGCAAGGTCGTGTTGATTACCGGGTCGGGCAGCGGCATGGGGCGCAGCCATGCCGTCCTGATGGCCGAGCGCGGCGCGCGGGTCGTGGTTCACGACATCGACGCAGAGCGCACGGCCGAAACTGCGGAGCTGGTGCGCGCCGCCGGCCCGCCGCCGCACACGATCTGCGTCGACGTGCGCGATGTCGAGGCATTCCAGAGCGCGATCGCCGATGCCGAGCGGCATTACGGCTCCATCTCCGTGCTGGTCAACAACGCGGGGATCGGCGGTCGGGGGCTGGCGCTCGCCGATATCGACCCCGAAACCTTCGATGCGATGTTCGAGGTCCATGTCCGCGGTGCGTTCTTCGCCGCCCAGGCCGTGGTTCCCGGCATGAAGGCGCGGCGCGCGGGCAAGATCGTCAACATCAGCTCCAACTTCGCGATGGGCGGCTGCCCCTTCGCCTCCCATTACGGGGCGGCGAAGTCGGCGATCTCGGGCCTCACCAAAAGCTGGGCGCGGGAACTCGCGCCCTACAACATCGCGGTCAACGCGGTGGCGCCCGGCCTGCTCGAAACCAACCTCACGCTCGGTTCGATCGGACGCGAGCGGATCGAGGCGATGGCCGCCGAGGTGCCGATGGGGCGCATCGCCGAGCCTGCCGAAATCTCATACGCCGTCGCCTGGCTGGCGTCGGACGAAACCGACTTCATGACCGGCCAGGTGATCTCGCCCAACGGCGGGGTCTCCATCGTCGGCATCTGAACGGCGGGGGGCGGATCATGGACAGGGGCTCTCTCGAGGGGCGGATTGCACTGGTCACCGGTGCGGGCGGCGGCATGGGGCGGAGCCACGCCCTCCTGCTGGCCGAGCGGGGCGCCGACATCGTCGTCCACGACATTATCGACGATATCGAGGAAACGGCCGCGCTGGTCCGCGAGCGCGGCCGGCGGGCGCATACGCTCAAGGCGGACATCCGCGATGTCGCCGCCCTGCAGAGCGGCATCGCCGGTGCCGCGGATGCCTTCGGGCCGATCGACATCCTGGTGAACAACGCCGGCGTCGGCGGCAGACGGCTGTTGATCGACCAGATCACGGTCGAGGATTTCGACCGGATGTTCGAGGTCCATGTCCGCGGCACGTTCTTTGCCACCCAGGCCGTGGTTCCGGGCATGACCGCGCGCAGCTACGGACGGATCGTCAACATCTCGTCGATCTACGCCATGGGCGGCAGCCTGCGGGCCTCGCACTACGCCGCCGCCAAGGCGGCGATCTCCGGCTTCACGAAGTGCTGGGCGCGGGAACTCGCGTCTCACCGGATCACGGTTAACGCGGTGGCCCCCGGCTTCGTGGTTACCGGCATGACGCGCGGCTCCAACACCGATGCGCAGATCGCCGAGCGCGAGAAGACCATGCCGCTCGGGCGCTTCACCCGGCCGCAAGACATCTCCTACGCCGTCGCCTGGCTCGCTTCCGACGAGGCCGAGATGGTTTCCGGACAGGTGGTCAGCCCCAACAGCGGGGAAGTGATCGTCGGGATCTAACTCTCGCCGATATGACTCTCGTGGTTGTCGAGATACCATTCGGCGATCTCTTCCCGGCTGGCGAACCACACGCCCTGGAACCCCTTGGCGTAGTCGATAAACTCGCGGAGCGCGCGGACCCGGAAGGGTTGGCCCCAGACATGCGGATGGATGCCGACATTCATCAGCCGGCCGCTCTCGCCGCCCTCCCGGTATAACTCGTCGAACTGATCCTTCAGCACCTCGAACGCCTGGGCATTCGACATCCCGCGGCGCAAGTAGATCTGGAAGTCGTTGATCTCGTTCGAGTAGGGGACGGAGACGATCGGTCCGCTGTCCGTGTGGATCAGGTAGGGCTGGTCGTCGTTCATGAAGTCGGTGGTGTAGATCAACCCGTGTTCGGCGATCACCTCGACCGTACTGGCGTTGCAGCGGAGCGAGGACGAGAGCCAGCCCCGGGCCGGGCGCCCCACCGTCTCCTCGAACACCCGGAGCGTCTCCTGGATAATCTCGCGTTCCGTCTCCGGATCGTCGAAATGATTGGTCAGCAGATCGGTCTGGACGTAGTTGTGCGCGACCAATTCCCAGCCGCGTTCGTTGACTGCATCGACCACCGCCCGGCGTTCGAGCCCCATTTTGGCGTTCATCGTGCAGCTCGCCGGAACGCCTGCCCGGTCGCAAATGTCGATCAGGCGCCAGATGCCGACCCGCTGGCCGTATTCCCGCCAGGTATAGTTGGGAAAGTCCGGAACGTTGCCGGGCAGCGGGTCGGGCAGGATCGCCGGCCCTCCGGCGTAGTACGGCCCGTCGGTGTCCTTGCTGAGGTCCCAGTATTCGAGGTTGAAGGTCAGGATCAGCGCGACCCGCGCCCCGTTCGGCCAGCGGAGCGGCTTGCGCCGGGAAATCGGGACGAAATCGTAGTGCATCGGGTTCTCCTCGGGGTATCGCGCCGCCCTGTCAGGGCAGCCGCCAGGACGGCGTGTCGAGCGGGGGACTATCGCATCCGGCGCGGCTGCGCCAGTGGCGCCAGTCCTCCGGTGTGTCGATGTCGAGCGAAAGGCCGGGGGATTCGACCACCGTCGCCGCCACGCCGAGGCGCTCGGCTTCCGCGAGGTGGGCGCGAAAGCTGAGGCTCCCGAACCGCGGCGCGAAATCGAGGCCGGCCGACAGGCAGAGGCCGTTGGTCCCCTCGCGCCGGCGATCCGGCGCGACGGCGACAGGGGTTTCCGATTCGGCGAGCGCTAGCACGTCGTCCGGCCGCGCGGTGGGCAGGTCGACGGGCAGAATCACGACCTTCCCGGCGCCGTGGCGGCGCGCCCGCGCCCGCCCGGCCTCGACCGAGGCATTGAGACCGCGGCCGGGGTCCGGGACATGGACCGCGCCGCGCGCCGCGGGGTGCCGCGACACCGCGGGATCGGGGCTGACGACGACGGTCGGTCCGGAGAGCGCGGCGGCGAGCCCGAGCGTGCGGACGAAGAATTCCTCGTTGAGCGCGGCGCGCGCCGCACCGTCCATGATCCCGGCGAGGCGCCGCTTGCCGTCGGCGAGCGACCGGACGGGGACGACAGCCCAGACCGTCACTGCGCCCGTACGCCGGTTCGAGCGGCGAACGCGAGCGTCTCCTGCGCCAGAGCCGCGCGGTCGCTGTCGGAGCGCATCACCGTCCCGGTGACATGGACCGCGGCGCCGAGAGCGCGGATCGCCGGCGCGAGCGCGGCATCCGCGGTATCGATCACCAGCCCGTCGATGCGTGCACCGTAGTGCCGGGCGATGCCGCGTGCGCTCGCCTCGACAGAGAGTTCCGCCATCATCTTCGCTGCCGGCCCCTTGACGGCCGCCCCGCCGACGATCGGCGAGACCGCGACCACCGGCACCCTGCGCGCGTCGAGGAACGCAGCCACCGCCGGCATTTCGATGATCGGTGCGACGCTGACATACGGGTTGGAGGGGCAGATCACGACGGCCTCGAGCGCCGGGTCGGCGAGGGCTTCCCGGAAAGCGGGCGCGGGCGCCGCAGACTCGATCCCGTCGAAGCGAAAGGAGGCGACCCGCGGCTCGCAGCGCCTGCGGACGAAATAGTCCTGGAAGGGAAGGGCGCCCTCGTCGGTCTCGACCACGGTGCGCACCGCCCGGTCGCTCATCGGCACGATCTTGTGGCGGATACCGAGGGCCGCGCACAGGATCTGCGTCGCCTCCGACAGTGTCTTGCCATCGTTCAGCAGCCCGCGCCGCATGACATGCGTGGCAAGATCCCGGTCGCCCAGCCGGAACCAGGTCGCGCCGCCCAGACCGGCCAGCGCATCCATGAACGACCAGGTCTCGCCGGCCACCCCCCAGCCGGTCTCCGGATTGGCGCGCCCGGCGAGGGTGTACATCACGGTATCGAGATCGGGCGAGACGGGCAGGTGCAGATGCTCGAAATCGTCGCCCGTGTTGACCGCGACGGTCAGCCGCCCGAGATCGAGTATTGCGGCCAGCCCGTGCGCCAGCTTGGCGCCGCCGACGCCGCCCGCCAGGGCAACGATCGCACCCGTCGCATCCTTCGCATCCGCGGCGCTCACCGGGGCAGACTCAACAAAAGAGGTCGTATTCGCGCGGCCGGATCAGGTCCGCAGCACGGCCCTCGGGGCCCGCCGCAGGGAGGCCCCGGACCAGCGCGGCCGGACGGCGCTCGTCTGCCTCGCCCATGACCAGAGCCGCCGCCGCCGCGATCTGGTCGGCATAGGCGACTTCGCTGACCGCGAGCGGCCGGCCGAACATATCGGGCCGCCCGCGGAGGTCGGCGAGCGCGGCTATTCCCGCGACGCCCAGTGCAACCCCGGTGGTGCCCAGGCGCCAGGCGCGGCCGTGGCTGTCGGAAACGACCACGCCGACGGCGAGCCCGGTGCGGCGTTCGATCTCCGCACGGAGCGAGGCGGCGCTGCGGTCTGGATCCACGGGCAGCAGCAGGACCCGTTCCTCGCCCCCGCCCTCGATGTTGGACGCATCGATCCCGGCGTTCGCCAGCACATAACCCAACCTGTGGCGCACGACGACGAGGCCGGGCCGGGCCCGCATCACCCGTTCCGATTCCGAGAGGATCAGCTCCACCAGCCGCGCATCCTTCGCCGTCTCGGCGGCGAGCTTGCGCGCCGCGGGGGAGGGGGTGACGGATGTCAGGTCGACCGCGCGCCCCTCGGCCTTGGAAACGATCTTCTGGGCGATGACCAGAACGTCTCCGGCCGCGAGGCGGAGGGAACTCGCCGCGCAGGCTGCCAGCACGATCCGGCAGAGATCGTCGCCGGCGCCGATGTCCGGTATGCCCTCGAGGGCGACCGCCTCGAGCCGCAGCGCCGCTGCGGTCAATCCGCGTTGTCCTCCGGCAATCCGGTGATGCGGATCCCGGAGCCGGGCGAGCCGTAACGGCGGTTGATCCAGATCAGCACGGAGGTCAACGCCTCCGCCGCAACGGCGTTGGAAAGAGGGCCGGCCTCGATCCCGCGCATGCCCGCCGCCTCGATCAGCTTGACGGTTTCCCCGCGCGCCTCCCGGTCGTCGCCGCAGACCAGAACGTCGCAGTCGAGCACATACCCCGGGTCGGCCAGATGGTCGGCCGCAACGTTCTGAAATGCGGAGACCACCCGTGTTGCGCCGCCCAGCACCTCCTGTGCGATCGCCGCTGCCGAGCCCTCCGGCGGCAGCTGCACACGGGCCACCCTGGGCGGGACGAGGGGAACCGTGACGTCGATGACAATCTTGCCGTGCGCGGCATCCCGGATATCCGTCATGGTCGGTCGCTGGGCGGCGAACGGCACGGTGACCACGACGATGTCGGCAGCCGCTGCAGCGTCTGCGTTGGCCGCCCCTTCCACCGTCCCGTGGTCGGCGAGAACGGCCGCCCGTTCCGCCGCACGCGCGGCCGAACGCGACCCCAGGATCACCCGGTAGCCGGCGCGCGCCCAGCGAACGGCGAGGCCCGAGCCTTCCGACCCGGTGCCGCCGACGATGGCGATGACCGGGCGATTGCTCACCGCGCCGCCGCCAAGGCCGCCAACGGGGGCGCGTCGCGTCCGGCGGCGATCCGCGCCTCCGTCACCGGACCGTAGACGGTCGAGCGCTGGCGCGGGGTCCGTCCGGCCTGGCGGACGATCGCCTCCATCTCCTCCGGCGGCAGTTCCTGGCCGTGGGCGGTGCCTGCCGCGCGCGAGATGCTCTCGTTCATCAGCGTGCCGCCCAGATCGTTGACGCCGGCATCGAGGCAGGCCGCCGCACCCCGCCGCCCCATTTTCACCCACGAGACCTGGATGTTGGGGATCACCGGGTTGAGGGCGAGCCGCGCCACCGCATGCATCAGCACCGCCTCCCGCCACGTCGGACCCTTGCGCGCTTGTCCGCGCAGATAGATCGGCGCCTCCATGTGGACGAAGGGAAGCGGCACGAACTCGGTGAAACCGCCCGTCTCCTCCTGCAAATCGCGCACCTCATTGAGGTGCCGCGCCCACGAGGCCGGGCCTTCGACGCTGCCGAACATGATTGTCGCCGTGGTCCGCAGCCCGATTCGGTGCGCGGTGCGAATCACTGACAGCCATTGCTGCACGGTCACCTTGTCCGGGCAGAGGATCTTGCGGACCGGCGGATCGAGAATCTCTGCCGCTGTCCCCGGAAGCGAGTCGAGGCCGGCATCGACCAGGCGTTCCAGAAAGGCCTCGACGGGAAGGCCGAGCGTCGCCGCACCCTGGCTGATCTCGAGCGGCGAGAAGGCGTGGACGTGGATGTCCGGCGCTGCCGCCTTCACCGCGCGGGTTATCGCGATGTATGTCTCGCCGGTGTAGTCGGGATGGATGCCGCCCTGCAGACAGACTTCCGTCGCGCCCCGGTCCCAGGCCTCGCCCACCCGGCGGGCGATTTCTTCGAGATCGAGATCGTAGGGGGTCCCGCGCAACCCGGCGCTCGAGCGCCCCTTGGAAAAGGCGCAGAACCGGCAGGCGTACGAGCAGATATTGGTGTAGTTGATGTTGCGGTTGACGACATAGGTCACGACGCCGCCCGAAACGTCCCGCCGCACCGCATCGGCGGCCTCGACAACCGCATCGAAACGGCTGCCGCGCGCGGCGAACAGGTCGACGATGGAGCCGGTATCGAGGCGCTCACCGTCGGCGGCCCGTTCGAGAATGCGGTCGAGCCCGCCGGTGCAGACCGCGGGTGCACCGCCGGGCCGCCGGAACGGAGGCGGATCCTCCGCCGCCCCCGGCGTCCAGTCGTCCTCTCGCGCGAGACCCTCGGAATCGATCATCCGCCGGACCGCGGGCGCCAGCGCCGCATCGATCCAGCGGTCGGGATCGAGGGCGTAGGAGGGGTAGACGGCGATGCGTTCGACCAGAGTCTTGCCCGCCGCCGCGGTGCGCCGCGCCAGCGCCCCGATTTCCGGCCACGGCGCTTCCGGGTTGACGTGATCGGGCGTTACGGGGGAGATGCCGCCCCAGTCGTTGAGACCGGCGGCGATCAGGTCGGGATAGGTCTCCGCGCTCAGGTTGGGCGGCGCCTGGATACTCATCGACGGGCCCAGAACGAGGCGGGCGGCGGCGATCGTCCAGGCCAGGTCGTCGGGCGCGGGCTCCGGCGCGCCGGACATCTTCGTCCCCGGTTTCGCCCGGAAATTCTGGACGATGACTTCCTGGATGTGTCCGTGTTCCCGCTGGAGATCGGCGATCGCGAACAGCGCGTCGAGGCGTTCGCGGCGGGTCTCGCCGATTCCGATCAGAATGCCGGTGGTGAACGGTACCTTGAGCTCTCCCGCCTCGCGCAGCGTCGCCAGCCGCGGTCCCGGCCGCTTGTCCGGCGAACCGAAATGGGGGCCGCCCCGCCGCGCCAGGCGGGGAGACAGGCTCTCCAGCATCAGCCCCTGCGAGACCGAGACGGTGCGCAGGGCGGCAATGTCCGCACGCGTGAGGACGCCTGGATTGACATGGGGCAGGAGCCCGGTCTCCTCGAAGACCAGACGCGCCGTGTGAACCAGATAGTCGATGGTGGTTCCGAACCCGAGCGCGGCGAGTTCGTCGCGCGCCGCCCGGTAACGGAGTTCCGGCTTGTCCCCCAGCGTGAACAGCGCCTCCTTGCAGCCCGCGGCCCGACCGGCCTCGGCGATCGCCAGCACCTCTTCCGGAGAGAGATAAGCGGACTGCCCCCGACGCGGCGGCGCGGCGAAGGTGCAGTAGTGGCAGACGTCGCGGCACAGCCGCGTCAGCGGGATGAAGACCTTGCGCGAATAGGAAACCGTGTGGCCGAACCCGGCATCGCGCAGCCGGCGCGCCTCGGCCGCCAGTTCGTCGAACGGCGCGGCCAGAACCCGCGCCCGAAGGTCTTCCCAGTTCACCCGCCTGCCGCCCCGGTTTCCGGCGCATTGTCCGCCATCGCCTTCAATGCCTCCTTGTTTACCTTGCGCGACGGGCCGAGCGGCATTTCCCTCAGCAGCTCCAGCCGTTCGGGCAGCTTGTACTTGGCGATGCCCTGGTCCAGAAGATAGGCGCAGAGGGTCTCCAGCGTCACCGCCGCATCGTTGCGGGGGACGGCGAATGCGCAGCCGATTTCGCCCAGTCGCGGATGGGGTGCAGGGACCACCGCCGCCTGCTCGACCGCGGGGTGCCCGGCCAGCAGATCCTCGACTTCGCGGGTGCTGTATTTCACGCCGCCGCGGTTGACCGTGTCCTTGATGCGGCCCTTGAGGACGATGTTGCCGTGCCCGTCGATGGCCGCAAGGTCGCCGGTGCGGAACCAGCGGTCGGGCGTGAACGCTTCCGCATTCGATTCGGGATCGCGGAAATAACCGGGGAAGACCGAGGCGCCGCGCACCTGGAGTTCGCCCTCGGCACCCTGCGGCAGGGCCTCCCCCCTGTCCGAGGCAATGCGGACCTCGGTGCCCGGACTCGGCCGGCCGCAGGTCGTCGCCGGAAAGTCGACCGGATCGCCGGGCCGGGTGTAGAGCCCCGCCTGCATCTCCGTCATGCCCCAGAGCTGGAGCACGGAGCCGTTGGGCAGTGCGGCGTCGAGCGCGCGGACGAGGTCGCCCGGAACCGCCGCGCCGGCGATCAGGAGCAGCCGCACCGACGACCAGTCGCGGCTTTCGAGCAGCCCTTCCTCGAGACAGGGGAGGATATGCGCCGGCACGGCAAACAGCACCGTCGGCCGCGCCGTCTCGACCAGATCGACGAAGGCTCCCTTCTCGTAGGCGGGCAGGATCACCTGGGCCGCGCCGGTCAGCAGCGACAGATGCGGGCTGTGCAGCGAATAGAGGTGTCCGAACGGCCCGGCCGCCATGACCCGGTCGCGGGCCGTGATCCCGAAGACTCCGGCGCTGCCGCGGATGTTGGTCAGGAGGTTGTTGTAGCTCAGCGGCACCGCCTTCGGCCGGCTGGTGGTGCCGGAGGTGTAAAGGAGGATAAACGGCCCCGACGGATCGGCGCGCTCGCCGCACGGCGCCGGCTCGTCCTGCAGCGACTGCAGCGGGATGGTCCCGTCCGGCCCGCCGCCGGCGACGATCACATGGGCGAGCGACGGCACATCCCGCCTGAGGCCGAGCATGGTGTCGGCGATGGCAAAGTCTCCGGTCGCCCGCTCGCACACCACCGCAACGGCTTCGCCGAACGCGAGCGCGCGCCGGCATTCGGCCTTGCGGAAGGTCAGATGAAGCGCCGTCATCACCGCGCCGACCCGGGCCAGCGCCAGATGCACGGCCATATAGTCGGGTCCGTTGAGAAGCTGGACGCCCACCACATCGCCCATGCCGATGCCGAGGCGCCGGAACCCGGCCGCGAGGCGGTCGCTCATGGCGCCGAGTTCGCCGAAGGTCAGGCTGCCTTCCGGGCCGACGATCGCGGTGTCGTCCGGCCCCTCCGCCACCCGGCGGTCGAGCCAGTCGGTCAGCAGTTCGTCGCGCCACAGGCCCTCGCGGCGGTATCGCGCGGCGAGCCCGGGATCGTAGGTCATGGCGCCGGCGAGGAGCGCGCGGGCTTCGCTCCTGCCGCTCGCCGCCGGTCGTTCGCTGCCGAGGTTGTCCATCGCGCGCGAGATTAGCCAAACGGACGGCGGGCTGCCACATGCCGCTGGCCGCCGCGCGATCTTCGTCGCCGGAGCGGCTTGCCTGCCCCCGCTTCGCTCCGCAAGATCGCCGGGTGCAAACAGACCGACGGGGGAAAAGGCGATGCCGATCCGGTCCGTGGCGGTGATGGGGGCGGGCCATGGCGGCTACGCCGCGGCCGCCGACCTGACGCGGCGCGGTTTCGAGGTCCGGCTTCACGCGCGCCGCGAACAAAGCCTCGCGCCGATCCGCGCCAACGGCGGCATCGACGTGCGCGGCATTTTCGCGGGCCGCGAGATGCCGGCCCTGCTGACCACCGATGTTGCGGAGGCGGCGGCCGGCGCCGATCTGGTGATGCTGGTCGTTCCCTCGGTCGCCCACGCGTATTACGCGGAACGCCTTGCCGGAATCCTCGAGGCCGGCACGCCGGTCTTTCTCGATCCCGGCCATACCGGCGGCGGGCTCCATTTCCGCGCCGAGATGCGCCGCGCCGGACACACGGCGCCGCTCGAGACGTGCGAGACGGTGACGCTCACCTTCATCAGCCGGATCGAGGCGCCGGCGGCGGTCGGCATCTACAGTCACACCAGGTCGTTGATGTTCGCCGCGCTGCCCGGCGCCGCCACGGCGCGTCTGCACGAGGCAGTCTCGCCGCTGTTTCCCGAAATCCGGCCCGCCTCCAGCGTGCTGGAGACCGGCCTCGCCAACATCAACGCGGTCTTCCACCCGCCCGGGATGCTGCTCAACACCGGCTGGATCGAGTCGACAGACGGCGACTTCCTGTTCTACCGCGAGGGGATGACGGAGGCGGTCGGCCGGGTGACCGCGGCGATCGATGCGGAGCGGCTCGCGGTTGCGCGGGCGCTCGGGGTGCCGGCGACGCCGTTTCTCGAGATCTTCCACAACGCCGGGCTCACCACCCGCGAGGCGATGGAGAGCGGCTCGATCGCCCGCGCGTGCCGGGAAAGCGCGCCGAACGCGACGCTCCGCAGCCCGCCGTCGCTCGACCACCGCTACGTGCACGAGGATGTGGGCTACGGGCTGGTCCCGATCGCCGCTCTCGGCCGGCTCGCGGGCGTCGCCACACCGACCATCGACAGCCATATCGCGCTGCTCTCGGCCGCCACGGGAACCGATCACGCCGCCGAGGGGCTGACGCTCCGGCGCATGGGGGTCGACGGGCTCGACCCGGAGGCGCTGCGCCGCTTGGTGGAGACGGGGGAGGCATGACCTCTTTCGGGGTGAGCTTCGACGGCTTCGCCGCCTTCCACGACGCGCTGGCGCTGGCCCGCCGGGCGGAGGCGGAGGGGGCGGACAGTCTGTGGATGGCCGAACATCTGGGATACCGCCAGTCGCTGGTGTCCTGCACCGCCTTCGCACTCGCCACCGGGCGGGCGACGGTGGTGCCGACCGCGATCAGCCCCTACCTCTGGTCGCCGGTCTCGGTCGGCATGGCGATGGCGACGATTGCCGAGGCGGCGCCGGGCCGCGCCGCCCTCGCCCTCGGGTCGGGCAACCCGATGTTCCTTGCCGAAGCCGGGGCGACCCTCCACCGGCCGCTGCGGGCGATGCGCGAGTTCATCGCCTGCCTGCGCCAGCTCTGGTCGGGCGAGGCAGGGGCCTATGACGGCGATATGTTCCGCCTTGCCGGTATGCGCATGGCGTTCCGCCCGTCGGAACCGGTTCCGCTCTACATCGCGGCGATGGGGCCGGGGATGCTGCGGCTTGCGGGCGAGATCGCGGACGGGGTGGTCCTGTCGGCCGGTCTTTCAGCGTCGTACGCCGCCGAATCACTGGCTCTCGCCGCGGCGGGCGCCGAGGCCGCCGGCCGCGACCCGGCGGCGATGCGCCGCGCGGCCTATCTCTATACCGCCGTCGATTCCGACCGCAACGCAGCCGTCGAACGGCTGCGCCCGAAGATCGCCTTCATGATGCGCAACGATTTCATCGCCCCCGGCGTCGACGGGTCGGGCATCGCCATCGACCGCGGCGCGGTGAAGGAGGCGATCGCGCGGCGCGACATGGCGGCAGCGGCAAGCCATATCCCGGACGAGGCGGTGAAGGCGTTCGGGGTCTGCGGCACGATCGACGACTGCCGCCGCCGCATCGCCGAATACGAGGCGGTCGGGATCGACGAAATCGTGCTCCTGATCGTCGGCGAAGGCGACGGCGAGGACGCCGCGCTCCGGCTCCTGCGCGACCTCAGCCGATGACGATCAGACGATCGTTGTCGGTCTCGTCCGACAGCAGTTCCGCGTCGCCGTTCTCCGAGACCGCGACCATGTCCTTGAGCTGCATGCCGTAGCCATAGCCTGTGCGGTAGACCAGCGGCTCGAAGCCGAGCACCATCCCGGCCTTCAGAACCGCCTCCTCGTGGGCGGCGAGATAGGGAGCCTCGTGCAGGTTGAGGCCGATCCCGTGGCCGACGAAAGCGATGGGCGGCAGGCCGAGTTTGCCGAACTCGGCAAGGAAGGCGTCGTAAATTCCGCGCGCTCCGGCGCCGGGGCGAATCATGTCGAGCAGCATGTGCTTGCAGGTGACCAGATTGCCCCAGATCCGCTCGGCATGTTCGGGCGGTTCGTGCACGACCGCGGTGCGGCAGACGCCGGCGTGGTAGCCGCCGATCATCGAGAAGATCTCGACGCGGCAGACATCGCCCGGCCGGAGGACCCGCCCGGTCGGCCCGACATTGGGAAGCTCGCTGCGCTCGCCGGTGGCGACGATCATCAGCTTGAACTGCTCGGCGCCCTGCTCGTAGACCCAGCGGGTCAGCGCCGCGGCGAGATCCATCTCGGTATCGCCGGCGGAGACGGCGGCGAAGGCATTGCCGATGGCCCGGTCGGAAATCCGCGACAGACGGCGCAGCAGGTCGATCTCGTCGGGCGTCTTGATCTGGCGCATACGGTCGAGCGCATCGTCGACGGGGACGAACGCGGCATCGGGCAGGGCCGCCTGCAAGCGGGAGAAATCCGCGGCGGGCAGGTAGCCCAGCTCTATCCCGATGCGCCCGCGGGCGAGGCCGCGTCCGGCCATCTCGGCCGCCAGCACCGCCATCGCGTCGTCGGAAAATTCGCCCCACGCGCGGACCGGCACGCCGCCCGCCATCCCGCGCACCGTGGTCTCCTCCATATCGACGCAGACGTAACCCGCCCCGCCGTCCCGCTGGACGACCGCCATGGCGTGGCGCCAGCGCATCAGCGGCTGTGAGGGGACGACGAACCCGGAGACGTAGGCGAAATTTTCGGGCGAGACGGCGACAACCGCGTCGAGGTCCGCGCGCTCCATCTCCTGCCGCAGGCGGGCGGCGATCGCCTCGCGCATCGCTGACTCCCAACCGTTCCGTGCTTCAGTCGCCGCTCACACGGTAGCGTTCGATCTTGGCTTCGTCGATATCGACCCCCATGCCCGGTCCCGTCGGCACCGGAACCGCCCCGTCGACCGGAGCGAGCGGCGCGGCGATCAGATCGTCGATGTAGTAGATGCCGCCGATCCTGCCCGCGCGGTGTTCCTCGGGCATCGACACCGGCACCACGCAGCTCAGCACCACCGGCTCCGCGGCGGCGGCCAGTTGAAGATTGGCGAGATTGCCGACGCCGGTTTCCACCGAGCCGTTGACATTGCATATCAGGCCCGCCGCGCGGGCCACCGCCGCCACCTGCATCGCCCGGTAGAGCCCGCCCGGCTTGGTGGCGTAGATCGACACGATGTCCGCCGCGCGGCGCTCGGCGATCTCGATCACGTCCCGTGCGTTCCACGCGCTCTCGTCCGCCATCAGGGGCACGCCGATGCCGCGCGCAACCGCGGCGAGCCGGTCGATTCCCTCGACCGGCTGTTCGGCATAGATCAGGTTCGCCGGCTCCATGCGGCGGATGATCTTGATCGCCTCGTAGGGGGTTCGGTAGCCGCTGTTGGCGTCCACGCAGAGCGCCGTCGCCGGGCCGACGGCCTCGCGTATGCGGCGCACGATCTCGACATCGCGGTCGGGATCGACGCCGACCTTGATCTTGATGGTGCGGATACCTTCCGCCACCACCACCCGGCATTCCTCGACCGCCTCGTCGATCGGCAGCAATCCGATCGAATGGGTGATCGGGACCGCATCGCGCATCCGCCCGCCGAGCAGGACATGCACCGGGAGCCCGAGCGTGCGGCCGGCGAGGTCGTAGGCCGCCATCTCGACCGCGCCCTTGGCGTACGGGTAGCCCTTGATCACCGCATCCATCGCACGGTGAAGAAGCACCGGCTGCGCCGCATCGAGGCCGATCACGGCGGGTGCGAGATAGGTTTCGACCACCAGCCGCGTGGTGCCGGGCGATTCGCCGAAATAGCGGCCGTGATCGCCGCCCCAGTCCTTCAGCGCCGGCGCCTCGCCCCAGCCGACCAGCCCGTTCTCGCCCTCCATGCGAACCAGGATGTATCCGCCGATGGGCTCGGTCAGCCCGGTCCACTTGTGCTCCCGGCGCGTCGGCAGGGAGACCCGCACCAAGTCGATAGCGGCGATCCTCGTCGTCATAGCCACCTCCGGGCCGTTGCCCTATCGCGAAACGGCGGCACGCGCAAGGCAGGGGGCCGCCCGCCTCCGGCATCGTGCGCAGACAGCCGACGGGCGCAGATATTGCGGTTTCGCGCCTGCTCTCGTCGTCAAAGAGGGGGCAGGAAGAAGAAATTTACCTTTTCGACAAATTTTTCTTGACACGGGACGCGTTTTGGGGCATATTTTCTATCGTGGCGAAATTGGGCCGGGGAAAATGCGGGGCTATCACGATATCGGCGGCATGATTGCGGGGCCGATCAACCGCATGGAAAAGGAGATACCCGACTGGGCGCGGCTCACCGAGGCGCTGCGCGCCCTGATCGATTCGCGCTATTGCCTGCACGAACAGCGCCGCAGGATCGAGGAGCTCGGGCCGGAAGCGTACGCGAAGCTCGGTTATCACGAACTCCGTATCACCGCGATGGCCCGGATGCTGGCGGAGAAGAACATCGTCGGCGAGGACGAGCTGGCCCGGCGCATGGCGGCGCTCGGGCGGCGCGCCGGAATCGGGAAACAGAAAAGGGGCGAGCGATGACGCGCGATTTCGAAGATCATTGCTGGAAGGATGTGATCCCGCCGGACGTGCTGGAGATCTATGCCGCGTATCGGCGGGACGTCTATGTCGGGCGCACCCCTGCGCTCCTTGCGATCGACCTCTACCGGCTCGTCTACCGGGGCGGACGGAAGCCGGTCAACGAACTGATCGACCGCTATCCGAGCGCCTGCGGAATCTTCGCCCACGACGCGGTCGAACCGACGAAAAAGCTGTTCGCCGCGGCGCGCGCCCTCGGGCTGCCGATCATCTACACCACCGCGGCCGCCCGCCGGGGCAGCGTCTCCGCAACCAACCGGCAGGCCGGGCTCGGAGCCGCCGACGATTACCAGATCTACGAGGCCTTCGCTCCCCGGCCCGGCGATCTCGTGATCGAGAAGGAGCGGGCGAGCGCATTCTACGGCACGCCCCTGGTCGCGCACCTCACCCGGCGCGGGATCGACAGCCTGCTGATCTGCGGCGACAGCACCTCCGGCTGCGTGCGGGCATCGACGGTGGACGCCTATTCCAACGGCTATCACGCGACCGTCGTCGAGGAATGCGTGTTCGACCGCGCGGAACTGATCCACAAGATCGCCCTGTTCGACCTGCACCATAAATACGCCGACGTGATGACGCTCGAAGAGGTGCTGCAGGATCTCGCCGGGCGCGAACCCCGCGAGACCGCCGCCTGACCGGGCCGACCGGCCTGTCCGGAACCGCCGGGCGATGACGGCGGAACTGCTGACCGTGGACGAGATGGCGCGCGCCGATGCGCTCGCCATCGCCGGGGGTACGCCGGGGATCGAGTTGATGGAGGCGGCGGGGAGGGTGGCCGCCGACCGGATCTGCGAGCGCTGGACGAGCCGGCCGACCGTCGTTCTCTGCGGCCCCGGCAACAACGGCGGCGACGGTTTCGTGATCGCCCGCCTGCTGGCCGGCCGCGGCTGGCCGGTGCGCGTGGCGCTCTACGGCGACCGGGGCCGGCTGAAGGGCGATGCGGCGCTCGCGGCCGGGCGTTGGGACGCGCCCGCCGCGCCCATGTCCGCCGGCGCGCTCGCCGGGGCGGAGATCGCGGTGGATGCGATCTTCGGGGCCGGTCTCGTGCGCCCGGTGGAGGGCGAGGCGCGCGCCGCCATCGAGGAAATCGGCGGCCGCCCCTGCGCTGCGGTGGACGTTCCGAGCGGCGTAGACGGCAATACGGGCGACATTCGCGGCGCGGCGCCCGCGGCCGAGATCACCGTCACCTTCTTCCGCAGGAAGCCCGGCCATCTGCTGATGCCGGGCCGCGCGCTGATGGGCGAGGTCCACGTCGCCGACATCGGCATACCGGCGTCGGTGCTGGACGAGATCCAGCCGGCGCGGTTCGCCAACGAACCGGCCCTCTGGCTGGACGCGCTGCGGTGGCCACGCCCCGGCGACCACAAGTACAGCCGCGGCCACGCGGTTATCGCCGGCGGCGGCGAAATGACCGGCGCCGCCCGGCTGGCGGCGCGCGCGGCCATGCGGATCGGCGCGGGAATGGTCAGCGTCCTCTGCCCGCCGGAGGCGCGGGCCGTGTACGCCGCCGATCTGGTCGGGCCGCTGGTGGTCGCGGCTCCGGATGCGGCGGCCTTCGCCGCCTATCTCGACGACCCGCGGCGCACCGCGGCGCTGGTCGGGCCGGGGGCGGGGGTTTCCGACGGGCCCCGCGACCGCGCGCTGGGTGCGCTCGGTCTCGGCAAACCGACGGTGCTGGACGCCGACGCGCTGACCGCGTTCGCCGGCGAACCCGAGACCCTGTTCGCGGCGGTCGGCGCGGCGCCGGTCGTGCTGACGCCGCACGAGGGCGAGTTTGCACGCCTGTTCGCAGTCGCCGGCGACAAGGTTTCGCGAACCCGGGCGGCGGCGGCGCAGTCGGGGGCGGTGGTGCTGCTCAAGGGCGCCGACACCGTCATCGCCGCCCCCGACGGGCGCACCGCAATCAACGCGAACGCACCGCCCGACCTCGCGACCGCGGGCGCCGGCGATGTGCTCGCCGGGCTGGTGCTGGGATTTCTCGCCCAGCGGCTGCCGCCGTTCGAGGCGGCCTGCGCCGCGGCCTGGATTCACGGCGCTGCCGCGGCGTCCTTCGGCAGCGGCCTGATCGCCGAGGACCTGCCTGCCCTGGTCCCTGCGGTACTCCAGGGTCTGCGCGAACTGCGGGGCCGCGCGGGAGCGGACGGACGGGATTATTAGCCCGGATTTCTCCCCGAGGCCGCGGGCTGCGCGCCGCCGGAAACCCGAAGCGGCAGTTCGGTCGAATACTTGACCTGGTTGAGGGCAAAGCTCGATTTGATGCTGGCCACCCCGCTGACCCTGGTCAGGTGTTCCTTGAGGAAGCGTTCGTAGGCCGCGAGGTCGGAGACGACGACGCGCAGCAGATAGTCGGAGTCGCCGGTCATCAGATAGCACTCCATCACCTCCGGCCGGTCGACGATGGCGTTTTCGAAGACGTCCAGAGCGCTCTCCACCTGGCGCTCCAGGGTCACCTGGACGAAGACCGAGATCGGCAGTCCAACGGTTTCCGGTTCGAGCAGCGTCGCGTACCGCCGGATGACTCCGGCGCTTTCCAACGCGCGCACCCGGCGCAGGCAGGGCGAAGGGGAGAGCCCGACCGAATCGGCCAGTTCGGCGTTGGAGATCCGGGCATTCGCCTGGAGTGCGGTCAGGATTCGTCGATCGATCGCATCGAGTTGCATATTTGGCAGACTCTGCCTCCATAATTTATTCGACTTGTCATTCATTGCGCAGACAGTGCGGCAGATTACCATTTTCGCAACATAATTCTCGCCTGTCTGCCCCATACTGTCGGCCTACCGCAGCCGACGCACCGGAGCGCGCGATGACCATTTCCGCCGTGCTGGACGACCCTCGCCGGGGCGGTCTGCAGGCCGACCGGCGGGCCGTCCTCGGCGCCCTCGAACGCAAGGTGCTGTGGTTGTCGTCGTGGATGATCCACAACGCCAACCACCTGCGCCCGAAGCGCGACGGTCTCAAGGTGGGCGGGCACCAGGCGTCCTGCGCCTCGATGGCGTCGATCATGACGGCGCTCTATTTCGACGTGCTGCGGCCGGAGGACCGGGTTGCGGTGAAGCCGCACGCCGCCCCGCTGTTCCACGCCATCCAGTACCTGTTCGGCCACGAGAGCCGCGAGCGCCTGGAACGCTTCCGCAGTCTCGGCGGCGCCCAGTCGTACCCCTCGCGCACCAAGGACGACGACGATGTCGACTTCTCGACCGGCTCGGTGGGGCTGGGGGCGGCGCAGACCGTCTTCGCCGCGCTCGCGCAGGATTATCTCGCCTGCAAGGGGATGATCGATCCGGCAAGGGTCGGGCGGATGATCGCGCTCGTCGGCGATGCCGAACTCGACGAGGGCAACGTCTTCGAAGCCCTGCTGGAGAGCTGGAAGCACGATGTACGAAATCTCTGGTGGGTGGTGGATTACAACCGCCAGAGCCTCGATTCGGTCGTCTCCGACCGATTGTTCGGGCGGATCGACGAGTTGTTCCGGTCGGTCGGCTGGCGGGTGATGACCCTGAAGTACGGCCGGCTGCTCGACGCGGCGTTCGCCGAGCCCGGCGGCGGGGCGCTCAAGGAGTGGATCGACCGTTGCCCCAACTCCCTTTATTCCGCGCTCACCTTCAAGGGCGGCGCCGGGTGGCGCGAACGGCTGACCCGCGATCTCGAAGGCGACCGGCAGGCCCTGGACCTGCTGGACCGCCGCGACGACCGGGCGCTTCATGCGCTGATGACCAACCTCGCCGGCAACGATATCGACGTGCTGCTCGACACCTTCCAAAGCATCGACGACGACCGGCCGACCTGCCTGATCTGCTACACCACCAAGGGCTTCGGGCTGCCCTTCGCCGGACACAAGGACAACCATGCGGGCCTGATGACGCCGGAGCAGATGGAGGCGTTCAGAAAGGAGATGGATGTGGCTCCCGGCGAGGAGTGGGACAGGTTCGCCGGCCTCGGCATCCCGGCGGACGCGCTGGAGGCGTTTCTCGCCGATGTCCCGTTCGCCGCGGCATACCCGCGCCGGCACGCGGCGGCGCCGATTGCCCTGCCGGACCGTATCGCGCCGCCGGACAGGCCCGCGATCTCCACCCAGGACGGTTTCGGGCGCATTCTCAACGACATCGCCCGCAGCGACACGCCGCTTGCAGACAGAATCGTCACCACCTCGCCCGATGTCACCGTCTCGACCAATCTCGGACCGTGGGTGAACCGGCGCGGGCTGTTCAACCGGGATCCGGCGGCCGATACCTATGTCGAGGAGGAGGTGCTGTCGCCGCAGCGCTGGGTGATGTCGCCCGACGGGCAGCATGTCGAGCTCGGCATCGCGGAGAACAACCTGTTCCTCACATTGTCGGCGTTCGGGCTCGCCGGGCCGGTCTTCGGCGAGCGCCTGCTGCCCGTGGGCACGCTCTACGATCCGTTCATCCGTCGCGGGCTGGATGCGCTCCACTACGCCTGCTACCAGGACGCCCGCTTCATGCTGGCGGCAACCCCCTCCGGCATCACGCTGGCGCCGGAGGGCGGGGCGCACCAATCGCAGGAAACGCCCCTGATTACCCTCGGGCAGGCCGGGCTCGCCGCTTTCGAACCCGCCTTCGTCGACGAGCTCGCGGAGATCGTGGCCTGGGGTTTCGCTCACATGCAGGCCGACGACGGCGGTTCGGTGGCGCTGCGGCTCTCCACCCGCGCGATCGACCAGCCGGCGGCGTCCGCGCGGGCGCAGGAGGACTGGCGGACGGGGACCATCGAGGGCGCCTACTGGCGCGGCGGCCCGCCCGCCGGCGGGGCGGAGCTTGCGATCGCCTACATGGGGGCCATGGCGCCCGAGGCCGAGGCGGCGGCGGCCGCCCTTCGCGAGGACATCCCCGGCGCCGGGCTGCTCGCGGTGACCTCGCCCGACCGCCTGCACGCGGACTGGATCGCGGCGCGCCAGGCGCGGATGGCCGGCGACCGGGGGCGCTTCGCGCCGATCGAAAAGCTGCTCGCCGGGCTGGCGCCCGGGGCCGCCATCGTCACCGTGCTCGACGGCCACCCGGCAGCGCTTTCGTGGCTCGGGTCCGTCGCCGGGCACCGG
This sequence comes from Alphaproteobacteria bacterium, assembly GCA_965200535.1. GTDB lineage: Bacteria > Pseudomonadota > Alphaproteobacteria > MPNO01 > MPNO01 > MPNO01. Next base: position 1,483,945 of record CBDAUF010000002.1, on the reverse strand, counting down.
ATTTACCCGCTCGGCGTCGACGGTTTCGGACAGTCGGGGGACATCCCCGACCTGCATGCGGTCTACCGCATCGATATCGACGCCATCCTCGACGCCGCCGCGCGCGCCGTGGTCCGGGGCTACCGCCCGCCGGTGTGACGATCGGGCGTTGGCCGAAGCGGGCCGGCCGATCGATTCAAAACGCTATTGACAATCATTCGCAATGGAGACACAAAGGGATCCGGTGCAAGACCGACGGGGCGAATCGGCGAGACATGTACGTCTGCATCTGCAACCGTTACCGGGAATGCGAGATCCGCAGCCTTGCGGCCGGCGGCGCGAAGTCGCCCGAGGAAGCCTATTCGGCGCTCGGCGGCGGACCGCGGTGCGGGCGCTGCTTGGCCTTCGCTCGGCAGCTAATGGACGAAGTCTCGGTATCGGACGCCGCGGTGCGCTGAACCCGAGGCCGGCGGCGGCGGAGAGGGGCGAACCGGGGAGCGTGCGGCCGCGGGCCGTCCTCCCCCTGCACCCCGTCGATCACCCGCTGCGAAGCTGGACGAAGTTCTCCATCCCTATCCGGTCGATGAGGCCGAGCTGGGTTTCCAGCCAGTCGAGGTGCTCTTCCTCGCCCTCCAGGATCTGCTCCAGTATTTCGCGGCTGATATAGTCTGACGCCTCTTCGCAGCACGCGATCGCATCCCGGACCGCGGGGATCGCCTCGCGCTCCAGCCTGAGGTCGCACTCGAGCACTTCCTTCACCGTTTCGCCGATCAGCAGCTTGTTCAGGTCCTGCAGGTTGGGCAGGCCCTCGAGGAACAGGATGCGTTCGACGAGCTTGTCGGCATGGCGCATCTCGTCGACCGATTCCTCGTATTCGTGCGCCGCGAGGCCGGAAACCCCCCAGTTCTTCAACATCCGCGCGTGCAGGAAGTATTGGTTGATCGCCGTCAGTTCGTTGCGCAAGACTTGGTTGAGAGAATCGATGACCCGTGCGTTTCCCTGCATCGCTTTTCCCTTCGCCGGTTCGCCGCCCCGCTGCGTTCAGCATACCACGCTTCCCGCTGCCGCTGCGGGGGACTCTCGCGGACCGGGCCGCCGCGGTTTTGCCGCAGCCGCCTTCTTGCCCTCTCCCGAGGCCGCGGCTATACCTTCGCGCTTCCGGCGGCGGGGGTTCCGCGGACCGGCAGGGCAGGACCGCCCGTCTGGCCGCGGGCGTGGTGGAACTGGTAGACACGCCAGATTTAGGATCTGGTGGCGCAAGCCGTGGGGGTTCAAGTCCCTCCGCCCGCACCATGGCGGTCCGCCTCCCGACCGCACGGCCCCGGGCCGTATCGGCCGGCCATCGATGAAGAGACACGCATGCAAGTCACCGAGATCAACGCCGAAGGGCTGAAACGCGAATACCGGATCAGCGTCCCCGCAGCCGACATCGAGGACAAGCTGGTGGCGCGGCTGAACGAGGTCGGGCAAACGGCGCGGGTGCCGGGCTTCAGGGCCGGCAAGATCCCTCTCAAGATCCTGCGCAGCCGGTTCGGCGAGGCGGTCCGCGGCGAGGTCCTGCAGACGACGATCGACGATGCGACGTCGAGCGCCATCGACGATGCGGGCGTCCGCCCGGCGATGCAGCCGGAGATCGACATCGTCAGTTTCGAGGAAGGCGAGGATCTGGAATACACGCTGGCGCTCGAACTCCTGCCGGAGATCGAGCCGCCCGACTTCGGCGCCTACGAACTCGAGCGCCTGGTGGTCGAGGCAGAGGCGGAAAAGGTGGACGAGGCGGTAAGCCGCCTCGCCGCCGAGAACCGCCAGTTCTCGCCGGTCGCGGAGGGGGTCGCGGCCGGCGACGGCGACCAGGTGAAGATCGACTTCGATGCGACGCTCGACGGCGAACCCTTCGAGGGCGGCAGCGCCCGGGATTTCGTTCTCCAGTTGGGCTCCGGCCAGTTCGTTCCCGGCTTCGAGGAACAGCTTGTTGGCGCGAAAGCGGGCGAAAACAAGAGCTTCGAGGTGGATTTTCCCGAGGAATATCCGAACGACGACCTGAAGGGCAGGGCGGTCGTCTTCGCGGTCGAGGTCAAGGAGGTGCTCGCTCCCGACGAGGTGGCGATAGACGATGCGTTCGCCGAGCGGCTGGGCATGGAAACCCTCGAGACCCTGCGGGAAACGGTCAAGACGCGGATGGAAAGCGAGTACGAGCGGCTTTCGCGCGAGCGGCTCAAGCGTTCGCTGCTGGACAAGCTGGCCGCTGCGCATTCCTTCGATGTGCCGCCCGGGCTGGTGGCGCGGGAGTTCGATTCGATCTGGAGCGAGGTCGAGAGCGCAAGGGAGAAGGAGCAGCTCGACGAGGAAGACAAGGCCCTGGACGAGGACGGGCTGCGCGAGCGCTACCGGGGAATCGCCGAGCGGCGGGTCCGGCTGGCCCTGCTGCTGTCGGAGGTCGGGCGCCTCAACAACATCAAGGTCAGCGAAGAGGAAGTCACCCGCGCGATGATGGAGCAGGCGCGGATGTTCCCGCGCGAGGAAGAGCGCGTGTTCGAGTTCTACCGCAACAATCCGCAGGCCGTGCAGTCCCTGCAGGCGCCGATCTTCGAGGACAAGGTGGTTGACTTCATCATCGAAATGGCACAGGTCAGCGACCGGACGGTCGGCGTCGAGGAATTGACCGTGGAGCAGGAAGAGGCGTCGTCGTCGCCGCCGGCGCCGGCCTGAGCGATCCCCGGGAAAGCGCGGAGCAAGATGAAAGACGGCAACGACGTCACCATGAACGCCCTGGTCCCCATGGTGGTCGAGCAGACCAACCGCGGGGAGCGCGCCTACGACATCTTTTCGCGCCTGCTCAAGGAGCGAATCATCTTCCTCATCGGCGGCGTGGACGACGGGGTGGCGGCGCTGATCTGCGCCCAGATGCTCTACCTCGAATCGGAGAACCCGACCAAGGACATCTCCTTCTACATCAACTCGCCCGGCGGTCTGGTAACGGCGGGCCTCGCGATCTACGACACCATGCAGTACATCCGCCCCGAGATTTCCACCGTCTGCATCGGCCAGGCGGCGTCGATGGGCTCGCTGCTCCTCGCGGCCGGGACCAAGGGGAAACGCTATTCGCTGCCGCACGCGCGGATCATGATCCACCAGCCGTCGGGCGGCTTCCAGGGCCAGGCGAGCGATATCGAGATCCACGCCCGCGAAATCCTCACCCTGCGCGGGCGTCTCAACCAGATCTATGTCGACCATACCGGCCAGGACATCGGCACCATCGAGGAGGCGATGGAACGCGACAGGTTCCTCTCGCCGGAGGATGCGAAAACCTTCGGGCTGATCGACGAGGTCGTCTCCAGCCGCCCCGCGTCCGAGGCCGACGTGGCGGCTGCGGGCCAGGGTTGAGGCCCCGGATCCTGTCCGCTTTTTAGCCGGTTGCCGGCGCGCCGCGAGCGCCGGCCGCGCTGCGCAAAGGGCATCCCCGGGCGGCGCCCGGGGGCGCCGATGGACGAATGCCGGTGGCTCGGTTAACATCGCCGCAGGACCGGGTATCGACGAGGTGCCGATGAACAAGTCCGCCAGCGGCGATTCCAAGAACGTCCTGTACTGCTCGTTCTGCGGCAAGAGCCAGCACGAGGTCCGTAAACTCATCGCCGGCCCGACCGTTTTCATCTGCGATGAATGCGTCGAACTCTGCATGGACATCATCCGCGAGGAGAGCAAGACGACGCTCGTCAAGTCACGCGACGGCGTGCCGACCCCGCGCGAGATCTGCACCGTGCTCGACGATTACGTGATCGGCCAGGACCACGCCAAGCGGGTCCTGTCGGTCGCCGTCCACAACCACTACAAGCGACTCGCGCACGGCGCCAAGAACAACGAGATCGAGATCGCCAAGTCGAACATCGTGCTGATCGGGCCGACCGGGTGCGGCAAGACCCTGCTCGCCCAGACCCTCGCCCGGATCCTGGACGTGCCCTTCACGATGGCCGATGCGACCACGCTGACCGAGGCGGGCTATGTCGGCGAGGATGTCGAGAACATCATCCTCAAGCTGCTCCAAGCGGCCGACTACAACGTCGAACGGGCGCAGCGCGGCATCGTCTATATCGACGAGGTCGACAAGATTTCGCGCAAGTCCGACAACCCCTCGATCACCCGCGACGTCTCCGGCGAAGGAGTCCAGCAGGCGCTCCTCAAGATCATGGAGGGCACCGTCGCCTCGGTCCCGCCCCAGGGCGGCCGCAAGCACCCGCAGCAGGAATTCCTGCAGGTCGATACCACCAACATCCTTTTCATCTGCGGCGGCGCCTTCGCCGGGCTCGAGAAGATCATCTCGGCGCGCGGCCAGGGCACCTCGATCGGTTTCGGCGCCGACGTGCGGAGCCCGGACGACCGCGCGACCGGCGAGATCCTGCGCGAGATCGAGCCCGAGGACCTCTTGCGGTTCGGCCTGATCCCCGAATTCGTCGGCCGCCTGCCGGTGATCGCCACGCTGGAAGATCTCAGCGAGGATGCGCTGGTCCAGATTCTGACCCGTCCCAAGAACGCCCTCGTCAAGCAGTACGGCAGGCTGTTCGAGATGGAGGACGTGAAACTCGGCTTCACCGACGACGCGCTCAAGGCGGTCGCGCTCAAGGCGATCAACCGCAAGACCGGTGCGCGCGGCCTGCGCGCGATCCTCGAATCGATCCTGCTCGAGACCATGTTCGAGCTTCCGGGCATGGAGAACGTCGAGAAGATCGCCATCAGCGGCGAGGTCGTCGAGGGGCGCGCCAAACCGCTCTACATCTACGCCGAGCGGCTCGAGGAAAGCGGCTCGTCGGCTTGAATCCCGCCGGGGTTGAAGTTTCGGCGGACAGGTCCATGTTACGCTATTGTCGTTACCCCGGCGGTCCGACGCTCGCGGACCCGGCCCAACAGGTTCAGATCGCGTCATGACCGATACTCCGCGCTCCGTCTTCCCCCTCCTTCCCCTGAGGGACATCGTCGTTTTCCCGCACATGATCGTGCCGCTCTTCGTCGGCCGCGAGAAATCGGTGCGCGCGCTCGAAGACGTGATGAACGACGACAAGCAGATCCTGCTGGCCGCCCAGAAGAATGCGGGCGAGGACGACCCGGCGCCGGAGGACATCCACGGGCTCGGCACCATCGGCACGGTCCTCCAACTGCTCAAGCTGCCCGACGGGACGGTCAAGGTCCTGGTCGAAGGGTCGCGGCGGGCGCGGATCGCCCGTTTCACCCGGGTGGACGAGTTCTTCCAGGCCGAGGCCGAACTGATCGACGAGCCGTCCGAGGGATCGGAAGATCTCGATGCGCTTGCCCGATCGGTGGTGAAACAGTTCGAGCAATACATAAAGCTCAACAAGAAAATCCCGCCGGAAGTCCTTGTATCGGTAAATCAAATCGAAGATCCGGCCAAGCTCGCAGACACTATCGCCTCGCATCTGGCGCTGAAGATTTCCGAGAAACAGGAACTGCTGGAGACGGTGCCGGTCGAGGAGCGGCTGGAGCGCGCCTACGCCTTCATGGAGAACGAGATCGGCGTCCTCCAGGTCGAGAAAAAGATCCGCAGCCGGGTCAAGCGGCAGATGGAGAAGACCCAGCGCGAGTACTATCTCAACGAACAGCTCAAGGCGATCCAGAAGGAGCTCGGCGAGGGCGAGGACGGCCGCGACGAGGCGGGCGAGATCGAGGAGCGCATCAAGCAGACCAAGCTCAGCAAGGAAGCGCGCGAGAAGGCGCTGCAGGAACTCAAGAAGCTGCGTTCCATGAGCCCGATGTCGGCCGAGGCGACGGTCGTCCGCAACTATCTCGACTGGCTGCTCAACATCCCCTGGCGCAAACGCTCGCGGGTCAAGCGCGACCTGACGGCCGCCGAGCGGATGCTGGACGAGGACCATTACGGTCTGGAAAAGGTCAAGGAACGAATCGTCGAGTATCTCGCCGTGCAGCAACGCGTGCGCAAGGTGAAGGGTCCGATTCTGTGCCTGGTCGGCCCTCCCGGCGTCGGCAAGACCTCGCTTGGCAAGTCGATCGCCCGCGCCACCGGCCGGAATTTCGTGCGCATGTCGTTGGGCGGCGTCCGCGACGAGGCCGAAATCCGCGGCCATCGGCGGACCTATATCGGCTCGATGCCCGGCAAGGTTATCCAGGGCATGAAAAAGGCGAAGACATCGAACCCGCTGTTCCTGCTGGACGAGGTGGACAAGCTCGGCGCCGACTGGCGGGGCGATCCTTCGTCCGCCCTGCTCGAGGTGCTCGATCCGGAACAGAACAACACGTTCAACGACCACTATCTGGAGGTCGACTACGACCTGTCCGATGTGCTGTTCGTGACGACCGCGAACACGCTGCGCATGCCGCAGCCGCTGATGGACCGGATGGAGATCATCCGGCTCGCCGGTTACACCGAGGACGAGAAGGTGGAAATCGCCAAGCGGCACCTGATCTCCAAGCAGGTCGAGGCGCACGGCCTCAAGGCGAAGGAATGGTCGATATCCGACGACGCGCTGCGCGACCTGATTCGCTATTACACCCGCGAGGCGGGGGTCAGGAACCTCGAACGCGAACTCGCGAAGCTGGCGCGCAAGGCCATCAAGGACGTCCTGACCTCCGACAGGACGCGGATCAAAGTCACCCGGCGCACGCTGGAAAAATACGCCGGCGTCCGCCGCTACCGGTTCGGGGAGGTCGAGGAAGAGGACCTCGTCGGCGTGTGCACCGGACTGGCGTGGACCGAGATCGGCGGCGCGCTGCTTTCGGTCGAATCGGTCATCCTGCCCGGCTCGGCGAAGGTCTCCCATACCGGTCAACTCGGCAAGGTGATGCAGGAGTCGGCGCAGGCGGCGCGCACCTACGTGCGTTCGCGCAGCACCGAGTTCGGCATCAAGCCGACCATTTTCGAACGGCGCGACATCCACGTCCACGTTCCGGAGGGCGCAACGCCCAAGGACGGGCCGTCGGCCGGCGTTGCCATGTGCACGTCGATGGTTTCGGCGCTCACCGGTATCCCGGTTCGCCGCGACGTGGCGATGACCGGCGAAGTGACGCTGCGCGGCCGGGTCCTGCCGATCGGCGGGCTCAAGGAGAAGTTGATGGCCGCGCTGCACGGCGGGCTGGCCACCGTGCTGATCCCGCGCGACAACGAGAAGGACCTCGCCGAGATCCCCGACAACGTCAAGCGCAACCTCGAGATCGTCCCGGTCTCCTCGGTCGATGAGATCGTCGTCCGGGCTCTGGTGCGCCAGCCGGTTCCCATCGAATGGACGGCGGAGGACGCCGAAAGCGTGCCGCCGGCCGCCGGGGAAAGGGACGTGAGCGAGGTCACCACGCACTGAGCGGCTTGCCGGCATCCCGGCGGCTTCGGGCGATTCGCTAAACTCGGGAAATGCACCGGGTACGACCGTTTTCGCGATTGACGGTCGAAATTCGGCCGCATTAGATTCGTCCGTCGTCGGCGCCCCAGAGGGGCCGTATGCCCGGCGTCGGGCGGCTTGGCAAGCATTCTTCTGGGCCAGTGCCGTTGTCCATGATCAACAGGGAGGCGTGACGTGAACAAGGGCGATCTTGTCCAGGCCGTGGCGGATAACACCGGGATCACCAAAGTCGATGCGGCGCGGGCCGTCGACGCCGTGTTCGACTGCATCACCGCGTCCTTGCAGGACGGGGAGGAGGTGCGCGTCGTGGGCTTCGGCACCTTCAGCGTTTCCGAACGCTCGGCGAGAACGGCCCGCAATCCCCGCACCGGCGAAACCGTCCAGGTCGCGGCCTCCATGCAGCCCAAGTTCAAGGCCGGGAACGCGCTCAAGGACGCGGTCAACTAGGGAGGTCGACCGCCGCCCGGCGCATCGCATCGTCGATGCGGCCGCGCGGGCCCCGGGGGATGCGGTTTGCGGCCGCATTTGACCGGGGCGCCCGACTGTGGCTACGGTTAACGAGCAGGGCGGTTAGCTCAGCAGGTAGAGCGCCACGTTTACGCCGTGGATGTCGGCGGTTCGACTCCGTCACCGCCCACCAGTTCCCGGCCCGTGCGGCCAGCCGGTGCGGGCTACGGCGCGAGACCCGGGGTGCGGATGCCGGCACATGAAGGGCGCCGGCGCCGGGCGGCGTATTGACTCCGGCAGTGCCGTCGTTCTACACCGTCGCCTGCTCCGGGGGTGTAGCTCAGTTGGTTAGAGCGCTGGCCTGTCACGCCAGAGGCCGCGGGTTCGAGTCCCGTCACTCCCGCCACGAGCACGGATTTCCGGTGCTCCATGCCGGCCGGACCCGAGGCGGCTAGACAGCCCGCCCGATTCTTCCTGCGCTTAATCTGCGCGGCGGCCGACAAAGCGGTCGCGAATCGCCTTCATTGCCGCGGCTGCGTCGGCGTCGAAGTCGGCCTCGGTCCGCGGTTCGGGGTCCCAGTGGCCGTAACGGTCCGCGCCGCGCACGAGCGCAGCGGACGGCCGTTCCTCGGTATAGCGGGTCTGGCGGGCGTAGGTCGGGCAGTAATGGATCGACAGGCCGATTCGCCGATGGTCGGCGTTGTTGGGCTCCGAGGAATGGACAGTGCATTCGTGGTGGATCGAGAACTGGCCCGTCTCGAGCGGCATGTAGACGGCGCGCGCCTCATCGACTTCGCGGGTGGTCTGCCCGCGTGTCAGCATGTTGTGGGCGTCCGGCGTCTCGTCGAATGCCGTCTCGCGCAGATGGCTTCCGGGGATACAGCGGATACAGCCCGCCTGGCGCGTAGCCGGGGTGAATGCAACCCAGGCGGTTACCGTCTCCTGCGGCTCGATCCCGTAGTAGTAGGTGTCGCAGTGCCAGGAGACATAGCCCGGATCGTGCGCCTCCTTGACGAAAAAGCTCGAACCCCAGCAGAGGATGTCGGGGCCGATCAGGTCCTCGACCGCATCGAGGATGCGGGGATGGCGGACAATGTCGCTCAACACCCGGAACGGCACGTGCGACTTGAGGGCAAGCGTTGCCTGCGCCGTGCTGCCCGTGTCCCGTTCGTAACGCTCGAGGCAGGCCACTGCGGCGGCCGCTTCCCCGGTCGACAGGCCGTCGATGGGAAAGACGAAACCGTCGCGGCGGAACCCCGCTGCCTGCGCGTCGGTGAGGGCCTTGGGCAAGCGTCTGTCTCCGCTGCAGCCGGGCGCGGGGGGCAGGGTAGGAGGGGGCGAATTTGCGGTCAACGGACGCTGGACAAGGGGCGGGTTCGACCGCCACACTCGCGCGCCGCCGAGATCGAGATGCAGGGACGAGGAGACGATGGGCAAGGAAACCGGGGACCGTTTGCTGGTGCACATGGTCGGCAGCCTGCCGCTGCCGGATGCGGAAACGTCGTTCCGCACCGTGGGACAGACGCTGGGTGCACACATGCAGCGCCTGCCCGACGGCGAGACCGGCCGCAGGACCCGCTGGATCAGCTTCATCAACGATCAGCTCAAGGCCCATCCCGACCTCGAAGTCGATCCCACCATTCCGCCGTTCCGGTTCCTCCAGTGGGACGGCAAGCTGGTCTACGAGGTCGAGCGGCTGCGTATCCGGGACGGCGTCGATCCGGCGTCCGTCACCTTCGCCACGGGCTATGCGGACGACGCGATCCGCAATTACGGGGCCTTCCGGCAACTCAAGGACAGCGGCGCGATCCCGGCCGGAGTGAAATACCAGATCTGCATGGCGACCCCGTTGGCCATTGCTTACAACTTTATCTCTCCCAAGGCGTACGGCGATTTCCTGCCGGTCTACCGCGCCCATCTGCGCGATGAGTTCGAACGCATCTCCGACGCCCTTCCGCACGACCAGATCTCGTACCAGTGGGATGTCTGCCAGGAAGTCCTGATGTGGGAGGGGTATTTCGACCAGCCGGAAGGCTACCGGCGCCAGATCGTCGATACGCTCGCGGGCATCGGAGACATGGTGCCGGACGCCGTCGATCTCGGTTACCACCTCTGCTACGGCAGCCCGAAGGACGAACATCTCGTACAGCCCGCGGATCTCGGCGTCTGCGTGGAAATCGCCAACGGTCTCCTGGAAACGATCGCGCGCCCCGTGCAGTACATCCACATGCCGGTGCCGAAGGACCGCGGCGACGCGGCCTATTTCGAACCGCTGGCGAGCCTCGCCCTGCCGCAGGAAACCGCGCTCTATCTCGGGCTGGTCCACGAGGGCGACGCAGAGGGCAATGCCCGCAAGCTCGCCGAGGCGCGGCGGCATACCGCCGTCTCGGGCGTCGCTGCCGAATGCGGTCTCGGACGCGGCGATCCCGACACTCTCGCCGAGGTTCTGGAGCAGCACCGCATGCTCGCGGAAGCCGGCTGAACGGTCGTCAGCCCGTATCGCGGGAAAGGAAATCGAACGCGCTCAGCGCGTGGATTACCGCGACCGCCGCGACCTCGTCGGTCAGCACATATTCGTTGGCCCCGCCCATGTTGTGCGGTGTCAGGCCGCAGACCACGGACGGGACCCCGGCGAGACGGTAAAGGCGGGCGTCGGACGCTCCGATCCTCATGTTCGCGACCGCCGGCTCGCCGAGGACGCCCGCCGCGTTATCGACGCAGATGCGAACGATCTCGTGATCGGGGTCGGTCACCGTCGGTTCGTAGCGGCGGAGCACGGTGAACGCGACGCCGTCCAGCGGGGCCAGGGCCGCGGCGACGCGTTGCTCGAGCGCCGCCACGGTCAGCCCCGGCGGAATGCGAATATCGAGGCGTGCATCGGCTCGGTCGGCGACGAGGTTGTGCGCCCGCCCGCCCGAGACGGTGCCGATATTGACTGTCACCCGTCCCAGGATTTCGCTCTCGCCCGCGCCGGAAACGGATTCGGAGACCGGCGCGGCGGCGGCGACGGCGGCGGCGGTCTCAGCCGGGGCGTCGATCTCGATTGCGCCCAGTTTCGCCAGCCGGGCGAGCGCCTCCATCAACATCTCGATCGCGTTGCGGCCGAGATGGACGTGCGCCCCGTGGGCCGCACGGCCGCGGGCCGAAACGTCAAGCCAGAGCATCCCCTTCTCGCCGAAGCGCAGGACGCGCGGCGAGCCGGCGTCGCCCGAGATCATGGCATCGCCGCGCGCTTCGGGCACGGTGTCGAGGAGGTACTGGGTGCCGCGGACCCCCATCGTCTCCTCGTCGCCGGCGAGGGTCAGGACAGCCTCTCCGCCCCACTCGCCGCGGCATTCGGCGAGCGCGGCAAGGGCGATCATCGAACTCGCGATGCCGGCCTTCATGTCGGAAACGCCGCGGCCGTAGAGGCGCCCGTTTTCCACCAGGCCGGAATACGGATCCGCATCCCATCCTTCGGCGCTGCCCACCGGATAGGTGTCGAGGTGGCCGTTGAACGCCAGCCGGCGGCCGGGCCGTCCTCCCCCGAGACGGGCCACGACGTTGACGATCGGCGCCTCGGCGGTATGGCGCGACACGACCGCGCCTTCGATGGAGGCGAGCCAGTCCGCGGCCAAGGAGGCGACCTCCGTGGTGTCGCCGGGCGGGTTGGGGGAGGGCGTGCGGACCAGGGCCGCCGTTAGTTCGACCAGATCGCCGGCGCGTTCGGCGATCCGCCGCCGCAGAAAGCTGCGGACATCGGGACTCATGCGGCGCCGGCCTGCGCGCGCCGCCGCCAGAGTTGGCTCGACAGCACCAGCGCCAGCGCCGCCAGGCCCAGCAGGTACACGATCTCCTTGGGCGGACGGTCGATCTGCTCCACGTCGATGTCGGTGATCCGGTCGCCGAACGTCAGGCCCGATTTTTCCGCCGGGCCCCGGAACGCGATGTCGCTCACCTCGAACCCGCCCCCCTCGGCGGGGGCGACGCCCAGTCCGATGCGCTGGGCGACCGACTGTTCGCCTTTCGGCGCCGGGGGGGCGATCACGAACAGCTTGTAGCGGTCGCCGTAATCGGTCGAACGGACGACATGGAGCCTGATCTTGCGGTCGGCGGCGACGGTGCTCGGCACCTGCTCTACCTCGGCGATGCTGACCGAGCGGAATTCGGGCATGGCGAGGTTGAGGACGAAATCGGGCCGGAACAGGGACACGATCGTCAGCACGAGAAGCACCCCCTCTTGCAGCCGCAGGCGGATCAGCAGCCATCCCTGGGTCAGTGCGCTGAACGAGAGGATCGCGATCAGCGAGACGACGAACACCAGCACCCCGTGGCCGAAGCTCTCCACACCGACCAGGAGGAGTTCGGGGTTGAACACGAAGACCAGGGGGAGGACCGCGGTCCGGATATCGTAGAGAAAGGACTGCACGCCGGTGCGCAGCGGATCGGCGCCCGATATCGCCGACGCCGCGAATGCGGCGAGGCATACCGGCGGGGTCGAGTCCGCCATCAACCCGAAATAGAAGACAAAAAGATGGACCGCGATGAGCGGCAGGACGAGACCGGAGGCGTTGCCGAGCTCGACGATCACGCTGGCCATCAGTGAGGCAACGACGATGTAGTTGGCGGTGGTCGGCAGCCCCATGCCAAGGATGATGCAGACGAGCGCGGTCAGCAGCAGCAGAATGTAGACATTGCCCTGGCTGAGCGCCTCGACGACGCCGAGCATCGCGTTGTTGAGCCCGGTCGCCGAAACGACGCCGACGATCAGCCCGGCGGCGCCGGTCGCCGCGGTGACCGCAATCATGTTGCGCGCACCAGTCACCAGGGCGTCGTGCACGACGCTCAGGCCGCGGACGAGGCCGCCGCCGACCGTGTCGGCCCGGCGGAACTCGTACACCATGATGATCGCCGCCATCAGGAGGATCGAATAGAACACGGCGCTCGCCGGAGACCACCGTTCGACGACCAGCAGATAGATCAGGACGACGATCGGAGTCAGGTAATGGACGCCGCCCATGAACGTTTGTTTCAGGCGCGGCAGATAGTCCCTGGGCACCCCCTCCAGTCCGAGTTTGAGCGCCTCGAGATGGGAGATGTAGAACAGGGCGCAGTAGCTGATGACCGCCGGCAGGGCGGCGTGGACGATTACGTCGTAATACGAGATGCCGATGAACTCTGCGATGATGAATGCCGCCGCACCCATGATCGGCGGCATGATCTGGCCGTTGGTGGACGCTGCGACCTCGATCGCACCCGCCTTGACCGGGGTGAAGCCCATCTTGGTCATCATCGGGATGGTGAAGGTGCCGGTGGTCACCGTGTTGGCGATCGAGGAGCCCGACACCATGCCCGTCATGCCCGATGCGAGGATCGCGCCCTTGGCCGGGCCGCCGCGGTAGCGTCCGACCAGGGCAAAGGCGAGATCGAGGAGAAAGCGCCCTGCGCCGGCCCGGTCCATAAAGGCGCCGAACAACACGAACAGGAAGACGTAGCTCACCGAGACATTGATCGGGATGCCGAAGATCGCCTCCCCGGTGAGCCACTGGTAGCCGATCAAGCGCTCCAGCGAGACCCCCTTGTGCGAGATGATGTCGGGCATCGACTGGCCGAAGATCGAATAGAGGATGAAGACGCTGCAGACGATCACCAGCGGCCAGCCGACGCTGCGGCGCGTGGCCTCGAGGAGAAGAACGATCCCGGCGCCGCCGAGCAGCGCCTCGAAGGGAAACGGCACGCCGGCGATTTCGATTTCGAGCAGGATGCCGTCGCGCGCGATGATTCCCTCGTGGCCGAGCCAGAGATAGGCGGCCGCTCCGGACGCGATGACCGCCAACAGGATGTCGACGGCCGGCACCCGCGTGCGGACGGTGCCGCGCCGAAAGGGAAAGACGAGAAAGCAGAGCAGGAGCCCGAAGGCGAGATGCATTCCGCGGGCCGGCAGATCGACGAAGATTCCGAAGCCGAACAGGAACGGAAGCGGCGAGGCGATCCACAGCTGGTAGAGCGCCCAGATCAGCCCGATCAACGCTACCAAGCGCGCCCAGCGCGGTATCAGGTGTCCGCCGGTGGGCTCGACCGCCTCGATGATATCGCGCGCGGACGTATTCAAGATGCGCCCGGATCGGAGAGGCGTCCGGCGCCTGTGCGCCGGACGCGCTCCAAGGGTCTGGCTACTTCAGCCAGCCCTTTTCCTTGTAGTACTTGGCCGCACCGGGATGAAGCGGAGCGGAGAGCCCTTCCTTCAACATGTTCTGCGGCTGGAGATTGGCGAAAGCGGGGTGGAGGCGGCGGAAGTCCTTGATGTTCTCCATCACCGCACGGGCAACTTCGTAGACCAGCGCATCGGACTTGTCGGCGCTGGTCACGATGGTGGCCATGACGCCGAATGTGGTCACGTCCTCGGCGGTCGACTTGTAGGTCCCCTTGGGCACCGTCGCCGCGGCGTAGTACGGGCGCTCGGCGATGAGCTTCTTCTCGATGTCGGTATTGAGGGTCACGATCTTGGCCAAGCAGCCGTCGGTCGCGACGGCGACACCGGAATTCGGGATACCGACCACGTAGCCGTACGCGTCGATCTTGCCGTCGCAGAGCGCCGTCGAATGCTCGGTCGAGGTCAGTTCGGTGACCAGGCTGAAATAGCTGCGCGGCGTGTTGTAGCGCTCCATCAACAGTTCGGTCGTCGCACGCTGGCCGGATCCCGGGTTGCCGATATTGAAGCGCTTACCCTTCAGACCCTTCCACGACTTGATGCCGGAATCCTTGGCGACCACGAGCTGATAGGCCTCGGGATGCACAGAGAAGACAGCGCGCAGCTTGGGGAAGTTGGTGACCTTCTTGGAACTGCCGTTGTAGGCGTGGTACTGCCAATCGGACTGGGCAACGCCGAAGTCGAGTTCGCCAGCCTTGATCTGCGCGATGTTGTAGGTCGAACCGCCGGTCGACGGTGCGGAACAGCGGATCCCGTGCTTGCGGCCCGATTTGCGGCCCTCGGCCGCCTCCTTGTGCAGCATGCGGCAAATCGCGTTGCCGGCGACGAAGTAGACCCCGGTCGGTCCGCCGGTGCCGATCGCGATGAACTGGCGCTTGCCTTGCGCTTCCGCCGGGCCCGCTGCGCCCGCCGCAAGCCCGGCCGCCAAGACGACGGCGCCAGCCGATTTCAACCCCTTAACCATCGCAGATTCTCCCTTGCTGTCCGTACCCCGCGCCCGCGCGCCACGGTTCGTTTTCTCGGATCCTTGCGGTCGGGCGCCGGACGCAAGGCTACGAAGCGGGCATGGGCTGCGTCAAGCCGGGCAATACGCAACTATCGGTTGCATTGCCCGGCGGGCGCGGGGTAGAGTCCGGTGTCCGGGGGGAAAACACTTCATGCCTCTGAGAGACTGGATCGGGGTTCTCGGCATTCTCGCGACTCTCGGCGCGGGCTTCTACCACGTCACCGACAGGATCGGAGAAGTCGCGAAGGAGGTCGGCGACCTGAGGGCCGACCTCGGCGGAAAGATTGCCGAGATCAAATCCGACCTCGGCGGAAAGGTCGCAAAGATCGAGGGAACCCTGGACGGAATGAACAACCGGTTCGACAACGTGGACCAGCGCTTCGAAGAGGTAAACAGGCGCTTCGACGATGTGGACAAACGTTTCGAAGACGTGAACCAACGCTTTGACGACGTGGACAAGCGCTTCGACGATGTGGACCAGCGCCTCGACGATGTGGACCAGCGCTTCGACGATGTGGACCAGCGCTTCGACGAAGTGGACCAGCGTTTCGAAGACGTGAACCGGCGCTTCGATGATGTGGACCAGCGCTTCGAAGACGTGAACCAGCGCATCGACAACATGGCGAATGATCTGAAGACTGTACACTCCCGGCTGCGAACCGTCGAAACGGTAACCGCCCAGATCAACGGCAGGCTTTCCGTCCCGCGGGCGGTGGCTGTCGTCGCTCCTGCCGAATTCTGGTCCAGATTGAGGACCGGGACAATATTCCCGGATCAGCCTGCAACCGTCCCGCCGGCCTCTTCGGAAACCGAGCCGGAGTAACGGCGCGATTCGTCCCGCCGCATCGGAGGCCCGGGGCAACCGGCGGTCGGAACGGTTGCGGGCGTCTTATATCCGCCCGGTTCTTCCACCGGCATCGTGACCGATTTCCGAACAGATGCCGGGCGTCGGGCGCCGCCCGGCCGCCGCGGTCCGCTGGCGAAGCAGCAGGGCGAGCGGTGCAATTGATATTGCACGACCATGTCCGTATAAGACCTGCGATCGGACAGCCGGCCGCGAGCAGGGCGCCGCGCGGCTGTCGCCGGCCGGGGGAGAAGAGATGGCGCTCGAATCGATGCTGCTCGAGTATCTGCCGATCCTGATCTTCCTCGGCATCGCCGCGGCGATGGCCGCGGCAGGGGTGGCGGCGTCCTACATCATCGCCCGGCAGCGGCCGGACAGCGAAAAGGTGTCTGCCTACGAATGCGGCTTCGAGGCGTTCGAGGACTCGCGCGGCCAGTTCGACGTGCGTTTCTACTTGGTCGCCATCCTGTTCATCATCTTCGACCTCGAGATCGCGTTCCTGTTTCCCTGGGCGGTTTCGCTCGGATCCATCGGCATGCTCGGCTTCTGGTCGATGGTGGTCTTTCTCGCGGTGCTGACGATCGGCTTCGTCTACGAATGGAAGAAAGGCGCGCTCGAATGGGAGTAGGCCTCGAGTTCCGCGACACCGACGGCGCGATGCGGGCGATCGACTCGGCCCTCGCCGACAAGGGCTTCATCGTCACCCAGATCGACAAGGTGATGAGTTGGGCGCAGAGCGGGTCGCTGTGGCCGGTCACCTTCGGCCTCGCCTGCTGCGCGGTCGAGATGATGCACACGGCCGCCGCCCGCTACGATCTCGACCGGTTCGGGACGATCTTCCGGCCCAGCCCGCGCCAGTCCGACGTGATGATCGTCGCCGGAACGCTGACCAACAAGATGGCGCCGGCGCTGCGCAAGGTTTACGATCAGATGGCCGAGCCGCGCTGGGTGATTTCGATGGGAAGCTGCGCCAACGGCGGCGGGTATTACCACTACTCCTATTCGGTGGTACGGGGCTGCGACCGCATCGTTCCGGTCGATATCTATGTGCCCGGCTGCCCGCCGACGGCGGAAGCGCTGCTCTACGGAATCCTCCAACTGCAGAAAAAAATCAGGCGGACGAGCACGTTTGCCCGCTGACATCGATCCGGCGAACCCGGCAAGGCAAGGGATGAACCAGGCGCTCATCGAACTCGGCGACTATATCGGCGCGACCCTCTCGGTCGAGGGCGCCGATATCGCGTTCGTAAGGGACGAGTTGATCCTGACC
This sequence comes from Alphaproteobacteria bacterium, assembly GCA_965200535.1. Taxonomy (GTDB): domain Bacteria; phylum Pseudomonadota; class Alphaproteobacteria; order MPNO01; family MPNO01; genus MPNO01. Next base: position 1,466,851 of record CBDAUF010000002.1, on the reverse strand, counting down.
GTCCCGGCGCCGGAGATCGAGCGGACGCTGACCTGGCTGCGCGACGATTCGTACTGCCTGTTCAAGATGCTGATCGATATCTGCGGCGCCGACTACCCGGAACGCGAACGACGCTTCGAGGTCGTCTACAACCTGCTCAGCCTCCGCCACAACCAGCGCATCCGCGTCAAGGTCTCGGCCGATGCGGAGACCCCGGTGCCTTCGGCGGTCGAAATCTTTTCCGCCGCCGGCTGGTACGAGCGCGAGGCGTGGGACCTCTACGGCATCTACTTTGCCGGCAACCCCGACCTCCGCCGCATCATGACGGACTACGGGTTCGAGGGGCATCCGCTGCGGAAGGATTTTCCGCTCACCGGGTTCGTCGAACTGCGCTACGACGACGAACAGAAACGCTGCGCCTACGAACCGGTGCAGTTGACCCAGGATTTCCGCGACTTCGATTTCATGAGCCCATGGGAAGGGGCCGACTACATCCTGCCCGGCGACGAGAAGGCGGGAGAGGACGGAACCGGGGGCTAGCCGCTTGGCCGAGACCGAAATCAAGAACCTGACGATGAATTTCGGCCCGCAGCACCCTGCCGCGCACGGCGTGCTGCGGCTCGTGGTCGAGATGGACGGCGAGGTGATCGAACGGGCCGATCCTCACATCGGCCTCCTCCACCGCGGAACCGAAAAGCTGATCGAGCACAAGACCTACATCCAGGCGGTGCCCTATTTCGACCGGCTCGACTACGTCGCGCCGATGTCCCAGGAGCACGCATTCGCGCTCGCCACCGAGAAGCTGCTGGGCATCGCGGTTCCCGAACGCGGCCAGTACATCCGCGTCCTGTTCAGCGAGATCACGCGGCTGCTCAACCACATCATGAACGTTTGCGCCTTCGCGCTCGACGTCGGCGCCATGACTCCGTTCCTCTGGGGTTTCGAGGAACGCGAGAAGATGATGTCGTTCTACGACAGGGTCTCCGGTGCACGGCTCCATGCCGCCTATTTCCGGCCGGGCGGCGTCCACCGCGATCTGCCGGCGGGTCTGGTCGAGGACATCGCCGCGTTCTGCGAGGCGTTTCCCAAGTTTATCGACGATACCGAGGCCCTGCTGACCGAAAACCGGATATTCAAGCAACGCACCGTCGATATCGGCGTGATCTCCCCGGAGGACGCGCTGGACTGGGGTCTGACCGGACCGATGCTGCGCGGCAGCGGCCTGCCCTGGGATCTTCGCAAGGCCCAGCCCTACGATGTCTACGACCGTATGGACTTCGACATTCCGGTCGGCACGAAGGGCGACTGTTACGACCGCTATCTCGTCCGCATCGAGGAAATGCGCCAGTCGCTGCGCATCATCGAGCAATGTATCGGCGCCCTGCCGGACGGGCCGGTCCGGGTCGAGGACAACAAGATCTCGCCGCCGAGCAGGGCGGAAATGAAGGGCTCGATGGAGGCCTTGATTCACCATTTCAAGCTCTACACCGAGGGCTACAAGGTGCCGCCCGGAGAGACCTACACGGCCGTCGAGGCGCCCAAGGGCGAATTCGGCGTCTATCTCGTCTCCGACGGCACCAACCGGCCGTACCGCTGCAAGATCCGTGCGCCCGGGTTTGCTTTTCTCCAGGCGACCGAGTTCATGACCAAAGGCCATATGCTCGCCGATCTCGTCGCCATCGTCGGTTCGATGGACATCGTCTTCGGGGAGATCGACCGGTGAGCGACTCCTTCGCGCTGACACCGGAGAACCGGGCCAGGGCAGAGGCCCTTATCGCCCGCTACCCAGAGGGGCGGCAGGCATCGGCCGTGCTCGCCGTGCTCGACATCGCCCAGCGCCAGAACGGCGGCTGGCTGTCCCAGGCCGCCGTGGAGCACGTGGCGGCCATGCTCGACATGGCGCCGATCAGGATCCGCGAGATCGTTTCGTTCTACGAAATGCTGCATGCCGAACCGGTCGGCGAACACATGGTCCGGGTGTGCACGACGACCCCCTGCATGCTGCGCGGCAGCACCGACATTCTCGATGCCTGCAGGAGCGAGCTGGGCATCGATGTCGGCGGCACGACCGAGGATGGAAAGTTCACCTTGACCGAGTTCGAGTGCCTCGGCGCCTGCGTCAACGCACCGGTCGTCTGGATTGACGACGACTATTTCGAGGATCTCGACCCGGAGAAGACAGTCGCCGTCCTGAAGGCGTTCCGCGCGGGCGAGCGCCCGGACCCGGGCTCGCAGATCGGGCGGCAGGCGTCCGAACCGGTCGGCCGGCGGACCTCGCTCACCGATGCCGCGGGCGCGGGGGAGGGCGTCTGATGGGGCTGCAGGACCGGGACCGAATCTTCACCAATCTTTACGGGCAGGACGACTGGCGGCTCGCCGGCGCCCGCCGCCGCGGCGACTGGGACGAGACCGCGGCGCTGCTGGCCAGGGGGCGCGAGGCGCTGGTCGAAGAGGTCAAGGCCTCCGGGCTTCGCGGGCGCGGCGGCGCCGGCTTCCCGACCGGGCTCAAATGGTCCTTCATGCCGAGGGAATCCGACGGTCGGCCCGCCTATCTCGTCGTCAATGCCGACGAAAGCGAACCCGGAACCTGCAAGGATCGCGATATCATACGCCACGATCCTCACAAACTGATCGAAGGCTCGCTGCTGGCCGGTTTCGCGATGGGCGCGCATACCGCGTTCATTTACATCCGGGGCGAATTCTTCCGCGAGGCCGAGCGGCTCGAAGCGGCGGTCTCGGAAGCGCGCGATGCGGGGCTGATCGGTCCCGACGCCTGCGGCTCCGGCTGGGACTTCGACATCGTCGTCCACCGCGGCGCCGGAGCCTATATCTGCGGCGAGGAAACCGGGCTGCTCGAGAGCCTCGAGGGCAAGAAGGGGATGCCCCGCATCAAGCCGCCGTTCCCCGCCAATACCGGCCTCTACGGCTGTCCGACGACGATCAACAACGTCGAGACCATCGCCGTCGTCCCGACCATCCTGCGGCGCGGCGCTTCCTGGTTCGCCGGGTTCGGGCGCGAGAACAATACCGGCACCAAGGTGTTCTGCATTTCCGGCCATGTGAACAACCCGTGCAACGTCGAGGAGGAGATGGGAATCCCGCTGCGCGAGTTGATAGAGAAGCACGCGGGCGGGGTGCGCGGCGGCTGGGAGAATCTCAAGGCCGTCATCCCCGGCGGTTCATCGGTGCCGCTTCTGCCCAAGGCGCTGTGCGATACCGCGGTCATGGACTTCGACGGGCTGCGCGAACTGAAATCCGGGCTCGGTACGGCGGCGGTGATCGTGATGGACTGTTCGACCGACGTCGTCGCGGCCATCGCCCGGCTGTCGAAATTCTACATGCACGAATCCTGCGGCCAGTGCACGCCGTGCCGGGAGGGGACCGGCTGGATGTGGCGGGTCATGGAGCGTCTGGTCCGCGGCGACGCCGAGGTCGAGGAGATCGACATGCTGCTGGCCGTGAGCTACGAGATCGAGGGCCACACCATCTGCGCGCACGGCGACGCGTCGGCCTGGCCGATCCAGGGGCTGATGAGGCATTTCCGCGACGAAGTGGAAAGCCGTATCGTCGCGCGCAAGGCTGGCCGCGCGGCGGCAGCGTAGGGCCGGGGCATGGCGACACTGACAATCGACGGCGCAGAGATCGAGGTGGAGGACGGAATAACCGTCCTCCAGGCCTGCGAGATCGCCGGTGTCGAGATCCCGCGCTTCTGCTACCACGAGCGCCTTTCGATCGCCGGAAACTGCCGGATGTGCCTGGTCGAGATGGAGCGTTCGCCCAAGCCCGTCGCCTCGTGCGCCATGCCGGTCGGCAACGGCATGGTCGTCAGGACCAACACGCCGATGGTGAAGAAGGCGCGCCAGGGGGTGATGGAATTCCTGCTCATCAACCACCCGCTGGACTGCCCGATCTGCGACCAGGGCGGCGAATGCGACCTGCAGGACCAGGCGATGGCCTACGGTTTCGACCGGTCGCGCTTCCAGGAAAACAAGCGCGCGGTGCGGGACAAGGATTTCGGCCCGCTGGTCGAGACCCGCATGACGCGCTGTATCCACTGCACGCGCTGCATCCGTTTCGTGACCGAGGTGGCCGGCGTCGATGAACTCGGCGCGACCGGGCGCGGCGAGCACATGGAGGTCGGCACCTACGTCGAGAAAGCGCTTACATCGGAACTATCCGGCAACATCATCGACCTGTGCCCGGTCGGCGCCCTGACCTCCAAACCGTACGCCTTCAACGCCCGGCCGTGGGAGCTCGCCAAGACCGAGACCATCGACGTGATGGACGCGGTGGGCAGCAACATCCGCGTCGATTCGCGCGGCGGCGAGGTGCAGCGGGTGATCCCGCTGCTCAACGAAGACATCAACGAGGAGTGGATTTCGGACAAGGCGCGCTTCGCCTGCGACGGGCTGCGTCGCCAGCGCCTGGACACGCCCTATGTTCGCCGCGGCGGCAGGCTCGCACCGGCAAGCTGGGCCGAAGCCTTCGCCGCGATCGCCGGCAAGATGCGCGGGACCGCGGCCGACCGCGCCGCCGCGATCGCCGGCGACCTCGCCGACTGCGAGGCGATGGCGATGCTGAAGGACCTGTTCGCCTCCCTCGGCTCGCCCCATGTGGACTGCCGCCAGGAGGGCGCCAGGCTCACCGCGCGCGCGCGCGCCGGCTACCTGTTCAACACCACGATCGCGGCGATCGAGGACGCCGATGCCTGCCTGCTGGTCGGCGCCGATCCGCGCAGGGAGGCGCCGTTGGTCAATGCGCGCCTGCGCAAGCGCCATTCGATGGGCGGATTTCCGACGGGAGTGATCGGCCGGGCGGTCGACCTGACCTACCGTTACGACCATCTCGGCGACGACGCCGCAGTCCTCGCCGATATCGCCGACGGCAGCCACCCGTTCTGCGCCGTTCTCGATGCCGCCGAGCGGCCGATGATCGTGCTCGGAGAGGGCGCGTTCGCGCGCCCCGACGGGGCGCGGATCCTGGGTACGGCGCGCACCGCCGCGGAGCGCTTCGGCATGGCGGGCGGCGCGTGGAACGGGTTCAACGTCCTGCACCGCGCTGCGGCGCGGGTCGGTGCGCTCGATCTCGGCCTGGTGCCCGGCCCCGGCGGCCGCGATGTCGAGGGAATCCTGTCCGGCGCCGAGCGCGGCGAGATCGAGTTCGTCTATCTGCTCGGCGCGGACGAAATCGATACCGCGCGGCTCAAGGGCGCCTTCGTCGTCTATCAGGGCCATCACGGCGACGCCGGGGCGTTGTGCGCCGACGTCATCCTGCCGGGCGCCGCCTACACCGAAAAGGACGCGACATACGTCAACCTCGAGGGCCGGCCGCAGCGCGCCCGCCGGGCGGTGCATCCCCCGGGCGACGCGCGCGAGGACTGGCGCATCCTCCGCGCGCTCTCCGAGAGCCTGGGCAAACCGCTTGCCTGCGACACTCTCGGGCAGGTCCGCGCGCGGATGGAGTCGATCAACCCGGTCTTCGCCGGCATCGGCGCCATCGCGCCAGCGCCCTGGGAGCCGTTCGGCGAGGACGGGCGCCCGGACCCGGGCTCGTTCGGCGAGGCGGTTCCGAACTATTACATGACCGACCCGATTTCGCGGTCGTCCGAAACCATGGCGGCGTGCGTGCGGGCCTTCCTCGCGCCGGCCGGGGAGAAGACCGGCACCGATGGGTAGGCTCCTCGACAACCGCGTCCTGCTGCTCGCCTTCGCGGCCCTGTCGCTTGCCGTTGCCGGTGCGGGAGTGCTCGGCCTCGCTGTCGTCTACGCCTGGCCCGTGGTCGTCACGGTTCTCTCCATTCTCGCCATCGTCATCCCCGTTCTCGTCGCCGTGGCCTATACCACCTACGCCGAACGCAAGGTGATCGCGGCGATGCAGTTGCGCCGGGGGCCCAACGTGGTCGGCCCGTTCGGCCTGCTCCAGCCTATCGCCGACGGCCTCAAGCTGCTGTTCAAGGAAACCATCATCCCGGCCGGCGCCAATCGGGTGGTTTTCCTCGCCGCGCCGATGCTGACCTTCATTCTCGCCCTGATCGCCTGGGCGGTGATCCCGTTCGACGAGGGCTGGGTGCTGTCCGATATCAATGTCGGGATCCTCTACCTGTTCGCCATATCCTCGCTCGGCGTCTACGGGATCATCATGGCAGGCTGGGCCTCCAACTCCCGCTACGCCTTCTTGGGCGCCCTGCGCTCGGCGGCCCAGATGGTTTCCTACGAGGTGGCCATCGGTTTCGTGATCATTTCCGTGCTGCTGTGCGTCGGTTCGCTCAACCTGACCGAGATCGTCAAGGCGCAGGAAGGTCTGTGGTTCTGCATTCCGCTGCTGCCGATGTTCGTGATGTTCTTCATCTCGACCCTGGCCGAGACCAACCGGGCGCCGTTCGACCTGCCGGAGGCCGAGGCCGAACTGGTGGCCGGCTACAACGTCGAATATTCGTCGATGCCCTTCGCGTTCTTTTTTCTCGGCGAATACGCCAACATGCTCCTGATGAGCGCGATGACGACGGTGCTGTTCCTCGGCGGCTGGCTGCCGCCGGTCGACATCGCGCCGTTTAACTGGATTCCGGGCGTGATCTGGTTCGCCGGCAAGCTGTCGTTGTGCATGTTCGCGTTCCTGTGGGTGCGGGCGACCTTTCCGCGCTACCGCTACGACCAGCTGATGCGCCTCGGCTGGAAGGTGTTCCTGCCGGGCTCGCTGCTGTGGCTGGTGCTGACGGCCGGGTTCCTGGTTGCCACCGGCATGGCGCCGGTCGGAGTGCGGTGATGGCGCTGCTCGACCGTTCCGCGCGCGCGCTGTTCCTCGCCGAACTCGTGTCGGGGCTGGCGGTCACGCTGCGCTATTTCTTCAAACCCAAGGTGACGCTCGACTATCCGAACGAGAAGGGGCCGCTCAGCCCGCGCTTCCGCGGCGAGCATGCGCTGCGGCGCTACCCCAACGGCGAGGAGCGCTGCATCGCCTGCAAGCTCTGCGAGGCGATCTGCCCCGCCCAGGCGATCACCATCGAGGCCGAACCGCGCGCCGACGGCAGCCGCCGGACGACGCGCTACGACATCGACATGACCAAATGCATCTATTGCGGATACTGCGAGGAGGCCTGTCCGGTCGATGCCATCGTCGAGGGCCCGAATTTCGAATTCGCCACCGAGACCCGCGAGGAGCTGATGTACAACAAGGAGAAGCTTCTCGATAACGGCGACCGCTGGGAGGCAGACCTCGCCGCCCGGCTCAGCGCCGACGCACCGTACCGCTGAGGGACGGGCGATGATCGTCCAGACCGTCGTCTTCTACCTCTTCGCGGCCGTAACCGTTGCCGCCGGCGTGATGGTGATCTCCGCCCGCAACCCCGTGCATTCGGTCCTATTTCTCATTCTCGCCTTCTTCAACGCGGCCGGGCTGTTCGTCCTCATGGGCGCAGAGTTCATCGCGATGACGCTGGTGATCGTCTATGTCGGCGCGGTCGCGGTGCTGTTCCTGTTCGTCGTCATGATGCTCGACATCAACTTCGTCGAGCTGCGCCAGGGTTTCCTGCAATATTTGCCGACCGGCGCGCTGATCGGGATCGTGCTGCTGGCCGAACTGGTTCTGGTCTTCGCCGGCTGGGCGTTCGCGCCGGAGGAAGCCGTGGTCCGCGCCGCGCCGACCCCGCCGGCGGCGGAGGTGACCAACACCCACGCGCTTGGACGCATCCTTTACACCGACTACATCTACGCCTTCCAGGCGGCCGGGGTCGTCCTTCTGATCGCCATGATCGGCGCCATCGTGCTTACCCTCAGGGGGCGCGAGGGCGTCCGCAAGCAGCGCATCTCCGACCAGTTGAAACGCACCCGCGCGCAAGCGGTGGAACTCAAGAAAGTCCGGCCGGGAAGCGGCGTCTGACGTGGTCGGCCTCGCGCATTACCTGACCGTCGCCGCGATCCTGTTCACGCTCGGGATCTTCGGCATCTTCCTCAACCGGAAGAACGTGATCGTCATCCTGATGTCGATCGAACTGATCCTGCTGGCGGTCAACATCAACCTCGTCGCCTTCTCGGTCTACCACCAAGATCTCGTCGGCCAGGTCTTCGCCCTGCTCGTTCTGGCGATCGCCGCCGCGGAAGCGGCGATCGGTCTCGCGATCATCGTCGTCTACTTCCGCAACCGCGGGTCGATCGCGGTCGAGGACATCAACCTGATGCGGGGCTAGGGCGTGCTCTATTCACTCGCCGTTTTCCTCCCCCTCATGGGCGCCGCTGTCGCCGGGCTGTTCGGGCGGCTGATCGGCGACCGGGCCTCGCAATACGTGACCTGCGGGGCCCTGATCGCCTCGGCCGCGCTGTCCGTGCTGATCCTCTACGAGGTGGCCCTCGGGGGCGAGCCGCGGACCGTCGTCCTGTTCTCCTGGATGACGTCGGGGACGCTCGACGTCGTCTGGTCGCTGCGCTTCGACCAGTTGACCGCGGTCATGGTGTTCGTCGTCACCGTGGTCTCGGCATGCGTGCACGTCTACTCGATCGGCTACATGCACCACGACCCGTCGATCCCGCGGTTCATGGCGTATCTCAGCCTGTTCACCTTCTTCATGCTGGCGCTGGTGACCGCCGACAACCTGCTCCAGCTGTTCTTCGGCTGGGAGGGGGTCGGGCTCTGCTCCTATTTCCTGATCGGGTTCTGGTACGACCGGCCGGCGGCCAACGCGGCGGCGATCAAGGCGTTCATCGTCAACCGGGTCGGGGATTTCGGATTCGCGCTCGGCATCATGGGGGTGTTCCTGGTCTTCGGCTCGATCGAGTTCCCGGCCATCTTCGCCGCCGCGCCGGAGAAGGCGGAGGCGACCATCGCCTTCCTCGGCTACGAGGCCCATGCGCTCACCGTGATCTGCGTCCTGTTGTTCATCGGAGCGATGGGAAAATCGGCTCAGCTCGGCCTGCACACCTGGCTGCCCGACGCCATGGAGGGGCCGACCCCGGTCTCCGCGCTGATCCATGCGGCGACGATGGTCACCGCGGGCGTCTTCCTGGTGGCCCGCATGTCGCCGCTGTTCGAGCATTCGCCGGCCGCCTTGACGCTGGTCGTGGTGATCGGCGCGGCGACCGCCTTCTTCGCGGCGACCATCGGGCTCTGCCAGAACGACATCAAGCGGGTGATCGCCTATTCGACATGCAGCCAGCTTGGCTACATGTTCTTCGCCTGCGGGGTCTCGGCCTATTCGGCCGGCATTTTCCACCTGATGACCCACGCCTTCTTTAAGGCGCTTCTCTTCCTCGGCGCCGGTTCGGTAATCCACGCGATGTCGGCCGAACAGGACATGCGCCGGATGGGCGGGATCTACCGGATGATCCCGCTCACCTACGGCCTGATGTGGATCGGCAGCCTCGCGCTCGCCGGGATCCCGATTTTCGCGGGGTTCTATTCGAAGGACGTGATCATCGAATCGGCCTTTGCCGCGCATACGATGGCCGGCGATTTTGCCTTCTGGGCCGGGATCGCGGCCGCCTTCATGACCGCGTTCTACTCATGGCGGCTTTTGATCATGACTTTCCACGGCTCGCCGCGGGCAGACGAACGGACGATGGCGCATGTCCATGAGTCGCCCCGCTCGATGACAGTGCCGCTGATCGTGCTCGCCGTCGGTGCGGTGTTCTCCGGCATGCTCGGCTACAGCTACTTCGTCGGCGACGGCCTGCAGGAATTCTGGGGCGATTCCATCCTCGTGCTGCCGGGCCACGACGCGCTGGCGGAGGCCCATCACGCGCCGCTCTGGGTGATCGCGCTCCCCGTCGCGGTTGCCGTTGCCGGCATCGCGCTCGCCTACCTGTTCTACATGTTCCGGCCCGAGATCCCGGGCCAGTTGGCCCGAATGGTCGACGGCCTCTACCGTTTCCTCCTCAACAAGTGGTACTTCGACGAATTCTACGACTGGCTCTTCGTCCGCCCGGCGCGGCGGCTCGGCCGCGGCCTGTGGAAGGAGGGCGACGGCACCCTGATCGACGGGCTCGGCCCGGACGGGCTGACGGCGGTCGCCCGGGTGCTGGCGCGCCGGGCCAGCATGCTGCAGTCCGGCTATGTCTACCACTACGCCTTCGCGATGCTGATCGGCGTCGCCGCGTTCGTGACCTGGTACCTCTATGTGCAGGGTTAGGGGGTATCCGGCGTGACCGGCTGGCCGATTCTGAGTCTGGTGACGTTCCTGCCGACGGTCGGCGCGCTGTTCGTGTTTCTCGTGCGCGGCGACGAGGAAACGGTGGCGCGCAACGCGCGGATGACCGCGCTCTGGACCTCGCTGATCACCTTCGTCCTGTCGCTCGGCATCTGGATCGATTTCGACACCTCGACGGCGGCCTTCCAGTTCGTTGAGCGGGTGGACTGGATCCCGATCCTCGGCGCCAGTTACCATCTCGGCGTCGACGGCATCTCGGCGCTGTTCGTGATCCTGTCGACCTTCCTGACCCCCCTCTGCGTCCTCGCGAGCTGGGATGCGGTCCGCACCCGGGTCAAGGAGTACATGATCGCGTTCCTGCTGCTCGAGACCTTCATGGTCGGCATGTTCTGCGCTCTCGACTTCGTTCTGTTCTATATCTTCTTCGAGGGCGTGCTGATCCCGATGTTTCTCATCATCGGCGTCTGGGGCGGCGCGAACCGGGTCTACGCCGCCTTCAAGTTCTTCCTCTACACCCTGACCGGTTCGGTGCTGATGCTGGTCGCCATCATGGTGATCTATTTCGATGCCGAGACCACCGACATCGTCCGCCTCCTCAAGATCGGTTTCGACCCGCAGCTGCAGATCTGGCTCTGGCTCGCCTTTTTTGCCAGCTTCGCGGTCAAGGTGCCGATGTGGCCGGTCCACACCTGGCTGCCGGACGCCCATGTCGAGGCCCCGACCGCGGGCTCGGTCATTCTGGCCGGGGTGCTTCTGAAGATGGGAGCCTACGGCTTTCTTCGTTTCTCGCTGCCCATGCTGCCGGTCGCCAGCGACTTCTTCGCGCCCCTGATCTACACGCTGAGCGTCATCGCCATCGTCTACACCTCCCTCGTCGCGCTGGCGCAGGAGGACATGAAGAAGCTGATCGCCTACTCCTCGGTCGCCCATATGGGTTTCGTGACGATCGGCATTTTCACCGCGAAGACGCAGGGGGTGGAGGGCGCGATCGTGCAGATGCTGAGCCACGGCATCCTCTCGGCGGCGCTGTTCCTCTGCGTCGGCGTGGTCTACGACCGGCTGCACACGCGGGAGATCGCGCGTTTCGGCGGCCTCGTCCATCGCATGCCGGTCTACGCGGCGGTGTTCATGGTGTTCATGCTGGGCTCGGTCGGCCTGCCGGGAACCAGCGGGTTCGTGGGCGAGTTCCTGGTCCTTCTCGGCGCGTTCCAGGTCAGCACGTGGCTCGCCCTGCTGGCGGCAACGGGTATCGTTCTCGGCGCCGCCTACATGCTCTACCTGTACCGCCGGGTGATCTTCGGGGCGCTCACCCGGGAAGACCTCAAGGCGATGACGGACCTCAACCGGCGCGAAATCGCGGTCTTCGCGCCGCTGGTCGCGGCCACGTTGTGGATGGGTATCTGGCCGGAACCCTTCCTCGATGTCATCCACGCATCGGTCGCCAATCTCATCGACAACTACGAGACGGCGCTCGATCTCTCGAATGGCCGGGCGGTGGCCGCGCGCTGAGGGATCGGACGATGAGAGACCGGACATGACAGGCCTGCTACCCGATCTCGCGCTCATCCTGCCCGAGCTCGTCCTCGTCTGCGGCGCCATGGCGCTGTTGATGGCCGGGGTCTTCTTGGGCGACCGCTCCTACCGGATCGTGAGCTGGCTGTCGGTCCTGGTCATCGCGGGAGCGGCGTTCGCCGCCGCGGCGACGGGGGAGATGCGGGCCACGCCGTTCGGCGGCCAGTTCGTCGTCGATGCCTTCGGCCAGTTCATGAAGTGGCTGGTTTTCGTCGGTTCGATACTCGCCGTCATCATGTCCCTCGGCTACAACCGGCGGGAGCGGATCGGCCGGCCCGAATATCCGATCCTGATCGTCTTCGCGACGCTCGGGATGTCGATGATGATCTCGGCGAACGACCTGATCTCGCTCTATGTCGGGCTCGAACTCCAGTCCCTCGCGCTCTACGTGATCGCCGCCTTCCGCCGCGATTCGGCGCGCTCGTCGGAAGCCGGGCTGAAATATTTCGTCCTCGGCGCCCTGTCGTCCGGCATGCTGCTTTACGGCTGTTCGATGGTCTACGGCTTCGCCGGCTCGACCGGTTTCGAGACCTTGGCGGCCCTGTTCTCGCAGCCGGGCGGCGCGCCCGGGATCGGCGTCGTGATCGGCCTCGTCTTCGTGATCGCCGGGCTCGCCTTCAAGGTCTCGGCGGTTCCCTTCCACATGTGGACCCCCGACGTCTACCAGGGCGCGCCGACGCCGGTCACCGCGTTCTTCGCCATCGCGCCCAAGATCGCCGCCATGGCGCTCCTCGTCCGCGTCCTGACCGGGCCGTTTTTCGATCTGTTCCAGCAATGGCAGCAGATCGTCGTGTTCGTCGCCATCCTCTCGATGATCCTGGGGGCCCTGGCGGCGATCTGGCAGACCAATATCAAACGGCTCCTGGCCTACAGCTCGATCGGGCATGTGGGCTACGCGCTGGTCGGCCTCGCAGCGGGCAGCGCCGACGGGGTGCGCGGGGTGGCGATCTACATGGCGGTCTATCTGGCGATGACCGCGGGGACGTTCTGCTGCGTGCTCGCGATGCGCCACAACGGGCGCATGGTGGAGGGGATCGCCGATCTCGCCGGACTGTCGCGCCATGCGCCGTTGATGGCGCTCGCGTTCGCCGTTTTCATGTTCTCGATGGCCGGGCTGCCGCCGCTCGCCGGCTTCTTCTCGAAACTCTACGTCTTTCTCGCGGCGATCGACGCCGGGCTCTACACGCTCGCGGTGATCGGCGTGCTGACCAGCGTGATATCCGCCTTCTATTACCTGCGGATCGTCAAGATCATGTATTTCGACGAGCCGGCGGAGCCGTTCGACAGGCCGATGGAAAAGGGTCTCGCGGCGATCGCCGCGGTTGCGAGCGTGCTGGTCGTCGCCTTCATCGCGTTCCAGGCGCCGATCGTCCGGGCCGCCGAAGTGGCGGCTGCCGTCCTCTTCCTGACCTGATCGACCGGTGCGCCTCCCGGACGGCTATCGGCTCGTCAACCTGGAGCGGATCGACAGCACCAATGCGGAGGCCCTGCGCCGCGCTGCCGACGGGATGCCGCACGGCACCGTCATTCTGGCGGCGGAACAGACCGCCGGCCGCGGCCGGCGCGGCCGGCGCTGGATTTCGCCGCCCGGCAATCTCTACATGACCATCCTGGTCCGCCCGCCGGAGGGCAGGGCGCTCGGACAGCTTTCCTTTGTCGCCGCCGTCGCGCTCGGCGAGGCGCTCGGCGCGGAAGCCGGTGTCCGCTTCAAGTGGCCCAACGACCTGCTGCTCCGAGGGCGCAAGATCGCCGGTATCCTGATCGAGGCCGACGGCGGCGCGGCGGCGGTGGGAATCGGCGTGAACACCGCGCACACGCCCGAAGCGGTTCGCGCTGCGGCGGCCGACCTCGGCTTAGGCGGCGACGCCGCAACGCTCTCGATCGGGATTTGCCGGGCTTTCGACCTGTGGTACAGGCGCTGGCTGGATGGCGGATTCGTGCGGGTGCGGGATGCCTGGCTCGCGCGCGCCGCCGGCGTCGGCGAGGACGTGGAGGCGCAGTCGGCCGGGCGGACGGTGACCGGGCGTTTCGACCGCCTCGACCCGGACGGCGCGCTGGTCGTCGCCGGCCCCGCGGGGGCGGAAACCCGGATCACGGCGGGCGAGGTTTTCTTCGGAGAGAAGCGGTGCTGCTAACCATCGATTCGGGCAACACCAACATCGTCTTCGCGCTGTACGACGGCGAGGAGCAGTGCGGCGTCTGGCGCAGTTCGAGCGATCCGAGACGCACCGCCGACGAGTACGCGGTCTGGCTGAGCCAGTTGATGTCCCTCGGCGGCCTCTCTGCAGACCATGTGGATGCCGCGGTCATCGCCACGGTCGTGCCCGAGGCATTGTTCAGCCTGCGAACCCTGTGCCGCGGCTATTTCGGATGCGATCCGCTGGTGGTCGGCGAGCCGGGGGTGGTCCTCGGCATGGACGTCCTGGTGGACAGCCCGTCCGAGGTCGGCGCCGACCGTCTGGTCAACGCGGTCGGCGCGCACGAACGCTATGGCGGACCGCTCATCGTCATCGATTTCGGCACCGCAACCACGTTCGACGTCGTCGACGGCGACGGCAGCTATTTCGGCGGCGTCATCGCACCCGGGATCAATCTCTCGCTCGATGCGCTGCACGCCGCCGCCGCCCAGCTTCCCCGGGTCGCCGTCCGCCGCCCGCCCGCGGTGATCGGCAAGCGTACCGTGCCTGCGATGCTGTCCGGCATATACTGGGGCTATGTCGGGTTGATCGAGGGTCTGGTGGCGCGCATCGTCGAGGAATACGGCCGCGACATGAAGGTGATCGCGACCGGCGGCCTGGCGCCGCTTTTCGCCGAAGGCACAACCGTTATCGGCGATGTGGACCCGGAGATGACCCTCCGCGGCCTCGCGTCGATCTGGCGCCGGAACCGGGCGCAATGACCGGCGCGCGCCGTCCGTTCGCTGCGGGGCCGGACGAGCTTCTCTTCGTCCCGCTCGGCGGCGCCGGCGAGATCGGCATGAACCTCAACCTCTACGGATCCGACGGGCGCTGGCTGATGGTGGATCTCGGGATCGGCTTCGGCGACGAGGCCACGCCCGGGATCGATGTCCTCGCCCCCGATCCCGCCTTCATCGCGGAGCGCCGCGCCGCGCTCGACGGCATCCTGATCACCCACGCCCACGAGGATCATCTGGGCGCGGTGGCGATCCTCTGGCCGAAGCTGCGGTGTCCGGTTTATGCCTCGCCGTTCGCGGCCGCGGTGCTGCGGCGCAAACTGGTCGAGGCCGGTCTGGACGACGTCCCGGTGCACGCCGTCCTGCCGAACGAACGCTTCGATGCGGGCCCCTTCGAGGTCGAGTACTTCGCCGCCGCGCACTCGATCCCCGAGGGCCACATCCTGGCCATCAGGACCCGGGCCGGGCTCGCCGTTCACGCCACCGACTGGAAGCTCGATCCCGAGCCGCTGGTCGGCGCGCGCACCGACATGGCGGGGCTCGGTGCGCTGGCTGCGGAGGGGGTGGACGCCCTTCTGATCGACTCCACCAACGCCATGGTCGAGGGCCGGTCGGGTTCGGAAAGCGCGCTTCGCGACAGCCTGACCGGCATCGTCGCCGGCTGCGCCGGACGGGTTGCGGTCGCCTGCTTCGCGAGCAACATCGCCCGCATCGAGACCGTCGCCCGCGCCGCCGCCGCCAACGGCCGGCACGCCTGTCTGGTGGGGCGGTCGCTCTGGCGCATGGTGGAGGCGGCGCGGGAGACCGGCTATCTCGCCGATGTCGAACCGTTCCTGACCGAGCACGACATCGGCTATCTGCCGCCCGAGAAGGTGGCGATGATCGTCACCGGCAGCCAGGGCGAGAGACGGGCGGCGCTGACCCGCATCGCCGCCGGAGATCACCCTTCCGTCGCGCTGGAACCCGGCGATACGGTGATCTACTCGTCGCGCCAGATCCCCGGCAACGAGGTCGCGATCGGGCGGGTCCAGAACCGGCTCGCCAGACAGGGGATCGAGGTGATCGTCGATGGCGCGCGCGAAACCCATGTCTCCGGCCATCCGGCGCGCGAGGAACTGCGCGCCCTCTATGACTGCCTGAGCCCGGCCGCCGCCGTGCCGATCCACGGCGAGGCCCGGCACCTGTTCGAGCAGGTGGCGCTCGCCCGCGAATGCGGGGTGCCGCATGCGGTGACGGTGGAGAACGGCACCGTCGCGCGGCTGATCCCGGGCCCGCCGCGACCGCTCGGCGAGGTGCAGACCGGGCGGCTCGGGCTCGACGGCAAGCGTCTGGTACCGCTGGACGGGCAGACGCTGCGGGTGCGCAGCCGCATCGGTTTCGCCGGGACGGCGGTCGCCTCGATCGTCGTCGACAGCCGGGGCCGGCTCGCGGTCGATCCCAAGGTGAGTCTGCACGGGGTCGCCGAGCCCGGCGATGCGGAAGAGATCGTCGAGGAAGCGATCGACTCGATTTACGGCGCGCTCGACGGCCTCGGGCCCGACGCGCGGCGCGACGACGACGCGATCGCGGCCGCCGCGCGGCGGACTCTGGTCGGGGCGGTTCGACGGTCGACCGGCAAACGCCCGGTCGCCCAGATCCATGTCGTGCGGGTGTGAACGGAGCCGACGGTGATGAGCTGGTTCACCGGCCTTGTCGTCTTCCTGATCCTCTGGTGGCTGGTCTTCTTCGTCACGCTTCCCTTCGGCGTGCGCGCCCCGCACGAGGCGGGCGAGGCGGTGGGCGCCGGCCATGCCGACGGCGCGCCGGTCCGACCGCGGCTCTGGCTCAAGGCCGGGGTGACCACGGTCATCACGGGTCTTCTCTGGGCCGCCGTCTGGTGGCTGACCGCCGCCGACCTGATCTCGTTCCGCGGCTGAGGCGAACCCCGTGTCCTATTGCGATATCGCTCCGGGCCATCCGTTTCACGGCCCCTATCACGACACCGAATACGGCTTCCCGGCGCGCGGCGATGCGGTCCTGTTCGAACGGCTGTCGCTGGAGATCGCCCAGGCGGGCCTGTCGTGGCTCACGGTCCTGAAGAAGCGCGAGGCCTTCTTCGCCGCGTTCGAGGGATTCGACGTCGCCGCGGTCGCCGGCTACGGGGAGGCCGAGCGCAGCCGGCTTCTGGGCGACGCCGGGATCATCCGCAACCGTCTGAAAATCGACGCCATCATCGCCAACGCGCGCACCGTCGAGGGCCTGATCGCCGAATACGGATCGTTCGCCGGCTGGCTCGACCGCAACCACCCGCTGCCGAAGGACGACTGGGTGAAGCTGTTCAAAAAGACCTTCCGCTTCACCGGCGGCGAGATCACCGGCGAATTCCTGATGAGCACCGGTTATCTTCCGGGCGCGCATGTCGACGATTGCCCCGTCTACCGCCGGATCGCGAGGCTGAATCCGCCGTGGAGCACGGTTTGAACGGGCGCGCCGGAACCGCGCGGCGCGCTCCCGGCGGCATCAACCTCTGCCGGCGCGATGGTCGGTCGAAAAATTTATTAATTCAGAAAAATTTTCTTGACAAGGGACGCAATTTGAGCTAATTTTTCTATCATCAAAGAATTAGGTGAGAAAGGGCGAGCGTTGCGGGGCAAGCGGACGTTCCGCTAGAGTCCACCGCCCGAGCGGATGCAATCGAGAGCCATCGCGAAATGAGATTGTCGAGTTTCTTCCTGCCCACGTCGCGCGACGACCCGGCCGAGGCGCAGATCGTATCGCACCGCCTGATGCTGCGCGCGGGGCTCGTCCGCCAGGCCAGCGCCGGCATTTATTCATGGCTGCCGCTGGGTTACCGGGTGCTGCGCAACGTCGAACGCATCGTCCGCGAGGAACAGGACCGCGCGGGCTGCCAGGAAATGTTGATGCCGACCATCCAGTCGGCCGACCTGTGGCGCGAGAGCGGGCGCTACGAGGGCTACGGCAAGGAGATGCTGCGCATCGTCGACCGCCACGACCGCGAGATGCTGTACGGCCCGACCAACGAGGAGCAGATTACCGACATCTTCAGATATTGCATCAAAAGTTACCGGGAACTTCCTAAACACCTTTATCATATCCAGTGGAAGTTTCGCGACGAGGTGCGCCCGCGCTTCGGCGTCATGCGCGGACGCGAGTTCCTGATGAAGGACAGCTACTCGTTCGATCTCGACTATGACGGGGCGCGCCGGTCCTACAACAAGATGTTCGTCGCCTACCTGCGAACCTTCGCGCGCCTCGGGTTGAGGGCGATCCCGATGCAGGCCGACACCGGGCCCATCGGCGGCGACCTCAGCCACGAATTCATCATCCTCGCCGGCACCGGCGAGAGCGAGGTGTATTGCCACCGCGCCCTGGTCGAACAGGCGGTGCTGGGAGACGACGTCGATTACGAGGCCGACCTCGGCCCCGAGGTCGCCCGCTGGACCGCGCATTACGCGGCAACCGACGAGAAGTTCGACGAGGCGGAGGCTGCCGCTCTCGGCGGCGACCTGGTGCGCGCGCGCGGGATCGAGGTGGGCCACATTTTCTATTTCGGCACCAAGTATTCGAAGGCGATGAACGCGGTCGTCCGGGGCCCGGCGGACGAGGAAATCTTCCTCGAGATGGGATCCTACGGGATCGGCGTCTCCCGCCTGGTCGGCGCCATCATCGAGGCCTCGCACGACGACGCCGGCATCGTCTGGCCCGACGCGGTGGCGCCGTTCCATGTCGGGCTGGTCAACCTCAAGGCCGGCGATGCGGCGTGCGACGGCGCCTGCGAGGACCTCTACCGCACCCTTCGCAGGGCGGGCCGCGAGGTCCTGCTGGACGATCGCAGCCTGCGCGCGGGTGCCAAGTTCGCCGACATGGACCTGATCGGCGTGCCGTGGCAGGTCGTTGTCGGCCCGCGCGGGATCGGCGCCGGAACCGTTGAACTCAAGCGGCGGGATACGGGCGCGCGCGAGGAAATTTCGGCCGAGTCCGCGCTCGCCCGGCTGACCGCGCCGGCGGGCGCGGGGAGCGCCGCCGCTTCGTGATCTTCTCTCCGCTCGAGCGCATGATCGCGATGCGCTACCTGCGCGCCCGGCGCGAGGAAGGATTCATCTCGGTCATCGCCGGGTTCTCGCTCGCCGGGATCGCGCTCGGTGTCGCCACCCTGATCGTCGTCATGTCGGTGATGAACGGGTTCCGGGCCGAACTCATGACGCGAATTCTCGGGCTCAACGGGCATCTCGGGGTCCGCGCGGCAGCGGGTACGCTGCAGGATTTCGACTCGCTGGCGGCGCGCCTGAAAGCGGTTCCGGGCGTCGTCGGCGTCACCCCGCTCGTCGAGGGGCAGGTGATGGCGGTGGCCAACCGGGTCGCCGGCGGCGCCTTGGTCCGCGCCTTACGTCCGGCCGACCTGAGAGCGCGCAAGATCGTCGCCGACAATCTTCGCGCCGGCGACATGGCCGATTTCCGGGGCCGCGACGCGGCGATGGTGGGCGATGCCTTCGCGCGGCGCTACGGCCTCAAGCCCGGCGCCGCCCTGCGGCTGATTTCGCCGCAGTCGAAACCGACCGCGTTCGGCAGCCTGCCGCGGGCCAAGACGTTCACCGTCGCCGCCATCTTCCACACCGGCATGTTCCAGTACGACAACGGCTTCGTCTTCATGCCGCTGGAGGCGGCCCAGATCTATTTCCGCACCGGGTCCGCGGTGAGCCAGCTCGAGGTCTTCGTCGACGACCCCGAGCACATCGAGCCGGTCAAGCAGCGGGTCCGCGCGGCGTCCGAACGCCCGCTCCGCCTGATCGACTGGCAGCAGAGCAACGCCTCGTTCTTCAACGCGGTCGAGGTGGAGCGCAACGTGATGTTTCTGATCCTGACGCTGATCATCCTGGTCGCCGCATTCAACATCGTTTCCAGCCTCATCATGCTGGTGAAGGACAAGGGCGCCGATATAGCGATCCTGCGCACCATGGGGGCGAGCCGGGCCGCGGTGATGCGGATCTTCCTGCTCGCCGGCGCGTCTATCGGGGTGGTGGGGACGGCGGTCGGCTTTGTCCTCGGCCTTGCCTTCGCGGACAATATCGAGACCATCCGCGGCTGGCTGGAAGGCCTGTCGGGAACCGATCTGTTCGCCGCGGAGATCTATTTCCTGTCCCGCCTGCCGTCGCGCATCGAGGCCGAAGACGTGGTCTTCGTCGTTGCCCTCTCCATCGTCCTGTCGCTGCTGGCGACGCTCTACCCGGCATGGCGGGCGGCGCGCCTCGATCCGGTCGAAGCGCTGCGCTATGAGTGAGGCGCCGCCCGCGGTCGCCCTGCGCGGGGTGGCCAGGACCTACCGTCAGGCGGGCGCCGGCCTGGACGTGCTGAAGTCGGTCAGCCTGGCCATCATGCCGGGCGAGATCGTCGCCGTGGTCGGACCGTCGGGGGCCGGCAAATCGACGCTGCTCCATATCGCCGGCCTGCTCGACCGTCCGACCGCGGGCGCCGTCCTCTTCGCGGGCGAGGACTGCACGGCGGCGAGCGACGACCGGCGGACCGTGATCCGGCGTGCCGGCATCGGCTTCGTCTACCAGTTTCACCACCTGCTCCCCGAGTTCTCCGCCCTCGAGAATGTGATCCTGCCGCAGATGATCGCCGGGCGGACGAGGCGGCAAGCCGTGGGCAGGGCGCGCGAACTGCTCGAACGGACCGGGCTCGCGGAACGGGCGAGCCACCGCCCGGCGCGCCTGTCGGGCGGCGAACAGCAGAGGGTGGCGATCGGCCGCGCGCTCGCCAACCGCCCGAAGGTGCTGATCGCCGACGAGCCGACCGGCAACCTCGACCCGCAGACCGCGCTCTCGGTGTTCGCCATGCTGCTCGCCGTGGTCCGCGAACAGCGCGTCGCCGCGCTCATCGCGACGCACAATCTCGACCTCGCCGCCCGGATGGACCGCCGGCTGGTGCTGCGCGACGGGGCGATCCAGCCGGACGGGGAATAATCCACAGGCGGGCGGGCCCGGCGGCTGCTGGTCGATTGGAGATTCGGGGCCTCCGTGGGATCCTTCCGCCCCGGCCTCGACACCCAGGCAGCGCAATGCCCCACGCCGATTTCGTCCATCTGAGGGTCCATACCTCCTATTCCCTCTCTGAAGGCGCGATCAAGATCCCAGACCTGGTAAGGCTCTGCGCCGCCGAGAGCATGCCGGCGGTCGCAGTGACCGACACCAACAACCTGTTCGGGGCGCTCGAGTTCGCGATGGCCGCCGCCGCCGAGGGGATCCAGCCGATCGTCGGCTGCCAGTTCGCGGTCGGACAGATGGACGCGGCGGGCGAGGGGAGCGAACGGATCGCCGCGCCGGCCAGTCGCCGGCCGCGGCGCGACGCGCTGGTGCTGCTGGCGCAGAACGAGGAGGGCTACCGCAACCTGATGACGCTGGCGTCGCGGGTGTTCCTCGAGGCGGACGCATGGGATCCGCACGTGCCGTTTGCGGATGTGGCGGCGCATGCCGCGGGGCTGATCGCGCTCACCGCCGGCACCTCGGGCGCACTCGGCCGGCTTCTCGCCGGCGGGCAGGTGCAGAAGGCGAGCGGCGCCCTGCAACAGTTGAGAGAGACGTTTCCGGACCGGCTCTACATCGAGCTCACCCGTCACGGCGAACCGGCGGAGAAGAGGATCGAGGACGATCTGGTCGCGCTCGCGACCGCCCACGGCCTGCCTCTGGTGGCGACCAACGAGGCCTATTTCGCCGACGCCTCGATGCACGAGGCGCACGACGCGCTGCTCTGCATTGCCGACGGCTCGCACGTGTCCGAGCAGGACCGGCGCCGGCTGACCGACGGATACCGGTTCCGCAGCGCCGAGGAAATGCGCGGCCTGTTCGCCGATCTTCCGGAGGCGCTCGACAACACGCTGGTCGTCGCCAGACGCTGCGCGTTCATGCCCGAGCCGCGCAAGCCGATCCTGCCGCGTTTCGAGACCGCGGGCGGCGAGTCGGAAGCGGACGCGCTCGCCGCCGCCGCCGAGGCCGGCCTCGAGGCGAGGCTGGCGGCCGGCTTCTATCCCGAGGGGGCGACCGCCGAGCGGCGCCGGGAGCTGGCCCTTCCCTATCGGCAACGTCTGGCCTTCGAACTCGAGACCATCGTCGGGATGGGGTTTTCCGGCTACTTCCTGATCGTCGCCGACTTCATCCAGTGGGCGAAACGGCAGCGGATTCCGGTCGGGCCCGGGCGCGGCTCGGGCGCCGGGTCGGTCGTCGCGTGGGCGCTCACCATCACCGACCTCGACCCCCTGCGCTTCGGCCTCCTGTTCGAGCGCTTTCTCAATCCGGAGCGGGTGTCGATGCCGGACTTCGACATCGATTTCTGTCAGGACCGGCGCGACGAGGTGATCCGCTATGTCCAGGGCAAGTACGGCGCCGACCGGGTGGCCCAGATCATCACCTTCGGAAAGCTCCAGGCGCGGGCGGCGATCCGCGATGTCGGACGGGTGCTCGGCATGCCCTACGGCCAGGTCGACCGGATCTCGAAGTTGGTTCCGTTCAACCCGGCCAACCCGCCCACCCTCGTCGAGGCGCTGGAGAAGGAGCCCCAGCTCCAGGAAATCCGCAGCGGCGACGAGCAGGTGGCGCGGATGCTCGATCTGGCCATGGCGCTGGAGGGGCTCTACCGCCACGCCTCGACCCACGCCGCGGGGGTGGTGATCGGCGACCGGCCGCTGTCCGAACTGGTCCCGCTCTACCGCGATCCGCGCTCCGACCTCCCGGCGACCCAGTTCTCGATGAAGTACGCCGAACTCGCGGGGCTGGTGAAGTTTGACTTCCTCGGCCTCAAGACGCTCAGCGTGCTCGACCGCGCGCTCGAACTGATCCCCGCGGAGGAGCGGCCCGACCTGCTGGCGCTGCCGTTCGACGACGCCGCGACCTACGCCATGCTCGGCCGCGGCGACACCGCCGGCGTGTTCCAGATGGAAAGCGCCGGCATGCGCGACGCGCTGCGCCAGATGAAGCCCGACTGCCTCGAGGATCTGATCGCCCTGGTCGCGCTCTACCGTCCCGGGCCGATGGACAACATCCCGCGTTACATCAACTGCAAGCACGGGCGCGAGCGGCCGGACTATCTCCACCCCGACCTGGAAGAAATCCTGCGCGAGACCTTCGGCGTCATCATCTACCAGGAACAGGTCATGCAGATCGCCCAGAAGCTCTCGGGCTTCAGCCTCGCCAGGGCCGACCTGCTGCGCCGCGCCATGGGCAAGAAGATCCAGGCCGAAATGGACGCCCAGCGCGACGCCTTCGTCGACGGCGCGGTGGAACGGGGCGTCGATCCGGGCAAGGCCCGGCAGATTTTCGAACAGGTGGACAAGTTCGCCGGTTACGGCTTCAACAAGTCGCACGCGGCGGCCTACGCGCTGATCGCCTACCAGACGGCGTGGCTCAAGGCGAACCACCCGGTCGAGTTCTTCGCGGCGCTGATGACGATGGACCTCGGCAACACCGACAAGCTCGCCGTTACCCGCCAGGAATTGCAGCGCCTCGGCATCCCGCTTCTGCCGCCCGACATCAACCGCTCTGCCGCGAGCTTCGCCGTCGAGGCGATGCGGAACGGGAGCGAGAAGAGGGCAATCCGTTACGCCCTCGCGGCGGTCCGGAAGGTCGGCGAGCAGGCGATGACCGATCTGGTTGCCGTGCGCGACGCCGGCGGTCCGTTCGAGGACGAGTTCGACTTCGCCGGCCGGGTCGGCGGGGCGCTGGCCAACCGCCAGCAGGTCGAGAACCTCGTCCGCTCCGGCGCCCTCGACTGCCTCAACCCGAACCGGCGCCAGGTGTTCGAGTCGGTGGACCATCTCGTCCGGCTCGGCCAGGCGGCGGAAGAGGCGCGTATCAGCAATCAGACCAGCCTGTTCGACGACGACGGGCTGGGGCTGCCTGCGGTCGACCGGCAGCGCCCGGAGGTCGCGGACTGGACGGCGATGGAGCGCCTCGACCACGAGCTCGACGCGGTCGGGTACTACCTTTCCGCCCATCCCCTCGACGCTTACGAGAACCGGCTGAAACGTCTGGGGGTCGTCCCCTTCGCCGACGTCGCCCGCGGCAGGCACGGCAGAACCTGCAAGCTCGCCGGCGTCGTCGCCGGGCGGCAGGAGCGCACGTCGGCCAACGGGAACCGCTTCGCCTATGTGCGGCTCACCGATTCGTCCGGCGCTTTCGAGGTCGTCGTGTTCAACGACCTGCTCACCGAGTCGCGCGTCATGCTGGAGGCCAACGGCCGGGTGCTGGTCACCGCGGAAGCGCGCACCGAAGGCGACGGCGTGCGGCTGGTCGCGCAGCGTATCGAGTCGCTCGAGCAGGCGATCGACGGAATCGGGACCGGCATTTGCGTGCGGGTCGAGGATCCCGCGTGCCTGGACACCCTGAGATCGGAGATCGCCGCCTGGGAGCGCGGCCGCAGCCGGGTCAGCCTGCTGATCGCCGCCGAGCCCGAACGGGAGGTCGAGCTGGTGCTGCCGGAGGGCTACAGCGTTCCGGCGCACGGCCCGCCGGCGTTGAGCGCGCTCGCCGGCGTGACCGAGGTGAGCGAGGTCTGAGCGCCCGGGCCGGGGCCGCACCCCCGATTTCGCTTGCGGTCGCGACCCCGCGGGTTTATCACCGACCGGCTCGCAGAACACACGCGGACGGTGGGGGACGGTCTCGTCTTCCATCCGGTCGGCGGGGGCAAGACCCCTGCTGCACGGTCCGCGGAGGAACAACCGGACAAGGACGACGATCATGGCAGTGCCCGACTTTTCCATGCGCCAGCTGCTCGAGGCTGGCGTCCATTTCGGCCACCACACCAAGCGCTGGAACCCGAAGATGGCGCCCTACATCTTCGGCGTCAGAAACGGCATCCACATCATCGATCTCCAGCAGACGATGCCGATGCTGTATGCGGCGCTGTCCGCGATCCGCGAGATCACCGCCGGCGGCGGGCGCATCCTGTTCGTCGGAACCAAGCGGCAGGCGAGCGAACTGATCGCCGAGGCGGCCGGGCGCTGCGGCCAGTACTTCGTCAACCATCGTTGGCTCGGCGGCACGCTAACCAACTGGAAGACCATAACCGCCTCGATCCAGCGCCTGCGCGATCTCGACGGAACGCTGGAGACCGAGGAAAGCGGACTGACCAAGAAAGAGCTTCTGGGCCTCACGCGCGAGCGCGAGAAACTGCAGCGCGCGCTCGGCGGCATCAAGGAGATGGGCGGACTTCCCGACATCCTGTTCGTGATCGACACCAACAAGGAATCGATCGCGATCAGGGAGGCGAAGAAGCTCAATATCCCGGTGGTCGCGGTGATCGACAGCAACTCCGACCCCGACGAAATTTCTTACGCGATCCCCGGAAACGACGACGCAATCCGTTCGATTGCGCTCTACTGCGACCTGGTTTCGCGGGCGGTGCTCGACGGGCTGCAGCAGGAGGCGATCTCCAGCGGCAGCGACATCGGCGAGTCCGAGGACGCGCCGCTGGAAGACGTCCCCAGCGAGGCGGCCGCGGCCGGGGAGACCGCTGCGCCGCCGGAGACGCAGGTCCAGGCCGAATAGGCCGGCGCGGCGGCGGCGATTTTTCGATACCGGAACCCGTCGCGGTTCCGGCCAACCGACGAGGATACGATGGCGGAGATTACGGCGGCTCTGGTCAAGGCGCTTCGCGACAAGACCGGGGCCGGGATGATGGACTGCAAGAAGGCGCTGACCGAAACGGGCGGCGAGATCGACGACGCCGTCGACTGGCTGCGCAAGAACGGCCTCGCCGCCGCCGCAAAGAAGGCCGGGCGGATTGCCGCCGAAGGCCTCGTCGCCGTTGCGGTGGACGGCGCCAGGGGTGCGCTGGTCGAGGTCAACGCGGAGACGGATTTCGTCGGCCGCAACGGCGAATTCCAGTCGTTCGTACGCGATGTCGCGGCCGCCGCGCTCGAGACGACGGGCGGCGTCGAAGCGCTGGGCGAGGTCGAGATGGGCGGCGGGACCGTATCCTCGGAACTCACCGAACTGATCGCCAGGATCGGCGAGAACATGTCGCTCAGGCGCGTCGAACGGCTCTCCGTGGAGCGCGGCGCGATCGGCAGCTACGTGCACAACAGCGTCGTCCCCGGGCTGGGCCGGATCGGCGTGCTGGTCGGGGTCGAGTCCGACAGCGCACCGGAGCGGCTCGACGGGTTTGCGCGTCAACTCGCGATGCATGTGGCAGCCGCGGTCCCCCAGTGGACCGCGGTCGGCGATATCGACCGCGGCGCGCTCGACCGCGAGCGTGCGGTGCTGACCGAGCAGGCGCGGGCCAGCGGCCGGCCGGAGAACATCGTCGAGAAGATGGTGGAAGGACGGCTCAGAAAATTCTACGAGGAGTCGGTTCTCCTCGAACAAACCTATGTCATCGACGGCGAATCGAAGGTCTCGGCGGCCGTCGAAGCCGTCGCCAAGGAGATCGGCGCGCCGGTTTCGGTCGCCGGTTTCCGGCGTTTCGCGCTCGGCGAGGGAATCGAGAGGAAGGAAGAGGATTTCGCCGCCGAGGTGGCGGCGACGGCCGGCGGCTGAGGTGAGGGGGCCGCCCGCCCGGCGAACGGCGCACCACGAGGGACCGCCCGCAACGTGACCTACAAGCGCATACTGCTCAAGCTGTCGGGCGAGGCATTGATGGGCCCCGGGCAGTACGGGCTGGATCCGGTCACGGTGGAGCGGATCGCGCAGGAAATCGGTTCGGTCGCGCGGATCGGCGTCGAACTCTGCGTCGTCATCGGCGGCGGCAACATCTTCCGCGGCGTCTCCGGCGCGCAGCAGGGGATGGAGCAGGCGACGGCCGACTATATCGGCATGCTGGCGACGGTGATGAACGCCCTCGCCCTGCAGGGGGTGCTCGAACGCCAGGGCGTCGTCACCCGGGTGCTTTCGGCAATCCGCATGGAGTCGGTGTGCGAGCCCTATATCCGGCGGCGCGCCATGCGGCATATGGAGAAGGGCCGGGTGGTGATCTTCGCGGCGGGCACCGGCAACCCGTTCTTCACCACCGACACCGCGGCCGCGCTGAGGGCGAGCGAGATGGGCTGCGATGCGCTGTTCAAGGGCACGCATGTGGACGGCGTCTATTCCGCCGATCCCAAGCTGCAGCCGGACGCGGTGCGTTACGACAGGTTGAGCTATCTCGACGTGCTGTCGCGCGATCTCCGGGTCATGGACGCGTCCGCGGTTTCCCTCGCGCGCGAAAACAAGATACCAATTCTGGTCTTTTCGCTTCAGACTTCGGGGGCCCTGGCCGATATCGTGGCCGGCAACGGCGCCTATACCCTGATCGCCGAGGGGAGCTAGACCGTGACGGACGCAGAACTGGCCGACATCAAGCGGCGCATGGACGGCGCCATCGATGCGCTGCGGCGCGAATTCGCCGGGCTCAGAACCGGCCGCGCCTCGGCGGCGCTGCTCGAACCGCTGACCGTGGAGGCCTACGGCAACAGGATGCCGATCAACCAGGTCGGCACGATCGGCGTTCCCGACCCGCGCATGCTCACCGTGCAGGTCTGGGACCAGAGCCAGGTCGGCGCGGTCGAACGGGCAATCCGCGATTCGGGCCTCGGTCTCAACCCGCAGACCGAGGGCAGCCTCGTCAGGGTGCCGATTCCCCAGCTCACCGAGGAACGCCGCGGCGAACTCCTCAAGGTGGCGAACAAGTACGCGGAACAGGCGCGCGTTGCGGTCCGCAATGTGCGGCGCGACGGCATCGACAAGTTCAGACGGATGGAAAAGGGGGGCGAGATCTCGCAGGACGAGCAACGCGCCTGGTCGGCCGAGATACAGCAGCTCACCGATACGACGATTTCCGCGATCGACGAGGTGTTGGCGGCCAAGGAAGCGGATTTCATGCAGGTCTGAACACCGTGGAGCCTGTCCTCGCATATCTCGACGAGCCCCCGCCGACCCATGTTGCGGTCATCATGGACGGCAACGGCCGATGGGCCCAGGCCCGCAACCTTGAGCGCGCCGCCGGCCATCGCGAGGGTGCGGAAGCGGTCACCCGGGCGGTCAAGAGCGCGGCCGATCTCGGCATCTCCTACTTGACGCTCTACGGGTTCTCGTACGAGAACTGGAACCGCCCGCAGCACGAGATCGACGAACTCATGGAGCTTCTGCGCCGCTATCTCCGTAGCGAGGTGGAGGCGCTGGACCGCCAGGGAGTCAAGATCCTGTTCATCGGCGACCGGAGCCGCCTCGCCGACGATATCGTCGCGCTGCTCGGGATGGCGGAGGAGCGGACCCGCCGCAACGCGCGCCTCATCCTGACCATCGCGCTGAGCTACAGCGGCAGGCAGGAAATCGCCCGCGCCGCCCGCCGGCTCGCGCGGCAGGCCGTGGCGGGCGCGATCGATCCGGATGCGATCGACGAGGGGGCGCTGACCGGCGAGTTGTTCACCGCCAGCATCCCGGATCCCGATCTCGTTATCCGCACCAGCGGGGAACTCAGGATCAGCAATTTTCTGCTCTGGCAGTGCGCCTACGCCGAACTGGTTTTCCTCGACACGCTCTGGCCCGATTTCTCGCGCGAGGACTTCGTCGTCGCCGTCCGCGAATTTCACCGCCGCGAGCGGCGGTTCGGGGCGACCCGTGCCGGCTAGCGCCGGAGCCTCGGAACTCGCAAGGCGGACCCTTTCCGCGCTGGTACTGGCTCCGGCCGCCCTGTTCGCCCTTTATGTCGGTTCTCCCCTTTTCGAGGCGTTGCTGACCCTCGCCGCGGTCGCGATGGCCTGGGAATGGGAGCGGCTGTGCGGCGGCCGCCGCTTCGGGCCGAGCGGCTGGGCGGCTGTTGCGAGCCTCGTCGTTGCCGGCGCCGCGGCATGGGGCGGGCGGTTCGATGTGGCGGGGATCGCGCTGCTGGCGGGAGCCGCCGCCGCCTACGCCGCCGCGGCGCGTGCAGGGCGCAGCCGCCCGGCGTGGCTGGCCGCCGCTCCGCTGGTTATCGGCGTTCCCGCGGCATCGCTGATATGGCTCCGCACCGCGCCCGCCGACGGCTTCGAGATCGCCTTGTGGCTGGTCGGCGCGGTGTGGGCAACCGACATCGCCGCCTACGCAACCGGGCGGCTGGTCGGCGGAGCGCGGCTGGCACCGCGGATCAGCCCCGGCAAGACCTGGTCCGGTCTGGCCGGGGGGATGACCGGGGCGGCGCTCTGGGGGCTCGCCTTCGCCGTCTGGGCGGGCGCGAAGACCCCCTGGCTGCTGGCGCTCCTCGGCGCCTGCGCGGCGGTGGCGGCCCAGGCCGGCGATCTCGGGATCTCCGCCGTCAAACGCCGTTTCGGGGCGAAGGACGCGAGCAATCTGATTCCCGGCCACGGCGGCGTGCTCGACCGGCTCGACGGGCTGTTGATCGCCGCGCCGGCACTCGCCGCCCTGATCCTGATCAACAACCGGGGAGTTCTCGCATGGTAGCTTCTCTGGAACCGCGCACGGTGACCATCCTCGGCTCCACCGGATCGATCGGACGCAGCACGATCGACCTGATCGAGCGCGAACCGGAAAGGTTCGCGGTCGCGGCGCTGACCGCCAACACCAACGCCGAACTCCTCGCCGAACAGGCGCGGCGGCTGCGCGCGGGGTTCGCCGCAATCGCCGACCCCGCGCACTACCGCGCGCTGGCCGACGCGCTGAGCGGCTCGGGGATCGCGTGCGCCGCGGGCCCGGAAGCCCTGGTCGAGGCGGCGGACCGCGAGGCGGAGTGGGTGATGGCGGGCGTCGTCGGTGCGGCGGGGCTGGCGCCCACGCTCGCCGCCGTCCGGCGCGGCGCCATCGTCGGGCTCGCCAACAAGGAGTGCCTGGTCTGCGCCGGTTCGCTGTTCATGCGCGAGGTCGAGGCGAGCGGCGCAACGCTGCTCCCGGTGGATTCCGAACACAACGCGATTTTCCAGGTGTTTGCCGCGCGGGCGCCGGAAACCATCGAAAAGATCGTTCTCACCGCGTCGGGAGGGCCGTTCCGCACGGCGTCGATGGAGGCTATCGCGCGCGCCACGCCGAGCGAGGCGGTGGCCCATCCCAACTGGGACATGGGCGCCAAGATCTCGGTCGATTCGGCGACCATGATGAACAAGGGGCTCGAGCTGATCGAAGCGCATCACCTTTTCCGTCTGCCCGGCGAGCGGATCGACATCGTCGTCCATCCGCAGTCCATCATTCACTCGATGGTCGCCTATTGCGACGGATCGGTGCTGGCCCAACTCGGCGCGCCGGACATGCGCATCCCGATCTCCTACGTCCTCGCCTGGCCGGAGCGCATGGAGACGCCGTGCGAACGCCTCGACCTCGGCGCGGTCGCCAGGCTCGACTTCGAGCCGCCCGACAGCGAACGGTTCCCGGCGCTGCGTCTGGCCCGCGATGCGCTGTCGGCGGGCGGGACGGCCCCGACCGTGCTCAACGCGGCCAACGAGGAGGCGGTGGCGCAGTTCCTCGACCACCGCATCGGCTTCCTCGACATCGCGCGCACCGTGGAGGCGGTGCTCGATGCCTGCGCCGGAGAGGACGCGGGAACCCTTGATGCGGTGCACGCGGCGGACCTCGAAGCCCGCGCCCGCGCCCGTTCCCTGATGGCCGTCGAAACGGCGCACTGAACGAGCCCCGTCGAGCCGGCAACCGAAGGTCATGGAATACCTCCTCCTGTTATTCGATTTCGCACTCGAATACGTGATCCCCTTCCTGGTCGCGATCACCGTCCTGGTGTTCGTGCACGAGATGGGGCACTACCTGGTTGCGCGCTGGTGCGGCGTCCGGGTCGAGGTGTTTTCGGTCGGCTTCGGAAGCGAGATCTACGGTTGGACGGATGCGCGGGGGACGCGCTGGAAGCTGGGCTGGCTGCCGGTAGGCGGCTACGTGAAGATGTTCGGGGAGATGCTGTCCCCGCCGCGGGACCGCGACGGCCCGCCGGCCGACCCCGAAGACGAGCGGGTCGCCTTCCACACCAAGCCGTTGTGGCGCCGCGCCGCGATCGTCTTCGCGGGTCCGCTGGCCAATTTCCTGTTCGCGGTGGTCCTCCTCGCCGGGATCTTCGCGCTGGTGGGCGAGCCGTCGACGCCGCCCGGCATCACCGGCGTCATGGAGGAGAGCGCGGCCGAACGCGCCGGCTTCCGGCCGGGCGACGTGATCCGCCGCATCGACGGCACCGAGATCGAACGCTTCGAACAGGTCGTGCGCATCGTCCGCATGTCGCCCGGCGCCCGCCTGGAGATCGTGGTCGAACGCGGCGGAGCGCCGGTAACGCTCGTTGCGGTTCCCGATGCGGTGCAGCACACCGACGCCTCGGGCATGAGCCACCGGATTGGCCGCCTCGGCGTCTCGCGCAGCGGCGGCACGGTGGAGATCGTCCGCCACGATCCCGGTACGGCGATTCTCCGGGGGGTCGGCGAGACATACCGGATGATCGGCGACATCTTCACGGCGATCGGACAGATGCTGTCCGGAACGCGGGATACCAGCGAACTCGGCGGCCCTCTCAGGATCGCCAAGGTCTCGGGCGATGTGTGGCAGGCGGGGCTGGTCAGCATGGTGGTCTTCGTCGCCGCCCTGTCGATCAATCTCGGGCTCATCAACCTGTTTCCGATTCCCATGCTGGATGGCGGGCACCTGATGTTCTACGCGATCGAGGCCGTCGCCGGCCGCCCGCTCGGGGAGCGGGCGCTGGAATACGGCTACCGCGTGGGAATCGCCATGGTATTGGGGCTTATGGTATTCGTGACTTGGAATGATCTGATGCAGTTTCGGGTCATCGACTTTATTGTGAACCTTGTCACCTGAAACTTGGTTGGGGCGGCACGTGGCTTGCGGATTTGGACGGACCGGTGCGTTGGCAACAACGGTCGCGGCGCTTCTAGTAGCTCTGGTCGCGGCGAACGGCGTGCGGGCGCAAAATGCAGGCGATCCCGTGGATCGGATACGGGTCGAGGGGACCCAGCGGGTCGAACAGGAAACCGTGCGCTCCTACCTGACCTTCAAACCGGGGGCGGCGGTCAGTGACGACGATCTCAACCAGTCGCTCAAGCGCCTGTTCGAGACCGGCCTGTTCGCCGACGTTGCGCTGCGCCGCGAGGGTGACGACATCGTCGTCCGCGTGGTCGAGAACCCGATCATCAACCGCATCGCGTTCGAGGGTAACCTGCGAATCGACGACGGCATCCTGCGCGACGAGATCGGGCTCAGGCCGCGCGTCGTCTACACGCGCTCGAAGGTCCAGAAGGACCTGTTCCGCATCATCGACATCTACCGCAGCACCGGGCGTTTCGCGGTCCGCGTGGTGCCCAAGGTCATCCAGTTGCCGCAGAACCGGGTCGATCTGGTCTTCGAAATCCGCGAGGGAAGCCCCACCGGGGTCCGCCGGGTGACCTTCATCGGCAACACGCGCTTCTCGGACGGAGAGTTGCGGGATGTCGTCCAGACCAAGGAGTCGGGCTTTTTCAGCTTCTTCTCCGGCGGCGACCTGTACGACCCCGACCGCCTGACCTTCGACCAGGAACTGCTGCGCCGCAGGTATCTGGATGTCGGCTACGCCGATTTCCGCGTCGTCTCGGCCATCGCCGAACTCACGCCCGACCGGGAAGCGTTTTTCGTGACCTTCACCCTGGACGAGGGCGAGCGGTACAGATTCGACGAGATCGAGCTCGTATCCAACCTGCGGGATCTCGATCTCGATTCGCTGAAGCAGGAAATCGGCATCGCGGACGGCGACCTGTACAGCGCCGGGGACGTCGACAAGGCCGTCGGCATCCTGACCGACGCCGTCGGCCGCGCCGGCTACGCCTTCGTCGATGTCAAGCCGGAGCTGCGGCGCGATGCGGAACGGCGCCGCATCGGGGTCGTGTTCCTGATCGACGAGGGTCCGCGCGTCTTTGTCGAGCGGATCGATATCCGCGGCAACGTGCGCACCGAAGACCGGGTGATCCGGCGCGAGTTTCGCCTCGTCGAGGGAGATGCGTTCAACTCCGACCTCATCCGTCAGGCGCGGCGCAACCTCGTCAATCTCGGTTTCTTCGAGGCGGTCGATATCAAAAACGTTGCCGGCTCCAATCCCGACCAGACGGTCATCGAGGTGACCGTCCGCGAGCGGTCTACCGGCGAGATCGGCTTCGGCGCCGGTTATTCGAGCACGGTCGGTCCGGTCGCCGACATCACCCTGGGCGAGCGCAACCTCTTGGGCAGGGGGCAGAACGCGCGGGTCCGCGTGCTGTTTGCCGAACGCGAACAGGAACTCGAACTGAGCTTCACGGAACCGTATTTTCTCGACCGCAAGCTGGTGGCGGGATTCGATGTGTTCAGCACGGCGCGGGACCACCAGACCGAAAGCTCGTACGACCAGGAGACGACCGGCTTCGCGCTGCGCGCCGGCTACGCGATCGGGGAGGATCTCGGCCAGCGCTGGAGATACAACCTGCGCCAGGACGAGATCACGGACATTCCCACCAACGCGGCAGAATCGATTAGGCAACAGGAAGGGAAGGCGATCATCTCTACGCTCGGCCACACCATCGTCTACGACACGAGAGACAGCCGGTTTTCGCCACGCGAAGGCCTGATCGCCAGCATGGACCACGAACTCGCCGGGCTCGGCGGGGACGTGCGCTTCCTCAAGACCCAGGCCAGGGGCAGCATGTATTTCCCGTGGACGGACAGCATGACGGGGGTCGCCACGCTCAGGGCGGGCTACACCCTGGGGATGGGCGACAACATCCGGATTCTCGACCGCTTCTTCCTCGGCGGTGCGAATCTGCGCGGCTTCGACGTGGCCGGCGCCAGCCCGCGGGATACTGAAACCGACGATGCGATCGGCGGGACCTGGTACTACTCCGGTTCGTTCGGCGTCAATTTCCCGCTCGGGCTGCCCAGCGAATCGGGGCTGCGCGGCCGCGCGTTCCTCGACTATGGGAGCATCGGCAGCACCGACGAAGACGAGGGAACGATCGCGGATGCGTCGAGCCTGCGGTCGTCGATCGGGTTCGGGATGGGCTGGGCGACCCCGGTCGGGCCGATGAACATCGATTTCGCCTGGCCGATCAGCAAGGAGGACTACGACAAGACCCAGGTTATCCGTTTCAGCATCGGAACGGGGTTCTGACCGTGATGGGGCTCACTGCAGTGCTGCGCAGCGCCATTCCGGTTCTGGCCGGGCTGATTCTCGCCGGCGCGGCGTCGACCGCCGATGCCCAGGGGGCGGCGCCGTCCATCGGTTTCGTCGACGTCCAGGCGGTGATGAACGGCTCGAAAGCCGCGAGGGGCGTGCGCCCGCAGATCGAGAAGCTCCGGCAGGACTATCAGGCCTCCGTGCGCGAACGCGAGGCGGAACTGCGCAGCGCCAGCCGCGAGCTCCAGCGCCAACGGACGGTCCTGTCGACCCAGGCCTTCGCCAAGAAGCGCAGCGACTACGAGCAGATGGCGCGCGACGCCCAGGTCGCCTTCCAGAAACGCAAGCGGATGCTCGACAACGCCTATAGCGCGGCAATGCGCGCCGTGCACCGGTCCATGGTGATCGCCACGGCGAAGGTCGCCGAGGAACGCAAGCTGGATATCGTCCTGCCCAAGTCCATCCTGCTGCTCGCGGACTCCAAGCTCGATATCACGAAGGACGTGCTGAGCCGGGTGGACAAGAGCCTGCCGACGGTCGAGCTTGAACTGTCGGAGTCGCCGGAAGGCGGGGCGTCGACAAAGAAAAACTGAGCATGGCGGATCCTCGCTTTTTCGACCGCGCCGGTCCGTTTTCACTCGGCGCACTGGCCGGGATCGCGGGCGCTGCCCTCGGCGCCGACGCCGATCCCGAACGCGAGGTGCTCGATGTCGGACCCCTCCACACCGCCGGCTCCCGCGACATCAGCTTTTTCGGAAACCGGCGCTACGCCGACAGCCTTGCCGCGAGCGCCGCCGGCGCCTGCCTGATCCGCGGCTCGGACGCCGCGAAGGCGCCGGACGGCATGGCGCTGCTGGTCACCGACACGCCCTACCTCGCCTACGCCCGGGTTGCCCGGGCGTTCTATCCGCTGCCGCCGGTCGAGCCCGGAATTGCGCCGACCGCGGCGATCGATCCGGCCGCCGGGATCGGAGCGGATTGCCGGATCGACCCGCTCGCCGTCATCGAGGCCGGTGCCGCTATCGGCGCGCGCTGCCATATCGGCTCCCACACGGTGATCGGCAGGGGCGTCGTTGTCGGCGACGATGTCCGCATCGGGCCCGGATGCAGCCTCGGTCACTGCATCGTCGGCTCGCGGGTGCGCCTCTCCGCCGGCGTGCGCATCGGAGAGGAAGGATTCGGCTTCGTCACCGACCCGGAAACCAACGCCCACGTGACCATTCCGCAGATCGGGCGCGTCCTGATCGAGGACGATGTCGAGATCGGCGCCAATACCGCGATCGACCGCGGTGCGGGGCCCGACACCGTCATCGGCGCGGGATCGAGGATTGATAACCTTGTGCAGATTGCGCACAATGTCGTTGTCGGGCGCGGCTGTATCATCGTTGCTCAGGTTGGCATCGCCGGAAGCTCAACGCTCGGAGATTTCGCCGTCGTTGCGGGCCAGGGCGGCGTCACCGAACATCTCAAAGTCGGCGCGGGTGCGCGCGTCGCGGCGCAAGCGTTAGTCCTGCGCGATGTCGCGGATGGGGAAACCGTCGCGGGAACGCCTGCGCGTCCCATCAGGCAGGTCTATCGCAGCATCGCCACGTTAAGGAAGCTATCGAAACGAGAATAACCACCGGCATGGATACAGCAGGAACCGAGGACGCAACCGTGGATATCGGGGTGGAACGGATCATGGAAATGATCCCGCACCGGTATCCGTTTCTGATGATCGACCGGATTATCGAGGCGGTTCCGGACGTGCGCGCCACCGGACTGAAGAACGTCTCGGTGAACGAGGCCCATTTTCTCGGCCATTTCGAGCGGGAAAAGGTCATGCCCGGCGTCCTTCTGATCGAGGCGATGGCGCAGACGGCGGCGGTGCTGGTCGCGCACACGCTGGGGCCCGACGCCGAGGGCAAGCTGGTCTATTTCCTGTCCATCGAAGGCGCCCGTTTCCGCAAACCCGTGGTCCCCGGCGATGCGGTTTTGGTCAAGGTCGAGAAGCAGCACAGGCGGGGCAGCGTCTGGAAGTTCTCGGGCAAGGCCGTGGTCGACGGCACGGTGGTTGCCGAAGCCAGATACGCCGCGATGATCCGGGACCGGTAACGCCCATGCCCGACATTCACCCCACGGCGATCGTCGAGAGGGGAGCCGAGCTGGGGGAGGACGTCGTTGTCGGCCCCTATTGCACCGTGGGGCCGGAGGTCGTTCTCGGCGACCGGGTCCGCGTGATCTCCCACGCGGTCGTCGCCGGGCGAACCACCGTGGGTCCGGGCACATCGATCTATCCGTTCGCCTCCATCGGCATGCCGCCGCAGCACCTCCGGTACAGGGGCGAACCGTCGACGCTCCAGATCGGCGCCAACAACATCATCCGGGAACACGCGACGATGAACCCCGGCACCGAGGTCGGCGGCATGACGACGCGGATCGGAGACAACGGGCTGTTCATGATCGGCACCCATATCGCGCACGATTGCACGGTCGGAAACAATGTCGTGTTCGCCAACAACGCGACTCTCGGCGGCCATGTGACGATCGGCGATTTCGCGATCATCGGCGGCTTCGTGGGAATCCATCAGTATTGCCGCATCGGCGCGCACGTGATCATCGGCGGCGGGTCGATGATCGACCGCGACGTCATCCCGTACGCCTCGGCGGTCGGCGAGCGCGCGCGGCTCGCCGGCCTCAACATCGTCGGCCTTCAGCGGCGCGATTTCTCGCGCACCGATATTCACGCCCTTCGAAAGGCTTACCGGATCCTGTTCGCAGACCAAGGCACCCTGTCGGAGCGTCTCGAACAGGTCGCCCGGGCGTATGCCGACAACCGCGCGGTGATGGACGTCGTCACGTTTGTCGGTGCGGATGCAGAGCGCCCGCTTTGCCAGCCGAAGCCGCCGGATGCCCCGTAGCGTCGGAGTCATCGCCGGCAACGGCGAGATGCCCGAGAGGGTGATCGCGGCGTGCCGGAGCGCCGGGTGCGATCCGTTCGTCCTCGGTCTCGAGGGACAGGCTGACCCGGCCGCGTTTTCCCGGCCGCCCGATGCATGGATCCGCCTCGACCAGATCGGGGAGGGGATCCGGCTCCTCAGGGCGGCCAACGTCAGGGACATCGTGCTGGCGGGCGGGGTCGACCGGCCGCCGCTGGCCTCGCTCCGCCCCGATGCCTGGACGGCGCGCCTTCTCCGGCAAGCAGGGGACTCCTATTTCCGCGACGGCGCGATCCTCGGCCTGCTTGCCAAGGCATTGGAAGCGGAGGGTTTTCGCGTCGTCGCCGCGGAAGCCGTCGCCGCTTCGCTGGCGTCCGAGGCGCGCCTCTATACGGCCCGCGCCCCGAACGCAGCCGAGAACGCGGACATCGCGCGCGGCCTGGAGGCGGCCTGCGCGCTCGGCGCGCTCGACATCGGCCAGGGCGTCATCGTCCAGCAGGGCCGCATTATCGGGGTGGAGGCCGCGGAGGGAACGGACGCGCTGATCGAACGCTGCGGACCGCTGCTGTCCACCGGCGAGGGCGGCGTGCTGGTCAAGGCATGCAAGCCGGGGCAGGACAGACGCATCGACCTGCCGACCATCGGCCCCCGCACCGTCGCCAACGCGGTTCAGGCGGGTCTGGCCGGCATCGCCGTCGAGGCCGGGCGAACCCTCATCGTCGATTCGGAGGCGGTGGTCCGCGCCGCCGACACCGCCGGCCTGTTCGTGATCGGCGTCAGCGCTCCGGAATGACGGGCAGGCGGACGCCGTGCAGCCGGACCGCACGCCGCTGATCTTCCTTATCGCCGGCGAGCCCTCGGGCGACGAGATCGGCGGCCGGCTCATCGCAGCGCTCAGGGAGGCAACCGGGGGCGAGGTGCGTGTCGCCGGTGTGGGCGGTGGGGCGATGGCGGACCAGGGCCTGGAAAGCCTGTTTCCGATCGAGGAACTGTCGGTCATGGGCCTGATGGAGGTGCTCCCCCGGGCCGCCGGCATCATGCGGCGAATGTCCGAGAGCGCCCGGGCGGTCCGCCGACTGTCGCCCGACGCGGTGGTGACGATCGATTCGCCGGGTTTCGCGGCGGGCGTCTGGCGGCGCCTCGAGGGCGCCGCCGTCCCGCTGGTGCACTATGTCGCGCCGACGGTCTGGGCGTGGCGCCCGGGCCGGGCGCGCAAGCTCGCCCGGCGGATCGACCATGTCCTCGCCCTGTTTCCCTTCGAGCCGCCCTATTTCGAGGCCGAGGGGCTCGACTGCACCTTCGTCGGACATCCCGCGCTCGAGGCCGAAATTGCGCCCGACGCCGGCGCCCGCTTTCGCGCCCGGCACGGGATCGCCGCCGGTCCGGTCGTCGGCCTCCTGCCGGGCAGCCGCGGCGGCGAGGTCTCGCGCTTGATGCCGGTCTTCTGCGACGCCGTCCGGCGCATCGCTTCCGTCCAACCCGCTGCCCGGGCGGTGATTCCGGCGGTTGCGGCGCATGCCGATGCGATCCGCGCCGCCGCCGCCGGATTGCCGATACCGGTTGCCGTGACCGCCGACAGAAAGGAGCGCCACGCAGCGATGGCGGCTTGCGATGTGGCGATCGCCGCATCCGGCACGGTCGCGCTCGAACTCGCCCTGACCGCCACGCCGACGGTTATCGCCTACAAGGTCAACCCGATAACGTGGCGGATCCTGCGTCGCATGCTCCGCGTCCGCTATGTTACGATGGCGAATATCGTCCTCGACCGGCCGGCGATCCCTGAATTCCTTCAGGACGACTGCACCGGCGAGACTCTCGCCCGTGCGGCCCTGGACCTCCTGTGCGACGAGAGCGCACGCCGGGAGCAGCGCGCGGCGGTCGACAGCGTTCTCGCCGCGCTGCGCCCCGGGGGGGCGAGCCCGAGCGCCCGGGCGGCCGAGACGATACTCGACATTGCGCGACGCCGCTCCGGCGCGCGCGCCAGCACGGGAGCCGTCACATGAGCGATGCTGCGGACAAGTCGGGTTACCGCTTCCTCCACACCATGATCCGGGTAAAGGATCTGGAGAAGTCGCTCGATTTCTACACCCGACATCTCGGGATGGCGCTTCTGCGCCGCCGCGAGTTTCCCGACGGCCGTTTCACGCTCGCCTTCGTCGGCTACGGCGAAGAGGCCGGCAATACGGTGATCGAACTCACCCACAACTGGGATCAGGAAGACAGTTACGACCTCGGCTCCGCCTTCGGCCATCTCGCCGTTGCGGTTCCCGATGTCTATGCCACCTGCGCGGCGCTGCAGGAGGAGGGCGTCAGGATTCCGCGGCCGCCGGGGCCGATGAAATTCGGCGGCAGCCAGACCCACATGGCTTTCATCGAGGACCCGGACGGATACCGGATCGAGTTGATCCAGCGGTCGTGAGGCCGGACGGCCTTCAGGCGCGCTCGCCGACCGGCACGAAGGCGCGTTTCTCCGGGCCGGTATAGAGTTGGCGCGGCCGGCCGATCTTCTGGTTCGGATCCTCGACCATCTCGTTCCACTGCGCGACCCAGCCGACCGTGCGGGCGACCGCGAACAGCGCCGTGAACATGCTCACCGGTATGCCGATCGCCTTGAAGATAATGCCGGAATAGAAATCGACATTGGGGTATAGGCGGCGCTCGAGGAAGTAGTCGTCCTCCAGCGCAATGCGTTCGAGCTCCATCGCCAGCTCGAGCAGCGGTTCGTCTTCGATCCCGAGTTCGTTGAGCACCTCGTGGCACGACTCCCGCATCAGGAGCGCGCGCGGGTCGAAGTTCTTGTAGACCCGATGCCCGAACCCCATCAGGCGGAAGGGGTCGTCGGGATCCTTGGCCTTGTCGACGAATTCGGCGATCCGGTTGGTGCTGCCAATTTCGTTGAGCATGTTGAGCACCGCCTCGTTGGCGCCGCCGTGCGCGGGGCCCCACAGGCTGGCGATACCGGCGGCGATGCAGGCGAACGGATTGGCGCCGCTCGAGCCGGCCAGCCGGACCGTCGA
The DNA here is from genome assembly GCA_965200535.1 of Alphaproteobacteria bacterium. Classification (GTDB taxonomy): domain Bacteria; phylum Pseudomonadota; class Alphaproteobacteria; order MPNO01; family MPNO01; genus MPNO01. Next base: position 1,427,242 of record CBDAUF010000002.1, on the reverse strand, counting down.
TGTCGAGGCGTTCTGCTCGTGGTCGGCGTGCAGGATCAGGATCCGGTCGACCGCCCGGGCGACGACCGGGCTGACCTCGTAGTCCTCGCACGGTGTCGCAAACATCATGTGGGCCAGGTTCTCGGCGTAGTTGAGATCGTTGCGCGGGTAGATGAAGGGCTGGCCGAGGGAATATTTGAACGCCCATGCCGCGATGGTCGGCATTTTGGCGATCATCCGGTACGACGCGACCATGCGCTGATGGGGATCGGAGATATCGGTGCTGTCGTGATAGAAGGCGGAGAGGGCGCCGACGACGCCGCACATGATCGCCATTGGGTGCGCGTCGCGGCGGAAGCCGTCGATGAACTTGTGAAGCTGCTCGTGCACCATCGTGTGATGGGTGATGGAGTGGACGAAGGCGTCCTTCTGGTCGGCGGTCGGCAGCTCGCCGTAGAGCAACAGGTAACAGACCTCCATGAAGTCGCTGTTGGCGGCGAGTTCCTCGATGGGATAGCCGCGATGCAGGAGGACGCCGGCCTCGCCGTCGATATAGGTGATCCGGGATTCGCAACTGCCGGTGGCGGTGAAACCCGGGTCGTAGGTGAACATGTCGGTTGCGGCGTAGAGCTTGCGGACATCGATGACCTTCGGTCCGCAGGTCCCGTGCAGGACGGGAAACGTCAGGCGGTCGCCGGAGGCATTGTCGATGATCGTGATGCTGTCTCCCGGCGGGGCACCCCCGCCGGCCGCGTCGTTGCTGATGTCCATCGTTCCCCCTTGGCGAGACTCTCCGGCCGCACGCCGGCAGCGGACTCTAGATATTCAGCGCCTTCAGTTCAAATTGGTCGTCGGCGCGTCGGGGGAGAGCGCATCCTCGATGCGGCCGAGCGCCTCGGTCCGGCCGAGCACCGCGGCGACCTCGAATATCCCGGGCGAGGCGGCTCGGCCGGTCAAGCAGGCACGCAGGGGTTGTGCGACGGCGCCGAGCTTGATGCCCCGGTGTTTCGCGAACTCCCGGACCGCCGGCTCGATCTCGTCCTCCTCCCACGACGCAACCGCTTCGAGAGCGGGCAGCAAGGCTTGGAGTATCTGCCGGGCGTTCCCGCCAAGCAGCTTTCTCGCCCGTCGGTCGATCGGGATCGGCCGTTCGGCGAGGTAAAAGGCAGCATTTTCAGCCAGTTCGACGAGGCTGTTGGCGCGCGGCTTCAGGCCCGGCATGGCGCGCACCAGCCGGTCCAGCCGGTCTGCGTCGACCGCCGCGCCCAGCGTCTTCTCGACATGCGGACGGACCATTTCGACTAGGGCGTCGACCGGGGTTTCCCGCAGATAGTGCGCGTTGAGATTCATCAGCCGGTCGAGATCGAAACGCGCTGCGCCGCGTCCAACCCGGTCGAGATTGAACCATGCGACCGCCTGATCGCGGCCGATGATCTCGTCGTCCCCATGGCTCCAGCCCAGCCGCAGGAGGCCGTTGAACAGCGCGTCGGGGAGGACGCCGAGATCGCGGTAGGCATCGACCGCCAGCGCGCCGTGGCGTTTCGACAGCTTGGCGCCGTCGGATCCGTGGATCAGCGGGATGTGTGCGTAGACCGGCGGCGTCCAGCCGAACGCGCGGAACAGCTGGGTCTGGCGGAACGCGTTGGTCAGATGGTCGTCGCCGCGGATCGCATGGGTGATCCCCATGTCGCGGTCGTCCACCACGACGGCGAGCATGTAGGTGGGCGTGCCGTCGCTCCTCAGCAGCACCATGTCGTCGAGCTGGGCGTTGGCGAGGCGGACGCTCCCCTGCACGGCATCTTCGATGACGGTCTCGCCCTCGCGCGGGGCCCTGAACCGGATCACCGGTTGCACACCGGGAGGGGCCTCGCCCGGATCGCGGTCGCGCCATCTTCCGTCGTACAGCGTCGTCCGCCCCTCCGCCTTCGCCCGCTCGCGCATTTCTGCAAGCTCCTCGGGTGTGGCATAACAGCGATAGGCCTTGCCCTCGTCGAGCAGGCGGCGGGCGGCGTCGACATGATGCGGGAGGCGCGCGTACTGGCTCACCGGCTCACCGTCCCAGTCAAGCCCGAGCCAGGCGAGGCCGTCCAGAATCCCGGCGACCGCCTCGTCGGTGGAACGGCGTCTGTCGGTATCCTCGATCCGCAACAGGAAACGGCCGCCGTGACGGCGCGCATAGAGCCAGTTGAACAAGGCTGTCCGCGCACCGCCGATATGAAGGAATCCGGTCGGCGAGGGGGCGAAACGGGTGACGACCGTCATTGCGGCTCCTGCACGGGTGAATCCCCCCGCACCGGGGGCGGGCGGGCGGCGTTGCGCCGGGCAGCGCTTACACGATGAGCGCCGGGTTTGGCAATGCGGGCGGCGGGCGCGTCCTGGCATCCAGCCTGCTGACGACGCTTGCCGGCCAGCGCGACCGCTGGATCCTGTGGCTGCCGGTCGCCTTCGGGCTCGGGATCGCGGTCTATTTCTCGCTGCCGCGGGAACCCGCGCCCTGGACGCTCGCGGCGTCCGGGGCGGTGATCGCCGCTTCGCTCGCCGGCCGGCGCCGGACCTGCGGCGCGCTGCTGATCGGCGTTGCGGCCCTGGCGGCCGGTTTTTCGCTCGCCCAGATCCGCACGCTCGCGGTTGCCGCGCCGGCGCTCGAACGGCGGCTGGGGCCGACGACGGTGACGGGAACCATCGAGACGGTCTCGCGCGGCAAGCACGGCGCCTGGCGGCTCACCATCTCCGAACCGCGCATCCCCCGGCTCGCGGCCGAAAAAACGCCGCGGCGGGTGCGGATCAGCGTCCGTTCCGCCGGCCCCGCGCCCGCGGCGGGAGACCGCGTCACCGTCCGCGCGATCCTCCAGCCGCCGCAACCGCCGGTGATTCCCGGCGGTTTCGATTTTGCCCGCCGCGCCTATTTCCGCGGACTGGGGGCGGTCGGCTTTGCCGTCTCCCGCCCGGAGTTCGCACCGTCGCGGGATCCGCCCGGTCTGCGCGCCACGGTGAACCGGCTGCGCCAGCGCATGACCGAGAGGATCGCGGCCGTGCTTCCCGGCCGGGAAGGCGCTGTCGCCGCCGCGTTGACCACCGGCGAACGCGGCGCCATTCCCGACCGCGTTCTCGACGCCATGCGCGATGCCGGTCTGGCGCACCTGCTGGCCATTTCGGGCCTCCATTTCTCTCTGGTCGTGGTTCTCCTTTTCGGCGGCCTGCGCGCCGCACTCGCCGCTGTGCCGGCCGTCGCGCTGCGCTATCCGATCAAGAAGTGGGCCGCCGCCGGCGCCCTCGCCGGCGCCTTCGTCTACCTCCTGATTTCCGGCGCATCCATACCGACCCAGCGCGCCTTCACGATGCTCTCGGTGGTCCTGCTGGCGGTGATGCTGGACCGGGCCGCCATCTCGATGCGTCTGGTCGCCGTCGCAGCGGCCGCGGTCCTGCTGATCGCACCGGAAAGCCTGTTGAGCGCGAGTTTCCAGATGTCGTTCGCCGCCGTGATCGCCCTGGTCGCGTTCTACGAGGCCGTCAGTGGCCGCCTTGCCGGGTTTCGCGCGGCGGCTCGCCCTTTATGCGCTCGGCATCGGGTTGACGACGCTGATCGCGGGCCTCGGAACCGGGCCTTTCGCGATCTACCACTTCAACCGGTTTGCCGTCTTCGGCGTCGTCGCCAACCTGCTCGCGGTGCCGGCCACCGGCCTCTGGATCATGCCCTAGGCCATCGTCGCGTTCTTGCTGATGCCGTTCGGACTGGAAGGGCTCGCGCTGGTTCCCATGGGATGGGGGATCTCCGCCGTCATCGCCATCGCCGAGACCGTGGCTGCGTGGCCGTCCGCGGTGCGTCTGGTTCCGGCGATGCCTGCGGCCTTTCTCGCTCTTACGGCTGCCGGCGGCCTCTGGCTCTGCCTCTGGCGCGGATGGTTGCGGCTGCCGGGGCTGGCCTTCCTCGCCGCCGCCGCCGCGATCGGCATCCGTGAACGGCCGCCCGACATTCTCGCCGGCCTCGATCCGGGCGCTTTCGCGGTTCGCGTCGAAGGCGGCCTCGCCATCGCACCGGCGACGAGACGGTTCACCCGCGAATACTGGCTCAGGAGCGCCGGGCAGGCGGCGCCTGCAGCGTGGCCCGACGGGCGGACGCTTCCGGACTCCATGCTCGCCTGCGACGGGATCGGATGCATTCTCCGGCGCAGCGACGGTCCGGTTGCCATCGCCTTCGACCGCGCCGCCCTCCAGGAAGATTGCCATGCGGCGGAGATGATCGTCGCCGCGGTGCCGGTATCGCGCAGGAAATGCCCGGCGCCCGGGCGGATCATCGACCTGAGGGAGCGCCGCCGCGAAGGTGCGGTGGCCATCGGGTTCGGCCCTGACGGGCCGCGGATGCAGAGCGCTCGCGCACTCCGCGGCGAACGCCCGTGGGTGGCTCAGTACCGGCGGAAGAGGGCGACAAGCCGGCCCTGAACTTTCACCTGGTCGGGTCCGAAGATCCGGGTCTCGTGCTTGGCGTTGGCGGGTTCGAGAGCAATCGAATCGCCGCGCCGCCGGAACCGCTTGAGCGTGACCTCATCGCCGCCGAGGAGAGCGACCACGATATTGCCGTTCTCCGCAGTCTTGCTGCGCCGGACGACCGCGACGTCGCCGTCGTGAATGCCGGCGTCGATCATCGAATCGCCCTCCACCTCGAGAGCGTAGTGCTCGCCCGAACCGAGGAGAGCCTGGGGCATTGCGAAGCTGCGGGTGTTGTCGCGCAGGGCCTCGATGGGGGCGCCGGCGGCGATTCGTCCGTACAGCGGCATTTCGACCAGGGTCTGGTTGTCGCGGCTGCTCGCACCGCCGAGCCCGCCGGCGAAATCGCCCTCGATCACGCGCGGCGCGAACGCCCCGCTGGGCCGGGGAACGTCCTCGATCATCGCTTCCGGCCGGCGCAGCACTTCGAGGGCGCGCGCGCGGTGGGGCAGGCGGCGAATGAAGCCGCGCTCCTCCAGCGCCAGGATCAGGCGGTGGATGCCCGATTTGGACTTCAGGTCGAGCGCGTCCTTCATCTCGTCGAAGGAGGGAGACACGCCGTGCTGGACGATAAACGTGTCGATATAGGCCAGCAGTTCGTATTGTTTGGGCGTCAGCATGGGTCACCGTCCGGTTGTGTCGCCACTACATATGGGAACGAAGCATAAACACAACCACATGTTCTAGTAATATTCCCGGCGTCCGTCAACGCTCCAAATGCGGCCGCCGATTGATCTCTCAGATACGCACCGTTCCGCCCTCGAGCCGCAGGATGCGCACCGACGCGCCCCTGGCGAGGGGAGGGGCGAAGGGTTCGCGGACGATCAGGCAGTCGGCGCGGGCCATGTTGGCGAACATCGAGCTGTCCTGGACGTCGAACGGGGTGGCGACCGGCCCGCCGCCGCCGTCCACCGAAAGCGACGCGCGCAGATAGTCTTCGCGCTCGTCATTCTCGCCGAGGTCGGCGCCGAGCAGCGCGGTCTCGCCGCCGACCGGCGGAGCATCGGCGCCCAACATGGCGCATAGCGCAGGCCGGACGAAGATCATCGCGCAAACCTGGGAGGAGACCGGGTTGCCGGGCAGCCCGAGAAGCGGCGTGCCGTTCAGCCGGCCGAAGATCAACGGCTTTCCGGGCCGCATCGCGATACGCCAGAAATCGACCTCCAGCCCGGCCTCGCCGAGCACGCTCTGCACCAGATCGTGGTCGCCGACCGACGCGCCGCCGGTGGTCAGGATCAGATCGGCGCCGCGCGCGCCCGCGGCCATCGTTTTCAGCGATTCCGCCGAATCGGGCGCGATCCCGAGATCGACCGGGACCCCGCCGAGCGCGGTCACGAACCCGGCGAGCGCCAGCGCATTCGAACTGACGATCTGGTCGCGGCCGATCGGTTCGCCCGGCATGACGATCTCGTCTCCCGTGGCGAGGATCGCGACCCGCGGCTTGCGGCGGACCTTCAGCCAGGGGAGGTTCATTCCCGCTGCCAGCCCGACGTCCCGCGCGGTCAGGATCCGGCCCGCCCCGAGCAGCACCTCGCCTTCGGCGAAATCCAGGCCGGCGGGGCGGACATAGCGCCCCTCGACGGCGTTTCCGTCCACCACATCGACGCACTCGCCGCCCGCGTCCCTGGTGTTTTCCTGGATCACGATCGTGTCGGCGCCGTCGGGTACCGGCGCGCCGGTAAAGATGCGCACCGCCTGGCCCGGCCCCACCGCGCCGTCGAACGCGCGCCCCGCCGGTGCATAGCCGACCACGGAGAGCCGGACGGGGAGGGCGCGGACATCCTCGGCGCGGACTGCGTAGCCGTCCATCGCGGAGACGGCGAGGGGCGGCTGGCTGCGCCGCGCCGCGATGTCTTCCGCGAGCACGCGCCCGAGCGCGGCGCCGAGCCCGACCTGTTCCGCGGGCATCGGGCGAAGTCCGGCAAGGATGCGCGCGCGCGCTTCCGCGACGGAGAGCATCAGGCGGCTTCGAATGTGCCCGACCGACCGCCCGACTTGTGGACGAGACGGACATTGTCGATCCGCATCCCGCGATCGACGGCCTTGCACATGTCGTAGATCGTCAGCGCCGCGACACTGACCGCCGTCAGCGCCTCCATCTCGACGCCAGTCCGGCCGGCAAGTCGGCAGGTGGCCTCGATATCGACCGCGCCGCGCCCCTCGTCGCACGTCAGATCGACGTCGACCGCGGTCAGCGCCAGGGGGTGGCAGAGGGGCACCAGTTCGGCAGTCCGCTTCGCCGCCATGATCCCGGCGAGCCGGGCGACGGTGAGCACGTCGCCCTTGGCGACGTCTCCGCCGGCGATCCTGCGTGCGGTTTCCGGCGCCATCGCGACCGAACCCCGCGCCGTCGCCGTTCGCTCGGTGACGTCCTTGGCCGACACATCGACCATGACGGCCCGGCCGCTGGAGTCGAGATGGCTGAAACCCGCCATGCGGTCAGGCCGCCTTCCGCCGGCGCAGCAACGCCTCGGTCGCCGCACGGACATCGTCCTGACGCATCAACGCCTCGCCGATCAGGAAGTTGGTGACGCCGACCGCGTCCATCGACGCGAGATCGTCGGGACTCGAAAGGCCGCTCTCGCCGACCACCAGCCGGTCCTGCGGGACCAGGGGGGCGAGCCGAAGGGTGGTCGCGATGTCGGTCTCGAGGGTCTTGAGGTTTCTGTTGTTGATTCCGATCAGTCCGTCATCGATGGCGAGCGCACGGTCGAGCTCCTCCTCGTCGTGGACCTCCACCAGCACATCCATCCCGAACGTCCGCGCCGTTGCAGCAAGCGCGCGGGCGCTGTCATCGTCGAGCGCGGCCATAATCAGGAGGATGCAGTCCGCCCCGGCCGCACGGGCCTCGAAGACCTGGTAGGGATCGAGCATGAAGTCCTTGCGCAGAACCGGCAGGGCGACCGCCGACCGCGCCGCCGACAGATGGTCGAGGGCGCCGCTGAAATAGGGCGCGTCGGTGAGGACCGAGAGGCACGCCGCGCCGCCGGCCGCGTAGTCGCGGGCAAGGCGCACCGGATCGAAATCCTCGCGAATCAGCCCCTTGCTGGGAGACGCCCGCTTGATTTCCGCGATCAGGCCGTAGCGTCCTTCGGTCCGTGCGCGCCTGAGAGCGGCCGCGAAACCGCGCGGAGGCGGGGCGGCCTCCGCATCCTCGGCCACTGCGCGGAGCGGCCGGTTTTGCACGCACTCGGCGACATGGCGGCGCTTGACCGAGCAGATTTCCTGCAGCACGTCGCTCATCGGTCTTCGGCCCCGGGTTCCGGACCGCCGTCCGTCTCGCTTCCCTCGTTGGAGATCTCGACCATGCGGGCCAGCGCGGCGCGGGCCTTGCCGCGGTCGATGGAGCGCGCGGCGAGAACCGCGCCGTCGGCCAGGCTGTCGGCGGCGCCCGCGACCACCAGCGCGCCGGCGGCGGTCATGACGGCGCTGTCGCGGTAGGTGCCGGGCGCGCCGTCGAGAAGGTCGCGGAGCCGGCCCGCGTTGTAGGCGCCGCTGCCGCCCTTCAACTCGTCCGGCGTGCCCTCCGCGAGGCCGGCGTCGGCGGCGGTCACGGCAAAGCGCCGCAGTTCGCCGCCGGACCATTCCACGACCGTCGTCTCGCCCACCGACGTCAACTCGTCGAGCCCGCCCGCACCGTGCACCACCCAGGCGCGCTCGGATCCCAGCCGCCCCAGGACCTCGGCCAGCGGCGTCACCCACTCGGCCGCGAACACGCCGACCAGGAGCCGGCTGACGAAGGCCGGATTCGACAGCGGACCGAGAAGATTGAAGATCGTCCGCACGGCAAGCTCGACCCGCGGGCCCGCGACATGGCGGGTCGCGCTGTGATGGCGCGGCGCCATCATGAAGCCGATCCCGGCCTCCCGGATCGACCTTTCGATCAGCGGGAACGCGGCGTCGACATTGACGCCGAGCGCGGTCAACACATCCGCCGCGCCGGCCTTCGAGGACAGGGCGCGGTTGCCGTGCTTGGCGACCGGTATGCCGCACCCCGCGACGACGAGCGCGGCCGCGGTCGAGATGTTGAGAGTCCCGGCGCCGTCGCCGCCGGTACCGACCACATCCACCGCGTTGTCCGGCGCCGCGATCCGGGCCGCCTTGGCCCGCATCGTGCGCGCCGCGCCGGCGATCTCGTCCACCGTCTCCCCGCGGAGTCTGAGCGCCATCAGAAACGCGCCGATCTGCGCCGGCGTCGCGTTGCCGGTCATGATCGTGGCGAACGCGTCCTCGGCTTCCCGCTCGTTCAGCCGGTGCCCCTCGGACACCTGGCCCAGCACGGTCTTGAAGGCGTCGAAATCTCCGCTCATGCTAACATTGCCATTCCAGAAAACACATAAATAACAATCAAATATTTCATTAATCTTATTTTATATTGTAAATTTTCCCGCAACCTTATACCAGCTATCGGGGTCCCTTCATAGCGGACCGATCCGTCTCCCCCGACCGGCGGGAACGGCGTCGTCCGAACCCCTCAATAGCGGGAGGCGCCTTCGTCGAATACCCTGTCCAGCGCCCGGGAATCGACGCTGACCGGGTAAACCTTGCGCAGCGCGTCGGTGTACTGCGAGAGCAAATCGGCCGCCATCGCCGCCCTGGCTTCCTCCCGGACCGCCTCGAAACCGTCCTTGTCCGCCAACGGGTTGGCTGCTGCGACCCGCTCGAGAACGGCAACGGCATAGCCTGTCCGGGTCTGGCCGAGCGCAGCGCCGCCCGGTCTGGCCTGCGACAGCGGGGCGACGAGGGATGCCGGGATCGGCGTCCCTTCGCCCCGGTCGAAGCGGCTGAATGGAGACGAGGTCTTGACCGTCAGCCCCATTTCCTGCGCTGCGGTATCGAAGCTGCGCCCGGCCTCGACCTCGCCCAGCAGCTTCTCCGCCCGTTCCCGGGCGGCGGCGGTGAGGCGGTCCAGCCGCCACGCCGCGGCAACCCGGTCCCTGATCTTGTCGTATGGTTCCAGCGCCGGCGGCGAGATACGGTCGACGCGGACCGCAAAGTAGCCGCCGTCACGGGTTTCCACGAGATCGCTCAACTCCGTCGCCGCCGTCTCGAATGCGGTTTCGAGAAAACGCCGGAGCGTCAGCAACCCGTCCGCGGGATCGCCGGCGGCCGACCGGCCGCTGCCCTCCACGGCGAGGAACCTGTGTATCCGGGCGTTGACCGCGCCTGCCGCCTCCTCGAGCGACGCACCGCCCGCCAGCGTGTCCTCGACCTGGTTGGCGAGCTTGACGATGGCGTCGACGGCCTGCTCGCGCGCCAGATCCTCGCGGATCTTGGTGCGCGACTCTGCGAAACCGGGCGTTCTCCCCGGTTCGATCCTGTCGACCACGAGAACGTGCCAGCCGATGGGGGAGCGGACGGGTTCGCCGGGGGTTCCGACCTGCAGCGCGAACGCCGCATCGGCGATCTCCGGCGGCAGGTCGGCCCTGGTCAGAAGGCCGAGCGACACCGCATCGCCGTCCATCCCGGCGATCGACCGCGCGACTTCAGTGATTTCCCGGCCGCTCCGCAGCGCCTCGACCACGCGCCGGGCCGCGGTTTCGTCGCCGGCGACGATCTGGGCGATATTGCGCCGTTCCGGGATCGACAACTGTTCGAGCCGGTTCTCGTACTCGGCGCGCAAGTCCTCCTCGGACGGCGCGATCTCCGCCGCCACGATCTCGGGATCGAGATAGAGCGCCGTCAGGTCGCGGCGCTCCAGCGCGGTGAATGCGGCGGCGTTTTCCTTGTGGTAATCGGTCAGCGTGCTGTCGCCGGGCCGCGCGAGCGAGCTTTCCGGCGGCCGCGCGATTTCGACGAAGCGCGCGATGCGCTTGTCGTTGCGGTAGTGGTAGAGCGACCGGACGAGCGGATCCGGCGGCGCGCTGGCCGAACTGAGGACGCCGGTCAGGTGCGCCGTCCTGATCTGGTAGCGCAAATCGTGGACATAGCGTTGTTCGGTCATACCGAGCCGGGAGAGGGTGCTCTCGAAGATCAGCCGGTCGAAATTCCCGTCGGGGCCGCGGAAGGCGGGGTCGGCCCGCAGACGCTGGACTACCTGTTCATCGCCGACGACGATCCCGTTGTCCTCGGAATAGAGATCCAGCAGCCGCTGGGATATCAGTTCTTCCAGCGTGCTCTCGGCCACGCCGAGGTCGCGCGCCTGCTCCGAATCGACGTCCGGACCGAGGGTTCTGCGCAGCCCTTCGACCTGGCGACGGAAAGCCGCGCCGAACTCGTTGGCGGTGATCTTGGTATCGCCGACCTCCGCGACATCGGTCGGGAGCCCCGTCGTGCGGATCATATCCTCGACGCCCCAGGCGGCGAAGCTGATGATCAGAAGCACGGCAAGAACCCGCACCACCCAGGTGGCGGCCTTGTTCTTCATGGCTTGCAGCATGACGCCGGTTCCTGTCTTGGTCGGCCCTGCCGACGGAAGGGCGCGCAGCCGCACCCCCGGCTATATCTATTTGCCGCGGATGGGAACCGCAACCGCGCACATCCCGATGGCCGGCAAGGAGAATTCTGGCGCCGGACGACCGGCCGTGCTAGGCTGGTAGCCCGCCCCGGCGCCGCAAACGCACATCAGCATGACCGACCCCGTCCGCCCGCTGGTCGCGGGAAACTGGAAGATGAACGGCTCGCGCGCGATGACGCGGGACCTGCTGTCGGCGCTGGGCGGCAGTCTCGGCGCCGCCGGTCCGGCGCCGTGCGAGATCGTGGTCTGTCCGCCGGCGCCCTATCTCGCCGATGCGGCGAACCTGCTGGCATCGGTGCCCGGGATTGCGCTTGGCGCGCAGGACTGCCATGCCGCGGCGTCCGGCGCGCATACCGGCGACATCTCCGCGGCGATGCTCGGCGATCTCGGCTGCGCCTATGTCATCGTCGGGCATTCCGAACGGCGCTCCGCTCACGGGGAACGGTGCGCGGCGGTCAGGGCCAAGGCCGAAGCGGCGCTCGCCGCGGGTCTCAACGCCATCGTGTGCGTGGGCGAGACGCAGGCGGACCGCGAGGCGGGCAGGGCGCCCGAGGTCGTCGGCGCGCAGATCGGCGACTCCCTGCCGGGCGGGGCGAACGCGGCGAACACGGTGATCGCATACGAGCCGGTCTGGGCCATCGGGACGGGCCGCACGCCGGACGGGGCGGAAATCGGCGCTATCCACGCCGCCATCCGCACACAGCTCTGCGCACGCTTCGGCGACGGACACGGCTTCCGGATACTCTATGGCGGGTCGGTCAACCCCGACAACGCCGCCGCCATACTGGCGGTGGACGAGGTGAACGGCGTCCTGGTCGGCGGGGCAAGCCTCGATCCTGCCGCTTTCTGGTCGATATGCCGATCATGCCGATAGCAATCCGGCGCGGATGGCGTTACATCTCTGCCGCACACCCCTGTCGACGTTGATCGCATGAAGGCGCGCCCGGCATGATCGTTATCATCCTCGTCATTCACCTGTTCATCGCCGTCGCCCTCGTGGCGGTGGTCCTGGTGCAGCGGTCGGAAGGCGGCGGGCTCGGCATCGGCGGCGGCACGATGGGCGGGCTGATGACGACCCGCGGATCGGCCAACCTTCTGACCCGGGTGACCGCGGGGCTCGCCGTCTGCTTCATGACAACCAGCATCCTGCTTGCGATCCTCTCGGGCGCCACCACCGAGCCGCGCTCCGTTCTCGATCAGGCCGCGCCGCAGCAGGCTCCGGCCCAACCCGTCGAGGCGCCGTCGCCGAGCGTTCCCGTCGCACGGTAGGCCGGAAGCCGCGATGGCGGCAGAGGCCGTTCGGCTTGTCGGGCGCCCGCAACGGGCCGGGAAACGCGTGACGCGGCGGCGGGTGGGGAAAGGCCGATGACGCGCTATATCTTCATCACCGGCGGCGTCGTCTCTTCGCTCGGCAAAGGCCTCGCCTCGGCCGCTCTCGGCGCGCTTCTCCAGGCGCGCGGCTACAGGGTCCGCCTGCGCAAGCTCGATCCCTACCTCAATGTCGATCCGGGCACCATGAGCCCGACCCAGCACGGCGAGGTATACGTGACCGACGACGGGGCGGAGACCGATCTCGACCTTGGCCATTACGAGCGTTTCACCGGTGTGCCGGCGAGCCGGAGCGACAACGTCACCACGGGGCGGATCTACCAGGACGTGATCGATCGGGAACGACGCGGCGACTATCTGGGCGCGACGATCCAGGTCATTCCGCATGTAACGGACGCGATCAAGGCGTTCATCTCCGCCGATGCGGGCGATGTCGACTTCATCCTCTGCGAAATCGGCGGCACGGTGGGCGATATCGAGAGCCTGCCGTTTCTCGAGGCGATCCGCCAGAAAGCCAACGAACTCGGCCGCGAACGCGCGATGACCGTACACCTGACGCTGGTGCCCTATCTCCAGTCGGCCCGGGAGATCAAGACCAAACCCACGCAGCACTCTGTGAAGGAGTTGCAGAGCGTCGGCATCCAGCCCGACCTCATTCTTTGCCGCTGCGAGAAGGAGGTGCCGCTCGAGGACCGCAAGAAGATCGCGCTGTTCTGCAACGTGCCAGTCGAGAATGCGATCGCTGCGCCCGACGCCGAAACCATCTACGAGGTGCCGATCGCCTATCACGAGCGCGGTTTCGACGTTCGGGTGTGCCGCCATTTCGGCATTGCCGATGCGGGCGGGCCCGACCTGTCGCGTTGGATCGAGATCGTCGAACGGATCAGGAACCCCGAGGGAGAGGTGACGATCGCGGTGGTGGGCAAGTACACCGCGGTCCTGGATTCCTACAAGTCGCTCGCCGAGGCGCTGGAACACGGAGGCATTGCCAACCGGGTCAAGGTGCGCATGGAGTGGATCGATTCGGAAATCTTCGAATCCGAGGACGCCGTGCACCATCTCTCCTCGGTCGAGGGAATCCTGGTTCCCGGCGGATTCGGCGAACGTGGTGCGGAGGGCAAGATCGCCGCCGCCCGCTTCGCCCGGGAGCACAACGTGCCCTATCTCGGGATCTGCTTCGGGATGCAGATGGCGGTCATCGAGGCGGCGCGCAATCTCGCCGGGATCGGCGGTGCGGGATCGACCGAGTTCGGGGCGACGCCCGAACCGGTCGTCGGGCTGCTGCACGAATGGGTCAAGGACGGCACCATCGAACAGCGCGGCGTCGACGACAACCTGGGCGGTACCATGAGGTTGGGCGCGTATGACTGCACCGTCGCGGCGGCGTCGCTCGCCGAGAAAATCTACGGAGACCGCGTCATCACGGAGCGCCACCGCCATCGCTACGAGGTCAACATCAACTACCGGGCGCGGCTCGAGCGGGCGGGGCTGGTGTTCTCCGGCCTGTCGCCCGACGGGATGCTCCCCGAGATCGTCGAACTGCCGACGCATCCCTGGTATCTCGGCGTCCAGTTCCACCCGGAACTGAAATCCAAACCGTTCGATCCGCACCCGGTCTTCGACTCCTTCATCCGCGCTGCCATCGAACGCTCCCGCCTGGTGTGAGGATGGCCGGGGCGCACCGCATCCGAATCGGTCCGGTCGAGGTCGCCAACGACGCACCGCTGGTCCTCATCTCGGGACCGTGCCAGATCGAGAGCCGCGACCATGCGCTCGATTGCGCCGGACGGCTGGTCGACATTGCAGGACGCCTCGGGGCGAGCCTGATCTACAAGTCGTCCTTCGACAAGGCCAACCGGACGTCGATCGCATCGAGGCGCGGGGCGGGGATCGAACGGGGGCTCGATATCCTGGCCGATGTCCGCGATGCCTGCGGATGCCCGGTGCTGACCGACGTCCACCTGCCGGAACAGTGCGCACCGGCAGCCGAGCGGGTCGATGTTCTGCAAATTCCCGCCTTCCTGTGCCGCCAGACGGATCTCGTGGTGGCGGCCGCCGAGACCGGACGGCCGCTGAACATCAAGAAAGGACAGTTCCTGGCCCCCTGGGACATGGAAAACGTCGTGGAAAAGGCGCGTGCGTCGGGCAACGAGGACGTGATGGTCTGCGAGCGCGGAGCGAGTTTCGGCTACAACACGCTGGTGAACGACATGCGGGCGCTGCCGCAGCTCGCCGCGACCGGTTGTCCGGTCGTGTTCGACGCGACCCATTCGGTGCAGCGGCCGGGCGGGCTGGGCGGCGCGAGCGGCGGTGAGCGGGCCTTCGTCCCGGCGCTCGCGCGGGCCGCCGTGGCCGTCGGCGTCGCCGCGGTGTTCATGGAGACCCATCCCGACCCCGACAACGCCCCGAGCGACGGGCCGGCCATGGTGCCGCTCGATGCTGTCGAACCCCTGCTCGAACAGCTTGTCGCCATCGACCGGCTCGCCAAGAGCCTGCCGCCGCTCAGCCTCTGAGCCCCGGCGCACCGCAAGGAGTCTCCCGATGTCCGCGATCGTCGATCTTCACGCCCGGGAAATCCTCGATTCCCGCGGCAATCCAACGATCGAGGTGGACGTCTTGCTGGAGACCGGCGCAACGGGGCGGGCGGCGGTGCCGTCGGGAGCGTCCACCGGCAGCCGCGAGGCGGTCGAACTGAGGGACGGCGATGCCGGACGCTACGGCGGCAAGGGTGTGTTGCGGGCCGTAGGCGCCGTCAACGGCGAAATCGCCGACGCGCTTGCCGGCCTCGAGGCCGACGACCAGCCGGTCATCGACGGCACGATGATCGAGCTCGACGGAAGCGAAAACAAGGGCCGTCTCGGCGCCAACGCGATCCTCGGCGTCAGTCTGGCAGTTGCCAAGGCATCGGCGGAAGAGGCCGGGCTGCCGCTCTACCGCTATGTCGGCGGCGCCCTGGCCCGCACGCTGCCGACGCCGATGATGAACATCGTCAACGGCGGCGCCCACGCCGACAATCCGATCGATCTTCAGGAATTCATGGTCATGCCGGTGGGCGCCGGCTCCTTCGCCGAGGCGGTGCGCTGCGGCGCCGAGATTTTCCACGCCCTTCGCCGCCGGCTGGCAGCGGCCGGACACAGCGTCAATGTGGGCGATGAGGGCGGCTTTGCGCCGAATCTTGCGAGCGCCGGCGAAGCGCTCGATTTCATTGTTAAATCGGTGTCCGACGCGGGATACAGCCCGGGCGCCGACGTGGCCATCGCGCTGGATGCCGCTGCCAGCGAGTTCTACCGCGACGGCCGCTACGAGCTGGCGGGCGAAGGAACGTCCCTCACATCGTCCGGGATGGCCGACTACTACGCCGATCTCTGCGCCCGCTATCCCGTGGTCTCGCTGGAAGACGGGATGGCGGAGGACGACTGGGACGGCTGGGCCGCTCTGACCCGGGCCCTGGGCGAGAGGGTGCAGCTCGTCGGCGACGACCTGTTCGTCACCAACCCGGCCATTCTCGAGCGCGGCATCGCCGCCGGCGTCGCCAACGCGATCCTTGTGAAAGTGAACCAGATCGGCACCCTGACGGAGACCATGCAGGCGGTCGAAGTCGCCCGCAGCGCATCCTACGCGGCGGTGATGTCGCACCGGTCGGGCGAAACCGAGGACACGACGATCGCCGATCTCGCGGTCGCAACCAACTGCGGCCAGATCAAGACCGGCTCGTTGTCGCGTTCCGACAGAACGGCCAAGTACAACCAGTTGATTCGCATCGAGGAACAACTGGCCGCGGGGGGGCGCTATGCGGGCGCCGGCGCGTTGTCCGCGCGCGGCAAAGCCTAGACCTGCCGGATCGGTATCCGCCAAACCCTGAATCGGCGCTTCAAAATTGCCGCTTGACGAGTTGAAACCGCGTATGATTGCCTGTTGTCATGAGCTTGGACACACGGCGCGCGATGCGGAGCGTGATCAGCCCGGTCGTCGGGGCGGCGCTGACCGCGTATTTTGCATTCAGTGCATTCGAAAGCGATCGTGGCGTATTGCGGATCGTTCAGCTCGACCAGGAGATCGACCGGGCGGAGCAAACCCTGGAGCGCGTGACGACGGAGCGCGAAAACCTCGGCCGCTACGTCGAGGCGCTGCACGTGGACCGGCTGGACCGCGACTATCTCGATGAACGCGCGCGCGTGATGACAGGCCATCTGGGCCCCCGCGACATCGTGATCTCCGACACCGAAACGAGGCGGCGCTTTTCCGTCGTCATCGCGCCCCCGGCATCCGTTCGCTGACCCCGGTGCGGCCGGGCCGGCCGCGGCCGGATGCCGGGCAAGTGTCGGTTCGTTGCGCCGGAACGCCCTATAACGAAACAAACTTATGCTTCCGTCGGTTGCGCGGCCTTGCGGTGGATTAGTATCCTTCGACCGGCCGCAGACGCCTCGTCCGAGCCGCCGTGCAGCCGCGCCCTGACAGGCAGGGAACAACGCCGATGACCGCGAGGCCGGGGAATGCTGAGACCCGACAGAACGCAACGCCGGCAGCGGGCAGCAAGCCGGGCGAGGCCGGCGGAGGCGGGGTGCGGCTGAGCGCTGAGGACGCCGGCGAACTGCTTTCCTTCTATCGCGAGATGCTGCTTATCCGCCGCTTCGAGGAACGCGCGGGCCAACTCTACGGCATGGGCCTGATCGGCGGCTTCTGTCACCTCTATATCGGTCAGGAAGCCGTGGTGGTGGGCATGCAGGCATCGGCCGGGCCCGCCGACGCGCTGATCACCAGCTACCGGGATCACGGCCACATGCTGGCCTGCGGCATGGATCCCAAAGGCGTGATGGCCGAACTGACCGGCCGGCGCAGCGGCTATTCGAAAGGCAAGGGCGGCTCGATGCACATGTTCAGCCGCGAGCGAAACTTCTTCGGCGGGCACGGTATCGTGGGCGCGCAGGTGCCGATAGGCACCGGCATCGCGTTCGCCCAGAAGTACCGCGGCGACGGCGGGGTGACGACCGCCTACATGGGCGACGGTGCATTGAACCAGGGCCAGGTGCATGAGGCGCTCAATCTCGCTGCCCTGTGGTCCCTGCCCATCGTCTTCGTGATCGAGAACAATCGCTACGGCATGGGCACATCGGTGGAACGCGCTTCCGCGCTGCAGGATCTCTACCGCGTCGCCGAGCCGTTCGGCATCCGGTCGGCCCAGACCGACGGAATGGACGTACTCGCGGTGAAGGAGGCGGGCGGAATGGCGGTCGAGCATTGCCGTGCGGGCGAGGGGCCTTACGTGCTGGAAGCTCTGACCTACCGTTATCGCGGGCATTCGATGTCCGACCCGGCCAAGTACCGCAGCCGGGAGGAAGTTTCGGAGATGCGCACGGAGCACGATCCGATCCAGAATCTCCGCACTCTGGTCATCGAAACCGGCGCTGCCGACGAGGACACGCTCAAACAGATCGACCGGGAGATCAGGAGGATCGTCGCCGACGCTGCCGAATTCGCCCAGAACAGCCCGGAACCCGACCCGGGCGAACTGCTGACCGATGTGCTGATCGAGGCCTGACCCCGGGCGCGGTTGAGAGAGTCCGACATGCCGATCAACATTCTCATGCCGGCGCTGTCGCCCACCATGACCGAGGGCAATCTCGCCCGGTGGTGCAAGAACGAGGGCGATTCGGTGAGTTCGGGCGACGTCATCGCCGAGATCGAGACCGACAAGGCGACCATGGAGGTCGAGGCGGCGGACGAAGGCGTGCTCGGCCGGATTGTCGTGCCGGAAGGCGCCGAGGGGGTGGCCGTCAATTCGATCATCGGCGTGCTGTTGCTCGACGGCGAGGACACATCGACGCTCGAAGAGCCCGACCCGGCGGCCTCGAACGGCCTTGGCGGTGCACCGGCGGCCGCCGCGGCGGCGGAAGCCGGAAACGAGGCCGGGACCGGTGAAATCGTGCGCCAGACCGTCCGCGAAGCGCTGCGCGATGCGATGGCGGAAGAGATGCGCCGCGACGAGACGGTATTCCTGATGGGCGAGGAAGTCGCCGAGTATCAGGGGGCCTACAAGGTGAGCCAGGGTCTGCTCGAGGAGTTCGGGCCGCGCCGGGTGGTCGACACCCCCATCACCGAGCACGGTTTCGCGGGGCTCGGGGTGGGCGCGGCATTCTCCGGGCTGCGGCCCATCGTCGAATTCATGACCTTCAACTTCGCCATGCAGGCGATGGATCAGTTGATCAATTCGGCGGCCAAGAGCCTTTACATGTCCGGGGGGCAGATTTCCGCCCCGATGGTCTTTCGCGGGCCGAACGGCGCGGCCGCCCGGGTCGCAGCCCAGCATTCGCAAAATTTCACCAGCTGGTTCGCGCACGTGCCCGGGCTGAAGGTGATAGCGCCGTACAGCGCGGCCGATGCGAAGGGGCTCCTCAAGTCGGCGATCCGCGACCCCAACCCGGTGATTTTCCTGGAGAACGAGATTCTCTACGGCGCTTCGTTCGACGTCCCGGCGGACGATGACTTCACGATTCCGATCGGCGAGGCGAGGATCTGCCGCGCCGGATCGGACGTGACCATCGCCGCGCTCTCGATCGCTGTCGGCCACGCGCTGGAGGCGGCGGACACGCTCGCGAACGACGGAATAGATGCCGAGGTGATCGACCTCAGAACGGTCCGGCCGCTCGACACGGCGACGCTGGTGGATTCGGTGAAAAAGACAGGTCGTCTGGTCTCGGTGGAGGAGGGCTGGCCGTTCGCAGGGATCGGCGCCGAACTCGCTGCACTGGTCATGGAGCAGGCGTTCGACTGGCTGGATGCGCCGATCGCCCGGGTGACCGCGGCCGATGTGCCCCTCCCGTACGCCGCCAATCTGGAGCGTCTCGCGCTCCCCCAGGCGGGTGACGTGGTGCGCGCAGCGAAAGACGTCCTGTACCGGGACTGAAGGCAGCCCCAAGGTAGAACCCCGATGCCGACCAACATCCTGATGCCCGCGTTATCGCCGACCATGACCGAAGGGACGCTCGCCAGATGGCTCAAGAGCGAGGGGGACACGATCGAGGCGGGAGAGATCATCGCCGAGATCGAGACCGACAAGGCGACCATGGAGGTCGAAGCTGTCGATGAGGGCGTGCTCGGCAAGATCGTTGTTCCGGAGGGCGCCGAAGGGGTGGCCGTCAACGCGGTGATCGGCGTTCTGCTCGGTGAGGGCGAGGATGCCGCTGCAGTCGCCGCCGCGCCGCCGCCCGCCAACGCTCCGTCGCCCACCGGCACGCCCGCGCCCGACCCCGACGAAGAGCGGGAAACCGTGGGCGATGCCGCTTCTGCCCGGCCCGCGGCCGGGGAGCGGATCGCCGCGAGCCCGCTTGCCCGCCGCATGGCTGCGCAGGCGGGGCTCGATCTCGCCGCCATCAACGGCAGCGGGCCCCGGGGGCGCATTGTCAAGGCAGATATCGACGCGGTGCTTTCCGGCGAGGTGCAGGCGGCGGTTCCGGCGGCGGCCAGGGCCGCGCCCGCCGCGGCGGAGACCGTCAAACTGTCCACCATGCGCCGTGTAATCGCCGAACGGATGACCGAATCCAAGACGACGATCCCGCATTTCTACCTGTCCGTCGATTGCGAGGTGGACGAACTCCTCAGGTTCCGCGCGGAAATCAACCGGCGCCTCGATCCTGCGAAGATCTCGGTCAATGACATCGTCATCCGGGCTTGCGCCCTGGCGCTCCGCGAGGTTCCGGAGGCGAACGTCTCCTGGGCGGGCGACGGCAATATGACGCGGCACCGGGCGGTCGATATCTCCGTCGCCGTCGCCGTCCCCGGAGGGCTGGTCACGCCGGTCGTCAGGAACGCGGACACCAGGGGATTTGCCGAAATTGCCGCCGAAATGAAGGATTTCGCGGCCCGCGCCCGCGAGGGCAGGCTCGCGCCGGAAGAATATCGCGGCGGCAGCTTCTCGATCTCCAATCTCGGCATGTACGGGATCCGCACCTTCGACGCCGTGATCAACCCGCCGCAAGCCTGCATTCTCGCCGTCGGCGCAGCCGAACAGCGCCCTGTGGTCCGGGACGGACAGATCGTGCCGGCAACCGTGATGTCATGCACACTTTCGGTCGATCACCGCGTGGTGGACGGCGCCATCGCCGCGACCCTGCTGGGCGCGATCAGGCGGAACATCGAATATCCGCCGGCGATGCTGCTCTAGACCGGGAACGCGTCGGTGGCCGAGCGCTCATTCGACATCGTTATTCTCGGCGGCGGACCGGGCGGCTATGTCGCTGCGATCCGGGCTTCGCAGCTCGGTATGAAGGCGTGCGTGGTCGAGCGCGAGCACCTCGGCGGAATCTGTCTCAACTGGGGCTGCATTCCGACCAAGGCGCTGCTCCGCACCTCGGAGATCAACCACCTGCTGGGCAATCTCGACGCTTTCGGCTTCTCGGGCGGACCGGTCGCGTTCGATCTCGAGAGAATCGTCAAACGCTCGCGCGATGTCGCCCGACGGTTGAGCACCGGCGTCCGCCATCTCCTGAGGAAGAACGACGTCGCTGTCATCGAGGGGCACGGCAGACTGGGCGGAGCGGGGAGGGTGGCGGTCGAGCGCGGCGACGGCGCGGTCGAGGAAATCTCTGCACCCCATATCGTGCTCGCCACCGGCGCGCGCGCGCGCAGCCTGCCGGGGCTCGAGCCCGACGGCGAACGGGTGTGGACCTATCGCGAGGCGATGGTACCGCCGGCAATGCCGTCCTCGCTGCTGGTCATCGGTTCGGGCGCGATCGGGATCGAGTTCGCGAGCTTCTACCGCGATCTCGGGGCGGAGGTGACGGTTGTCGAGATCCTGGACCGCATTCTCCCGGTCGAGGACGAGGAAATCTCGGCGCTGGCGCGGAAGGCGTTCGAGAAACAGGGAATGACGATCCTCACCGGCGCTTCCGTCTCCGCGCTCGAGACCTCGGACGGGAGGGTGAGCGCGAGAGTGAAAGTCGGCGAGGAAACCCGCGATATCGAGGTCGATAACGCGGTCCTCGCCGTCGGCATCGTCGGCAATGTCGAGGGCATCGGCCTCGAGGGGACCGCGGTCGAGGTCGACCGCGGCCACGTTGTCGTCGACCGCTGGTGTCGAACGGCAGAGCCCGGCGTGTACGCGATCGGCGATCTGGTCGGCCCGCCCTGGCTTGCCCACAAGGCGAGCCACGAGGGCGTGGTCTGCGTCGAGCGTATCGCGGGAATGGAGGCCCGGCCGCTCGATGTTTCGCTCATCCCCGGCTGCACCTATTGCCGGCCGCAGGTCGCCAGCATCGGCCTCACCGAGGCGGCGGCGCGGGCGGCGGGCCGCCAGGTCAAGGTCGGCCGCTTCCCCTATCTCGGAAACGGCAAGGCAATCGCCCTCGGCGACGACGAGGGGCTGGTCAAGACGGTGTTCGATGCCGCGACCGGCGCGTTTCTGGGCGCGCACCTGATCGGCGCCGAGGTCACCGAATTGATCCAGGGGTTCGCGATCGCCAAGACCCTGGAGACGACGGAGGCGGAACTCATGGAAACGGTCTTCCCGCATCCGACGTTGTCTGAAATGATGCATGAATCGGTACTCGATGCTTACGGACGCGCCCTGCATTTCTAGCCCGGCCTGTCGGAGCGGTTGCCAGCGATGAGCAGCGCCCCGCAGACCGCGACGATCCGACACCCGGAGAAGGTGGGGCGGAGCGACAATCCTATTCCGCGCAAACCGAGTTGGATCCGGGTCAGGGCGCCGGTTTCTTCCGCCTTCGGCGAAACCCGCAAGGTGATCCGGGGCCTCGGCCTGACGACGGTCTGCGAAGAAGCCGCCTGTCCCAATATCGGCGAGTGCTGGGCCGAACGCCACGCGACCTTCATGATCCTCGGCAGCGTCTGCACCCGTGCGTGCGCGTTCTGCAACGTCGCCACCGGGCTGCCGGACCGCCTCGATCCCCACGAACCGGAACGGGTCGCGGAAGCGGTCGCCCGGCTGGGTTTGCGCCATGTGGTCGTCACCTCGGTCGACCGCGACGACCTCGAAGACGGCGGGGCAGGGCACTTCGTCCGTGTCATCGCAAATATCCGGCAGCTCACGCCGAAGACCACGATCGAGGTGCTGACGCCTGACTTCCTGAGGAAAAGCGGGGCCATCGAGCAGGTGATCGATGCCCGGCCGGACGTCTTCAACCACAACCTGGAGACCGTGCCGAGGCTCTACCCCGCGGTGCGCCCCGGCGCACGGTACTTCCATTCACTGAAGCTTCTGGACAAGGTAAAACAGGCGGATTGCTCGATCTTCACCAAATCGGGCTTGATGGTCGGCCTCGGGGAAAGCAGGGAGGAGGTCCACCAGGTGATGGACGACCTGCGCTCGGCCGACGTCGATTTTCTCACCATCGGGCAGTATCTGCAGCCGACCCCGAAGCATCATCCGATCGACCGTTTCTGGACGCCCGAAGAGTTCGAGAATCTGGCGGCGATGGCGACGGGCAAGGGATTCCTGATGGTTTCGGCGAACCCTCTCACCCGTTCGTCCTACCACGCCGACCGCGATTTCGAAGATCTTCGTACCGCCCGCCGCGCACAGCGCGGACCGAAAGGAGGCTGACGCCATGCCGACCCACACTGAAGCCCGCTACGCCTCCTACGAACCGAGCCAAGTGTACGATCTGGTTGCCGATGTCGAGAGTTATCCGACGTTCCTGCCCTGGTGTACGAGCAGCCGGATCATCAAGCGCGAAGAGAACGTGCTCAACGTCGACCTCCATGTCGGGTTCAAGATGATCAGCGAAGCCTTTATTTCCCGGGTGACGCTCGATCCCGTCGAACGGATCAACATCGTCTATTTCGACGGACCGTTCAAATACCTTAACAGCACCTGGCGCTTCTCTCCCAAGAATGAGGGCTGTCTGATCGACTTCTTTATCGATTTCGAGCTCAAATCGATGCTGCTGCGCAAGATCATGGGGCCGTTGTTCAACGAGGTTTTCCGGCGCAGCGTCGCTGCGTTCCTGGACCGGGCGGCACACCTCTACGGCGAGGATCCCAATGCCGAGGTGCTGCAGAAGGGAGCCCTGTCAGCGCTTCGGAAATAGACCCTGCCCTCGATGCGCTCGACTGCGTCGGGCGCCGCGGCGTAACTGCCGGGGACCCCTGCGGCCGCTATCGCGGCGAGCACTGCATCGAGCGCGTCGCCGCCCCGGTTCTCCACCATCGTCTCGCGCAGGGGTTTCGCAGGCTCGACCAGCAAACCGCTGTCGATCAATGCAGTTACTATCCTGTTCCGATTCTCCTGCAAGCGCCCGGCCCGGCCCTTGTAAGGCCTGCAGAGGTTGAGTCCCTTGAGAAGCGAGGCGGGACAGATCTCGGCAAGGAGCACCTTGCCCGAAGCGGGCGCCTGCATCGGGGCGACACGCGCAGCGTCCGATTCGACCAGCGGCCGAAGCACCTTCGCGATCCCGAAATAGGTTTGACGGTAGAGCCGGAGGTTGTAGGCCGAGAAGGGAACCCGCGCGGTATCGTCGGTGCGCCGCCTGAGTTCGCGCCCGGCGCCGCCTCTCATACACGCGGCCCGAAAGGACTCGGCGTCGGGATAACGTTCGGGAAAGGCGCGGAGAAAATCCTCCCATCGCGCTTCGGCAACGAGACCTGCGGGGAGGCCGAAGGGAAAATCGAGCCCCGCGACCGCGCGGCGTTCCCGCGACAGGAACTCCGCCAGAGCGGCGAGCGCCGCGTCGCGGTCCTTCCCGCCGCCGGCGAGGGTGCGCGCCGGCCGGCAACTGTCGAGCGCAACCCGGCCGCCGTCCCGGGTGGCGACAGCAAGCCAGATGCGGTCGCCGGCGTCGCGCGCACCCGAGAAATCGACGCCGACGAGGCGGCTCCGCCTCACCGAACGAGACGCTCGATCAGCGCCATCGCGGCCAGAACCGATGCTTCGCGGATCGTCGTCCGGTCGCCCGAAAAGAGAAAACGCCGGTGGAGCGTGCGCCCGCCCCGGCGTGCGGCCGCGATATGGACGCGGCCGACCGGTTTGGCCGCGGTCCCGCCGCCGGGCCCCGCGACCCCGGTGATGCCGACGGCGATATCGGCGCGGCTGTTTGCCAGTCCGCCTTCCGCCATGGCGCGGGCGACGTCCTCGCTCACCGCGCCATGCGCCTCGATCAGTTCCGCCGGAACCGATGCGAGGTCGCTCTTGGCTTCGTTGGTGTAGGTGACCAGACCGCGTTCGACCACGTCAGACGATCCGGCGACCGCGGTGAGCGCGCCGGCAAGCAGCCCGCCGGTGCAGGATTCGACCGTGGCCACCATCATCCCCGCCGATCGGCAACGCTCGAGCACCATGGCGGATACCCGCAGGATTTCGTCCGTCATGCCAACGCTTCCCCGACAATCAGCAACCCGGCGGCTGCATAGACCCCGGCGGCGATGTCATCCGCCATCACCCCCAGCCCGCCCTTGAGTCTTCGGTCCGCCCAGGATGCCGGCCAGGGTTTTGCAATGTCGGCAAGGCGAAACAGGGCGAAGCCGAGGGCAAATTCCCAGAGGTCCGCCGTCGCCGGAACGAGCGCGACGAACTGGCCCGCGACCTCGTCGATGACGACGGGGCTGGGGTCGTCGATCCCGCTGTCTTGCGCGACCCGCGCGGCAGCCCACCAGCCGAGCATGAACACCGCAACCGCGGCGGCGGCGAGCGCCCAGGGCCCGAGACGGTCCAGGACGGCCCAGGCGACGGGGAGCGCGGCCAGCGAGCCCCAGGTGCCAGGCGCGCCGGGAATCAGGCCGATCCCGCCGAATGTGGCGACGAACGTCGGCGCGTCGCGCCAGGCGGGGGAAAACGGCGCGCGCCTGTCCGCCGGACCGGACATTCTTCGTCAGGCCGGGAGACGAACCGTCGCGACGGCCTGGGCGGCGATTCCTTCGCCGCGCCCGGTAAAGCCGAGGCCTTCGGTGGTCGTGGCCTTGATGCCGATTCGGCCGGGCTCGATCGCGAGAATCTCGGCCAGGCAGCGAATCATCGCCGCCCGGTGCGGCCCGATCTTCGGCGCTTCGCATATCAGGGTGAGATCGAGGTTGGCGACCTCACCGCCGCGGCCCCGCACGAGCTCTGCGGCATGACGCAGGAAGGTCGCCGACGATTCGCCGCGCCAGCGAGGGTCGGACGGGGGGAAGTGGCTGCCGATATCCCCCTCGGCAATCGCGCCGAGGAGCGCGTCGGTCAGCGCATGCATTCCGACATCGGCGTCCGAATGCCCGATGAGAGCCCGGTCGTGCGGTATCTCGACGCCGCAGAGGATGACCCCGTTTCCATCGCCGAACCTGTGAACGTCGAACCCGGTGCCGGTTCTGTGCTCGACCCGGCCGTCCGCGAGCCAGCGCCGCGCGCGCTCCAGATCCCTGCCGGTCGTCACCTTGAAATTCGCCTCGCTGCCGGACACCAGCGCCACATCGAGCCCGGCATGTTCGGCAACCGCGGCATCGTCGGTCAAGGCGAGGCCCGCGGCGGCCCGGTGCGCCGCGAGAATTTCCGCGAAACGAAAACCCTGCGGCGTCTGCGCCGACCACAACCCCGCGCGGTCCACCGTTTCCCCGACGAGACGCGCATCCGCCGCCGACCGTTCGCGCTTCAGCGTGTCGCTGACCGGGACCGCGGGGAGGGCGGCCGGGTGGCTCTCGAGTGCGGCAAGAACGCGCGAAATCGTCTCCGAATCGGCGAAAGGGCGCGCCGCATCGTGTATCAGCACGGTATCCGGCGCAGCGGGGGCGAGGCTTTCCAGCCCGAGACGCGCCGATTCCTGGCGGGTTGCGCCGCCGGCCACCGGGTCGAGAAGATCGAGACCCGCGAGCGCGTCCCCGCAGGCTTCCCGGTCCTCTGCACCGATCACGACGCGTACCGCGTCGACAGCGGCATGTTCGGCAAAGCAGTTCACGGCGCGGCGCAGCACCGAGCCGCCGCCGAGCGGAAGGTACTGCTTGGGAACTGCGGCGCCGAGGCGCGTGCCGCGCCCGCCGGCGAGGATCAATGCGACGCACCCGGTCATGTCGTACCCGCGAGGTTGTCGGCGAGACCCTAGTCGGCGGCAATTCGATTGCCAACTGCCGCGGGCGACCCCGTCGGGCTCCCGGCGCCGAATCGATCGGGAAACCTCCGGAGCGGGCCGCGGCGCGATCCGGTTCTGGATTGCCCGACCCCATCTCGACACTGCGGGAGCACGAGGAATAGGATGCCCCTGCATGCGGAGAACGCTGCCGCCGAACGCAGGCAGGTTATCGGTTCGATACGATATGGCGAATAGATCGGCAGTGCTGGGTACGGCCGGAACCGGCCGGTTGTTCGGATGGTCGGGGCGGCGGCTCCGGCGAAACCTGTCGGTGCTGCTGGCGGTGGCCTCGCTCGGCTCCGCGCTCGTTACCTACGCGGCGCTCTCGGGCTCGCTTCCCATGGGCAACGATCCGCGTGCGCTGCTGGTCTTGCTCAACATCGATCTGGTTCTGTTCCTCGCGCTCGGGGCGATCGTCGCAAGACGGCTGGTGCGTATCTGGATCGACCGTCGGCGCGGCTCCATCGGCGCCAAACTGCACGGCCGGCTGGTGCTCTGGTTCAGCCTGATCGCACTGATCCCGGCGATCATCGTCTCCGTCTTTTCCGCCGTCTTCTTCAGCCTGGGCGTCCAGTCCTGGTTCAGCGACCGAGTTCAGACAGCCCTCCAGGAAGCCTCCATCGTTGCGGAATCCTACTTGCACGAGCATCGCAAGGTGATCCGCGGCGACGTTCTGGCGATGGCGCGCGACGTCAACCGGGAGGCATCGCTGTTGTGGGCCGAGCCCGTCAGGTTCGACCAGATGATGGCGGCCCAGGGCGTGCTGCGGAATTTGAGCGAGGCCTATGTCTTCGATGAAACGGGGCGGGTGATCGCCCACTGGAACCTGAGCTACGTGCTCCACCGGGAGCCGGTTCCGCCCTGGGTGATCGAGGAAGCGAAGCGCGGCGAACTGGTGGTGCTCACCAGCGAATCGGAGGACCGTATACGCGCCGTCGTCAAGCTCGACAGCATCATCAACGCCTTCCTCCACATCAGCCGTTTCGTCGAACCCCGCGTGCTCGATCACATCGCCCGCGCCCGGCAGGCGGTCGCCCAGTACCAGTCGCTCGAGGGACAGCGGCAAACCTTCGAAATCACGTTTGCGATGATGTTCGTCCTGGTGGCCCTGCTGTTGCTGATGGCCGCGGTCTGGGTGGGGCTGACCTTCGCGACCCGGCTCACGGGGCCGATCACCGCGCTGGCCGCGGCTGCCGAGCGCGTGCGCGGCGGCGATCTGTCGACCCGGATCGAGGAGAGCGCCGTCGACGACGAGATCAATTCCCTCACCAAGGCATTCAACCGGATGACATATCAACTTGAGGCCCAGAGGGGGGACCTGCTCGACGCCAACCGTCAACTCGACGCCCGGCGCCATTTCATCGAGACCGTGTTGTCCGGCGTGTCGGCCGGGGTGGTCGGGCTGGACCGCGCGGGGCGCGTCAACATCGCCAACCGTCTGGCTTCCGAACTCCTGTCGCAGGATCTCGACCGCTGCATGGGGCGCCCGCTCGCCGCCCTCGTGCCCGATATGGCCATTCCGCTCGCCGAAGCGCAGGCGCGGCCCGGCCGGATAACGGAGACGGAAATCGCGCTCCCGCATGACGGCGGCACGCGAACCCTCGTGGTCCGGGTCGTCGCCGATCTCGAGGACCAAACGGTCGCGGGTTTCGTCGTCACCTTCGACGACATCACCGAACTCGTGGCCGCCCAGCGGAAAGCCGCGTGGTCCGATGTCGCCCGCCGTATCGCCCACGAGATCAAGAACCCGCTGACGCCGATCCAGCTCTCGGCCGAACGGCTGCGGCGCAAATATCTTGGCGAGATCCGCAGCGATCCCGAATCCTTCGACGACTATACCGAGACCATCGTCAGGCACGTCGCCGACATCGGCAGGATGGTCGACGAGTTCTCCGCCTTCGCCCGCATGCCGGCCGCGGTTCTCGAACCCAGGGACATCGCCGACCTCTGCCGGGTCGAGCTTGCGCTCTATCGGGAGGCGCATCCGGAGATCGGGTTCGAAACGGCGTTCCCCGCCGAGCCGCTGATCGTGAGATGCGATGCCGGGCTGGTGGCGCGCGCGCTTGCCAACCTGCTCAAGAACGCCGTCGAGGCGATCGACGCGCTCGGAGAGGATGCCCGACCGGGCCGCATCTCGGTCTCTGTCGAGGAACGGGAGCAACGCGCGGTGGTGGCAGTGGAAGACAACGGCCGCGGATTGCCGGCAAGCGCACCGGCTCGGCTGACCGAGCCCTACGTGACGACACGCGAAAAGGGCACCGGACTCGGGCTCGCCATCGTGAAAAAGATCATGGAAGACCACGGGGGCGACGTAGTACTCGGAGCCGCGCCGGCCGGCGGCGCACGGGTCAGCCTGATCTTCCCGCGGCACGGACGGGGTGCCGCAGTACCCGTCGGGTCCGGCGAGAGCGTTTCGGAGGCGCACGCCAGTGCAGATTGAAGCCCTCATCGTCGACGACGAAGCGGATATTCGCCGGCTCGCGGCCGATATTCTCGAGGATGAAGGCTATCGCTGCCGGTCCGCCGCCGACACGTCCACGGCGCTCGATCTCATCGAGGAACGACGGCCCCACCTGCTCCTTCTCGATATCTGGCTCCGCAACGACGACCGCGACGGCCTCGAACTGCTCGAACTCGTCAAGACGCGGTACCCCGAGATTCCGGTGGTGATGATCAGCGGCCACGGCACCATCGAGACCGCGGTCAAGGCGATCAAGCTCGGGGCATACGACTTTGTCGAGAAACCCTTCAAGATCGACCGTCTGCTGCTGACCGCGAAGCACGCGGTCGACGCCGCCCGGCTCGAGCGCGAAAACGCCCTGCTCCGAGAGCGCGCGGGCGCGGACTGGTCCATGGTTGGCGACTCGCAGGCCATCCTCGCTCTTCGGGGAGTGATAGACCGGGTCGGGCCAACCGGCAGCCGGGTGCTGATTACCGGTCCTCCGGGCTCGGGCAAGGAGGTGGCGGCGCGCGCGCTTCACGCGTGTTCGCCGCGCCGGAACGGCCCTTTCGTCGTGCTCAACTGCGCCACGGTGACACCGGAGCGCGCGGAAATCGAGCTGTTCGGCTCCGCCAGGGGAAGCGGATTGATGACCCGTCCCGGTACGTTCGAGGAGGCGCACGGCGGAACCCTCCTGCTGGACGAGGTCTCCGACATGCCCCTCGAAACCCAGGGCAAGATCGTCCGCGCTCTGCAGGAGCGGTCATTCGTTCGCGTCGGCGGCAACGCCAGGATCGACGTCGACACCAGGGTCATCGCCACCACCAGCCGGGATCTCGACCGCGAAATATCGGCCGGCCGGTTCCGGAGGGATCTTTACTACCGCCTCAACGTGGTGCCGGTCGATGTTCCCGCCCTGTCTTCGCGGCGCGAAGACATCCCGCTGCTGTTTCGCCATTTCGCGAAGCGGACGGCGGCGGAGAACGGCATGGCGCCCCGGGATCTCGCGGAAGATGCGCTGGCGGTGCTTCAGGCTTACGAATGGCCGGGCAATGTCCGCCAGCTTCGCAACGCCGTGGAATGGATATTGATCATGGCTCCGGGTGATTCGTCCGATCCGGTCCGGTCGGACATGCTGCCGTCGGAGATCTCGACCGACGCCTCCGGTCGGCTGGGCCGCGACAACGGAGGGGAGACGATGGGGCTGCCGCTGCGCGAGGCGCGCGAACGATTCGAGCGGGACTACCTGATCGCGCAGGTCGACCGTTTCGGCGGCAATGTCGCGCGCACCGCCGAATTCGTCGGGATGGAACGCTCGGCGCTCTATCGCAAGCTCAGGACGCTCGGCGTCGTGCCGGCGGCCGACAAGGCCGAATAGGTGCAGTCTCGGGCCGAGGGTCGCGAACCCTTGAGTGAAGCCCGGACCCGTTCCCGATGAAGGTGATCGTCTGCGGCGCCGGCCAGGTCGGCTATCACATCGCGCGGCAGCTTGCCTCGGAAGGCAACGACGTCACGGTGATCGACCAGTCGGAGGATCTGTCGCGCCAGGTCGGCAGTTCGCTCGATGTCCGGACGCTGGTCGGCTTCGCCTCCCACCCCGATGTGCTGGAGCGCGCGGCCGCTGCCGACACGGACATGATCATCGCGGTCACCCAGGCCGACGAAGTCAACATGGTCGCTTGCCAGGTGGCCCATTCGCTGTTCAACGTTCCAACCAAGATCGCCCGCGTCCGCTCCCAGTCCTACCTGCAGCAGATCTGGGCCGAGTTGTTCAGCCGCGACCACATGCCCATCGATGTCGTCATCTCGCCCGAGATGGAGGTTGCCCGCGCGATCTCGCGCCGCCTGTTCGTGCCGGGCGCCATCGACTCGATCTCGCTCGCCAGCGGCGTCGTGCGGGCGATCGGATTGCGGTGCGGCGAGGACTGTCCGGTGATCAACACCCCGCTGCGCCAACTCACCGGCATCTTTCCCGACCTCAACATCGTCGTGGTCGGCATCGTCCGGGGCGACGCCACCCTGGTGCCGACCGCGGACGACCGGATGCTGGCGGGCGACGAGGTCTATTTCATCGCGGACGATAACCACGTGTCCCGTGCGATGACGGTATTCGGGCACGAGGAGCCGGAAATTCGGCGCATGGTGATCGCCGGTGCAGGCCATGTCGGCCGGTTTCTGGCCCAGTTGATCCGCGACGAACATCCCGGCGTGGGCACCAACATCATCGAGGTCAGGAAAGCACAGGCGGAGCGCGTCGCCGTCGAACTCGCGGGGACGACGGTTCTCAACGGCGATGCGCTCGACCCGGAACTCCTCGACGAGGCCAATGTCTCGAAGGCCGAGGCGATCGTAACGGTAACCAACGACGACGAGACCAACGTCCTCGCGGCCCTCCTGGCGAAGCGGCACGGGGCGGGGCGGGCGATCACCCTGATCAACAACATGAACTATGCGCCGCTCATCGGCACCCTCGGTATCGATGTCGTGGTGAACCCCCACGCGATCACTGTCTCGACCATCCTCCAGCATGTCCGCCGCGGCCGCATCCGGGCGGTGCACGCGCTGCCGCAGGGGATCGGAGAGATCATGGAGGCCGACCTGTTCGAAACCTCCGATCTCGCCGGCCACGCAATCGGCGAGGCCGGGCTTCCGCCGGGGGTTCTGATCGGCGCCATCGTCCGCGACGGCAAGGTGACGATACCCCGGGCCTCGACCGTGCTGCGCAACCGCGACCGGCTGGTCATGTTCGTCGCGAGAAGCGCCATCAAGCATGTCGAGCGGCTGTTCTCGCTGCGCCCGGACTATTTCTAGGCAAGGCGGCGCGTGGACCCGGTCAACCGTCTTCCGCGAGCGGCGGTCTTCGACTGGGACAACACCCTGGTCGATACGTGGCCGGTCATCCACGATTCGATGAACACGACGCTGGCCGCGATGGGGCATGCGACTTGGTCGCCCGCGGAAACCCGCGAACGGGTGCGGCGGTCGATGCGCGAAGCCTTCCCGGAAATGTTCGGGGCGCGCTGGGAAGAGGCGCGCGAGATCTTCTACCGCCGCTTCGACGCCATCCATCTCGAGCGGCTTGCGCCTTGCCGCGGGGCGGAGGCGCTGATCGCGGCGCTCGCCCGGCGCGGCGTCTACCTCGGCGTGGTCAGCAACAAGATGGGCAAAAATCTCCGGCGCGAGGCCCGCCACCTCGGATGGGAGCGCTATTTCTCCCGTCTCGTCGGGGCGACGGACGCAGCGCGCGACAAGCCGGCGATCGAGCCGGTCGAGCTCGCCCTGTCCGGCGGCGGGGTGAGGCGCGGCGCCGATGTCTGGTTCGTCGGCGACACGTCGATCGATCTCGAATGCGCGCACAACGCCGGCTGCACCGCCATCCTGGTCCGGGAAACACCGCCGGGTAGAGAAGAATTCGGAAAATTCCCGCCACAAGCGCATTTCTCGAATTGCACCCGTCTCCTCGACCATGTCGAAGGTCTGTGATCGGCGATATTTTCTTTCCGGGGATTTTGCGGTAATCATCGCGCCGTTTGCGTGTGTCGGCGCGATGCGTTTCGGTGAACCGCATCGTCGGCGGTCCGATCGCAAGACTCGAAGAGAGCGGGATCCAGGATGTCAGCAGAAAAAACGCAAAACCTTCAGGACGCGTTCCTGAACCACATCAGGAAGAACAAGACGCCGGTCACCGTCTTCCTGGTCAACGGCGTCAAGCTTCAGGGCGTTATCACCTGGTTCGACAATTTCTGCATCCTGCTGCGCCGGGACGGTCATTCCCAGCTCGTCTACAAGCACGCGGTGTCGACCGTGATGCCGGTCGCGCCGTTACAGCTCTACGACGAAAAACCCGAGGTCGAGCCCGCCGCCGAATAGGGTGGGCGGCATGGGCGAGGGGAGCGGCGCCCCGACCGGGCGCGCGGCGGTCATCCACCCTCACGCCAAGATCCCGGGCGGCGCGCCGCGGACCCCCGAGGCGCGGCTCGAGGAGGCGGCAGGGCTCGCCCGCGCCATCGGGCTCGCTGTCGTGTACGCGGACAGCGTCGCGCTGTCGCGGCGCCGTCCGTCCACCTATTTCGGCGCTGGGACGGTGGATGCCATCGCCGATGCAGTCGAGACTGCGGAAGCGGACCTCGTATGCGTGGATACCCAGCTCACCCCGGTGCAGCAGCGCAACCTCGAACGCGCCTGGGGCTGCAAGGTCATCGACCGCACCGGTCTGATTCTCGAGATCTTCGGCGCACGGGCGAGCACCCGCGAAGGCGTCCTCCAGGTGGAGCTTGCCCACCTGACCTACCAGCGCAGCCGGTTGGTGAGAAGCTGGACCCATCTGGAGCGCCAGCGCGGCGGGCGCGGTTTCGTGGGCGGGCCGGGGGAAACCCAGATCGAGGCCGACCGCCGCCAGATCGACGAACGGATCACGCGCATCCGGCGCGAACTCGATACCGTGAAGCGGACCCGCGGGCTTCACCGCGAAGCCCGGCGTCGGGTGCCGTATCCGGTGGCCGCGCTGGTCGGTTACACCAACGCCGGAAAATCGACGCTGTTCAACCGGCTCACCGATTCGCGGGTTGTCGCGGAGGACTTCCTGTTCGCGACGCTCGACCCAACGATGCGCGGGATCGACCTGCCGTCCGGCCGCCGGGCCATCCTGTCGGATACCGTCGGTTTCGTCTCCCAGCTTCCGACGACGCTGATCGCGGCTTTCCGGGCGACCCTGGAAGAGGTGCGCGACGCCGACCTGATTGTCCATGTCCGCGATGTGGCTCATCCCGACAGCGAGGCACAATGCGAGGATGTCGAGGATGTGCTGGGCCAGCTCGGAATCGACGCCGGCAACGGGATCGTCGTCGAGGTGCACAACAAGATCGACAAGCTCCCGCCCGGGGAGCGCGGCTTCGCATCCCGGCGCGCCGGCCGGCGCAACGACGGGATCGCGATTTCGGCGCTGACGGGGGAGGGGGTGGAGGCTCTGGTCGAATGCCTCGACACCGCCTTCGGAGCCTGGCGGCGCATCGTCGATCTCGAAGTGGACCTCTCGGACGGGGCGCGGCTCGCCTGGCTCTACCGCCACGGCGAGGTGCTCGGCCGCCGGGACGACGGGCTTCGCGCCCACCTCCGGGTCGGGCTCGATCCCGCCGATCTCGGACGCCTGAAGCGGCTGGACCGCGCCGGGCGCTGATGCGGACCGCGGAAGGCGGCGCTGCGCCGGACCAATCCGGTCGGGGCGCCTGTTGACATCCCGGAACCAGTGCCTAAGTTATTAGCACTCGATAGAGGGGAGTGCTAATAGAGTCGGCTCGCGCGGTGTCCGATGGGTCATCGGCGGGTTCGCGGGCGGCAGGCCCTCCGCTCCAGGCCATTCTGACAGTCAGGAGGTAGTTGAATGAAACTCAGGCCATTGCACGATCGTGTGCTGGTTGAGCCGCTGGACGCCGAGGAAAAGACGGCCGGCGGCATCATTATTCCCGATACGGCCAAGGAAAAGCCGATGGAAGGGAAAATCGTCTCCGTCGGCAACGGGGCGCGCGCCGAAGACGGCACCGTCACCCCGCTCGACGTCAAGGCGGGCGACCGGATCCTCTACGGCAAGTGGTCCGGTACGGAAGTGAAAATCGATGGGCAGGATCTCCTCATCATGAAGGAGTCCGACATCATGGGCATCATTGAGTAAGCGGAGCGAGCCATGGCTGTTAAGGAAGTAAGATTCGACTCCGATGCGCGGACGCGGATGCTCCGCGGCATCGATACCCTGGCCGACGCGGTCAAGGTGACGCTTGGGCCGAAGGGGCGCAACGTCGTCCTCGACAAGGCGTTCGGCGCACCCCGGATCACCAAGGACGGGGTGACGGTCGCGAAGGAAATCGAACTCGAGGACAAGTTCGAGAACATGGGCGCTCAGATGGTGCGCGAAGTCGCGTCGAAGACCAACGACGACGCCGGCGACGGCACCACGACGGCGACCGTTCTCGCCCACGCGATCGTGCGGGAAGGCCTCAAGTCGGTGGCCGCGGGCATGAACCCGATGGACCTGAAGCGCGGTATCGACATCGCGGTCGAAGAGGTCGTCAACCAGGTCCAGAAGCGCTCGAAGAAGGTCAAGACCGAGGAAGAGATCACCCAAGTCGGCACCATTTCGGCCAACGGCGAGCGCGAGATCGGCAACATGATCTCCGAGGCGATGCAGAAGGTCGGCAAGGAAGGCGTGATCACGGTCGAGGAGGCCAAGAGCCTGGCCACCGAGCTCGATGTCGTCGAGGGCATGCAGTTCGACCGCGGCTATATCTCGCCCTACTTCATCACCAACGCCGAGAAGATGGTCGCCGACCTCGAGAATCCCTTCATTCTCCTGCATGAGAAGAAGCTCTCCGGTCTCCAGTCGATGCTGCCGCTGCTCGAATCGATCGTGCAGTCGGGCCGTCCGCTGCTGATCATCGCCGAGGATGTCGAAGGCGAGGCGCTGGCGACGCTTGTCGTCAACCGCCTGCGCGGCGGGCTCAAGGTCGCCGCCGTCAAGGCGCCCGGCTTCGGCGATCGCCGCAAGGCCATGCTCGAGGACATCGCGATCCTCACCGGCGGCCAGGTGGTCTCGGAGGATCTCGGGATCAAGCTCGAGAATGTCGGCCTCGACATGCTCGGCACCGCCAAGAAGGTCTCGATCACCAAGGACGAAACCACCGTCGTCGAGGGTGCGGGCAAGAAGGGCGACATCTCCGGCCGCTGCAACCAGATCCGGGCGCAGATCGACGAGACCTCGTCGGATTACGACCGCGAGAAGCTGCAGGAACGGCTCGCCAAACTGGCCGGCGGCGTTGCCGTGATCCGCGTCGGCGGCGCGACCGAGGTCGAGGTCAAGGAGAAGCGCGACCGCGTCGAGGATGCGATGAACTCGACCCGCGCGGCGGTCGAGGAGGGTATCGTCGCCGGCGGCGGCACCGCTCTGCTCCACGCCTCGCAGACCCTCGCCAAGGTCAAGCTCGACAACCACGACCAGCAGACCGGCGTCGATATCGTGCGCCGCGCGCTGCAGGCGCCGCTGCGGCAGATCGCCGAGAATGCCGGCTTCGAGGGGTCGGTCGTGGTCGGCAAGCTGCTGGAATCGAAGGCTGCCAATTTCGGTTTCGATGCCGACGCCTGCGAGTACACCGACCTGGTCAAGGCAGGCATCATCGACCCGACCAAGGTAGTCCGGGCGACGATCCAGGACGCGGCTTCGGTCGCCGGCCTCCTGATCACCACCGAGGCGATGGTTGCCGAGAAGCCCGAGGACAAGCCGGCGCCGGGAGCGGGGATGCCCCCGGGCGGCATGGGCGACATGGGCGGGATGATGTAGCCGCCGAACCAACCGATCGGGCCGTCGATTGCGGCCCGCGGCAGTGCAGGGGAGGGCCGCCTTCGGGCGGCCCTTCTTCTTGCGCGCACTGGATTCGTTTGCCTTCGTGCGCGTGTCGCACTAACCCTGCCGCACCGTCCCCTGTGCTCCTGTCGACGAACCGCGGAACCGTCATGAAGGTCGACATCGAGGCCGTCACCGATCTGGTGCGCGCCGTCGCCGAAGCCGAGATCCTGCCGCGCTTTCGCCGGCTCGATGAGCGCGAATCGTGGGAAAAGCGTTCCGGCGCCATTGTCACCGTGGCCGACGAACGGGTGGAGGCGGCGCTTTCCGACGGGCTTGCGGCGATCCTCCCCGGTTCGAGCGTCGTCGCCGAGGAAGCCGCCGAGACCGCGCCCGAGACGCTCGATGCGCTCGACCGGCCGGGCCTTGTCTGGGTCATCGATCCTATCGACGGAACCGCCAACTTCTCCGCAGGCAAGGCGTGCTTCGCCGTGATGGTCGCGCTAGTCGCCGACGGCGAAACCGTCGCCGGGTGGATCTACGACCCGATCGCCGACTCCGCCGCGGTGGCGGAGCGCGGCGCGGGCGCGTGGCGCAACGGTGTGCGTCTCCGCGTCGCCGACCCTGCGCCCGACGCCGAGATGACGGGCGCCTTCGGTTGGCGGCTCAACAAGGACAGAAGCTTCAGCGCCCGCTACAGGGAGCGCACCTACAACAAGTGCTGCGGTTTCGACTATCTCGCCCTGAGCGAGGGGCGCACCCATTTCGCCTTCTACCGCAGCCTCAAGCCGTGGGACCACGCGGCGGGCCATCTGTTGCACGCCGAGGCGGGCGGCTACAGCGCCTGCGTCGACGGCACGCCCTACCGGCCCGGCCGCAGGGACCAGGAAGGCCTGCTGCTCGCGCCCGACCAGAAGATCTGGGCCGACCTCGCCCTGCGCATTCGTCGTTCGCTCGACATCTGACATCCCCGCGTTGCCGGATTTCCGGGCCCCGCCTATGATCCGGCGCACGGTGAGACATACGGGGGCAGGGCGTACCATGACCGATTCCGTCGCATTCCTCGGGCTTGGCGTAATGGGCTTTCCGATGGCCGGCCATCTGGCGGCCAGGGGGCATGAGGTCACCGTCTACAACCGGACGGGTGCAAAGGCGGAGGACTGGCTGTCCCGGCACGGAGGGAAGGCGGCCCGTACGCCGGCCGAGGCGGCGCGAGGCGCCGATTTCGTCTTCACCTGCGTCGGCAACGACGACGACTTGCGCGCCGTGGTGCTGGGGC
The DNA here is from genome assembly GCA_965200535.1 of Alphaproteobacteria bacterium. Classification (GTDB taxonomy): domain Bacteria; phylum Pseudomonadota; class Alphaproteobacteria; order MPNO01; family MPNO01; genus MPNO01. Next base: position 1,389,895 of record CBDAUF010000002.1, on the reverse strand, counting down.
CCGACGGGGCGCTTGCCGGGATGGGCGAGGGGGCGGTGCTGGTCGACCACACGACGACGTCGGCGATCGTCGCCCGCGAGGTCGCGGCGGCGGCCGGAGAGGCCGGTATCGGATTTCTCGACGCTCCGGTCTCGGGCGGTCAGGCCGGGGCGGAGAACGGCGTCCTGACCATCATGGTCGGCGGCGACGAGGCGGTGTTCGCACGTACGCAGCCGACGATGGAGGCGTATGGGCGGACAATCGTCCACATGGGCCCCGCAGGCAACGGCCAGCTCACCAAGATGGTCAACCAGATCTGTATTGCCGGCATCGTCCAGGGACTGTCGGAAGGGCTGAACTTCGCGGTCCGCGCCGGACTCGATGCCGAACGGGCGGTCGAGGTCATCTCCGGCGGCGCCGCGCAATCCTGGCAGATGGAAAACCGGGCGGCGACCATGCTGGCCGGAAAATACGATTACGGGTTTGCCGTCGACTGGATGCGGAAGGACTTGCGCATCGCCCTGGAGGAGGGAGACCGGAACGGCGCGCGGCTGCCTTTGACGGCGCTGGTCGACCAGTTCTACAAGCACGTCCAGGCGCGCGGCGGCAACCGCTACGACACTTCGAGCCTGATGCTTCTCCTGACCGGCGACTGACCGGGAACCACCGGAACGGGGAGGGCGCCCGGCCTCTCAACCCGACGCAGGGCGCTTTCCCGCGGCACGCTCGCTCAGCTTGGCCTCTTCCCAGAGCCGGTCCATCTCTTCCAGCGTCGCTTCCCCGGTCTGTCTGCCGGCTTCCGCGAGACCGTCTTCCACGGCGCGGAACCGGCGTGCGAACTTGCCGTTGCAGCCGCGAAGGGCGTCCTCCGGGTCGACACCGAGGCGGCGGGCGACGTTGACGCAGGCGAACAGCAGATCGCCCGTTTCTTCGGCCAGCGCCGCTTCATCGCCGCCGTCGTCGATCGCACGCCTGAGTTCTTCCAGTTCCTCGTCGACCTTGGCGAGCGTGGACCGGACATCCGGCCAGTCGAAGCCCGCCCGGGCCGCACGTTCCTGGAGCTTCTTCGCGCGCATCAAAGCGGGGAGGGCGAGCGCAACCCCGTCGAGAGCGCTCTGCGGCCTGTCTCCGGCGCTGGCCTTTTGCCGCCGTTCGGCCTCCTTGATGGCCTCCCAGCCCGAGACTCCGCCGCCGTCCTCCGACGCGGCGTCGAAGACATGCGGATGGCGCCGGTACATCTTCTCTGTGATGGCGCTGGCCACCGCATCGAAATCGAACGCTCCCGCCTCGCGCGCCATCTCGGCATGGAAGACCACCTGCAGCAGCAGGTCGCCGAGCTCTTCCTTCAATGCCGCCATATCGTTCCGCGCGACGGCATCGGCGACCTCGTAGGCTTCCTCGATCGTATACGGAGCGATGGTCGCGAAGGTCTGCACCGCATCCCAGGGGCAGCCGGTTTCCCGATCCCTGAGCCGCGTCATCAACCACAGCAGGGACTCGAGAGGGGTGGGTGCGGGTGATTCAGGCATCCGGTCCATCGACGGCGTCTTCGTTGCGGATCGTTGTAATTTGTCGCATAATATATGTTATGGAACTTTTATTCGCATTCCGTCATAGGCCGGTTTAACCTGTGCGGGCGTCGCTGCGTCCATCGTCACGTAGTCCGCTTGATGGTTCATGTGCGTGAGGACTGCGCGGCGCGGCGTCACGCGGTCGAGCCAAGCTCTGGTGACCGGCCAGTGCGCGTGCGTCGGGTGCGGATGGCTGAGGCGCAGACAGTCGACGACCCAGGTATCGACGCCCCCAACCAGATCGAGGCTGTCTTCGGGCATGCGGACGACATCGGTCGAGTACGCGAAAGCACCGAAGCGAAATCCGGTGGAGGGGCAAATCCCGTGGTCCTGGGCAAACGGCAGGACCGGGCGGCCCGACACCTCGAAGGGCCCGTCGATGATCCTGGGCGCGAGAAACGGCGGATAGTTGCGTTCGGGTCCTCCCGCGGCGTGGAACAGGTAGGAGAACCGCTTGACGATCTCGTCGAGGACCGCGCGTTCGGCGTAGACCTCGATGTCCTTTCCCATCCGGCGGGCGATGCCGCGCAAATCGTCGATCCCGTGCACATGGTCGGCGTGGGCGTGGGTAAAGAGCACCGCATCGATCCGCTCGATACCCGCATCCAGCGCCTGTTCGCGAAGATCGGGGGCGGCGTCCACCAGGATGTTGACGCCGTCCCACTCGACGAAGACGGACGGACGGCGCCTTCGGTTGCGGGGGTCGGCGGGATCGCAGTCACCCCAGCGGCCGCCGATCAGCGGAACGCCCTGGGAGCTGCCGCAGCCGAGAACGGTAACTCTCATCGACCGGCGCGGAGGGCCGATTTCCCGAACAGGCGGAAAAAATTCTCGGTCGTCTGCCGCGAAACCGCCTCGATCCCGATGCCTTTCGCCGCGGCGACCGTGGCAGCCGTATGGGCGACAAAGGCGGGTTCGTTGCGTTTCCCGCGGTGCGGCTCCGGCGCGAGATAGGGCGCGTCGGTCTCGACCAGTATGCGCTCGATCGGAACCTCGGCCGCGATTTCCCGCAGCCGTTCGGACTTCTTGAAGGTCACGATCCCGGAAAAGGAAATATAGAGGCCGAGCCCGACCGCCGCCTCGGCGAGCCCGGGGCCCGCACTGAAGCAGTGGATGACCCCCGAATAGGCGCCCTGCCCCATTTCCTCGGTGAGGATCTCCGCCGTGTCCTCGTCGGCGTCTCGCGTATGGACGATCAGCGGCAGCCCGGTCTCGCGCGCCGCGGCGATGTGGTTGCGGAAACTCGCGCGCTGGTCGCCCCTCGGACTGTGGTCGTAATAATAGTCGAGGCCGGTCTCTCCGATGCCGACGACCTCGGGTCCGGCGGCCAATGTGGCCAGCCGCCTGGGTTCGGCGATCCCCTCTTCCCCGACATTGTGCGGATGAACGCCGACGGAACAATCGACGCCCGGATGGACGCGCGCCAGCGCCCGGACGCGTTCGAATTCGCTGAGCTTCGTGCAGATCGTTACCACGCGCCCGATCCCGGCCGCGGCGGCGCGCTCCAGCGTCTCCGCCCGGTCTTCCTCGAAGGCGTCGAAATCGAGGTGGCAATGGCTGTCGACCAGCATCAGGCGGCGCCTTCCTCTTCCTGAATCCTCGGAAAGACCGGGCTCGGTCCGGGAAGCGCCGTGCCGGCGGCTACCGCACCTGCCGATCCGAGCTCGGCGAATGTCCGGTGCGCCGGATCGACGGCGAGCTGGTCGAGGATGCGGCCCGCGGAATCGGGAATGAAACACTGCAGAAGGACCGCGACCCGGCGGATCGTTTCGACGAGCGTCGCCAGCACCGCGCCGGTGCGTGCCTCGTCCTCCTTGATGGTCGCCCAGGGTGCCTGTCGGTCGACATAGGCATTGGCGTCCCGGACGACCGCCCAGATCGCGTCCAGCGCCTCGTGAAAGGCTTGCGTGCGCATGTGGGTGCGGCAGGTCTCGAGCAATCCCGCCGCACTGTCGAGCAAAGCCCGGTCCGCCGCCGCCCCGCCGTCGAGGCCGGCGGGCATGACGCCCTTGAAATAGCGCTGGATCATCGATGCCACGCGCTGGACGAGGTTGCCGAGATCGTTGGCGAGTTCGCCGTTGGCGCGGCCGATCACGGCGCGGTGAGAGAAATCGCCGTCATTGCCGAACGGCACCTCGCGCAGCAGGAAATAGCGCACCTGATCGAGGCCGTAGCGCTCGACGATCTCGAACGGATCGATGATGTTGCCGATCGATTTGGAGATCTTCTGCCCCTCGTTGGTCCACCATCCATGGGCGAAGACGCGCTTCGGCGGGGCGACGCCGGCGCCCATCAGAAAGGCCGGCCAGTAGACCGCATGGAAGCGCACAATATCTTTTCCCACCATATGAAGATCACATGGCCAATATCTTGAAAAGGTTTCCGAATCGATGTCTGGATAATCGACCGCCGTGGCATAGTTGGTAAGCGCATCGAGCCACACATACATGATATGGTCTGCGTTGTCGGGCACCGGCACGCCCCATTTGAAGCTGGTGCGCGAGATCGAGAGATCCTTGAGACCGCCCTTTACGAAGCTGACGACCTCGTTCCGGCGCGAGGCCGGGGCGATGAAATCCGGGTTCTCGTCGTAAAACGCGAGCAGGCGGTCCTGCCACTTGGAGAGGTCGAAAAAGTAGCTCGGCTCCTCCACCCATTCGACCTCTGCGCCGGAGGGTGCGCGCCTGACGCCGTCGGCGCCCACGGTGAGTTCGCCCTCGTCGTAGAACGCCTCGTCACGAACCGCGTACCAGCCGGCGTAGCTGCCGAGATAGATGTGGCCGTTATCCATCAGGGCCTGCCAGATCCCCTGCGAGGCCCGGGCGTGGCGCGCCTCGGTGGTGCGGATGAACGCGTCGTTGGAGAAATTCATCAACCGCGCCAGTGCGCGGAAGTTTTCCGAAACCCGGTCGGTGAAGGTCTGCGGGTCGATGCCCGCCGCCTGCGCCGACTTCTCGACCTTCTGTCCGTGCTCGTCCGTGCCGGTCAGGAAGAACACGTCATAGCCGTCGAGCCGCATGAAACGCGCGAGAACGTCGCAGGCGAGCGTGGTGTATGCGTGGCCGATGTGGGGCGCGTCGTTGACGTAGTAGATCGGTGTCGTCAGATAAAAGCGCTTCTCGTCGGACATCTCGCCCTCCGGACTTCGGGCGCGGTCAGACGCGCATCGCGGATTGAATTTGCCGGAACGCGCCGAGCACGACCTGCTTGCGGTCGAGGCTGACACTTTCCGCCTGGTCGACAAGGCGGGCGAACTTCTCCCATAGCTCGGCAAGCCGATCAAGCCCGATGCTGGAAACGAGCGCCTCGACGACCTTTTTTTCTCCGTCCACGATCTCGCCGCCCGGAAGCGCGCCGTACGCGCCCGCCCGCACGGTCCGCGCGATCCACCAGAGAAAAAGGCGCATCGTGGTCCGGTACGCCGTCTCGGCATCGCGCCGGGCGAGCCGGTCCGCAAACTCGTGCAGGGCCTGGATGTCGATGTCCGGAAGAGCGGCGGCGAAGCCGACCACGGTGTCGAGGAGGTCGGGCCCCTCGGCCTCGAGCAGCGCAAGGGCGCGCCCCGGGCTTCCGTCGGCGATGACGAGCAACCGTTCGAGGTCTCCGGGTTCCGCCCCTGCCCCGCCAAGCGTCAGGATGTCGCGCATCGTATCGTCGGGAAGCCGGCGAAGCGCCAGCCGGCAGCAGCGCGAACGGATCGTGGGCGGCAAGGACCAGGGCGAGCTGGAAACAAGCAACAGCAAAGTGTTATCCGACGGTTCCTCGAGTATCTTGAGAAGGGCGTTGGCGGCACTGACGTTGAGATCGTCGGCGCGGTCGATGATCGCCACCCGCCAGGCGCCCTCGCCGGCAGTCAGATGGACGAAGTCGCCGGCGGCGCGCACGGCATCCACCCCGATCACCGTCTTCGGCCCCTCTCCTTCCGCGTTCCGGGAGAGCGTCAGGAGGTCGGAATGGCCGCCGGAGGCGACGCGGCGGAACACAGGATGGCTTTCCGGCACGGCAAGCGAGGCGTCTCCCGCCCCGTCGCCACCGGCGAGAACGAAGCGCGCGATCCGGTAGGCGAGAGTCGCCTTGCCGATCCCCTCCGGGCCGGTGATCAGCCACGCATGCGCGACCCGGCGCGCCCGCCAGGCCTTCACGAACACCTCCTCCGCGGCCTCGTGGCCCCGCAGGACCGGATTCTCGCGCGGCTGCACCGTCGTCATCGTTGTCCTGCCGGGTCCTTTATTTGCCCGAATCGCCGTGTGTACCGGGCCAATATTTCCGCGGCGACCGCGTCCTCGGCGGCGGCGGCGTCGATCACCGCGCAGCGTTCCGGGGCATCGGCGGCGATGGCGAGAAAACCCTCGCGCACCCTTCGGTGAAAGTCGAGCGGCCGGCTCTCGTACCTGTCCCGCGCGTCCGACCGCGCCCTGGTGCGGGCAAGGCCGAGCTCCGGATCGAAATCGAGGATCAGCGTGAGATCGGGCCCGAACCCCCCGAGCGCGGCGTTTCCGACCGCCCGCACCAGATCCACCGGAACGCCGGCGCCGTACCCCTGATAGGCAAGCGTCGAATCGGCGAACCGGTCGCAGATCACCGTGCGCCCTGTGGCGAGCGCGGGTTCGATCGTCTTCGCCACATTCTCCGCCCGGGCGGCATAGTAGAGCAGGACTTCGGTCGCCGGTTCCCAGTCCGCCGCGCCCGGATCGAGCAGCAGTGCGCGAATCCGTTCCGCCGCGGGCGTACCGCCGGGCTCCCGCGTGACCAGGGTGCCGATGCCGCGCCGCTCGAGGGCCTGCGCAAGCCGGGCGGTCTGGGTCGATTTCCCGGCCCCCTCCCCGCCCTCGATGGTGACGAAACGGCCGCGCGTCATGCCAAGCGCCGGATCGCCCCGATCCGCCTCGCAGCCCGTCCGTCCGGATGATGGGGCGCCCGGGTCAATCCGACACTATCTTCGCATTCGTTCGGCTCGCATCCGAGACGACACTGAGCACGCTCCGCGCCTTGGCTGGGTCGGCATAGGGGCCGACGAGGACGCGGTAGAACCGCGGCCCGTCGCCCCGCGGCGCGATAACCGAGGGGCCGATGGATGCGAGCCTCGCCTTCAGCCGATGCGCGTTGTCTATGTCGAGAAAGGCGCCGGCCTGGATGTAGACGGCGCGGGATGCAACCGCTGCTCCGCCCGCGCCGCGCGTTTCCGGAGCCTGGCGCACCGCCGGCAAAGCATTTTCCTCCACCGCTGCCGCCGTCTTCGGCAACGGCTCGAAGAGAAGGCTGTCGGGCGGAGTTTTCCTGGTCGTTGGTGTCGCCGGGAGGGCGCCGCCCATGGCAATGGCCGACGGGGGCGCGCTTCCCATCGCGGCGGCCGCGAGCCGCCTGCTCTCCTCGGGCATGATCTGGACCCGGACCCGGACAGTTCCCCTGTCGCGGAAGCCGAGCTGTTGTGCAGCGGCGCGCGACAGATCGATGATCCGACCGCGCACGAACGGCCCCCGGTCGTTGATCCGGACCGCGATCGACCGTCCGTTCTCCTCGTTGGTGACCCGCACCATGGACGGCATCGGCAGCGTCTTGTGCGCAGCCGACACGGCGTTCATGTCGAAGATCTCGCCGTTCGCGGTGCGCTTGCCGTGAAACTTGGGTCCGTACCATGAGGCGATGCCGGTCCGGTCGTAACTCTCGTCGACCGCCGGGCGGTAGACAATGCCGTCGATGGTATAGGGGTTACCGACCTTGTAGGTCCCCATTTCGGACGGCACCGCCGATACGGTCTTGCGGCCCCCGGTGCTGCAGGCGGCCGCTGCCAGGACCGCTCCGACAGCGAGGAGAACGGATAACGTGCGCGGCAGGCTCGCGATATGCAGGCGCGTCATCGGTCCCCTGCCCTAGCGGCTGGCGATCCGGTCGGAAAGGGTGCCGACCGCGGCGGCAAAGAAATTCGACCGGTTCCACCGCAGGATCGCGCGGAAATTGTCGTACACCACATAGGCAGGCCCCGACGCGCCGCCCGGCAGCAGGATCGAGGACCGCAGGTTGCGGGTCGGGAGATCGCTTCCGTCGGGCCTGCGAACGCCGAGCTTCTGCCAGTCGCGCAACCCCTTTCGGGTCTTGAGCCCGACCAGGCCGGGATCGAACCGGTCCGGCAACCGGACCATCCGGCCCCAGGTCTGGTCGCCGCGCCAGCCGACCTTGCTCAGATAGTTGGCGCTCGAGGCGAAGATATCGGCGGTGGTGCCCCAGATATCGCGCCGCCCGTCCCCGTCGTGATCGACGGCGTAGCGCAGGAACGACGACGGCATGAACTGGTTCTGTCCCATCGCGCCGGCCCAGGAACCCATCATGTCCTTCGCCGCGATGTGGCCCTGATCGACCACCGTGAGGGCGTTGAACAGTTCCTTGCGGAAATAGGCCGAACGCCGCCCGTCATAGGCGAGCGAGGCCAGCGCGCCAATGACCGGAAAGCCGCCGAGGAACCGGCCGAAATCGGTCTCGATGCCCCACAGCGCGAGAATGAAGCGCGGCTGGACATTGTATTTCGCCGAAATCTGCCGCAGGAGGCCCCGGTGTTCGGCGAGCCGCGCCCTGCCCTTTTTGATCCGCGCCCCGGTGACGACGCGCGTCATGTACTGATCGAAGGTAAGCTTGAATTCCGGTTGCCTGCGGTCGAGTTGAACCACCCGCTCGATCGGGCTTATGCCGGAAAGCGCCGTCTCGATCGTCGCTTCCCCGATGCCCCGTTCGCGGGCTTCCTGGCGCACGCCTTCCAGCCAGGCGTCGAAACCGTTATCGGCGGAAAGCGCCGCCGTTCCCGCCAGCGCGAACGGCGCGGCGAGGACACCGCCCAGTATGCGCCGCCGCCAGGCGCGTCGATCCAGCATGGCCTCTCCCCGGGCTCCGAAACGAGCCTCGGAACCGCCGCGTTAGTGCCACAGGACCCGGCGGCACACAACGGCCGCGCGCGCTGGCCAGCCGGGCCGGGCGTCCCTATATGACCGCTATGCGCGACGATCCGCCGTCAGGGCGATGAGCGAGGCCGAACGAACCCGATCCGGCCGCAAGCGGCGCGAACGCTTCGAATGGGGCGCGCTGGTCTCGCTTGCACCCTATCTCTGGCCGCGGGGCGAGATCGAGATCAAGGTCCGGGTGGCCGCGGCGCTGGCCTTCCTCGCGCTGGCCAAGGTCGCGACTGTTTACATCCCGGTCCTCTACAAGGAGGCGGTCGACGTCCTGGGCGGCGGGAACGCGGCGCTCGTCGTGGTGCCGGTCGGCGTTATCGTCGGCTACGGCGTCGCCCGGGTCCTGTCGACCGCGTTCGCCGAACTTCGCGACGCGGTCTTCGCCAAGGTCGGACAGCGGGCGATCCGCAAGGTCTCGCTCAAAACCTTTCGCCACCTGCACCGCCTCGCGCTCCGCTTCCATCTCGACCGTCAGACCGGCGGCCTGTCACGCGCCGTCGAACGCGGCACCAAGGGCATCGATTTCCTGCTCCGCTTCGCCCTGTTCAACATCCTGCCGACGATGCTCGAACTCCTCATGGTGTGCGGCATCCTGTGGACGCTGTTCGACTTCTGGTTCGCCGCGGTGACCCTCGGCACCATCGCGGGCTTCATCGCCTACACCATGGTCGTCACCGAATGGCGCCTGAAATACCGCCGGCGGATGAACGATACCGACCAGGAAGCCAACACCCGGACGATCGACAGCCTGCTCAACTACGAGACCGTCAAGTATTTCGGGAACGAGGCCTACGAGGCGAACCGTTTCGACAGGGCGCTCAGGAACTACGAACGCGCGGCGGTGACCAGCAACGCCTCCCTGTCGCTGCTCAACATCGGGCAGGCGGTGATCGTCGGCTGCGGCCTGTCGGGGGTGATGCTGATGGCCGCTCACGGCGTTGCCGACGGCACGATGACCGTGGGCGATTTCGTCATGGTCAACACCTATCTGATCCAGCTCTACCTTCCCCTCCACTTCCTCGGGTTCGTCTACCGCGAGATCAAGCAGGCGTTGACCGACATGGAGGCGATGTTCTACCTGCTTGGCGTCGAGGCGGAGGTCATGGATGCGCCGCAGGCGCCGCCGCTCGACGGCGGGCCCGGCGAGATCGTCTTCGACGGCGTGTCGTTCGCCTACGATCCTCGCCGCCGCATCCTCGACGATGTGAGCTTTATCGTGCCGGCCGGGCGGCGGACCGCAATCGTGGGTTCGACCGGGGCCGGCAAGTCCACCCTGTCCCGCCTGCTCTACCGCTTCTACGACGTGACCGGCGGCAGTATTTCGATCGACGGGCAGGACATCCGCGGCGTCACCCAGGCGAGCGTCCGCGCCGCCATCGGCATCGTTCCCCAGGACACCGTGCTGTTCAACGACACCATCTACTACAACATCGCCTACGGGCGGCCGGATGCGACACCGGCGGAGGTCGAGGCGGCGGCGCGAACGGCTGCCGTCCACGACCAGATCGTCGCCATGCCGGACGGCTACCAGACCGTGGTCGGCGAACGCGGCCTCAAGCTGTCGGGAGGCGAGAAGCAGCGCGTGGCGATCGCCCGCACGATCCTCAAGCGCCCGCGTATCCTGATGTTCGACGAAGCGACATCGGCGCTCGACACGCGGACCGAGCGCGAGATCCAGGTTGCGCTGAAAGAGATTTCGCGAGACCGCACCACCCTGGTGATCGCGCACCGGTTGTCCACGGTGGTCGATGCGGACGAGATCCTGGTCCTCGAACAGGGGCGTATCGTCGAGCGCGGCACTCACGATGCGCTACTTGCCGCAAAGGGAACCTACGCACAGATGTGGGCGCGCCAGCAGGAGGCAGACGACCGGTTCTCCGCCGAGGGGCCCGGCGGTGGGGCGTTGCCGGCCGGTCCGACGGGCGGCAGTATGGCGCCGTCGGCACCGCGGAGCAGCGCATGACGGGATCCTCCGAGGCCACCATCGAAGAGCTTGCCGGGCTCGTTCCCGACGGCGCCCTGCTTGCCATGCCGAAACCCGAGGCGGGCGCCGCGATGGACGCGGTGCGCGCCCTGATCCGCCGCGGCGCGAAGGACCTGCGGCTCTGGTGTCTGCCGGCGGGCGGGCTGCCGGTCGATCTCCTGATCGGCGCCGGATGCGTTGCATCGGTCGAATGCAGCGGCGTGGGGCTCGGCGAGTTGGGCGCCGCACCGCGCTTCCGGCGGGCGGCGGAGAGCGGCCGCGTCCGGGTGGTCGACAGCACCTGCCAGGCCATGTACGCGGCGGTGCAGGCGGGAGAAAAGGGTATGCCGTTCGTCGCGCTCCGCGGCATCGTCGGCTCCGACATCCTGCTCCATCGCGGCGACTGGCAGGTCATACAGAACCCGTTCTCGACCGGGGAAGACCCGGTTGTCGTTCTGCCCGCGGTGCGGCCCGATATCGCCCTGATCCACGCAAGGCTGCGTGATTCGTTCGACAACCTCTGGGTCGGGAACGCGCGCGAGGCGGTGGTGCTCGCCCATGCCGCGCACCGCACGGTCGCGACCTACGAAGCGCACTACGACGGCAACCTCCTCGACGACGAACGCACGATGTCCGGGACCATCGCGCCGCTCTATGTCGAAGCCGCCGCGCACGCCCCGCGCGGCGCCTGGCCGCTCGGCCTGCCGGGCGCCTACCCGGCCGATCAGCCACATCTTGCGGACTATGCGGCCGCGGCCGGCAGCGACGACGGCTTCGCCGCCTGGCTCGACAGGCATATGACCGGCGTCGGCCGCGCCGCCTGAACCGGCGACGTGGCCAGACCGCCCACCAGGGACGAGTTCCTCGCCTGCGTGCTGGCGCGCCTGATCGCCGGGTTGAAGAACGTCGCCGTCGGGACCGCCTCGCCGGTGGCGGCGACCGCGGCGCTGATGGTGGAGGCGGAGAGCGCCGGCCGGACGCGGGCCAGCATCCTTGGCAGCCGCCGCTTCAACCCGTTCAACGACGGCGGCAGCGAGCTGCACGACCGCGCCGCCCAAGGGAGAATAGACGCCTTCTTTCTGGGCGGCGGCCAGATCGACGGAAGCGGCAATATCAACCTCGTCGGCACCGGCCCCTATCCGGCCTCGGAAACCCGGTTCCCGGGGAGCTACGGGTCGGCTTTCCTCTATTTCCTCATCCCGCGCGTGATTCTGTTCCGCGAGGAGCACAGCCGCCGCGTTCTGGTGCCCAGGGTAGACTTCATTAGCGCACCCGGCGTCAGCCCGCCCGCGGTCCGCCGGACCGGGGGGCCGTACGCCCTCGTCACCCGGCTTTGCGTGATGGCGTTCGACCGCGGCAGCGGCGGGTTCCGGCTGCAGAGCCTGCATCCGGGCGTGGATCTCGCGGAGGTCCGCGATGCGACGGGGTTCGCTTTCGCGTGTCCGTCGGAAATACCGAGCACCCCCCTCCCCGAGCCCGGCCGGCTCGCGCTGATCCGCGGTCCGGTGCGCGAACGGGTCGCGGAGACCTACCCCGAATTTGCCGCGACCCGCATCGCCGACGCCTGAACGGTGCGGCGTTTACATGGACCGGCGGTTGGGCGACAATTCCACACTCGGGCGGCGTTCGCCGGCTCGATCGCTGAACATTGAGGAGCATACGATGGGAACCGGACGCATGGCGGCATGCGCGCTCGCACTGGCGCTGCCGGCCTTCGCCGTTTGCGCTGGCGTCTCGCCTGCAGCGGCGCAGGACAAGCATGTCATGAAGCTCGCGATCGTGGTCGCGAACGATCCGCTTCACGAGTTCATCAAGGAATACAAGCGACAGATCGAGAAGATATCGGGAGGGCGGATCACCGCCGAACTCTTCCCCTCGGCCCAACTCGGCAAGATTCCGCGGCTGATCGAGGGGCTGCAGCTCGGCACGGTCGAGTTCTTCGGGACCCCCGCGGGCTTCCTCAAGGGCGTCGACCCGCGCTTTCAGGTGCTCGAGGTGCCGGGCGTATTCTCCAGCCCGGAACATGCCCATAAGACGATCACCGATCCCAAATTCCGCGACAAGTTCCTGAACATGGCGACGGCCAAGGGGGTCAAGGGCGTCAGCATCTGGATGTACGGTCCGACTTCCTATGCCTCGCTGACGCCGGTGCGCAAGCTGGGTGACTTCAAGGGCCTCAAGTTCCGCGTGCTCGCCACCAAGGTCGAAACGGAGGTTATGGCCCGGCTCGGGGCAACCGGCGTGCCGATGCCCTACACCGAGACCCTGCCGGCGTTGCAGCGCAAGCTGATCGACGGAATCCGGTCCAACATCACGGTGATGGCAGCGACCAAGCATTTCACCGTCACCAAGTTCATCACCGTCGTGAACGACACCTACATCCCCTGCGTTGGCTTCGTTTCGATGGCGTTCTACAACAAACTTCCGCGCGACCTCCAGAAGGCGGTCGATGATGCCGGGCGCGCCGTCGAGAGCTTCATGTTCAAGACCGCGGAGCGTTACGGCTCCCAGGCGGAGCAGAAATGGCGCGACGGCGGGGCCGAGGTGATCCGCCTGTCGGCAGCCGACCAGAAGAAGTTTATGGAAACGGTTGTGCCTATCGGCGACGACGTGCTCGGCAAGCGTCAGGACACCAGGGAAATGTTCGCCCTGATGAAGAACGTCGCAAAGTCGCACGCCGGCGGCTGACGCCGGCCCGGGGCGGACGGCTGCCTGCACCGGCCGCCGCCCGCCCCGCAGGGAGGAACGGGATGGCGGAAAAGGCTAACGCGGCCGTCCTGACAGGGCCGCGCAATTTCGAGTTCCGGGAATTCGACGTCCCCGACATCGCGCCCGACGAAGGTGTGCTGCGGGTCGAGGCCGCCGGGCTGTGCGGCACCGATTACGAGCAATATACCGGGCATCTCGCGGGCACGCCGTGGGACGTGATCCCGATCATTCCCGGACACGAGATCATGGGCTGGCTCGACCGGGTCGGCCCCGAGGCGGCGAAGCGCTGGGGCGTGCGGGAAGGCGACCGGGTTGTGGTCGAGGCGATCATACCCTGCGGGCATTGTTTCCAGTGCGCGATCGGCAAATCGACGCTTTGCGAAACCAACCTCGGCTACGGGCTCTATGTCTCGACCGAGAAGACGCCGAGCCTGTGGGGCGGCTACGCCAGCCACATGTATCTGCATCCCAAAGCGCTGGTCCACAGGGTGCCGGACGACATTCCGCGCGATGTCCTGTCGCTATTCAACCCGCTGGCCAACGGGGTGCGCTGGGCCTACGAGGCGCCGAACACCCAGCTTGGCGAGACGGTGGTGATCGAGGGTCCGGGCCAGCGCGGGCTGCTTAGCGTGGTCGCCGCGCGCGAGGCGGGTGCGGGCACCGTCATCGTCACTGGCACCTCGCACGACGCCCACCGCCTGGCGCTGGCCAGACAGTTGGGCGCCGATTTCACCATCGATGTCGACCGGGAGAACCCGGTCGAGCGGGTCATCGAGATCACCGGCGGGCGGCGGGCGGATGTCGTCGTCGAGGTTTCGGCCGGTGCGACCCAGCCGATCGTGGATGCTGTCGACATGGTGCGCCGCGGCGGCCGCATCGTGCTGGCCGGCCTCAAGAGCTTCCAGCCGGTGGACAATCTGATCACCGACAAGATCGTGATCAACGAAATCCAGTTGATCGGCCTGCTTTCCGCCGGCTGGGTATCGATCGAGCGTTCGCTCGACATTCTGAGGCGCCGGGGCAGCGAGCTTGGCCCGCTTTGTTCGCACATGTTCCCGCTGGAAGACACCGACACGGCGGTGCGCGCGCTCGGCCGCGAGGTGGATGACGGCAACGAAGTCGTCCATATCGCGCTCGACGTCGCAGGATAGGGCCGGAATGCCGCCGACAGGCATCGAGACGGGGTATCGACCGGGAGCGGAGAGAGTGAAATGAGCGCCGATCTGAGCGGAACATCGATCCTGGTAACCGGCGGCGGCCGCGGCCTCGGCCGCGAGATGGCGGGCGCGCTGGCCGAAGCCGGGGCGAAGGTAGCGCTGATGGAGCGCGACCGTCCCGAACTCGACGAGGCGGCGGCGGCAATCGGCGCGGCCGCCGATCCCGGACGCATACACGCGATCCAGGGCGATGTGACCAGCACCGACGACGCGGCAAGAGCGGTCGCCTCGGTAAACGAGGCCTTCGGCAAGCTCGACATGCTGGTCAACAACGCCGCTCTCGGGCCGCAGGAGCACTCGCCCACCAACACGGCGCCGCGCCGCCCGATCTGGGAAGCCGACCCCGCTCTCTGGCGCGCGACCCTCGCGGTCAACGCCTCGGGTCCGTTCAACATGACCAGAGCCGCACTGCCCGGCATGCTGGAGCGCAACTGGGGGCGGATCGTCAACGTCACCACCAGCCTCGACACGATGATGGCGCCGGGCCTCGGCCCCTACGGCCCCGCCAAAGCCGCGACCGAAGCGTTGACCTCTATCCTCGCCCACGAGCTCGAGGAGACCGGGGTGACCGCAAACGTGCTCATCCCCGGCGGGCGGGCCAATACCCGCATGATCCCGGCCGACGGCAAATACGCCGACCGCAAGTACCTGATCCAGCCGGAGGTCATGCGGGCGCCGATCGTCTGGCTTGCCTCGCGCGCGACCGACAAGGTGAACGGGCGGCGCTTCCGCGCTGCGCTCTTCGACCCCGACCTCCCGCCTGAGCAAGCAGCCGAAAAGTCGGGCGCGCCCGTCGCCTGGCGCGATCTCGGCGGCCAGCGAATCGCATACATCTGATTCCGTGCGCGTCGGCGGCGACCGCATTCTCACGACCCACGTCGGCAGCCTGCCGCGGCCCGACGACCTCGCCGCCCTGTTGCTGAGAAAGGAACACGGCGAGGACCACGACGTTGCCGCGCTCGACCGCCTGACGCGGGATGCGGTCACGAGCGCCGTTGCCGACCAGCGCGCCATCGGCCTCGACATCGTCAACGACGGCGAGGTCGGCCGCACCGGCTACGCGACCTATATCCAGGACCGGCTCTCCGGTTTTTCGGGCGAAAGCCCGTCGCTCCGTTTCGACGATCTGAGCGATTTCCCCGACTATCGCCGCCGGATGGGGCAGGCCGCCGGGACCCGCCGCCTGCACCGGCCGCGCTGCACCGGACCGGTTGCGGTCCGCGACGCAGCCCCGCTCGCCCGCGAGATCGAACATCTGGTGACAGCGCTCGCCCACGCCGATGTCGAGGAAGGCTTCATGAACGCGGCGTCCCCGGGCGTCATTGCGGTGTTCCAGGAGAACGACTTCTATCCCGACATGGACGCCTATCTGGGCGCTCTCGCCGACGCGATGAAGGGCGAGTACGAGACCATCGTCGCGGCCGGCCTTGTCCTCCAGATCGATTGTCCCGACCTCGCCATGGGGCGTCATGTGGTCTACAGCGCCTGCGACGACGCGACCTTCCTGCGCCGTGCGGCGATACATGTGGAGGTGCTCAACGCGGCGCTGGAGAATGTCCCGATGGACCGCGCCCGACTGCATATCTGCTGGGGCAACTACGAAGGGCCGCATCATCGCGACATCCCGCTCGAGACCATTGCGGACGTGGTTCTGTCCGCCAAACCGCAGGGCCTGCTGTTCGAGGCCGCCAACCCGCGCCACGCGCACGAATGGGCGGTCTTTCGCGGCCGTCGGGGATGGGAGGACAAGGTCCTGATTCCCGGCGTGATCGATTCGACGACCAACTATGTCGAGCACCCGGACCTGGTGGCCGAACGCATCGAACGCTTTGTCGATATGGCCGGGCCAGAACGCGTCATCGCGGGCACCGACTGCGGGTTCGCGACCTTCGCCGGTATGGGCAAGGTCGATCCGGCGATCGCCCGAATGAAGCTGGAAGCGCTGGTCGAGGGCGCGGCCGCCGCGAGCCGGCGGCTCAGGACTTGACCGCGTCGGGATCGAATCCGTAGTCGCGGCGTGCGCCTTCGGGCGTCACGTATCCCTCCTCGAGGTCGCGGGCGATCCGCTCCGGGATACGTCTGGCGGGATCGCCGTAACCGCCGCCGCCCGCCCCCTGGACGCTGAACACCGTGCCCGCGTCGAGGCTCAGACGGCAGGACGACGGCATGGTTTTCGCTTGCCCGGTGCCGGGATGCAGGACGAAGCGGCTCGGCCCGCCGGGTTTTCCGCCGCGCAGCCCGGCCGGCGGCACCGCGGCGCGGTCGGATCGGTAGACCACGTGCGCGGGCTCCAGCATCTCGTAGACGCGGCGGAAATTCAGGCCGCCGCGGAACTCCCCGGCTCCGCCGCTGTCCGGAGTGAGTTCGAAACGGCGGATACGGCAGGGAAATTCGGTTTCGATAATTTCCACCGGCGCGGCGTGGAGGTTGGCGAGGTGGACGGTCGCGCCCGATGCGCCGTCCGCCCCCTCCCCCGCCCCGTAGGCGGAGCCGAAAATCTCATACTGGTTGCCGCGGTCGCGGCGGCCGCTCTCCGGGCGCGCGACGACGATGCTGCCGCCGCTGCCGCCGGAATGGGCGATCGACCGGCCCGGCAGCAGCGGATCCATGGCCTCGAGGATCACATCGACAAGTTTCTGGCAGGTCTTCATGTAGCTCGAACAGGGTGCCGGCGGCTCGGCGCTCACCACGCTGCGCTCGGCGAATCTGAATGAGACCAGACGGCGCGCCCCGTCGCTGTAGCGCAGCGTCGGATCGACCAGCCCGATCAGGCAGTAATAGACGCACCCCTCCACCATGGCGATCCGCAGGTTGGCCGGCCCCCTGGTCTGGGGCGCGCATCCGGTGAAATCGAATTCGAGCCTGCCGTCCGATACCGTGACGCGGACGTGGAGGCGGACCGGCGTCGTTTCGTCCCCCCCGTCGTGGTCGAGAAACCCTTCGGCTTCGCCGACCCCGTCCGGGATGACGGCAAGGGCGGCGCGGAACTCCTCGGCGGAGGCCTCGATCATCGCCTCCATCGCCGCCACCACCGTGTCGGCGCCGTAACGCGTACACATCCGGTGGACCTGTTCCCGCCCGATCCGCGTCACGCCGATCTGGCCCGCCATGTCGCCAAGCACGACATAGGGCGCTCGGGTGTTGGCGGCGATGAGCCGCATCAGGTCCTCGTCGGGCGCGCCGCCGTCGTGGATCCGGACCGGGGGCAGCAGCATGCCCTCGTGATAGAGTTCCGTCGCCTGACCGTAGGTGGAGCCCGGCACGGTGCCGCCCACATCGGCCTTGTGGGCAATGGTCGCCGCGAAGGCGACGAGGCGGCCTTGGTGAACGATGGGCGCGGCGAATCCCATGTCGGAAGCGTGCGGCATATTCCCTTCGTAGGGGTGGTTGGAAAGGAACACGTCGCCCTCGCGCAGGTTCTCCGCGCCGTAGAGAGCGCGGATACGCTGCACCAGGTGAAAATAGACCGGCCCGTGGAAGAACATCCACGGCGCCGCGACCAACCGTCCCTGCGCATCGACAATGATGCAGCTGAAGTCGCGCGATTCGCGGACGATCGTCGAATAGCCGGAGCGGAAGAAATGGTAGTCCATCTCCTGCATCACGCTCGCGATGCGGTTTCTCAGCAGTTCGACGGTGATCGGATCGACTCTCATCGGGCCTCGATAACGATGTTGCCGAACCGGTCGCAGTGCGCCGACCAACCGGGCGGAACCACCGTGGTCGCATCGGTCTGCTCGACGATCAGCGGACCCGCCATCGCTTCCCCGCCGATCGTCGCGCGGTCGTAGACCGGCGTTCCCATCTCTGCCCGCCCGTCGAACGAGACCGGGCGGACGCGGCTACTTTTCTGCCCCGATGACGCTGCGGGCGCGGTTCCGGCCGCGGCGGCCAGATCCGGGCGGGGCATGGGCGCTCGCACGCGGAGCCGGAAACTCACCGCCTCGATCGTCGATCCGGGCGCCGAATGCCCGTGCAGGCGCCGGTGCAGCGCGTGAAACCGTTCTTGGACCTGCCGCAGCCCGGTCCTGGTGACGGGACGCCACTCGAGGCCCGCCAGCGGCGTCCGGATCTCGTAACCCTGGCCGGCGTAGCGAAGGTCGAGATTGCGGACGAAGACGTGCTCCGCCGCGCCGAGACCCTCGGCCGCGAGCTCCTCTTCAGCCTGCGCCTCGAGGGCCCGGAAACAAGCCTCGGCGTGGTCGGCCTCCATCGATTCCACTGGAGCGATTTCGGAACGGATGTAATCGTGGACCACGTCCGAACAGAGCAGGCCGAGGGCCGAGAACGCACCGGGGCGGGGCGGCACCAGAACCCGTTCGATGCCGAGTTCGCCGGCGACCATCGCCGCGTGCACCGGCCCGGCGCCGCCGAACGCAACCAGCGTAGTGGCGGCGAGCTCGACAACCTTCTTCGCGGCCTGGACACGGATCTCGTCGGCCATCCGCGCGTTGATCAGGTTGACGATGCCGGATGCGGCCTCGCACAGCGACAGCCCCATCGGCCGCGCGATAGCGGTATCGATGGCAGCCTCCGCCGCCTTCCGGTCGAGCGCGGTCGCCCCGCCGAGCAGATAATCGGGGTTGAGAAAACCGGATACCAGATCGGCATCGGTCACCGTGGGCTGGCCGCCGCCCGAGCCGTAGCAGACCGGCCCCGGATCGGCGCCGGCGCTGTCCGGCCCGACGATCAGATGGCGCGCGGCGTTGACCCGCGCGATGGTCCCGCCGCCGGCCGAAACGGTCGCGATGTCGAGCGTCGGCACATCCAGCTTGCGCCCGGCGATCGTCCCTTCCGTGACCTCGAGCGGCGCCCCGTTCTCGATGAAGGCGATGTCGCAGCTCGTGCCGCCCATATCCATGGCGACCAGGTGCGGCCGGTCCTGGCGCCTGCCGAGGATGTGGCCGCAGGCCCGGGCGCCGGCGGCCGGCCCCGACAGCAGCGTATGCACCGTCCTGCCGCGTCCGCCGCCGGCGGCAAGCGGCATCACGCCGCCGTTGGACTGCATCAGGAAACGCCGCGGCGTGGCGACCCCGCACGCATCCAGCCCGGCGTCGAGGTCGGCGACGTAGCGCGCCAGCACCGGTGCGAGAAAGGCGTCGATCAGGCAGGCCGAAAGCCTCGGCCACTCGCGGATCCTCGGCAGGACATCGGAGGAAAGCGAGATGTGCGCACCGGGCGCGGCCTCGCGGACGATCTGGGCGGCGCGGTGCTCGTGCGCGGGGTTCATGAACGAAAACAGGAAGCACACCGCGAACGATTCGACGCCGGCATCCCGCAGGCGGCGCGCCGCGCGCTGCACGTCGTCTTCGGCGAGCGGCGTTATCTCGCGGCCGCGATGGTCGAGCCGGCCGCGGATTTCCGCAGTCCGGCTCTGGGGCGCGAGCGGTGCGGGGCGGCGGAACCTGAGGTCGAACTGATTGCTCTCCCGCGCACCGCTCTGGACTTCCTGGACGGCGCGAAAACCCTCGTTGATGAGCAGCCCGACCCGCGCGCCCTTCATCTCGAGCAACGCGTTGGTCGTCACCGTTGTTCCGTGGCCGAAAAAGTCGATATCCGACGGCGCGACGCCGGAATCGAAGAGCCTGCCGATGCCCTCGAGGACAGCGACCGCCGGATTGCCGGGCGTACTCGGCACCTTCTCGATGCGGACGCCGCCCGCCCCGTCGACGAGGACGAGGTCGGTGTGGGTACCGCCCACGTCCACGCCCAGACGGTATTCGCCCAACCGCTGCGCTCTCCGCCCCGACCGTTCGCGCGCCGGAAGGACCGCGCTATTCGGCGGCTTCCCTGGTGTCGCCGTCCATCAGCGCGAGCAGCTTGGGCGGCGACATCGGGAGCGATTGCGGCCGGATGCCGATCGCATCGCCGATCGCATTGCCGATGGCTGCCAGCGTCGGGACCACCGGAACCTCGCCCACGCCGCGCAGTCCGTACGGATGGTTGGGGTTGGGCACCTCGACGATCACGGTGTCGATCATCGGCACGTCCGAGGCGACCGGCATCCGGTAGTCGAGGAAACTCGGGTTATCCAGCGTCCCGTCCTCGCGATAGATGTACTCCTCGTTGAGCGCCCAGCCGACGCCCTGGACCGCGCCGCCCTGATACTGGCCCTCGACCTGGAGCGGATGGATCGCCTTGCCGGCATCCTCGACCACGGTGTAGCGGGTCACGTCGACCCGCCCGGTGCCGCGGTCGACCTTCAGATCGACGATGTGCACTCCGAAGCCTGGCCCCTCCCCGGTCACATTCATCTCCGAATGGCCGGCGATCGCGCCGTGGCTGACACTGGTCCGGGAAGCGATGTCACGGATCGACAGCGGCTCGAAGTCGCCCACATTCGCGCTCGCGGGGCGGCAATGGCCGTCCTCGAACACCACCTCCTCGGGGGATACGCCCCAGATCCCGGCCGCGCGCGCAATCATGGTGTCGATGGCCTTGCGCGCGCTGTCGACGATGACCATGCCGGACGAGAAGGTGGTGCGGCTGCCGGCGGTCACCCGATTGTTGCCGATCGCGCTGGTGTCGGCGAAGGTCGCGCGCACCTTGTCGAGCGGAACGCCGAGTTCCTCGGCCGCCATCATGCTGATGGAGACGCGGGAGCCGGCGACGTCGGAGGTTCCGAGCATGATGTTCACGGAACCGTCCGGGGTAATCGTCAGGGATCCCGTGGTGTCGCCGCCGCGGTTGAACCAGAACCCGGCGGCGAGGCCGCGGCCCTCGCCGGGCTTGACCGGCGCATTGTAGTGGTCGGTTTTCTTCGCCGCCTCCAGCGTCTCGACGAAGCCGATCGGCCCGAAGGTCGCACCGTAGAGCGTGGTGTAGCCTTCGGTCGCGGCGTTGCGCAGGCGGAAGTCGATCTCGTCCATGCCGATCTTCGTGGCAAGCTCCGAGACGATCGCCTCGACGCCGAAGACGATCTGCGGCACGCAGGGCGCGCGGAACGCATTCACCTTCGGTCGGTTGGAGACCACCTCGTAGGATGTCGTCCGGATGTTCTCCAGCGCATAGCGGGTAAACATCGCATGCGGTGCGTTGAAGAACATCGAGCCGGTGAAGGCGCCGGTCTGGAAGATCAGTTCGGCTTCGGCCGCGGTGATCCTGCCGTCCCTGGTGCAGCCCATCTTGATCCGCGAACGGGTGCCCGAGACCGGGCCGGTGCAGCGGAAGACCTCGTTCCGGGTCAGCACGATCTTGACCGGGCGCCGCGCCTTCTTCGACAGCAGGACCGCGACGGGCTCGCCGTAGAAGCTGGTCTTGCCGCCGAAGCCGCCGCCCATCTCCGACTGGCTCACCTTGATGCGCGACGAGTCGAGCTGGAGGATATCGGCAAGCCGGTCGCGGAACACATGGGTGCCCTGGGTGCAGCACCAGAGCTCGATCTGGTCGTCCTCGTTGCAGTTGGCGACGCAGCCCTGCGGTTCGATATAGCCCTGGTGCATCGGTTTGGAATCGTACTCGCGCTCGACGATCACGTCGGCCTCGGCGAAGCCCTTGTCCACGTCGCCCATCGCGAGATCGAGCCGTTCGACGATGTTGGTGGGCGTGTCCCCGGCCCCTTCGACCCCCTTGGTCCGCAGGTGGCCGTGGAGGATCGGTGCGCCCGGCTGCATCGCCTCGACCGGGTCGATCACGTGCGGCAGAACCTCGTATTCCACCTCGATCAGCCGGAGCGCGCGTTTGGCGATGGGTTCGCTGATCGCCGCGACCGCGGCGACGGGATGGCCGTCGTACAGCACCTTCTCCCGCGCCATCACATTGCGCGACAGGTCGCCGCCCGGCGTGCCCGCCGGGAGCTCGGGGAAGTCGTCGCGGGTGATGACCGCCTTGACCCCGGGCAGCGCCTCGGCCGCCGAGGTGTCGATCGACCGCAGGACCGCGTGCGCGTGGGGGCTGCGCAGGATCCTGCCGAACAGCATCCCGGGCAGGATGAGATCGGCGCCGAACTTGGCCCGTCCGGTGACCTTGTCCGGCCCGTCGTGCTTGACCGGGTTGGTCCCGACGATCTTGAGTTCCCTGTCGGGATTGAAGCCGCTGTTCTCCAGAATATCCGCCATCTTCAGGCCTCCCTCATCTCTTCCGCGGCCGCCTGGACGGAGCGGATGACCTTGTCATAGCCGGTGCACCGGCAAAGGTTGCCGGCCAGCCAGAAACGAATTTCGGTTTCGCTCGGGTCGGGGTTGCGCTCCAGCAGCGCGCGCGCCGCGATCAGGATGCCCGGTGTGCAGATCCCGCACTGGAGCCCGTTGAGTTCGAGGAACTTCTGTTGCAGCGGGTGCAGCTCGCTCTCCCCCGCCATGCCTTCGATGGTATCGACGGCCTTGCCCTGCGCCTCGATGGCGAGAACCAGACAGGAGCAGACCAGCGAACCGTCGAGCATCACCGAGCAGGCGCCGCAATCGCCGGTCGAACACCCCTCCTTGGTACCCGTGAGTTCGAGTTCGTTGCGCAGCACGTCGACCAGCGTCTGGCCCGGCTCGCACAGGAACTCGTACTCGTCGCCGTTGATCGTTGTCGTCACATGTGCCTTGGGCATCAGTTTCTCCTCGCCCGGTCGAGCGCCTTCTCCGCCGCCCGCCGCGCCATCACGCCGGCGGTCTTGATGCGGTATTCGATGGTGCCCCGTTTGTCGTTGATCGGGTTGCAGGCCGCGCTCGCCGCGGCCGAGAGCGCCTCCAGCGCGTCGTCGTCCACCGCGGTGCCGAGGAGCGCTGCGGCCGCGTCTTCCACCAGCAGAGGCGTCGGCGCCACCGCGCCGAGCGAGACCCTGGCGGCGGTGCAGACCCCGGCGGCATCGAGGGTCAGGTTGACCGCTGCGCCGACCACGGCGATATCCATCTCGGTCCGGGGCGTCAGCCTGAGATAGCAGTCTCCGGAACGGGGCAGCCGTTCGGGGAACGCGAACGAGACCACGATCTCGCCCGGTTGCAGCGCCGTCTGGCCGGGACCGGTTATGACGTCTTCGACCGGCAGGTCGCGCCGCCCCGCGGGGCCAGCGATATTGGCGACGGCGCCGGCCGCAATCAGCGGCGGTACGCTGTCGGCCGCCGGCGAGGCGTTGCACAGGTTGCCGCCCATGCTTGCCCTGCCCTTCACCTGGATCGATCCGATCAGGGCCACACCCTCGATCACGCCCGGCCACGCCGAGGCGAAACCCTCATCGTCCATCAGCTTCATGCCGGACACCGCAGCGCCCACTCTGTAGGCGCCGTCTTCGCAGGAAATCTGCGTCAGTTCCGGTATGTGCTTTATGTCGACGATAAGCTCCGGCTCGATCGCCTCGCCGTGCAGCAGAACCAGCACGTCGGTGCCGCCGGCCAGGATCTTCGCCGCGCCTCCGGCGTCGGCCAGCAACCCGACCGCCGCGTCGAGACTCTCCGGCGCGGCGTAGTTCAACCCGCTCATGGACTATCCCCCAATACGCCCAATCCGTTCTCCGATCCGGCGGCCGTTGCGGACGCCGGCGGGAGGTTCCGGATGGTGCCGATTTCGCCCCGCCTCGGCAAGCCGCCGACAGCCCCTTTGCCCGCTTCTCACCGCGCTTGCTCGGGAACGCGGCGAACGAGGGCAAGGGCAACGATACAGGCGACGGCGAGGATAGCGCCGCCGACCAGATAAGGCATGTCGCGGCCGTAGGCCGCGAACAGCGCACCCGCCGTCGCCGGGCCCAGTATGCGCATCAGGCTCTGGAGCGACTGCGACGCCCCGAGGATCGCCCCCTGGGCGTCGGCCGGCGCGGCGCGGGAGATCAGGGCGTTCAGAACCGGCTGCCCGAGCCCGTAGCCGAGGGTGATCAGCGCGCCCGAGAGCGCGATCGACCCGACCGTGTCCGACCACGGGAGCATGGCGATACCGACCGCCATCGCGGCAATCGCGGGCGCAGCAAGCCGCGCCTCCTGCAGCCGGCGGACCAGAACCCCGACCAGGCCCCCCTGGATGACGATCAGCAGCACACCGATATAGGCGAAGAAAAACCCGGTCTCCCGCGGCCCCCATCCCACCGCCCGTTCGGCCCAAATCGCGAAGGTCGACTCCAGTCCGCCCATGACGAAACCCATCATGGCGAAACAGACGATGGGAAGCGCGACAGCAGGCGAAGCCAGTATCCGAGCGAAACCGGCGAACCGGACGCGGGTGTCCCGCGCCGCGGACGGCTTGCGGCGCTCCGGCTCGCGCAGGAACAGCAGTCCGAACACCATGCCCGCGAACGACATTCCCGCCGCCGCCAGGAAGGGGGTGCGGAAGTCAGGATTGGCGGGATCGGGGCCTGCGAGTATGCCGCCGATCGCCGGACCGAGAACGAAGCCGAGGCCGAAGGCGGCCCCGAACATGCCCATCCCCCTGGCGCGGTTCTCCTCCGACGTGACGTCGGCGATATAGGCCTGGCCGACCGCGACGTTGGCGCCGAAGATGCCGCCGGTCGCCCGTGCCGCGAACAGCATCCACAGCGCATCCGCAAAGCCCAGCCACAGGAACGACAGCACCGAACCCGCGAGGCTCACGATCAGGATCGGCTTGCGCCCCCACTGGTCGCTCGCCCAGCCCCACAGGAAGGAAAACGCAAGACCGAAAGCCGAATAGGTGGCAAACAGCAGCGCCACGACGTCGGGCGTCGCCCCGAACCGTTCGGCCCAGAAGGGCGTTAGCGGGATGATGATCCCGAACCCGACCATATCGATGAAAACGGTGATCAGCAGCGCAGT
Organism: Alphaproteobacteria bacterium; assembly: GCA_965200535.1. Classification (GTDB taxonomy): domain Bacteria; phylum Pseudomonadota; class Alphaproteobacteria; order MPNO01; family MPNO01; genus MPNO01. The sequence continues at coordinate 1,364,812 of CBDAUF010000002.1, read as the reverse complement.
CAGCGCGCCGTGGCGGCGAAGCCTCTCTCTCATCTGCGCATCGCGCGTTCCGCCATCGCGCCGTCCAGCTCTTGCGTGAAGGTGGAGAGCACGGGGGTTCGGATACGGCCGGCGCGCTGCCGCTCGTACGATCTCCTCCGCTGCTCCCGCGCGTTGCGGGGCTCCCCGTTTCCGTTATGATCCGGTGAGATGCGGACTATAGACGAGACGGATCGGCCGTGCGACACCCGCGCGGGTCGGGCGTTGTCCGTTCGACAGATCGGCGGGAGCGGTCATGGCGATACGCATAGAATACTGCAGGGTCTGAAACTACGAGCCCCGCGCCCTCCGTGCGAGGGAAAGGCTGAAAGCCCTGGGCGCTGCAGATGTGGAGATCGCCCCCGGCGCGACCGGCGCCTTCGAGATCATCGTCGACGGCGCGACCGTCTATTCCAAGCTCGAGACCGGACGGTTCCCCACCGACGCGGAAGTCGACGCCATCCTCGACCGGCCGTAGGTCAGTTGGTCGCAGGCCGGGCGCCGCCCCGCGCCTCCTGCCGCGCCGCGGGGGCGAAGGAGCGCTGCGCCGCCCTCACCTGTTTCACCCCGTCGGCGCCGACTTCGACGACGGCATAGCTGCGCTCAGAAAGTCCGTCGGAGCGAAAGCGGAACAGGCCCGACGCGCCCTCGAAGCCGCGGTCGTCGACGAGCGCGTCCGCGCCGAAGGTGGCATCGCCCTGCCGCCGGGCGAGGAGCGCCGCGACCGCGGTCGCATCGTAGGCGAGGGCCGCGAGCGGACCGGGCTCCTTGTCGAACGACTCCGTGAAGCGGCGCTTGAACAGACGCCTGAGCTCGGTCTCGGGGCTGGCGTACCAGGCGCCGGCCAGCGCCGGCTCGTGCCGCAGGTTGAGCCGGTTCCAGGTCGAGATCCCGAGGACACGGACCCGGTCGCTCGGGATGTCGTAGTAGGGCAGCCGTGCGGCCACGGCGTAGACCGAATTGCTGCCCGAGGGAACCAGGACGGCATCGAACCCGGCGCTTCCGGGAAGGGAACCGCTGCGGTAATGCACGGCGAGCCGGCGGACCGCGCCGTCGATCGACTCCGTCTCGTCGGTGTATTCGATGACGGCGTGCATCCGGACGCGGGCTTCCGCGGCGGCGGCCGACGCTGCGGCAGCGGCCTGCTCGCCGAACTTTCCGGCCGGGATCAGGGCCGCGATGCTGCGGACTCCGCCGGCGCCGGCATGAGCGACGACCGTACGGATCTGCGGCTCGACATGGTGGCCCAGCACATAGATGTTGCCGCCCGCCACGGTGCGGTCGTTGGTGAACGCGATGGCGTTTACGCCCGCGCGGACGGCGATGGGCGCGACCGCCCTCACGGCATCCGAGAACAGCGGCCCGAGGAGAAGCGATGCACCCTCCTCCAGCGCCGCCTGCGCCGCGGCTGCGGCCCCCGCCGACGTTCCTCCGGTGTCGTGGGGCCTGAGCGCGAACCCGGGCGCCGCGTGATCGAATACCGCCATCGCCGCACCGTTCAGCATCGTCTGGCCGAGTTCCCGCTCGTCGCCGGACAGCGGCAGCAGAATGGCGACGACAAGCGGTCCGTCGCCGGCGGCGGCGCGGCTGACCGCGGTCTCGTTCCCGCCGTCCTCGGCTCCGTTGCCGACCGGTGCGGGCACCGGGGCCGCGGTCGGCGGGAGCGCCATCGGTGCGGGCGGCGGTGCGGCGGACAGGGGCGGGACAGGCAGAGAAGCGACGGACGCCGTCTGGGGCGCCGCGGTTGCACGCGCTTCGACTGCGGACGCTTCGACCGCAGGCGGCGGCGCATCGGTCTCGGGCACGCAGGCAGTCAGGAGAACCGGGGCCGAAATCAGGCCCGCCCGGCAGAGCGCGCGGAACGGGATGGAACGCCCGCCCGACCGGCAAGCCCGGCACAGCCGGTGCAGCGCGGCACGCAACACCACAGAACCCGTGCAGTTTCTGTGCATTTTCTATCTTAAGTTTGTCTTATAATAAACTATATATAATAGATTTTTATCCATTCAATATACTGGAAAAACCGGCGAAGTCATCGGGGGTCCGGCAACGGCCGAACCCCCGATCCGATTGGTCGGAGCGATAGGATTTGAACCTACGACCCCTTGACCCCCAGTCAAGTGCGCTACCAGACTGCGCCACGCTCCGTCACGGTCGGCCCCCCAAGGTGCCGTCCCTCCAAGGGAATATCGGACCATACAGTACGTTCGGACGGCGTGACAACGCCCCGCGAACGACGCTCGGAAACGGACCGGCCGGGTTACTCGAGCGCGTTGCGGAGGCGCATTCCGATCTGTTCGAGTTCCTCGAGGAGTTCGACAAGCGCCGCTCTCAGCACCTCGACTTCGGCGGTATTTGCTTCGCCGGACGGGGTGGGCGCGGCCTCTGTCGCCGGGGCCGCGCCGTCCCGGGAATTCGTTTCCGGCTGCCGCGCCGTACCGTCCGCTTTCCGTCGGCCGGTGATGGCTTTCACACCGCTCTCCCGGAGCAGCTTCTGGACCCCCTTGATGGTGTATCCGTCGGTCCGCAGCAAATCCCTGATCGACCGCAGAAGCTCGACATCCTCGGGCCGGTAGTGGCGCCGGCCGCCGCCGCGTTTCATCGGCTTTACCTGGGAGAACTTGCTCTCCCAGAACCGCAGCACGTGCTGGGGTACGTCGATCTCGTGGGACACTTCGCTGATGGTGCGAAAGGCTAACGCCGACTTGCCCGTTCCGCTGCGGTTCCAGGCGGGCAGTTGCGGGACGTCGTCCATCGGTCAGCCGCCGGACGCGTCGGCGGCGTTGTGCGCCGCCGCCATCGATTGGTTGATCCGGGACTTGAGGACGTTGGAGGCGCGGAACACGAGCACCTTGCGCGGATGGATGGGAACCTCCTGGCCGGTCTTGGGATTGCGGCCCATTCTCGGCCCTTTCCGCCGCACGGCGAAACTGCCGAAGGAGGAAATCTTTACCGGTTCGCCGCGCGAAAGCGAGTCCGCGATTTCCCGCAGCACAGTCTCGACAAGGTCGGCAGATTCGTTGCGCGACAGCCCGACCTCCCGATAGACCGCTTCGGCCAGATGCGCGCGCGTTACCGTCGCAGACGTCATGGTTGCATGCCCCCGCCTATTACCGGACGAGCGTAATGGGAACGCGGAATACAGTCAATTATCAACAGGATAGAGAGTGTGTCTAACCCAATTCCGGCGCCGCACGGGCCTGTTGCCGACCCGGGCGGGGTGCGGCCGGACAGGACCGTTCACCAGCGGACCAGGCTCGCCCCCCAGGCAAAGCCGCCGCCCATGGCCTCGAGCAGGCACAAGTCGCCCTGCTTGATCCGCCCGTCGCCGACGGCCTCGGCCAGCGCGAGCGGAATCGAGGCCGCGGAAGTGTTCGCATGGCGGTCGACGGTGACGATCACCTTGTCCTCCGGCATGCCGAGCTTGCCCGACGTGCTCCTGATGATCCGCAGGTTGGCCTGGTGCGGCACCACCCAGTCGACCTCGTCTGCGTCAACGCCGCTGGCCGCCAGCGTTTCCTCCATCACCGTCGCGAGATTGGCTACCGCGTGGCGGAAGACATCGCGCCCCGACATGCGAAGATGGCCGACGGTCCGGGTACTGGACGGGCCGCCGTCGACGAACAGGAGGTCGTGGTGGCGGCCGTCCGAACGGATGCGGTTGGAGAGCACGCCGCGGTCGGCTGTCGTTCCGCCCCCCTCCTCCGCGCGCAGCACCACCGCCCCCGCACCGTCGCCGAACAGGACGCAGGTCCCACGGTCCGTCCAGTCGAGGATTCGCGAGAAGGTTTCCGCGCCGATCACCAGGGCGGACCCGGCCTGGCCGAGACGGATAAAATTGTCGGCGACGTTGAGCGCGTAGATGAAGCCCGAGCACACCGCGTGGACATCGAACGCCGCGCCCCCCGTCATGCCGAGCGCGTGCTGAACCCGGGTGGCGGTCGCCGGGAACGTCTCGTCGGGGGTCGCTGTGGCGACAACGACGAGATCGAGGTCGGACGCCGCCATCCCGGAACGGTCGAGGGCGTTGCTGCCGGCGGCGGTCGCGAGATGGGAGGTGAACTCGCCCTCCGCCGCGATGCGGCGTTCGCGGATACCGGTGCGCTGGACGATCCATTCGTCCGACGTATCCACCATGCGCGCGAGATCTTCGTTGGCCAGCACCCTCTCCGGGAGGTACCCGCCGCAGCCGGCGACGACCGACCGTACCGTCATCAGGATGCGGCCGCGCGCGTGGCGACCGGCTCAGGCGGCGCCTCGCGGTTGAGCTGGGCGGTGATCTTGTCGTTGAAACGGTTGGCGGCCATGTCTACCGCCACCCCGATCGCGCTGGAAAAGCCGAACGCGTCGGTCGACCCGTGGCTCTTGATGACCGTTCCGTTGAGCCCGAGAAATATGGCGCCGTTGTAGCGTCTGGGATCAACATGGGCGCGCAGCTTGTTGAGGCTGCGCCGGGCGAGGAGGTAGCCGAGCCGCGCGCTCAACGAACTCCTGAAGGCGCGGCGCAGGAACTCGGAATAGAGCTTGACCGATCCTTCGATCGTCTTGAGCGCGATATTGCCGGAAAAGCCGTCGGAAACGATCACGTCGACCGTTCCCATGGCGATGTCGTCGCCCTCGACGAAACCGTGATAGCGGACGCCGGTATTTTCCTCGCGCAGCCTGGCAGCGGCCCTGCGAACCGCCTCGTGGCCCTTGACCTCCTCGGTTCCGACGTTGAGCAGACCGACCGTGGGCTCCTTGCGGCCGAGTACGGTGCGCCCGAACTCGGCGCCCATGACGGCGAACTGGATGAGATTATCCGTGCCGCACTCCACGTTGGCGCCGAGGTCGAGCATCACGCTTTCGCTGCGGTTGTTGGGAAAGACCGCGGCGATGGCCGGACGGTCGATGCCGGGCAGGGTCTTGAGGGCGAATTTCGCCATCGCCATCAGCGCGCCCGTGTTGCCTGCCGAGACCACGCCCTGCGCCTTGCCGTCGCGCACGGCGTTGATTGCAAGCCGCATGCTCGACTGCCTGCCCTGGCGCAGGGCGAGCGAGGGTTTGTCGTCGCTGGCGACCGCGTCCTTGGTATGTTCGATCACCGACACGCTGCGCAGCTTGAGCATGCGGTGCATGAGCGGTGCGATCCTGCTCTCGTCGCCGAACAGGCAAAAGCGGACGCCGGGGTAGCGCCGTCGCGCCATGTTGGCGCCGCGGACGACAATGCTCGGCGCGTTGTCGCCGCCCATGGCGTCGAGAGCGATTGTTATCGGCGCCGTCAAGCGGACCGGGCCCCAGCCGTACGCCGCGGCCTAGGCCGGGCTGGCTTGCGTGACTTCCCGGCCGTTGTAGTGCCCGCACGAGGGGCAGACATGGTGCGGGCGCCTGTATTCGCCGCAGTCCGGACACTCGCCGTGAGCCGCAGCGCGCAGAGCATGGTGCGAGCGCCGCATGTTGCGGCGCGATTTGGATACTTTTTTCTTCGGTACAGCCATCGTTACCGTCCCCGATTGGGATCGTCTTGACAGGAACTGGGCGACTATCTAGCCGACAGGCCCGCGGCCGACAAGGGAAGGGGCAATTTAGACGCTTTTGCCGGTTCCTGTCAGCAGGCGGAAGGGCGATTCCGGCGGCTCCGGCGAATCGTCGCCTGTATCCGGCGGCGGCGCAGCATCGGCGGCCGGCGAACGGGGAAAGGGATCGAGCGTCAGGGCGAGTTCGACCGCGACCGCCTCGCCGATGTCGAGCGCCTCGCCCGGCAGCGGTTCGAAATCCTCGTCGACGGAAATGACGACGGACTTCTCGGCGGGCGTATCCTTGTCGACCGGCCGGAAGAACAGTGTCACCTCCTCGTCGATACCGCTCTCGACGGGTTCCAGCGTGACCACGCATTCCTGGACGACCCGCGCCGTGATACGTGCACGGAACCCGACATCGCCGCCTCTGCGGCGCAGGTCCACTCGGGCTGCAAGGAAGTCGATCGCAACGATTCCGAAACGCTGTGCCAGCGCGCGGCGCTCGTCGTCATCGGCGGCGATCTCGTGAACCGAACCGGACGCGGAAATCCGGTCGAGGGGGACGATGCGCGAAAACTCCGGCGTCATACGGATAGCCTTATCGCCCGGCCGGCGCCGAAGCATCGAACGCCGCCGCGAACCGCACCTTGCCCTGAATCAGATCCTCGAGCGGCTGATCGTCGAGCGCCGCAAGCTGGTCCCGCGTATAGCGCGCCATCGCCGATACACCGTCCTGCGCGCCGTCGGCGGTGCCGTAGAGGTTGCGCAGCAGAGCCGACCGGAGCGCTTCGTCGCCGCCGGCGATCCCCTGTTCGTAGGCCTTGATCCGTCCCAGGAACGCGCTCGCCATGAACTTGACCCGCCGTCCGACCCCGAGGTCGCCCGCCCCCATCTCGCGAAGGCAGCGGTCCATGTCGTCGAACATGGTATCGAACACCGCTTGGGCAAGCGCTCCGGTCCGTTCCCGATCGGCCTGGAGCCGCCGCAACACCATGAACGCATGAAGGGAGATGAGCTCGAACCGGCCGTCCAGAGTGTCGGGAACACCGCCCCGCGCGTAGAACTCGGCCGAGCGCGCCTGTTCGACGACGGCGCCGTAGAGCGCAGCGGCTGCGCCGCGAACCGCCCTTCTGCCGCGCAGACGCGTCAGCATCGCACCGCCGGCCTCGACGTCGGTCCCGGGGGCGGCATCCGATTGACACGGCGGGGACTTGGTGCATGCTCTCGCCGAGACTGGCCGGCCGCCTGCCCCCGGCCGTTGAACGGCGGACATCGAACCCGATGCGCGGACGACACCCCCTTGGTTCCTTCACTCCGGGCGCGGCCGTGGCAATTGCCGCAGCGGCGCTCGCCGCCTGCTCGCCGATCCGCGACAACAACGGCAATCTCCTGCGCGCCGACCTGCTCCAGACCATCGAACCCGGCAAGCACAGCCGCGAACAGGTGAGACAGGTTCTCGGCAGCCCCTCCGCCCGGACGACCTTCGGCGACAACAAGGCCTGGTACTATATCGGCAAACGCACCGAGACGACGGCATTCCTCGAGCCTGAGGTGCTGGAGCATCAGGTCATCGAGATCCGGTTCGGCGACGACGACCGGGTCAGCGGGATCAGGAAGCTCGACGCCAGCAAGGCCGGCAAGCCGGTCCCCGTCGCACGGGTCACGCCTGCCAGGGGCAACGAATTCACCATCCTCGAACATATCATCGGCAATATCGGCCGGTTCACGCCCGTCGGCGGCGAGTGACGGCCGAACCGCCCGCGCCGCCGAGGACAAGATAGCCAGGCGCCGCCCGGGACCGCGCCTCAGGCAGCCAGGACCGCGAGCAGCAGGATCGCCACGATATTGATGATCTTGATCATCGGGTTGACGGCAGGCCCTGCTGTGTCCTTGTAGGGATCGCCCACGGTATCGCCGGTCACCGCCGCCATATGGGCGTCCGATCCCTTGCCGCCGTGGTTCCCGTCCTCGATGTACTTCTTGGCGTTGTCCCAGGCGCCGCCGCCCGACGTCATCGAGATGGCGACGAATATCCCGGTGACGATGGTGCCGAGCAGCATCGCCCCCAGCGTCGTGAACCCGGCGGCGGGGCCGCCGATCCATGACATCACGAAATAGATCACGATCGGCGCGAGGACCGGCAGCATGGACGGCACGATCATCTCGCGGATCGCGGCGCGGGTGAGAAGATCGACCGCACGGCCGTACTCCGGCCGGCTGGTGCCTTCCATGATCCCCGCGATCTCGCGGAACTGCCGCCTGACCTCGACGACGACGGCGGCGCCGGCGCGGCCGACCGCCATCATGCCGAGGGCGCCGAAGAGATAGGGCAGCAGCCCGCCGATGAAGAGGCCGATCACGACGAACGGATCGGCGAGCTGGAAGGTGATGTTCTTGGCGAGATCCGGGAAGTAGTACTGCAGATCCTGGGTGTAGGCCGCGAACAGGACCAGCGCCGCGAGGCCCGCCGAGCCGATGGCATAGCCCTTGGTGACCGCCTTGGTGGTATTGCCGACGGCATCGAGAAGGTCGGTATGGCGGCGGACGTCGTCCGGCAGTTCCGCCATTTCGGCGATGCCCCCGGCATTGTCGGTTACCGGCCCGTAGGCATCGAGGGCCACCACCATGCCGGCCAGCGCCAGCATCGTCGTCGCGGCGATCGCGATGCCGTAGAGCCCGGCGGCGAAATAGGCGACCACGATGCCGGCGCAGATCACGATCACCGGCAGAGCGGTTGCCTCGAGCGAGACCGCGAGCCCCTGGATGACGTTGGTCGCGTGTCCGGTCTCGGACGCCCTGGCGACGCTGCGGACCGGCCGGTAGGCGGTCGAGGTATAGTATTCGGTGATCCACACCAGAAGCCCGGTGACGGCGAGCCCGACCAGTCCGCAATAGAGGAGGTGGCGCGGCTGCACCGTTTCGCCGGCGAGGGGGATCTCGACCGAGAAGCTGCCAAAAATCAGGTAGATCGCGAGGGCGATCAGGATCGCCGAGATCACCGCAGCGGCGACGAATCCCTTGTAGAGCGCGGCCATCACGTTGTTGCTCGGGCCGAGCCGGACGAAGAAGGTGCCGATGACCGAACCGATGATGCAGACCGCGCCGATCGCAAGCGGCAGGGCCATCATCGCTTCCTGGACGGCGCCGGTGAAGAAGATGGCGCCGAGCAGCATCGTCGCGACCACGGTGACCGCGTAGGTCTCGAACAGGTCGGCCGCCATGCCGGCGCAGTCGCCCACATTGTCGCCCACATTGTCGGCGATGACGCCGGCGTTGCGCGGGTCGTCCTCGGGAATGCCGGCCTCGATCTTGCCGACGAGATCGGCGCCGACATCCGCCCCCTTGGTGAAGATGCCGCCGCCGAGGCGGGCGAAGATCGAGATCAGCGAAGCGCCGAAGCCGAGCGCCACCAGCGCCTCGAGGATGTGGCGAAGCCCGGCCGGATCGGCCGGGTCGTGGATGCCGCGCAGGATGAGGTAGTAGATCACGACGCCGAGAAGACCGAGGCCGACGACCAGCATGCCGGTCACCGCGCCCGACTTGAAGGCGACATCGAGCGCCGGCTTCACGCCGCCGGTGCGGGCCGCGTTCGCCGTCCGCACGTTGGCGCGCACCGAGACGTTCATCCCGATATAGCCGGCCACGCCGGACAGGATCGCCCCGATGAAGAAGCCGAGCCCGACATAGACGTCGAGCAGCAAGCCGAGGATCACGCCGACGACGATGCCGACGATGCCGATGGTCAGGTACTGGCGGTTGAGATAGGCGCGCGCGCCTTCCTGGATCGCTTCCGCGATCTCCACCATGCGTTCCGTACCCGGGCTGGCGGCGAGAATGGATCGAACCGCATAAAGTCCGTACAGGATCGCCAGCACGCCGCAGGCGATGACGATCCAATAGGTTGCCATCATGCTCGCAGGACTCCCCGTCTGATCGAGGCCAGCACCGCCGCGTGCGCGGTGCCCGGCGCAGAACCGATTGTTCTGTGGTTGGTGACGCTCGGATAAGCGCGCGGAACATGCCAGAACTCGTTTGCCGAAGCAAGATCGCGGGACCGGCGGTCGCGCAGCAGGCAACCGCCACCGCGCCGCTTCGACGCGGGTTTCCTCACCCGTCGTGTGAAGAACGGGTGCAAAGTCCAGACAAATGTTTCACGTGAAACATTGGTCAACATTGCTGCCATATTTTTGCGCGATTTTGCGTCCCGCGGGGACGCAGCCGCCCCGTTCAGGCCGCCGCCTGGCGCCGCACCAGAGCCACTCTGAACCATATGGCGGCGATCAGCGAGAGAACGATCAGGGGAACGGTCACCACGTTCACGATGGCCCAGCCAAAGAGATGGTTCGACGCGCCGGACAGAAGGCCGCCGGCGGCGACGCCGCCCCAGATGCAAAAATCGTTGAACCCCTGGACCTTGGCCATTTCCGCCGGGCGGTAGCACTCGGTCAGCAGCGTCGTGCCGCCGATGAACAGGAAATTCCAGCCGACCCCGACCAGGATCAGCGCGGTCAGGAAGTTCATGAAGTCGATCCCGGCGAGGTTGACCGCAACGCACAGCCCCTGCAGCAGCGCCCCGACGATCATGATGTTGGTCGGCCCGTAGCGGGCGATCAGGTGGCCGGTGAAGAACGACGGCAGGAACATACCCACGATGTGGGCCTGGATAACGGTCGCCGAATCGCCGAACGCGAAGCCGCAGTCGGCCATCGCCAGAGGCGTGACGGTCATCAGGAACGCCATGACCACGTAACCCGAGACGGCGCCGAATATGGCGACGATGCATTTCGACTGGGTCAGGATCTGGAGAAGCGGGCGCTGTTCTCCGCTCCGGTCGCGGGCGCTCGGCGGCGGGATCGTGAGGAAGGAAACCACCAGCGCCATCGCGACATAGATCACCGCGATCCCGGCGAACGTGCCGGCGAAGATGAGGGGATCGAACAGATCCTTGGTGATGCGCGCGAAATTGGGGCCGGTCACGGCGGCCACCAGCCCGCCGAGAAGGACCAGCGAAATCGCACGCCCCCGCACTTCGGGAGCGGCCGCGTCTGCGGCCGCGAACCGGAAGAACTGGCCGAACGAGTTGAGCGATCCGATCAGCGCGACGCCGAGTGCGAACAGCCAGAACGAGGACACCGCGATCGCCACAGTCGCGACCGCCCCGCCGGCGACGCCGATCAGTGCGCCGGTGATGAAGCCGATCCGCCGCCCGACCCGGCGCATGTAGAGCGAGGCCGGAATCGAGGTCAGCATGGTGGCGACGAACTGGAACGCCACAGGGACGGTGGCGAGCGCCTTGTCCTCGGCAAGGGCATACCCGACCAGAGCCGCCGAGGCGATGATCGCCGAGGTGGTGGTCATCAACAGCGCCTGGCAGAGGGCGAGCAGGGCTACGTTGCGATCGATCCCGGAGAAGAACTGCATCGCGCCAAACTAAACCATTCGGATCGGAAGCCGAAACGGGGCCGCCTCCCCGCGGCGGTCGGCTTGGACGCCGGTCCTAGAAATGCCTGTATCCGGTGCCGGGGAGGTCGAGCGGGACACCCCTGCCGTCGATCGCCGACACCCCGCCCCCTTCGGTCAGCACACCGATTCGGGTGACCGGGACGCCGGCGTTCGCCGCGGCCTGCTGGACGGCGCCGCCGCGGTCCGCGGGTGCTGAGAAGACGAGTTCGTAATCGTCGCCGCCCGTCAGTAGATCGGCGATCCCTACCCTGCCCCGGTCCAGCGCCGCGCGCGCCCCGCGCGACAGCGGAACCCGCCCGATCTCGATGCGCGCGCCGACACCGGAGGCGGCGCAGAGATGGCCGGCATCCGCAACCAGCCCGTCGGAGACATCGACCGCAGCGCTGGCGCCGCAATCGGCGAGCGCCGCACCGAGGCCGAGCCTCGGTTCCGGCGTCCGGTAACGGGCAACCGCCGATTCGCGGTCGCCTGCGGCGAGCCCGGGATCCTCTCCCTGCAATATCCGGAGGCCGAGCGCGGCGTCGCCGACCGTTCCCGACACATAGAGGTGTTCGCCGGCAGCGGCGTTGGCGCGCAGCAGGGCCCGGCCGGGCTCGACTTCCCCGATCGCGGTCAGCGAGAGACAGACCGGCCCGGCGGTCGCCGTCGTATCCCCGCCGACGAGCCCGATCCCGAATCGTTCCTGGTCCTCGGCAAGCCCGTCCGCGAACCCCCGGAGCCAGTCGAATCCGGTCGTCTCCGGGATCGAGAGGCCGAGCAGGTAGGCGCGCGGCGCCGCGCCCATGGAGGCGAGGTCGGAAAGGTTGACGCGCAGCAGCTTGCGCGCGACATCGAACCCGGAATCGTCGGGCAGGAAGTGCACCCCCTCGACCAGCATGTCGACGGCGGTCACCAGGCGGAACCCCGGTCGAGGCGCGATCAGCGCCGCGTCGTCGCGCAGGTCCAGCGCCCCCGGCTCACCCGCCGCGAGCGGTGCGAACAGTTCCCGGATGAGCGCGAACTCATCCGGCCGCGGCCGCCCGGACACCCGTTGCGTCTCCGGAGTTGGCAAACTCGCCGCTTCTCAGCCGCCGGGCGACGGCATCGAGTACGGCGTTCGTCATGCCCTTTTCGGCGGCGGAAAAAAAAGCGTCGGCAAGGTCGACATATTCGGCGACCGCGGCGCGGGCAGGCGTTTCCGGGCGCGCGAGAAGTTCAAACACGCCGGCGCGCAGAACGCAGGCAAGCAGGATCTCGATGCGTTCGAGCGGCCAGGACGGGTTGAGCGCCCCGCGCAGGATATCGTCGATCTCGCGCCGCCGGACGGCGGTGCCGCGCAGGATTTGCGTGAAAAGCGCGGTCTTCGGCGGGACCGGGGTTTCGCCCTGGTCGAGAATCCCGCCGCGGTGGAACCTGAGGAACTGCGAGAGGGTGTCCTCGACGGAAGCGCCGCCGATCTCCATCTGGTAGAGAGCCTGCACGGCAGCGAGGCGCGCCGCGCTCAGCCTCGCCGCGCTGCCCGGTCCTCCCCGACCCGAACCGGCGCGGCGTCCGGGCATCAGCCGGCTGCCCCGAGGCGCGCCCTGAGATCGATCATCGCGAGGCAGGCCCGCGCCGCCGCGCCGCCCCGGTCGGCCTCGTCGCGTCGGGCGCGCCGCATCGCCTGGTCGCCGTTCTCGCAGGTGAGAATGCCGTAGCCGATGGCGAGGCCGCGGCCGAGCGCGAGGTCCTGCAGGCCGCGCGCGCTCTCGGCGCAGACATAGTCGTAGTGGGTCGTCTCGCCGCGGATGACGCAGCCAAGCGCGACAAACCCGTCGAAGCGGTATGGCGGGTCCGATCCTTCCATCGCGCGCGCGGCGTAGCCGATGGTTGCCGGGATCTCGAATGCGCCGGGCACGGCGAAGCGTTCGTAGGTCGTGCCCGCGGCGTCGAGCACCGCCGTCGCACCCTCGACCAGCGCATCCGCGATGGCCTCGTAGAACCGGGCCTCCACAATCATCACATGCGCCGCCATCGTGCTGGCCCCCTAGGGTGTTACGGGTTCGATCGGGCGGCGCCCGACGATCCTGATCCCGTAGCCCTCGAGCCCGACCACGGTGCGGGTATGGTTGGTGAGCAGGATCATGTCGGTCACTCCGAGATCGCGAAGAATCTGCGCCCCCACCCCGTAGTCTCGCAGCGCGGGCGGCGCAAACGCGGTCTCGGCCCCGGTGGTCACGCTGACCTCCATCGAGGCGGCTCCCGGATCGCCCGGGATCTCGTGTCGCTGACGCACCTGGTTGACGAAGCTCTGGGCGAACGAGTCGCGGACCAGGACCACAACGCCCCTGCCCGCCTCGCCGATGATGCGGATACAGGCTTCGATCACCCCGGCCCGCCCGGCGGTTTCGTCCTGAATGACGTCGTCCAGCACATTGATTGCATGCATGCGCACCGGCACCGGCTCCGATCCGGAAATGTCGCCCTTTATCAGTGCGAGATGCTCAGCCCCGGTGATCTTGTTGACATAGACGATCAACCGGAACTCGCCGCCGCGCCGGCGCGTCAGCGTGGTGGCCAGTACCCGTTCGACGAGGCTGTCGTTGCGCAGGCGGTATGCGATCAAATCGGCGATCGTCGCCACCTTGAGCCCGTGGAACTGGGCGAACGGAACGAGGTCGGGAAGACGGGCCATGGTGCCGTCGTCTTTCATGATCTCGCAGATCACGCCGGACGGGTTGAGGCCGGCGAGCCGGGCGATGTCCACCGACGCCTCGGTGTGGCCGGCGCGTTCCAGCACCCCTCCGTCGCACGCAACCAGCGGGAAAACGTGGCCCGGGGTCACGATATCCTCCTCGCCGGAGGTCGGATCGATCGCCACCGCGATGGTCCGCGCGCGATCCGGCGCCGAGATCCCGGTGGTGACGCCCTCGCGCGCCTCGATGGATACGGTGAAGGCGGTCTGGTGCCGGGTCCGGTTGTTCTGCGACATCAGCGGCAGACCGAGCTTCTCGATCCGCGGGCGGGTCATCGCCAAACAGATCAGCCCGCGCCCGTGCGTCGCCATGAAATTGACCGCCTCGGGCGTTGCCATCTGGGCGGCAACCACGAGATCGCCCTCGTTCTCGCGGTTCTCGTCATCGACGAGGATGACCATGCGCCCGTTGCGGATGTCCTCGAGTACATCCTCGATCGGCGAGAGAAAGCCGGCGATGCTGCCGGTCGCCGCCCGGGCGATTTTCGATGCAGCCGTGCGTGTGAGCTCGTCGCTCAAGGAAACCTCTCGTTCAGCCCCGTGCCGTCAGCCGTTCGACATAGCGGGCGATGGTATCGACTTCGAAATTCACCGGGTCTCCGGCCGCGAGTCCGCCGAAGGTGGTGTGGCGGCGCGTGTGGGGGATGATGTTGATCCCGAAACCGGATTCGTCAACCTCGTTCACGGTGAGCGACACCCCGTCGAGCGCAACCGAACCCTTGGGAGCGATATAGCGGGCAAACCCGTCCGGCGGCGCGAAGACGAAGCGCGTGCTGTCACCCTCGGCGCGCGTTTCCACCACCCTCGCGACGCCGTCGACATGGCCCGAGACGATATGCCCGCCGAGTTCGTCGCCGATTCTGAGCGCGCGCTCGAAATTGACCGGCGCGCCTACGGTCCAGCCGCCCAGCGTGGTCCGCGCCAGGGTCTCCGCCGAGGCCTCGACGGCGAACCAGCCCGGCCCCTTGTCGACCACCGTCAGACACGGGCCGGAACAGGCAATCGATGCGCCGAGCGCGATCTCGGAGGTATCGTACCCGGTCTCGAATTCGAACCGCGTATCGCCGTTCTTCGAGATCGCGCGCACACGCCCCAGATCGGTCACGATTCCGGTAAACATCGGCCCGTCCGCTCAATTGGTCCGCTCAATTGTACGACTTGCGCACCGGCCGGTAGATTTCCTCGACATCGTCTCCGACCGGCCGGGCCGCCATCTTCTCGAAGCGCGGCGCGGCGTCAAGCATGTCGATCCCGAGACCGTCCAGGGCCGGCCGGCCGTCGCCGCCGATCGCCAGCCCCGCGCGGTACCAGACCAGCCGGTCGACGAGGCCCGCGGCGACCAGCCCCGCGGCGATCCGCCCGCCCCCCTCGACCAGCACGGAGGTGATCCCCCGCGCCGCCAACGCAGCGAGCGCGGCGGCAAGGTCGACGTTGCCGGCCGGGTCGGGATCGACCGCCTCGACCGCAACCCCGCTGCCGCGGCAGGCCCGTCGGCGCTCCGCGGCGCGCGGCTTCGCCGCCACGATCCAGGTCGGGAACCGCGCCGCGTCGGCGATCAGCGCATGGGTCGCGGGCAGCGGTTCGGCCCCGTCGATGACGACCCGCACCGGCGACCGGTCGAGAAGTCCTGGGAGCCGGCAGGTGAGGCTCGGATTGTCGCGCCGTGCGGTGCCGGCGCCCACGAGGATCGCATCGTGCCGGGCGCGCAGCATGTGCGCGGCCCGCCGCGCCCCCGCACCGGTGATCCAGCGGCTCTCGCCGGAGCGTGTCGCGATGCGCCCGTCCAGGGTGGTGGCGAGCTTGAGCGTGACCGCGGGGCGGCCCTCCCGGACCCTCGTCAGGAAGCCGATGAGCCCCTCCTCCGCTTCCGCAACGCAGAGACCGGTTTCCACGGCGATACCGGCTGCCTCAAGTTTCCCGATGCCGCGCCCGTCTACCCGCGGGTCGGGGTCCCGGCAGGCGATAACCGCGCGGGCGACGCCTGCCGCAATCAGCGCATCGGCGCAGGGCGGGGTCTGTCCGACATGGGCGCACGGCTCGAGGGTCGCATAGGCGGTGGCGCCCCGCGCCGCCGTTCCCGCGCGCGCCAGCGCCGCGGTCTCGGCATGCGGGCGGCCGCCGGGGGCGGTCCAGCCGCGCCCGACGACGACGCGATCGCGGACGATCACACAGCCGACCGCCGGGTTGGGCCACGCCGCACCGAGCGCGCGGCGCCCCACCGCGATCGCGGCGCGCATGAACCGCCGATCACTCTCCGCTCTCGACGGCACCGAGATTACCGACGAAGTCTCTGAAGTCGCGCGCCTCGCGGAAGTTGCGATAAACCGACGCGAAACGCACATAGCCCACCTGGTCCAGGGTGGCGAGCGCGTCCATTACCATTTCGCCGATCGCCTCGGAGGCGATCTCCGTCTCCCCGGAGCTTTCCAGCCGGCGAATGATGCTGTTGATGACCATCTCGATCCGGTCCGCCTCGACCGGCCGCTTGCGCAGGGCGATCCGCATCGAGCGTTCCAGCTTGGCGCGGTCCAGGGGCTCGCGCGCGCCGCCCTTCTTGACCACGGTCAGTTCGCGAAGCTGAACCCGTTCGAAGGTCGTGAAACGCTGTCCGCAGGACTGGCACGAACGGCGCCGGCGGATCGCGGAATTGTCCTCCGTCGGGCGCGAATCCCTGACATGTGTATCGTCGCAACCGCAAAAGGGACAACGCATCGGCGCATCCTACCCCCGGGTCATCGACCGGGGTATATCGGAAATCGCCCGCACATGGCCAGCACGCGCCTGCGGACCGACTCCTCGACGGCGCTGTTGTCGTTGCTGCCCGATGCCAGACCGTCGAGGACCTCGAGGATCAGGGTGCCCACTTTCGCAAACTCGGCGGGGCCGAAGCCGCGCGTGGTCGCCGCGGGGGAACCGAGCCGGATGCCGGAGGTCACGGCAGGCCTCTCGGGATCGAAGGGGACCGCGTTCTTGTTGCAGGTGATGCCTGCGCGCTCGAGGCTCTGTTCGGCGACCTTGCCAGTCAGCCCCTTCGGCCGCAGATCGACCAGCATCAGATGGGTGTCGGTGCTGCCCGAGACGATATCGAGCCCGCCCTCGGCGAGAGTGCGCGCGAGCACCTTGGCGTTTTCCACCACCGCGGCGGCGTAGGACGGAAACGACGGTTTCAGGGCCTCGCCCAGCGCGACCGCCTTGGCGGCAACGATGTGCATCAGCGGCCCGCCCTGGGTGCCCGGGAATATGGCCGAGTTGATCTTGCGGGCGATCGCCTCGTCGTTGGTCAGCACCAGGCCGCCGCGCGGGCCGCGCAGGGTCTTGTGCGTGGTCGTCGCCACGACATGGGCATGGGGCAGCGGACTGGGGTGCACCCCGCCGGCGACCAGGCCGGCAAAATGGGCCATATCGACGAACAGCCAGGCGCCAACCTCGTCGGCTATGGAGCGAAACGCGGGGAAGTCGATGATCCGCGGGTAAGCCGATCCGCCGGCGACGATGACCTTCGGCCGATGCTCGCGGGCGAGCCGGGCGACCTCGTCCATGTCGATCCGGGAATCCTCCCGGCGGACGCCGTACTGCACGGCGTTGAACCACTTTCCCGACTGGTTGGGCGCCGCCCCGTGGGTCAGATGGCCGCCGGCGGCGAGCGACAGGCCGAGTATCGTGTCGCCGGGCCGGCAGAGGGCGAAGTAGACCGCGGCGTTGGCCTGGGCGCCGGAGTGCGGCTGCACATTCGCGAAAGCGCAGCCGAACAGCGTCTTCGCGCGTTCGATTGCAAGGCTCTCCGCGACATCGACGAAGTCGCAGCCGCCGTAGTAGCGCCGGCCGGGATAGCCTTCGGCGTACTTGTTGGTCAGCACCGAACCGGCCGCCTCGAGCACCGCGCGCGAGACGATATTCTCCGAGGCGATGAGTTCGATCTGGTTCTGCTGGCGCGACAATTCGCCGCGCAGGGACGTATCGAGTTCGGGATCCGCCTCGCCGACGGACTGTCCGAAAAAATCGTCGGCGGAAAACGCCTCTTCCATGCGTGGCTTTACCGGCATGTCATCTCCGTCATACGGGTTCCTGGACATTTTCCCCGGCGATCTTGCCGAGGCGGCGCCGGTGACGGCCGCCCTCGAACGAGGCGGCGAGAAACGCGGCCATGCACTCTTCCGCCTCCCGTCTCGATGTCCTGCGCCCGGCGAGGATCAGGACATTCGCATCGTTGTGCTGCCGCGCGAGCCGCGCCGCCTCGGCATCGACCGCGAGCGCGGCGCGTATGCCGGGGTGCCGGTTGGCGGCGATCGACATGCCGATGCCGCTGCCGCAGATCAGGACGCCCAGGTCCGCCTCGCCCGCCCGCAGCGCGGCCACCAGCGCCTCGGCGTAATCCGGATAATCGACCGCTTCCCCGCCGTCGGTGCCGAGATCCCTCGCAGGGATACCCTGGCCGCCGAGCCAGTCGACAAGATGACACTTGAGCGCGAAACCGGCGTGGTCCGCAGCCAGGGCGACGGTTGCAGGAGGCATCGCGATCCGCATCGAAAACCAAGTCGGGCGCCTGATACCACGGGGCCCGCGGGTTGCCAAGAATCGGGGTGCGGCCCGCACCGGCCGGCCTCCGCACGAAACCCGGTATTGGGGCCAGCCAGCAGCGGCAAACCCGTTCCTTTGTCAAATTCTTGTCCTGGATCGGTTTTTCTTGCGCGATATACATTAGCCGCAGGAAAACAGTCTTGTTCATAAATACTTTTTCTTTATGGCATCCATCGGATTGTATTTGACAATAGACGGCGACGATGCGAACAATCGACTGTGCAATACTGATGTAAATGGTCGAGTCACACGATGGACGATATAAAGGGCACGGTGCATCGTTTCGAAGTGCTTCGCGTGGCAGGGCAAATAGTCGCCGCCTATGTCGGTAACAATACCATACCCGTCGCCGAAATTCCGGAAGTGATCAACACGGTTTACAATACGCTGCGCGACCTCGACCCCGTCGAAACGGCATCGGGCGTCGAGCCCCTGAAGCCGGCCGTCAGCATCCGTCATTCGATCACGCCGGACTACCTCGTCTGCCTCGAGGACGGCAAGAAGCTCAAGATGCTCAAGCGCCATCTCCGGGCGGTCTATGGCATGACTCCGGAAGAATACCGGATGAAGTGGGGGCTTCCGGTCGATTACCCGATGGTGGCTCCCAACTACGCGGCCAAGCGTTCCCAATTCGCCAAGCAGATCGGGTTGGGCCGCAAACGGGACCGGGAAGAGCCTTCCAAGCACAGCGAAGCCGCCTGAGGGACGGCCCCGGCCCCGCCGAGCGGAATACGGCGGCGCCGGACTGTTACCGCTGCCGGGTCCCGGCGCCGCCTGAATTTCCGCTTATTTCAGGTAGTCGTACTTTCCGTTTTTCCACTCGTAGAAGACATAGCCGGGAGCGGTAACGTCGCCCTTGGCGTCGAAACCGATCTTCCCGAGGACGGTTGCGAACTCGCCCGCGCGGAGCTGCGCGATGACTTTCCCGGCGTCGGCCGATTTTGCGCTCTCGACCGCCTGCGCCCACGCCTGGATCGCGCCGTAGGTGTAGAGCGTGTAGCCCTCGGGCTCGAACCCGCCCTTGCGGAAGCGCTCGACCAGAGGTTTCGCATCCGGGTTCTTGCGCGGGTCGGGGCTAAAGGTCATCAGCGTCCCCTCGCCCGCCGCGCCGGTGATCGCCCAGTATTCCTGGGTGACCAGAGCGTCGCCGGATACCAGCCTGGTCTTCATGCCCTGGGCGCGCATCTGGCGGACGATCAGCCCGGCTTCGGTGTGGTAGCCGCCGAGATACGCGACATCGACGCCGTGCTGCTTGAGCTTGGAAACCAGGGCCGTGTAGTCCTTCTCGCCCGCGGTGTAGGCCTCGTAGAGGACCTCCTTCTTGCCGAGGCCGTGCAGCGTCTTGCGGGTCTCGTCGGCCAGCCCCTTGCCGTAGGCGGTCTTGTCATGAAGGATCGCGATGCGGCTGGCACCGAACTTCTCGGCCAGGAATCCGCCGGCGACGATGCCCTGCTGGTCGTCGCGCCCGCACACCCGGAAGGTCGTGGCCAGGCCGCGTTCGGTGAGTTTCGGGTTGGTCGAGGCGGGAG
Organism: Alphaproteobacteria bacterium; assembly: GCA_965200535.1. Lineage (GTDB taxonomy): Bacteria > Pseudomonadota > Alphaproteobacteria > MPNO01 > MPNO01 > MPNO01. The sequence goes on along the minus strand of CBDAUF010000002.1, from coordinate 1,345,013 downwards.
AGATCTGGACCATCCCCTCGTCGGCATAGACGTTCGATGCCGGGATCGACGAACCGGAGCAGAAATGTCCGGCGACGAACCGGACGCCTTTCGACGCCAGATCGTTGGCGACCGCGACCGCCTGCTTGGGGTCGCAGGCGTCGTCGCCCACTTCGAGTTTGAGTTTCTGGCCGAGCACGCCGCCCTTGGCGTTGATGTCGCGTACCGCCGCTTCTGCGCCGCGCTTCATCTGTTCGCCGAAGGAAGCATACTGTCCGGTTATCGGCCCCACCGTGGCGATGGTGATGTCCGCTGCCGCCGGACCCGCGCCGATCAGGGCGGCGCCGGCAGCGGCGAGAAACAGTCTTTCGAAACGTGTCATCTCGCATCCTCCATTTTGCAGCACGGCACGATCTTATCCGCCGTGCTGTCATGGACAAGCGCCGCGCTCAGGCCGGGCCGCACGATCCCAGCGCTTCTCTCAGCGCGCCGTAGTCTTCGACCGCCGGGAAGCCGGGATAATCCTCACGAATGCTTGCCGGAGCGCGGAACAGGATTCCCGCATCGGCCGCGCCCAGCATGGCGAGATCGTTGTAGGAATCGCCCACCGCCGTGACGTGGAAGTTGAGGGCGCGGAAGGCTTCGGCGCTCGCCCGCTTGTGGTCCGGGTAGCGCAGCAGGTAGTCGCCGATGCGGCCGTCCGCTTCCACCGCGAGCGAATGGCAGAACAGCGTCGGCAGATCGAGCTGCGCCATCAGCGGACCGGCGAACTCGTAATAGGTGTCCGACAGGATGACCACCGGCCCCTGACCGCGCAGCCAGCCGAGAAAGTCCCGCGCGCCGGGCAGCGGCGCCATCGTTGCCACCACCGCCTCGACATCGCCGAGACCGAGGCCGTGCCGGTCGAGCAGGTCGAGACGCTGGCGCATCAGCGCGTCGTAGTCGGGAATATCCCGGGTCGTCGCTCTCAGGGAGTCGATTCCGGTGCGTTGGGCGAGCCCGATCCAGATTTCCGGAATCAGCACGCCCTCGAGGTCGAGGCAGAAAAGGCGCACCTGCGGCCGGCTCCTCAGGCCGCGTTTTGCGGCGCGGCGGCCGCGAACGCCCCGGGGCAGACGCGGGTCACGCGTCTGCGGGGGCGAGCGGTTCGCGGCCGCGTATCAGATCGGCGGCGCGTTCGGCGATCATGATCACCGGAGCATTGATATTGCCGCCGACGAGATCGGGCATGACCGACGCATCGACCACGCGAAGCGAGTCGATGCCGCGGAGGCGCAGTTGGGGATCGACCACCGCCATGTCGTCGGTTCCCATGCGGCAGGTGCCGGCAGGATGATGCGCCGTGGCCGCGGTGCGGCGGATATAGGCGTCGATGTCTGCGTCGCTCGTCACCTCGGGGCCGGGGCCGACTTCCACGGCGCCGAATTTCTTCAACGGCTCCTGTATCCCCACTTCGCGGACCAGCTTGAACCCGTCGCGGATCGTCCGGACATCGGCCTCCTCGGAAAGGAAGTTCTGGTGGATGCGGATCTTTTCGCGCGGATCGGCGGAAGCCAGCCTGAGTTCGCCGCGGCTTTGCGGGCGAAGCATCACCGGCCGGCATCCGAACCCGTCGGCCCAGGCCGGTTTCACCACCGGGAACCACGGCCAGGTTTCGTCCGGCAGGGAGCGGAACAGGAACTGGATGTCCGGCAGTTCGATCTCCGGGCGGGTCTTCAGGAAGGCCATGATCCCGCCCGGAAGGTCGGTTGCCGGCCCGGTGCCCGAGACGTAGGCGCGCGGCACGTCGACGGCGAGGCGGTCGGCCCGCATCTGCCGATGGAAAGTGCCGCGGTCCTGCCGCCTGTAGGAAACTGTCACGGAAAGATGGTCCTGCAGGTTCTTGCCGACGCCGCGAAGATCGTGCGCCGCCTCGATGCCGTGCGCGGCGAGTTCGTCGGCCGGACCGATTCCCGACAGCATCAGGACCTGCGGAGAGTTGATGACACCGCCGGCGAGCAGGATTTCGCGCTCGCAGCGGACGGTGCGAAGCTCGCCGCGGCGCGAGAACTCGAGCCCGGCGGCGCGCCCGTTCTCGATGACCAGCCGGGTGACCAGCGCATCGGTCTCGAGCGTCACGTTGGGGCGCCTGAGGGCCGGCCTGAGATAGGCCACAGCGGCGCTGCACCGGCGGCCGTTGCGGATCGTCTGCTGGATCCAGGTGAAGCCTTCCTGCCGGGCACCGTTGTAATCCTCGGTGAACGCATGGCCCGCCGCGCGCCCGGCCTCGATATAGGCGTGCAACAGCGGGTCGTCGAAGATCCCCGCCCGGACTGTCAGCGGGCCGCCGTCGCCGCGGAACTCGTCGCCGCCCCGCTCCCACGACTCCGCCCGCCTGAAATAGGGCAGCACGTCGGCGAAGGACCAGCCCTGGCACCCTTTCTGGCGCCAGCGGTCGTAATCCCCCCGGTGGCCGCGCACATAGGCCATCGCGTTGATCGAGGAGGAACCGCCGACCACCCGGCCGCGCGCGCACTCGATGGACCGGTTGTCGAGGTTGGGTTCCGGTTCGGTGAAATACATCCAGTCATGACGCCGCTCTTCGAGGATCTTTCCCCAGCCGAGCGGGATGTGGATCATCGGATCGCGGTCCCGCCCGCCGGCCTCGACGACCAGGACCGTGACCGAGGCGTCCTCGCTCAACCGGTTGGCGAGCACGCAGCCGGCAGAACCGGCGCCGACGATCACGTAATCGTACGCGGTCCCTTCGGCCAAGAGTCCCTCCGCCAACGTCCCCGTTCCAGAGCGAGCATAACAGAAGGCGCACACCGGTCCATCCGCCGGCCAGCGGGTTGCAAACCGGGCCGGAGGAGTCCAGTTTGCTCGGAGACGACCGGCCGGACGCACGCGGCATGGATGGGTGGCCGAGCGGTCGAAGGCACCGGTCTTGAAAACCGGCAGGCGCGCGAGCGTCTCGTGGGTTCGAATCCCACCCCATCCGCCAGAACCAGGCTCTCGGAAAAAGGAGGCGGAGCCGCACCGCACACGCGGCAGGGGCTCCGCAAGTCGAGAAGGCGGGAAACGCGGAGGGCGGATGGCAGGACCGCCCTCTTCCCCGCCGAGCGCAAGAGACCTGCGGTAGGGAGAAACCGCAAATCCGGATGGACTATTCCACAGAGAGATGCGGTAGAGAGATGCGGTTTGTTACCGGTTTCTTTGCTCCGCAGGATCCGGAAAACGGCCGGGCCCCGTCTCCGCAAAAGACGTTTTTGTCCCTTGCAATCAGTCCTTTATATATTTTTGTATATCTGGCATGAGATCATTATCGAGAATCCGGGCGAATCGGCCGTGCCGGGAGACGGTTTCATCCCCGCCGGTCGATGAAGCGCGGCGCTTTCACACTCGCCTCGAATTCGCGCGCCAGCACCCCGGGCTCGAGGACCGCGATATCGGGCGTGATCTCGAACGTCGCCTTGATACGGCGCTCGAGCTCCCCGCGCAGCCTGTCGACATCGACATCGCGGCGGGGTTCCACCGATACCCGCAGAGACTCCAGCCCGGCCACATCGCCGATCAGTTCGAGCTTGAAATCGTTCACCGAGGGGGACGCGAACATCAGGTCCTCGAATTCCTGATGGTTGACGTTGACCCCGCGCAGCTTGAAGAAACCGGCGGTCCGGTGGGCATGGCGCATGAGGGGAAAGACCGAGAACGCCCCGTCGTCACTCTCGCCGGGGTCGAGGATCACGATGTCGCCCGAATCCCATCGCAGGAACGGCGCCGCGTTGTTGCCGAACAAGGAAGTGCAGACGAGCCGGCCCGGCTCGCCGGCGGCCACCGGTTTCCATGTATCGGGGTCGAGCACCTCGAAGACGGCGAAATCCGTCCAGATGCGAAAGCCCCGCCGCGACGGCCCTTCGGCGGCCAGCATGCTGATCTCGGTCATCCCGAAACAGTCGTAGACCATCGCGCCCCAATCGCGTTCGAGCTTTTCCCGCTTGGCGGAGGACACCGCCTCGGCGGAGCAGAGCACCTTGGAGACGCTGCCGTCCGCGAGGTCGATTCCTTCCGCGCTCGCGAGGTTGGCGAGGTGCAGGCCGTAGCTCGACATCCCCATCCAGACTGTCGGTTTCAGGGTGACGATCAGCGCGAGCTGCTGGGCCGATGGAAGCGAGGCGCCCGAGCCGGCCCAGACAGCCCCCATCCCCATGATCTGCGCCGCGCGCGACCACATGTGGCCGACCGGGTGAACGCCGAGCGGCATCGATATGTGGGCCGTGTCGTTTCCCCCCGCATCGATTCCGGCCGCCGCGAAGGTGCGGGTGAAACCGATCATGTTGAACAGGATGTCTTGCGGTGTCTTCGGGTAGAACAGCGGCTTGCCGGTGCTGCCCCCCGAACGCCAGTATTCGCAGACATCCTGATCGCCGATCGTGCAGAACTCGCCGTAGAATTGCTCCGCGCTCATCGCCCGGAGCTGGTCCTTGCCGAGGATCGGGATCTTCGACCATTCCTCCGGGTCGTCGAGCTTGTCGAGATCGATCCCTTCGAGGCGGGGGCGCCAGAACGGCGACCGGCGGGCGCGTTCGACGGCGATCCGCTTGCGCCGGCGCTGTATGGCCTCGATCTCCTCCGGGCTTTCGGGGATGCAGAGCGGAAGGCCGGCATAGATTCCCGCCCCTCCGCCGGCCGGGGCCTCGAGCGCCTCCAGGGTTTCCCGCACGCTCATTCCGCGCCGCCGTTGCCGCGGCGGCCAAGCCCGCCGATCCAACGCCGCTGCGCATCGTACGAGGCGGGCAAGTTTCCCGCCGCCTCGGCGTCCACCATGCCGGCCAGGCGTTCCGCCTTTTCCGGCGTCGCCTCGGGCATGTCGTCCAGGCTGTCCCCGATCATCGTCTCGTAGTCGGCGCCCACCGGGCAGACATCCTGGCAACGCCGGCATCCGCTGATGACGCCGGCCCCGCGCAAGATGCTCTGCCACAGGTTGAAGCTGGTCTCCGAGCGGATCAGGTCGAGCTTCGCGGCCTCGTCCGGAGCGTCGAGAATCTCGCCCAGATGATCGGCGAGTTGCGAGAACCCGTGCGGCGACCGATAGCGGTCGCACCCCGGCCAGTCGCGGTCCCAGTGTCCGACCACGTCGCCGGGGCAGGCGGTCAGGCAGCGGCCGCATTCGGGGCCGAGGCAGAGCGCTGCCGCCGGCCGTTGGTCGGTCTCGCAATCGACCGAGCACAGCACCGCGGTCAGCAGGACCCGCGGGCCGTATTCGGGCGTGATGAGCTGCAGGTTGAGGCCGAGCGTCCCGAGCCCCGCCTCCACCGCCGCGTGGGTCAGCGACAGCACCGTCGTCATGTGCTGGCTGCTGTCGCCGCGGTAGAGCCACGGGTCGGCGTGGGTCGGCGGGACGATGATCGCCGGGTAGCCGTTGTCCTCGAGCCAGAAGACGAGCTCCAGGGAGGTCTCCTCCAGCATCGTGAGGACAAGCTCGTCGTTGTAGTACTTGTGGCGTTCGTCCCAGCGCGCGATTCGCGTGGTCCCCGCGGAATAGCGTTTGGCGAGCACGATGACGCGGCCGCCGTCGTGTTCCGTGATGTCCTTCGGGCGGCGCGGGTCGCGCGGGTCGGGCGGATGGGCGTCCATGACCGCGCCGTCCGCGATGCCGACCAGATCGGCGCCGAGCGCCCTCGCCTTCTCCTTGATCGCAGCGGCGTCGAGGGGTGTCTGGAATACGCCGACCATCTATCGCTCCGCCGTGCCGGTCCCGCCTTCGCGCGCCCGCTCGCGCTGCATGGCCTTGAAGGCCTGGAGCTGGCGCGCGACGATGCCCTTGTACCCCTCAGGTCCGACCCAGCGCACGTTCCACTCGTTCAGCCCGTCGATCGCGTCTCCGGACTTGCGCGCCGCCTTGAACGCGCCCGCCTTCTCGACCTTTTCCGGCGTCTTCTCCGGGATCACCTTCTGAAGCTCCGCGAGGTAGGCGTGATAGTCATTGCCGACCGGGCAGACAGCGAGGCAGCGCGGGCAGTCGCCGAACGATCCGACGACGCGCAACAGACCCTGCCAGAAGCCGTAGATCTCCCGGTCGGTGATCAGGCGCCGCCTGGTCTCTCCGTCGGCGGTCAGAAAATGCTCCCAGAACTTGAGAATCGTCGTGAACCCGAACTCCTGGGCCTCGGTCGCGCAGGCGCGCTTGTCGATGCCGAAATGGCGCACCGCGTCCGACGGGCAGGAGTAGAGGCAGCGGCTGCAGCTTTCGCCGATGCAGACCTGTTCGGTCATCGGCCGGTCGGGCTCGAGTTCGCATTCGGTGAGCACCCCGGTGAGGTAGACCCTGGGGCCGAATTCGGGTGTCAGGATATTGACCTCTAGCCCAAAGGCGCCGAGCCCGGCCTCAATCCCGAGATGGCGGGTGGACAGGCGCCCGTAACTCGCACGCTTGTAGCTCCAGTCGGTCTCCTGCGCGGCGGTGACGAAACTCGGATGGCCGGCCCGTTCGAGCGCATCGACCAGGCGGTAGGCGATCCTGTCCATCCGCCGCAGCACCAGCATGTCGATGTACTGAACCGGCACATTGGACTTGCAGCGAAAGGCGCCGACCGGGATTCGCTGGACGATCACCACCACGCTCCGGACCCGCGGAGAAATCCTCTCCGGCGTTTGCGGATAGAGCGGGTCGGGAGGGAAAGCGTTGAGAACGGAAGCGCCGGCAATGCCGACAAGATCGGCCCCCAGTTCCGTCGCGAGCGTCTTTACGTCCTGCGCATCCATGGTCATTTCGCCGTGCCGCCGCCGCCAAACTGGCACAGGGCAGGACGGCGGGCAAGGCGGCGCCCCGCGGGCGCGTTGCCCCGCCGCGCGGCACGGCGTATTTACTCGCCATGAACCCGAGGCAAGCCCGACCGGCGCCGGAATCCGTCATGTCGTGGTTCGAGACCGGCGGTCTTGCCGCGGTCGACCGCGCGGCGGGCGATCTGCGCCGCGGCCTCCCGGTCATCCTGGCGGAGACCGGGGAGACCGGCGGCGTCTTCGCTTTCGCGGCCGAATTCGTCTCGGCCTCCCGCCTCGAGGCGCTGCGGGGCGTCGCCGGGCGCGAGCCCGATCTCGCGATCACCCACAACCGCGCCGCCACCCTCAAGATCCGGCTTTACACGCCCGACGTGGTCCGGATCCCGGTTCCCGGCTGGCTGTCGATCGAGGCGCTGGCGAGCCTCGCCGATCCCGCGGCCGATCTCGCGCAACCGCTGCGCGGCCCCTTCGAGGCCAGGCGCGATCCGGTTCCGGCAGGGGTCGTCGCCGCCTTGCGCCTCGCCAAGATCGCGCGTCTGCTGCCTGCGGCGGTGGCCGTGGAGGTCGACGACATCGAGGCTGCGGTCGGCGCCGAGAAGGCGAACCTGCTCCGCGTCCCGCCCTCGGCGGTCATGTCCTACGACGTGGCTGCATCCCATCGGCTCGAACGGGTGACGGCGGCCAACGTGCCGCTCGAGGGAGCCGAGACGACGCGCATCTTCGCCTTCAGGCCGCGCGGCGGCGGGACCGAACACTTCGCCATCGCGATCGGCGAGCCGCGGCCTCCCGGGCCGGTGCTCGCGAGGCTCCATTCGGAGTGTTTCACCGGCGATCTCCTGGGCTCGCTCAAGTGCGACTGCGGACAGCAGCTTCGCGGCGCCGTCGAGCAGATCACGGCTTCGGGCGGCGGGATCCTGCTCTACCTCGCCCAGGAGGGGCGCGGGATCGGGCTGATCAACAAGCTCCGCGCCTACGCGCTGCAGGATCTCGGTTTCGACACCGTCGAAGCCAACGAACGCCTCGGCTTCGATGCCGACGAACGGATATTCCTGCCCGCCGCCGAGATGCTTCGCGGGCTCGGCTATTCGTCGGTGCGCCTGATGACCAACAATCCGGACAAGGTCGAGGCGCTCGCCCGCTTCGGCATCGAGGTCGCCGAGCGCATACCGCACAGCTTTCCCTCGAACGACCACAACGCCTTCTATCTTTCGATCAAGGCGGAGAAGAGCGGGCACCTGTTGTAGAGCGCCCGGAACGCGGCAGCGGGCCGCTCTCAGCGCCCCTTGAATGCCGGCGGGCGCTTCTCCATGAAGGCCGTGCGGCCTTCGATGTAGTCCTCGCTGACGAAACAGGCCTCGACGAGTTCCTGGCAGAGAGCCATGTCGCGCTCGCTCTCGGGCTTGAGCACCTCGTTCACGATCAGCTTCATTCCTTTCACGGTGAGCGGCGCGTTGGAGGCGACGGTCGCTGCGTAGGCGGCCACGGTATCGGCGAGCGTCCCGTCCGGCACCACGCGCTGGACAAGGCCGATCGCATAGGCCTCCTCGGCCGGGATCGTGCGGGCGGAAAAGACGATGTCGCGTGCCGCCCCGGGACCCACAGCGTCGACGAGCCGCTTGAGGCCGCCGAATGCGTAACCGAGGCCGAGCTTTGCCGCCGGCAGTCCGAAGCGGGATTTCTGCGAACAGAAACGGAGGTCGCAGCAGAGCGCGAGGCCGAGCCCGCCGCCGATGCAGAACCCGTCGATCTCGGCGATGGTGGGTTTGGGCAGCGTCTCGATCATCGCGTTGGCCGCCGCAACCTTGGCGTTGTAATTCCGGATCGCCTCCTCGGACGAACGCTCGGCTTCGAATTTCGAGATGTCGGCGCCCGATACGAAGGCCTTGCCCCCCGCACCGCTCAGCACCACGACGCGAACATCGGGGTTTTCGGCGAAGCCGTGCAGGATGTCCCCGGCCGCCTCCCACATGTCGAGCGAGACCGCGTTCCGGCGCTCCGGGTTGTTGAAGATCATCCGGCCGATACCCTCGTCGATCTCGGACAGCATCTTGTCGGTGGCCATACGGGTCGTTCCTCGTCTGGGGTTGGGCGCGCTCAGATCACGCCGCGTTCGCGCAGCCGTGCGATCTCGTCGGCGTCAATCCCGATCGATGCCATGATTTCGTCGACATGTTCGCCGGCTTCCGGCGCGGGGCCCGCGATTCGGCTCGGGGTGCGGCTCAGACGCACCGGCTGGCGCACCATCCGGGTCGGGCCGAACGGGCGCGTCTCCACCGGCTGGGTGATTTCCAGATGGGCGAACTGCGGTTCGTCGAACATCTCGCCGATATCGTTGATTCTGCCCGCCGGCACGCCCGCCTCGTTGAACAGCGTGATCCAGTGATCGCTCGTGTTCGTCCGCGTCACTTCGGCGATCGCGGCGTTGAGCGCCGCGCGGTTCTCGGAGCGCCCGGCCCCGGTCTCGAAGCGCGGATCGGCGAACCAGTCGCCGCGCCCGACGGCGGAGCAGAAACGCCGCCAGATACGCTGTCCCGACACACCGATATTGATATGGCCGTCGGCGGTCGGATAGACGCTCGTCGGCATCGAGGTGGGGTGGTCGTTGCCCGCCTGCCCCGGCACCTCGCCGCCGATCAGAAAACGCGCCGCCTGAAAATCGAGCATGAACGCCTGCGCCTCGATCAGCGACGTGGTCACCCATTGCCCCTCGCCCGACTGCTCGCGCTCGTAAAGGGCGACGAAAATCCCGAGCGCGCAGAAAAGGCCGGCCGTCAGGTCGGCGATCGGGATCCCGGCGCGCATCGGCCCCCTGCCCGGCTCCCCGGTGATCGACATGAGACCTGCCATGCCCTGCGCGATCTGGTCGAAGCCCGGGCGGTCCGCATCGGGTCCGTCCTGGCCGAAGCCCGAGATGCTGCCGAGGACGATCCGCGGGTTGACCGCGCGCAGCGCCTCGTAGCCGATGCCGAGCCGGTCCTTGACCGCGGGCCGAAAATTTTCGACCACGACATCCGCCCTCTCGACCAGCTTGAGAAACAGCGCCCGCCCCTCCTCGGCCTTGAGGTTGATGGTGATCGAACGCTTGTTGCGGTTGAGGTTCTGGTAGTCCGCGCTGGCCCGGGCCGAACCCACCGCACCGTCGTCCGCGAACGCCGCCGGGGTCTCGATGCGGATCACATCGGCCCCCCAGTCGGCGAGTTGCCGCACGCAGGTCGGGCCGGAACGGACCCGCGTGAGGTCGAGCACGGCTATGCGTTTCAGCGCGTCCGAGGCCGGTCGATGGGGCATGGATCCTGTCCGGGTGAACTCCGTTCCTCAGTCTACGCCGCGGCGGCGATAGATCGAGAGGTAGATCCCGGCGCCGATCAGCGCCACGCCCACCGCATGGAACCAGGCAAAGACCTCGCCCAGGAACACGATCGCCAGCACCACCGTGAACGCGACGATCAGGTGGATGAAGAAACCCGCCCGCGCCGGGCCGAGATGGCGTATGGCGTAATTCCACAGGAAGATCGCGCAGACCGACGAAAAGACGGCGAGGCCGACGATGGCGCCGATCGCCGGCGGGCTGAAGCTCATCGGCCGGTCCACCGCCCACTCCACGGCGTAGAACGGGATCAGCAGGAGGGAGCCCAGGAAAAGCACCAGGAAGAGCATCACGCGCTGGTCCAGTTCGCGCGGGGCGAGGCGGAGATAGACGGCGTAGAGCGCCCAACTGAAATAGGCGAACAGCACGAGGATATCGCCGGCGTTGAAGTCGAGATCGAGAATCGCCCGCGGATCGCCGCGCCCGATCAGCGCGAAGACGCCCAGCAGGGAGACCAGAACGCCGGCCAGCTGGTTGAAGGTGACGCGGTCGCGGAAGATCGCCCATGCGGCAAGGACGATCAGCAGCGGCTCGAACGAGTTGAGGACGCCCACATTGATGGCGATGGTGTATTGCAGGGACAGGAACAGGACGGCGTTGCCGCTGACGATGAGCAGGAACGACAGCAGCAGGATGATCCAGAAATGGCGCCGGATGAGCTCGATCTGCCGCATCATCGGGCGCCAGGCAAAGGGCAGGACCAAGGCGGCGCCGAGGAGGGTGCGCCAGAAAGACAGGCCGAGCGGCGGCACCTCGGCGCGCATGCCGCGCACCACGACCGTGCTGGCGGCCCAGAACAGCATCGCCAGGACAACCGCAAGATAGGGCGAAGTCAGGATGCGCATTGCGAGGCGCTTCCCGTCGCTGCGGCGTTGATGCGGGCTGCTGGCCATCGGACTGCCTTGTGCGGCGGTTTCGCGCGCGCTGAACGCCGGTCAACCTACGAGGCGGCCCGGTGGGCGGCAAGCAGCGCCGGGCTTGCCCCGCAGCGGCGGCGGGCGGAAACTTCGTCCCGGCAGCATCGCAAAACTCGGCCGGGAGGCGTGAAATGACGATCGAACGAATCCAGTCGGCGGACGTGGCGGAGCCGCCGCCCGAGACCTGGTCGAACTGCCTGGTGACGGGCAGCCACGTCTACATCGCCGGCATGACCGCCCGCGGCGACGATTTCAAGCCGCTCGCCGGCATGGACGAATACGAACAGGCCAAGGTCTGCCTGATCAAGATCCGGCGCCTGATCGAAGCCGCGGGCGGCTCGATGGCGGACATCGTCAAGGTCACCATCTTCGTCACCGACATCCGCAACCGCGAGGAAGTCTGGCGCGCCCGGCGCGAGTTCTTCTCCGGCAACTTTCCGGTTTCGACGCTGGTGGAGGTAAGCGCGCTCGCGGCGCCCGAGATGACTGTGGAGATCGAGGCGGTGGGCGTGCTCGGCGGATCGGCGAACGGCTGAGACCGGGCGCCGCGCCTCGTTATCGCGCAGGCGCCGCTTTCCGCTTCTTCTTCAGCGCCGCCAACGCCTCCTCCGCGCGTCCGGTGTCGTCGAGCGCAGCCTTCCTGTCGACGGGCACCGCCTCCCTGTCGGCCGCCGTCGGCAGCTTCTCCACCGGATACGTGGCGACCCGTTCGTTGCCGCCCGAAACGTCGCGCCCGGGCGACAGGTCGCGCTCGTTGGTCGCGGTCGCAGAGACGACCCGGCCGTCCTCCTTCACGAGGTCGAGCCACCATCGCTTGATCGGGTTGCGTTTGCCGTAGCCCAGCGCATCGTCAAGCCAGATCAGGAAGCGCCGCGAGAACGGCAGCTTGATCGCCGCCCACATCGCGAGGCGGTGGGCCAGCAGCCCTTCCTTGTTCCACGGGCACATCTTCATGCAGCGCCCGCAGGCCGACCCCTTGAGGTTGGTCACCCGGTACTTCGTGCATTTCTCGACATCGGGCTTCCATGTCTCGTAGCCGTTGTAGAGAACCTTGCCGCCGAACGGGATTGCCTGCGCCGGGCATTCGCGGGCGCATTTCCGGCACTTGTCGCAAAAATCCTGGAGCCCGAAATCGATCGGCTTGTCGGGAACCAGCGGCAGGTCGGTGGTGACGACGGCGGTCTTGTGGCGCGGCCCGATGAACGGGTTGAGCACGAGTTCGCCGATGCGGCTCATTTCGCCCAGACCGGCGAGCAGCATCAGGGGAATCTGCATCACGTCGCCGTGCGCGTTGGAGTGCGCCTGCGCCGGGTAGCCGAGACGGCGGATATAATCGGCGACGATGGTCGCCGTGGTCGATCCGTTAAGATAGGCGCGGTAGCTCTGGGCGCCCGAGACCCAGTCGTCGCCCGACGATGCCTCGAACGTATCCCATCCCTGGTCGATAACGACGACGACGGCGTATTTGTGCCGGGTGGTGATCGGCGTGCCATCGCTCTCGTGGGAAAACCAGGCGTATTCGGGAACCTCGCAGACCCCCACCATATCGGCGTCGAGGAAATAGCAGAGCGACTTGATGTGCCTGGTGAGCGCCTCCGCATCGTCCGGCAGCGGCGCCTTTTCCTCCGCCGGGTCGCCCTTGTGGACCGGTACATGCTTCCAGTGGAGATGGCCGATCGCCGCGTTCAACGGGTTCTTGGTGATGAAGCGGCGGATTTCCTTGGCCGGCCGGGGGCCGAGGTCGCCGTAGAAGGCGCGGACGAAAAAGCCCGCGCGTTTGGGAACCTGCCTGACAGCGTCAGTGATCAGCGTCGTCGTGCGGTCGACGCGCCTGATCTTCTCCATCGGGTAGCGGCCGAGATGCATCGGCCTCTTCTTGCGCGAAAGGAGTCGCACGCCGCCGCCCCTGCGCTGCCCCGCCCCGCCCGCGGCGTTGTCCGGCTGGGCGGATCCGGCCGGACAGACGCTGCGAAGAGATCCCGCTCTACTGGATGCCGTACAGGGCCTTGGTGTTGTGATAGAGGATCTTTTCCTTCACCTCCATCGAGTACTCGTTGTCGGCGAGGAAGTCGGGCACGTCGGCCGTCAGATCGTCCTCCGTCGGCTCGTGCGGGAAGTCCGACGCATAGATGATCCGATCCGAACCCATCGCGTCGATCACATATTTGAGGCTCTTCTCGCCCATCTCGCAGGACAGCCAGATGCTCTCGGTGTCGCGGATGATCTCCGACGGCTTTTTCTTCAGCTTCGGACGGACGGGCGCGCCGAACACCGAATCGTACTCGTAGTCGAGCCGGTCCATCATGAAGGTGATCCAGGCGCATCCGCCCTCGAGAAACGCGAACTTGAGATTGGGGAAGGTCTCGAAGACGCCGTTGAACATCATGTCCGTCATCTGGATCATCAGCGGCACCGGATGCTCCAGGGTGTGGACCTTGAGGAACGGCTTGAGGTTGTCGAGCCCGAAACCGCGGCTGACCGCGCCGTGGAAGGCGATGGTCATCCCCTGGCGTTCTGCCTCCTCGTAGATCGGCCAGTAGAACTCGTCGCCGAAATACCGGCCGTTGACCGTGACCGTGGGCAGCAGCATGGCGCCGAAGTTGGTCCGTTCCGCGGCGCAGCGGATCACTTCCTTTTTCGCCGCCTCGATGTCGTTGTAGGGAATCAGCCCGACCCCCCACAGACGGCCGTCCTTCTTCGTGTAGCGCTCTTCCAGCCAGTTGTTGTAGGCGATCGCGGTCGCGGTCTGGAATTCCTCGCTCTGCATCAGCCCGTAGGCGAGCCCGGCGGTGGGGTAGAGAACGCTGCCCTCCAGCCCGATCTTCTCCAGGATCTCCGCCCAGATTTCCGAATCGGTCGACCAGTAGCGCTTGCCCTCGTCGCCCTCCCGGACGATCGAACTCCGCGCCCAGCCGTCGAGGCTCGGAAAGATGGTCATGCCGTCGAGACGGCGGTTGCCCTCCCACTTGCCCTCGTAGTACTGGGAAAGCTCGCTGTCCGGCTCGAGAACATGGCCGTCGCCGTCGAAGACGGGAATATCGTGTTTCATCTCCTGACGCTCCGTTCGGATATGGCTGCCCTTGTGACGCAGAGAGAGTGAAGGGGTTTCACCGCCGGCTCAAGGACTGTTTCGCAGCCGGAACGACCGGGGTCGGTGCACCGCGCGCTTTCCTCTGCGCGCCTGGCCTGTGCGCACTGGACGGTCGATGCGCCATGCCATATCAGTTGCACCTCCGACCACCCCGCTTCCGACGAGCGCCAGAGACCCCGAGATGAAAATACCGTTCCGAACCGACCTTGCCGCTGCGGCCGCCCTCGCCTTCGCGCTCTGCCTGGCGCCCGCAGCGTCGATCGGAATGGAGACCAGGGCGAAGCAGGCCTACATCGTCGATCTCGAGACCGGATCGGTCCTGCTCGATAAGGACAGCGGCACACCGGCGCCGCCCGCGTCCCTCAGCAAGCTGATGACGACGTACATGGTGTTCGAGCGGCTCAAGAGCGGACAGCTTTCCCTCGACGACGAGTTCGTGGTCAGCCGCAAGGCCTGGAAAATGGGCGGCTCCAAAATGTTCGTCGAGATCAACAAGCGGGTGCGGGTGGAGGACCTGCTGCGCGGCATCATCGTCCAATCCGGCAACGATGCGTGCATCGTGATCGCCGAGGGGTTGTCGGGCTCGGAAAAGGCATTCGCCGATGCGATGAACCTGCGGGGGCGGCAGATCGGCCTCACCGGGAGCAACTTCGTCAACTCGACCGGATGGCCGGAGGCCGGACATGAAATGAGCCCGCGCGACATGGCCCTGGTTGCCCAGCGCCTCATCGAGGAATTTCCCGAATACTATCCCTATTTCGCCGAGAAGACCTTTCGCTACAACAACATCAAGCAAGGGAACCGCAACCCCCTACTCTACTACGATTCGGGGAGCGACGGGCTGAAAACCGGCTATACGCGGGCCTCCGGCTACGGGATCGTGGCATCGGCGGTCCGCCACGGGCGGCGCGTGATCATCGCCCTCACCGGCCTGCCCAGCGCAAGGGTCAGGTCGTTCGAGGTGCGCCGCCTGCTCGACTGGGCCTACCAGTCCTTCACCAACTACACGCTGTTCACGAAGGGCGCGGTCGTCGAACGGGCCGATATCTGGCTGGGCAACGAGGACGCCGTGCCGCTGGTGACCGAACGCGACATCAAGATCTCCCTGCCGCGCGGCTCGCGCCGGGATCTCAGGGTCAGGGTGACCTACGAAACCCCGATCCCCGCACCGGTTCGCAAGGGCACCCGGATCGCCCGGCTGATCGTTACGGCACCGAACCTCAAGACGGTCGAGGCGCCGCTTCTCGCCGGCGCCGATGTCGGCGAACGGGGACTGTTCGGCCGTCTCAGCGGCGTGATCGGCTACATGGTCTGGGGCGCAAACCGGTAACGGGTACGCGGCGGAGATCCCGTCTTTCCCGCCGTCTCCGCGCCGCAGCGCAGCCGAAAATTGAAGGGATCGGCTGACCGTTTTGCGCTAGACTGAACGGTGGCATGCTGCCGTAACCGGGCGCCGGAATGTCCAGCCATTTCGGCGCAACGCATGAAATGAGGAGAATCTCCGATGAAGAAGAGCCCAGCGATCCTGGCGTCCGCGCTTCTCGCCGCCGCCAACCTCGCCGTCGCCGATGTCGCGGCCGCGGACGACAAGAAGGTCAAGTGCTACGGTGTTTCACTGGCCGGCAAGAACGACTGCAAGGCCGGCCCCGGCACGACCTGCGCCGGTTCGTCCACGGTCGATTATCAGGGCAATGCGTGGAAACTGGTCCCCGCCGGAACCTGCGAGTCGATGAGCTTCAAGACCAAGGACGGCCGCGAGGTGAAGGGCAGCCTCAAGGAACTGAAGCGCGACATTCCGAAAGCCTGATTGCCGGAAGAACGGCCCGCGGCCGGCCGGTTCGCCGCAGCAACCCACGGCGGCCGGCCTGCCGCCCTTTCCGCCCCAGTCAATGCCAGTCCGGCCGCTAACACCCCCTTTCCCTTCCCGGCTGCCGATGCGCGCCGGTGCCAGTTTCAAGGGGGAGCATGCCGAGGAGGTCTGCGAAGTCCGGCCGGACATCGGCTGGTTCGAGATCCATCCCGAGAATTACATGGTCGATGGCGGGCCGCGGCTCTCCGTGCTCGAGACGGTGCGGGAGTCCTACCCCCTGTCGTTTCACGGCGTCGGAGCGTCGCTCGGCGGCGCGGGGCGGCTCGACTGCGGCCACCTCTCGGCCCTGCGCCGGCTGATCGACCGCTTCCAGCCGGAACAGGTCTCGGAACATATCGCTTGGTCGGCGCACGGCAACGTCTGGTTTGCCGACCTGCTGCCGCCGAGTCTCAGCCGCGAGGGGCTGGACCGTCTGTGCGACAACATCGACGAGATGCAGAACGCGCTGGGGCGCTCGATCCTGATCGAGAACCCTGCCAACTATCTGGTGCTGCCGGACCGCGAAATGGACGAGGCGGCTTTCGTCGTCGAGACGGCCCGGCGGGCCGGATGCGGGCTGCTCGTCGATGTCAACAATATCCATGTCGGTGCGGTCAATATCGGCCTCGACGCCGAAGCCTATGTCGATGACATCCCGGCCGGCCTGATCGGCGAGATTCATCTCGCCGGCTTCTCGGTCGAGGGGACAGGCGCCGGACGCCTGCTGATCGACAGCCACGGCGCCGCGGTCGACGATACCGTCTGGCGTCTCTACCGGCGGCTGATCGAGCGGATCGGCGCGAGACCCACCCTGGTCGAATGGGACAAGGACATCCCCGCCTGGGAGGTGCTCCACGGCGAGGCGATGAAGGCCGAGGCCTGCCTCGCGCGGCTCGGCGAGCCGGTGCCCGCATGAGGCCGGCGGCGGACATGGCGGTTTCGCATGCGGGCCTCCAGGCGGAATTCGCCGCAGCCCTGCGCGACCCGTCCCCCGACGCGGCCCCAACCGGGCTTTGCGATGTTTCGGCGCGGCGTTTCCGGGTCTACCGCAACAACGTGCGCATGGCCCTGATCGAGGCGCTTGCGGCGGCCTATCCGGCGGTCCTGTGCATCGTGGACATGCCGTTTTTCGAACAGATGGCCAGCGTCTTTATCGCCGACCGCCCGGCGCGCGAGCGCACCCTCAACCTGTACGGCGCAGGCTTCGCGGATTTTTTGCAAGGCTTCGCACCGGCCCGGGATCTGCCGTATCTGCCCGATGTCGCCCGCCTCGAGCGCGCGGTGATCGAGGCGCGCCACGCCGCCGATGCGCCGGTGCTCGATCCGGCGGCGCTCGCGGCTCTCGGCGACGGGCTGGCCGCCGCGCGGCTGGTCCCGCACCCGGCCGCCCGGCTGGTCCGGTCCGATTATCCCGTCGCCGATATCTGGCGCGCCAATACCGGCGAGACGCAAACGGCGGGCGATCTCGTTTTCGCCGCCGGGGCCGCCGGCGCGCTGGTGCTGCGGCCGGGTCTCTCCGTCACAGTGGAGTCTCTGACGCCGGAGCGGTGCGCCTTCGCCGAAGCCCTGATCGCCGGCGATGCCCTGGAGGCCGCGCACGCCGCGGCGGCGGCAGCAAACGACGGTTTCGACGTCATCGAGGCATTCAGGACTCTGCTTACCGCCGGCGCCTTCTCCGGCGTCGCGGGCGAAGCGCTCGAAGGAGGACAGGCATGAGCACCATCAGGCGAATCGCCGACCTGATCGACTGCGGCAACCGCGCCGCCGACACCGTCACCCGCTGGTTCGGGCCGCTGGGGCTGCTCGCCCTGCGGCTGCCGATCGCCGTCGTGTTCTGGCGTTCCGGCCGCACCAAGGTCGAGGGGTGGAACATCTTCTCCGTGAAGGACGGGCAATATTTTCTGTTCCGCGAGGAATTCGGCATGCCCTTTCCGGAACTGTCGGCTCACATGACGGCCCTGGCGGAGCACATCCTGCCGGTTCTGCTGGTGGTCGGGTTGTTCACCCGTCTGTCGGCGCTCGGCATGCTGGTCATGACCATGGTCATCCAGTTGTTCGTCTATCCGGATGCCTGGTTCAGCGCCCACATGTTCTGGGCGGTCATCCTCTTCGCCGTGGTGACACTCGGACCGGGACCGATCTCGCTCGATCGGCTGCTGTTCCGCCGCTAGCCGGTCCGACGGGTCGAATTGCTGGGGATTATTGGTGCGCGCACCAGGACTCGAACCTGGGACCCACTGATTAAAAGTCAGTTGCTCTACCGCCTGAGCTATGCGCGCGCCCGGGTGCGAAGGCGAAGGTATGGAGCGGTTGCCCGGGGGTCAAGGCGGTCAGGCGGCGCTCCGCGTCCCTGCCCCGCGCCGCCGCGAGACTACCGGCTGTCGCGGCGGTCGCTGAGAAGCCTGGCAACGCGGGGCGAGACGAACGCCGAAATGTCGCCGCCCAGAACGGCGATTTCCTTGACGAGGCGGGAAGCGATGAACTGGTGCTTGTCCGATGCCATCAGGCACACCGTCTCGACTTCCGCGTTGAGCTTGGCGTTCATGCTCGCCATCTGGAATTCGTAATCGAAATCGGACACCGCGCGGAGACCGCGGACGATCATGCAGGCCCCCTGTTCGACGGCGAAGTCCATCAGCAGGGTATCGAACGGGGCCACCTGGATTCGTTCGCAATCCACGCGGTTGAGCGAGGCGACCTCGTCGCGGACCATCCGGACCCGCTCCTCGACTGCGAACAGCGGTCCCTTCCCCGCGTTTACCGCAACGCCGACGACCAGCCGGTCCATGACGTTGGCGGCGCGCCGGATGATGTCCATATGCCCGTTAGTGATCGGGTCGAACGTACCCGGATAGACCCCGATGCGGTCGGCCGCCATGAAAGTGCCCTCCTGTGACGCGCGAACCGGACGCGGTTCGGAGCGCTCCGCTCCGCCAGCCGCACCCTACCCTCCGGCTTCCCCGTTGCCGTTGCCGATATCACCAAAATCCCTAGCGAAGCGCGCCGCCGACACCACGCGTTCGTCGTCGGCGGTGTCGAACAGTTTGACACCCTGGGTCCTCCGCCCGGCGATGCGAATGTCCTCGACCGGGGAGCGGATCACGGTGCCGGCGTCGCTCACCAGCATGATCTCGTCGGAAGGCTCGACCGGGAACGTCGCGACCACGGGACCGTTGCGCTCGGACGTCTCGATGTTGACGATCCCCTGCCCGCCCCGTCCCGTCGTGCGGTATTCGTAGGAAGACGTGCGTTTGCCATAACCGTTTTCGGTGATGCCGAGGATGAACTGCTCGGCTTCCTCGAAACGCGCGATGGTTTCGGGCGAGAGCGGCTCGCCGCCGTCGCCGCCCTCCTCCGCCCGGCGTCGTGCGTTGGCGTAGCGGAGATAGGCTTCGCGGGCGCCGGTGTCCGGGTCGCCGTGGCGCAGGATCGTCATCGAGACGATGCTGTCGTCCCCGGCGAGGCGAATCCCGCGAACGCCGGTCGAGGTCCGGCCGCTGAACACCCGGACTTCGTCGACCGGGAAGCGGATGCACTTCCCGCTTCTCGCCGCCAGCAGAACGTCTTCCTCGCCCGAGCAGGTCTCGACGCCGACGAGGCGGTCGCCGTCATCGAGTTTCATCGCGATCTTGCCGTTCGCCATCACGTTGGCGAAGTCGCTCAGCCGGTTGCGCCGCACCTTGCCGCTGGCGGTGGCAAACACGATGTCGAGCGTCTGCCACTCCGTCTCGTCTTCCGGCATCGGCATGATGGCGGTGATGGTTTCGCCCCTGTCGAGCGGCAGGAGGTTGATCAGCGCCTTGCCGCGCGCCCGCGGTTCCGCCTCCGGCAGACGGTAGACCTTGAGCCGGTACGCCTTGCCGCGCGACGAGAAAAACAGCACCGGGGTATGGGTGTCGCAGACGAACAGTCCCTCGAGGAAATCCCCTTCCTTGGTCGCCATGCCCACGCGGCCCTTGCCGCCCCGGCGCTGCGCCCGGTAGGTGGAAAGCGCCACCCGCTTGATGTAGCCCGCGTGGGTCACGGTCACGACCATGGCCTCGCGCTGGATCAGGTCCTCAATGTCCTGGTCGACCTCGGAATCGACGATCTCGGTCCGCCGCGGGGTCGCATAGGCGTCGCGCACCTCGCGCAGTTCGCTGCGGAGAACCTCGACCACCCGGTCGCGCGATTCGAGGATCGCCAGATACTCGGCGATCTTCTCCGACAGCGCCTCGAGTTCTTCCCCGATCTTGTCGCGCTCGAGCGCGGTGAGGCGCTGCAGCCTGAGCTCCAGAATGGCGCGCGCCTGGGTTTCGGACAGGTCGTAGCCGCCATCGACCATCCCGCGCCCCGGCTCGTCCAGAAGGGCGATGATCGGGCCGATATCCTCCGCCGGCCACCGCCGCCCCATAAGTCCTTCGCGCGCGGCGACGGGATCGGACGCGGCGCGTATCAACGCGATCATCTCGTCGATATTGGCGACGGCGACGGCCAGCCCGGCGAGCACATGGGCGCGTTCGCGCGCCTTGCGCAGCTCGTAGACCGTGCGGCGCCGGATCACTTCCTCGCGGAAATCGAGGAACGACCGCAACAGCGCCCTGAAATCCATCAACCGCGGCCTGCCCGCATCGAGCGCCAGGGTATTGACCCCGAAGGTCGATTGCAGCGGCGAATAGCGGAACAACTGGTTGAGCACGACGCTCGCCACCGCATCGCGGCGCAGTTCGATCACCACGCGCACGCCGGTGCGGTCCGATTCGTCGCGCAGGTCCGAGATTCCCTCGACCCGCTTCTCCCGCACCAGGTCGGCGATCTTCTCGATCATCCGCGCCTTGTTCACCTGATACGGGATCTCGGTGACGACAATCGCTTCGCGGTTCTTGCGGATCTCCTCGACATGGGTCCGCCCCCGCATCACGACCGAACCGCGGCCCAGGTGGCAGGCCGCCCTGATCCCGGAATGGTCGAGAATGATCCCGCCGGTGGGAAAGTCCGGCCCCGGGACGATCTCGATCAGGCGGTCGATGGAAATGTCCGGCTCGTCGAGCAGCGCGACGCAGGCGTCGACGATCTCGCCCAGATTGTGCGGCGGAACGTTGGTCGCCATACCGACGGCGATCCCGCCCGCGCCGTTGACGAGCAGGTTGGGAATCCTCGACGGCAGCACTTCCGGTTCGTGCGCGCTGTCATCGTAGTTGGCCCGGAAAGCCACGGTTTCCCGCTCGATGTCGTCGAGCATCTCGTGCGCCGCGCGGGTCAGCCGGACCTCGGTGTAGCGCATTGCCGCCGGCGGATCGCCGTCCATCGAGCCGAAATTGCCCTGCCCGTCGATCAGGGGAAGGCGCATCGAGAAATCCTGCGCCATGCGCACCATGGCATCGTAGATCGCCTGGTCGCCGTGCGGGTGATACTTGCCCATCACATCGCCGACGATGCGCGCCGACTTGCGGTACGGCCGGTTCCACGCGTACCCCTCCTCGTGCATCCCATAGAGGATGCGGCGGTGAACCGGCTTGAGGCCGTCGCGCGCATCCGGCAGCGCGCGCGAGACGATCACGCTCATCGCGTAGTCGAGGTAGGAGCGCTCCATCTCCTCGACGAGGCTCACAGGCACCACGTTGAGGCCGGGCGGGGACGGCGGAAGCAGCGTGTCTGTCAAGGCGATTCGCCTGTTCGGCGCGGGGATCGGTGATCGCTCCGGAAGCGCCGTGCCGACCGACGCCGTGTGCGGGAACGAACTCGTGAAGGATAACAGAATCGGCGGCAATACTCAATCGCGGGCGCCGCGGCGCTGATCCGGCAACGGCGCTCGGAGCCGCTATCAAAAATCGATCTGAAATCTCACGATTGTGAGATAATATATTGATATTCTGATATTATTTTGGATAAAAAAACTCAGAATGGAATGTCGTCGTCCAGGTCGCCGCCGCCGCCGGAAGAGAATCCGCCGCCGCGGTCGGCATCGCCTCGCGGCGTTTCGTAACCGCCCTGTCCGCCCTCGCCGCGGCTGTCGAGCATGGTGAGTTCGCCGCGGAAACGGTTGAGGACGATCTCGGTGGTGTAGCGCTCCTGCCCGTCCCGGTCGGTCCACTTGCGGGTCTGGATCTGGCCCTCGAGATAGACCTTCGATCCCTTGCGCAGATATTTCTGGGCGACATCGCCGAGGCGGTCGTTGAAGATCACCACACGGTGCCATTCGGTGCGTTCGCGCCGTTCGCCCGACGTGCGGTCGCGCCATTGCTCCGAGGTGGCGACGGACAGGTTGACGATGGGGTTTCCGTCGTTGGTGTGGCGGACCTCCGGATCCCTCCCGAGATTGCCGATGAGAATCGCTTTGTTGACGCTTCCGGCCACTGAAACCCCCTTTCAGGCGCTGCCTGCCTTGCCGATGCAAGCATAGCGGATGGAGGCGCCGGACCGAAACCGTTCGGCGTCAGCCTTCGAGAACCCGGATGGGCCGGCCCGCGAGCCATGCCCGGATATCCTCCACCATGCCGCCGTAGAAGCCGCGGTAGTTCTCCACCGAGACGTAGCCGAGATGCGGAGTGATGACGGTGTTGTCGAGGCGCCGGAACGGATGGTCGGCCGGCAGCGGCTCGATATCGAAGACGTCGAGGCCGGCGCCGGCGATCGCCCGCCGTTCCAGCGCGCCGATCAGGGCCGCCTCGTCCACGATCGGTCCGCGCGAGGTGTTGACCAGGAACGCCTCCGGCTTGAGAAGCGCAAGGTCGGAGGCGCCGATCAGGCCGCGCGTCCGCCGGCTCAGCAGCAGATGGATGGAAACGACATCCGATGTCCGCAGCAGCGTCTCCTTGTCGACGAGCGACGCTCCCGCCTCGCGGCACCGCGCCTCGGTCAAATTCTGGCTCCAGGCGATCACCTCCATCCCGAAGGCCTTGCCGACCATCGCCACCCGGCCGCCCAACCGCCCGAGCCCGACAATGCCGAGCGTCTTGCCCTCGAGGCCGACGCCCAGGGTGTGCTGCCAGCCGCCGGCCCGGGTCGCCCGGTCCTCGGCCGGGATCGAACGCGCCAACGCGAGGATAAGCCCCCAGGTGAGCTCCGCCGTCGGATAGCCCAGCGACGGGGTGCCGCAGACCGTCACCCCGCGCTCCCTGGCGGCAGCGCCGTCGATCGAGAGGTTGCGCATCCCGCTGGTCAGCAGAAGCTCCAGGTCGGGCAGCTTCTCGAGGAGGGACCTGCCGAACGGCGTTCGTTCGCGCATCGCGCAAACGATCTCGAACCCGGCGAGCCGGCGAGCCAGCGCGTCCTCGTCGGCGATGTGGTCGCGAAACACCTCCACCTCGACATCGGGCGACAGTTCGCTCCAGTCGGCCATGTCGAGCGCACAGCCCTGGTAATCGTCGATGATCGCGCAGCGCTTCATGATCTCCCGCCCCGTCGGCCGTCTGCCGCAAGCGCACTCTAGCAGAACCGGACGCCGCGGACCGGATCGGGCGAATGTGCTATGGCCGCGGCGGCCCGATGGGGTAAACTCGCCGACAGCCTCCTGACACGTACCAGCATGCAGTCCAAGATCGTCGTTCGCGGCGCCCGAGAACACAATCTCAAGAACATCGACGTCGAACTTCCGCGCAATGCGCTCGTCGTTCTGACGGGGCTTTCCGGATCGGGCAAATCGACGCTGGCCTTCGACACGATTTATGCCGAGGGGCAGCGGCGCTATGTCGAGAGTCTGTCGGCCTACGCCCGCCAGTTCCTCGAGCTGATGCAGAAGCCGGACGTCGATTCGATCGAAGGGTTGTCGCCGGCGATCTCGATCGAACAGAAGACGACCTCGCGGAACCCGCGTTCGACTGTCGGCACAGTCACCGAGATTTACGATTACATGCGGCTCCTGTTCGCCAGGGTGGGTGTCCCCTACTCGCCCGCCACCGGGCTTCCGATCGAAAGCCAGACGGTCTCGCAGATGGTCGACCGCATGCTGGAGATGGAGGACGGCGCGAGGCTCTACCTGCTCGCCCCCATCGTCCGCGGCCGGAAGGGCGAGTACCGCAAAGAGTTCCAGAACCTGCAGAAACAGGGGTTCACACGGGTCAAGGTCGACGGCGCCCTGCACGACATCAACGCGGTGCCGGCGCTCGACAAGAAACTCAAGCACGATGTCGAGGTGGTCGTCGACCGGCTGGTCATCCGGCCCGATCTCGGCAACCGGCTCGCCGATTCGCTGGAGACGGCGCTCGCCCTGACCGAGGGGATCGCCGTCGCCGAAAACGCCGATGACGGCGGACGCACGATCTTTTCGGCCAAGTTCGCCTGTCCGGTCTCGGGTTTCACCATCGACGAGATCGAACCCCGGCTGTTCTCCTTCAACAACCCGTTCGGGGCCTGCCCCGCCTGCGGCGGCCTGGGCACAACGATGTTCTTCGATCCGCAGCTTGTCGTGCCCGACCCCGGCAAGCCGCTGGGCGGCGGCGCCATAGCGCCGTGGGCCGGGTCGTCTTCGAGCTATTACGAACAGACGCTGGAATCGCTCGCCCGCCACTTCGGAGTCTCGGCCTCGGAACCGTTTCGCCGGCTCGGGCGCAGGGTCCGCGAAGGAATCCTCTACGGCACCGGCGAGGAGCCGGTGGAGATGTCCTACAACGACGGCAAGCGCAGCTACACGATCAACCGCCCGTTCGAGGGCGTGCTGCCCAATATGGAGCGCCGCTTTCGCGAGACCGACTCGTCCTGGGTCCGAGAGGAACTCGGCCGGTACCAGAACGTCCGGGAATGCGGCGCGTGCGGCGGCATGCGGCTCAAGCCGGAAGCGCTGGCAGTTAAGCTCGCGGGGCTCCACATCAGCCAGGTTGCGGACATGTCGATCGTCGAGGCCAGGGACTGGTTCGCCGCCCTTGCCGATGCCCTGACGCCGAAGAGCCGGGAAATCGCGCGCTCGATCCTCAAGGAGATCAACGAACGGCTGGGTTTCCTCGTCAATGTCGGGCTCGAATATCTGACTCTGTCGCGCAATTCGGGCACGCTGTCGGGCGGCGAGAGCCAGCGCATCCGGCTCGCCTCCCAGATCGGATCCGGTCTCACCGGGGTTCTCTATGTGCTCGACGAACCGTCCATCGGGCTGCACCAGCGCGACAATGCGCGGCTCCTGAAAACCCTGAAGCGCCTCCGCGACCTCGGGAACACCGTTATCGTGGTGGAGCACGACGAGGAGGCGATCCGCAGCGCGGACCACCTGATCGATCTCGGACCCGGCGCCGGCGTTCACGGCGGCGAGGTGACCGCGGCCGGCAAGCCGCGCGCGGTGATACGCTCGGGGAATGGCCTGACGGCGCAGTATCTTCGCGGCGACCGCACGATCGCGGTGCCCGCGGACCGCCGCCCGATCGACCCCGGACGGCGCATCCGGATCGAGGGGGCGAGCGCCAACAATCTCGCCTCGATCTCGGCGGATATCCCGCTCGGCGCCTTCGTCTGCGTCACCGGCGTTTCCGGCAGCGGCAAGTCGACCCTGATCATCGAGACGCTCTACAAGGCGATCGCGCGCCGGCTGCACGGTGCGCGGGCTCATCCGGGCGCGCACGACAACATCGAGGGGCTCGAACTGATCGACAAGATCGTCGACATCGACCAGTCGCCCATCGGCCGGACGCCGCGCTCCAACCCGGCGACCTACACCGGTGCGTTTACCCCGATCCGCGACTGGTTCTCCAACCTGCCTGAGGCGCGGGCGCGCGGCTACAAGCCGGGCCGCTTCTCGTTCAACGTCAAGGGAGGCCGCTGCGAGGCGTGCCAGGGCGACGGCGAGATCAAGATCGAGATGCATTTCCTGCCCGATGTCTACGTCCGGTGCGACGTCTGCCAGGGGCAGCGCTACAACCGCGAGACGCTGGAAATCGCCTTTCGGGGCAAGTCGATCGCCGAGGTTCTGGACATGACGGTGGAAGAGGGCTGCGGGTTCTTCGCCGCAGTTCCGTCGATCCGCGACAAGCTGGCCATGCTCGACAAGGTGGGGCTCGGCTACATCAAGATCGGCCAGCAGGCGACAACCCTATCGGGCGGCGAGGCCCAGAGGGTGAAACTGTCGAAGGAGCTGTCGCGGCGATCGACCGGCAAGACCGTCTATATTCTGGACGAACCCACGACCGGGCTGCATTTCGAGGACGTCCGCAATCTGCTTGCGGTTCTTCACGCCCTCGTCGATCAGGGCAATACGGTGATCGTCATCGAACACAATCTGGAGGTGATAAAGACGGCGGACTGGATCGTCGATCTCGGCCCGGAGGGAGGCGACAAGGGCGGCCAGGTCGTCGCCGCGGGCCGGCCGGAAGATGTCGCCCATATCGAAGCGAGCTACACCGGCCGGTATCTCGCATCACTCTTCCATGACCCGGCCGACCGGTCGGACCGGGGGGAAATCGCTGCCGCTCCTGTAGAGGTTGTTCCGGCGCAGGCCTCTTCGATTTTTCCGTCGGGCGGCCCCTCGTGAAGCGGCGCGGTCGGCCCGCCGGCATGGGCCCCCGCGGCATTCCGCGGTCGAGACGCGCGTCCGGCGCTGCTGTAGAAACCGTCCCACTGCTGCATCGGAGGGAGAAACCGTAATGTCCCCGAGAAATCTCGTGATCCGGTTCGCCGCCCTGCTCGCGGCCTGTCTGCCCGCCTCGCCCGGGTTCGCCGCGGACGCAAGCGGTCGTTTCTCGATGGTTGAAATGGGTACGCACGACTACACCTCGATGGAACACGCGGGGAAGACCGTCACCGTGGGAGCGCTGCGCGGGGCAGCAACGGTTATCGAGAGCAGCGGCGGCCTCTTTGCCGCGGACGACATCTACTTCGGAACCTGCCTCGTCTACCTGATCAAGTCGGACGCCGGCATCGACCTCGAATCTTCCTGCACGTTCACCGATCCGCCGGGGGATTCGTTCTACACGCTCGCGACCAGGCGTGCGGGCGACATAGCGGCTGGCGGCGGCGGCCGCGGAATCCAGAAGATCGTCGGCGGCACCGGAAAATTCGCCGGCCTGACCGGAGATTGCCCCTATACGAGCCGCTATCTCCCGAACAACGAGATCGTCTCGCATGCCACGTGCGAATGGCGAAAGCCGTAGCGGGTTTGGCCTGCCGCGATTTGCGTCCGGCAACCCCGCGGCGGCCGGGGGATCGGCTGTCGCCGCAACCGAGCCGTTGCACATTGATGCGCAGCCCGCCGCCAGACC
Source organism: Alphaproteobacteria bacterium (assembly GCA_965200535.1). Taxonomy (GTDB): domain Bacteria; phylum Pseudomonadota; class Alphaproteobacteria; order MPNO01; family MPNO01; genus MPNO01. The sequence continues at coordinate 1,317,889 of CBDAUF010000002.1, read as the reverse complement.
GGCTATCCATGCCTGACAGTCGCCGTTCGGCCGGGTTCGAGGCGGCGCCGTGACCGGGACGCGCGGCAACATGCTCAACCGGGAGGCGATCCTTTCCGGCCGCATCGACCGGTACGTCGGGGAATACGCCCGGCGTTACGGCCTGCGCATCAACTCGGTGGAAGAGCGCACCGAAATCAAGCGCTCCATGCTGGCGACCGTGCCGCACGGGGAGGATGTCTGGGTTTTCGGTTACGGCTCGCTGATATGGAACCCGGCGTTCCACCATGTCGAGGCGCGCTGCGGCCGGGTGTACGGCTACCATCGGCGCTTCGTCTTCTGGTCCAAGATGGGGCGCGGCAGCCCCGACCGGCCCGGGTTGATGCTGGGGCTCGCGCGGGGCGGATCATGCAACGGCCTGGCGTTCCGGGTTGCCGCCGCTGCGGCCGAGACCGAGTTGCAGAGCGTGTTCATGCGCGAAATGGTTTCGACCGCCTACCACGCCCGGTGGCTGAAGGTGGAAACCGGGGGCGGCCCGGTCCGTGCCATCGGCTTCGTCGCCAACCCGGAGCACAGGTTCTACGCCGGCCGGGTACCGCTCCCGGAAGCCGCGCGTTACATCGCGGTCGCGGAGGGACGGCTCGGTACGTCGCGCGACTACCTCCACAACACGGTCTCGCATCTCGAGGCCCTCGGCATCGAAGACGCCGGCATGCGGACGCTCCGGGACCTGGTGATGCAATACCGGGCGAACGGCGGCGCGGACGAATGACGCCGGTCCACATCGTCGGCGGCGGTCTGGCCGGCTCGGAGGCGGCGTGGCAGGTCGCCCGCGCCGGCGTGCCGGCGATCCTGCACGAAATGCGGCCGGCGCGCGGCACCGAGGTCCACCGGACCGGAGGGCTGGCGGAACTGGTGTGCTCCAACTCGTTTCGGTCCGACGATGCGGAGACCTCGGCAATCGGCCTTCTGCACGCCGAGATGCGGTGTCTTTCGTCGGTCGTCCTCGCCGCCGCCGACGCCCACAAGGTGCCGGCCGGCGGTGCGCTCGCGGTAGACCGCGACGGCTTCTCCGCCGCCGTGCAGGCGGCGATCGAGGCACAGCCCCTGATCGAGATCGAGCGGGGCGAAGTGTCCGGCCTTCCGCCCGAGGACTGGACGAACACGATTATCGCCACCGGTCCGCTGACCTCGCCGCCGCTGGCCGAGGCGATCGGCGCCTTGACCGGCGAGGACTCGCTCGCCTTCTTCGACGCGATCGCGCCGATCGTCTACCGCGAATCGATCGATTTCGGCGTTGCCTGGTTCCAGAGCCGGTACGACAAGACCGGTCCCGCGGGGACCGGATCGGACTATATCAACTGCCCGTTGGACGAGGCGCAGTACAACGCCTTCATCGACGCCCTGATCGCAGCGGAGAAGACCGAATTCCGGGACTGGGAGCGCGACACCCCCTATTTCGAGGGCTGCCTGCCGATCGAGGTGATGGCGGAACGGGGGCGCGACACGCTGCGCTTCGGCCCCATGAAACCGGTCGGGCTGACCGACCCGCGCATCGGCCGGCGCGCCCATGCCGTCGTTCAGCTGCGTCAGGACAACGCCCTCGGCACTCTCTACAACCTCGTCGGTTTCCAGACCAAGCTGCGCCACGGCGAACAGCGGCGCGTCTTCCGCACGATACCGGGGCTGGAGAACGCCGAGTTCGCCCGGCTCGGCGGCCTTCACCGCAACACCTTTATCAATTCGCCCCGTCTTCTCGACCCCGGGCTGCGGCTCAGGGCCGCGCCCAGGCTCCGTTTTGCCGGTCAGATCACCGGCGTCGAGGGCTATGTGGAAAGCGCCGCCATCGGCCTTCTGGCGGGCCGCTTCGCCGCCGCCGACAGTCTCGGGCGGGCATTCGCGCCGCCGCCGCCGACCACCGCGCTCGGCGCCCTGCTCTCCCATATCACCGGCGGCGCGGAAGAAGCGGTCTTCCAGCCGATGAACGTCAATTTCGGCCTTCTTCCTCCGCTTGGCGAACACCGGCCGCGCCGGGAACGCAAGCGGGCCTATTGCCGGCGCGCGCTGACCGACCTGGAACGCTGGTCGCAACCGGCGAGGGGCGCCGCCGAATAGCGCCTGGTCAGCGCCGCCCAGGCGATGTGGATCTGCGCGGCGAGTGGTGAGGCGGCGGCGCGCGGTGCGAACACGTCGTGGCCGTTGCGTGCGAGCCGGCGCAGCCAGGCCTCCGCTGGAGCGAGCGTCAGGAAGACGGCCCGCGCCGCGACCGGGATCTCGCGCCGCCCCCTGCGCACCGCGGCGATCCGCGAGCGGGCCCTCGCGGCGACCGGCTCGACGGCCCGCGAGAATGCCGGCGGCGGCGTCCGGTCGAACAGCATCGCGGGGCCGACGCCGGCATCGTTCATCAGCGAAGCGGGAATATAGAGGCGCCGCCGGCGGGCGTGGAACGGAACGGCGCGCAGAACGCTGGCGAGGCCGAGGCCGAGCGCCGCGTCGCGCACGAGCGAAACGGCTGCCTCGTCCGCCGCCCCGAGCGCCGTGCAGGACAGCGCCATCAACGGAACCGCGGTCGCCGCAATACGGTCCTCCAGCGCCTCGAGATCGGCCGGCGGGGCAGCGTCGAGATCGGCGGAGCGGCCGTCGATCATCGTCTGAAAGCGCGAACGCTCCAGGCATCCCTCGGCAACCGCGCCGGCGAGCGCTGCGAGCACCGGATGTTCCCGCACCGAACCGGCGTAGAGTTCGTCGATCGCATCGCGCCACCATTGCAGGCGGATCTCGCCGAGGAGCGCCTCGGAAACGACCTCAGCGGTCTTCGCAATCTCGAGGTCGAATGCGTAGAGCGCGAACAGGGCCTCGCGGCGCCCGTCCGGAGCGAACAGAGCGGCGAGATAACGCTCGCGGTCGAGGCGGCGCACCTCCTCCGCGCAATACGACCGTGGCTGGAAAGGCATACCCATGCAACCGATACCGCGTATATTGGGCGGATGTTGCCGGCGACGCCATTGGATATGCGGCGGGTGGCCGCATGGCCGGCAATCGGAGCTTCTGCCGCCGTTCTTGAAGATGCGCGCGCGCTCGCGGACGATACCAGCCGGCCGGTCGATGAACGTTTGGCCGCGCTCGGACGGCTCGGAGCGGCTGCCGCGGACCCGACGACAAAACGCGCCTGCGAAGCCTTTCAGAAAGCGGTCGCAACGGGGCGGTTCCGCAACTGGAGCGACCTGGTCTCCTATGCCGGTTTCATGGTCGCGCCCGTCGCGCGGGGCCTCGGCGAGGCGGCCGGGGTCGACGAGACCGCGCGCCGACATCTGGATGCCTACTGCGTGATGGCCCACCTGCTCGACCTGATCGTCCACTGCCGGACGGAATATTCCACCCACGACCGGATATTCCTGCCCGGGGACTGGATGCGCGCCGCCGGGGTCGCACCCGAAGCGCTTGCTGCGCCGAGGTCCGCGCACGGCCTGCGCGATGTCTTCCGGAAGATGCTGGACCGTATAGAGCCGGCGCTGAAAAACGCTTACGCGGCTGCGCGCGGAATCGGCGAAAACGATTTGCGGGTAGCGATCCTGACCGGGATCGCCGAGCGGCGCCGTCTGGCGCGGCGGCTGCGGCGCGCCGACCCGCTCGCCCGTCTCGTACGGCTGACCGCGCTGGACCGCACCGCGGTCGCATTTCGAATCCTGTTCGACGGACGGCGTCCGAAGTAGCCGGGCTCCATATCATCGGCGCCGGGCCCGTCGAACCCGATCCGAAGCGTCGTCGGGCCGGGTTTCGCACCGCAGAATTCGTTCTCGAAGCCCTGGACGGTGCGCGGGCGGCTTGACGCGACTCACCTGGGCGCGGAAACTTGCGGTCCGAGACTTTGCGGCGGGCGGTGTTCGCCGTTTCTGCGCGAATTGGGGGAGGAAATGGCGAAGATCCTGGAAAATCTCAACAATACGATCATTGCCGGCGTCGTTCTGTCGGTCGTACTGGTCGTCGTCGTCATGGTCTGGCACGGCGAGGGGCTGGCGCTTGACCAGGCCTGGTGGTCGTTCCTGTTCCGCTGGCTGCATGTGCTCGGCGGGATCATGTGGATCGGCATTCTCTACTACTTCAACTTTGTGCAGATCCCGAACATGCCCAAGATCGACGCCGACAAGCGGCCGGCGATCACCGGCGTGATCGCGCCTGCGGCGCTGTTCTGGTTTCGCTGGGGGGCCATGTGGACGATCGTCACCGGCCTGATCCTGGCGCTGCTCAACGGCTACTTCGTCGAGGCGATCCTGATCGGGCTCACCGACGGCGTGGCCAAGCACACCCAGATCGGCATCGGCATGTGGCTCGGCACGATCATGTGGTTCAACGTCTGGTTCATCATCTGGCCGGCGCAGAAGATCGCGCTCGGCATCGTCGATGCCGAGGCCGACGCCAAGGCTGCGGCCGGGCGGCGCGCGATGCTGTTCTCCCGGACCAACACGATGCTGTCGATTCCGATGCTGTATGCGATGACCTCGGCCCAGAACCTGTTCTAGGCTGGGACTCCCGACGGCGGGGAACGGGGGCCCTTGCGGCCCCCGTTTCGATACGGTTCAGCGGATCGCGGTCAGCGCGGCGGCCACCCGGCGATCCTCTCCCGCCAGCACGTTGAAGGTCCGGCATGCGGCGCGCGTGTCCATCGCGTCGCAGACGATACCCCGCTCCCTGAGCGCCGCGCGCAGCCCCGGATCGAGCGGCTGCATCCTTTCCCCGGTGCCGAGCAACAGGATCTCGACCGCCGGTTCCGCGTCGGCGACCGGCGCGAGACCTTCCACCGAGACGACGCCGGCGCCGCCCTCGGGCCAGGGAACCACCGCATCGACGAGCACGATCACCGAGCCGGCGTAAACCGTCCCCGAAATCCTGAACCGGCTCTCGCCGCAGGACTGGATGACGCTGCGGCCCCGGGGATCGACCGGCGCGATCTCCGGCACCCGATCAGCCGCCGGCTCCGGCAGCAGGCTTGTCGTCGTCGATCTCGCCCGCGATGAGCCCGCCGCGCTTGAGCTTCATGTAGACCAGAAGCGGCACCGCAACCCAGATCGAGGAATAGGTGCCGACGAGCACCCCCCAGATCATCGCGAAACTGAATCCCTTGATGACCTGTCCGCCGAAGAAGAACAGGCAGAACAGGGCGAGGAGCGTGGTCACGCTGGTGAGGATCGTGCGCGACAGCGTGTCGTTGATGCTGAGGTTCAGCAGGTCGTCGAGAGCCAGGGTCTTGTATTTCCGCAGGTTCTCGCGCACGCGGTCGTAGATCACCACCGTGTCGTTGATCGAGTAGCCGGCGATGGTCAGGACGGCCGCCACGGTGGACAGGTTGAACTCGAGCCCGAGGAGCGAGAAGATGCCGATGGTCAGGATGACGTCGTGCATCAGGGCGATCACCGCGCCGACGCCGAACTGCCATTCGAAACGGAACCAGATGTAGATCAGCATGGCCGCGAGAGCGAGAAGCACCGCGGTGATGCCCGCCTCGATCAGTTCCGCACCGACCTTGGGTCCGACGAACTCCACGCGGCGGTAATCGACCCCGGCGCCGAGCGCCGCCTTGACCGTTTCGACCGCCTTCAACTGTTCCTTTTCGTCGCCCGTCTGGCGCTCGATGCGGATGAGGACGTCGGTCGGCGCGCCGAACTCCTGCAGTTCGACCTCGCCGAGGCCGACGCCGGAGAGTTCGCCGCGCAACTGGCCGATGTCCGCCGGGCCCTCGGTCCTGATCTCGACCAGAATGCCGCCGCGGAAATCGATGCCGTAGTTGAGGCCGACGCCGAGGAACAACACCGCCGACAGCGCCACCAGGGCGACCGAGGCCGTGCCGGCGATCCGGCGCCAGCGCATGAAGTCGATCTTGGTTCCGGTCGGGATCAGGCTGACGAGGCGCATGCCGGTCTTCCGACGTTCAGATGGGAAGGACTTGCGGGCGGCGCCGGCGGAGCCACGTGACGACCATCAGCCGGGTCACCATGATCGCGGTGAACATCGAGGTGAGGAGCCCGATGGCGAGGGTGACGGCGAACCCCTTGATCGGTCCGGAGCCGAACTGGAACAGGAGGACCGCCGCGATAAACGTGGTCAGGTTCGCGTCGATGATGGTCTTCAGCGCGCGCTGATAGCCGGCGTCGATCGCCGAGATCGGGGTTCGGCCGTTCCTCTGCTCCTCGCGTATTCGCTCGAAGATCAACACGTTCGCATCGACGGCCATGCCGATGGTGAGCACGATGCCCGCAATCCCCGGCAGGGTCAGCGTCGCTTGCAGCAGCGACAGGGCGGCGCCCATCAGGATCATGTTGGTGATGAGCGCGATATCGGCCATCACGCCGAATACGCCGTAGGTCGCCACCATGAACACGATCACCAGCACGACGGCGAGCACGCTCGCGATCTTGCCGGCGCGGATCGAATCGGCGCCCATACCGGGGCCGACGGTGCGCTCTTCGAGGATGGTGAGCGGGGCCGGCAACGCGCCGGCGCGCAGCAAGAGGGCGAGGTCGCGCGCCGACTGGACGGTGAAGCTGCCCGAAATGATGCCGCTTCCGCCGAGGATCGGCTCGCGAATCACCGGGGCGCTGATGACCTTGCCGTCGAGGACGATGGCGAACGGCCGCCCGACATTGCGCCGCGTGGTATCGCCGAAGCGCCGCGCACCGACGGCATCGAAGCGGAAGCTGACCACCGGCTGGGCGTCCTGCACGGTGGGCTGGGCATCGACCAGCGTGTCGCCGCTCACCATCACGCGCTTGCGGACGAGATACTGGACGGGCTGCCCGTCCGGCCCCGCCTCGTTGTCCGCCGGCAACAGTTCGGAGCCGGGCGGCGGGCGGCCGCGCCGCGCCTGCTCCGCCGACATCGACTGGTCGACGAGGCGGAAATTCATCTTGGCCGTCTTTCCCAGCAGGCGCTTGATACGCTCCGGGTCGTCGACGCCCGGAAGCTGGACCAGAATGCGGTCGGCCCCTTGGCGCTGGATGGCCGGCTCGCGGACGCCGGTCTCGTCGATCCGGCGGCGCACGATCTCGATCGACTGGTTGACGGCCGAGGTCTTGAGGTCGCGTACGGTCTGGTCGGTGAGCACGATGGTGAAGCGGTCGCCGCTCGTCTCGAGCTCGGTACCGGTATCCAGTTGCCGGGCAATGCGGCGCGCGTCGTCGAACTTGTCCTGGTCGCGCACCGTGAAGGCGATCCCCTGCCCCTCCACGCCGAGCCCGCGATAACCGATGCGGGCGCGCCTGAGTTCGGTCCGCGCAGCATCGACCAGCGCCACCAGGCGCTCGCGGATTACCGCGTCGACCTGCACCTCCAGCAGCAGGTGCGAACCGCCCTGAAGATCGAGGCCGAGGCTGATCTGCTTCTTGGGGAACCCGTCCGGCAGGTCTTCGAGGAGGCCGCGGTCAACGACGTTCGGCGCGGCATAGAGAAGGCCGAACACGCAGACGACCGCAATGAGGACAATCTTCCATTTGGCGAAATAGATCATCGGACGGCCCGGTTCGCGGGATCGGCTTTCGCCCCGGGCATTCGGTCAGGACCGGTCCTCATCGGGATCGTCCGCATCGTCCTCTTCATCGCGGCTTCGCTCCCGCCGTTTGCGCGTCCGGCGGCTCCGGCGGGGCCGTTCTTCCTCTTCCTCGCCGTCATCGTCATCGTCGTCGTCTCGGTCGTCCCGGTCGTCCCTGCTCCGGCTCGGCTCCGGCTTGGAAACGAGTTCGGCGATCATCGAGCGCATCACCCGCACCCGCACACCCTCGGCGATCTCGACGCTGAGTTCGGAATCCCCGATGACCCGCTGCACCTGCCCGACGATCCCGCCCGAGGTGACCACCCGGTCGCCGCGCCGCAGACCGGCAATCATCTCCCGGTGCGCCTTGGCCTTCTTCTGCTGCGGGCGAATCAGCAGGAAGTAGAAGACGACAAAGATGAGAACCAGTGGGATCAGTGGCTCGATACCGCCCATGCCTCCTCCGTCCTGCGCGAACGCCGGCGATATGAACATCGGGGGAGCCTCCTTGCAAATTCGCTGCGTTTCCGCGAGGAGGCTACCGGGCGCCAGCCGTCCGGGACCGCCCCTGCCGCCGGGCGTTGCGACCGCCGGACTATAACGCCCGGCCCGGCGCATGCAACCGGATTGCCCGCCGCCCGTTGCCACGGCGGGCAGCGGAGGGGCAGCGCCTTGACTGCCGGACGCCGTGTATTAGGGTCGCGCGCCGGCTCCGGGAGCGGGCGCGGCCAGGTACGGAGAACCCGCAGATGGCACGGAGCGGCAACGGCGAGGCGAACGACACCGATATCCGGGATCTGCTGGAGCGAATCGCCGCCGCCCTGGAACGGGCTGCCCCTCCGGCGGCAGCGCAGGCGGACCTCCGGCAAGGCGAGGCATTCGTCTGGCACGCCGAGGACGGCCGCCTGGCCCCGGTGGCGACCGTCAATCGGGTGGACCTCGACCTTCTCGTCGGCATCGAGCGTCAGGCGGCGACGCTGCTCGAAAACACGCGGCGCTTCGCGCGCGGCCTTCCCGCCAACAACGTCCTGCTGTGGGGCGCCCGCGGCATGGGCAAGAGTTCGCTGATCAAGGCGGTGCATGGCAGGATCAACGCGGAGAGCGAGGCCGAAGCCGGGCTCGGGCTTGTCGAGGTACACCGGGAGGACCTCGGCAGCCTGCCCCTGTTGCTGGAAATCCTGCGCGGCGTCGAGCGGCGTTTTATCCTGTTTTGCGACGATCTTTCCTTCGAGACCGAAGATACGACCTTCAAATCGCTGAAGGCGCTGCTCGAGGGCGGGATCGAGGGCCGCCCCGTCAACGTGGTGTTCTACGCCACATCGAACCGGCGCCACCTGATGCCGCGCGAAATGATCGAGAACGAACAATCGACCGCCATCAACCCGGCGGAATCGGTCGATGAGAAGGTCTCGCTGTCGGACCGTTTCGGTCTCTGGCTCGGCATACACAACTGCGATCAGGAAACCTACTTCCGGATCGTCGAGGGGTACGCGAACCACTATGGGCTGGACGTTCCGCGGGACCGGTTGCGGGCGTCGGCGAACGAATGGTCGGTGACCCGCGGCGCCCGTTCGGGGCGGGTCGCCTGGCAGTTCATCCAGGACCTGGCGGGCCAGGTCGGCGCGGCGCTGGATCGGCCGGAACGAGCGCGCTGAGCGACCGGCGGGCGCGCGGCAGGTGACGCAGCGGATCGACCGCCTTCCGGCCGCGCCGGAGTTCGAAATGAAGCTGCGGCCGGCTCACACTGCCGGTCGAACCGACCCGGGAGATCGTCTCTCCCCGGCGCACCTTCTGTCCGGCGCGGACCAGCAGCACATCGTTGTGGGCATAGGCGGTCATCCAGCCGCCGGCGTGCTTGATGAGCACCAGGTTGCCGAAACCGCGCACCGCGTTGCCGGAATAGGCAACGATCCCGTTCTCCGCGGCGCGGACGCCGGTGCCGCGGCGCGCCACGATATTGATTCCGTCGTTGTGCAGCCCCCGGCCGCGGTTGCCGAAACCGACCGCGACCGGCCCTTCGACAGGCCACAGGAAGCGTTTGCCGGCGCGCGGCGGCGGCGGGGCGAGCGCGACCGCCTTGGGCGGGCGGGATTTCACCCGCCCCGCCGGCCGCGCCGGTCTGGGCGACCGCGCGGTCGTCCGCGGTTTCGCGGCGTTGCTCGTGGTTTTCCGGGTGCCGGCCCTGCCGGCTCGGGTTTGCTTTCCGGACACGGGAAGGCGCAACGCCTGGCCCGGATAGATCCGGTAAGGCGGCTCGATCCCGTTGGCCGCCACGAGACTCTTCATCGATACGCCGTAGCGCTGGGCAACGCCGAGCGCGGTGTCGCCGCGCTGCACCACGTGCTGCTTCGCAGCCGGCAGGCGAAGTCTCTGACCGGGATGGATCAGGTAGGGCGCGCGCAGCCCGTTGAGGACGATCAGATCGCGCAGCGGCACCGCATGGCGGCGCGAGATCCGGTAGAGGCTGTCGCCCTTGCGGATAACCGCGACAGGCCCCTCGCTGCGATCCACGGCCGCTGGCGATGACCGGGACGGGGCGGGGGAAGCGGGGGCGCTCCAGTCGTCGTAGCTGGTGTGGCAGCCGGCTGCTGCGGACAGCACGGCCATCAGGACGGCGGATCGGAGCGCGGCAAAAAGAGAGTGTCGAATCAACCTTTTTCCAAGCTAGTCCCAACCGATTCCAAACGCAATCGCCGCAACCGAATCGGCAGGTTCAACGGGACAGATCGTCGACGGCCTCAGCAAGCAGGGGGACGAAAGGCTCCGACCAGAGCGTCTCGTACTCGACCTTCTCGCCGCAGCGGAGGCACTTGATCAACTGCTGCTCTTCCTCGGCTCCGCCCACCGGGAGGATCATGATCCCGTCCGGTGCGAGCTGGTCGAGCAGGGCCGGCGGCACATCCTCCGCCGCCGCGGTCACAATGATCCGCTCGAACGGCGCGACCTCGGGCCAGCCCCTGGAACCGTCGTCCCATCGGGTGGTGACGTTGGTGAGGCGCAGGTCGGCGAACCGCTCTTCCGCCCGCCGCAACAGGCTTCTGTAGCGTTCGATCGTGTAGACCCGGCGGCACAGCTTGGAGAGCACGGCGGTCTGGTAGCCGGAGCCGGTGCCGATCTCAAGCACCTTCATGCGCTTGTCGAGTTCGAGCTGTTCGGTCATGTGACCGACGACTGTCGGCCGGGAAATGGTCTGGCCGTGGCCGATCGGCAGCGCGTCGTCATCGTGCGCCCGCAACCGGAAGGCCGGAGGCACGAACATTTCGCGCGGCACGCATTCCATCGCCGACAGGACGCCGGGATCGGCGATGCCCCGGCTGCGGAGTTCCATCAACAGGTGGATCTTCGCGGCAGCCTCGGTCACCGGACCGCCTCCGTACGCGCCCGCCCGGGCAGGGCGAAAGCGCCCTCAGCGCCGCGGCCGGATCGCATCGAGGCCCTTGAGATAGGGGCGCAGCGCCTCGGGCAGGACGACGGTGCCGTCCGCCTGCTGGCCGTTTTCGAGAATAGCGATCAGCAACCGTCCGACCGCCACGCCCGAGCCGTTCAGCGTGTGAACGAAAGCGGTCCCCTTGCGGTCCTCCGGCCGGTAGCGCGCCCGCATCCGGCGCGCCTGGAAAGCGCCGCAGTTGGAACAACTGGAGATTTCCCGGTAGGCCTGCTGACCCGGCAGCCAGACCTCGATGTCGTAGGTCTTTTCGGCGGCGAAACCGAGATCCCCGGTGGCGAGGACGACGACCCGATAGGGCATGCCGAGGCGTTTCAGCACCTCTTCCGCGGCGGCAGTCATCCGTTCGTGCTCGCGGGCGGATTCTTCCGGCCGGGTGATACTGACCAGCTCGACCTTGTGGAACTGGTGCTGGCGCAGCATGCCGCGGGTATCGCGCCCGGCCGCCCCCGCCTCCGAACGGAAGCACGGGGTGAGCGCGGTATAGCGAAGCGGCAGATCGGCGGCGTCGACGATCTCGCCGGCCACGAGGTTGGTCAGCGGCACCTCCGCGGTCGGGATCAGCCAGTGATCGGTGGTCGTCCGGAACAGGTCCCCGCCGAACTTGGGGAGCTGTCCGGTACCGTGGAGGGCCGCGCCGCGCACCAGAAAGGGGGTGCTGACCTCGGTGTATCCGAACGCCGTGGTATGCAGGTCGATCATGAAGTCTGCGAGTGCGCGTTCGAGGCGGGCGAGCGTCCCGTTCAGGACCACGAAACGCGCCCCGGAAAGCTTCGAGGCCACGGCGAAATCCATCATGCCGAGGGCTTCGCCGATCTCGACGTGATCCCTGGGCGCGAAGGAAAAGGACGGCGGGTCGCCGAAACGCCGAAGCTCGACATTAGCGGTCTCGTCGGGGCCGTCCGGAACATCCTGCGCCGGCAGATTGGGCACACCCTCGAGAAGGCTGTCGATCCTGGTCTCGAGATCCGCGCATTCGCCCTCGAGGGTCTGCATGCGGGCCTTGAGCACACCGACCTCGTCGATCAGCGCGCCGGCGTCGCCGCCCTGTTTCTTCGCCGCGCCGATTTTCCGCGAAACCTCGTTGCGACGGGTCCGATGATCCTGGAGTTCCGTCTGCCGGGCGCGCCGGTCGCTGTCGAGCGCGAGGATCTCCGCGCCCATCGGCGCGAGGCCGCGGCGCGCCAGCCCGCGGTCGAAACCCTCCGGGTTATCCCTAATCCAACGCAGATCGAGCATCGATCACTCCGCCGTCGCGGAAGCCCTAGACGGAAGCGTCTTCCGCAGCTTCGCGTTCGGCGCGTTTCCGCTCCATCATCCGCGCGCCGAAAATCGAGGCTTCGTACAGCAGGATGATCGGCAATGCGAGCCCGATCTGACTGAACACGTCGGGCGGGGTCAGGATCGCCGCGGCGACGAACACGGCGACGATCGCGTAACGGCGCTTGGCGGCGAGCCCGTCGGCGGTGACCAGTCCGGCGCGCGCCAACAGCATCAGGAACACCGGTAATTCGAAACCGATCCCGAAGGCGAAGATCAGGCGCATCACCAGGGACAGATATTGATCGACCTTGGGCTCGACCTCGATCGCGAGATCGCCGGGATCGGCCGGACGTTGAAAATCGAGAAAGAACTCCCACGCCACCGGCATCACGGCGTAATAGACCAGGGCGGCGCCGGTGGCGAACAGGATCGGGGTCGCGATCAGGAACGGCAGGAACGCCCGGCGCTCTTTCTTGTAGAGGCCGGGGGCCACGAACAGCCAGAGCTGTATCGAGATCAGCGGGAAGGCGATCAGCGCGGCGGCGAAAAACGCAACCTTGACGTAGGTGAAGAACGCCTCGTGGAGAGCGGTGAAGATCATCCGCCCGCCTTCGTGGTCGTCGAGCGCCGCGGCGAGCGGTCTGACCAGGAAAGCGAAGATGTCCTCGGCCACGAAGAAACAGGCGAAGAAGGTGACGATGAAACCGATGGCGCAGTAGATCAACCGGGTCCGCAGCTCGATCAGGTGGTCGAGCAGCGGCATCGTCTTGTCCTGCGGGGTTTCGTCGTCCCGTTCGGTGTCGTCCGCCACGTTCAGCTACCCCGCCCCGGTTCCGCCGGGACCGCCTCTTCGCCGGCAGGGGCGCGCGCGGAATCGGCCGCCTCCCCTTCCGTCTCCGCCCCGGGGGCCGGCGCTTCCGGTTCGACGGTCCTCGATTTCTCGGCATCCTCGAAATCGAACGCCGTTTCCTCGGCGAGCCACCTGTCGTCGATCTCGTCTTCGATATCGCCCCTGATGGAGTTGACGACGCCGTCGGGGTCCAGTTCGCTCTGGATCGAATCCTTGACCTTGTCGAGTTCGGCCTCGCGGGCGATGTCCTCCAGACCGCCCTGGAATTCGCGCGCAAGCTCCCTGGCGCGCCGAACCCACTGGCTCACCGTGCGCACGACGCCGGGCAGATCCTTGGGACCGACCACGATCAGCGCGATCACGATAACGATCAGGAATTCCCAACTGCCGATGTCAAGCATCGGCCGGCCGATCCGTCATGAGAGTGCCGCTCAAGCGGGTGTTCGGTCGGCGGCCGTTTCCATCCACTGCCGCCGCATCGTCGGTTCAGCTCTTGGCGGTTTCGTCCCGTTCCCTGGCTTCCGCCGGTATTTCCTTGGCGGTCTCCTGGGCTTGCGCCGCCACCGGGGCTGCCGGATCGGTCTCCTTCAGGCCCTTCTTGAAGGCGTTGATGCCGCGCGCCGCATCGCCCATGAGACGGGTGAGCTTCCCGCCTCCCCCGAACAGGACAAGGACCACAACGAGAACGACGAGCCAGTGCCAGATGCTAAACGATCCCATCGCTGCTGCTCCTGCCTACCATCCTGCCGTCGCCGCCTTCCGCGACGATGGCGGAAAGCCTGTATACCCGAAACCGCGATATCGTGCACAAGGGTTTCGGCCAAGCTCACATTTCGGATGAAGTGCGGACGCTAGCCTCAAGCAAATGTTTCACGTGAAACATTTGGCAGCATTACTGCCATATTTTTCGGGCGATTCTCCGTCCCCGGGGGACGGGCCGGTTACGGATGGACCGGGACCGCAGAGTCCTCGAGCGCCGCCGCTGCCGGGGCGAACCCGGCCGCACCCTCCGCGGCCGCCGGCAAATCGGCGAGGTCGGGATCGCGTTCGGGAGGTTCCGCCGGGTCGAGGGAGAAGTCGAACAGGCTGCCCTCCGATCCGTTCCTGCCGGACCCGCCGGCGTCTTCGCCGGGCCGGACCGGCGCCGACCCGGACCCGACGATCACACTTGCCGGGCGGGTGTCGAGCAGACCCGTCGCCCTGAGCTCGTCCACGCCCGGCAGGTCGGCGAGGCCCGACAACCCGAAATGGACGAGGAACTCGTCCGTCGTTCCCCAGGTCACCGGGCGGCCGGGCGTCGGGCGCCGCCCGGCCGGGCGGATCCAGCCTGCTTCGAGCAGGATGTCGAATGTGCCGCGGCTGGCGGCGACGCCCCGGATCTCCTCGACCTCGCTGCGCGTCACCGGCTGGTGATAGGCGATCACCGCCAATGTCTCGACCGCCGCGCGCGACGGCTTGCGCGTCACCTTCCGCTCCATCCGCATGTGGCTCGCCAGATCCTCGGCGGTACGGAAACACCACCCGCCGCCCGCCTGTACAAGGTTGACGCCGCGCCCGGTGTAGGCTGCGGCCAGTTCGCCGATCAGGGCGGCGATGTCGGTGCCTTCTGCGAAGCGTTCGGCGAGCGCCGCCTCGGCGAGCGGCTCGGACGCGGCGAACAGGATCGCTTCCATCAGGCGCAGGTCATGCCTCATACGCAGCCTCCGGAACGGCTTGCGGAGCATTTCGGCCCCGTATGTATATGGGGCCGAACGGATCCGATTGCCTGAACTCGATTCGGCCCGTGCGCGCGAGTTCGAGGCCGGCGACGAAGGTGGACGCGATCGCCGAACGCAGGTGGATGCCGCCGCCGGCCTGCGGCGGCAAGAATTCCAGCAGGGTCTGCCAACCGGCGGTCCCGCCGCTCAGGCCGCTGAGCCGTTCGATCGCCTCGGCGACCGAATACAGCAGGCTGGGTTCGATCGTCAGGACCGAATCCCTGCTCCGGCGCCGGTTCTCGCCGTAGGCCGAAAGCAGATCGAACAGCGAGACCTCGTAGACCGGCCGCCGGACGACCTCGATCTCTTCCGGGGCGCCGCGGGCGAAGACATCGCGGCCGAGGCGGGGACGCGCCATCAACTGCCGACCGCCTTCCTGCATCGCCTCGAGCCGGCGCAACCGAAAGGTCAGCGCCTCGGCAAGTTCCGGTCCGGTGGGTTCCTCGTCGTTCTCGTCATCCGGCAGCAGCAGGCGCGACTTGAGGTAGACGAGCCAGGCGGCCATCACCAGGTAATCGGCGGCGATTTCGAGATCCAGCCTGCGCGCCTCGACGATGAACGCGAGATACTGTTCAGCAAGATCCAGAATGGAAATCCGGGCAAGGTCGACCTTTTGCTGGCGCGCAAGCGCCAGAAGCGCGTCGATCGGCCCTTCGTAGCCGTCGAGATCGAGCACAAGGGTATCCTTGCGGCGCTCAGGCCGCGCCTGTTCCCCGATCCCGCGCCTGTCTTCTTCGGTCACGTCGCAAACCCAGCAAGTCCCGCGATCACATCCATCAGGAAACGCACCGGCGTCCCGATCAGCCAAGGAAAGACGTTGAGGTCCACCCCGAGCGCTTGCCCCGCATAAGGCAGCACGAACATGGCTCCAATTATCACGAACAGGCCGAATCGCTCCATCCGCGCGAGTGCGAGCGCCATCGGTGCCGGCAGCAGCCCGACGGCGATCCGTCCGCCGTCGAGCGGCGGCAGCGGAAGCATGTTGAACACCGCAAGTACAAGATTGATAAGAACCGAGTTTTGCAGGTTCTCGAAAACCCAGACTTGGATCGAGGACGGCAGAAACGGCACCGCGTGCATGGCGACAACGGATGCGGTGGCGAGTGCGATATTGATCGCCGGGCCGGCGGCAGCCACCCAGATCATGTCGCGCCGCGGATTGTCGAGACGCCGGACATCGACCGGCACCGGTTTCGCCCAGCCGAAGACGAAGTTGCTGAAGGAGAGCAGCAGCGCCGGGATGACGATGGTGCCGTAAGGATCGATGTGCCGCAGCGGGTTGAAGGACACACGCCCGAGGCGCCTCGCCGTGTCGTCCCCGAGCTTCCAGGCGACGTAGCCGTGCGCGGCCTCGTGCAGGGTGATCGCGACAATGACCGGCGCGACCCAGGTCGAGGCGGCGTGGACAAACTCCATCAACCGGACGCGCTCGCCGCCGCGGAGCGAAGCGCCATTCCCGCCGCAGCCCGGAACCGGGCCATGGCGCGGCCGCTCATCGCCGTCACGCCGGCCATGGTTTCGCGCATCGCGGCCAGCTCCCCGCTGCAATGGAGGACGACATCGCAGCCCGCATCGAGCGCCGCGCGCGCGCGCGCGGCGGGTGCACCGGTCAACGCCTTCATGCAGAGATCGTCCGAAATCAACAGGCCGCGAAAGCCGATCGACCCGCGAATCACCCGCTCGATGACGGCTCTCGAGGTCGTCGCGGGCGAAACCTTGTCGAACGCAGCATAGACGACATGGGCCGTCATCGCCCACGGCATGTCCCGGAGTGCGCGGAACGGGGCGAAATCGGTTTCCAGGGCTTCGGCCGGCGCATCGACGACGGGAAGGGAACGATGGCTGTCCGACGCCGCCCGGCCGTGGCCGGGGATATGCTTGATCGTAGGGATCACGCCTCCCGCGAGCAGCCCCTCGCACACCGCCCGGCCGAGAACGGCGACAGTCTCGGGATCGCGGGAGAACGCGCGGTCGCCGATAATGTCGTGGCCGCCCGGCGCCGGCACGTCGAGCAGGGGCAGGCAATCGATATCGATACCGAGGCCGGCGAGCTCGTCGGCTATTTCGCGGGCGTTGGCGCGGGCGGCGTCGGCTGCATGCGGCAGACCCGCCCGGACTGCCAGGTCGCCGAACGCGCGCCAGGCCGGCCGGCGGCGCCAGTGGGGCGGCGCAAGGCGCTGGACCCTGCCGCCCTCCTGGTCGATCAGGATCGGGGCGTCCCGGCGCCCCACGCTGTCGCGCAGCGCAGCAACGAGATCGCGGACCTGCTGCGGCTCGCGGCAGTTGCGCCGGAACAGGATGAAGCCCAGGGGGTCGGCGTCGGCGAAGAATGCGCGCTCGCCGGCGCCCAGCGTCTCGCCGGCGCAGCCGAAGACGATCGCCGCCGG
This sequence comes from Alphaproteobacteria bacterium, assembly GCA_965200535.1. Taxonomy (GTDB): domain Bacteria; phylum Pseudomonadota; class Alphaproteobacteria; order MPNO01; family MPNO01; genus MPNO01. Next base: position 1,300,686 of record CBDAUF010000002.1, on the reverse strand, counting down.
GTTCCCGCGGTCAGCGCCGGACGACAAAACAGTCGACACCGCGCTTGGCAAGATCGGCGCACAGTTTCCGCGTCGCCGTACGGTCTGCGAGGGGACCCACGAGGAGCCTGAAAAAGACGCCCTTGGGAGGGCCAAGATCGGTTTTCTCCACCGCGAGTTCGAGGCGCGACAGAAGATCGCCGTGTTTCCGCCGCAGCTTGCGCCACGTCTGCTGGACGGCGTTCTCCGAGCGGAGCGCCGCGAGCTGGAGGCGATAGTTCGATCCGGCGCCGGCCTTCGACGCTGCAGGCGGTTTCGGCGGGGTCTTTACGTCCGGCTTGGCCGCTGGCTGCGACGGGGTCCCGGCGGCCGGCGGCGCCGCGGTCTCCTTCGGTCCGGCCGTCCCGGATTGTACGGACTGCGCGGTCTGTTCAACCTCCGCTGGTCGTGGCCGGGGCACCGGAATCTCCGGCGCGGGCAACAGACGTTCGACCCTGGGCTTGGCCTCAGCGGAGGCGATATTGTCGTAGACCCTCTTGTCGCGGTCGGGGATCACCCTGCCGCCGGGCGAAGCGGGCTTGACCTTGTAGGGGGCGGGATCGGCCTTGATCACGGGCGGCGCCTTGCCGGCCGCCGCGGACCGCCGCTCGCTGTAGGCGTGGAGCATGAACCCGGCAAACGCGACGAGCGCCGCGATGCCGACCGCAGCGGAGAGAACCCTGAGAGCCCAGTGCCGGCCGGTCCGTTCTTCCTTCGCGCTCAGGTCGATCTCGCCGTTGTCCGCCATCAACGCATTTCCTCGGCCGGCGTTACCCCCATGATGTCGAGTCCGGAAGCGATGACCGCCGCGGTCGCGCGTACCAGCGCGAGCCGGGCGCGGCTGAGCGGCAGATCGCCCGCGACAACGAAACGGCGGTCCTCATCCACATTGCCGCGGTTCCAGAGAGTGTGAAACGCCGCCGCGACATCGGAGAGCGCATAGGCGATCCGGTGAGGCTCCCGCGCCTCCGCCGCGGCCTCGACCGCCCTCGGCCAGCCCGCCAGCGTGCGCACCAGGGAAAGCTCCTCGTCGGAGTCCAGCGCGTCGAGCGCCGCCCGGGCGAGAGAACCGTCGGAGAAATCCTCGTCGGGAAACGTTTCCGCCGCATTGCGCATCGCCGAACAGGCGCGGGCGTGGGCGTACTGGACATAGAAAACCGGGTTGTCCCTGGATTGTTCCACCGCCTGCGCAAGATCGAAGTCCAGCGGCGCTTCGTTGCTGCGTGTCAGCATGATGAAGCGCACGACGTCCTTGCCGACGCGGTCCACCACCTCGCGCAGCGTCACGAAGGTTCCGGCCCGCTTGGACATCCTTACGGGCCGCCCGGCTTCCGAAAGGTTGACCAGGTTGCAGAGGAGCACATTGAACTCCGCCTGGCCGCCGCTCAACGCATCGACTGCGGCTTGCATGCGCCGGACATAACCCTTGTGGTCGGCGCCCCAGACGTCGATCAGGATGGGAAAACCGCGCCGGAACTTGTCCCGATGGTAGGCCATATCGGTAGCAAAATACGTCCAACTGCCGTCGGATTTGCGAATCGCGCGGTCGCGGTCGTCGCCGAACGCGGTGGACCGGAACAGGGTCTGGGGACGCGGCTCCCAGTCGTCATCTGCCCTGCCCTTCGGCGCCTCGAGAACACCGACATGCAACAGGCCCCGGCCGTCGAGATCGGAAAGCGCTTCCTCCACCGCGCCCGAGGCAGCCAGCGCACGCTCCGAAGTGAACACATCGTGCGCGATGCCGAGCGCGCCAAGATCGCCCCTGATGAGCGTCATCATCGCCTCGACAGCGAAGTCCCGGACCGGCTCCAGCCATTCGTCCTCCGCCGCGTCGAGCCACCTGCCGCCGTCGCGTGCAAACAACGCGGCACCGGCCTCGACCAGATAGTCGCCGGGATAAAGGCCCTCCGCCAGTGCGCCGGGAGCCTCGCCGGCGGCTTCGCGGTAGCGGTGATGAAGGGACCGGGCGAGCAGATCGACCTGCACGCCGGCGTCGTTGATGTAGTATTCGCGCGTGACTGCGTAGCCCGCCCTGGCGAGAAGGCGGGCGAGCGCATCGCCCACCACGGCGCCTCTCCCGTGGCCGACATGCATCGGGCCGGTCGGGTTGGCCGAAACGTATTCGATGTTGACCGTCCGGCCCGCACCCAGGGCGGAGTCGCCGTAGGCGGCGCCGGCGGCGAGCATGTCGCGGATCCGTTCGCGCCAGACCTCGCTGCGCAGGCGGAGGTTGATGAAACCGGGTCCGGCGACCGACGCCTCGGCCACGTCCTCATGGGCTGCGAGCGCATCCGCCAGACGGCCGGCGAGATCGTGCGGTTTCATGCCGGCTGCCTTGGCGCGTACGAGGGCGACGTTGCTCGACACCTCGCCGTGGCGCGGATCGCGCGGCGGTTCGACCGAGAACCCGGGACCGTCGACGGCCGACTCGCCGCCGCCGGGAACCGCCGCAAGCGAGTCCTCGATGAGTTTTCTGCACGTACGAAAAACGTCCATTCCGTCCCCGTTCCGCCGCCGCCGCCATCTGCCGTCCGTACTTGCGCGACGAAGGAAATGATTTCAAGCGCTTATTGGCGTTGCCGCCCGATGCGCCGGCTTGACCGCACCGCCCTCTCCGCCTAGATAGAACCCATGTCGGAAGGCTTGGACAATGCCGACGTAACGGTGCCGGCAGCGGTCACGATCAGCGAATCGGCGGTGCGCCGGATTCGCGAACTCGAAAAGGCCGAGGATGCCGCCGGGTCGATGCTCCGGGTGGCGATCGGCGGCGGCGGCTGCTCCGGCTTCCAGTACAGTTTCTCGTTCGACGATACGTGCAACGGGGACGACACGGTGTTTTCGCGCGAGGACGTGCGCATCGTCGTCGACGAGGTTTCGCTCGAATTTCTCGGCGGCGCCGAAATCCACTATGTCGAGGAGCTCGTCGGCGCCTATTTCACCGTCCGCAATCCCAACGCGGTGTCGACCTGCGGCTGCGGAGTGTCATTCGCCGTCGGATGACCAGGATCGCGACCTGGAACGTCAATTCGATTCGCGCACGGCTTCCGCGGGTGCTCGAATGGCTGGCCGCCTTCTCCCCCGACATCGTTCTCGCCCAGGAACTCAAGGCCACCGAGGAAACCTTCCCGCGCGAGGCGATCGAAGACGCCGGATACAATGTCGCCATCAGCGGGCAGAAAAACTTCAACGGCGTGGGCATCTTCGCCCGACAGCCGATCGAGGATGTGCAGATCGGTCTGCCGGGCGATCCCGACGACGATCAGGCGCGCTATATCGAGGCATTCGTGGGCGATCTCAGGGTCGCCTCGATCTACCTGCCCAACGGCAATCCGGCGCCGGGCGACAAGTACGACTACAAGCTGCGCTGGATGGACCGGCTGACGGCCTACGCGAGGGACCTGCTGCGGCACGAAGAAGCCCTGGTGCTCGGCGGGGACTACAATGTCGTGCCGACCGACGACGACTGCTACGACGCGGCCGGCTGGACCGACGATGCGCTGTGCCGGCCGGAAACCCGGTCGCGGTTTCGCGCCCTCGCCTATCTGGGCTTCACCGACGCCTACCGCGCGTTCAACAACGCGCCGCACAGCTACAGTTTCTGGGACTATCAGGGCGGCGCGTGGCAGAAGGATTTCGGTCTGCTGATCGACCACCTGCTGCTGTCCCCGCAGGCAGCGGACCGGCTTTCGGCGTCGGGTATCGACCGCGGCCCGCGGGGCAAGCAGAAAGCCTCCGACCACACTCCTGTATGGTGCGAGATCGATCCGCCGGCCGAGACCGCGGTCTGAGCGTCTATTCGCCGCGCGGCAGCCGGAGAGTTTCGAGGGGCGGCAGCCCGTAGCTCTCCCAGTCGGCGGCGACTCCGCGCAGCTTGTCCAGCGGCGGCAGGGAAATTCCGGGATAGTCCCACTTCCGCGTCGCATCGATGATCGCCTTCGCTCCCGGCGCCTGGCGGCCGTCGGGCGCATCGGGTCCGAAGGAGGACGGATCGAGTTCGACCGCCGCCGGCGTCTCGATCACCCGCAGGTCCCTCTCGGGCCGCACCCGCCAGGCCAGAATCCAGTCGCGCATGAAGGGATCCTCGATGTCGATGTCGTCGTCGGTGACGACAATCCACTTGAAATAGCTCATGCCCATATGGCCGAGCGCGCCGAACACCGCCTGGTCGACATGGCCCTCGTACATCTTTTTCAGGGAAATCCACAGCGTTGCCGTGCAGCCGCCCGCTTCCAGCGCATGGACATCCGCGATGCCGGGAATCCGCAAGTCCTCGCTGAGGTGTTTCTTGAGCCCGGCCTCGAGCAGCGAGCGCTTGATCATGCTGCTTTCGGACGGCGGAAGCTGGCTGATGATACCGAGCAGGATCGGATCCCGGCGGTGGGTCACGCAGCTGACCTTGAAGACCGGCGCGTTGCGTCCGCCCGCCATGTAACCGGTGAACTCGCCGAACGGGCCTTCCGGTTCCAGCCCGTCGGTCAGCACCTCGCCCTCGATCACGATCTCGGCGTGCGCCGGCACCTCGAGATCGACGGTCTCGCAGCGGACCAGCGGGATCGCCTCGCCCCGGATGCCGCCGGCGACCGCGAGCTCGTCGGCGCCGTAGCGCGCCGGCGCCACCACATACTGGACCGGATCGCCGCCGATGAAGATTGCCGCCGGCATGTTGCGGCCGCGGTTCTTCCATTTCTGCCAATGGATCGCGCCGCCTCGGTCGGGCGCGCCGAACAGGATACCGGTCCTGTCCCGGCCCTTGATCTGGCAGCGGCGGATACCAATGTTGCGCCGCCCGTCATCCGGATCCTTGGTCACCCACAGCGGCGTCAGATAGGGGCCCGCATCCTTTTCCGGCGTCCAGATCGGGATCGGCAGCGCGTTGAGGTCGATATCGTCTCCGGCAAGGATCACCTCCTTGCAGGGGCCGTCGTCGACGATCACCGGCTCGATCGGGTTGGCGATACCGGCGATGACCTTCTCGTGGATGGCTGCGGACGTGGGCTCGCAGCCGATTGCGGTCGCGATCATCCGGCGCGAGGCCGCCACCGCGCCGGCAACGACGCGGCCGCCGGGATAGCCCCTGATGTTGCGAAAACCGATGCCGTAGCGGTTTTCCTCGGACATCGCGCGGAAGATCATGCGCAGCACCGCCGAGATCTCCCAATCCTTGTCGACCTCCTTGTCGACCCAGCGCATCATGCCCTGCTGCTCCAGCACCTGGAGATAGGGCCGCAACCCGTCGTAAGCCATCGCCGTCCCCTCACCCCTCGGATGTACGCCGCACAACGCCGTGCAAGACGCCCACAGTTGCGCCGCCTTGTCCAGCGGAGGGCGGACGCGGCAGGCGGTCAGTCGCCTTCGGCGGTCCTCGGAGCCGCCGCCGGGTTCCACTGCCCCTTGCGCATTCGGTTGATCTCGACCCGCTCGAACAACCCGGCCCTGCGGAACGGCTCGTTCCGGGAGAAGGTTTCGGCCTCCTCCCGCGAGCCTACATTGACGATGAGGACGCTGCCCGTGCGGGTTCTGCCGTCCTCGCCGAGCAACGCGCCGCCGAGGACGAGGATGTCCTCGTGCTCGTCGAGATAGGCAAAATGCTCGTCCCGCGCCGCCGCGCGGACCGCCTCCGAATCGGGCTTGTCGATCTGGTAGATGATGTAGAGCACGACGCTTCCCCCCTGCCTGTCGGCCGCGTCGGTCAGGATCACAGCCGCGGCCCCCGCCATCAAGCGGCCATCGAGCATTGACGCACCGCCCGGGCGGCGGTTGATTGGCGGTGAGCGAGATTTCCGGGAGGCCGGACGGATGACAGTCGAGATCGGCGTCGTTTTCGACGGCTTCGACGACGCACGCGAAATGGTCCGCCTCGCCGCGGGTGCGGAAGCGGCGGGCGCGGCAAGCGTCTGGGTCGCCGAGCATATGGGCTACCGCGAAGCCGTCACGGCGTGCGCGGCAATCGCAGGCGCGACGGAGACGGTGCGCCTAGTGCCGACGGCGATCAGCCCCTATCTCTGGCATCCGACCCCGACGGCCATGGCGCTGGCCACACTTGCGGAACTGGCGCCCGGACGCGTTTCCGTTGCGGTTTCGGTGGGCAACCTGCTCAATCTCGCGGAGTCCGGGCACCAACCGGTGCGGCCGGTCGCCGCCATCGCGAACATGGTGGCGGACCTGCGCGCGCTGTGGGGCGGAGAGCGCGTCGCCCGCGAAGCCCCGGCCTACCGGCTGGACGGCGCGCGGCTCGAATTCGCCCCGCCTGCGCCGCTGCCGATCTATGTCGCCTCGACCGGGCCGCAGGTGCTCGCCCTGTCGGGGCGGGTGGCCGACGGGGTGCTGTTGTCGGGCGGCCTCACCCTCGAATCGACGCGGCGCTGTCTCGCCTTCGCCGACAACGGTCTGCAAACCGCAAACCGCGAACCCAGCGCGTTCCGCCGCGCGAGCCTGATCTACTTTTCGGTCTCGCCGGACGGCCGGGCGGCGGTCGACGACCTGAAAACCAAGCTCGCCTTTCTCTTTCGCAGCGCCCGCCACGCCGACAACATCGCGACCGCCGGGCTGCCGATCGACCACGCGGCGATCATGGATGCGGTCGCGCGCCGCGATCTCGCAGCCGCCGCCGGGCTGATCCCGGACGAAGCCATCGAGGCGTTTTGCGTGGGCGGCACCCCGTCGGCCTGCCGCGAGGGACTGGCCCGCTATCTCGACGCCGGGGTCGAGGAGCCGGTGCTCCAGATCAGCGGCGCGCCGGAAAACAAATCCCTCGCCCTCGATCTGGTGCGCGAATTCGCAGCCGCCTAACCGGCGATCAGGCCGAGCGCCCGGTAGGCCGCGGCCGCGCCGGGATGGAGCGGAACCCCGTCGATGGAGAGCCCCGCCGCGCCTTCGCTCCGCAGGGGGTCGAACAGGGCGCCCAGGCCGTCGAACAGCGGGTTCAGCGCGGCGAGCCGCTCGTGCTGCGCCGCCATCAGCCGGGCGAGCCGGCCCACCGTATCGCCGGGCGTATCGGCGTGGGTCGCGATCACGTTCAGGACCCCGATCTGGCCGCTGTCGCGGTGGTGCCCGGCGAACGCACCCGCCGGGACCTGCGCGCGCCGGTAAAACCCGACCCGGTCGAGCAGAAGATCCAGTTGTCCGGCCTCGTAGTCGAGCACGCGGATGTCGGCCCGCCCGGCGAGTTCGGTCATCACCCGGTTCGGAATCGGGCACTGGAACTGGGCATCGACCTCGCCGGCGGCAAGCGCATTGGCTCCGTCGAGAAAATTGAGGTGCACGGGCTCGAAGGCATCGAAACCGATGTCGAGGACGTCGAACATGGTGGCGGCGTGCTGCGCCATGCCGCTGCCGGCAGGGCCGATCGAAACCCGCTTGCCGCGCAACTGGCTCACCCTCTCCATGCCCGAGTCGCGGCGCGCGATGAAGAACATCGGCCCCGAGTTGGCCGGCGCCGCCATCCGTATGCGGAGCGGCCGACGGAAGGGCGCCTCGCTCCGCGCCGCGCGGCCGATCCAGTTGGCGGCGAGGAAGCCGAATTCGATCTCGCCGGCTTCGAGGCGTTCGGCATTGCCGACGCTCGCCGTCGGGGTCGGCAGGATCGCGACGCGGCCGAACGTTCCCTGCTCCCGCGCCACCGTCCCGATTGCCGCGGCCTGGGTGTGGAACGTGCTCCCCGCTTCCGAGGTTCCGATGGTGATGTCCATGTCGTCCCCGAGATTCATCAAGCGGTTCCTGAGCGGCGCAGCGCCCGCGGCAGGAAGCGAACCGCGATCAGGCCGAGCGACGACAGGGTCACCGCGCCGAAAACGAAGAACGCCGCCTCGAGACCGAGCCCCTCGACCGCCGCCCCCATGGCGACCGGGACGACGAACCCGGCCAAACGGTTGACGGTGGTCCTTATGCCGACACTGATTCCCTGCCGGTCCGCGCCGACGGCGCGCGCGAGACTATAGAGCATCAGGGGAAAGGCGATACCGGAAACCGCTCCCCACCCCGCGGCGATGCCGAGCAGGGTCCAGAACTCGCGGAAAAGGACGACGCTCGAAAGGCACGCGGCGGCGGCGCCGACCGCCGAGATCAGGAGGACTTGCGGATTGATCCGCCGCGACACCGCGCCGGTCGTCAGCCCGGCGAGGCCGGCGACCACGGACCCTGCGGCAACGAGGATGCCGATCGTCGTCCCGGTGAAGTCGAGCGATTCCAGATAGACGGGATAGAACGAGTGACGGAGTGCGTGGCAGCCGGTCATCAGGAACGAGCATGCAACGACGAATGCGACGGCCGGCGCGCTGACCATCTTCACCGCATCGCGGTAGTCGCCGAACCACGACCTGCCCTGCCCGCCGCTGCCGGCGGCTTCGTCCGGCCGCACGTCGCCGGGCAGGAAGGCGACGACGACCAGGCTCGCCGCCCCCCACCCGCCGAGCAGGGAGAAGGCGCCGACCGGGCCGAAAATATCCCACGCCGTGCCGCACAGAACCGGCGCGATCAGGTTGCCCGATGTGGAGACGAAGCTGAAACGGCCCATCAGGCCGGGATCGTTGCGGTTTATGCGTCCGATGTGGGCCTGCGCCGCCATCCACACCACGGCCTGCGCGAAACCGGTCAGAAGCTGGAGGACGATCAGCGCGGCAACCGACGACAGCGCCGGGTAGAGCGGAAACAGCACTGCCGTCGCGATCGCCGCCGCCGCGGCGATCCGGTTGACGCCGAGCCTGTCCATCAGCGCCCCGCCCGGAATCGACAGCACGACGGAGAGCGCGGCGCGGGCGCCGAGGACCAGCCCGATCATCAGCGGCGTCGCGCCGATGTCGAGCGCCCAGAGCGGCACCGCCACGGTCATCATCGGCACGAAACCGAGGCCGAAGAAGCCGACGGCGAAGATCGCCGCACGGGTTCGGGAGATCCGCAGGACGCTGCTCAAAGCGGAGCGGACATGGCTCAGCCCGGTCCGGTCCGTTCGTCGTTGTCCGCCAGGAGGAGGCGCCGCTGCAGCGGGAACAGCGCGATGTCGAAGCGCTGCGCGAGAAGGCCCCAGAGCCCCTTGGGCGCCTTGAGCATGATCGCCACGGCGGTGATGCCGAGCAGAATCAGGTACCACGACCCGTAGGGCGCCAGGGGCTCCCGCAGCAGAAAGAAGATCAGGGTGCCGATGATCGGCCCTTCTATCGAGCCGATGCCGCCGATCACGACGATGAAGATGATCGTGATCGTCCAGTTGATGTCGAACGCGGCGCTCGGGCTGATCCGTATCTTGGTCAGGTAGATTAGCGCGCCGATCGCAGAGGTCCCGAAGGCGGCCAGAATGTAGACCAGCAGCTTGGCGCGGAAATTGTCGACCCCGAGGCTGCGCGAGGCTTCCTCGGAATCGCGGATCGCGGTCAGGGCGAGGCCGTAGCGCGAACGCAGCAGGAGGTAGATGCCGGCGATGACGCCCACTGTCAGGACCAGCGCGAGCCAGTAGACGATCGCATCCCGGTCGGCGCGGCTCTCCGCGATCGATTTGATCGCGGCGATGGGCAGGCTCATGCCCGAGCCGCCGCCGAGCACCTTCACCTGGGCGAAGCCGAGCAGGAAGACCTCGGCGACCACCCAGGTCCCGATGGCGAAATAGTGGCCCCGCAGCCGGAAGACGATGAAGGCGATGGGGAGCGACACCAGCGCCCCTGCGATCCCGGCCATCGGAACGGTCCAGAGCGTTCCGATGTCGAGATAGATGACGAGAATGAACAGCAGGTATCCGCCGAGCCCGACGAATGCCTGCTGGCCGACCGACACCAGCCCGCCGTACCCCGCGAGCAGGTTCCACAACTGCGCCAGCGCAAGGATGTAGAACACCTCCACCAGAAGCCGCATCGATGCCCGGTCGCCCCAGTAGGGCAGCGTTGCAAGGACGACGACGAGCGCCGCCCCGACCGCCATCCCGGTCCGGCTCAACGGCGTCGAACGGACGACCCGGTTACTCATCGCGGGTCCTCGGGAACAGCCCGTTGGGCCGCACGACCAGCACGACCAGGAACGCGATATGGCCGGCAAGGATCTGCCATCCCGGATCGATCTTGGCGCCCACGTTCTGCGCCACGCCGAGAATCACGCCGCCGGCCAGGGTCCCCCACATCGAACCGAGTCCGCCGATGATCACGGCCTCGAACGCGAACAGCAGGCGCGAGGGGCCGAGGGAGGGATCGAAATTGGTCCTGATGCCGAGAAAGATGCCGGCGATCGCCACCAGGACCAGGGAAACCGCCATGGCAAGGCCGAAGATATGCTTCTGCTTGATCCCCATCAGGCGGGCGGTGGCGGGGTCGTCCGATGTCGCCCGGAATGCCCGGCCGAGCCGCGTCCTGCTGAAACCGATCTGCAGCAGGGCGATCAGAGCGACGGCGACGACGAAGACGATCAGCGGCAGGGTGCCGACCTCTATTCCCTCGGCGATCTTGATGCTCGCGGTCTCGATCGCGCCCGCCTTCAGGCGCTGGGAATCGGCGGAAAAGATCTCGAGCAGCAGGTTCTGGATGACGATCGAAATACCGAAGGTCACCAGGAGGGGCGGGAGAAGGTCGTCGCCCAGCGTGTAGTTGAGAATCCCGCGCTGCAGCACGTAGCCGAAGAAGAACATGAACGGCAGGACGGCGATCATGCTGGTGAACGGATCGACCCCGGCGGTCTCGATCACCACCATGGCGATGAAGGCGGCGAGCACGATGAGATCGCCATGCGAGATGTTCACCAGCCGCATGACGCCGAAGATGATGGCGAGGCCGGCGGCAAACAGCGCGTAGAGCCCGCCGGTGAGCACGCCCTGGACGACGCTGTTGATCCATTCGATCATGCTTCAGTGCCGAAATAGGCGGCCGCGATACGGTCGCGGGTCAGATCCCCGGGCGCGCCGGCGAGGGCGAGGCGCCCTTCCTGCAGGCAGTACACCCGGTCGGCCACGGCGAGCGCCCGGTTGATGTCCTGCTCGACCACGATCATGGCAGTCCCTTCGGCCTTGATCGCCGGCAGCACCTCGTAGATCTCGCGGACGACGACCGGCGCGAGACCGAGCGACAGTTCATCGAACAGGATCAGGTCGGGGTTCGCCATCAGGGCGCGGCCGATGGCGGTCATCTGCTGTTCGCCGCCGCTGAGCGCGGTCCCGGGGACCGAACGCCTGTTTCGCAGCGCCGGAAACAGGTCGTAGACACCGGCAAGCGACCAGCGGCCGGCCCGTCCGCTGTACCCGCCGATGATCAGGTTTTCCTCGACGCTCAGGCTCGGGAACAGGCGGCGCCCTTCCGGCACCATGGAAATACCGAGCGCAACGATGTCCGCGGCTTCCCGCGACTGGATGCCCTGGCCCCGGTAGGCGAGTTCCTCGCTCGTCGCCGCGACCATGCCGGTGATCGCCCGCAGCAGAGTCGTCTTGCCGGCGCCGTTGGCGCCGACGGCAGCCACCGTCTCATGCTCGCCGAGTTCGAAATCGATTCCGAAGAGAGCCTGAAAATCGCCGTAGAACGCATCCAGGTTGCGTATCCGGAGCATGCTCATTCGACGGCGATCCCGAGATAGACCTCGCGCACGACCGGGTTGTCCAGCACCGACCGGGGATCGCCCTCGTCCAGCTTGCGGCCGAAATCGATGACCACGAGCCGGTCCACGACCGACAGCAGGGCGTGCACGATGTGCTCGACCCAGACGATAGAGACGCCCTGGCGGCGGATTTCGCCGATGGTGTCGACCAGTTCGCGGATCTCGTGTTCCGTCAGCCCGCCGGCGATCTCGTCGAGCAGCAGGACGCGCGGGCGAGTCGCCAGCGCACGGGCGAGTTCGAGGCGTTTGCGCTCGAGCAGGGTGAGCGTGCCGGCGAGCGCGTTCGCCTTGCGCGCAAGCCCGGTGCGTTCCAGCACCTCGACGCAGGGCGCATAGGACGCCGCTTCCGACTGGCCCGCGCCGAACGCGCCTCCGACCAGGAGGTTCTCGAAAACCGTCATGCCGCCGAACGGATGCGGGATCTGGTAGGACCGCCCGATTCCCGCACGGCAGCGCAGATGGGCGGGCAGCCGGGTAACGTCCTCGCCGGCGAAAACGATCCGGCCGCCGTCCGGAGGCAGGCTGCCGGTAATCAGGTTGAAGAGCGTGCTCTTCCCCGCCCCGTTCGGACCGATGATGCCGAGCGCCTCGCCCTGGTCGAGCGCCATGTCGAAGGAATCGACGACCAGGAGCGAGCCGAAGCTCTTGGACAGGTTCTCGACCGACAGGATCGCGCTCATCCGGCCGCCCGTTCAGCAGCGCACGCGGCGTGGCGGGAGGCTGCGCCCGATCGGATGGATTGCCCGAACAGGGGTCCGGTCCGAACGGGACCGCCTCCCGGAATGCCCGCCTAGCTCAGCGCTTCGAGATCGCCGGTCAGCGGGATGTCCTTCGCCTGCCGGTTGTCGACCAGATCCAGTTCGTACTTGAACGTCTTGCCGCGCTTCCACTGGCCGCCGACCAGGGGCGTGCGGCAGGCATTCTTCACCGGGTTGCGGCGATCGCCGAACTTCCACGACACCGGCCCCACGATCGACTCGTAGTCGGTGTTCTCGATCGCGTTCAGTATGGCTTCCGGGTCGCCCGGGTCGCCGCAGCGCTTCAGCACGTCGATCGCCACCTCGATATTGGCATGCTTGAAACCCAGAGGCTGGGTCCATTGCCGCTTGGTCTTGGCGGTGTAGGCGTCGGCGAATTCGCGCGAGGATTTTCCGGTCAGGTTCGACTTGTACGGGTGCGAGGCAGACCACCACACCTCCGTCGTCAGCCCGTGGCCGCGCTCGCCGAGGGCCTCGATAGCCGAGGGGAACAGGAGCGCCTTGGCAATCGTCGCCGCCTTCAACTGCTTGGTCAGCCCCTGCTGCGCGGCCTGGGTCCAGAAAGTGGTGAAGTCGGGCGGTGCAAAGATACCGGTGAGAAGTTCGACCCCTTCCTTCTTGAAGGTCGAGATCTGGGCGGTGAAATCGGGGCTTCCCATCGAGAAAAGAGGCGGCTGGATATAGGTGAATCCACGGCCTTCCATAGGCGGCCGGAAACCGAGTTTCGGATCGCCGCCGACCACCCCGTCTTCGCTGTTCTCTATCGCGCTGCCGATCTTCTTGTTGGTGCCGAGGGCATCCCACATGTCCATGAAGACACCGATCATGTCGTCGATGCCCCAGAAGAAGTGGTAGGTCCACTTGAACGGCTTGTCGGGTGTCGCCCCGCGGCCGAAATAGACGATCTGCCAGGGGGTATCGGCGGTGACGCACGGCACCTCGTTGGCCTCGCACTGGTCGGACACCGGATTGACCGTCGTGCCGCTCGAAGAGCCGATCATCAGGTTGACCTCGTCCTTGAGGATCAGTTCGGCCGCGACCTCGGCAGCGCGGTTCGGGTTCGATTGGGAATCGCGCGAGATGATCTCGACCGGGTACATCTTGCCGCCGATCTTGATCCCGTCTCCGATCGCGGCGCGGGCGTCGGCGAGCACGAAACGGTCGGCCTCGCCGAATGCGGCGAGCGGGCCGGACTGCGGGCTGACGAAGCCGATCTTCACCGTCCGCGCGGCATGGATTGCCGGCGCCGGGAAGGCCGACGCGGCGGCGGCCGCGAGCACCCCGCCGCCGTATTTGAGGGCGCGCCTTCGATCGATCCGCGATAGCGATACGGTTCCCTGCCTGCTCTCGGTCATCTGTCCTCTCCTCCCTGGGTTTGCGCCGGATTGCGGGATCGCCGGCGCCCTGTTTCGTTTCCGCGGCGACAACGCTGCTACACGATATCCGTATTGGGCTCGAGGCCGAGCAGCAGCCGGCCGTAGAGTTCGGCGCTCGCCTCCGGCAGGAGGAGGCCGTGCATATTGATCGCGTGGAGATCGCGCGACGCCTGCTGCAGCGGGCTCCGCAGCGCGAGGCTCGAACCGCCGGCCATCAGGAACAACTTCTCCACCGCGTCGAGCGCAAATTTCACTCCTTGCGAGCAGTCCATGCGGATACGAGCGCGCATTTCCAACGACATGGGCGTCCCGTTGCGGGCGTAGCTGTCGATATCGTCGGCCACCCGGTAGAGCATCAGATGGGCCGCATCGATCATCGAGGCCGCCTCGCCAAGCTTGATATGGGTCGCCGACCATTCGGAATGGATGTGCGGCGTGTAGGCCACCGGCTTGGCAACCACCGTGCGGCGAAATTCGGCGAGCGCCGCGCGGGCGAGGCCGAGCGCTCCTCCGCACAGGCACAGCGCGAGGACCGGCACCGCCTCCGCACGGTGCAGCCAGCCGTCGTAACCCTCGGCCATGCCGGGCGTCGTGCCCGCGATCAGCGCCGGGATCGACAGGCGCCGGTGGGCGGGCACAGCAAGACCGTTCGTCTCGATCGAGCAGCTTCCGGTGCCGGAAAGGCCCGCGACGTACCAGTCGTCCCTGATCCCCACCGCGTCGGCGGGCACCAAGAAGTCGGCGAGATCGATGCACTCGCCGGCCTCGTCGAACACCTCGGCGCCGAGCAGCAGCCAGGCCGCGTGTTCGCACCCGGAGCCGAACGGCCAGAACCCGCTGAGTTCGCACGATCCGTCGTCGTTGAGCACGGCCTTGCCGCGCGGCGCGATCACCGCGGAGATCATGGTGTCGGGATCTGCGCCGTAGACGTCCCGCTGCGCCTGCACGGGAAAGTGGGCCATCACCCAGCTATGGGCGTGCATCACGCCGAGCACCCACGCGGTCGCGGAACACCCCTCGGCGACCGCAGAGATCACGTCGAGATGGGCGCGCATCGACAGTTCGTGGCCCCCGCAGGCGCGGGACTGGATCACCCGGAGCAGGCCGGTCTCGCGTATCCGGTCCATGTTCTCGGCCGGCACGCGGCGGTCCCTCTCCGCATCGGCCACGCGTGTCCTGAAGTCTTCGGCAACGGCTTCGGCGCGCTGCCTGAGTTCGGCGGCTGCGTCCAGCACCCCGTCGCCGACCGGCCCTTCGCTGACCGCGGCCATCGGCCTGTCCTCCCGACGAATTCTTATCCGGCTGGCATAGCACGCGACGCCGCGGCTACCAACCCCCGCGCCGGCCCCCGCGGCGCGCGGAGAAGAGGAGAAAAACGGCGGTCGGGCAACAACCGATCAGCCCGGGTCGGCGCTCGCCGCCGCGGCGCCGACGGCCGCTCCCTTGGTTTCCCATTCCTCAGCACCGGCATCGCGGCGAAACTGGCGCCGCGCCGCGTGTTCCGCCGGCCGCGCCGCCTCGCGCAGTTCCTCGACCGCCTGGCGGTCGCGCTCGAACTGGCGGTAGGCCGCGAATTTGGCCGAAAGATACTGGTCGGGCCAGGGCACGGGGTCCCAGCCGTAATGCGCCGCAGCCTGCTGGGTGAAACAGGGGTTGTAGAGATGGGTCCGGGCAAGCGCGACGAGATCGGCGCGCCCGGCGGCGACGATGGTATTGACCTGATCCCAGGTGAAGATGTTTCCGGCCACCAAGGTCGGGACACCCGCCTCGAACCGGACCTGTTCGGAGAACGGGGTCTGGAACATGCGGCCGTAGACGGGGCGTTCCTCGGACGCGGTCTGGCCGGTCGAGACGTTGATCAGGTCCACCCCGCGCTCGACGAACGCCTTCGAGATCGCGACCGCATCGTCGCCGACATTGCCGCCGGGCACCCAGTCGTGCGCCGAGATGCGGATCGAGATCGGCCGGTCCGCGGGCCATGCCTCCCTGACCGCGTCGAACACTTCGAGCGGGTAGCGCAGCCGGTTTTCCAGGCTTCCGCCGTACGCGTCGGTGCGCCTGTTGGTCGCCGGCGACAGGAATCCGCCGAGGAGATAGCCGTGTGCGCAGTGCAGCTCGGCCATGTCGAAACCGGCCCGCGCAGCACGGCCGAAGGCGGCGACGAAACCGGCCTTCACCCGGTCCATGTCGGTGCGGTCCATCGCCCGGGGGACGGCGGAATTCGGCAGGTAGGGAAGCGGCGACGGGGCGACGATCTCCCAGCCGCCCGTCTCGAGGGGCTGGTCGATACCCTCCCAGGCGAGTCTGGTCGCCCCCTTGCGCCCGGCATGGCCGATCTGCATGCAAAGCTTGGCCGCGCTGTACCGGTGCACGAAATCGGCGATGCGCTTCCACGCCGCTTCCTGTTCGTCGTTCCAGATGCCGGCGCAGCCGGGCGTGATGCGCGCATCGGGAGCCGTGCAGGTCATCTCCGTATAGACCAGTCCGGCGCCGCCCAGCGCCCGGCTGGTCAGATGGACGTAGTGCCACTCCCCCGGCACCCCGTCGTCGGCGCAGTACTGGCACATCGGGGCGACGGCGACGCGGTTCTGAAGCCGCATGCCGCCCACGGTGAACGGGGTGAACATGGGCGGCGGCGGCGTCTCGGCGATTTCCGGGAGATTTTCGCGTTCGGCCGCCGCGGCCGCGAAATGGCGGTCGACGGATTCGATGAAACGCGCGTCGCGGGTTCTCAGATTGTCGTAGGTGATCGCCTTCGAGCGCGACAGGAGGCTGAACGCAAACTGCTCGGGCTTCATGCCCCAGTAGCGGCCGACCTGTTCGAACCACGCGAGCGATACATCGGCCGCGTGCTGCAGGCGCCCGACCTCGTCGCGGCGGTTGACGTCGTAGGCGGCGAGTGCGTCCGCCGCATTGTCGTGGACGCAACACTCCTCGTAGAGGGCGATGGCGTCCTCCATCGCCAGCTTGGTGCCGGAACCGATGGAAAAATGCGCGGTGTGGGCGGCGTCACCCATCAGCACCATGTTGCCGCGAACCCACGTTTCGCAGCGGATCGTCGGGAAATTGCGCCACAGCGACCGGTTGGTGATCACCGGGTGGCCGTCGAGCAGATCCTCGTAGAGTGCGGCGACATAGGCGACCGTGTCTTCCTCCGCCGCGTCCTCCAGGCCGCTGCGGGCGAATGTCTCCGCTGTCGTCTCGACGATCCAGGTACTCATCTCCGCGTTGTACTGGTAGGCGTGCAGGTTCCAGATGCCGGCGTCGTTCTCGCGGAAGTCGAAGGTGAAAGCCGGCAGCGGGCGGGTGCTGCCGAGCCATACGAACTTGTTGGGCCGCCAGTCGTAGCTCGGCCGGAAATGGTCGGCGTAGGTTTCGCGGATCCAGCTGTTGATCCCGTTGCAGGCGAGCACCAGATCGGCGTCGGCGACCTCGTCGAGCGAACGGATCTCGCGCTGGAAATGCATTCGGACGCCGAGTTCGCGGCAGCGGTCCTGCAGGAGAAGAAGCAGCGCCTTGCGCGACATGCCGCAGAAGCCGTGCCCTCCGGACGTGATCTTGCTCCCCCTGTAGAAGATGTCGATATCGTCCCAGTATGCGAACTCCGCCCGGATGGCGTCGTAGCTCGCGGCGTCGTATTCCCGGAAATGGCCCAGGGTCTCGGCCGAGAACACGACGCCGAAACCGAACGTGTCGTCGTGCCTGTTCTGCTCGTAGATCGTGATCTCGTGGTCCGGATCGCGGGCCTTCATCAGGAGCGCGAAGTAGAGCCCGGCCGGGCCGCCGCCTATCACCTCGATCTTCATCGCCTTCCTCTCCCGCCCAGCGGCATCCAATTGTTTTACATCTAAACTAATTTTCCGCGGAAGGCAATTTATTTTAGACCTAAACCATATTCGCCGGTTCACCGCGCCCGGGTCTTTGACCGCCCCTCGGGAACGGCTACCCTGCAGGGGCGCGCCCGCAACGGCGCAAGTGTGTCCAGTCCGGGGGCGCCAGACGGTGAATTCCGAAGCTCTCTTTCCGACCGACGGCGCCGCCTCGTCGTCGCGGACGGGAATCTTTCCCTCGCAGACAATCGAAGCGCTGATCCGCGACAAGACGATCCAGGCGAGAGAGGAAATCACCAAGGACCTGATCCAGCCGGCGAGCCTCGACCTGCGGCTCGGACCGGTCGCCTACCGGGTTCGCGCGAGTTTCCTGCCGGGGCCCGACTCCACCGTCCTGGAGAAGATCGAGGCGCTGGGGATGCACGAGATCGACCTCGACGACGGGGCGGTTCTGGAACGCGGCTGCGTCTATATCGTGCCCCTGCTCGAGCATCTCGCTCTCGACCAGAGAATCGGGGCGTTTGCCAACCCGAAGAGTTCCACCGGCCGGCTCGATGTGTTCACCCGCCTGATCACCGACCGTTCGAACCGTTTCGACGCCGTCGCGCGCGGCTACAGCGGCCGTCTCTACGCCGAGGTCTCGCCCCGCACCTTCTCCATCCTGGTGCGCACCGGGAGCAGATTGAGCCAGATTCGCCTGCACCGCGGCACACCGGGGATTCCCTCGTCGCGGCTCAGGCTGCTGCAGGCGCAAATTGGGCTGGTCCGCCCGGAGATGGACGACGACGCGGCCGGCAGGGACGGCGGGCTGCCGATCCGTCTCGATCTCGAGGGTAACGGCAACGGCACGATCATCGGATACCGGGCGAAGCGCCACGCCGGGGTTATCGACATCGACCGCGTGGCGGACTACGAGGCGATCGATTTCTGGGAACCCATCCAGGCCCATCGCGGGCGCGGGATCGTTCTCGACCCCGATGACTTCTACATCCTGTCGACCCGGGAAACGATCACGGTACCGCCCGACCACGCCGCCGAGATGATCGCCTACGACACCCGGGTCGGCGAGTTCCGCGTCCATTATGCGGGCTTCTTCGACCCGGGGTTCGGCTGGTCCGAGGCGGGCGGCAACGGCAGCCGCGCGGTGCTCGAGGTGCGCAGCCACGACGTGCCCTTCCTGCTGGAGCACGAACAGGTCATCGGCGGGCTGCGCTACCTCAAGCTAACGGACGCCGCCGACCGGCTCTACGGCAGCGGGATCGGCTCCGCCTATCAGGGCCAGCAGCTACAGCTTTCCAAGCATTTCCGGCCGTGACCGTCCGCCGGCCGGCGGCGCGCGCCTAGACGCCGAGATAGGTGTGCTGGATGTCCTCGCTGGTGCGCAGGGCATGCGAATCGCCGTTCCAGACAACGCGTCCGCGCTCGACGATGTAGTGGCGGTCGCCGATACGGGTCAGGGCGCTGACGCTCTTGTCGATCACCAGGATCGACTGGCCGTCCGCCTTGAGGTTCGACAGGCAGTTCCAGATTTCCGCCCGGATCAGCGGCGCCAGTCCCTCGGTCGCCTCGTCGAGGATCAGGAGCTTCGGGTTGGTCATCAGGGCGCGCCCTATGGCCAGCATCTGCTGTTCGCCGCCCGACAGTTGGGCGCCCATGTTCGCGGCGCGCTCGGCAAGCCCCGGAAACAGGTCGAACACGCGCTCGAGCGTCCACGGACGCGCGCTCCCGCCCCGGTTGGCGGCGGTCGCGACAAGATTTTCGCGCACCGACAGGTTGGGAAAGATCTGGCGCCCCTCGGGCACCAGCCCGAGCCCGCGCTGGCCGATCCTGTACGACGGCTCGCCGCGGACCTCCTCGCCCTCGAAGCGGATCGAGCCCGCCTTGGTCGGGACCAGCCCCATGATCGAGCGGATGGTCGTGGTCTTGCCCATGCCGTTGCGGCCCATCAGCGTGACCACCTCGCCCGCGCTGACCGCGAAGCTCATGCCGAACAGGACCTGGCTTTCGCCGTAGGCCGTCTCGAGGCCGTTCACCTCAAGCAACTTCCGACTCCTCCTCGCCGAGATAGGCGGCGCGCACCTCGTCGTTCGCCCGGATCTCGGCCGGCGTGCCGGTCGCGATCGCCCGGCCGTAGACCAGCACCGTAATCCGGTCGGCGAGCGCAAAGACGGTGTCCATGTCGTGCTCGATAAGGAGCATCGAGTAGGCACCCTTGAGGTCGGCGAGAAACCGGGTGATGCGCTGCGTATCCTCCGGCCCCATTCCCGCCGTCGGCTCGTCGAGCAACAGCATCTTGGGGCGGGTGGCGAGCGCCATCGCGATCTCGAGCTGGCGCTGTTCGCCGTGCGCGAGGTTGGCGGCAAGCACCCCGGCCCGGGCGCCGAGGCCGACCTGGTCCAGAATTTCCTGCGCCGGTTCGTTGAGCACCGCATCGGTGGCCGCCGGCTTCCACATCCGGAAGCTGTGCCCGGAATGCGCCTGGATCGACAGGGCGACATTCTGGAGCGCGGTGAAATTGCGGAACACGCTGGTGATCTGGAACGACCGGGCGAGCCCGGCGTGGGAGCGCGCCGGAGCGGACAGCTCGGTGATATCGCTGCCGTCGAAGACGATGCGCCCGCTGTCGGGCTTGAGCATTCCGGACAGTTGGGCGACGAACGTGGTCTTGCCGGCGCCGTTCGGGCCGATCACGGCATGGATCTCGCCCCGCTGGACCTCGAAATCGAGATCGCGGGTGGCGACGACCCCGCCGAAGCTCTTGTTGAGCGCCTCGACCGTGAGAATCAGATCAGCCATCGCGCCGGCTTCGATCGGGGATCAGCCCCCACAGCCCCTGCTTCGCGAACAGGACGAGGATGACCAGCAGCGGGCCGAAGATGAAATGCCAGTTCTCTCCGGTGCCGGCGGCGACGGCTTCCATGAGGTCCGGCACCCACTCCTCGAACAGCAGGTAGGCAGCCGCTCCGAAGGCGGGCCCGAACAGCGATCCCATGCCGCCGACGAGGACCATGATCATGATCTCGCCCGACCGGAACCAGTGCATGAATTCGGGCGTGACGAACTCGGTCAGGTTGGCGAGCAGCGCGCCGGCGATACCGCACATCGTGCCGGAGATCACGAAAGCCGCGAGCTTGTAACGGAAGACCGGAAACCCGATCGCCTGCATCCGGTCCTCATTGGCGTGACAGCCGCGCACCACCATGCCGAAACGCGAGTTGATGATGCGGTGCATGAGGAACACCGAAACGACCAGGACGAAGAGAATGAGATAGTAGAGATTGACCTCCTCGTAGAGGTCGAAACCGGGGAAGAACTCGCTCCGGTTGGTATTCAGCCCGTCGTCGCCGCCGTACTCCTCGAGGCTGATGCCGAGGAAATAGAGCATCTGGGTCAGGGCCAGGGTGATCATGATGAAGTAGATCCCCCGGGTCCTCAGACAGATCGCCCCGATAACCAGGGCGACCAACGCCGATCCGACGATGGCGACGGCGAACTGGAGGAACCCGTTGTCGATCCCGTAGAAGGAGAAGATGCCCACCGCGTAGGCGCCGAGGCCGAGATAGGCGGCGTGGCCGAAACTGATCATCCCGCCGAAACCGAGGATCAGGTCGAGGCTCACCGCGGCGATCGCGAAGATCATGATTCGCGCGAACAGCGTGACATAGAAATCGTCGCCGGCGGCCTCTGCGACGGGAGGAACCAGCGCGCAGACGACGATACCGGCGAACAGGAAGAACAGTTTGATACGGGTTACCATCGCGTCAGCCCGCCTGCGCCGGGAACAGGCCGCCCGGTTTGAAGAACAGGACCGCGGCCATCAGGATATAGATCAGCATCGAGGCGACCGCGGGGCCCGCGGTCTGCGCCGCATCGGCGCCCATGAAGCTGGTCATCGCGAACGGCAGGATGGAGCGTCCCACGACCTCGACGATGCCGATCAGCACCGACGCGATGACGGCGCCCCGGATCGATCCGATACCGCCGATCACGATCACCACGAAGGCCAGGATCAGCATGTCCTCGCCCATGCCGGGTTCGACCGACTGGATCGGCCCGGCCATCGTTCCCGCCAGGCCGGCGAGGATCGCTCCGAGCCCGAAGACGAGGGTGTAGAGCATCGCGATGTTGACGCCGAGCGCGCCGATCATCGCCCGGTTGCTGGCGCCGGCGCGGATCAACATGCCGATTCTCGTCCGCGTGATAAGAAAGTAGAGCCCCGCCCCGACGACCAGCCCGACCAGAATCACCGCCAGACGGAAGACCGGGTAGGGCGCGTCGGGAAGGATTTCGACGCTGCCGTCGAGGAAGCCCGGCACCGGCATGGGTTGGCTCTCCGCCCCCCAGACCAGACGCACCGACTCGTTGAAGAACAGGATCAGCCCGAAGGTCGCCAGCACCTGGTCCATGTGGTCGCGGTCGTACATGGTCCGCAGCGCCACGATCTCGATGACGATCCCGCTGATCAGCGCGAGCGGCACCATGATGACCAGGGCGAGCAGAAAACTCCCCGTCCACGCAAAGAAGGTCGCCGCGTAGTAGGCGCCCAGCATGAACAGCGAACCGTGCGCCAGGTTGACGACGTTCATGATGCCGAGCACCAGGGTGAGCCCGGCGGACACCAGAAACAGAAAGACGCCGAACTGGACGCCGTTCAGCATCTGCTCGATCAACAAAAGCCAAGTCATTGAACAGGCGGGATAATTCGGTTGCGGGGGCCGTCGGGGCCGCTGCGGAAACGGGGGCGGAGCAGCCTTGCCCCGCCCCGCATCGCCGCGCTTACCACTTCATCTTGCACTCGTTGTAGTACGCATCCTTGTGGTTCTCGTAGACCCTGCCGGTGGTCACGATCTCCGGATCGCCATTGGCGTCGGCACGCACCTCGCGCCGGTAGAAATTCTGGATCGGGATGTGGTTGATGTTGTAGGCGAACTTCCCGCGCACCGAAGCGAAGTCCGCCTTCTCCATCGCCGCCACCATCGCGCGGACGTCGTCGGGGTTGCCCTTCGCCCCCTTCACGCCGCTGTCGACCAGAAGCGGCATGTCATACGCCTGGGCCGAGAACTGCGACGGGTGATAGCCGTACTTTTTCTTGAAGTCGGCAATGAAACGCTTGTTCGCCGGGTTGTCCGAACTGTTGTTCCAGTAGGACGTGTGATAGGTGCCGATCGCCGCCTTGCCGTGGCCCTTCAGGGTCAGGTAGTCCACGGTGAAGACGGAGTAGAACGGCACCGTCTTGTCGAGGCCGGCGGCCCTGTACTGCTTGATGAAGGCGATTCCCATCGGCCCCGGCACGAACCCGAACAGCGCCTTGGGTTTCACCGCGCGGATCTGCGAAATCTCCGCCTGGTAGTCGCGCTGGCCGAGCCGGTAGAGGATGCGGCCGGCGACCTTGCCCTTGTAGGTCCGCTCGAACCCGGTGAGCATGTCCTTGCCGGCCTGGTAGTTGGCCGAGATCAGAAAGACATTGTCGAGCTTTTCCTGGTTCATCAGTTCGCCCATGGCCTCGGGCGTCTGGTCGTTGTTCCAGGAGGTCGAGAAGAAGTACGGGCTGCAGTTCTTTCCGGCCATCGCCGACCAGCCCGCGTTGGTGCTGATCAGGATCTTCTTGGAGCGGATCACCCGCTTCTGCACCGCGGCGAGAACGTTGGACCAGGTGATGCCGGCAACGAGATGCACCTTGTCCTTCTTCAGCAGCTTATCGGCCTGCTGCCGCCCGACATCGGGTTTCCGCTGGTCGTCGCCGTAGATCATTTTCACATCGAGACCGCTCATCTTGCGGCCGAGATGGTCGAGGGCGAGTTCGAGCCCGTCCTTCTGGTGCTTGCCGTAGATCGCGGCGCCGCCCGAGAAGGTGTTGATGTAGCCGATCCTGATCTCCTTCTCCTGGGCCAGGGCCGGCGCTGCCGCCAGCGCC
Organism: Alphaproteobacteria bacterium; assembly: GCA_965200535.1. Taxonomy (GTDB): domain Bacteria; phylum Pseudomonadota; class Alphaproteobacteria; order MPNO01; family MPNO01; genus MPNO01. Next base: position 1,277,231 of record CBDAUF010000002.1, on the reverse strand, counting down.
AAGGCCGGCGCCATTAGTGCGACTCGCAGTTTCATTTTTGCCCCCTGTCTGATTGAGCGAATCGTGTTCGCCCGGCAAATTCCACCGTCCGCCGGCAATTGTCAAATACTGTCGTCCACAGTTGCCGCGCTCGGACCCGAATCCGTCCCGTCCGCCTACCCGGCGGTCCCGCGCGGGACCCCCGTATCGGCAGGAAACGCGCTCCGCGCCTCGTTCTCCACCATTCGCCGCCACGCCGAAATGGAAACGTCCGGGCGGAACAACCGGACGGGACCGCTCTCCTGCATCAGCGGCACCACGGAGAGATCCTGGTTGTTGAAGTTGTAGTGGTGAACCCAAAGGATATAGGCCCAGTACCGCAGCCACCACACGGCGCGCCGCCAGCCGCGCACCCAGGCGACGGCGAAGACGAGATAGTGGTACCGCCCGCGCTCGACCGGCGTGTACCATTCGTAGTGCGTCCAGTTCGACCGGCCGGGCTGACGAACGCGGAGGTTGGCCGGCAGGCGGATAGACACCGCGTGCTCGTTGGAGCCCTGCGCCACCTTCCCGCGCCGGCGCTGCCAGAAGTTGAAGCGCGGCCAGCGGCCGAGCTCCGGATAATCGTCGTCCTCGTGCACCGAATGCTGGTAGCGGCTGAGCCAGCGGTCGTTCTCGCCGCGCACGATCTCGGTCTCGTTCCATCCCGCCATGCGGCGAAACAGCACCCAGTACGAACTGCGGTGCAGCATCTTTCCGTGCGCCTCGTCGAAGCCGTTTTCGGCGGTGTAGCGCCAGTCGCCCCTGGCTTCGCGGTAAAGCGCGTAGATCCGCGCATCGGGGCGCAGCAACTCTTCCGGAATATCTTCCTCGACCGGAACCGGGGCCCCCTCCCCCGTCCACACCCAGATCACCCCGCAGCGTTCCTCCACCGGATAGCTTCGCACGCGCACCTTGCCCCGGACCGGCGAGTCCGGCCCGTCGGTCAGCGCGGCGACCAGGGTCCCGTCGCTCACATCGAAGGTCCAGCCGTGATAGATGCAGGAAATGGTGCCGGGGAACTCGCATCGACCGGCCGACAGCGGGATCCGGCGGTGCGGACAACGGTCCTCGAGCGCGTAGGGCTTGCCCCGATGGCGAACGAAGACGAGGTCTCGACCGAGCAGCCGCCACGCCGTGGGTTTTTTCCCGAGCCGGGAGGACGGCATTGCCGGATGCCAGTATTCGGGCAGCCCGTCCGCCGCCGCCGCGTAGCGTTCCCAACGCTCGGCTTCCGGTTTCGCTGCTGGCTCCCCGGCCGTCATAGCCCAACCTCTGCCCTCGAGCGGGTGCATGTGTCAACGATGGCATAGACGAGGCAACGGGCGAAGCGCTTCATCCCGGCGGTCTCCACCACCCCCATCGTGTGGCGCGGGCGCCCGGCCGCGGCCGTCATCGCCGCCGGCAGGCCGAACCGGGCGGTCGGTATCCCGGCGGCGCGCAGGATCACCGCCTCCGTCTGTCCGCTGGTCTCGAGGAAGGGCGCGTGCGGCCTGCCCTCGGTGTCCTCGAAACCGCGGATCGCCGACTGGACGATCCAGTTTTCCGGGTCGGTGCCGCAGCCGGGGATTTCGAGAAGCGTCTCGCATGCGAACGACAGACCGTCGCGTGCGGCGGCGATCCCGGCGAGCGCCTCCTCCAGTTCCCGTCTCGCCTCGGCGGGCGTGGTTCACGGGCTGATGCGCAGATCGACGTAAAGGTCGCAGGCCGCGGGGACCATCGACGGCTTGTAGGTCCAGCCACCCTGCACCGCACCGACGGCTCCCTGCGGCGCGACCAGCCCGTCGGTGTGGCGCCTGGCGTACTCGTCGAACCAGGATTCGAGGCCGGCGATCACATGGGCCGCGTCGGCAATCGGATTGCGGTAGGCGAGCACATGCTTGCGCCCGACATAGGTCTGCACGCCGCGGACGCGCACGCGGAACCAGCACAACCCGACCTCTTCCCAGGCAACGGCATAGCCCGGCTTGGCGACGATGGCGAAGTCGCTGTCGAGTCCGCGGCTCAGCATGTGCCGGCAGCCGCGCCCGTGGCCGACGACCGGGCGGTCGTCGCCGGGCCTGGGGCCGGCCGGCGCCCCGCCGGCGCCGAACGCGGCGGTCAAACCGCCCGGGAGCTCGATCCCGGAAGACAGCACGGCGCGCAGGGCTGCGAGAATGCAGACGATATGAGCCTTGGGATTGTCGGCGCTCAGGCCCGTCACCGTGCCTTCGCCGACAACCGCGCGCGGCGTCATGTGGTCGGGGAGGACGTCGCCCACCCAGGGCACCTCGTCCTCCGCGCGGCCGGTGAAGGGGCTGTCGAGCGGCGCGAACAGCAGCAGTTCCGGCCCGTCTCGCCCGCCCTCGTGCCGCCCGACGGCGTTCGCCGAACGCGGATCGAGCGGCTGGACCCCGGCGGCAAGGCCGATCTTGTCCATTTCCGCCGCCAGCACGCCGGCGATCGTCCGCTCCTCGCCGAACGGGCTCGGCGTCTCGACCAAGCGGACGAGGAGATCGCGCATCCACATCTCGTCGACCGATGCAGCAGCGCGCTCGACGGCATCGCGCCGCCGTCGGTCCAGCGGAAGGGGGCGGGTCGCAACCGAGGTGTGCGCCGTCATGGCATCCATCCTTTCCGGTCGATCCGAATCTGCCGAAAACGCCGCCGGTCGGCAACGCCGTCCAGCCGCACGCCGCTGCCCGGCCGAAGGACGGTGCGGCAAGGCCGGCGAGGCCGCATTGTACCCATAAGATCGTGCATGAACGGCGATAAATTGTTCTTTATGACAAATTTTTCTTGACCAGGAGAATTAAATCGGGTATATTTGCCAACCATGGGAGATGAAGAGATGGAAAGGACGGAAAGGATCGTGGAAACGGACATGGAAGCGTTCGTCGATCGGGCCGCGATCGTGATCGGCGTTCCCCTCGACCCCGCGCTGCGGCAGGCGGTCGCCGCCAATTTCGCGCATTTCTCTGCACTTTTCGAACAGATCGAGGGCTTCGATCCGCCCGACGCTCCCGATCCGCCGGCGGTCTTCCGGCCGTGACGGGGCCGGCCGAAACGGCGGTCGCGGCGGCGCTGGAACGCATTCAACGCGAGAACCCGCGGATCAACGCCCTCGCCGACGTGCTCGCCGGGGATGCGATCGAGGCGGCGCGCAAGGTGGACGGAAACGGCGCTGCCCGAGGCCCGCTCGCCGGCAAGCCGTTCGCAGTCAAGGACCTGTTCGATATCGCCGGGCGGCCGACCCGCGCGGGGTCCATACTCCGGGCCGACTCCGCACCCGCCGCCCGTGACGCGACGGCGGTGGCCCGGCTCAAGGACGCGGGCGCCATCCCGGTGGGCATCGCGCATATGGACGAGTTCGCCTACGGCTTCACCGGCGAGAACGCGCATTACGGCGCGGTGCGCAACCCTCACGATCCCGACTACGTGGCCGGCGGTTCGTCGAGCGGGTCGGCGGCTGCCGTCGCCGGCGGTCTGGTGCCGTTTGCGCTCGGCTCGGATACCAACGGCTCCGTCAGGGTTCCGGCGGCGCTTTGCGGAATCTACGGCTACAAGCCGACCTACGGGCGGGTCTCGCGGGCGGGCGTGGCGCCTCTCGCCTGGAGCTTCGACCATGTCGGCGTCCTCGCGGCGACCCTGGAGGACACGGCGGCCGCGCTCGATGCGATCCAGGGGCCGGATGCGCGCGATCCGACGGCGGACCCCGACGAGCCCGGTCCGCTGGCGCCGCATATCGGCGCACCGCTCGACGGGCTTCGCGTCGCCGTCGCCGGCGGCCATTTCGCCGCCGGAGGCGTACCGCGGGTCTTTGCCGCCGTCCGGCGCGTCGCCGAATGCCTCGGCGCGGACCGCGGCGCGGAGATTCCGGAGAGCGGCCGGGCCGTCGCCGCCGCCCTTCTTGTGACGTCCGCCGAGGCCGCGTCGCTTCACCTGGACGATATCAGGACGCGCATCGCCGACTTCGACCAGTTCACCCGCGCCCGGTGGATCGCGGCAACGATGATCCCGTCGGTCTGGGTCGCCGGGGCGCAGCGCTTCCGCCGGCGCTACCGGGACATCATGCGGGCCGTGTTCCTGGACACCGACATACTGATTGCGCCGACGACCCCGTTTCCGCCGACCAAGATCGGGCAAACCTCCATCGAGGTCGACGGCCGGATGGTGCCGGTCCGGGGAACGCTCGGGCGCTATACCGCGCCGTTCTCGTTTCTCGGCTACCCTGCGATGTCGGTCCCGGTGCCGGACCGGGAACCGTTCGCACCCGGCGTCCAACTTGTGGCGGCGCCGGGCAAGGACGGGTATCTGTTGCGCGCCGCGGCGAAACTGCGAGAGGAGGGAGTCGTCCGATCATGAGTTCCGGCAACCGGGAGGGCCTGCTGCAGAGGGCGTTCCAGCGCATCCTCGGCCAATGGCGCGATATCGCGCCGCACGCCGGCGACGATGCGGACAGCCCGCTGCACCCCGACCTTCCCGACCGCGACGCTGACCGGGTGCGCGAACGGATGCGCGCCTGTCTCGAGGGCCGCGGCGGGGAGGTGTCGGCGCGCGCCCGGGCCGCCGCGCTCGGCCGGGCCTACCTCTCGCTCACCGAACAGGGGCGGGCGCGGTTTCTCCGCATCCTCGCGACCGAGTTCGACACCGACCCCCACGCGGTGACCGCCGCCGCCGCCGGACTCGACGAACTCGACGACTGGGGCGGACGCAAGCAGCGGGAACGCCAGCTCCGCGCAGCTCTCGACCCGCCGAGACTGCGCCTGCTGACCCAGTTCAACGCGCTGCCGGACGGCGTCAAGTTCCTCGTCGACATGCGGGCTACGCTGCTCGATCTCGCCGCCTCGGACGAAGTGTTCGCCGACCTCGGAATGGACCTCAAGGCGCTGCTCGCGAGCTGGTTCGATGTCGGCTTCCTCGAGCTTCGGCAGGTCACCTGGGACACCCCCGCCGCCATCGTCGAGAAGCTGATCGAGTACGAGGCCGTCCACCGCATCTCGGACTGGAGCGAGATGAAATCGCGGCTCGGCGTGGACCGCCGCTGCTACGCTTATTTTCATCCGAGAATGCCGGACGAGCCGCTGATCTTCGTGGAGATCGCGTTCACCGCGGGCATCGCCGACAACATCCAGTCGCTGCTCGCGCCGCGCGGGGAATCGGCGCCGGCCGCCGCCGCCGATACGGCGATCTTCTATTCGATCTCGAACTGCCAGCGCGGGCTCGACGGCATCGGCTTCGGCGGGTTCCTGATCAAGCGGGTGGTCGATCAGCTCGCGGCCGAGACTCGCGCCATCGACACCTTCTCCACGCTCTCGCCGATCCCCGGTTTCCGGGCCTGGCTCGAACGGTATCTCGAAACCTCTCCGGAGGGATTGCTGACGCGGGGGGAACGGCGCGCGCTCGCTGCGTTCCACGACGCCGAGGACGATGCCGAACGCCTCGCCGGCCTGCTCGCGCACCCCGGTTGGCACGAGGACCCGGCGCTGGCCAAGGCGCTTGCGCCGCCCCTCACCCGCCTCTGCGCACGGTATCTCGCGCGGGAAAAGCGCGAATCGGGGACCGCGCTCGACCGCGTCGCGCATTTTCACCTCTCCAACGGAGCGCGCATGGAACGTCTCAACTGGCTCGCCGATACCTCGGCCAGGGGCCTCGCCCAGTCCGCCGGAATGATGATCAACTACCTTTACGACATCGACGACATCGCCGGGAACCACGAAGCCTATACGGGGGCGGGCGAAATCCCGGCATCGTCGAGGTTCCGCGCCCTTCTGAAATAGCGGGCCGGACCCCGATCATGCCGATGCCGTCCGCTCCGGACCCCGTGCTGTCGCGCCCCGGTCTGGTCGGTGCGCGTATCACCCGGCGCGAGGACCGCCGGCTGCTGCGCGGCCTGGGCGACTTCATCGACGACCGGCGCCTGCACGGGCTTTGCCACGTCGCATTCCGCCGGTCCGATATCGCGCATGGCAGCCTGAACCGGATCGACGCGACGGAGGCCAGGTCCATGCCCGGCGTCGTCGCCGTGTTTACCGCCGAAGACCTCGCCGAAGTCGCGCGCCCGATCCGCGCGACCTCTCGCATGACGGACTACTATCCGACCCCGCTCCATCCGCTCGCCGTGGAGGTGGTGCGCTATACAGGGGAGCCGGTCGCCGCGGTGGTCGCGGACAGCCGCTACCGCGCGGAAGACGCGGCGGAGCGCATCGCGCTCGATATCGACCCGGCGGCCTGCCACACCGACCCGGAACGGGCGGCCGCCGGCGCGCCGCTGCTGCACGACGATGCCGGCACCAACGTGCTCGCTGCCCGCGCCTTCGGCCGCGGAGATCCGGAGCAAGCGATGGCGGGCGCCGACGTCCGCGTCGGCGGGCGGTTCCGGGTGCACCGCAAGGCGCCGATGGCGCTTGAGGCCCGCGGGGCAGTTGCGCATTACGATCGCCGGTCGCGGGTGCTCGACCTGTGCTCGACCACCCAGGTGCCGGGCATCGTCCGCGACGCACTCGCCGAGATCCTGTCGCTGCCGGGCAGCCGTATCCGCGTCTCGGCGCCGGATGTGGGCGGTGGATTCGGCGCCAAGACCGCCCTCTATCCGGAAGAGATCTGCCTGGCGGCGGTCGCCCTGCTGCTCGATCGACCGGTCAAGTGGTTCGGCGACCGCCGGGAGGATCTGCGCTCCACCACCCAGGCCTTCGACGAGATCCTGGAGAGCGCACTCGGCGTCGACAGGGACGGCAGGATCGTCGCGCTCGAGGCCGACGCGATGTGCGACGTCGGGGCCTACTCGGTTTACCCGTGGACCGCCTGCATCGAGCCGGTGCAGGTGGTGAGCTTCCTGCCCGGCCCCTACAGGGTGCAGCAATACCGCGCCCGGGCGCGGTCGGTGGCGACGGCGAAACCCGCCGGCGGTCCCTACCGCGGCGTCGGCCGACCGATCTCCACGTTCGTCATGGAGCGGATGATGGACATGGCGGCGCGGGAGCTCGGGCTCGATCCGGTCGAGATCCGCCGCCGCAACCTGGTCGCCAACGGCGAATTTCCCTACCGCACGGCGTCGGGGATCGTGTGGGACCGGTCGGGCTTCGTCGAGTGTCTGGAAACGGCCTGCCGCGAGATCGGCTACGACACCCTCCGCGCCGAACAGGAGCGGGCCAGGGCCGAGGGGCGCCTGGTCGGCATCGGGATCGCCTCGTACGCCGAACTCACCGGACTGGGATCGCGGATTTCGGCGGCGCCCGGCATGCCGGTCAACACCGGAACCGAGACCGCGTCGGTGGCGGTCGACGCGACCGGAGCGGTAACCGCCGCCTTCGGCGTTCCCTCGCAGGGCCAGGGCATCGAGACCACCCTCACCCAGATCGTCGCCGAAGAACTCGGCGTCGAACTCGACGATGTCGAGGTCACGACCGGCGATAGCGCCGTCCTCGGCCATATGACCGGCACCTACGCCAGCCGCAGCGCCGTCCTCGGCGGCGGAGCGGCGATCCTGGCCGCGCGCGGAGTCCGCGAAAAGATCGTCCGCTGCGCCGCCCACCTGCTGGAAGCCGCCGAACACGATATCGAGATCGCCGGCAGCGAAATCCGCGTCGTCGGCACCGACCGGTCCATGAGTCTCCAGACCCTGGCGAAGGCGGTCTACTCGGACATGGGGCGGGTGCCCAAGCCGATCCGCGACGAGATCGGCAACCTCGAGGCGACCCGGGTCTACGATCCGTTTACCGCGACCACGACATCGGCGACCCATATCGCGGCGGTCGAAGTCGACAGGGAAACCTACCGGGTCACCGTGGAACGCTACGCGGCGGCGGAGGATTGCGGCAGGGTGATAAACCCGCTGATCGCCGACGGCCAGGCGCACGGCGGCATCGCCCAGGGGATCGGTGCAGCGCTGATGGAAGAGCTGGTCTACGACGAGGGCGGCCAACTCCTCACCGCCAGCCTTGCCGATTACGTCGTCCCCGGCTCATGCGATATCCCGAGGATGGGCGTCACCCACCTCGATACCGCCCTGCCCGAAACGCTGGGCGGGTTTCGCGGGCTCGGGGAAGGCGGAACGATTGGCGCGCTCGCAGCGGTCGCCAACGCCGTTGCCGACGCGCTCGCCCCGCTGGGCGTCGAGATCGTGGAGGCGCCCCTGACCCCGGGCCGGATACACCGGCTGATCGAGAACGCCCGGCGCGGCGCGGGCTGAGCGTTTCCGGCGCCGTGGACGGAGAAAGGAGATCATGGCGGGAATCGAGTACCCGATCATCGATGCGGACAGCCATCTGAGCGAGAATCTCGAGCGGCTTGCGGCGCTGGTCGATCCGCCGTGGCGCCATTACGCGCCGCGCATGCTCGACCAAGGCACGTCCGAACTGTTCTACATCGGCGGCAAGTACATGCCGCAGCCGCCGGGAATGTCGTGGGGCGAGACCATCACCCCGGGCGCCTTCCGGGAGAACGGCCGGACGCCGAAGAAGTTCGCCGAGGGCGACCCGGTCGGCTTCGACCCCAAGGCGCGGCTCGCGGTGATGGACGAACAGGGGGTCTACGGTTCGGTAATCTTTCCGAGCCAGGGCCTGTTTTCGGGCTCGATTCAGCCCGGCGAGGCGGCGGCCGGCATCTGCCGCGGCGTCAATCGTTATGTGGCCGAGTTCTGCTCTGCCGACGGCTCCCGTCTGTGGAACACCGCCACCGTCCCGCTCGCCGATCCGGTGCTTGCGGCGATGGAGGCGCGCTACGCGGTCGAGACCCTCGGCGCGGTGGCGATATTCGCACCGTCCGGCGTGCACGGCCCGCAGCCGCTCTACCACCCGTTCTACGAGCCCTTTTTCGAGACCATGGCCGCGCTCGGTGTACCGTTCTGCACCCACACGGGCGCCGCGGTGATCGCCGACCGCGGGCTCGCGGCCGAGCGCTTCTCGGGCCGTTTTGCGCCCTATCACATGACCACCCATGTCTGCGAGGCGATGATCTCGGCCGCCGGCATCCTGTCCTACGGGATCCTCGACCGGTATCCGGACCTCCGGGTCGGCTTCTTCGAGGCCGGGGCGGGCTGGGCGCCGTTCTGGATCTCCAAACTGCGCGAGAAATGGGAGGACATGGGGTGGATGATGCCGGAGATGGCGGCCGATCCGCTGGAGACCTTCCGCGACCGCTGCCTCGTCACCGTCGAGGCGGAAGAGGCGATCCTGCCGACGACGATCGATTTCTTCGACGGGCGCGCGGTGGCCTAGTCGTCCGACCTGCCCCATTTCGACTGCGAGGACTACGGCCGGCCCGACGCTCTGTTTCGGAGCAAGCAACTGACCGACGAGCAGAAATACCGTCTGCTGCATGCCAACGCGGTCTCGTTTTTCGGCCTGGAGGTGCCGAGGCGCGTACGGACCGCCGCGGAATGACGGAGGCCGGGGCGCGGCGCAACCGCATCATGCTGCGGCCCGGCCCCGGCGAGGCCGGGCCAATCTCGCTGCACGGAGTACTCGGATGACACTCAAACTCGGTTACCTGCTCCCCACCCGCGAGCGCGTGATGGTGGGCATCCACGACACCGACCGCATCATCGAGCTCGGCGACGTGGCGGAAGAGGTCGGCCTCGATTCGGTGTGGATCGGCGATTCGCTGCTCGCCAAGCCGCGGCACGATCCGCTGACCCTGCTTGCGGCGATCGCCGCCCGCACCGAACGGATCGCCCTCGGCACGGCAGTCCTGCTACCGATGCTGAGAAACCCGGTCCTTCTCGCCCACCAGCTTGCGACCCTGGACCGGATTTCCCGCGGCCGCTTCATTCTCGGGGTGGGCACGGCGCGCGACGTGCCGGCGATTCGCGCCGAGTTCGAGGCGGCCGGCGTCCCGTTCGAGAAGCGCATCGGGCGGATGCTCGAGGGTCTGCGCCTCTGCCGCGCGCTGTGGACGGGCGAGCCGGTCGACTGGGACGGGCGGTGGAAACTCGAAAAAGCGGTTCTCGCGCCCGAGCCGTTCACCGCGGGCGGGCCCGCGATCTGGGGCGGCGGCGGGGTGCCGGCGGCGCTCAAGCGCTGCGCGGCGAATTTCGACGGCTGGTTCCCGTCCGGCCCCGGCGACGGCGCCGACTGGGGCAGAAGCTGGTCCTTTCTCAAGGCCCATGCCGAACAGGCGGGGCGCGACCCGGCGGAGATCGCCGGCGCCGCCTATGTGACGGTCGCGATCGGCGACGACCAGGGAGCGGCCGACGCGGAACTCGATGCCTATCTCGCGAACTACTACAACCAGCCGGCGGAACGGATCCGGCGCGAGCAATACACCTTCGCCGGCGACCGGCCGGCCGTCGCCGGCTGGCTCAACGGGTTCGTCGAAGCCGGGGCGACGCACCTGTGCGTGCGGGTCACCGGCTCGGACGATGCGCGCCAGATGGCAGAACTTGCCGAACTGGGCAGGAGCCTGACCTGAACGATCCCCGCCCTACACCCCCGGCGGCGGCAGGGAGCCCGCGACCGACGGAAGCGCCGAAACCCGTCCGTGCCAGGCAACCAGCCCCGGCCGGCCGCTGCGCCAGTCGAAGCCGGGCACGCGGCGTTCGAGATCGAGGGCGCAGAACAGCAGCATCTGCGCCGTGTTGAGCGGACCGTCGAGCGCCGGCGCGCCGATCTCGGTTTCGAACGCCCCGGCGAGGCGGGCGGCCCGGCGGGCTTCGTGCCCGATGATGGAGTCCGAACGTTCGCCGTCGGGCCGCAACAGCTCCCGCGCCCACAGCGACACACCGTCGAGCATGCTCCTCGCCATCGCCTGAAAGCGGCGAAAGGGCCAGTACGCGGAACCGCCGGGCGGCGCAAACCGGCGCGGCGGAGCGAGGCTGTCGAGATACTCGACGATCACATCCGTATCCTCGTAGCCCGCACCGTCGGCGAGACGCAGGAACGGGATGCGCCCGGAGGGGTTGAACGCCAGCATCGGATCGTCGGGAACCCGCGTCCGCGTCCACACCAGGGCGATATCGTCGAGCCCCTTTTCCAGCCGGGCGATCATCGCCAGCCGGGCGTAGGGAGAGGTCGGGGTGACGTAGAGTTCCACCGCCTACCCGGCTTCGAGCGTGTGAAGCTCCCGCCTCAGGATCTTGCCGGTCGAGGTGGTCGGCAGGTCGGGGACGATCTGCACTTCGCGCGGAACCTTGTAGGCGGCAAGATGGTTGCGGCAGAACGCGAGGACATCCTCCGGCGCCGCCGACCGATCGGGCTTGAGCACCACGTAGGCCTTGGCGACCTCGCCCTTGGTCTCGTCCTTCTTGGCGCCGACGCCGACCATGGCGACAGCGGGATGACCGGAAATCACCCGTTCGATCTCCGCCGGGTAGATATTGAACCCGGCGGTCAGGATCATGTCTTTCTTGCGGTCGACGATGTAGAAATAGCCGTCCTCGTCCATTTTTCCGAGATCGCCCGAATGGAGCCAGCCGTCGGGCTCGATGGTCTCGCGCGTGGCTTTCTCGTTGCCGTAATAGCCCATCATGACGAACGGGCCCTTGAACATCAGTTCGCCGACCTCGCCGGGCGGCAGTTCTCTCGACGGGTCCTCGGGATCGACGATCCTCGCGCGGTGGTAGAACATCTCGATGCCGACCGAGCCGAGCCGGTTCTCGCCGTAACAGTGCTGCATCAGCCCCGGCCCGGCGAGTTCGGTCATCCCCCACAGCTCGTAGATGTCGCAACCCGCGCGCTCGCGCCATTCCTTGGCCTTGGCGACCGGCATGGTCTGGCCGCCGGTCACCGAACGCTGGAGCGAGGACAGGTCGTAGCTGTCGAAATCGGGGTGCGCGAGCATGTAGAGATACATGGTGGGCACGCCGTCGGTCACCGTCGCGCCATGGTCCTGGATCCCCTGCAGGGCCTCGGCCGCGTCGAATTTTTCGTAGAGCACCAGGGTCGAGCCGAACAGAAAGTTGAGGTTGAGCAGGGTGCCGCCGTAGACGTGGGCGCATGGCAGCGCGGTAAGCTGCACGTCGTGCCGGGTTCTCACGTTCATGGCCGCGGTCACCGCGGCATTGAGGACGACAGCCCGGTGGCTCAGCATCGCGCCCTTGGGAAAGCCGGTCGTGCCGGAGGTATAGCAGATCGTCGACAGCGCCTCGGGATCGACCTTGACGGGCTCGAAATCCTCCGCGCCGCCGGAGACCAGCGCATCGAAGGAGGCGACCCCGTCGGCCTCGCCGTAGACGACGATCTCGGCGAGATGGCCGTCATCCTTCAGCGACCTGATCGGCGCGGCGCGGTCGGCGGTGGTGAACAGCACCCTGGCGCCGCAGTCCTTCACCACATAGGCGACCTCTTCGGGCGTCAGCATGACGTTGACCGGATTGAGCACCCCGCCCGCCTTGGCGACCGCATAGTAGCTCACGATCCATTCGACGCTGTTCTGGGCGTAGAGGGTGACGCGGTCGCCGGCAGCGACGCCGATCTCGCGAAGCCCGCTGGCGAGCTTGCTGGAGAGGCTGTCGATTTCGGCAAACGAAAGCGTCCGGCCGCCGAAGACGAGCGCGGCCTTGTCGCCGTACCTCGCCGCCGCGTCGCGTGCAAGATCGCCGATCGTCTTTTCGAACATCGATGCGTTCCCCCTGTGATGGATCGTCCGCGCCGGCGATCATGCCATTCCGTTCGCCGCCGGCCTATTCATCGTAGGCGAACTCGAAGGCCTCTCCGTGCGGGCGCACGAAACCGACCGACGGCGACGGAAAATGGGCTGTCATGACGAGTGTGCGGGTGTCGCAGTATTCGTCCAGGAAGGCCCGCCGGGTCGCCGCGGAAAGCGCCCGGTCGCTGCATCCCACGGCGCTCCATCCCGGCTCCCGGCACTGCAGCGGCGTGTGGCACACATCGCCCGACAGGACCGCGCGCGCGCCCGCAGAGGCCAGATGGATCGCGATGTGGCCCGGCGTGTGGCCCGGCGTCAGCGCAAACCGGATCTCGTCGTCGAAGGCGTAGTCGTCGGCGACCACATCGGCGAGGCCGGCCTCGACCACCGGCAGCACGCTGTCGTCGATGCAGCCGTCCGAATACTTCTTGCCGCCCCGGTTGAGCGCGATCCAGTGGTCGTATTCGGTCCGGGCAAAGACGTAACGCGCGTTGCGGAAAGTGGGCACCCAACGGCCGTTCTCCAGCCGCGTGTTCCAGCCGACATGATCGGCGTGGAGATGGGTGCACATGACGAAGTCGATATCGTCGGCTGCAAGACCGATCGCCGCCAGATTGTCGAGATAGCGGCGCGAGGTCCGGCGCGCCCACGGTGCGTGAAAACGGCGCTCCTTGTCATTGCCGACACAGCTGTCGACCAGGATCGTGTGGTGGCGCGTCCGCAGCACGTAGGATTGCATCGCCATCACCAGCCTGTTCGAGGCGGGGTCGAGAAACCGGGGCTCCAGCCATCCGCGGTGCGGCGCGAGGGTCTCCTCGCTGGCGTCGGGCAACAGGAAGAAGACGTCGAAATCGGGCTCCTCGGATTCGACAATCCGGTGCCAGACGATCTCTCCCACGGTTCCGCCTGGCGACATCGTTTCCCCGCTGCTGTTGCCCTGCATGCGCGTGCTCGACTATAGCCCGAATCTTCCGCGACCGGAGCGCCCGTCATGAACCCGACCCGCCGAGCCCCGCCATTCCGCGCCGAGCATGTCGGCAGCTTCGTCCGGCCGGACTTTCTGCTCGATGCGGTCCGGGCGCACCGGGCGGGGAAACTCGATGCGGAGGGTTTGCGCGCGGCGCAGGACGACGCCATCCGCGGGATCGTCGCCTTCCAGGACGGGATCGGCATGCCGGCGGTCACCGACGGGGAATTCCGCCGCCGCTCCTGGTCGGCCGGGGTGATCGACGCGCTCGACGGGTTCGGATTGCGCGATGAAGGAGTGATCGGCTTCCGGTCGGGGGACGGAAGCGAGACCGTCGCCGCCTCTCCGTATGCCCGCACACGACTCTCGCGCCGGCGGCCGATCGTCGCCGGCGACTACCGCTATCTCGCCTCGCTGTCGCCGAAGGGGCTGCCCAAGGCGACCATCGCCTCGCCGCCCGTCCTGCACTATTTCCTGGGCCCGCGCAGCTTCGAAACCGACGCCTACCCCGACCGCGACGCCTATTTCGCCGACCTGGTCCGGATCTATCGCGAGGAAATCGCCGATCTCGCCGATGCCGGCTGCACATACGTGCAGTTCGACGAGACCGCGCTCGCGAGCAACTGCGACCCCGGTGCGCGCGGACGCGTGGCGGCGCGCGGCGAGGACCCGGACGGGCTGACCGACGCTTATGTGGCCCTGATCAACGCCGCGGTGGCGGAAAGACCGGCCGGCATGCTGGTCGGGCTGCACATGTGCCGCGGCAACTTCAAGGGCCGCTGGATGGCTGAAGGCGGTTACGAACCGGTCGCCGAACAGGTGTTCCAGAGGCTCGACGTCGACATCCTGCAGCTCGAATACGACAGCGAACGGGCCGGCGGTTTCGCGCCCCTCCGCTTCCTGCCGCCGGACAAGACGGCGGTGCTCGGGCTGATCAGCACCAAGACGCCGACGCTCGAGGACAAGGACGACCTCCGGCGCCGGATTGACGAGGCCGCTCGCTACGCGCCGCTGGACCGCCTCGCCATCGGCCCGCAATGCGGTTTCTCCTCCGCCGGCGGCGGCGGCCAGGTGGTCGATGCGGACGACACGAGGCGCAAGCTCGAACTGGTTCTCGAGATCGCCACCGAGATATGGGGAGGGGTCGGCGGGCCTGCCTGACTTTCGGCCCCGCCGCCTGCATTCGACGAATCCGGACACGGTTCGGGGCGCACCTGGCGCCCTTTCGGTCCTGTCTTTCCGCTTCCGGGCGGCGGGGATTTTCGGGTTTCCCTTCGCCCGCTAAGATGATAGTGATTATCAATCACACCATTGCGGCGGGCACCGCGCCCCTGCGGGTGGAGCGCGAGGGGCAGGCCCGGCGGCATGCTGAAACTCGATGACCTGAGTGTCAGCTTCGGTGCGAAGGAGGCCGTGCGCGGCCTCTCGTTCGAAATCGCCGAGGGCGAACTCGTCTGCCTGCTGGGCCCGTCGGGCTGCGGCAAGACCACGACCCTGCGGGCCATCGCCGGGCTGGAGCGCCCGCAGCGCGGGCGGGTGAGCATCGCCGGGCGGGTACTCTCGGACGGCGGCAGCATTGTCCCGCCGCCGCAGCGCGGCATCGGCTTCCTGTTTCAGGATTTCGCGCTCTTCCCGCACCTGACGGTGGCCGAGAACATCGCCTACGGGATGACCCGGAAGCAGAAGGCGACGGACCGCGGGCGGGTCGATGCGCTGCTTGCCCGGATCCAGATGCGCCATCTGGCGAACGCCTATCCGCACATGCTGTCGGGCGGCGAGCAGCAGCGGGTCGCGCTGGTCCGCGCGCTGGCGCCGCGGCCGCGGGTCGTGCTGCTCGACGAGCCGTTCTCCAGTCTCGACGCGTCGCTCCGGGTGGAGCTTCGCGACGAGACGGTGCGCATCCTGAAAGATGCCGGGGTAACCGTCCTCATGGTCACCCACGACCCGGAGGAAGCGCTGGTCTGCTCGGACCGCATAGCCCTGATGCGCGAAGGCCGGACCGTGCAGATCGGCACGCCTGACGAACTCTACACCGCGCCCGTCGATGCGTTCACCGCCGCGTTCTTCGGCGCAATCAACCGGTTCTCCGGCACGGTGGACGGGGCCTGGGTCCGCACCGGCATCGGCGCGGTCGCCAACCCCGGTTTCCGGGACGGCGCACGGGTGGAGGTGTTGATCCGCCCCGACGGCCTTTCGGTCGCCCCGCTGGAGGCGCGGGACGGCGAACCGGGCGCCGCGATGCGGGTGTGCAGCGTCCATTTCGCCGGGGCATCGAGCGTGATTCGCCTCGGTCCGAACGGTTCCGCTCCGGGCCACGATCATTTTCACGCCCGCCAGCCCGGGCTGTTCCGCGCCGGCGTCGGCGATCCCGTCCGGATCAGCATCGACCGGAACCAGGCCTTCGTGTTCGACGACCCGCGGTAGCGGGGCCTCCCCGATCAGCGCTGCTGCGAGGCGTTCATCAGGATCACCGGGCCGAGCCCGGCGACAACGATCGCCAACGCGGCGAGCGCCGACTGCTCGAGCATCTCGTCGGTTGCGAACTGGTAGACGTAGGTGGACAGCGTCTCGAAATTGAACGGACGCAGGATCAGCGTCATCGGCAGTTCCTTCATCACGTCGACGAAAACCAGGAGGCCCCCGGCGAGGATCGACTTGCGCAGCAGCGGCGGGGCGAGCGTCGCCAGACTTCGCGAGAAACCGCGTCCGAGGACGTAGCTCGCGTTCACGATATTGGGGGAAAGACGCCTTATCCCGGAGACCGTTGAGCCGTAGCCGATCGCCTGGAACCGCACCACGTAGCCCGCGATCAGCAGGGCGACGCCGCCGATCAGGAGGCCGTCGAAACCGACGCCCAGCACCCGTTCGGCGAAGACTTCGGCGCCGGCGTCCACCGCGCCGGCAAAAACGACCACGCCGATGGCGAGCACCGTGCCCGGGAACGCATATCCCATCGCCGACACGGCGGTCAGCCCGCGCAGCACCGGGTGGCGCTTGAAGGAGACCACCATCACCATGACCAGCGCCAGCGTCATCACGATCGCCGCCGCCGCCAACGATACCGACAGCGAGTTGATCGTCGCCGCGGCCAGCGCTTCGTAGTCGGTCGAGGACAGGCCCGCCGCGACGAAGTAGAGCAGTACGCCGACCGGAACAGCGAACCCGACACCGAGCGGAACCAGGCACAGGCCGATGCAAAGCGCGGCCTTCGCACCGGTCAGCCGGACCGACCGCAGACCGGGCCGCGGCCTGGCGGGATTGACGAAGCGCTGCTGCCCCCGCGCACGCTGCTCGATGAAGAGAAGCCCGAGGATGAAGACGAACGCGACTCCCGCGATCTGCGCCGCCGCGGTCAGGTTGTTCATCCCGAGCCAGACATTGAAGATGCCGAGGGTAAGCGTCTCGACCGCGAAATACTCGACCGTGCCGAAGTCGGAGACGACCTCCATGAGCACCAGCGCGAGGCCCGCCACGATGGCGGGGCGGGCGAGCGGAATACCGACGGAGAAGGCCATGTTGCGGTCGTGCAGGAGGGCGATCTCGTAGTACGACGCCGGGGTAAGCCGGAACGCCGTCCGCGCCATCAGGTAGACATAGGGGTAGAGGACCGATCCCATCACCAGGATGGCGCCGCCGAGCGACCGTATTTCGGGGAACCAGTAGTCCCGCGCCGAGGTCCAGCCGAAGACATGGCGAAGAAAGGCCTGAACCGGACCCGCGTATTCCAGCAGGTCGGTATAGGTGTAGGCGATGAGATAGGCGGGAACCGTGGCCGGCAGCAGCAGGACCCAGTCGAGGATGCGGGAGCCCGCGAAGGAATACCGGGTGACGATCCACGCCGTGGTCAGCCCGAACAGCAGGCTGAGCAGCCCGACCCCGATCATCAGGACGACCGTATTCGCGACGTAGCGGGGAAAGACCGTCTGCATCAGGTGGCGCCACAACCCGCCGCTGTCGCCGGTCATGGCATAGAGCAGCGCGATGAACGGACCGATCAGGATCAGCGCGAAGACGAGAGTGGCCAGGGACCACCCCCCGATCGGATCGGATGTCGGTCCGCGTCGGCTTCCGGTGAAGACGGCCAACATTCCCTGATCCGTGCTCCGGCGCTCGGCAGCGCGTCATCCCGCCGCGCCCGGCGCCTTATAGGTGAAAATGATTATCATTACCAAGGAATCCGACAGAGTCGCCGGCAACGCAACCGTTGATCGAATCGCTGCAACGGCGGACAGTACCTAGCCTCGTTGTCGAGGATCGCCGTTCCCGCGCCGGACGCGGGATTTTGCCCTGCAACCGGGGGCAGGATGGGGCCATGACCGCACCCGCCGCGCCGCGAGGCAAAACGATCGTCCTCCTTGACGGCGGGATGGGCCAGGAATTGCACCGGCGAAGCGTACGGCCGGCCACTCCCCTGTGGTCGGCGCAGGTCATGCTGGAGCAGCCGGATCTCGTGCAGGCGGTGCACCTCGACTTCATCCGGGCCGGCGCGCGGATTATCACGGTGAACAGCTACGCCGTTACCCCGCAGAACCTTTCCCGGGCCGGCAAGGCCGGCATGTTCGACGCACTCCAGAACGCCGCCCTGGGCGCCGCTCGGGCGGCGCGTGCGGCGAGCGGGCAAAATGTCCAGATCGCCGGTTGCCTGCCGCCCCTGGTCGCGACCTACCGGCCGGACCTCGCGCCGCCCCCGGCGGTCTGCCTCGCGGACTATCGCAGGATCGTCGATGCGCAGGCCGGCCGGGTGGACCTGTTCGTGTGCGAAGCCTTGCCGACCGTGGGGGAAGCGCATGCGGCGACGGTGGCGGCGAACGAGAGCGGCAAGACGGTGTGGACCGCGCTCACTGTGGACGATGCGGACGGAACCCTGCTGCGGTCCGGCGAACCCGTCGCCGACGGCGCCCGCGCCGCCCTCGACGCCGGCGCGGCGGCGGTCCTGGTAAACTGTTCGAGCCCGGAAGCAACGGCCGGCGCGTTGTCGATCCTGGCCGGCATCGGGCGGCCGTTCGGCGCCTATGCCAACGGGTTCGTGTCCGTGGAAGCGCTGGATCCGGACGGAACGGTGGACGTGCTGGAGACGCGCGACGATCTGGGTCCGGCAGCCTATGCGGACCATGCGCTCGCCTGGGCGGCGTCGGGGGCGGCGATCGTCGGCAGCTGCTGCGAGATCGGACCCGCCCACATCGCCGAACTGGCGCGGAGGCTCTCGGAAGAGGGCTACGAACTCGCGGCGGATATCGGCCCGAACCGCGCACGGGCGCCGATGACGGGGGAAGATGGCGTCCCCTAGGGGACTCGAACCCCTGTTTTCGGCGTGAGAGGCCGATGTCCTAGGCCACTAGACGAAGGGGACGCTGTGGCTGGGCGCTATAGATACCGGGTCCGGGAAACCGGATCAAGCGGCCGCATCCCTGCCCCCTACCCGTCCGTCCGCACCCGCACGACGGCCGTGCGGCCGCCCGTCGCGAGATCGAAGACGTGGATCTCGGAGGTTCCATCGGCGAGACGGAGGCGGAGCGCGAGACGCTGTCCGTCCAGGGAGGTCTCCACCACCTCCGCCCCCTGCGGCAGCGCGAGCACGGCGTCTGTCGGCGCCGCCGCACCGTGGAACGAACGGTTGGCGATGGTCACGACGACGACCGCGAGGCCTGCGACGATCAGCACCCCCATCCCGATCACGAGACCCTTGAGCGCCCGCATGGATTGTGCTCACTCTCCCGCCATGACGACCAGCAAGGATGCCCGCCCCTGCGGCCGCCGCATCGTCGCCGTGCCGGCCGGCGCCGAAGGGACCCGGCTGGACCGTTTCCTCGCCGAAGCCGTGCCGGCGCTGTCGAGAACCCGGATCAAGCGTCTCATCGAGACCGGATCGATCTCGCTCCAGAACGCCGAGAGAGCTCCCGGCGGGACGATCGACGAGCCCTCCTTCAGGGTCAGACCGGGTCAAATTTTCGCCGTATTCGTCCCCGATAGTACGAAACCGGCGCCGGCGGCGGAACCGATCCCGCTTGCCGTTGTCTACGAGGACGACGACGTGATCGTGGTGGACAAGAAGGCGGGCCTCGTGGTCCATCCCGCTCCGGGATCTCCCGACGGGACCCTGGTCAACGCGCTGATCGCCCATTGCGGCGACAGCCTGTCCGGGATCGGCGGGGTGCGCCGGCCGGGCATCGTCCACCGCCTGGACAAGTTGACCAGCGGCCTTATGGCGGTCGCCAAGAACGACCGGAGCCACAACGCCCTCGCAAAGCAGTTCAAGGCCCGTTCCATCGTGCGCGCCTACACCGCCTTCGCCTGGAACGCACCGGCGCGCGCGGCGGGTGCGATCGAGGGAAACATCGGCCGCAGTCCGCGCAACCGCAAAAAGATGGCGGTCCTGGCTTCCGGCGGCCGTCCGGCGCTGACCCGATACCGGCTGGTCCGCCGTTTCGGCGATGCGGCTTGCCGGCTCGAGTGCCGGCTGGCGACCGGACGGACCCACCAGATCCGCGTTCATCTCGCGGCCCGCGGCCATCCCGTGCTGGGCGACACGACGTATGGCGGCGGGCTGACCGCAGCGCGCCGGAGGTCGGTGGGCGAGCGGGGGGCGGACGCGGTGACCTCTCTCGGCCGCCATGCGCTGCACGCCCACCGGCTCGGGTTCCGCCATCCCGGAAACGGCGAGGACCTTGTTTTCGAGTCCGAATTGCCGCATGAACTCAAGGCTCTGGAGACAGTTCTGGAGGACCTCTTGTAAATGGCCGCGCGATCACCATCTCATTGCCGGACGGCTTTGCACCGGCCGGCCGCGGCCGGCCGCGGCCGCCCCGCGATCGGAGGCGGCATGACCGACAAGAGCTCCCGGGAGGATCGGCCGATGGCTGGAGCAATGGCAGCGCCCGCGACAAACGTCCCGGCAGTGCCGCAGCTCGACCCCGACAGCAATCTGTCGCGCTATCTCCAGGACATCCGCAAGTTTCCCCTGCTCGAGCCGGATGAGGAATTCATGCTGGCCAAGCGGTGGCGCGAACACGGCGACACGGAGGCGGCGCACAGGCTGGTGACGAGCCACCTCAGGCTGGTCGCCAAGATCGCATCGGGCTACCGCGGCTACGGCCTGCCGATGGGCGAACTGATCTCCGAAGGCAATGTCGGCATGATGCAGGCGGTCAAGCGGTTCGACCCCGACCGCGGCTTCCGGCTTGCGACCTACGCCATGTGGTGGATCCGCGCGGCGATCCAGGAGTACATCCTGCACTCCTGGTCGCTGGTGAAGATCGGCACCACGGCCGCCCAGAAAAAGCTGTTCTTCAACCTGCGCCGTATCAAGGGCGAAATAAAGGCGATCGAGGACGGCGACCTCCACCCCGAAAACGTGTCGGCCATCGCGACGCGGCTCAACGTTTCTGAGGACGAGGTCGTGCAGATGAACCGCCGGATGGCGGCGCCCGACAACTCGCTCAACGCGCCGCTGCGCGCCGACAGCGACGGCGAGTGGATGGACTGGCTGGTCGACGAAACGGAGTCCCAGGAAACGCGGCTCGCCGAGGCGGAGGAACTCGAGCGGCGCCGCACCCTGCTGCGGAGCGCGATGGACACCCTCAATCAGCGCGAGAAGCGCATCCTCACCATGCGCCGGCTGGCGGAAAACCCCCTCACCCTCGAGGAGCTGAGCCGGGAGTTCGGGGTATCGCGGGAACGGGTGCGGCAGATCGAGGTGCGCGCCTTCGAGAAGATCCAGAAGGCGATGCGTGCAGCCGTCGTCGAACAGGAGCGCGCCCCGGCGGGCGCCGACTGACCGCCGCAAGCATCGGGCTCAGATGGCGAAGGGGTCGCGCACCGTCACCGTGTCCTCGCGCTCCGGGCTGGTCGAGAGCAAGGCCACCGGCGCTTCGATGAGTTCCTCGATTCGGCGGATGTACTTGACCGCGCTCGCCGGCAGATCGGCCCAGCGCCGCGCCCCGCGGGTGCTGTCCGACCACCCGGGCACCGTCTCGTAGACCGGCCGCACGGCCGCCTGCTCCCGCGCGGAGGCCGGAAACCGCTCGATCCGCCCGGACCCGGTTTCGTAGCCGACGCAGATTTGCAGCGTCTCCAGCGTATCGAGAACGTCGAGCTTGGTCAGCGCGATACCGTCGATGCCGCCGATCTTGATCGCCTGGCGCACCATCACCGCGTCGAACCAGCCGCAGCGCCGTTTGCGCCCTGTCACGGTGCCGAACTCGTGCCCCCGCTCGCCGAGCGTCTGTCCGATCTCGTCGTCCAGTTCGGTCGGGAACGGACCGCTTCCCACCCGGGTCGTGTAGGCCTTGGTGATGCCGAGCACATAGTCGATCGAGCGCGGCCCGAGGCCGCTGCCGGCCGCGGCCTGCCCGGCCAGCGTGTTGGAGGACGTCACGTAGGGATAGGTGCCGTGATCGACATCGAGCATCGCGCCCTGCGCTCCCTCGAACAGGATGCGCCGCCCCTGCCCCCGCGCCTCGTCGAGCCGGTGCCAGACGGGAACCGCGAAGGGCAGGATCCGCGGCGCGACTGCACGCAGCCGGTCGATCAGATCGCCGCGCTCGAATGTGTCCGCCCCGAGGCCGCGGAGGAGCGCGTTGTGGTGATCGAGAAGATGGTCGACGCGGGCTTCCAGCTCGTCCTCGTCGGCAAGGTCGCACAGCCTGATCGCCCGCCGTCCGACCTTGTCCTCGTAAGCCGGTCCGATCCCCCGTCCGGTGGTGCCGATGCGTGCGCTCCCCCGCGCCGCTTCGCGCGCATGATCGACCCTCGAATGAAGAGGCAGGATCAGGCAGGCATTGTCGGCGACGCAAAAATGTTCCGGCGTGATCGCGACGCCCATAGCGCGGACCTCGTCGATCTCGTCCAGCAGCGCCCACGGATCGACCACGACACCGCTTCCGATCATCGACAGCTTGCCCGGGCGCACGACGCCGGACGGAAGCAGGCTGAGCTTGTAGGTCTTGCCGTCGATGACCAGCGTATGCCCCGCATTGTGCCCGCCCTGGAACCGCACCACGACATCGGCGCGTTCGGACAGCCAATCGACGATCTTGCCCTTGCCCTCGTCGCCCCACTGGGCTCCGACAACCACGACGTTTGCCATTATTAGAGGCCCGCCCACTCCGCTGCGAGAATCTTGCCGGCGTGGCAGTAATGCGTGCAGCCCAGCCGCACCGCCTCCCGTTCCGGCGGTTGCGCGGGCCGGAGTCCTGCCACGGTGATCCAGCCTTCCGCTCGCAGCGCCCGCCCAACCTCGGGCGCGGTGCCGATGGGCAGGAAGACCCGCCGCATCGTTGCGGGGGACGGAAGCGAGCGCAGGATGGTATCGACGTAGAGCGTGATGCCGGTTCCCGCTTCCCCGCCTTCTCCCTGCCCGTTGACGCCCGTGACATAGCGGCCGCCGCTCGCGAGTTCGCCGCGAACGCCGGCGGGAAAGATCGTGAAACAGATTCCGGTGTGATACTCGAAGCCGCGGTTTTCGAGCGGATCCGCGGTGAGCCTGAGGTCGGGCGCGCCCGCCCGGATTGCCGAGATGACCTCCCCGAGCCGCCGGCACGCCTCGGCGGGCTCGGGCGGCAGATCGAGATCGACGAGCGCCGCGACGCAGCGCTCCGCCGGGCCGGCCGCCGCCAGCATGGCGCACAGCGTCTGCGCGAGATCGCCCCCGAGATCGACGAGCGCCGCCGCGTCCTTGTGGTCGATCGCCTCGCGCAGCCCGGCGTCGTCCTCCAGGGAGCGCCCGTGCGCGGCGCAAACCGCGGGCGCGAGCGGCGGCACGGTCAGATCGACCGTGATGTCGGCGACGCCGGCCAGCGTCAGCGCCTCGGCGGCCAGCACTACGATCTCGGCATCGGCGCGCGGAGCGTCGGAGCCGATCAATTCCATCCCGACCTGGGCGAACTGGCGCTCGGGCCGGAGATGGGTGCCGTTGATCCGGAGCACATCCCCGGCGTAGCACAGGCGGAGCGGCCGCGGTGCATCCCCAAGACGGCTGGCCGCGATGCGCGCGATCTGCGGCGTGATGTCGGCGCGCACCCCCATCATGCGCTGGGAGACCGGATCCATGAGCCGGAAGGTCTCCGACGCCGTCGCGGCCCCCGCCCCGCTCAGCAGCCCTTCCTCGAACTCGACCAGCGGCGCCTTGACGCGCTCGTAGCCGTTGAGTTCGAACAGGCCGATCAGCCGCTCGACCGCGCTTGCCTCCTGCGCCGCCGCAGGCGGCAGCACATCGCGCAGCCCGGTGGGCAGGAGCGCCCGGAGGTCTCCCTCGTTCATTCCCCGCGCCTCTTCAGAAACTGAGCGCCCGCGCCCTCACGACGCCGGGCAACGCCCGCACGGTCTCGAGGACGGTTTGCGGTATCGCTCCATCGACCGAGATCAGGCTGACCGCGTGCTCCCTCGGACCCGCCCGGCCGAGATGGAAGGTGGCGATGTTTACCCCGGCATCGCCGAGGGCGGAACCGAGCCGGCCGACAAACCCGGGCTGGTCCCGGTTCACGGTGTACAGCATGTTCTTGCCCAGCGAGGCTTCGAGCGGAATGCCGTCGAGTTCGACGATGCGCGGCATCCGGTTGGAGAACAGCGTGCCCGCGGTCGTGCGCGTCGCCCGTTCCGTGGTCACCGTCAGCCGGATGAGCGACGGATAGTCGGACCGCCCGCCATGCGTGGTCTCCGTGACGTGGATACCCCGCTCGCGCGCAACGATCGGCGCGTTGACGATGTTGACCGTATCGACGAAGGGCGCGAGCAGCCCCTCGATCAGCGCCGCCGTAATGGGTCGGTGGTTGAGTTCCGCAGCTTCGCCCTCGTACTCCACGATCACCCTGCGGAAGCCGGTCTCCGCGACCTGCCCGGCGAGACTGCCGATCTGGCGGCCGAGTTCCATGAATGGTGCGAGGCGGGCGGATTCCTCGCCGCTCAGGGACGGCATGTTGACGGCATGGAGAACCGCGCCGTCGAGCAGATAGTCGGACATCTGTTCGGCGATCTGGACTGCGACTTTTTCCTGCGCCTCGGCGGTCGAAGCGCCAAGATGAGGCGTCGCGACCACCCCCTCCTTTCCGAACAGCGGATAGTCGCCGGGCGGTTCGGCGGGGTAGACGTCGACCGCCACCCCTCCGACATGGCCGGAAGACAGGGCTTCGGCAAGCGCGTCGGCGTCCATGAGCTCGCCGCGGGCGCAGTTGACGATGCGCACCCCGGGCTTGGTCCTGGCGACGGCGGCGGCGTCGATGAGGCCGCGCGTCTGCTCGGTCAGCGGCGTATGCAGGCTGATGACGTCGGCGTTTTCGAGCAGAGCGTCGAGCTCGACTTTGGAGACGCGAAGCTCCTCCGCACGGTCGGCGGAAAGATAGGGATCGTAGACCAGCACCTTCATCTTGAGTCCCAGCGCGCGGTCCGCGACCACCGCACCGACATTGCCGCAGCCGACGATACCAAGCGTCTTGCCGGTGAGTTCGGTGCCGAGAAATTTCGCGCGGTTCCACGCGCCGTTCTGGGTCTCCCGGTCGGCCGCCGGAATCTGGCGGGCCAGCGCGAACATCATCGCGATGGCGTGCTCGCCGGTGGTCACCGCATTGCCGAAGGGCGTGTTCATGACGATGACGCCCCGGGCGCTGGCGGCCTGGACGTCGATATTGTCGACGCCGATCCCGGCGCGGCCGATCACCCTCAGCTTTTCTCCCGCCTCGATGACCCCGGCGGTCACCTTGGTGGCGGAGCGGACGGCAAGACCGTCATAGGCGCCGATCCGCTCGAGCAGGGCGTCTGCCGCGAGGCCGGGTTCGAAATCGACCTCGATACCCCGCCCCCGGAAAATGTCGACCGCCTGCTCGCTGAGCCTGTCCGAGATGAGTACGCGGTTCATCGAAGACTCCTCTCAGGCCGCGCCCGACATGTCCTGCCGGGCCAGGGAATAGGCCCAGTCCAGCCACGGGAAGAGCGCCTCGAGATCGGCCCGCTCGACGGTCGCCCCGGCCCACAGGCGGAGCCCCGGCGGTGCCGAGCGATAACCGTTTATGTCGTAGGCCACGCCCTCGTCCGCAAGCATGGAGTCGATCCGCTTCGGAACGGCAGCCTTTCTCGCATCGTCGAGGCGCTCGAACCACGGGTCGACGATCTTCAGGCAGACCGAGGTGGGCGATCGGGTTTCCGGCGGCGACGCGAGGAAGTCGACCCACGGCGCCGACGAAACCCACCCTTCGATCGCCGCCATATTGGCCGCGGTCCGGCCGGTCAGCGCCGGGAGGCCGCCGATCTCCTCGGCCCACCTGAGACCGTCGATCGCGTCCTCGACGCAAAGCATGGAGGGCGTGTTGATGGTGTCGCCGCGGAATATTCCCTCGATCAACGCGCCCTTCGCGGCAAGCCGGAATATCTTGGGCACCGGCCAGGGCGGCGCGTAGCTCTCCAGCCGCTCCACCGCGCGCGGGCCGAGCGCGATCATGCCGTGCGCCCCCTCGCCGCCCATCACCTTCTGCCAGGACCAGGTGATCACGTCGAGCCGGTCCCACGGCAGGTCGAGCGCGAAGACCGCCGAGGTGGCGTCGCAGATCGTGAGTCCGGCCCGGCCGGGATCGATCCAGCCGCCGTCGGGAACGCGCACGCCCGACGTGGTGCCGTTCCACGCGAAGACGACATCGCGGGAGAAATCCACCGCCGACAGGTCCGGCAGGGCGCCGTAGTCCGCCGACAGCACGCGGGTGTCGGCGATGCCGAGATGGTCGACCACGTCGTTCGCCCAGCCCGCACCGAAGCTCTCCCAGACCAGGACATCGACGCCGCGCGGACCGAGCAGGGACCAGAGCGCCATTTCGACCGCACCGGTGTCGGAGGCCGGAACGATGCCGAGCCGGTAATCCTCCGGCAGCCCGAGAATGCGGCGCGACCGGTCGATCGCTTCCGCCAGCCGTACCTTCCCGGGGGCGGAGCGGTGCGAACGGCCGACGAGGGCGGCCGACAACGCGTCCACCGTCCATCCCGGCCGCTTGGCGCAGGGGCCGGAGGAAAAGAACGGGCGGGACGGTCGAACGCTCGGCGGGGCCGGCGGTGTCATGATCTGTCCAGTTCCTGTTGTACGCCGACGGCGGCGCGGGCTCCGAACGAACGGGCCGTCTTGGCCGCGAAGCGAGCCCGGAAGTTAGTAAAGACCCCGGCGCGGCGTCAATCCGATCCCGCGGCCGCCCCTCTGGCCCGACCGGATCGACCGTCCTTCGGCAGCGCTGTCGGTTGCGCAGGGCTTGTCATCGCACCGCGTTATGGCATGGTAGCCGGACCCACAAATGGAAACCCTCATGTCGATCATGCTCTACGAACTCGTCGGCAGGGACGATCTGCGGTTCAGCCCCTATTGCTGGCGCACCCGGTTCGCCCTCGCCCACAAGGGGCTCCGGTTCGAGACCGTCCCGGTGCGTTTCACCGACAAGCAGAAGATTGCCTTCAGCGGCCAAGAGCGAGTACCGGTGATCCGCGACGGCGGCGCGGTGGTCCACGACTCATGGACCATCGCGTGCTACCTCGACGAGGCCTATCCCGACCGTCCGCCCCTGTTCGCGAGCGGCACGGAGCGGGCCATGGCACGCTTTTTCAACTCCTGGGCCGACCTTACGGTCAACCCGCGGTTCATCCTTCTGGTGGTGAAGGACGTCTACGACAACATCGACGCGGCGGACCGGCCATACTTCCTCGAGACCCGCGAGAAGCGGTTCGGCACCACGATCGATGCGCTTCACGCCGCCCGCGGCGAGCGCCTGCCGGCGGCGCGGGACGCCTTGGCGCCGGTCCGCGCCCTGCTCGCCGATCAGCCCTTCATCGCCGGCGATGCGCCGGGCTACGCCGACTACATCCTGATGGGCACCTGCCAGTGGGTCCGCATCGTCGGCACCTGCCGCATCATCGAGCCGGACGACCCCGTCCATGAGTGGCGCGCCCGGATGCTGGCGCTGTTCGACGGGATGGCAGCCGATGTCCCGGCGCTCGGGCCATGAGGGTACCCCTGTCGCCGCGCCGGAAAACCGCATGACCGGCTACATCCCGCATGTCCTTGTCGTCGACGACGACGACAGGCTGCGCGATCTGCTCAAGCAGTACCTGATCGAAAACGGCTACCGGGTGACCGCGGCGCGCAGCGCGGCGGACGCGCGCTCGAGGCTCGCGGGCATCGCCTTCGATCTCATCGTCCTCGACGTGATGATGCCGGGCGAGGACGGGTTCTCGTTCACCGCCTGGCTGAGGACGGTCTCCGACACACCCATACTGATGCTGACCGCCCGCGACGAGCCGCAGGATCGGATTACCGGCCTCGAACGGGGGGCGGACGACTATCTCGCCAAGCCGTTCGAACCCCGCGAACTCGTGCTTCGCCTGTCCAATCTTCTCAGACGCGCGCCCGCACCGGTCCCGTCGGCGACGGTGCGGTTGGGCGACCACAGCTTCGATGTGGAACGCTCGGCGCTCACCCGGCGCGACCGCGTCATCCACCTCACGACGGCCGAGAGCAGGCTGCTCCGGACGCTTGCGCAGCAGCCCGGCGTGACGTTCTCGCGCAACGACCTGATCGAGAAGAACGGGATCGCGGGCAGCCCGCGCACCGTCGACGTGCAGATCACCCGGCTGCGCCGCAAGATCGAACCCGACCCGCGTTTCCCGCGCTATCTGCAAACGGTCCGGGGCGAAGGTTACGTGCTGTGGCCCGACTGACCGCGATGTTCGGCTTCCTGGAGCGGCTGGCGCCAAGAAGCCTGATCCAGCGGTCGGTGCTGATCCTGGTCGTGCCGATCATCGTGGTGCAGGCGGTGGCGACCTGGGTGTTCTTCGACCGGCACTGGAACATCGTTACCCGTCGTCTCGCCTTCGGCATCGCCAGCGAGATCGCCATGACGATCGACGGGATGCACGCCTTTACCGCCGCCGAGGACCGCAGGACAGTCCTCGGCATCGCAGAAAATGCGATGCTGTCAGCGACCTTCGTCCCCGGCGCCACCCTGCCGGAAAAAGCCCCCCAAATCCGCGGCGGCATCGAGAACCTGCGGTTGTCCCAGGCGCTGGAAGCCCACGTCCGACGGCCCTACCACATGGAGACGGAAGGCTACGGCGACCGAATGCGCATCAGGGTGCAGCTCGCCGACGGGGTGCTCGACGTGTCCGCCAGGAAATGGCGGATGTATACCGGCACCCCATACTTTTTCATCGCCTGGCTGATCGTCACATCCCTCTGCATGATCGCGGTGGCAGCGGTCTTCATGCGCAACCAGATGCGGCCGGTACGACGGCTCGCCCGGGCGGTCGAAGACTTCGGCAAGGGCCGCGATGTGCCCGACATCGCCCCCGCAGGCGCGGCGGAGATCCGCATTCTCACCACGGCGTTCAATCTGATGCGCGCCCGGATCGGGCGTATGGTGGGCCAGCGGACCGAGATGCTCGCCGGCGTGTCGCACGACCTGCGCACACCGTTGACCCGGATGAAGCTGCAGCTCGCCATGCTGGGCGACGACAAGCATATCGCCGACCTGAAGTCCGACATCGGCGAGATGGAATACCTGCTCGAGGAATACCTCGCCTTCGCCGCCGGCGAGGGAACGGAGGCCGTCGTCAACGCCGACGTGGCGCCGATCCTCGACGATGTCGTCTCGGGTGCACGGCGAAACGGAGCCGACGTGGACTACAGCGCGGAGACCGGGCTCGTCATCCCGGTTCGGCCCAACGCCTTCCGCCGCTGCCTGAGCAACGTGCTCTCGAACGCGGTCCGCCACGCCGACCGCATCTCCGTCAGCGCGGCGCGCACGCGTGACACCATCGAGATCATCGTCGACGACGACGGTCCCGGGATCCCGGAGAGCGCCCGCGAGGATGTGTTCAAACCGTTCTACCGGGTGGAAGGATCGCGCAACACAACCACCGGCGGGACGGGGCTCGGCCTGACCATTGCGCGCGATGTGATTCGCGGCCACGGCGGCGACATCAGGATCGAGACGGCGCCCGCGGGCGGCGTCCGGGCGCGTCTGCGCGTGCCGGTCTGACTACGCCCGCACCGCCCTCCGCGCCTGGACCCACGCCATGAACCGGTCGGCGCGGGCGAGGCCGCGGTCGAGATGCGCCATCGTCTTGGCCATATCCGGCGAATCGTCGCGCAGGAAGACCAACAGGCTGGACAGGAAGATCGCCGCCAGACCCTTGGCCCTGGCCAGCCCGAACAGGCCGGCTCCGCTCACACCGGCGGCCTCGAGCGACCAGATCATCGAGCATAGCAGGCGCCGCCCTCCCGAAATCCCGGACGGCGGCACGGCAAGCGCCTCGCAGAAGATCGAGGCGAGCGCGGTGCGGTGCGGCTGGAGCGCCTCGAAGCGCCGCGCCAGCACGTCGAACAGGCGGTCGCGCACCGGTTCGGCGGCGGCCTCCTCATCGGTCCCGCGAATAACCTGTGCATCGATGCGCGCGGCAAATGCATCGAGAATGGCGGCCTTGCTGCGGAACAGCGCGTGAAGCTGGTCGAGACGAACCCCCGCCTCGCCGGCGATGTCGGCGAGCGAGACCTCCCGCCATGGGCGAACCGCAGCCAGCGCGAGCGCCGCATCCACGATCCTGTCCGGATTCGGCCGTCTGGGCGCCGCCATCGCGTTAGACCCTTCTCGAGCATGCCGCAGCGAGGATGATAGGCCGGACAGCGATACTTGCAAACTGAAGATGCGGGTACCGCCGCGCTCCTACCCGTCGCCGAGCAGGACGTAGCGGGCGCCGCCCTTTTCCGCCTCCTCGACCGCGGACTCGCGGAGTTGGCGGCGCAGAACCTTGTTGGCGGCGTTGCGCGGCAGGTCGTCGACGAAAAAATACCCCTTCGGCCGCTTGAAGCCGGCGAGGCTGCCCGCGCGGCAATGGGCATCGAGATCTCCGGCGTCGGCGGTCTCTCCGGCCGCGACGATGCAGGCGACCACGATCTGGCCCCAGTGGGGATCGGGCAACCCGATAACGCTGCACGCGGCGACGCCGGGATGGGAAGCGACCGCCGCTTCGACCTCCTCGGGGTGGATGTTCTCGCCGCCCGAACGAATGACGTCGTCGACACGGCCGCGCAGCGTCAGATCACCGCCGGGCTCGACCTCGACGATATCGCCGGAATAGTACCAACCGCCGCGCACCTTCTCCGCCGTCGCGTCGGGACGGTTGAGGTATCCGGAGAACGTCGCGTCCGCGCTGGCGTCGATCACCAGTTCGCCTTCCCCTCCGGGACCGACGGTGTCCTCCGGCCCGCCGCCTACCCGGACGACCCGCGTCCGCGAATAGAACCCCGGCCGAAGCGAGGCAGGCCGATCGACAGGATCCGGGTTGTAGAGCGAACACATCGTTTCGGTGGTGCCGTAGATATGGCGGATGGCGGCCGGCCACGCCCGGCCCATATGGCGGATCAGTTCGGGATCGATCGTCGCTCCGCCGTAGAGGACCAGTTCCAGGGACCGCATCCTTCCCGCGTCGTAATTCGGTGCGCGGACCATGGCGTGGTAAAGCGTCGGGATCGCGAACATGTAGGTGATCGCATGCCGTTCGATCATGTCGACGGCCCGGGCCGGATCGAATCGCGACATGACGTAGTAGACGCCGCCGAAGGCAAGCGTGACCAGAAACACGCCGTAGAACCCGATGGCGTGACTGAGCGGCATGAAGCCGAGCGTCCGGTTGTGGGCCCCGTAACGCAGGCCCGCCTGCGTCGCCAGCCAGAGAATCCGATGCTCGGTCGTCCGGTGGGCCAGCACCACCCCCTTGGGCAGCCCGGTCGTGCCCGAGGTATAGAAGACGAACGCGGGATCTTCGCGGTCCGGACGGGGCGGCGGAGTCAGCCTCGACGGATCGCCGCGGCAGTCGCCGTAATCCGCCGCCGCGCCCGCGGCACCGCCGACCGCGAGGATCGGCGCCCCGCCGGGCAGGCTGTCGGCTACGGCGCGGACAAGCGCTTCGTCGGGTTCGACGACCGCAGCTTGCGCGCCGCCCTCGGCGAGAAGCGTTGCGATCTCGCCCGGTTTCAGCCGATGATTGAGGAGCATCGGCACCGCGCCGAGGCGCTGCAGCGCCAGCAGAACGATGCAGTGATCGAAGGCGCCGGGCAGCGCCGTCGCCACCCGGCTGAGGGCGCCGATGCCCCGTTCGGCGAGGCCGGCGGCTACAGTCTCCACCTCCTCGATCAAGGCCCGGCAATCGAGAGACCGCCCGGACATGTCGTCGACGATCGCAGTCCGGTCGGGAGTCCGTTCGGCCGACAACCAGACAAGATCGAACGCAGTCTGCATCGTTTGACTCTCCTATGGCCGCCCTGCCGCCCCGATCATGCCATCCCCGCAAACGCTGCGGCGAGACGGTCGAGGCAGGCTTCCCGGTCGGGTGCGAACCCTTGGTCGATCCACCATTCCTCCACTTCGCCCAGCGCCCGGCCGACCGATGGGCCCGGTGCGGCGCCGAGAGCGACTGCGTCCCCGCCGCCGATCGGGAAGACCGGGCGCGTCCAGTCGGCAAGCGCGGGTCCGAACGCGTCGAATGCGGCCTCGTCCCTTCCCATGACGCGGCAATCGGCCAGGGCGACGGCGAGAGCGTCGCCGGACGTTTCCTCGCCCCGGCGATAGAGCCAGCGGCGCGCCGGAGCGGCGCCGGGCGCCGCGATGAGTTCCGCCGCCGCCGCAACCGCGTTGCGCAACCGGGCCGCCGCGGCGCGGGAGAAACGCAGTCTCCGGGCGAGGCCGTCGATGTCGAGTCCCTCCGCGGGCAGAGCGGCGGCGAGGCGGCGCACCGCGGAGGGAACGAGGCCCAGTTCCCGCTCGATCTCGACCGCCCGGTCGAGCCGGTCGAACAGGTGCGCCTCGGCCAAGACCGCGGCGCGCGCCCCCGCCTCGTCCATCAGCCGCAGGGCCTGGCCGGGATCGCGAGCGCACAGGATGCGGCGGATTTCCGCCCAGATCCGTTCGCCGGAGAGGCCGGCAAGGCGGGGCGCGTATGCCCGGCAGGCCGCCATCGCCGCCGCATCGGGCGCGCCGGTTCCATACCGCGCATGGAAACGGAAGAAGCGGAGAAGCCGCAACACGTCCTCCGCCAGACGGTCGTTCGCCGCACCGATAAAACGCACCCGGCCCGCGGCGAGGTCGGCGCGTCCACCGGTCGGGTCGTACAGCGTTCCGTCGCCGTCGAGATAGAGCGCATTGATGGTAAAATCGCGGCGTGCGGCATCGCCCGACCAGTCGTCGGTGAAGGCGACCACTGCGCGGCGCCCGTCGGTCTCCACATCGCGTCTGAGCGTGGTGATCTCGAACACCGCTCCGCCCGCCACCGCGGTGACCGTACCGTGGGCGAGGCCGGTCGGAACCGCCCGCATGCCGCGCCCCTCGAGCAGCGCCATCACCCGACCGGGCGGCGCGTCGGTTGCGATATCGACGTCTTTGACGGTGCGGCCGGCGACCGTATCGCGCACGCAACCGCCGACGAAACGCGCCGTCCAGCCATCCGACGCGAGGCGGGCGAGCACGGCCCGCGCCGCACCGTTCGTCATCCAGGGCCTGGGTTCGATGCGCCCCGCCGGTTCCAACGGACCCGCCGCTCAGTTGCCTTCTTCTGGTCCGGCGTGACGGCCCGGCACGATTTCGCCGTCGACCATCCGGGCGGGTTTGTAGACTTCGCCGGGCTCCCCGCCGACCAGAACCGCGTAGGCGCCGAGCGTGGCGGCGAGAAGCACCAGCCCGGCGACGCTGAGCTGAGGCCAGGGCGCCGCAGACCAGCCCGTCTTCGCCTCGATCTGTCCGGCGCGCCGCGGCCGGAACTGGTGCCACAGATACCACACCAGCGCCGGCAGGATGAGCGGCAGCACATAGGTGAGAAGGATACGTGTCATCGCCGCTCCAATACCTCCCCGAGATTGACGAGGATGCGCGCCGTCAGCCCCCATATGAAATACGCGCCGTAGGGAATCGCGTAGAAGCGGCGCGCCACGTTGTCGCGAACCATGGTTTCCAGCCGGCGGTTCGCCGGGTCGATCAGGAAGGCGAGCGGCGCTTCGAAAATCTCCGCGACCTCGTTCTCGTCGGGGACCAGAGACAGCGGCGGAGCGATCATGCCGACCACAGGGACCACGCGGTAGCCGGTGCCGGTCTCGTGCACGCCGAGCCGCCCCAGCACCTCGACATCGCCGTGCGCGAGACCGATCTCCTCGTTGGCCTCGCGCAGCGCCGTCGCCTCCGGCGTTCTGTCCCGATCCTCGGTTCGCCCGCCGGGAAAGGCGATCTGGCCGGAATGGGCCTTCAGATGCTCGGTCCGGCGGGTGAACAGCACAGTGGGGCCGCCGTCCCGGCGAACGATGGGCACCAGAACGGCGGCGGACGTCAGCGCGCTGCCGCAGTCCTCGGCATCCGGCCGGTCCGGCGCCTCGCCGCAGGCGCCGGCCGCGCAGTGCAGACCGCCGAACGTCGCCCGTATCGCTTCCGGGCTCGTGACCCGCACCGCCGTTGCTCCCCTATTCCCCGGCATGTCCGAGCGGGAAGAACGCACCGCCGCTCCAGACACCGATCACCGTGCCGCCCGGGCCTTCCGCCTCCTCGCCGAGCTCCACGAGATCGTAGAACACCGAACGGACGATCAGCGCATCGAGTCCGTCCCGCACGCATACATAGGGTGCGGGCGCACCGCTTTCCACGTCGGTCTGCACCCGGATCGGATGGGACGCATCCGCCGTCACGGTTTCGTCGATGTTGGTGCGGAAGAGGATGCGCCGGTTCTTCCCGGCGCCCTCGGTGGACATTTCCACCGCGGTGAACGGGGCGTCGTCGACCGCGATCCGGCATTTCTCGAACGGTGTCTCGAGCCAGTAGTCGCCTTCGCCGTCCCGCCGGAGAACGCTGGCGAACAGCTTGACGAGAGGTTTGCGGCCAATCGGCGAGCCGTGATAGAACCAAGTGCCGTCGCGGGCGATCCGCATGTCGATATCGCCGCAGAATTGCTGGCCGGCGGAAGTCCGGGCGTCGGCCGCCGGACCCGGCCGAAGCGCTTGCGACAGGCGGCGAAGATCGGACTCGAACATCGGCTGCGTCTGCTCCTGGTGAGGTGCCCGTGTCGAACGCGTCTACAGAAAGCCCCGTCCTGGACCGCCCTGTCATCGGGAGCGGCGCGCCGACGGCGACCGAGATCGAGGCGCTCGGCCACCGGATGGCGATGGTCCGCGACCGCATAGGCCGGGTGATCTTCGGACAGGAACAGGTCGTCGAACAAACCCTTATCACCCTTCTCGCCGGCGGTCACGCCCTGCTCATCGGCTTTCCCGGGCTCGGCAAGACCCGGCTGGTGGAAACGCTGGGCACGGTTCTCGGGCTCGACGACAAGCGGGTCCAGTTTACCCCCGACCTGATGCCGGCGGATATTCTCGGCTCCGAGGTGATGGAGGAGAGCGAGACCGGGCGGCGCGCGTTCCGCTTCATCCAGGGGCCGGTGTTCGCCCAGCTCCTGATGGCCGACGAGATCAACCGCGCGAGCCCGCGCACCCAGTCGGCACTGCTGCAGGCGATGCAGGAACACCGGGTTTCGGTTGCCGGCCGTTACCATCCGCTGCCGCAGCCGTTCCATGTCCTGGCGACGCAGAATCCTCTCGAACAGGAGGGCACCTATCCCCTGCCCGAGGCGCAGCTCGACCGCTTCCTGCTGCAGATCGACATCGCCTACCCGGATCTCGATGCGGAGCGCCGGATGCTGATCGCAACCACCGGCGCGGCGGCGGAAACGGCGGAACGGGTGCTCACCGGCGAGGAGCTGCGCGCGGCGCAGAGGCTGGTGCGTGCGATCCCGGTCGGCGAATCGGTGGTCAGCGCGATACTCGATCTGGTCCGGCGCGGCCGGCCCGATACCGCCGATTCGCCCGAGTTGCAGCGCCAGGTCGCCTGGGGGCCCGGCCCGCGCGCGAGCCAGGCGCTGATGCTGGCGAGCCGCGCACGCGCCTTGCTGGACGGCCGTCTGGCGCCGTCCCTCGACGATGTTCTCGCCCTCGCCCCCCCGGTGTTGCGCCACCGCATGGCGGTCACCTTCGCCGCCCGCGCCGACGGGATCACCGTCGACGACATCATTGCAAGACTGTGCGAACCCCTCGGCTAGAGAGCTTCGACATCGAGGCGAACCGCGCCCGAAGGGTACTCCGCCGCGGCGCCGAAGAGGCGGCCGCCCCGATCCCCGACCTGATGGTCGAGGCCGACCGGATCGCATCGTCGGTGATCCCCGGCATCCACGGCCGGCGGCGGGTCGGCCAGGGAGATACCTTCTGGCAGTTTCGCCAGTATCAGCCGGGCGATGCGGCGCAATCCATCGACTGGCGGCAGACGGCGAAGTCGCGTTTCGCCTATGTGCGCGAGACCGAGTGGGAAGCCGCCCAGAGCGTCTGGATCTGGAGCGACGGCTCGCCCTCGATGCATTTCCGTTCGGGCGGGGACTGGCCCGACAAGCTGCACCGCGCCGCGGTGCTGGCTCTGGCCGCGGCGATCCTTCTCGTCCGCGGCGGCGAACAGGTCGCCTTCCTGGGCTCCGGCGCGACTCCGGACAACGGCCGCGCCGCCCTCGAACGGTTTGCCGAACACCTGGTGTCGGGGTCGCGGGAAGAGCGCAGCCTGCCGCCGCTCGAGCCGCTGCGCCGCTACGCCCGAGTGGTGCTCGTCGGCGACATGCTCTCACCCGTCGCGGAGATCGAGGAAACCGTCCGCGGGTTCGCGTCCATGGGCGTCACCGGCCACCTGGTGCAGGTGCTGGACCCGGCCGAACTGTCGCTTCCCTATGACGGGCGCATCCGGTTCGAGGGGATGGAGAGGGAAGGCGACATCGTGATCGGCCGCGTCGGCAGCATCCGCGAGGACTACGAAGCGGCGCTGCGCCGGCACCGCGAGAGCCTGGAAGGGCTCGCACGCTTGCTCGGCTGGACCTTCGCCGTACACGTCACGGACCGGCCGCCGCAGACAGCGCTGCTCGCCCTCTACGGGGCGCTCGCGCCGTCGAGGGTCTGATCGCGTGCCGGGCCTCGGCGCGCTCGGTTTCGCCGCTCCCTGGCTTTTGCTCGCGGGTCTCTCCCTGCCGTTGATCTGGTGGCTGCTCCGCGTCACCCCGCCGTCGCCCCGCCTCATCGCGTTCCCGCCGATCCGCATTGTTCTCGGCCTCGGCTCGCCGGAGGAATCGTCCGCCCGCACCCCCCTCTGGCTGATCGTCCTGCGCAGCCTGATCGCTGTCCTCGTCATTCTCGCCCTGGCCGGCCCGGTGCTCAACCCGACAGAGGGCTTGCGCGGTTCCGGGCCGCTCATCCTCGTCGTCGACAACGGCTGGTCGGCGGCGCGCGGCTGGCAGAAGCGGGCGGCGGCGTGGAACGAGCGCCTCGACCAGGCGGAGCGCGACAACCGGGCGGTGCGGATCGCGACGACGGCGCCGGGCGCCGGCGGCGAACCCGTCGCCTTCTCCGATCCGATGCCGGCGGAGGATGCGCGCGAAATCCTGCGCACGGTGGAGCCGGTCCCCTGGGGACCGGACCACGCTGCGGTTCTCGCGGCCGCGGAAGCGCTCCCCGCGGACGGCTCGCCGCATGTTGTCTGGTTCTCGGACGGGCTCGAGACCGCAAGGACGCAGGAGCTCGCGCGGCGCCTGCAACGCCTCGGCAGCCTCGACGTGGTCGCGCCCGAGGCCCCGGAAACCCCGTTGCTGCTCCGCGTGATCCGCGGCGACCGGGACGGGATCGAGGCTGCCGTCGATCGTGCGGACGGCGGGAGCCGGACCGAACGCCGTGTCCGCGCGGTCGCGGAGGACGGCCGCGTGCTGGCGCGGGAGCGGGTGGCATTCGGGGAAGGCGAACGGCGGAGCGGCGTGCGCATCGCGCTGCCCGGGCGCCTGAGGAACGTGATCGCCCGCATCGAGATCGAGGACGAGAACACCGCGGCGGGAACATTCCTGCTCGACGAGCGGTGGCGGCGGCGGCCGGTCGGGCTCGTTTCGGGCGGCACGGCCGACACCGACCAGCCGCTGCTGAGCGCACTCCACTATCTCCAGCGCGCACTGGAGCCGTTCAGCCAGGTCGACCGCGGCACCATCGGCGAACTTGTCGACAAGCCCTATTCGGTTATCGTCCTCGCCGATGTCGGCCGGCTCAGCGGCGAACAGGCGGAACGGCTCGGCGCCTGGGTCGAACGCGGCGGCGTGATCGTACGCTTTTCCGGCCCCCGGCTCGCCAGCAACGCCGACACGCTGCTCCCGGTCAAGCTGCGCAGCGGCGGACGCGCGTTCGGCGGCGCGCTCTCCTGGACCGCGCCCGCGCGCCTTGCCCCGTTCGGCGAAGCGAGCCCGTTCTACGGCCTCGAGATACCGGGCGATATCCGCGTCCGGCGCCAGGTGCTGGCCGAACCATCGCTCCAGTTGAACGAGAAGACCTGGGCGCGCCTCGGCGACGGAACCCCCTTGATCACGGCGGAGCGAAACGGGCGGGGCTGGCTGGTTCTGGTCCACGTCACCGCCGATCCGGAGTGGTCGAACCTGCCGATTTCAGGCCTCTTCGTCGAGCTCTTGCGGCGGATCGTCGACCTGTCGCAAGGGGTCATCGGCGAGGATTCGAGGAAGAGCCTGCCGCCGCTCCAGACGCTTGACGGGTTCGGGACGCTCGGCGATCCGCCGGCGCGGGCCGCCCCCATTTCGCCGCTCGCCGAGGTGAAACCGGTGCCCGGACCGACGTCGCCGCCCGGGTACTACGGCAACGACACCGCGCGCCAGGCGCTCAACCTCGCGGCGGGTATCGAGACGCTTGCAGCGCTCGGCCCGCTGCCCGAGGGCGTGACCCGGCTCGGCTACCGCGCGGACGGCGCGGTGATTTCGCTCGCGCCGTGGCTGTTGCTGGCCGCCCTGCTGCTGGCGATCCTCGACACCGCGATCGGCCTGGTCATGCGCGGCCTCGTGCGGTTCCGCCGGACCGGGGCGGTTGCGGGCGCGGCTGCAGTCCTCGCCCTCGCCGTGTTCGCCGGCGGACGGCCCGCAGACGCCCAGACATCCTCGCCGGTCCCGGGAGGGCCGGATGTGCGGGCGCTGCAGGCCACGCTGGAAACCCGCCTTGCCTACGTGATTACCGGCGACCGTTCGGCCGACGATGCGGCGCACGCGGGGCTCAGCGGGCTTTCCCGGGTGCTGCGGCAGCGCACCTCGGTGGAGCCCGGCGACCCGCTCGGCATCGACGTCGAGCGCGACGAGCTCGCGTTCTTTCCCCTGCTCTACTGGGCCGTTTCATCCCGCCAGCGGCCGCTTTCCGACGGCGCGCTGGAGAAACTCAACCGCTATCTGCGGAGCGGCGGGACGATCCTGTTCGACACCCGCGAGCCCAGCGAATTCATGGCTGCGTTCGTGCCCGCGCCGAACGCCCATCTCCAGCGCCTCCTTCGCGGGCTCGACATCTCGGCGCTGATCCCGGTGCCGCGCGACCATGTGCTGACCAAGGCGTTCTACCTGCTGGGCGATTTCCCCGGCCGCTGGACAGGCGGGCGGGTCTGGGTGGAACGGCGCGGCGGCCGCCACAACGACGGCGTCTCGTCCGTGGTCGTGGGCTCCAACGACTGGGCCGGCGCCTGGGCCGTGGACCGCAGCG
The DNA here is from genome assembly GCA_965200535.1 of Alphaproteobacteria bacterium. Taxonomy (GTDB): domain Bacteria; phylum Pseudomonadota; class Alphaproteobacteria; order MPNO01; family MPNO01; genus MPNO01. Next base: position 1,238,097 of record CBDAUF010000002.1, on the reverse strand, counting down.
GCGCACCGATGTTCCCCGTGGTCCCGAACGGCGAAATCCAGCGCGAAATGGCCTACCGTTTCGGGGTCAACTGGGTGATGTACGCGCTGACCGGCAATTACAAGACCGACCAGGTCCACGTGCCGGCGATCATCGAGCGGCTCGGCCAATGACCTCCATCGCTTTCGCTCCGCTGATCGACTGGATCCCTCTGGCCGCTGTCGGCGTCCTCGGGCTGGCGGTGCTCGCGGCGGGTGCCTGGGTGCGTGCGCGCGGGCTCGTATGGCGGGCGCTTGCCCTCTCCGTGCTCTGGATCGCGCTCGCCAACCCGTCTCTGATCGACGAGAAGCGCGAACCGCTGTCGGACATCGTCACCGTGGTGGTCGATGACTCGCCGAGCCAGCGGATCGACGGACGCGGCGAACGGGCGCGCGGCGCACTGGAGGAGATCCGCGCCCGGCTGGCGCGCTTCGACGGCCTCGAACTGCGCGTGGTGCGGGCCGGCGCCAACCCGGAAGGCGGCGGGACCGCCGGCGCGCGCGAAGGGACGCACCTGTTCGAGGCGCTCGCGCGCAGCCTGTCCGGCACCTCCCGGAAACGGATCGCCGGCGTCGTCCTGCTGACCGACGGCCAGGTGCACGACGTGCCCTCCGGCAGCGGCGGCGCGCCCGCTTCCCTGCCGTTCGGCGGCCCGATCCACGTGCTGCTCAACGGCCGGCGCGGCGAACGCGACCGCATTCTGTTCGTCGACAAGGCGCCGGGCTTCGCCCTGGTCGGGACCGAAGCGGAGATCGAGGTCCGGGTGGAGGACGGGGGCGCCGGCGGCAGCGCGCGCCTCGCGATCGCGCGCGACGGCAAGACGATCCGCCAGGCCGACATCCCGGTCGGCGCCGCCCGCAAGATCGCCGTCGAGATCGACCACGCCGGCCCCAACATCTTCGAACTCCGCATCGAGAACCGGCCCGGCGAACTGACCGCGGTCAACAACCGCAATGTGGTCGAGATATCCGGCGTGCGGGAGCGGCTGCGGGTGCTGCTGGTGTCTGGACAGCCGCACCCCGGCGGGCGGGTGTGGCGCAACTTCCTCAAGGCGGACCCCTCGGTCGACCTGGTGCATTTCACCATCCTGAGGCCGCCGGAGAAGCTCGATGCCACGCCGGTCCGCGAACTTTCGCTGATCGCCTTTCCGATCCGCGAGCTCTTCGAGGTGAAACTCAAGGACTTTGACCTCATCATCTTCGATCGATACCGCCGGCGCGGAGTCCTGCCGGCGATCTACCTCGACAACATCGCCCGCTTCGTTCGCGGCGGCGGCGCGGTTCTGGAGGTGGCCGGTCCGGGTTTCGCCTCGCCGTTCAGCCTGTACCGGAGCCCGCTCGCCGATATCCTGCCCGCCGCACCGACCGGGCGCGTCATCGAACGGGGTTTCAAACCCGTCGTCGCCGGCCTGGGGGAACGCCACCCGGTGACCGCGGACCTAGTCGGCGCGGCGGGCGAGCGCTCGCGCTGGGGCCGCTGGTTCCGTCTGATCGAAGCGCAACCCGGAACCGGGACCATCCTGATGCGCGGCGGCGAGAGGAACCAACCGCTGCTCATCGTCGACCGGGTCGGCGAGGGGCGCGTGGCCCAGTTTCTGAGCGACCACATCTGGCTGTGGGCGCGCGGTTACGAGACCGGCGGGCCCCATTCGGAGATCCTCCGCCGCCTGTCGCACTGGCTGATGAAGGAGCCCGACCTCGAGGAAAACGACCTGCGGCTCGTCGCCGACCGGGGCGGCCTCATCATCGTCCGCCGCAGCCTCTCGGGCAGGCATCCTCCGGTCGAACTCACGGCGCCCTCCGGCAACACCGTCAGCGTCGCGCTCAAGGATGACGGCGGCGGCCGGGCGCGGGCGACCGTGGTTCCCGAGGAGGCGGGCCTCTACCGGGCGAGCGACGGCGAGCGGACGGCGCTTGCCGCGGTGAAGAATCCGAATCCGGTCGAGTTCGCCGACGCCCGCGCCACCGCCGACAGGCTCGCCGGGCTTGCCCAGGCGACCGACGGCGGGATCGAGTGGCTGGCCGACGGCCTGCCCTCGTTCCGGCGCGTCCGGCCGGACCGGGCGGCGGCCGGGCCGGGCTGGATGGGGCTGGTCGCCAACCGCGACTATCGGGTGGCGAGCATCGTTCAGGTGCCGATCGCGCCGGCGCTCGCGGTGCTCGTCCTCTGCCTCGGCGCGTTGATGCTCGCCTGGTACCGCGAAGGGCGCTGAACGCCGCCTACTGGAAGCCCAGCCCGCCGCATATCGCGAGCACAATGTCCTGGATCAGATAGACATCCTTGACCAGCGGCAGCGAGGCCACGCCGAGGAACAGCAATCCGCCGATCAAGATGTATTCGCTCTTGCCCATCGGGCCGCAGCCTGTCCGCGTTTCCCGTCGGCGCCCGCCCGCGTCCGGCGCCGGCTACGCCTGCTGCCGGAATTTCGGGTCAGTGTACTGGGCGTTGTGCGCGAGCATCATCTTGATGAGATCGGGCAGCCGATCCTCGGTCGGCACCGGGTCGGTGTCCCAGTGGTTGTATTCATCGACCCCGCGGACCAGCGTCGCCGGCCGGCGTTCGAGCGTCGAGCGGACGTGCGGCGGAATGAGGAAGAAGGAATAGCCGACCCGCGTCTTCGTCGAGTTGTTGGGGTACGAGGCATGCGCCGTGCGCTCGGTATGCATCGAGAACTGACCGGGCTCCAATTCCATGTACACCGCCTCCGATTCGTCGAGCCCCTCGATGGTCTGGCCGCGGCCCAGCATGTTCTTCTTCTCCCCGGGCGCCGTGCCGGGGGCGTTCTCGTGACTCTCGGTGTGATCGTAGCCGATATGGTGCGAACGCGGCATCACCCTGAGGCAGCCGTTTTCCTTGGTGGCCGGCGTGAGCGCGAGCCAGCAGGTCACCATGTCGTGCGGGTCGCAGCCGAAATAGGCCGAATCCTGGTGCCAGGAGACGAAGGAGCCGTCGCCCGCCGGCTTGACCCAGAAGCGCGAGCCGAAGGCGAGGATGTTGGGCCCGATGATGTCCTCGGCGGCGTCGAGAATGCGCGGCTCGCGGATCAGATCCCAGGTCTCGGGCAGGCACAGATGGCCCTTGAGCTTGAACACGCCGGGGTTGATTCCCTGGTCTTCCTCGAACCTGTTCATCGCACCCAGCAGATCGTCGCACTTATCCTTCTCGACTCCGTCGATCGGGTAGAGGTATCCCTCGCGCTCGAAAAAGTCGATCTGCTCCTCGGTCAGGACCTTGGGCATTCCTTCCTCCGCTGTGTCTGCGGCGCTCCGGGCCGCGTGCCTCTGCGCAGTCTACCGCAACCGCGTCTGCGGCAAAATGCCCGAGCGGGATGCCGCGGCGCGGGGTTGACGCGCGGCGCCGTCGGCGGCGACGGTGTTCCGGCCGCTCGCCGGCTGCAACGACGGAGGACAACCGGATGCACATGACACGGACCATCGGGGCGCTGCTGCTTTCCGCATCCCTGCTCGCGGGAACCGCCGCCGCCGCCATCGCCGCGCAGGCCGTCGCCACCTTCGCCGGCGGCTGTTTCTGGTGCGTCGAGTCCGACTTCGACAAGGTGCCGGGGGTGCTCGCCACCGAGTCCGGCTATACCGGCGGCACGCTCGAAAACCCGACCTACGAGGACGTGACCGCGGGCGGCACCGGGCATTACGAGGTGGTGCGGATCACCTACGACCCGGCCCGGGTGAGTTACGAAAAGCTGCTCGACGTGTTCTGGCACAGCGTCGATCCGACCGACGACGGCGGACAGTTCTGCGACCGCGGGCACAGCTACAAGACCGCGGTCTTCTTCCACAGCCCCGAACAGCGGCGTGCGGCGGCCGCCTCGAAGGCGGCGCTCGGCAAGTCGGGCGGGCTCGCCGCGCCGGTGGTCACGCCGATCCTGATGGCGAAGACGTTCTACCCGGCCGAGGAGTACCACCAAGACTATTATCAGAAGAACCCGCTCCGCTACCGCTTCTACCGCTACGGCTGCGGCCGCGACAAGCGGGTCCGCGAAGTCTGGGGCGAGAACGCCCACCGCGGCATCCCCAAGAAGTAGGCGGCCGGCGACTCAGGGGCGCGGCGCGGGCAGGCGTGCGAGGAAGCGGTCGAGATCGACCACCACGCGGTCGTGGGTGCCGCGGACGAAGACGCGGCCCGCATCCTCGCCGGAGACCGTCAAGCCGATCCGCCGGCCATCGACGGCCGCGACCTCGGCCAGGAAAACAAGGCGCCGGCCGGCCGGCACCGAGGCCAGGCGCTCCAGGTCGACGGCAACGCCGAGGCTCGCCTCGCCCGCCGCGTATCCGGGCTTGAGCGCCTCGTCGCCGGCGACCTCGCAGAACAGCGTGAACCACGGGTCGGAGAGGAACGGGATGTCGGGATAGTCGTTGGCCGGCCCGAGATGGCGCGCCTCGACGACCGTCTCGTAGCGGCCCGTCATGCCGATCGAGAAACTGCCCACGCCGCTAGCCCGCCTCTCCCGCGGCGAGCGCCGCGCAGTCCCCGACAGTCCAGACATGGGTGCCGGACATGATGATCCCCTCGCCGTCCTGCGCCTCGACGGCGAGCGTGACCTCGCGCCCCTCCACCGCCGTCACCCGGGCGAACGCCCTGATCCTGGCGCCGCGCGGCGACGCCCGCAGATGGGCGACGATGCAGCGCCGCGGCACCGCGGCCTCGCCCTCCGCCAGCCCGCCGGCGAGGGCGCGCCGCGCGGCAAGGGCGCAGAAATGCGTCGCCACCGGGGTCGCCAGCACGTGCACCCCCTCGTTGCCGAGCGCGTGCGCGGTGTGCTCCTCGCCGACCGCGGCCTCCCAGGCGCCGGTCGCGCCGGGCCGCGTCATCGGTCCTCCCGCAGGTAGCGCACCTTGCCGTCGGCCTCGTCCTCGAGGCGGACCAGGGTGCCCTCGTTCACCAGATAGTGCAGATGGGAAAGCGCCTCGCCCATCGCAAAGCCGATCTGGTGGCCGTCGAGCCTGCGCTTGAAGAGCACCGGCAGGAGGTCGATCGCGGTCTTCGGTTCGGTGCAGTAGTCGCGCGCCATGTCGAGCCGCTCGCGATGGTGTTCGCGGAGGAAGGCCAGCCGTTCGGGAAGGCCGTAGAACGGCCGGTTGTGCGACGGCAGCACGAAGCAGTCCCCCGGCAGGTGGCCGAACCGGTCGAAGCTCTCGATGAAATGGCGGAGCGGGTCGCCCTCCGGTTCGGCGAACCAGACGCTGATGTTGGTGGTGATCCGCGGCAGGATCTGGTCGCCCGCGATCAGCACGTTGAGGTCGGCGCAGTAGAGCGAGGCGTGCTCGGGCGAGTGCCCGCCGCCGACGATCACCTGCCAGGTGCGCCCGCCGATGTCGATCTCGGCATTGTGCCAGATCCGCCGCACCCGCATCGGCACCGGCGCCGTCCAGCGGCCGAAATTGCCGGTGCCGGCGCGGTAGGCATCGACGCTCGCATCGTCGAGCCCGTTGACCCGGAAGAAGTCCATCCACCCGTTCACGTCGTGGGTGACGTCCTGCGTCCACGCCAGATGCGCCTGCAGCCACTCCCCGTAGGTCATCCACAGTGCGGTGCCGTACTCCTCCTCGAGCCAGCCGGCGAGGCCGAGATGGTCGGGGTGGAAATGGGTGACGATGGCGCGCTTCACCGGCCGCCCGCCGAGCGGCCCCCGGAGGATCTCGAGCCAGTGACCCTTGACGTCGTCGCCGTTCCAGCCGGTATCGACGACGGTCCAGCCGTCGCCGTCCTCGATCAGGTAGAGGTTGATGTGGTCGAGGTCGAAGGGCAGCGGCATCTTCAGCCAGTGGATGCCGGGCGCGACCTCGAGGGTCTCGCCGTATTCGAGGTCGTCGTGGGGATAACGCGGCTGGCTCGACATCGTGCTCGGACTCCGGCGGCTCGGGGGGTGCCGGGGAGCCGGCGGGCGTGCGCAGGCGCCAACGGCGCGCTCCGCCCGCGCGCGGCATTCCATCCGTTCAGGGAACCCGGCGGCGCCCGGACCCTAGCAGCCCCGCCGGCAACCGGCAACCGAGCGGCGCTACGCGCGAAGGCCCGACGTCCGAAGCCGCAGAGCACGCTCACCCCAACAGCCCCAACGCGCGCATGCTAGCGCAGGCGGGCGGTTGGTTCCAGACCGGAGGTGGGTTCCGGTTTGTGCGGGGCAGTGTCGGGATCGGGAGCGTTCGACTGCGAAAAATTTCATATGGTGAAAAATTTTCTTGACACGGGACGTAATTTGGGGTAATTTTGCCATCATCGCGAGACGTGGGGGAGAGGAACGGTTGCAATTTCCGCCCGTCCGCGCGACAGTTCAGAGCCGCAACGCACGCGAGGCCGAGATCATGGATACGATGGAACCGGGCGCCGGCCAGACCCGGTTGGCCGAATTGAAACGGGATGCGGGGACGCGCGACGTCCTCGCGCATGCCGCGCGCCAGGCGCGGGACCGCAATTTCGACGACTATCTGATCATCGACGTCGATGCGCATCATTTCGAGAACCAGTCGTGGCCGGAGATCGTGGAGTACATTCCCGATCCCGTCATCCGCGACATCGCCGCCAATTTCCGCGGCGGCGCCGAGCACGGCCGGGCCGACATCAACACCGGCATCATGCAGGCGGGCGGCTGGCCGGCGCACCAGAGCGTCGGCGGGCGCATCCCGCACGAGCCGGGCATGCTGGAGCCCGGCGAACCCGGCGTGCAGCGCGACGTGAGCCTGATCCGCCGGGCGATCGAGAGCTTCGGCATCGACTACCAGGTCACCTTCCCGACGCCGATGCTGGCGCTCGGGCTGCACCCGGAGCTCGACGTCGAGATCGCCCTCGCGCGGGGCTACAACCGCTGGGTCACCGAGCGGGTCCTGGCCGCCGACGACCGCATCAAGTCATTGCTCTACCTGCCCTTCAGCGACCCGCCGGCGTGCGAGGAGATCGTCGAACGCTACGGCGATGCCAAGGGCGTCGTCGGCTTCATGGTGACCTCGGTGCGCTACAAGCCGGTGCACCACAATTCCTACATGCGGCTCTACCGGATGATCGAGGAGCGCGGCCTCGCCCTCGGCTTCCACGCCGGGCCCAACTGGGGCGGCGACGGCTATGTCCGCCAGCTCAACCGGTTCCTCACCATGCATGCGATCTCGTTCTCGCTGTGCAACATGGTGCACCTCGCCAACTGGGTGATGAACGGCCTGCCGGAGCGCTTTCCCGACCTGCCGGTGGTCTGGATCGAGAGCGGCGTCGCCTGGCTCGCCTTCATGATGCCCCGGCTCGACAACGAATATCTGATGCGCTCCTCCGAGGCGCCGGCGCTGAAGCGCCTGCCGAGCGACTATATCGGCGAAATGTATTACACCTCGCAGCCGCTGGAGCGGACCAACCTCAAATTGCTGGAGGCGACCTGCGATGCATTCAACGCCTCGACCCAGATGATGTACTCGTCCGACTGGCCGCACTGGGATTTCGATGCGCCCAGCGTGATCTTCGACCTGCCCTTCCTCGACGAGCAGGCGAAGCGCAACATCCTCGGCCTCACGGCCAAGCGGGTCTTCGGCATCGGCGGCTGACACCCCGGACCCGGCGCGGCGGCCGGCAGCCCATTTTCGGAACGACAAGCGGTGGACGACAGACATCTCGCCGACGCGTTCGAGATCTCCCGTCTGACGCAGGATTTTCTCGACGACCCGTTTCCCACCTACCATGCGCTGAGGCGGCACGCGCCGGTGAAGCGGATGGCGGACGGGTCGGTTTTTCTCACCCGTTATGCGGACATATCGGCGGTCTACCACGACGCCGCCCGCTACTCCTCCGACAAGACGGACGATTTCCGCCCGGCGATGGGGGAGACGCCGCTCTACGAACACCACACGACCAGCCTGGTGTTCAACGACGCGCCGTACCACACGCGGGTGCGGAAACGGCTGATGCCGGCGTTCACGCCGCGCGCGCTGCGGGCGCTGGAACCCCGCGTCGAGGCGGTGGTGGACGAGATGCTGGAACGCATTGCCGAACGCGGGTCGTGCGACCTGATCCGCGACCTCGCCTCGGCGCTCCCGGTCGAGCTGATCGGCGACATGCTGGGCATCCCGCGGGCCGAGCGCGGGCCGCTGCGCGGCTGGTCGCTCGCCATCCTGAGCGGCCTCGAACCGCGGCCGACGGCGGATCAGGTGGCGCGCGGATCGGCGGCGGTGGAGGCGTTCAAGGACTATCTGCGCACCCTGGTGGCGCGGCGCCGGCGCGATCCCTCCAACGACGACGCGGAGGTGCTCTCGAAGCTGATCGGCCCCGACGAGGACGGCGAAGCGCTGAGCGAGCCGGAACTGCTGCACAACTGCATCTTCCTGCTCAACGCCGGGCACGAGACCACCACCAACCTGATCGGCAACGGGGTGGAGGCGCTGCTCCGCTTCCCCGACCAGATGCGCCGGCTGCGGGCCGATCCGGCCCTGATCGCGAGCGCGGTGGAGGAGTTCCTGCGCTACGAGAGTTCGAACCAGATCGGCAACCGGCGGGCCGCCGCGGACACCGTACTCGGCGGTACCGCGCTCGCCGCCGGGACCTACATCCACATGTCGATCGGCGCCGCCAACCGCGATCCGGCGGAGTTCCCGGATCCGGACAGGCTCGACATCGGGCGTACGCCCAACCGGCATCTGGCGTTCGGCGCCGGGGTCCACGCCTGCGCCGGCATGTCGCTCGCCCGCATGGAAGGGCGGGTGGCCATCGGCAGACTGGTCGCCCGCTTCCCGGTCATCGAACCGGCCGGGGCACCGGAACGCGGCGGTCGGGCCCGTTTTCGCGGATTCAACACGCTGCCCCTGACGGTGAGATAGGGGCGGCGCCATGAGGAGAGAGGACCATGCCTGACGGCGCGCAGACCGCTTTCGGAGCCAGCCACTGGGGCGCCTTTACCGCCGAGGCGGTGGACGGCCGCCTGGTCGGCGTCGCCCCGTTTGCCAAGGACCCGCACCCCGCGCCCTTCATCCAGGCGCTGCCCGATGCGGTGCACGCCGAGTGCCGCATCGCCCGGCCGGCGGTGCGCAGGTCGTGGCTCGAGAACGGCCCCGGCGCCGATACCGGGGCGCGCGGCGCCGAGCCCTTCGTCGAGGTCGGCTGGAACCGGGCGCTGGACCTGGTAGCGGGCGAACTGGAGCGGGTGCGGGACACTTACGGCAACGAGGCGATCTACGGCAGTTCCGGCTGGGGTAGCGCCGGCGGCTTCCACGACGCGCGCGGCCAGCTTTCCCGCTTTCTCAACCTGTTCGGCGGCTTCGTCGATCAGGTCACCAACTACAGCTTCGGCGCGGCGAGCGTGATCGTGCCGCGCATCGTGGGCTCGCTTTCCCCGGTGGTCGGGCCGGTCAACACCTGGCCCACGATCGTCGAGCATACCGAGCTGATGGTCGCCTTCGGCGGCATGCCGCCGAAGAATTCCAACGTCAACCAGGGCGGCGTCGGCGCGCACGAGAGCGCCGACTGGCATCGCCGCGCCGTCGAAAAGGGGACGCGGTTCGTCTGTATCGGCCCGATCCGCGACGACACCGGCGGCGAGGCGGAGGCGGAATGGCAGTCGATCCGGCCCAACACCGACCTCGCCGTGATGCTGGGCCTGGCGCATACGCTGCTCGCCGAGGGGCTGCACGACAGGGACTTTCTCGCCCGCTTCTGCACCGGGTTCGACAGGTTCGCGGCCTACCTGACGGGCGAGGCCGACGGGACGGCGAAGGATGCGGACTGGGCCGCGGCGATCTCGCAAATGCCGGCGGAGACCATCCGCGCCCTCGCCCGCCGCATGGCCTCGCACCGCACCCTGATCGCCGTCAGCTGGTCGGTCCAGCGCGCGGACCGCGGCGAGCAGCCCTACTGGATGGCCATCGCGCTCGCCGCGATGCTGGGGCAGATCGGCTTGCCCGGCGGCGGCATCGGCTTCGGCTACGGCGCGATGCACGGGATCGGCGCGGCGACCCGCCAGTTCGCGCCGCCCAAGATCCCGGTGGGCAAGAACGGGGTGGACCGCTGGATACCGGTCGCCCGGCTGGCCGACATGCTGCTCAACCCCGGCGCGCCCTACAGCTTCAACGGCGAGGACCGCCGCTATCCCGACATCCGGCTGGTCTACTGGTGCGGCGGCAACCCGTTCCACAAGCAGCAGGATCTCAACAAGCTGCTGCGCGCCTGGGCGAAGCCGGAAACCGTCATCATTCACGAGCCGTGGTGGACCCCGGCGGCGAAGCGCGCGGACATCGTGCTGCCCTGCACCACGACGCTGGAACGCAACGATATCGCGGCGTCCAATTTCGACCGCTTCGTCTTCGCCAGCCAGCAGGCGATCGACCCGGTGGCCGAGGCGCGCAGCGAATACCGCATCTACGGCGCCCTCGCCGAACGGCTCGGCTTCGCCGAAGCGTTCACCGAGGGGCGGACCGAGATGGAATGGCTGCGCCACCTCTACGACGTGTACCGCCAGCGGGTGGCCAGGGACGGGATCGAGATGCCCGGTTTCGACGCCTTCTGGGAGGCCGGCCATTTCGAGCTTCCGCAGCCCGCCAGCCCGCCGATTCCCTTCGCCGATTTCCGCGCGGACCCGGAGGGCGCGCCGCTCAGGACCCCGTCGGGCCGGATCGAGATCTATTCGGAGACCATCGCCGGGTTCGGCTACGACGACGTTCCGGGCCATCCCGCGTGGATGGAGCCGGTCGAGTGGCTCGGCGGCAGCGGGGCGGCGCGCTTCCCGCTCCATATGGTGTCGAACCAGCCGCGCGCGCGGCTCCACAGCCAGCTCGACTGCGGGTCGGTCAGCCGGGGCGCCAAGATCGCCGGGCGCGAGGCGATGCGGATGAACCCGGAGGATGCGGCGGCGCGGCGCATCGCCGACGGCGACGTGGTGCGCGTGTTCAACGACCGCGGCGCCTGCCTCGCCGGCGCCGTCGTCACCGATGCGGTCCGCCCGGGCGTGATCGAGCTTGCGACCGGCGCCTGGTTCGATCCGGTCGACCCGGCGGCGCCCGGCAGCCTCGACAAGCACGGCAACCCCAACGTGCTGACCATCGACAAGCCGACCTCGACCCTCACCCAATGCTGCGCGGCGCAGACGGCGTTGGTCGAGGTCGAGCGCTTCGAGGGCCCGGCGCCCGAGATCACCGCCTTCTCGCCGCCCGCCTTCGTCCCGGCGGAGCCCGGTTCGGCCCGGACGTGAACGTCTTTCTCGTCTTCGCGCATCCCCGGGCGGACAGCCTGAATGCCGCGGTCCGCGACCGGGCCGTTGCCGCGCTCGAGCGCGCCGGGCACACGGTCGATCTCTGCGACCTCTACGCCGAGGGGTTCGACCCGGTCCTGACGGCCGGCGAACGCGCCGCCTATTTCGACGAGGCGGCGAACCGGATGCGCACCGCGGGCTATGTCGAACGGCTGTTTGCGGCGGACGGCCTGGTGTTCGTATTCCCGACCTGGACGCTCGGCCCGCCGGCGATTCTCAAGGGTTTCTTCGACCGCGTCATGGTGCCGGGGGTGTCGTTCCGCCAGGACGCAGAGGGGCGGCTGCACCCCAACCTGCGGCATATCCGCTCGCTGGCGGCCATCGTCACCTACGGCCGCGGCCGGCTGATCCTCTGGCGGTTCGGCGACCCGCCGCGGCGGATGTTCACCCGCTACATGCCGTGGTTCCTCGCGAGACGGGCGCGGGTCCGCTACCTGCCGCTCTACGGGCTGCACAGGCCATCGGCCGGGCGCATCGAACGGTTCATGGCGCGCATCGACCGCGCGATGGCGGCCTTCTAAGCCGGCGCGGGCGCGCCGCCGTCAGATCCTGGTCGACAGCCAGATCGCGAGCCGGGAGCCCGCCTTGACCGCGCCGGTGAGCACACGGTAGCCGGGGGCCTCGCGCGCGTCGTGTTCGACGGCGATGACGCGATGCTCGATCTCGTCGGCGCGGAAGGTGTCGATGGTGGCGCGCAGCGCCGCCTCGTCGTCGCCCAGTGCCGCCGACTGGTCCGCGTAGTGGCGGTCGATCACCTCCTCGACCGCTTCGGTGCAGGCCATCGCCGTGCGCGCGCCCATCAACCCGGTCGCCGCGCCGACCAGATAGCCGGCCACGTGCCAGACCGGCATCAACGCGGTCGGCCGGACGCCGCGCTCGGCAACCAGCGCGTTGAAGGTCTCGAGATGCTCGGCCTCCTTGGCGGCCATCGCCTCGACCGCATCGCGCGCCGGGCTGCGTCGGAGAAACGCGCGCTGGCCGGCGTAAATGCGCACCGCGCCGTACTCCCCCGCCTGATCGACGCGGATCATGCGGGCCAGGGTCTCTTCGCGGCCGGGGTCGCCGGGCATCCTGTCCGGGGCGGTCGGGCGGTCGACTTTTTCATCGGTCACGGCAGGTGTCTCCGAGACTGCGCGACGGAGAAGACGCAAACCGCCGTCAGTGCAGCCGACGCGATCAGGTTGAAGCCGGCAAGCGAAATGCCCATCAGGGACCATTGTACCTCGTCGCAGCGGACCAATGGAGTCGCTTCGAGCTGGCGCCGGAGGGCCTCGAGGGACTGCGCGTCGATGGCGGCGGCCGAACATCCCGCGGGGCCGGCGAACCACCCCTGCTCCACCCCGAGATGGTAGAAGGCGATCCCGCCGCCGACGGCGAATGCGAGCCCGCACAGCCCGACGGCGGCGAGCCGGACGGCGGGGCGCACGGGGAACGCCAGCACCGCCAGCGAGAGCGCGATCGCCGCCGCATAGGGCCAGCGCTGGTAGATGCAGAGGTCGCAGGGCGCCAGCCCGCCCAGATATTGCGAGGCGAGCGCCGCCGCGAGGATTGCCGCGCTCGCGGCAAGGACGAGCCCGGGCGCAGTGCGTCGATCGATGGTCACGCCGCGAAACTGGCAAGGAGAAAGCCGCCGAGCAAGAGAACAATGAAGGCCGCGGCGAGAAGCCCCAGCCTGCGTTCGATAAAGGCGCGGACCGGCGGCCCGAGCCAGTAGAGCAGCGCGGCCACCGCGAGGAAGCGCAGCCCGCGCGCCGCCGCCGAGGCCGCGAGGAAGGCGGCGGGGTCGAGGCCGGTGGTCCCGCTGGCGATGGCGATGACCTTGTAGGGAAAGGGGGTGATCCCGGCGGTGAAGACGATCCAGCTTCCCCATTCGTTGTAGCGGGCGCCGAACGCGGCGAAGGTCTCGCCGTAACCGTAGAAGGAGAGGAGCGGCCGGCCCACCGCCTCGAACAGGAAATGGCCGATGGCGTAGCCGAACATGCCGCCGGCAACCGATGCGGCTGTGCAGACCGCGGCGTAGCGCCACGCCCGTCCGCGCGCGGCCAGCACCATCGGAATCAGCAGGATGTCGGGCGGGATCGGGAAGAAGGAGGCTTCCGCGAAGGCAACGCCAGCCAGCGCCCAGACCGCATGACGGCTCTCGGCCAGCCGCATCGTCCGCTCGTAGAGGCCTTTCAGCACGCCGCCGCCCTCCCCCGGCGCGGCGACTATAGCCGCCCGGGAGCGCCGGCAGATTCGCAGAGACCGATCGTTGCCGCGGGCGGCAAATTGCGGCAGATTGCCGTCCGGACGCGCGGGTGTGGCGGAATTGGTAGACGCGGCGGCCTCAAAAGCCGCTGTCCGCAAGGACTTGCCGGTTCGAGTCCGGCCACCCGTACCACATCCGCCCGGCGCATCGCCTGGGGCCGATGCCGCGGCGCCCGGAGGGCCGTTCCGGAAGCCGATGCACGGAAGAGCGGCGCGGCAGCCCGCGGCGAGGCGGCCGCGAACCGGCCCGGGCCGCGCCGGACGGGCTTCCGCCGCCTAGCCGATGCGGGGCATCACCCCGGTCCTGAAGAGGTCGACCGAGCGCATCGCATCGCCGTGTTCCATGTCGCCGAAATAGAACTGGCAGATCATGTAGTTGACCCCGAGCGCCTCGACCTGGCGTTCGATTTCCGCGCCCACCGTATCGGGATCCCCGACGATGTCGGTTCCCGCCGCGATCGCCTCGTCGAGGGTTTCGAGAGTGCCGCGCGCAAAAGTCGGCCCCGCCGCGCCGTGGTCGCGAAACAGTTTGGTCAGGCTTGCGTGCCAGGTCTCGTAGGCCGGGCGCGCGGTGCGCATCGCCTCCTCCATGGTGCCGCCCACCACCACGTGCCGCGAGACGCCGATGGCCGCGCCGCCGGGAAAATCGAGCGCCGGCCCGAACGGCCGGGAATAGGCGTCCGCGAACGCATCGATGCACGCCCTGGCCGCATCCATGGCGCCCAGCGTCACGAAATTGTACCCCGCCCGGCCGACCGCGGCCGCGCTCGCCGGGTTGGAGGTCGGATACCAGATCGGCGGGTGCGGCCGCTGCAGCGGGCGGAGCTCCATCGGCACGCCCCTGTAGCTGAAATAGGGACCGTCGTGGTTCAGTTCGTCGTGGGTCAGCCCGTGGACGACCGCATCCAGGGCATCCAGGAAAATCGCCTGCGAGTTCCCCGGATCGACCTTGTGAAAATTGAGTTCGAAAGGCGACACGCCGCGGCCGACGCCGACATCGAAGCGGCCGCGCGACAGGTGATCGAGCATCGCGATTTCCTCGATCAGGCGGAGCGGCGAGTACAGGGGAAGCAGGTAGCAGAGAGGCCCCAGCCGCATGGCCGCGGTGGCCCTGGCGACGGCGCCGAGATAGACGCCCGGCACCGGCACCATGTTCAGCGGCGTCGCGTGGTGTTCGGCCACGTGGTAGCAGAAGAAACCCGCATCCTCGAGGGCGGCGACATACTCCAGCCGCCTGTCGAACAGATCGGCCAGGGCAAGGCGGGATCTGTCGACATGATCGAACACCCCGAACTTCATGGCATCACCGCTCCGAAATCACACGGCACGCAGCCCGCGCGGCCGCCGAACAAGCCTCAGAAGGGGGCGGTGCCGCGGGTCGATGATCGTCGGGTGCCGAGTGCGGGACCTTCTGGATTCTGGGCACCGGCGCACCGCGGCGCGACCTGCCCGAGCGCTGCAGACCCTACACCACTGTCTACAAGCACTACAACCGTTGGGCCAAACAACGCGTGTGGTTGCGCGTATTCGAGGCATTGAGCACACAGGAGCCGGATGCGCTTCGTCTCATTGACATCTCGATCATACGCCACCCTCACGCGGCGGGGGCAATATGGCGGTCCGGATCGCGCCATCGGCCGATCTCGCGACGGAACGACCACCAAGGTCCGCGTCGCCGCCGAGGCCCGCGGCCCGCCGGTCAGGTTCTAGCTGAGCGCCGCCGAACCCCGACAAGCCTGCGGTGGATGCAGGTAATGGGGTACCGCCCACGGAGGGAAATAGATGAGTAAACTCGATTGCCTGGAATGAAGCGCCGCCATTCGGAATGCACGAACTGAACGGCTGCGACGCGTGAGAGAGACCAGAGGCTCAAATGATGAGAACCGCCACCACTCGCTCCAAGTGGGAAGACATTCCCGGGTTCGACCGGACCAAGCGCGAATATATCCGTCTCGACGGCGATGCTTGGCTAACGGACCACCGGATCCGAGAGGCAGGCAGTCAACGAGGCAAACGGAACCAACCGGGGTCTGAAGAATCACTGCCCGATGCGATGTACCAAAAGATCGACAACTGGGTCCGCAAGCGAGCTCTCGACTGCAAGGAGGCGGTCAGCAAGTACATTGGCGACGAGCTCTCCGATCTCCATGATTCCCGCAGTTTCTGGGCCGAGCAGAACCCTGATATCGATTTGGACGCCCGCGTCACGCGATGGTGCCAAGACCTCCATGCTAAAGCCGATCAAAGCATCAGCGATCTCGACAAGCAGCGAGCGGAATATGAAGAAGCCGCCCGCGACCTGAAGAACTTCCGCCAGCGGCACCGGCTCTCGCGAGTGGCTCACTATCCGAGCAGCCAATTCGCGCACTGGTTGTGGATCCCGGTTGCCGCAATCGTCGAGACCTTTGTGGGCGCCAATCTTCTGGGAAGCGTCTCGCGCGGCGGTGTGATCGAAGGATGGATGGTCGCTGTGGTGCTCACTTTCGTGAACATCGTGCTTGGAATCTGGGCCGGGCGAGCATGGCGCTCAACTCACTACGGTTGGGGATTCACGAAACTGTTCGCCTACGCGCAAGGCGGGGTCTCTGCTGCGGTCGCGCTGGTCTGGAACGATATGGCCGGCCACGTACGGGATGTATACGTGATGGCAGAGAAGGCAGGCGCACTCGAAGCCCCGGACGAAGCGTTCGCCACCGCCTATCGAACCATGATCGAACGTCCCCTGCCTTGGGAAAGCCTCCAGTCCGCCGGGCTGGCTCTCGTCGGGATCGTCGTATTCGTATGGACGGCGTACAAGGCGTACACCGCCGACGACACCTTTCCCGGCTACGGCCCGAGACACCGTAAGGCCGAAGCCCTGCGCGGACGCTATCAGGACGACCTGAACGACGCCCTCGAAGATTTGGAAACCACGCGTAATGAGGCGAACGTGGCAATCGAGGAGATCAAGAGCCGCTGGGAAATAGACAGGGCCGGGTGGGAAAGCACGCGCGACAGATTGCGTATGATCGTTGATGACTACGCGGTGAACCTGCGGCAATACAATAAGGACCTCGCTTACCTTCTCGCAGCCTACCGCGACGCTAACCTCGGGGCACGTACGACCCCGCCCCCCTCCTTCTTCAACCTCGAGCCGACGATCGACGAGGATGTTCTTCAACCTCCGGAAGTCCCCCTCCCGGATCCCCCCGAATGGGGCGATATCCCGGAAAAGGCAAAGGCAGGGTTCGATCGAGTTGAAGAGACCTACGCTGAACTCCGGCCGCGCTACCAGATGCTCGACCGCGTCGTCGATGACTACGCGGAAGACGCCGCATGAGACGGGAAGCCCGCCGCAGAGCTGAGGCAAAAGCGCACCGGCTGTCGATGTTGCTCCCGCTGGCGGTGGGGGCACTCCTCCTCGTCGGCGTGGCCGCGTTCTACCAAATCGGTACTCGCGTCCCGGAAACCGACGACCGCCTCTGCCCCAAAGACACCGGTCCCTCCGTAGCCACTGTGCTGCTCCTCGATACCAGCGATCCTCTCACCCCGAAGCATCGTGCCGAACTGGAGCGACTGGCCAACCAGATCACATCGGACCACCCGGGCAGAATGGGGATCGCTGCGGGAGAACTCCTCGCGGTCTACGAGCTGACGGAGGATCCGGACGCGCCGAAGCAACTGATCGAGATCTGTCGCCCGCTCATAAATCCGAAGGAACGTAGCTGGCGCGACGACATTCATCGGGGTTGGCGCTATCATGAAAGGGACTGGGAGCATTTCGAGGATGCTCTCGCTAATGCCTTCCCGGCAAGGGAAAGCTAGCCGCAGTCGACCTCGCCGCTGCTCGAAACGATCGCAGTTCTTGCCGCGCGTCATGTGCCGGGCAAACGCGGGAACGAGCGTTTCAAGGTCCACTTCGTCGTTTTCTCCGATCTGCTGCAGCACACTCCGCGGCTCTCGCACTACGGCCCCTATCCGGACGCCAAGGAAATGCGCCGCCGCGCCCGCGATCTCCTGACCGACCTGACAGGCGCGCGGGCGAAGCGCTCCGCGTCCTTGCCGATGAGGCCAAAACGCGCGCTGAAACCCTGCGCCAAGCTCCGCGTCGACGCTTCTGGCCCTGGAATCGGAGTCGATGAATGGCTATCGGCGAGGAACGATTCTCGGCCTGACCATCGCCGAGACGTTCATACTTCTTACCTTCCTTCTACTTATTGCATTGCTAGGTCTTATCCAAAGCGACGAGCCACCCTCGGAAGACGACGCACAAAGCGCGCCGGGGATATGGGTGCCGCCGGAAGAAATCGAGACCCTGAGGAACGCAGCCGCTGAGGCGCGCAAAGCTGAAAAGGAAGCCGAACGGGCCCGTGCGGTTGCCGAGCGCGAACGCGATCAGGCTCGCGAAAGGTCCAAGAGCGCACGCAAGGCCAGGGAGAAAGCCGAACGCGAACGCGATCAGGCGCGACTTAGTCTGGCCAAAGGCAAGAACCCGCCGTGCTGGTATCAAGTCGTGAGCGCCGGCGAGGGGAAGACGCGCGAGAAACCCTACTACGTGTTCAACGCGGCGATATACGAAAGCGGCATTGAACTGGCTCCAAGAACGGCGCCGCCGGGCGGAGCGTTCGATGACGGCGGCGGCCCATATGCGGATGAATGGAAACGACTGCGCATTGAGGATCTGCCCTACGGAAGAAAGCTGACCGACAACGAGTTCTCCGACGCGGTCAGAGAACTGGTCGCGCGAGGCAGGAATCGGCAGGTTCGCACGTACGAATGCGTGTTTAGTGTGATGGTCTGGGACAAGACCCCGGCACACGCCAAGAAGAGATGGAAGGACGCACACGACCGGATCATCGAAGGGTCCTTCGGTGCGTATACGGTGCGGGATCTCGAATGGAAGGCCGTCGAGTCGCATCGCGCGGGCAGCAACAGGATCCTGAATGAACCGGTTCGGCGTTGACGTGCTGAATCCCGCTCTGCCGGCACAAACGTCCCATTTCCCCGGGCGCGCCGGCAAAAGGGCGCGGCTCGTCCGTGAGTGTTCCAGTCGGCCCCGCGGATGCGGAGGGGCGGCGGGGCGGTGCGTTGCCGGGGGGTTGCCGATCCCCTACACTTCTGGCGGCCACAGGACAGGATGTGCGCGATGAAGGTCTTTCTCTTTCATTTGATGCCCTACGCCTATCTCGACCTGGACTACGACAAGACGTACCGGTCGGCGTGGGTGGTGCTGCCCAACAGCTATTTCGATCCGAAGAAGGGGCACGAGCTGTACAACCGCTATCTCGACGAGCTCGAGTACGGCGAGGAACTCGGGTTCGACGGGCTCTGCGTCAACGAGCATCACCAGAACGCCTACGGCATCATGCCCTCGCCCATCGTGACCGCATCGGCGCTCGCCCGGCGCACCAGCCGGGTCAAGATCGCCATCGTCGGATCGGCGTTCGGCATCCGCGAGCACCCGCTGACGCTGGCCGAAGAGCACGCGATGATCGACTGCATCTCGGGCGGGCGCCTGATCAGCGGCATGGTCCGCGGCATCGGCTGCGAATACTACTCGATGGGCGCCAACCCGGCCTTCTCGCACGACCGCTTCCACGAGGCGCACGACCTGGTGATTCGCGCGTGGACCGAGGAAGGCCCGTTCTCCTTCGAGGGCGAACACTACCATTTCGAGTACGTCAACCTGTGGCCCCGCCCCTATCAGACCCCGCACCCGCCGATCTGGTGCCCGTCGCAGGGCTCGACCGAAACCATCGAATGGACCGCCCATCCCGACCGCAAATACACCTATCTCCAGACCTACAGCCCGTTCCGCGCGGTCAAGAAGTTCATGGACGCCTACCGCGCCAAGGCGCAGGAACACGGCTACGAGGCGAGCCCCGACCAGCTCGGCTGGCTGGTGCCGATCTATGTCGCCGACACCGACCGGCAGGCGCGCGACGAGGCGCGGCCGCACATCGAGGCCTTCGCCAACAAGTTCCTCCGCAACCCGCCGGAGATGCTGCTGCCGCCCGGCTACACCTCGATCGCCTCCCTGAAGAACGTGAGAAAGCACAAGTCGAGCCTGAGCAAGGCGCAGACCGTCGAGTCCCTGATCGAGGACGAGGTGGTGGTGATCGGCAGCCCCGAGACGGTGCGCGAAAAGCTGCTGGACTGCCAGCGCCGGGTTGCCCTCGGCAACGTTCTCGCGCTTTGCCAGTTCGGGACGCTGCCGGCCGATCTCACCAGGAAGAACATGGAGATGTTCGCCGCCGAGGTGATGCCGGCGCTGCAGGCATCCCACATCGCGCAGCCGGAGCTCGTCGCAGCCGAATAGCCCCGCCGCGCGTTCGCGCCCGCTGCGCCGGCCTGCGATGACGGCAAACGGGATCGGCGCTCCCGCCCTGCGCGACAACGACCGCCGCCTGCTGACCGGCGGCGGCCTCTATCTGGACGACACCGAAGCCGCAGGGACGGCCAGCGCCGTGGTCCTGCGCTCGCCCCACGCGCACGCCCGGATTCGGTCCATCGGGACCGCGGACGCGGCGCAGGCGCCGGGCGTCCTCGCCGTCCTCGACGGCCGCGACTGGGCCGCGGACGGGCACGGCGACCTGCCCTGCGAGGACAGGCGCACCCGGCCCGACGGCAGTCCGATGATCGACCCGCCGCGCCCGGCGCTGGTCCGCGACCGGGTGCGGTTCGCGGGCGATGCGGTCGCGCTCGTCGTCGCCGAGACCGAAGCCGCGGCGATGGATGCGGCGGAGCGCATCGTCGTCGATTACGAGCCGCTGCCCGCCGTCGCCACGGTCGAGCAGGCGCTCACCGGCGATGCGCCCGCCGTCTGGGCGTTCTGCCCCAACAACGTCGCCTTCGCGCACGAGGAGGGCGACGCCGCGGCCGTGGCGGAGGCCTTCGGGCGTGCGGCGCATACGGTGCGCAAGCGCTTCGCCATCAACCGGATCACCGGCGCGATGATCGAACCGCGCGGGTGCATCGGCCGCTACGACGCGCGCGAGGGCCGCTACATCCTCGACTCCGGCGTGCAGAACCCACACCTGCTGCGCCGCGACCTCGCACGCTCGGTGTTCGATGTGGCGGAGAGCCGGGTCCGCGTGATCTGCGGCGACATCGGCGGCAGTTTCGGAACGCGCGGGCCGAACTATCCCGAGCTGGTTCTCGTGCTCTGGGCGGCGCGGAAAACCGGCCGCGCGGTCAAATGGGTGGCGAGCCGGAGCGAGGGGTTCGCGACCGACGATCACGCGCGCGAATGCGTCACCGACATCGCCCTCGCACTCGACGACGAGGGCCGCTTCCTCGCGCTGCGGGTGTCGACCGTTGCCAATCTCGGCGCCTACCTCTCCACCCGCGGCCCGCGGCCGCCGGTCGGCAATCTCGGCACGCTGGCCGGCATCTACCGCACCCCGGCGGTTCACGTGGCGATCAGGGCGGTCCACACCCACACCACCCCGACCTCGCCCTACCGCGGCTCCGGCGCGCCGGAGGCCGCCTTCGCCCTCGAGCGGATCGTCGACATTGCCGCGCGCAGGCTCGCGATCGATCCCCTCGCCATCCGGCGCCTCAACACCGTCGGCCCGGAACGGATGCCGTGGACCAACGCGCTCGGCTACACCTACGATTGCGGCGACTTTCCGGGCAATCTCGACCGGGCCTTGCAAACGGCCGACCGTGCGGGGTTCGCCGGGCGGCGGCGCGAGGCGGAAGCGCGCGGCAGGCTGCGCGGCTTCGGGTTCGCCAACACGGTCAAAAAGACCTCCACCCCGATCGTGGAGGCGGCCGAGATACGCGTCGATCCTTCGGGCGGGCTCACCCTGATGACCGGGACCGTCGATCACGGCCAGGGCCACGCCACCATCTTCCGGCAAATCCTGTGCGACCGAATGGGCGTCGCCCCGGCCGACATCCGTTTCGTCCAGGGCGACACCGACCTCGTGGTCTACGGGCGCGGGACGTTCAACTCGCGCTCCACGGCGATCGCAGGCTCCGCCATCCGCATCGCCGCCGACAGGATTGTCGGCAAGGGCAAACGGATCGCGGCCCACATGCTGGAGGCGGCGGAGGCCGACATCGCCTATGCGGACGGCCGCTTCGAGGTCGCCGGCACCGACCGGTCGGTCTCGCTCGCCGATGTCGCCGACGCCGCCGTCGATCCGGCAATGCTCCCGCGCGGCCTGGAACCGGGGCTCGCGGCGCAGGCCCTCTATGCGCCGGACTACTGGAACTGGCCGAGTTCCGCCCAGGTCTGCGAGGTGGAGATCGACCCCGAGACCGGCCGCGTCGAGATCGTGAACTATACGGCGGTGTCGGACGCCGGCCGGGTCATCAACCCGGTGCTCTACGCCGGCCAGCTTCACGGCGGCATCGTCCAGGGAATCGGCCAGGCACTGCTCGAACATATCCGGACCGACCCGGCGACTGGCCAGCTCCTGACCGGCTCGTTCATGGACTACGCCCTGCCGCGCGCCGACGATCTGTGCGCGATCGCGGCGGCCAGCGCCGGCATCCCCACCGCCTCCAACCCGGTGGGCGCGAAGGGCGTGGGCGAGTCTGGGCCGACCGGCGCCCTGCCGGCGGTCGCCAACGCCATCGCCGACGCCCTCGCCCGGGCCGGGGTGGAGGACATACCGCTGCCGGCGACGCCGGAGCGCGTCTGGCTTGCACTCGACCGCGCCGGCGCAGAAAGACCGGGCGGAGGCGCGTGAACGCACAGGCGCGGCACAACCCGGTCGCCGGCGTCCTCTGGATGTTCGGCGCCGCCGTTGCCTTCTCGGCGGCGATCACCCTGGTCCGCCATCTCTCGGCAAACTACTCGACGTTCGAGATCGTCATCTTCCGGCTGGTGTTCGGGATCGCGGTGATGCTGCCGTGGGCCATGCGGGCCGGCCGCGCCGGGCTCAGGACCCCGAATCTCCGGCTCTACGCCGTGCGGGCGGTCCTGGCCTATTCCGCCATGTTCGCCGGCTACTATTCGGTGCGGCTGATCACCATCGCCGATTCGATCGCGCTGCAGTTCACCCTGCCGATCTTCACCGCCATCCTCGCGGTCCTCCTGCTCAAGGAGCGCGCCCACGCGCACCGCTGGATCGCCACGGTGGTGGGCTTCGCCGGCGTCCTCATCATCGTCCGGCCCGGCTTCGCGGAGGTGAACGCAGGCGCGGCGATCGCCCTCGGCGCGGCGTTTCTCTTCGCCGCGGTCGATGTCTCGACCCGCTTCCTGGCGCGCAGCGACGGGGTCCGCACGATGCTGTTCTACGGCTTCGTGATGCAGCTCCCCATCGCCGTCCTGCCCGCGGCGGCCACATGGGTGACGCCGCCGCTCGCCGATCTGCCGTGGATCGGGGCGTTCGCGCTCTGCGCGCTCGGCGCCCAGGTCTGCATCACCAAATCGCTGTCCACCGCCGAGGCGAGCCTGGTCTCGCCGGTGCTCTATCTCCGCCTGCCGATCGTCGCCGTGCTCGGCTTCGTATTCTTCGGCGAGCTGCCGAGCCACTGGACCTGGGCGGGCGCGGCGCTCCTGTTCGGATGTACCTATTACAGCGCCTCGCGCGACGCCAGGCTGGCGCGGTCGGCTTCAGCCTGAACCGTCGTTGTCGAGCATCGGCGGCGGCAGGATCTCGACGATGACGTTGAGGTCGCCGGGCGGCGCACCGCCGATCCCCGGCAGGCCCAGCCCCGCGAAGGTCAGCGTGCGCCCGTTCTCGGTGCCGGGCGCCACGACCACCTCGATCTGCGCTCCGGTGACCAGATCGATCACCTTGCGGGCCCCGTCCTCGGCCTCCTTGACGGTGATTCCGAGGGTCTCCACGAGGTCCTCTCCCGGCAGCGCGAGCGAGGTGCTGGCCGCGCCGGTTGCCGGCGATATCGCCGAACAGGTCGATGGGCCGTTCGCCGATCCCGTCGTCGAAGGCGAACGCATCGTCCCCGCCCCACGGGGTCCGGACGCCGCCGAATCCGTCGGCGTAACCGCGCCGCCAGCCGCCGGCGTCGTACTCCGCCCGGCGCTCGGGATCGACGAGAAGGTCGTAGGCTTCGCTGACCTCGCGGAAACGGTCGGCGGCCGCCCGGTCGTCCGGCTGCGCGTCGGGGTGAAGTTCCTTGGCGAGCGCGCGGTAGGCGCGCTTCACCTCGTCGAGCGTCGCACCCCGCTCGATGCCGAGCACTGCGTGCGGATCCTTCACGCCGCGAGCATAGCATGTCCGCTGGTGCACGCGTTGCCGCGCGGGCGGGCGGCGGCTACCCTTCGGGCCGACGGACGGCAACGAACGGGAGGAGTGTCATGGCGCGCGAACAGGTCGATATCCTGATCCGCAACGGGACCGTCCTCACGGTCGATGCCGGCCGCCGGATCGTCACCGACGGCGCCGTGGCGATCCGCGGCGACCGCATCGCGGCGGTCGGCAAGACGGCGGAGATCGACGCCGCCTACACCGCGGAAAAGACGATCGACGCCTCGCTCAAACTGGTCATGCCGGGGCTGATCGACGGCCACGCCCACCTGATCGAGATCGCCCGCGGGTTGATCCCGGACAATCTCCGCACCAGCGACTGGCTCAAGGACTGGTGCTACCCCTATCTCCACGCGATCACCGAGGAGGACGAATACTGGTACGCGAAGTGCCTGATGGCGGAGATGATCCGCACCGGCACCACCTGTTTCGTCGAGCCGGGGTGCAAGTTTCTCGCCAGCACGCTGGGCGCGATCGAGGAAACCGGGATGCGCGCGACCACGGGAAGCTGGGTCTGGGACCATAACGGCCCGGACGGGCGGAAGTGCCCCGACTATTTCCTGCCGATGACCCTCGACGAGGCGCTGGCGCTCACCGAGAACAACATCAAGACCCACGACCGGTCGGCCGACGGGCGGATCCGCGTGTTCGCCACCATCGAGGGGGTCGGCACGTGCTCGGACGAGCTGACGCGCGGCGCCAGGGAGATTGCCGAGCGCTACGGCACCTTCGCCCTGATGCACAAGGCGAGTTCGCAGGAGGAGGTGCAGAGCGAGATCCGGGCGACAGGCCATCGGCCGGTGGAGCATATGTACGAGATCGGGGCGCTCGGGCCCAATGTCTATCTCAATCACATGACGGCGGTGGAATCGTTCGAGGTCGACATGCTGGCGGAAACCGATTCCAAGGTCTGCCAGAACCCTCCGGCGGCGCTCAAGCTCGCCAAGGGAACCACCCGGATGGGCAAGTTCCTCGAGATGCGGGAAAAGGGCGTGACGGTGGCGCTGGGCTGCGACGGGGTGAACTCGGCCGACCACAAGGACATGTTCCAGGCGATGTTCCTCGCCGCCACCCTGCCCAAGGACTCGCGCCTCGACCCGGAGGCGATCACCGCCGAGGAGGTGATCGAGATGGCGACCCTCGACGGCGCGCGGGCGATCGGCTGGGAGGACGAGCTGGGGGCAATCGAGCCCGGCCGGAAGGCCGATCTGATCCTGATCGACACCGACCGGCCGGAATGGGTGCCGAGCTACAATCTGGTCTACAGCCTGGTGTACTCGGCGAGCGGCGACAGCGTCGATACGGTCATCGTCGACGGCAGGATCCTGATGGAGAACCGCGAGCTCGCCACCATCGACCTCGCCGAGGTGCACGCCCGCTGCCGGGAGCTCGCGCCGCGCTTGATCGAGCGGGCCAACGTCAAGCCGGTCTCGCGCTGGCCGATCGTCTAGGGGACCCCCCTGCCCGGCCGCTCCCGCCGCCCGTCAATCGGGTTGGAAAAGGAGATCGGGGAGATAGGTGGCGATCTCCGGGAAGCGGATGATAATGGCCATGCCGATCAGCATGATGATCCAGTAGGGTATCGAACTCCTGAAGATCGTCATGACGTTCATCTCGGGATCGAAGTTCTGGATCGCCGATTTGACCGTGTACACCAGCAGCCCGAACGGCGGTGTCAGCAGCCCCGCCTCGATGGCGATGATGGCGATAATGGCGAAGGCGATGGGTTCGTAGCCGAGCTTGACCGCGATGGGCGCGAAAATCGCCGCCGTCAGCAGCATGATCGAGATCGAATCGATGATCATGCCGAGCGCGAACCAGATCAGGACCATCACCGACAGGATCATCCAGGGAGCCATGCCGGCGCCGAGGAACACGCCCTCGATTGCGTTGGTCATCCCCGTCATGGCCAGCGTGCGCGAATAGAGAGCGGCGGTGATCAGCAGCAGCAGGATCGGTGCCGAGGTGCGCCCGACGGAGAGGATGGAATCGATGAACTCGCGCAGGCGCATACCCTTGGCGACGGCGAGAACGAGGCCGATGAAGGCGCCGGCTCCGGCGCCCTCGGTGGGGGTGAAGACGCCGAACCAGATGCCGCCGAGGACGACGACGATGACCAGGAGAATGCCGAACAAGCTGATCAGGAACTGGAGCGTGGACACGTCGTCTGCATCCGCGCCCGCGCCGTCGACGACGGACTCCGCCGCCGCGCGCTGCGACGATCCGCCGCCGAC
This sequence comes from Alphaproteobacteria bacterium, assembly GCA_965200535.1. Taxonomy (GTDB): domain Bacteria; phylum Pseudomonadota; class Alphaproteobacteria; order MPNO01; family MPNO01; genus MPNO01. Next base: position 1,212,163 of record CBDAUF010000002.1, on the reverse strand, counting down.
AAGATCGGGTCTCAGCAGCGCCATCGCCAGCACGTAGATCAGGAACAGCGCCGTCAGGAGGAAGCCGGGCAGGATGCCGGCGGCGAAGATCTGGCCGATCGACTGTTCGGTGAGGATTCCCCAGACGATCATCAGGACGCTGGGCGGTATCAGCATGCCGAGGCAGCTGGATCCGGCGACCGTGCCCAGAGCGAAGCCGCGGTGGTAGCCGAACCGCTTCATCTCCGGATAGGCGATGCGCGAGAACGCGGCGGCCGAGGCGATGCTGACGCCGGTGACAAAGGAGAACAGCGCGTTGCCGACGACCGTGGCGATCGCCAGCCGGCCGGGCAGACGGTGCAGGAGACGGTTGATGCCGCGATAGACATCGGTGACCGTGCCCGACTTGCCGATGAACTCCCCCATCAGCATGAACAGCGGAATCACCGCGAAGACATAGGCGCGGATGGCCTCGTACGCGGTCGCCGCCAGCATGGTCTGGACGGAATGGAAGGCGTAGGAATCCGCACCGGTGACCATGAAGATCCCGAGCGCGCTGGTCATGCCGAGCGCAATCGCGATGTGGACGCCGACGGCGACCAGGGCCACCAGACAGACGACCAGCAGGATGGCGACATTCGCGTCGAACACCGTCCCCGTTCCCCGTACCGATTTGCGCCGCTACAGCTGCGGCGCCCCGGCCGCCGTTTCGGACTCCGCCAGGTCCGGCCTGAACACGTCGAGATACGCCATCACGCAATAGTTGATCAGGGCGAGCGCACTGCCGGCCAGCACGGTCCAGCGCGCAGGCCAGGACGGAACCCGCAGCGCGCCCTCGCCCTCGAACTCGCCGTCGACGAAGGAGCGGATGCTCTCCTCCCATCCGCCGGTGATGATCATCAGGAAGAACGCGGCGCCCAGCAGGTAGCCGAACGCCAGCAAACCCCGCTGGACCTTGTCCGGCAGATGGGTCACCAGAAAATCGGCCCGCAGCATCGAGCGGCTGCGAATCGCATAGCCCGCCTGCAGAAAGACGATGATCACGACCGATGCGCTGACCATTTCCACCGTGCCGTAGATCGGCCGGTCGAACGCGCCCCGGCCGACGATGTCGCCGAGAACCAGGAACACCAGCGCGAAGGCCCAGACCGCCGCCAGAACCATCAGGGTCTTGGACACGCGGTCGGTGAGCGTGACGAGGTTCATGCCGGCGTTCCGTCGGGCGGGGGCGTTATCGTTGTCGTCGGAGACGGCGGGCGCGGCGGTCCTGACGAGCGGGGGCCCGCCGGCCGGACACCCTTTCGGGGCATCCGGCCGGCAGGACCGTTCGGATCAGAACCCGGACCGCGTTGCCGGAACCGCCCCTACTTGATGACGTAGCGGACCGGCCACTTGTACCCCTGCTTCTCCGCCGCGGCGAGATAGGCGTTCAGGATCTTCTTGGCCGGGAAGCCCTTCTTCTCGAGCTCGTCGGCGTGCTTCTGCGGCCAGTGCGCCAGACCCTTCGCCCACGCGAGCCGGACGTCGGCTGGCAGGTCGGACACCGTGATGTTCTTGCGCAGCCACGCCATGTCCTTCTCGTAGCCCACCTTGTTCGCCGTACCGGTCTTGATCTCGAAACGGTCGGCGACTTCCTGGACGATGGGCTTCACCTCCGCCGGCAGCCGCGACCAGAACCGGTTGTTCACCGTCAGCCCGTGCCAGGTGATCGAGCCGAACCCGATGGTAGTGTAGAACTTGCCGACCTCCCACAGCCCGAAGGTCTTGCCCCAGGCGCTCGGGAACATGATGCCGCCCTCGGCGACGCCGGTCTTGAGCTTCTGATACCAGCCCGGCAGGCCGTCGGTGACCGGAACGATGCCGATGCCGGCCTGCTTCATCCAGTTGAGGTTGAGCCCGGCGCCGAGGATCTTTCGACCCTTGAGGTCATCGAGCTTCTTCCACGCGAACTGCGTGCCGAGGTTGTACCCGCCGTCGCCGATGATGGCGATCAGGGTCTGGTTGAAGTCTTGGAACCGCTTCTCGAGGCTCGGGAACTGCTTGTAGATGTCGGCGGCGGCGGCAACGCTCTGGACCGGGTCCATGGTGCCGAAGGGCAGCATGATCTGGAAGGCGTGCATCGGCAGCTTGGACGCTTCGAAGCAGTAGCAGAAGCCGCCGATATCGACGACGCCGTTCTGCACCCCTTCGAGGGTGTCGAAAACCTTCACGATGGAACCGCTGTAGCCCTCGATGAAGTTGACCTTGTGCTCGGTCTTCGCCTCGATGGCTTTCTTCAACTCCGGCTGGAAAAAGTTCTTCATCAGCCCCGCATAGACCACTGTCGGCGGGTGGCCGGAGGCGATGCGGATATTGATGGTGGCAGCGCTCGCGGACGTCGCGCCGACGGCAGCGACCCCGAGCAACGCCGCGGCAGAGGCGCCCAGTGCGCGTCTGGTAATGCTTTTCATCGGTCTGGCTCTCCCTGTAACCCGAACCCTGACGGCCAGAGCCGGTTGTTTCCGCTTGTCCCGCCCAGGGGAATTTCGCCGAAACGAATCGGCGCAGTCTATACGGTCGCCTTGCAGGTCCGCAAACCGGCGAAGCATCCGGGGCGGCCGTTCCGCGTACCCGCCCGGACCTCGACAGGACCGTCCGAAGCCCCGACAATTCGCGCGGTGCGGGGCTGCCGAAGCGCCCGGCTCTGCGCCCGGCGGCGGCGAACGGAAGGGATGGGCGTGGCGGGGGCGAAAACGCTCGACACCGTTATCCTGGAGTGCACCCGGTGCGATCGACAGGCGGCGAGCGGCCGGGCGTCCCTGGAAGCGCATCTCGATCGACCGATCTCGACAAACTCGATCGGACAGCTCTACGGCAGGCTGCGGTGCCGCGAATGCGGCAACAGGGAGATCCGAATCAAGGACGACGCGGGACGGGTCCTGGTCGATCCGGCGAGGATGACCCCGTGTCAGATATGCGGCTGCCCCATCCCTTTGCCGCGGCTCGAAGCGATGCCGGGCACCAATTGTTGCGCGCCCTGCGCGGAAGACGGGGCGAAGCCGCCTCCCGCGCCTCCTCACCCGCGGCCGCCGGCCGGCAGGACCGAATGCCCGCGTTGCGGATATCCGACGATCGTTCGCCAGAATAGCGAAGACCACAGTTTCTTCCTGGGCTGTAGGGGTTTCCGAAATGCCGCTGGACCGCGGCTCTCGAGGCCGGGCGCGAGTTCCGCTGAAGAAGCCGGGTAGAGCCGCCGCATTGCGCGCCCGTTCGAATCCCGCCACCATGGGAGCGCTCCACCCGCAGGAGGACCGACGATGACTGCGCCCCGCCGCACCGGGCTCGACATTCTGTGGACGGCCGACGACGGCAGCCGGGTGCCGTTCGAGGTCTTCAACGACCGCGCGCTCTACGACATCGAACTGGAGACCGTGTTCGCCGGCGCGCATTGGCAGTATCTCGCGCTCGAACTCGAGATCCCGAACGAGGGCGACTACACCACGACCTATTTCGGCGAGCGCCGCGTGGTGGCGGTGCGCGGCAAGGACGGCGCCATTCACGCGTTCGAGAACCGCTGCGCCCACCGCGGCGCGCAGGTGGTCACCCGGGTGCGCGGCAATGCGGCGCAGTTCAACTGCCCCTATCACATGTGGTGCTACGACCACGCCGGCAATCTGCTCGCGGTGCCGCAGCAGAAGGGGGTCAAAGGCAAGGGCGGTATGCCGGGCGATTTCGCGATCGCCGGGCGCGGCATGCGAAAGCTGAGAACCGCCTCGTTCCGCGGGCTGATCTTCGCCACCTTCGCGGACGATCCGCCGCCGCTCGAGGACTATCTCGGCCCGGCCGCGGTGCGCCACATCGAGCGCATCACCAGCCGGCCGATGCGCATTCTCGGCTACTACCGGCAGGCCGTGGAAGCCAACTGGAAGCTCTACGCGGAGAACACGCGCGACCCGTACCACGCGCCGCTCCTGCACCTGTTCCACGTCAGCTTCGGCATCCAGACCCCGGCGATGTCGGGCGGGTGCTCTCTCGACGCGGACGGCAAGAACAACTGCATCCACGTCGAGACCGACCCGGACGATGCGAAAGACCATGCGCTGCTGGTCGAACAGTACAAGACCAACTCGAAATACCGCCCGGATTACGCGCTCAAGGATCCGCGCATCATCGGGACCGAGAAATCGCTCGGCGACAACACCACGACGGTGATCCTCTCGGTGTTCCCGTCGCTGGTCGTGGCCCAGGTCGACAACGCCTTCCAGATCCGCCACGTGCGCCCCAAGGGACCGGAGAAGTTCGAGATCTACTGGACCTATTTCGGCTACCAGGACGCCGGCGCCGGCGAGTACGAGGACAAGCTCCGCCTCGCCAACATGATCGGCCCGGCGGGCTATATCTCGATGGAGGACGGGGAGGCGGCGCGGCTGGTCCAGCAGGGGACGCGCACCCAGGTCGGCGAACATTCGTTCATCGAAATGGGCGGGCGCGGTCCGGTCAGGGATCAGGATACCCTCTCGCAGGAAGTCGGCATCCGCGGGTTCTGGCGGTATTACCGAAAGGCGGTGGGTTTCGATGCGGCGGCCGGCAACCATGGCGGGGCCGGCCATGACGGATGAGAACAGCCGGTTCCTCGCCATCCTCGACCTTTACAGCGACTACGCCGCCTGCCTCGACGACCGCCGGTTCGAGGAATGGCCGGGCTTCTTTTGCGAAACCTGCCATTACGAGGTCCAGTCGCGCGAGAACCGCGATCTCGGCCTGCCGGGCGCGCTGATCTTCTGCGATTCGCGGGGCGCGGTGGAGGACCGCGTCGCCGTGCTCAGGGACACCCTCACCTACCCGTTCCTGCACATCCGCCACCTGATCGCCAATGTCCGCATCCGCATCCGCACCGCGGACGGCGGGGCGTTCGCGGCCGCGGCGAGCTACCTCGTGCTTCATTCCACCGAGGAGGGGGAGACCCGGATCTATTCGACCGGCCGGTACGAGGACGAGATCGTCTTCGAGGCCGACGGCCCCCGCTTTCGCAAGAAGATCGTCGTCGCCGACACGTTCGCGATCGACAATCTGCTCGCCGTGCCGCTCTGACCGGCGGGAAAGACCCGGTTCAGTCGAGTCGATAAAAGCTGATCATGTTGTTGTACAGCAGGTTCCGCTTCACCCCCTCGCTGTAGTCGTTGGAGGCGATGAATTCCGGGAGTTCGGTCGTCAGGTCTTCCTCCGTCGGCTCGTGCGGGTAGTCGGAGGCGTAGAGGATCCGTTCCGAGCCGATCGCGTCCAGCGTATATTTCAGGCCGCGCTCGCCGAGTTCCATCGACACCCAGAAATTGTCGCCCTCCCGAAGATAATCCGACGGGCGCTTGGCGAGGCGGCCGCGGGCGGCAACGCCGAAGATCGAGTCGTATTCGTAGTCGAGCCGATCCATCATGAACGGCACCCAGGTGCAGCCGCCCTCCAGAAATGCGATGCGCAGCCCCGGATAGCGGTCGAAGACGCCCGAGAAAACGATGTCGGTGAGCTGGATCATCAGGGGGAACGGATGTTCCAGGGCGTGCACCTTCACGAACTCGTTGAAATGGTCGAAGCCGAGCCCGCGGCTCGGCGCGCCGTGGATGGCGAGCGGCATCCGGTGCTTCTCCGCCGCCTCGAAGATGGGCGCGAAGAAGTCGTCGCCGTAGGTCTTTCCGAGGACCGTCATCGAGGGCAGCACGCAGGCGGGGAAGCGAACTCTCTCGGTCTTGCACCGCGCGATCTCGGCCGCCGCGGCCTGCGGATCCTGCACCGCCAGCATGCCGGCGCCGTAGAACCGCTCGTCCTGGCTGGTGTAACGGGCCTCGAGCCAGTTGTTGTAGGCGGTTGCAGTCGCCACCGCCCACTCGACGTCCGAAATCAGCCCGCAGGCGAGGCCGGCCGTCGGGTAGAGCACGGTGCCGTCCAGCCCGATCAGTTCGACCATCTCGCGCCAGACATCGGCGTTGGTATGGAAATACTTGCGGCCCGCGTCCTCGGTGCTGTTGATCACCCCGCGCGACCAACCGTCGAGGCTCGGCCAGATGCCGAACGTCCGCTGCATCCGCATGTTCTGGAAACGGCCTTCGTAGTGCTGAAGAAGCTCGTCATCGTCCTCGAGCACATGCCCGTCGCCGTCGAAAACCGGAAATGGATGTCTGGTCATGCCGCGCTTCCCTGTGGTTTTCCTCGACGCCGGAAACCTCGCATCCCGCGGCGGGGCGGACAAGCCGGCGCCCCCCGGGGGATACGGATCATCGCGGCGTCAGCGGGTCGAGAAACCCGATCACCGCATCGTTGAAGGCGTCGGGAATCTCCCACAGGAAGCCGTGCCCGCCGCCTTCGAGGACGCTGAGCCGGGCATCGGGTATCCCGTCGAGGAGGACCCGCGCATCTTCCATCGGGTTGAGCCATTCCTTGTCGCCCATCAACACCAGCGTCGGGGCGGCAATCCGGCCGAGCACGGAGGTCGTGTCGTGGTTCTCGATGGCGCGGACGTGCCCGCGATAGGCATGCAGCGGCATCGGGTGGGAAGCCGGCTTGCCGAGCCCGTCCGTGAGCGCATCGAGCCGGTCCTCGAAATAGGCGTGGGTGAACGAGATCAGCGGGCCGAACGCCGCCGCCGCCTCCGGGCCGTGGGTCTCGTAGAGCCAGGCCGACGCCCGCAGGCTGTAGATGTTGAGCGGGTTCGCCTTGGCGGCGGATGCGGCGAGGACCAGGGCCGAGACCCTGTCGGGATAGCGCGCCGCCATGTCCTGCCCGACGCGCCCGCCCATCGAATAGCCCAGCACATGCGCCCGCTCGATCCCGAGAGTGTCGAGGAGGCCGACCGCGTCGTCGGAGAACTGGGAGATCGCGTAGCCGTCCGCCGGCGCCTCCGATTCGCCGCTGCCGCGGTGGTCGAGGGCGATGGTGCGGAACTTCGCGGAGAAGGCGGGGATCTGGCTCGACCACGCCGCCAGACTGTCGCCGAAACCCATCAGCAGGAGCAGCGGATACCCCGTCCCCCATTCGCCGTAGTTGAGGGCGACGCCGTTGACGACAGCCTTCGGAATTTCACTTCCCTCCGACATGCGGAAACACCTCTTCTACCAGCCGTTCGCCCATCGCCGCCCGGTCGGGTCCGAGAAGGAAGACATTGATGTGCTCGACGCCGAGCCCGGCGATGCGGTTCAGCCGGTCGATCCACACCTCGGGCGGCCCGCCGACGGTGAAGGCGTCGATCATGTCGTCGGTGACGAAGTCCATCGCCGCCTTCGCCTGGTCGAAATGCCCGCCGGCATAGGCAGCGCGGATGTTCTCGATCCGCTCATCCGGCACGCCGGCGATCTCGGCGTACTGGCGCGAGGTCTGCGGGAACCATGCGGCCATCGGACGGCACAGGGCGCGCGCCGCCGGCGCATCGTCCTGAAGGGACCCGTAGACCGTGCACCCGATGTCGATCGCCCCCGGATCGCGGCCGGCCGCCTCGGCGCCCTCGCGGATCCGCTCCAGTGCGTAGCGGATGCATGCCTCGTTCACACCGGCGAGAAAGAGGACCCCGTCGGCGAGCGCCCCGCCCATGCGCAGCATCCGCGGCCCCGACGCGGCGAGATAGAGCGGCAGCCGCACCGGCAGGTTGAAGGAGAGCCGCGCCCCGGCGAGGGTGAAGGTCTCGCCCTTGCGCGTCACCGTCTCGCCCGATTCGAGGGCGCGGATCGTCTCGATCATCTCGCGGACGACGGCGACCCTGGCCATCGGGTAGCCGAGCTCCATGACCGGGCGGTCGCCGGTGGCAACGGCGATGATGCCGCGTCCGCCCGACAGCTCGTGGATCGTCGCCATCGCGTTGAGATTGACCGCCGGGTGGCGGGTATAGGGATGGGTGCAGTTGGGTCCGATCCGCAGTCTCGTCGATTCGAGCGCGGCGATCGTCAGGTAGCTGTAGACATCGCGCGCATGGAGCGACGAATCGCAGACCCAGAGGTAATCGCACCCGCCCCGGTCCGCGGTCTCGACCAGTCGGCGGAACCGGTCCGGCGGCTCGACCGCCATCGTCGTCATCCCGAAGCGCATCGCCTGCGCCCCTCCTGCGGCGCGCTGCCAACGCTAGCGGCGGGGATGTGGAGATGCAACGCACCGGGTGGCTTCTGCCCGGCCGGCTTCGCATAATTCGCACCGTCAACGGAGGCCCACGATGCAGACAGACTTGGTGGAACGCGTTGCCGGTGCGCTCGACGCCGCGCTCTCGGTCGACATCGCGCAAAGGCTGGTGCGGACCGACAGCACATGCGGCAAGGAAGCGGGGCTCGCCGCCGAACTGGAGCAGCATATCGGGGAGATCGGCGTCGGCCGGGTGTGGCGCGAAGAGGTCTTCGACGGGCGCTCCAACACGCTGTGGGAAATCGACAGCGGCCGGCCCGGCCCCCACCTCCTGTTCACCGGCCATCTCGACACCAAGCCGGTGTGCGAGGGCTGGACCCGCGATCCGTTCGACGGCGCCGTCGAGGACGGCCGGGTCTTCGGCCACGGCGTGATGGACATGAAGGCCGGGCTCGCCTGCCAGGTCGGCGCGATCAAGACCATCCTCGACAGCGGTGCGGATTTCGCCGGCAGGATCACCTTCGCCGCGGTCTGCGACCACATGGGCGACCAGACCGGCAGCATCCACCTGTTCCGCAACCACGGCTTCGACCACTGCATCCTCGGCGAACTGACCGGGATGGAGATCTACGTGGCACACCGCGGGCGTTACTATTTCGACATCTCGACCATCGGCCGGTCCGCGCACACCTGCCACAAGGACCTGGCGGTCAACGCGATCGAGAAGATGCTGCCCGTGGTGGACGAAATCTCGCAACTCCGCCATTTCCCCGAGATCGACGACGAGATGAAGGCGCTCGTCGGACCGGAACTGTACATCGCGGTCGGCCGCATCTTCGGCGGGCTCTTCCCGGGCGGACCGTCGATGATCCCGGACCGCTGCACGATCCGGGTGGATACGCGGCCGCAGCCCGGGGTCTCCCTGGAAGAAGTCCGGGCGCTGCTGGAGGAGGCGGTCGGCCGCGCCAGGCGGCGCGACCCCGAGATCGCCGTCGAGATCGCGGTCGCCGACCGCAAGAACTCCTTCATGGTCGCGACCGATGCGCCGGTCGTCCGCTGCCTCGCCTCGGCGTGGGAAACGGTGATGGGGCGCCCGCCCGTCTTCGTCGGCGGTTCCTGGCTCGGCGACACGGCGAGCTTCGGCGACCTCTGCGAGACGGTGATCTTCGGGCCCGGCGGAGAACCGGTCTACCAGCCGGACGAATCGCTTGCCTTGGGGGACATCGAGGCGGCGACGAAGATCTACGCTCTCGCCGCCCTCGATCTCCTCGGCGGCGCGCGGGAGCCGGCATGACCTTTGGCGAACTCTCGCCGCGCCGTTACCGCGCGATGACGGCGCGGCGGGCGGCGCGGCTGGTCGCCGACGGCGCCGTCTCTCCGGTGCACCTCGCCGAGCACGCGCTGGCGGGCGCCAAGGCGGAAGAGCCCCGGATCAACGCCTATGTGCGCTTTCTCGACGAGGATGCGCTCGATACCGCGCGCGAGCGCGAGGCGGAAGCCCGCGCCGGTCGGCTGCGCGGGCCGCTCCACGGCGTGCCCATCGCGGTCAAGGACAATTTCCATCTCGCGGGGCACCCGGTTTCGCGCGGCTCGCGCACCTCGAGCGATGCGCCGGCGGCGCAAAACGCGCCGATGATCGAACGGGTTCTCGCCGCCGGCGCGGTGATCATCGGCAAGACGACCATGCCGGAATTCGGCTGGAAGGGGACCGGCAGCTCGCCGCTCACCGGGATTACCCGCAACCCGTGGAATTCGGCCATGAACCCCGGCGGATCGAGCGCCGGTTCGGCGGCGACCGTGGCCTCGGGCGCAGTTCCCGCCGCGCTCGGTTCCGACGCCGGCGGATCGATCCGCATCCCGGCCGCCTTCTGCGGCGTCACCGGGATCAAGCCGACGCTCGGGCTGATCCCGGTGTGGCCGGGAACCGTGACCGAGACTCTCTCCCATGTGGGCCCCCTCACCCGGTCGGTCGAGGACGCGGCGCTGATCCTCCGGGCGGCCGCCGGCCCCGATCCGCGCGACCCCCTCTCCTACGGCGCGGCCGACGCGACGCCGCGGCAGGCGCTCGCCCGTCTGCGCACGGGCGGGTTGAGGATCGCGGTCTGGGAAACGCCCTTCGGCATTGCACCCGACCCCGGCGTGGCGTCGGTTTTTGCCGATGCGATCGGCCGTCTTCGCGGCGCCGTTGCCGGCGCCTGGTCGACAGCGGATCTCGACATCGCACTGCCGCGCAGGATCTTCGAGACGCTCTGGGTAACCGGGCGCGGCTACGGTTTCCGGGCAACGATGGCGGAGCGCGGAGAGGAGATGGACCCGGGTCTGGTGCGCTGCGGGGCACTGGCCGAGGGCTATACGCTGGAGGACTATTTCCGCGCGATCGACGACCGGCGGAGGCTGACGGCCGCGCTCGCCGCGGCGCTCGAACGGTGCGACGTGCTGGTGACGCCGACGATGCCCGTCACCGCCTTCGCGGCCGAGGACGAGGTGCCGCCCGGAGGCGAGATCGATGCCCCGCTCCCCTGGGTGACATGGACGCCCTACACCTACCCGTTCAACCTCTCCGGCCAGCCGGCGGTAACGATCCCCTGCGGGCGCGACGGGAACGGCCTCCCCGTCGGTCTCCAGACGGTCACCCGATGGGGGACGGACCGCCTCGCGCTGGCGGTCGCGCGGCGTTTCGAGAGGGTTCTCGGCCAGGCGCGGCCGGCGCCCCTCAATGCGCCATGAAGATCGGTATCGAGGCCCGGCTCAGCACGTGCTGGGTGACCCCGCCCAGGATCAGTTGCCGCAGCCGGCTGCGCGAGAACGCGCCCATGACCAGAAGGTCGGCGCCGATCGCGCTCGCCTCCGCCAGCAGGACCTCGCCGATCGAGCGGTAGTCCGGCGACAGGTCCCTGATCTCCGCCTGGATCCCGTACCAGGCCAGATTCTCGCTGATCGCCTCGGCGGGCGGCCCCTGCTTCGCCCCGGTCGATACGGAAAGCAGCCTCACCTTCTTCGCGCGTTCGAGCAACAGCGCCTTCGCGGTGTGGAATGCGCGGGCGGCCGGTCCGCTGCGGTTCCAGCCGACCAGCACCGTCTCGCCGATCCGTTCGGGCGGCTCGGGGGGGACGACCAGCACCGGCCGGCCGGTGGCGAATATGGCCGATTCGACGCTCAGAAGATCGAAGTTCGACGGCCCGCCGAGCGGCCGGCCGACGACGATGAGGTCGTAGGCGCCGCCCCGCGCCGCGACGAGATCGGGGCCGAATTCGTCGACCGTCTCCCAGCTCGCAGACGGGCGGTCGAGCGCTTCCGCCTTCGTGCGGATCTCGAAGCCGCTCTCCTCGACGAAGGCATCGAAGCGCGCCCGCGACGCGGCTTCGATCTCGTTAGCCCGCTCGATGTGCTCGGCTTCCTGTTCGTGGCTGACATAGGCATGGATGCCCTCGTAGCCCATCGCGGCGATCACCCGGGGCCGCTCGCGAACGTGAATGGCGGCGATATGGGCGGAGAAATCCCGGGCGATGGTACCGGCCGACCGCAACACCGACTCGTCGGTCTCGGGCTCGATCAGCAGGGCGAGAATGGACCGTGTCGTCACCGCACCTCCTTGACCGCCAACGGCGGCGCCGCGCGGCCGGGCTTGCGCTACATCCTCCGAACGGTAGCACAGAAAGCCCGCATCGCCACCGCCGATACCGCGAAACAGACCACGAGAAAGGGTCCGGCCGGGAGGTCGGCGGCCGCCGATATCGGTATGGCCGCAGCAACCGCGGCGCCGCCGCTCACGAGCGCGCGCCAGTGGATGAAGCCCCTGCCCGCGCGCGCGGCGAGAGCCGGCAGGATGAGGCTCGCAAACACCACATAGACGCCGACCAACTGCATCGATGCGGTGACGACGAGGGCGAACAGGACGAAGAACCCGCTGCCCGCGCGGAGACGCGGGACGATCAGCCAGAGGGCGGCGAAGAGGCCGTAGACCGGCAGGAATGCCGCGATGTCGCCCCAGGTGACGAACAGGATCTGCCCGGAAAGGACGTGCCGCAGCGCCTCGCCGCCGTGCGGATCGTTGGCAAGCGCCAGCAGGGCCGCCGAAGCGGCGAGAATGAAGCAGCTCCCGATGACCGCTTCCTGTTCGTCCGGCGATTTGCGTTCTATCCACCGGAAGAACAGCGCGATGGCGACGCCGGCGCCGAAGGCGGCCCCCTGGCGCACGATCCACGACTGCTCCTCGGACCAGAGATCGAGCAGGACGATGGCGAGCCCGACGACCTGCGCGGTGGCGAGATCGATGAACACGATGCCCCGCCTGAGAACCTCGATGCCGAGCGGCGCGTGAGCTGTGACGACAACGAGCCCTACAGCGAAACCGGGCGCCAGGATATCGAGCAGATCAGGAACGATTATTTGCCCTCTCCAACGCTGTCAGCGTGGCATCGAACAGGGAGAAGAGATCCTTCGCCTCCGGCTGGCCGCCGACCGTGAAGGGAAGCTCGACGACGGGGATTCCGGTCTTCCCGGAGAGCCATTCGGAAGCGTCCTCGGGTTCGAAGGGCGCGCGGATTATCGCCTTTGCGCCGCTGCCCCGCACCCGTTCGAGAACCTGGGCGAGATGCAATGCCGACGGCGGAACCCCGGACACCCGCTCCAGCACAGCGACCCGTTCGATCCCCGCCCAGTGCAGCAGGTAGGGCCACGCCTTGTGATGGACGATCACCTTCATGCCCCCGAGCGCCGCCGCACGTTTGCGCCAGCCGGCCATCGCATCGGCCCAGCGGATCCGGAAGGAGGCGAGGCGGCGGCGGTAGTCCACGGCGCGCTCCGGATCGATGCGCTCCAGACGTTCGGTCAGCACCCCGGCAAGGATGGCGATGTTGCGCGGATCGAGGTGGAGGTGCGGATTGCCGTCCGGATGGATGTCCCCGAGGCTCCGGTCGACGCTGTGCGGGGGTTCCAGAAGCGTTACGTGATCGGCCGCCATGATGTGCCCCGGCTGGCCGGGCTGGACGATGTTCCGGGCGCCGCGGCGCATCAGCACCGGCAGCCAGCCCACCTCCAGATCGGCGCCCGAGCAAAACAGGATGTCCGCCCGGCGCGCCCGGGCGATCAGTCTGGGACGGGCGCGGATGTGGTGGGCGTCCTGGCGGCCGTGGGTCGCCGAATGGACGGCGACATGGTCGCCGCCGATCTCGGCGGCAAGCGCCGCCCATTCGGGCTCGCAGGCGAGGATCCGCACCTCCGCCGCCGCGGGCGCCGGCACCGCGGCCGGCACCGCCGCCGCGAGGACGGCGGCAAAGACGATCCGCTTCATTGTCTGTCTCCTCAGAAACTGTGGGCGGCGTGGGCGCCGAGGTTCATGACGTATTGCAGGATGAACTGGTTATCGATTTCTCCGGCGCCCAGGGCCTCGCGGTTGAACTGCGCCCGGAAGCGCCCGAACTCGCTGTTGGTCCAGTCCACCATGGCGCTGAGCGTGTAGGGGTCGTGGTCGAGCCCCGAATCGCGCGGCGCTTCGAGCTGCGAATAGCGGGCGCCGATGCGCCAGCGCGGCAGGAACTTGTAGACCGTCTGGACGTACCAGCCGCCGCTGTCGCCGTTGAGGTCCTCAGACGCGGTCTCGATCGTGCAGATCGGATGACCGAGGTCGTCGTCGTCGTCGCAGTGTTCTTCCTCCAGCGTATAGGCCCCCGACTCGGCGCGCCGGAAATACCCGCCCTGCAGGATCAGTTCGTTGTTGCGCGGGTTGCCTGTCGGCGCGACGACCAACCGGAAATCGATGCCGTAGAGACGCGTGCCGCCGGTGAACATACCGTTCGAGAAGAGTTCGGCGAAATCGTGGTCGTGGTGCTCTTCGTGCTCTTCCCCATGAACATCGTTATGGGCGTGTCCGTTGTGCCCATTATCGTGCTCTTCCCCTTCATCATCGTCATGGGCATGTCCGTTGTGGTCATCATCCTCGTCGTTGTCATGCCCATGCCCGTTATGAGCGTGCGCGCCTCCGCCTGTCCGGTTGCGCGCCCGCCCGTTGAGCAGGTAGGCGCCGAGGCGCCACGCTGCGTTGGCGCCGACGTCGCCGCCCACCCGGGCGAAGAGGGACCAGGCTTCCCGGCCCGTTTCGGAACCGCCGAACGGCCAGTCGTCGCCGCGGAACACGCCGCCGCCCAGTTCGCCGTAAAAGTCGGCGGGCAGCACGACGGAAAGTTCCGCGCCGTCGTCGTTGTATGCACCGTCGAGAAACGCCCTGTGGGGAAGCGGACGATCGACGAAATCGTCCGCATGGCGATGCTGTTCGTTCAGATAGTCGAAAGTCCAGAGAGCCCGGCCGGCCTTGAGGCGAACCCCGTCGGGCAGGCCGGCGCCGGGGAGCGTCTGGATATAGGCCTCCTCCAGTTCCACCTCGGTCGGCTCGCCCGGGTGGACCCCGAGGCCGAGCGAGAGAGCCCCGCGGAACTTGTCGTCGATATTGCCCGACATCGAGATCTCGCTGTGGCCGAGCGAGAAACCCTCGCCGGGGCGCTCCGATTCATGGCCGATCCGGAAGCCCGGCATCTCCGACCCTTCGGTGGAGAAACTCGAGAACTTGCCGTCCAAAACGATGCCGATGGCCGGATTGAAGGCGGCCTGGTTGGAAGGCGCGGGGCGCGGCGGCGCCGCGGCCGGCTGTCGAGCCTCGCCGGATCCCGCCTTGAGGGCCTCGATCTGGGCCTCAAGCGCGGTGACGCGCGCATTGTAATCCTTCTTCAGCGCCTCGATCTGCGCAGCGAGCTGCTCCGCTGTGGGCGACTGGGACCGGGCATCGACAGCGGTGAACAGGACCGGCAGCCCGATCATCGCGAGCCCGGCAAGTCTGATCGTTGGACGCATTGATTTTCCTCCAGCGGAACGCCTCGCGGACCGGACGCTGCGCCGGCCGACCCGTTCATGATACACAAAATGAAACATTATAACACTCCAAAAATTGTAGCATCCTGCCGCGAACCGTCGACGCCGAGGCCGCCCGCGACCGCCGCAGATCGGCCGCGGTTGACGGCCGGACGACACCGGGCCGATAGTTGCGCGGCGTATCGGTGCGGGCGGAGCGGCGGTGTTCAGGTCTGTCGAGCGGCTCTTCAGGCCGCGGTCCATCGCGATCGTCGGGGCGTCCGACCGCGGCGCCGGAGGCTGGCCGCGCGCGATATACGCGAACCTCGCGCATGCCGGTTTTCCGGTCCCGGTCTATCTCGTCAACCCGCGCCGCGACCGGTTGTGGGACCGCGCGGTCTACCCCTCGTTCGCGGACCTGCCGGAGCCGATCGATCTCGCGCTCACCATCGTCCCGGCGGAAAACGTGGTCGAAACGCTGGCCGACGGCGTCGCCCACGGGCTGCAAGCGGCGCTGGTGTACGCCGCCCGGTTCGGCGAGGGCGGCGATGCGGCCGGCGGCGCGCGGGCCGATGCGCTGGCGGCGCTGTGCGCGGGCGGGCTCCGGGTCTGCGGCCCCAACTGCATGGGTGCTCTGGCCCTGCCGGAGGCCAACCTATTCTACCCCGCCGAACGGGTGCGCACGCTGCCGCGAGGCGGCGTCGGCGTCGTCTTCCAGTCGGGCGGGACCTTCCAGTACTGGCTCAACCAGGGCGCGGTCCGCGGCCTCGGCTTCAGCTATGCGGTCTCGAGCGGCAACGAACTCGATCTGGATGCCGCCGACTACATCGCCTTCCTCGCCGACGATCCCGGAACCCGGGTCATCGCCTGCATGCTGGAAGGCATCCGCCGCCCGCAGGCGTTCATGGCGGCGGCCGCGAGGGCGCTGGCGGCGGGCAAGCCGATCCTCGCGGTCAAGACCGGGGCGAGCGAACGCGGCCGTTCGGCGGTCGAGAGCCACACCGGGGCGGTGGCCGGCGACGATGACATCTTCAACGCCGTTTGCGACCGCTACGGCATCGTGCGCTGCCACGGCCTCGACGATCTGATCGAGGCGGCGCTGATGTTCTCGACCGTGCGCCTGCCGAAAGGGCCGCGCGTCGCTCTCGCCGGCTATTCCGGCGGGGCGACCGGCCTCTTTCTCGACTATGCGGGCGAGGCGGGGCTTCCGATCGCGGAACTGGGCGAAGAAACCCGGGCGGCGATCGCGCCGCGGCTGGACCGCGGGCTGGAGCCGGGCAATCCGCTGGACGGCGGCGCGGGCCTCGCCGGACGGCCGGACGATTTCCGGGAGATCTGCCGGCTGATCGCCGACGATCCCGGGGTCGACATCCTGTCGATGCAGGGACAGCTTCCGCTCTGCGCGGACGACCGCGGCGATCCCGAGGTATTCGCGGCGCCGCGCCGGGGCCGGGCCTCGGTCGTCGCGCACGGACGCATGGGGCAGAACGTGACAGAAGCCGGGCGCGAATTCCAGGCGGCGGCCGGCGTTCCCTTTCTGCAGGGATTGCCCGAGACGGTGCGCGCGCTGAAGGCGCTCGGCGTCTATGCGGAACGCCGGCGCCGCGGTCCGGCCGCTGCGCTCCCGCAGGTATCGCCGGCGTCGGGGACGACCGCCCGGCTGCTCGCCGCCGCCGGCGTGCCGGAACCGCGCAGCGGTCTCGCCGGGACCGCCGAAGAGGCCGCCGCCGTTGCCGCGGGTATCGGCTATCCGGTGGCGCTCAAGATCGTCTCGCCCGAGGCGGTGCACAAGACGGAGGCGGGCGGCGTCGCGCTCGGGCTGGACGATGCGGCTGCCGTCGCCCGCGCGGCGGACGGGATGGCGGCGCGGCTCAGAAACGCCCGGCCGCGCGGGCGGATCGACGGTTTCCTCGTCCAGGAGATGGTCTCCGGGCTCGAGATGTTCGTCGGCTTCCGCGACGATCCCGGGTTCGGTCCCGTCATCGTTGCCGGGCTTGGCGGAATCCATGTCGAGGTGTTGGGCGACCTCGCCTTCCGGCTCCTTCCGATCGACGAGGGCGAGGCGCGCGGGATGCTGGACTCGCTCCGCGGCCGTGCGCTGTTCGGCCCGTACCGCGGAAGGGAGGCGCGCGACGTCGATGCGCTGGCCGGCGCCATGGCCGCGGCAAGCGACGTCTTCCTTCGCCTGCGCGGCCGCCTCGCCGACATGGAGATCAACCCGCTGGTCGTTTTCGCCGACGGGCACGGCGTGTGCGCGGTGGACATCAGGGAAACGCCGCGGCGATGAACTGCGGCCTTCCCGAACGGCCCCCGATGCCGGGAAAAGCGGTCCGGCGGATGAGCCTGCGACGGGTTTGATGGGCCGCCGCGCTCCGATTAGGTTTCGCGTGCGGCAACGCGGAAATGCAGCAAGCCCGAGGGGAAATCATGGCCGAATACAGCTACGAATGCGTCGAGGTCGAGGTTCGCGACGGTATTGCGTGGGCGGTCATGAACCGGCCGGAAAAGCGCAACGCCATGAGCCCCCAGCTCCACTACGACATGGACGATGCCCTCGCCCGGCTCGAGGCGGACCCGGATGCGCGCGTCGTCGTGGTCACCGGCGCAGGCGGCAATTTCAGCGCCGGACAGGATCTCAAGAAATTCTTTCGCGAACTCGAGAACGACCCATACGAACGCAAGAGAGCGCAGTCCTACGCGAATAGCTGGCGCTGGCAGCGTCTGTACAACTACGACAAGCCGACGATCGCGATGATCCGCGGCTACTGCGTCGGCGGCGCCTTCATGCAGTTGCTTGCGACCGATTTCGCGATCGCGGCGAAGAGCGCCACCTTCTCGCTTTCCGAGGTCAACTGGGGCATCCTGCCCGGCGCGCTGGTCGCCAAGGTCGTGTCTAACGCGGTCCTGCCGCGGCACGCCCTCTATTACGCCTGCCTCGGCGATCCGTTCGACGGCGACGAGGCGGCCAGAATCGGCATGATCAACTATGCCGTACCGGACGACGATCTGGAGGCCGAGACGACCAGGCTCGCCGAAAAACTGATGAAGAAGAGCCCCGCGGTGCTGCGCGCGACCAAGCAGGCGGTGCGCCAGGTCCGCACGATGGATTTCGGTCAAGCGTATGACTATCTCGCCGCCAAGGGCCAGGCGATCAAGGTCAGCGACGCCGAAGATTCCTACAATACCGGCCTTCGGCAGTTTCTCGACGAGAAGAGTTACAAGCCGACGTTCGAGCCGTTCAAGCTCGGCGCGCGTCCCTCCGGCCGGCGCGACCAGGACACGTGACCGCGCGTATTCGACCGGGAGGAACCGCGGCGAAAGATCGCTGAGCGCGGTTCTCGCGGGCGGGCAAGCCCTCGCCCGACATCGCCGCGGTACTCGTTTCCCCCGTTCTACCGATCCCGCACGCCTTCGACGGCCATGCGCACCCGGCGGCGCAGCGCCAGGAGTCCGCGGTCGCGAACCCCGAGCGCCTCCAGCCGCGCGATCGTATCGTCGAGATAGGCCGCGTTCGTTCCGCGCTCGCCGCGGCATGTCGCGATGCGGCGCGCTTCCTCTTCGCCCGCGAGCCCGCGCGCGTAGTAGGGCGTCCCGCGGTCGACCACCAGCGTGTAGCCCCGCACCCGCCCCGCCGCGGTCTCGAGCGCCACCTCGCGCAGGAGATAGATGTCCTCCGCGAGTTCCCGCCGTTCGATATGCAGGGCCGCCGCCGCGCGGCCGGATGCCGCGATCCGGTAGGCGAGGCCGCGGCAGGCCCCGCCCCGGTCCAGTCCGAGCACCAGCCCCGGCCGGTCGGGCGTCCCGCGGTAGACGGTGGAATCGACGCAGAACCGGCGGTGATAGCCCCGCACCAGCGCCGCGCGCCTTTCGACGAAATCGAAACCGGGATCCCACATCAGCGAACCGTAGGCGAAGAACCAGATATCGCCCTCGCGGTCGAAAACGATCTTTCCGGTCATTTCGCGGTCATCTGGAGGCCAGCGCGAAGCCGGTCACCGCAACGGCCATGCCGATCAGGGTCACCGGGCCGAGACTCTCGCCGAACATGAAATAGCCCATCGCGGTGGTGATCGCGGGAGTGAGGTAAAAGAGGCTCGCCACCCGCGAGGCCTCGCCGCGCCGAAGCAGGTAGAACAGGAGGTTGTAGGCTCCGATGGTGAGAACGACGACGAGCCAGAAAAGGGAAAAGACGAACTCGCCGGTCCAGGCGATGGCCCGCGTCTCCAACATCAGCACGAGGCCGAGGGTCAGCAGCGCATTCACGCCCTGTTGCAGGGCGGTTCCCGAGCGCAGGTCCATGTCGGGGCAGAAACGCTTCTGGTAGACGGTCCCCACCGTCAGCGCCAATACGCTGACGACGCCGAGCGCCATGCCGAACAGGGTTCCCTCGGCAATGTCGACCTTGCGCCACACCACCATGCCGACGCCGGCGAAGCCGAGGAGCAGGCCGGTCCACTGGCGCGGACCCACGGTCTCGCCGAGCGCGCGGCCGACGATCAGCGCGGTGAGCAGAGGCTGCAACCCGACGATGAGGGCAAGCGTGCCGATCGCAACCCCCTGGTCGACGGCAACGAATACCGACCATAGGTAGCCGCCGTGCACCATGATCCCGGCCGCCGCCATATGGCCGGCCTCGGCGGCGCTGGACGGCCAGGGCGCGCGGACCGCGGCGGCGATGGCGACCAGAAACAGCGTCCCGAACGCGAACCGGAGCGCGAGGAAGGTCAGCGGCTCAACATAGGGCATACCGTACTTGGTGAAGATATTCCCGGTGCTCCAGGTCACCGCGAAGATCAGCGGCGCGGCGGCAAGAAACAGCGCGTGCGCGGACAGGCGGCCGGTCACGGCCGGGAGCCTCCGCGCCGGGCCACGAGAAGGACGCCGGAACCGCCGGTCATCGTTCGGAGGATGCGTTGTGCGGGTCTGTCGGAGCGCCCATCGCGACACAATAGCGCCGGGCGCAGCGGCGCTCGACCGCCGCTCGCTTCGCCGGCGGCGCGGACGATGCGGTTCAGTCTCGGGTTCCGGGGCGGGGCGGTATGTGCTGCTGGGCCGCGACGACGCCGCGGCGGATATCGCGCGTGCGCGTGAAGAGCAGTTCGAGCGCCGTGCCGTCGCCGACCCGCACCGCGCGCTGGAGCGCGGTGAGATCCTCCATGAAACGGCCCAGCATCTCGAGTACGGCCTCGCGGTTGTTGAGGAAAATGTCGCGCCACATGACCGGATCGGAACCGGCGATCCGGGTGAAGTCGCGAAATCCGGCAGCCGAATACTTGATGACCTCGGACTTCAAGTGGTCCTCCAGATCGGTCGCCGTTCCGACGATGGTATAGGCGATCAGATGCGGGATGTGCGAGGTGATCGCGAGCACATAGTCATGGTGTTCGGCGTCCATCGTGGCGATCATGCTGCCCGCCCGCCGCCACAGTTCGGCGACCCGCTCGACGGCGCCCTCGTCCGTCCCCAGCGGCGGCGTAATCAGAAACCAGCGTCCCTCGAACAGGGTATCGAAGCCCGCTTCCGGGCCGGAATCCTCGGTGCCGGCGATCGGGTGCCCGGGAACGAAATGCACGCCGGCGGGGAGATGGGGCATCACGGACGCGAGCACCGCCCGCTTGACCGAGCCGACGTCGGAAAGGATGGCGCCCGGCGCGAGGCTGGGCGCGATCGCGCGTGCGATGGCGCCGTAACTCCCGATCGGGGTGCAGATGATGACGAGATCGGCGCCCGCCGCCGCCTCGGCCGGATCGTCGGTGACCGAATCGGCGATCCCGAGCCTGACCGCCGCCTCCAGCGTCTCGGCACGCCGGGCGCAGGCCGCGATATGGCCGGCGAGACCGTCGCGCCGGACCACCCGGGCCAGCGAGGAACCGATCAGCCCGATCCCGATCAGGGCGATCCGCTCGAACAGAATGTCACTCGCCATGCTCAGCCCACGAAGGCCTCGATCGCATCGACGAGCGTACGCATCTCGTCTTCCACTCCGATGGTGATCCGGATGTGGTTGGGCAGCCCGTTGCCGGCCACCGAACGCGGGATCAAACCCCGGCGCGCGAGATGGGCGAGCGCGGCGCGGGCGTTGCTGCCCTCCTCGCCGGGGAACCCGACGAGCACGAAATTGGCGGCGCTCGGCGTCACCGTGAGCCCGCACGCCGCGATCCGCTCGGCGACCCAGGGCAGCCAGGAAGCGTTGTGGTCGCGCGACCGGGCGACGAAATCAGTGTCGTTGACCGCGGCGATTCCCGCCGCCTGCGCCGGCGCGGAGATATTGAACGGCGCGCGGACGCGGTGGAGCACATCGGCGATCTCTTCCGGACAGTAGGCCCAACCGAGCCGGACGCCGCCGAGCCCGTAGATCTTGGAGAATGTCCGCGTCATCACCGTGTTGTTGCCGCGATCGACCAGATCCTCGCCGGCCGCGTAGTCGTTGCGGGTGACGTATTCGGCATAGGCCGCGTCGATGACCAGGACCACATGATCCGGGAGCCCCCCGCGCAGGCGCTCGAGCTCATCCACCGGGATGTAGGTGCCGGTCGGGTTGTTGGGGTTGGCGATGTAGACGATCCGCGTCGCCGGGGTAACCGCGGCGAGCAAGGCATCGACATCGGCCGTGAGCGCCCGTTCCGGCGCTTCCACCACCTCGGCGCCGACGCCGAGGCCGATGATTCGGTACATGGCAAAAGCATGAGCATGGGTCAGCACCTGATCCCCCGGCCCGGCATAGCTCCGCGCCAGCAGAAAGAGCAGGTCGTCGGATCCGGCGCCGCATACGATGCGCGCGGGATCGAGCCCGTGGGCCTTGCCGATCGCCTCGCGCAGCGCCGCTGCGCCGCCGTCGGGATACCGATGGATATGGGCCGCGGTCTCCGCCAGGGCACGGACCGCCGCACGACTCGGTCCGAAAGCGCCTTCGTTGGAAGACAGCTTGATCACGCGCTCCATACCCGGGATGGAGGATTCTCCGGGGACGTAGGGCGCGATATCGAGAATGCCCGGCCGGGGGACGGGTTCGCTCACGGCTCGTTTGCACCATGGCGGGCATCGAAATCGCCAAACGGGAAGGGCTCCGCATAGGCGCCCAGCACCTGGACGGCCACCGGTTTCTGCCCTCCGATTTCCCGCTCGATCTCCGCGACCCTGTTATCGTCGCTCCGGATAAAGCCGTCGACTTCGAGGAGGAAGAGTTCGGTCTCGGGGTTAGCGTCGCCGCGATGCACCATCGTCATCCGTATCTCCAGCCCGTGCGACCGGAAGGCCGCCTGAACCCGGGTGCGGCTGGTGTCGGTATCGGTTTCCACCGCAATGACGCTTCGGTCGCGCGCCGACGGCTCCGGAGCCTGCATCGCGATCAACAGGGAATCCGCCGCGGCGTCGGGGCGCCGTCCGGTCGGTGCGAACGGCAGCCGGGCGACGATCGACGGGCCTCCGTCGGGACCCTCGCTGTACCGCACCAGACGCGGCCACCATGGCTCGTCTTCCCCATCCGCCGGGAACGGCAGGATGCCCACCGATGCGCGGCCGTGGGTGACCGCATTGAACACGCCGGCGGCGGTTCCATGAACGGAAATCGGCGCGGCCACGCCGAAGTGGGCCTGGGCGAGTTCGCGTCGCGCATCGGTTTCCTCCGCGGCGCAGACGGACACAACGAACCTGCTCTGCAAACCGAGACTCGCGGAGATGATCTGGCGCCAGATCAGAACCAGCGGCACCAGCGGAAAACTGCCCTCGTGGCGCTCCACCAGCCGACGCAGGATGTCCGCCTCGCGGCCGGGGCGGAAAAAGGGCGTCGCCGAATCGGCCTTGGCATCGATCACCGCCTGCACCAGAGCGGCGCGCTCGATCAGCAGGTCGTGCAGACCTTCATCGATATCATCGATGCGCTTTCGTACCTCGAGAAGATCGTTTTCCGAACGCTCCATGACGGACTTGCGACTCCCCTCGCCCCAATGCCGGCGCCGCCCGTACGCGAAAGAATTCAATGCGTTTAGCTTACGCCTTATAACCGGACCGGTCGTCGGTTACAATCCGCGCGGCTGCCGCCCGCCGTGCGGGGATCGCATGCTGCGGCTGCCGGCTTCTCGGGGAAACTCAAGCGCACGTATCGGCCATGGAGCCCGTATCGATCAATCGCCGGTCATCGTTGTTGCAGACAGACATTCCCGGCACCCACGTCGAGCTGGCGACAGAGCGGCCGCTCAGGCTCGACTGCGGCGTCGAACTCGGGCCGGTCACGGTCGCCTACCGCACCTACGGTACGCTGAACGCCGACCGCTCGAATGCGATCATGGTCTGCCACGCCCTGACCGGCGACCAGTTCGTCGCAGAGACCCATCCGGTTACCGGCAAGCCCGGATGGTGGGAGTTGCTGGTCGGCCCGGGGAAGGTGATCGACACCGACCGCTACTTCGTCGTCTGCTCCAACGTGCTCGGCGGGTGCATGGGCACCAGCGGGCCGATGACACCAAACCCGAAGACCGGCGCGTTCTACGGTCTCGATTTCCCGGTCATTACCATCAGCGACATGGTGCATGTCCAGGCGCTGCTGCTCGACCATCTGGAGATCGAGCAGTTGTTCTGCGTGATCGGCGGCTCGATGGGCGGGATGCAGGTCCTCGAATGGGCGGTGCGCCACCCCGATCAGGTGTTCGCAGCGGTGCCGATCGCCGCCGCTGCGCGCCATTCGTCGCAAAACATCGCCTTCAACGAGGTCGGCCGTCAGGCGATCATGGCCGACCCCGACTGGTGCCAGGGCGACTATCTCCGCCAAGGCAAGGCGCCGACGCGCGGTCTCGCGGTTGCGCGCATGGCGGCCCACATCACCTACCTGTCGGAGTCGGCGCTTCACCGCAAGTTCGGCCGCCGGCTGCAAGCGCGCGACGCGCTGAGCTTCGGGTTCGACGCCGATTTTCAGGTCGAGAGCTATCTGCGCCACCAGGGGAGCACCTTCGTCGAACGCTTCGACGCCAACTCCTATCTGTATATCACCCGCGCGATGGATTATTTCGACATAGCCGCCGAGCATGGCGGGGCGCTTGCCAACGCCTTCGCCGGCACCGGGGTGAGATTCTGCCTCTTCTCGTTCACCAGCGACTGGCTGTTTCCGACCAACGAAAGCCGCGAGGTGGTCAGGGCGCTCAACGCCGTCGCCGCCAATGTCAGCTTCGTCGAGGTCGAGACAGACAAGGGGCACGACGCATTCCTTCTCGACGAGCCGGAGTTCGCGACCACGCTGCGCGGCTTTCTCGACGGTGCGGGCAAACACCGCGGCCTCGCCGCGCCATGATCTCCGGGGCGGAGCGGAACGGCTCCCGGGCGCCGGCGATCCGCCGCGACCTACAGATCATCGCCGACATGATCGAGCCGGGCTCGCGCGTGCTCGACATCGGCTGCGGCAACGGCGCACTCCTCTACCATCTGGTCAATTTCAAGGCTGTGGACGCGCGGGGAATGGAGATCAGTCAGGACGGCGTGAACGCCTGCGTGAGCCGCGGCCTCTCGGTGATCCAGGGCGATGCGGACACCGACGTCGCCGACTATCCGCCCGACGCTTTCGATTACGCCGTGCTGAGCCAGACCCTCCAGGCGACGCGGGCGCCGCGAGACCTGCTCGGACAACTTCTGCGCATCGCGACACGGGTGGTCGTCTCCTTCACCAATTTCGGCCAGCTCGGTATCCGCTGGCGGTTGCTCTGGGAAGGAAGGATGCCGGTGATCGGCGACGCTGCCGAGCGCTGGTACGACACCGGGAACATCCATCTTTGCACCATCCGCGACTTCCAGGAACTGTGCGCGGACCTCGATCTCGTGGTGGAGCGCGCGGTGTCCCTGGACCGCAACGGCCGGGTCAGGGCGATCGGCCGGATCGGTCCGTTCGCCAATCTAGGGAGCCGACAGGGTATCTTTCTGCTGCGCCGCGAGGGCGCGCCGGCGCCGTGACCGGGCGGCGGCGGGCGTGGCGGCATAGATCAGCTTGGTGGCCTCGACGATCAACACGCCGCCGAGGCGGGGAAACCAGCGCCCACCGATGCGCTCCCACGTCGGCGCCGCCGCACCGAGAATCCGCCGCCGGCTGGGCGGAACGAACAGCCCGTAGCGCGACCCCACCGGGTTGAACATCGCGTCTCGCAGAAGCCGCGACAACTGCGTCTGCGAATAGGGGTGGCCCTGACCGAACGGCGTGCGGTCCAGCCGCGCCCATATTCCGGTGCGGTTGGGAACCACGATGATGAGCCGTGCGCCGTCCGCCATCACCCGCCAGACCTCGCGCAGCATGGGCCGCAACTGCTCCGTCGCCTCGAGCGCATGAACGAGGATCACCCGGTCCATGGAGAGATCGGGCAGGGGCAGTTCCGATTCGTCGGCGAGCGCCGCCAGATTGGGCCCCTCCCCCGGCCAGCGGAGAACTCCCTGACGCGGCGGCATCACGGCGACGACCCGCTCCGCCTCGGGGCGGAACTGGCCGAGATAGGGCGTGGTGTATCCGATCCCGAGCACGCTCATGCCGGTTGCATCGCTCCAGAAGGCACGGACGTGGCCGCGGATTGCACGGTGCGCCACACCGCCAATGCGCGAGCGGTAGAAGTTCCTCAACTCGACCGCGTCGGACCACATCGCGCCAGCCTAACATGCCTGTGCGGCACGGATAGCGCGGCCCGTTCCTTCTTGCTAGCCTGCGCGCGGCCCGATGGGAACCACCGAGGGAGACGCTGCGCCATGTCGACGCTGGAAATTCACCAGATCCCCACGCGGGTCGACAACTATGTCTACCTGGTGCGCGAATCCTCGAGCGGGCAGGCGGCGGTGGTCGACCCGTCCGACGCGGCGCCGGTGTTCGAAGCGCTCGATGAACTCGGCTGGAACCTGACCCACGTCCTCGCCACCCACCACCACAACGACCATGTGGGCGGCGTGCCGGAGATCAAGGAGCGCACCGGCTGCACCGTCGTCGGGCCGCGCGCCGACCGCGACCGTATCCCCGGCATCGACATCGAGGTCGGCGACGGCGACACCTATTTGCTCTACGAGGCCGAGGCCCGGGTTTTCGATGTGCCGGGGCACACGAGCGGCCATATCGCCTACTGGTTCCCCGAGTCGAGAGCCCTGTTCTGCGGCGACACGCTGTTCGCGCTCGGCTGCGGCCGGGTGTTCGAGGGCACGCACGAACAGATGTGGAATTCGATCTCCAAGTTCAAGCCGCTGCCCGACGAGACCATGGTCTATTGCGCGCACGAATACACCCAGTCGAACGCCCGCTTCGCCGTCACGGTGGAGCCGGACAACGAGGACCTGGCGTCCTACGCCGCGGAGATCGACCGGAAACGGGCGGCGGGCGAACGCACGGTGCCGTCCCAACTCGGGCTGGAACGCCGGACCAACCCGTTCCTGCGCGCCGATGTCGCCGAATTCGCAGCCGCGATCGGCATGGAGGGAAGGCCGCCGGTCGAGATCTTCACCGAGGTCCGCACGCGCAAGGACAATTTCTGACCGGCAGCGCCGGCGGGCGGCGCCGCCTCCCGCTCATCCCCTCGCGGCAGCTATCGCATCGAGGATCCGCCCCGGAGTGAAGGGCATCGCGGTGACCTTCGCGCCCAGCGGCGACAGCGCGTCGTTGATCGCGTTCATCACCGAAGCCGGCGCGCCGCATGTGCCGGCCTCGCCGGCCCCCTTGGCGCCGAGCTCGGACGACGCGGTCATCGAGACGACGTGGCCGCACTCGATATCGGGCTGTTCCGTCGACATGGGCACCAGATAGTCGGCCATGGTGCCGTTCAGCAGCTGGCCCGCCTCGTCATAGACGCAATGCTCCCATAGCGCGCCACCCAGCCCCTGGACGATGCCGCCGCGGATCTGCTCATCGACCATTTGCGGGTTGATGACGGTGCCGCAGTCCTCGACGCACCAGTGGTTGATGAGCCTGAGAAAGCCGGTCTCGGCATCGACCTCGACATAGGCGCCCTGCACCCCGTTGGTGAAGGCGAAGGGGTAGTCCTTGGGTACGTAGTGGCGCGTCGCCACCAGTTCAGCCTGATAGTCGAGCGGCAGCGTATCGGGCCGGAAGTAGCAGATGCGGCCGATTTCATCGAGGCCGATGCGCTCGTTGCCGGTCTCGCGGTCGACCACGACCCCGTTGCGGATATCGAGGGCATCCGCTTCCGCCTGCAGCATCACCCCCGCAACCTCGAGAATCTGTGCGCGCAGCGCCTTGCCCGCCTGGGCGATCGCCTCCCCGCCGATGCCGGCGGCGCGCGACCCCCAGGTGCCGCCGCCGTAGGGTGTGTGCTCGGTGTCGCCGGTAATCACCTTCACCCGTTCGATGGGGACGCCCATCGCGGTCGCCGCAACCTGGGCGGCGACGGCTTCCATCCCCTGCCCCTGTTCGGTGGCGCCGGTCGAGACGAAAACGTTGCCCCGCGCATCGAGGCGCATCGTGGCCCCGTCCTGGGCGGAGATGCGGGCGCCGCCGATGCCGTAGAACATTGCCGACGGGTTGGTCACCTCGATGAAGCTGGCGAGCCCGATGCCCCGCCAGACACCCTCCTTCCTCAGGCGGTCGCGCTCCTCGCGGAGTGCGTCGTAACCCATCATGTCCAGAACCTTTTCGAGGCTCGCCTGGTGCGACAGGTTCTCGAACGGCATTCCCTGGACCGATTTCAACGGGTAGGCGTCGTCGCGGTGAACGTTGGCCCGGCGCAGTTCCGCCGGGTCCATGCCGATCGCGCGTGCGCCGGCGTCGACCAGCCCTTCGGTCACCGCACACATGATCGGATGGCCGACCGCGCGGTACTGGCAAGCCATGTTCTTGTTCAGGAAGACGACGCGGGCGCGCGCCCGATAGTTCCCGAAGGAATACGGCCCGCCGATCATGTTGACGATCTGGTTGGCCTCGATCGCGCTGGTCCGCGGATACATCGAATACGGCCCGACGCCGGTCAGGTCGTCGATTTCCATCGCCAGGATCGTGCCGTCCTTGGCCACGCCGATCTTCGCATCGACACGGTGGTCGCGGGCATGAATGTCCGAAAGGAAAGATTCCAGCCGGTCGGCAACGAACTTCACGGGCCGCTTCAGGGCAACCGACAAACCCACCGTCGCCATCTCGTCGGCGTAGGTATGGACCTTGATGCCGAACGAGCCGCCGACGTCTTTGCAGATCACCCGGACCCGGTGCTCCTCCAGCCCGAAATGCAGGGCGAAGATGCCTTGCATCATGTGGGGCGCCTGGGTCGAGTGATAGACGGTCAGGTTTTCGGTCGACGGGTCGTAGTCGGCGACGATCCCGCGCGGCTCCAGCGTTACCCCGGTGTGACGGCCGAAGACGAAGGTTTCCTCGACGACCGCATCGGATGCGTCGAAGGCGGCGTCGACATCGCCGGCGGCATAGTTGCGCTGCCACGCGAGATTATCGCCGAGCGCGGCATGGATGACCGGGGTGCCGGTATCGAGCGCGGCCTCCATGTCGGTCGCGGCGGGCAGTTCCTCCCACTCGATCTGCACCAGCTCGGCGGCGTCTTCCGCCCGGTCGCGCCGGTCGGCCACGACCGCGACCACCGCCTCCCCCTGCCAGCGCGCCGTATCGAGCGGGAGCGCGTGCTGCGGCGCCGACTTGAGCCCTTCGAGGTGGGTCAGCACGCCGACCCAGGGTTCATGAATGCGCGCCAGATCCTCGCCGGTGATCACGGCGACGACACCCGGGGCGCCGGCTGCCGCCGAGGTGTCGATGGAAACGATCCGGGCATGGGCGTGGGGGCTGCGGACGAAGGCCGCATGCACCATCCGGGGCAGGACGACGTCGTCGACGAAAGTGCCGCGGCCATGCGCCAGCCGGCGGGCGTCGGGCCGCGGCACGCTGCGGCCGATATAGGAATTCGGCCGGTCGAGAATCCAGCGGTCGTCCGACATGATCAGGCCGCCGGCGGATCGAAGTGAAAGACGCCCTTGATCGCCTCGAGCACCTTTTCTCCGTGAGCGCCCTCAATCTGCCTGGCAATCGAATCGGGCATCGAGACATCGTCCCGATCCTCGCCGAGCCCGGTGACCACGGTGAGCTGGACGGCATCGGCGTCGCCGACGTTGCTGAACCCGCGGTAGACGCCGGGAGGGCACGAGAACGTGTCCCACTTGCCCAGCCTTACCCGGTGCTTCACAGGCTCGCCGACATAGTATTCGATCTCGCCCTGGAGGACCATGAAGGTCTCGTATGTGGTGTTGTGGGAGTGCAGGCAGGGCCCCTGCCCCGGCGGCATGACCGAAATGAACATGGTCGAGCCTGCGGCGCCGAAGATCGGCGCGTCGTTGCCGAACGGATTCTTTTTTTCGTCATCGAGAATCACCGGCATCAGTTGGCGGGCGAAGATGATGTCCATCGCATCCTGGCCGACCCAGCCGATCTCGCCGGCCGTCGACATCGGCTTCAAGTCCTCATACTTGCCGATGCGGCTTTCGAATTCCTCCTTGCTCGGAGTGTAAATCGGATTCGCCATGCCCATGCCTCCGTCCGCAGATCTGCATTCCGCCCCTATCATGGCGCGACAGAGGCCGGCGGGGGAAGGAATTTGTGCGGGGCTTCGCTTCTCTCTACTCTGCGCCCGACAATCGATGACCGAGTCGTGAGGGGGAGAACGGGGAGTTGACGACGGCAGAGGGCGCACGCCCGCCTGCGCCGCGGGAGAAGCAGGACTTCGTTACCCGGGCGACGGAGACCCTGAGCACGGTCTCCGCGTTCTGGATATTGCTGCTGGCCGCGATCTTCCTCTACGACATCATCGGCCGCGAACTGTTCGACACGCCCTTTCTCGGCACCCACGAGATCGTCGGCAATTCCATCGTCGGCATCCTTTTTCTCGAACTCCCCTCGACCATCAAGCGCGGCGCGATGCTGCGGACAACCATCGTCTACTACGCCGTCGGCACGATTTCGCAACGGACAATCGACTGCCTGTCCTATCTTCTCGGCGTCGTGCTGTTTCTCGCGATCATCGTCGGCGGCTGGGATGCGATGATCGTGAGCTGGGAACTCCTCGAGATCGAGGGTGCGGGTGCGTTCGAGGTGCCGATCTATCCGGTGCGGACGCTGATCATCCTGTTCAGCGCAATCTGCGCGCTGGTCTACCTTCAACTGTTCTACTTCACCGTTACCGGGAAGGCCGAAGCCCGGAGCGCCTGACCGCCGACCCGCCCGCGGGGCGCAGTGGTATCTGGGGAGAGTATTTTGGAGCCCGATGTCGTCCTCGTCATCATCCTGATCGCGCTGATCGGCCTCGTTGTCGCCGGCCTCCATATCGGCATCGTTCTGGCGATGGTGTCGCTCGGCGGCACGTTCCTGCTGTTCGAGGACCTCGGTATCGCGATGGAACTCGCCAACCAGGCGGCCTACGCGGTGCTCCGCAATTCGGTGTTTGCGGCAATCCCGCTGTTCGTCCTGATGGGCGAGTTCATGTCCAAATCGGGGATGGCGCGCGACCTCTACAAGATCTGCAACTATTTCCTGCGGGTGCTGCCGGGGAGGCTCGCGGTCGCCACCGTGTTCGGCAACGCCGTCTTCGCCGCGGTCACCGGGGTCAGCATCGCCTCGGCCATGGCGTTCTCGCGGATTTCGTATCCCGAAATGCGGCGCTTCGGCTACAACCGGTCCTACGCGCTCGGTTCGATCGCCGGGTCGTCGAGCCTTGGCATGTTGATTCCGCCCAGCGTGCTTCTGATCGTCTGGGGAATCGTGATCGAGGAATCGATCGGCAAGCTGTTCCTTGCGGGCTTTATCCCGGGCCTCATCCTGGCCGCGCTGATGGGGCTCTACTGCATCGGCCACGCGAAGTTCTGGCCCGAGGCGGCGCCCAGCGTGGACACGCGCGACGAGGAGCCGCCCACCCTGACGGAGGTGTTCAGCGGGCTCGGGGTCGTCGCCCTGATCCTTCTGGTCCTGGGCGGGCTGTTCGCAGGGCTGTTCACCCCGTCGGAATCGGCCGCCGTGGGGTGCGCCGGCGCACTCGTCTTCGCCGCGGCGAAAAGGCTGCGCGCGCGGGTTTACCGCGAGGCGATTATCGATTCGGGAAAGGTCATCGCACCGATCCTGTTCCTTCTCATGACCGCTTCGATGTACGCCAAGTTCCTCGCGCTGGGCGGAATCATCGGCATTATCCAGGACACGATCGACGGGATGGGGCTGAGTCCGTTCGGCATCACCGTCCTGATGATCCTGATCTGGCTCGCGATGGGGACCCTGATCGATTCGATCTCGATCATCCTCCTGACCGTGCCGATATTCTGGCCGCTCGCCCAGGCCGGCGGCTGGGACCCCTACGCATTCGCCATATTCGGCATTCTCGCCATCGAAGCCGGTCTTCTGACGCCGCCCTTCGGGCTGCTGGTCTACACGGTGAAGGGCGCGGTCCCCGACCCGTCGGTCACCCTGAAGGAGATCTTCACCGGCTCGATCCCCTATTGGCTCCTGATGCTGGTCGTCATGGCGGTAATCTGGATCTGGCCGGTCACGGCGACGTTCCTGACCTGATGAAGCGGGGCGTCGGCGGGACTCTTACCCGACCGCCTCGGTCCGTCCCGACTCGGTCGATTTCACGATCGCCTCGAGGATCTGGACGTTGTGGACCTTCTGCGCGTCCGTGAACTTGTAGGCGGCGCCGTCCTCGACCGCCGCCGCCCAGGCCTCGAGATTGGCCCGCACCGGGTCGGTGTGGTTGAAGCTCCGCGTGTAAATCTCCCCGTCCAGCCCCCGCCACGTGACGATCGCGGGGTCGGGATCGGCGATATGGGAAATCTCCCGATGCTCCACCCATGCCTCGTCGCCGAACAGCGTGATCCGCTGGTAGAACGGCGTCGGCGCCAGGTTGCAGACATACCCGGTTGCGCCGGAGGCAAAGTCGAGCTGGATCGAGAGAGTGGCGTCGGAAGGCCGGTCGCCGCCGCGCGGCCGGAGGATCGCCGTCAGCGCCGAGACGGGGCCCGCGAGACTTTGCAGATAGTCGGTCATGTGGACGCCGACCGCCGTCAGCAGTCCGGCCGGCGCCTGCGCCGGATCCTGCCGCCAGGCCGGTGTCGCGCCGGACGACAGGAGATTGTAGGACCAGTTGGCCTCGACATGGATCAACGGCCCGATCTCGCCGTCGTCCAGCATGCGCTTGACCTCGACGAGCGCGGGCTCAAAACGGCGTTCGTGACCGATGCCGAGGACAATCCCCCGGGCGGTGCATGCTTCCAGCATCCGGGCGGCCGAAGCACCGTTGAGCGCGAGCGGCTTCTCGCAGAAGATCTGCTTGCCGGCCGCCGCCGCCGCCAGCACCTGCTCTTCGTGCAGCGCGTGCGGGGTGGTCAGAATCACGGCATCCACCGCCGCGTCTGCAAGCACCTCCTCGTAGCTGCGGGTGAGAGCGAGGCCCGACCGCTCGGCGAACCGGGCGAGATGGTCCAAGTTCACATCGACGCCGCGCACGACCTCGATCCGCTCGCTTCCCCGGAGCGAGGACCAGATCTGCTGGCCCCACCACCCGAGCCCGACGACCGCCGCCCTGATCACAGCCTGCTCCCGGACATCATCCTTTTCCTCCCCGCTCGCCGGGTTGCCCCGTCCCCGCCGGCCGCGGAGGACGGGGCAATCCGGTCGATGACGACTGCTCCTAATCGAGGTTGTACTTGTATGGAAGCTTGATGCCGGCGGCTTCCGCGTTCTTGAGATAGGTCTTCATCAGCGCGGTCCCGGGCAGGCCCTGGCTGTCGAACTTCTTGGCATTGTCGCGCGGCCAGCTTCCGAGCGCCGCGGCCATCTTGGCGCGTTCCTCGAACGGCAGGTGCTGGACCGTGCTGCCCGTCTCCGCCAGCTTCTTGAGCGAGGCGTCGAAGCGCCTGGTCGACTCTTCGGCCGTCTTGACCATCCAGACCTCGGCCTCCTCGTCGATGATCTTGCGCACCTCCGCCGGCAGTTTTTCGTAACTCTTCATGTTCATCGACATCTGGTAGAGCGACGTGGCCCCCCAGCCGACCACGGTGAACACCGGCGCGGGTTCGTTGAGCTTGAACCCGAGCCAAGCCGTCGGGAAGATCACCAAACCCTCATAGACGCCCGATTGCAGGGAGTTGTAGGCCTCGTTCAGGCTGGTCTGGACCGCGGTCGCGCCGGACAGCTTGAGCCATGGCAGGTTGGGGCCCGCGCCTGCGATCTTGTGACCCTTCAGGTCCGACATCTTGGACCATTTGAACTTGGTGCCGAGCCCGTAGGACGAAAACGTGCCGGCGCCGAGCCACTTCTGATTGTATTTGCTGAGCGACTCCGTCCATTTCGGAAACTGCTTGTAGGTGGCGCGCGTGATCTTGTGCTGCAGCACGGGATCGTCTGTCACGAACGGCACGTAGTAGTGGAATGCGAAGTGCACGGCCTTTGTCGGCTCGAAGCAGGCACACCACAGGCCGATGTCGAACAGCCTCTTCCCGACCGATTCGAGAACGTCGAACGGGCCGGCGACGGTTCCGCCGTAGGCCTCGATAAAGCGGATCTTGTGATCGGTCTCCTTCTCCACCCGCGCCTTGACCGTCGGGACGAAGTAGGTACTGGCCATGAAGATCGGCTCCAGCGGCTTCATGGGCTGGCCGGCGCCGATGCGCAGCGTGAACGACTTGGCGTTCACCGCCGAACCCGATACGGCGACGGCGAGGCCGAGGACAGCGATCCCGGCCCCGAGCGATTTCAGCATTCCACGCGATGACATTCCCGATCTCCCTGTTCGTTGGTCGGTATTCCGCGACCGCATAACCTACCGCAAGAGGCTGCCGCCGCAAGTATGCGTGCAGCGATTACCACGCAGTCCAGCCGCCGTCGACCAGCAACGCCGCACCCGTAATCAGCGCGGCGGCGGGCGATGCGAGGAACACCACCGCCCCCATCACGTCCTCGAGCTCGCCGAGCGCGCCCAGAGGGATGCGCGCGATGGTGTCGTCGTGGAAAGCCTTGTTCTCGAAAAACGGTCTGGTCATCGGCGTCACGATAAACGTGGGCCCGATCGAGTTGACCCTGATCCGGTGTCGCGCAAGGTCGAGCGCCATCGCCTTGGTAAGCCCCTCGACCGCGTGTTTCGACGCCGCATAGACGGTCCGGTTGGGGGCGCCGACATGGCCGAGCTGGGACGAGATGTTGATGATCGCCCCGCCCTTGCCGGCGGCTGCCATCCGCCGTGCGGCAGCCTGGCTCGCCATGAAAACCGCCTTGACGTTGAGATCCATGATCCGGTCGTAATGCTCCTCGGTAACCTCGAGCAGAGGCTCCGGAATATTCGTGCCGGCGTTGTTGACCAGGATGTCGAGGCGTTCGAGCGAGGCGACGGCGGATCCCACTGCATCCGTATCGGTGACATCGCAGACTGCGGTCTCGGCCGTGCCGCCGTCGGCGCGGATCAGCGCAGCGACCTCGTCGAGGTCCGCACGGGTGCGGCTGATCAACGCGACATGCGCGCCCGCTTGGGACAGCGCGAGCGCCGCCGCCCGACCGATGCCGCGCCCCGCGCCGGTCACCGCGGCGGCCAGACCGTCGAGACGCATCGACGGCGTCCGCATGATATCCGGTGGTTCTTCGCTCATCCCCGTCTCCGGCAGTTGACTCGGCCATTGCCATCAAACCTAATCGCTGCGCCATCACAGGGAGGGTGCGATGCCGCGACGATACAGCGAAGGCAAGCTCGACATGGCGATCCTCCGCGAGACCGCGGAGCGTTGCAAGAACTGGGGCAAGTGGGGGCCGGACGACGAGATCGGCACCCTCAACTACATCACGCCGGAGACCGTCGTCGCCGCCGCCGGGTTGATCCGCAAGGGGCGCACCTTCTCCCTCGCCCTCAACTTCGACCGCGACGGCCCGCAGAAGGGCCTCTGGGGCAACCGTTTCAACCCGATCCACACCATGCTGGCGACCGGCACCGATGCGGTCTCCGGCAACCAGGACGAGGGCGGGCTCCGCTACGCCGACGACATGGTTTCGCTGCCGCTCCAGTGCGGCACGCAGTGGGATGCGCTCGGCCACATCTTCTACGACGACAAGATGTGGAACGGGTACGACGCGCGGCTGGTCGATTCGGACGGCGCGCAGAAGAACGGGATCGAGAAGGTCAAGGACAAGATGGCGGGGCGCGGCGTGCTGCTCGACGTGGCCCGCCATGTCGGCGTCGCCTGTCTCGAGGACGGCATGGCGATCACCAACAGCGATCTCGACGAGACGGCGGAAGCCCAGGGAGTCGAAATTCGCCGCGGCGACTTCGTCATCGTACGCACGGGCCAGATGGAGCAGCGGCTCGCCGACGGTGAATGGGGCGGCTATGCCGGCGGCGAAGCGCCCGGCCTCGCCTTCGAAACCGCAGACTGGATCCACCGCCGCGAAATCGCCGCGATCTGCACCGACACGTGGGGCTGCGAGGTCCGTCCCAACGAGACCACCGAAGCGAGCCAGCCCTGGCACTGGGTGGTGATCCCGATGATCGGCATCACCATGGGCGAGATCTTTTTCCTCAAGGACCTCGCCGACGACTGCGCCGCTGACGGGATCTACGAGTTCTTCTTCTGCGCTCCGCCGCTGCCGATCACCAGAGCGGTCGGCTCTCCCCTCAACCCGATGGCGATCAAGTAACCGCGATGGCCAGGATCCTGAAAGACGCGAGGAGCGCCTCGGATCGACGCGACGACGACAGCGCGGTCCGCGAGACAGTCGAGAAAATCCTCGCCGACATCGAGGAGCGCGGCGACGAGGCGGTCCGCGACCTCTCGCAGCGGTTCGACAACTGGTCGCCCGCGAGCTTTCGCCTCGCTGACGACGAGATCGAAGCGCTGGTCGCGACGGTCCCCGCCGACACGATCGAAGACATCGCGTTTGCCCAGGCGCAGATCCGAAATTTCGCCCGCATCCAGCGCGAGTCGATGAAGGATGTCGAGGTCGAGACGCTGCCGGGCGTCACCCTGGGCCATCGTCACGTCCCGGTCGGCAGCGTCGGCTGCTACGTGCCGGGCGGGCGGTATCCGATGGTGGCGTCGGCGCACATGAGCGTGATTACCGCAAAGGTGGCGGGTGTCGAGCGGGTGGCCGCCTGTACGCCGCCGACCGGGGGCGCGCCCTACGCCGAAACCATCGCGGCAATGGCGATGGCCGGGGCCGACGAGATCTACATTCTGGGCGGCGTGCAGGCCGTCGGCGCGATGGGCCTCGGCACCGATGCCATCGCACCGGTCGACATGCTGGTCGGGCCGGGCAACGCCTATGTCGCCGAAGCCAAGCGGCAGCTTTACGGCCGCGTCGGCATCGACCTGTTCGCCGGACCGACGGAAATTCTCGTGGTCGCAGACGAGACGGCGGACGCGGAGATGGTGGCCACCGACCTCCTCGGCCAGGCCGAGCACGGCCCGACCTCGCCGGCTACCCTGATAACGACCTCGGCCGAACTCGCCGATGCGGTTCCAGCAGAGATCGCGCGTCAGCTCGCTGTGCTGCCCACCGCCGAGATCGCGGGCGCTGCGTGGCGCGATTACGGCCGGATTGTCCTGGTCGATTCCGAAGACGAAGCGGTCGACGAGGCCGACAGGGTCGCCTGCGAACATGTCGAGATCCTGACCCGCGATCCGCGCCGCTTCCTCGACCGGATGCGCAATTTCGGCTCGATGTTCCTCGGACCGGAAACCAACGTGTCCTACGGCGACAAGGTGATCGGCACCAATCACACCCTGCCGACCATGGGAGCGGCCCGTTACACCGGCGGGCTCTGGGTCGGCAAGTTCCTGAAAACGGTCACCTACCAGAGCTGCACCGAAGAGGCGAGCGTCGCCGTCGGCGAGTACTGCTCGCGCCTCTGCGCGATCGAGAAGTTCTGGGGCCACAAGGAACAGGCCGATCTGAGGCTGCGCCGCTACGGCGGGCGCAATGTCGGGATCGCAGCCGGGGAATGAGGCGAAGCACGCCCCCGGCGCTTGCGCGGTTCAGCCCGTCCCGGACAGGAACCCCCGCCGGGCCGAACGGCCGGAGGACGGAGATGGTGGAGCCGAGGGGAGTCGAACCCCTGACCTCGACATTGCGAACGTCGCGCTCTCCCAACTGAGCTACGGCCCCGTCCACCGAGGGCGCGGATAATGTGGAGCCGCGCCCGCCCGTGTCAAGCATCGTCGGGAAGTGCGGCGCACCGGGAGCGCCTTGCGTGTCCGATCCGCGGTGGCTAGTTTCGCCCGGCCCGACGGCATGAGCGAAAGCCCACCATCATGCATGTCATCCTCGGCCCGATTCTCGGCATCGTCAGCACGATCCTCTGGCTCTACATGTGGGTGCTGATCCTGTCGGTCGTGATGAGCTGGCTCTACTCGTTCAACATCGTCAACACAGGCAACAGGTTCGTCTACGCCGTCGGCTATTTCACGCACCGGCTCACCGAGCCGGCGCTCGCGCCGATCCGCCGTTTCATCCCCAACCTCGGGGCGATCGACCTTTCGCCGCTGGTCCTGCTGCTCGTCATCGTCTTTCTCCGCGACGTGATCGCCAACCTCGCCTTCGAGCTCGGCGGATGACCCGCCCGATCGACGGGAAAGCAGTCGCGGCAGACCTGCGCGGACGCGTTGCCGACGGGCTCGCCGTCCTCTCCGGGCACGGCGTTTCGGCCGGCCTTGCCACGGTGCTGGTGGGCGACGACCCGGCAAGCCGGGTCTATGTCCGCAACAAGATCCGAATGTGCGCCGAGGTCGGTATCCGCTCGATCGAACACGCGCTGGACGTGACCGTATCGGAGGATGCGCTGCTCGACCTCATCGGCCGGCTCAACGCCGATCCCGAGGTCGACGGGATCCTGGTGCAGCTTCCGCTGCCCGCCGGCATCGACGCGGCGCGGGTGACCGAGGCCATCGATCCACTCAAGGATGTGGACGGGTTCCACTCGACGAACGCGGGCAGGCTGGCGATAGGCCGCGAGGCGATGGTGCCCTGCACCCCGGCGGGCTGCATGATCCTGCTGCGCACCGTCTGCCCCGACCCGACCGGCATGCGCGCGGTCGTGGTCGGCAGGTCGAACATCGTCGGAAAGCCAGTCGCGCAACTGCTGCTCGCCGCGAACTGCACGGTGACAATCGCCCATTCCCGCACCGTCGATCTCGATCAGCGCTGCCGCGAGGCCGATATCCTGATCGCGGCGGCGGGCCGGGCGCGGATGATCCGCGGCGGCTGGATCAAGCCCGGGGCGACCGTGATCGATGTCGGGATCAACCGGGTGGACGGACCGGACGGCAAGGCCCGTCTGGTCGGCGATGTCGATTTCGACGAGGCGAAAAACGTCGCCGGCGCAATCACCCCGGTGCCGGGCGGAGTCGGGCCGATGACCATCGCCTGCCTGCTCAGAAACACCGTCGTCGCGGCGTGCCGGCGCCGCGGTATGGAGACGCCGGAGCCCGTCCGCCTGCCATAGCCGCGCGGACGCCGTTTCCGGACCCCCTACCCCCGCGCGCCCCGCGCCGGCGATTCCCGCCAGGTGATGAAATACGCGCTGGCAAAAATGGGCGGCCCAGCCCGAAAGGCCCATGACCAGCAGCATCGGCAGGTCGTCCCATCCCGGAGTAACCCAGACAAACAGGGACGGGATCAGTGTCAAGGGCAGCATGATCGCGTTCATGTAGAAGACGATTACCGAGGCGGGCTCGGTCGTCGTGAGAAACTTCACCGACGTCCACGCTCCGGCGTAGAAGACGCAGGACAGGATCACCGCCAGCATTGGCAGGCCGACGACGGCCATCCCCGGCCTCACGATCACCAGCGCCCCGAGAAAACCGACCGCGGTCGCGGCCCAGCGCGCCGCATCGACGCGTTCCCCCAGCACCAGCCCGGCAGCGACGGTGCAAAAGACCGGGATCAGGAACGAGAGCGCCGTCACGTCTCCGACCGGGATGTGGATGAGCCCGTAATACATGCTCAACATCGCACCGAAGGCGAATGCGGTGCGCGCGAAATGCATCGGCAAACGCCGCGTCCGGAGCTGCGCGATCCCGCCGCGGGCGAGTATCGGTGCGATCAGGAAGATGCCGACCAACGCGCGCACGAACACGATCTCGATTGTCGGGAAGGTGTCCGACAGGACGCGCACGCTGACCAGAAGGACGGCAAACGACAGCGCGGCGAGCGCCATCCAGAACGCGCCGCGCCAGATCATGGGGCTTCGGAGACCGCCGTCAGCGGCGTCGGTTGAGCAGCTTGAGCCGGAGCGCGTTGAGCCGGATGAAACCTTCGGCGTCGCGCTGGTCGTAGACGCTGTCCGCCTCGAAGGTCACATGCGCCTCGGAATACAGGCTGCGGGGCGACCGCCTGCCGGTGACCCGGACGCTTCCCTTGTAGAGCTTGAGCCGCACGGTGCCGGAAACCCGCTCCTGGCTCGCGTCCACCATCGCCTGGAGCATTTCGCGTTCGGGCGCGAACCAGTACCCGTTATAGACCAGCGAGGCGTAGCGGGGCATCGCCTCGTCCTTGAGGTGCGCCGCCTCGCGGTCGAGGGTGATGCTTTCGACAGCCCGGTGCGCGGTCTGAAGAATGGTGCCGCCCGGTGTCTCGTAGACACCGCGCGACTTCATGCCGACGTAACGGTTCTCGACCAGATCGAGCCGGCCGATCCCGTGCGCCCCGCCGAGT
Organism: Alphaproteobacteria bacterium; assembly: GCA_965200535.1. Lineage (GTDB taxonomy): Bacteria > Pseudomonadota > Alphaproteobacteria > MPNO01 > MPNO01 > MPNO01. The sequence continues at coordinate 1,172,637 of CBDAUF010000002.1, read as the reverse complement.
TCGTTGAGGCGCTGCAGGAGGGCGGCCGGTGACAATCCCTCGCCGTCGACGGCCACCGGATCGCCGCGCTCGAAATCGATCTCGATCGTCTGCCCCCGGTCCGGCGCAGCCTCGGGCGAGACGGTGCGAACGAACATCTCCTCGTCCGGCTCGACCCAGGGATCCTCCAGGGCGCGGCCCTCGAAGGACGTGTGCAGCAGGTTGGCGTCAATCGAGTACGGCGGTTCGCCCCGCTTGCCGCTCTCGATCGCAATCTGGTGTTTCTCGGCGAAATCCAGAAGCTTGGTGCGGGAATCCAGATCCCATTCGCGCCACGGTGCAATCACCTTGATGCCGGGTTCGAAGGCGTAGTATCCGAGTTCGAAGCGGACTTGGTCATTGCCCTTGCCGGTGGCGCCGTGACTCACCGCGTCGGCGCCGGTCTCGCGCGCGATCTCGATCTGGCGCTTTGCGATCAGCGGCCGGGCAATGGAGGTGCCGAGGAGATAGCACCCCTCGTAGAGCGCATTGGCGCGAAACATCGGGAAGACGAAGTCCCGGACGAATTCCTCGCGCAGGTCGTCCACATAGATCTCGCGGACGCCTGCCTGTTCCGCCTTTCTGCGCGCGGGCTCCAGTTCCTCGCCCTGGCCGAGGTCGGCGGTGAACGTCACCACCTCGCAGCGATAGGTTTCCTGCAGCCATCTGAGAATGACCGAAGTGTCGAGCCCGCCAGAATAGGCGAGCACCACCTTGTTCACGTTTTCGGCCATTGCTTCTCCTCGTACAAAGCGGGATTCAGACGGCCCGAGCCCGTTTGCCAACCCGCCGGGTCGTCGATTTGAGCTGCCCGCAGGCGGCCAGGATCTCGCGTCCGCGCGGGGTGCGCACGGGAGCGGCGTAGCCGGCGCGGTTGACGATCGCCGCGAACCGCTGGATTGCCTGTGCCGTCGAGCATTCGTACGGCGCGCCGGGCCAGGGGTTGAACGGAATCAGATTCATCTTCGCCGGAATGCCGCGCACCAGCCGGACCAGGGCGCGCGCGTCGGCTTCGGAGTCGTTGACGCCCCTGAGCATCACGTACTCGAAGGTGATGCGCCGCGCGTTGCGACCGCCGGGATAGCTGCGGCAGGCCGCCAGGAGATCGGCGATGGGATAACGCCGGTTGAGCGGGACCAGCACGTCGCGCAATTCATCGGTCACCGCGTGGAGCGAGATCGCGAGCCGGACCCCCAGATCGCGCCCGACATCGGCGATGCGCGGCACCACGCCCGCCGTCGACAGTGTGATCCGACGCCGGCTGATCGCGATGCCCTCCATGTCCATGACGATGTTCATCGCCTTGACGACGTTGTCGTAGTTGTAAAGCGGCTCGCCCATCCCCATCAGGACGATGTTGGAGAGGAGCCGCGGACTGCCATCCGCGGTCGGCCACTCGTCCAACGAGTCGCGCGCCATCATGACCTGGCCGACGATTTCGCCAGCGCTCAGGTTGCGCACCCAGGGCTGGGTTCCGGTATGGCAGAAGGAACAGTTGAGGGTGCAGCCGACCTGCGAGGAAACGCAGAGCGCGCCCCTGTCCTCCTCGGGAATGAATACCGTTTCGGCCTCGCTTCCGTCGTCAAAACCGGCCAGCCACTTGCGTGTGCGGTCGGCAGCCGTCTGCAGGGCGGAAACATGCGGGCGCGAGACCGTGAAATGGTCTGCCAGACGCCGGCGCAGCGGCTTCGCAAGGGTTGTCATCGCGTCGAAGTCAGTCGCGCCCCGGCAATAGATCCAGTGCCACACCTGCTTCGCGCGGAACGCAGGCAGGCCGAGCCCGGCAAGGGCCTGCCCCAGTTCTTCCCGGGAGAGCCCGACGAGATCGCGGCGCGCTCCGGGCTCCGGAACCGCCTCCGGCGCGATATCGGTTTCCAGTGCCGCCATGTCCGGCACTATACCGGCAACCGGCTGCGCCGTCCCTTTGACATCGGCGGGAGGCGCGGCTAATCGGAAGCTGCACTGCACGGGACAGACCATACGCCATGACCGACCACGCCTCCGCTCTGATCGCCGCCGCCAAGCCGTTCTGGGATGCCGAAGCGGAGATCACCCGGCGTTTTTTCGCCCGCCCGCCGAGCCGGGACGACTACATCCGTTATCTGCGTTCGGCGGTCTACAAGGAACTCAACCCGGTAATCGGCTACGGCCCGACCGACGGATTCGCGAACGGCCTCCACATGGAGTTCTGCGAGATCGTCGAGCGCTTTCGCGGGCTGGACGACGATGTCGACCGGCGCGACGTGCTGGCGGCGCTGAGGATGATGACCGAGGAATTCGAGCACTATGTCGTTCTCGCCGAAGTGCTGGAATTCGTGCTGGGCCGCAAGCTCGAGCGCGGCGATGCCCGCCAGCTTCCCGAGGACCGGACCCTCAACGAGATGCGCCGCCGATATATGGAGTCCGGAGACCCTTGCCTGATGGCGGCCATGCGGCTCACCGAAGGCGGCGGCGCGAGCACCTTTCGCGAGGCGTCGAAGCTCTCCGGCGGCGCACTGGAAGAGAAGCTCGCCGGCGCGATGAAGATCATTCACGATGACGAGAAGGACCACTACGAGGACGCGGCCGCGGATGCCGCGGAAACGGTCCGGACCGCAGAGGACCTCGCGCGGATGAGACGGGCCATTCGGGAAGTCTCCATCCAGCGCGTCCTGATGCGGAACGAGCAGTTCGGCTTCCCGATGAACGGGGACGAGATCGACAGCCTGACGGCGGAGAACCCGCTCTAGGTCCCGCTATCCCCTTGCGAGACCTGGGTCCGGCCGTATAGCAGTTCCCAGGCCTTGTCGGAATATCCGGGCCCCCTGCGGCCGTGATCGGCGAGCGTGTCGAGGGCGCGCACGACGGCCGGACGCGTCCATATGCCGTCGCGCCAGCGCCTGACGTTCGGGAACGCCTCGATATCGACCCCCTGGCGTTCGGGGAAGCGCAGCCAGGGAAAGATCGCCATGTCGGCGATCGTGTACTCGTCCGCCGCGACCCATTCCCGCCCCTCCAGGCGTTTTTCGAGGACGCCGTACAGACGCGTCGATTCGTTGACGTAACGGTCGATCCCGTATTGCAGTATCCCGCGCTCGAAACGCTCGGGCGCGTACGAGTAGAAATGGTGCGCTTGACCCAGCATCGGTCCGACGCCCCCCATCTGCCACATCAGCCATTGCAGCACCTCGTAGCGCCGGTGCGGCTCGCCGGGCATGAATTTGCCGGTCTTTTCGGCCAGATAGACCAGAATCGCGCCGGTTTCGAAGACCGAAATCTCGGTCCCCCCGGGGCCGTCGCGGTCGACGATCGCGGGCATCTTGTTGTTCGGGCTGATCTTAAGGAAATCGGGCTCGAACTGATCGCCTTCCTGGATATTGACAGGGTGCACCGTCCATTCCAGCCCGCACTCCTCGAGCATGATGTGGACCTTGTGACCGTTCGGCGTGGGCCATGTGTAACAGTCGATCATTCCTCTTTCTCCTCCAGCCCGACCGTCCCCCGGGGACACGGTAACCGCTGCGTTCAGCCGTCGAGCCGCGCGCGCAGTATCCGGTTGACGGTTTCCGGATTGGCTTTTCCTCGGCTCGCCTTCATCACCTGGCCGACGAAGTAGCCGAACAGCCGGTCCTTGCCGTTCCGGTACTCCGCGACCGCCTCGGCCTTTTCGGCCAGGACGGCGTCCACCATCGCCTCGATCGCGGCGGCGTCGCTGACCTGTTCGAGCCCGCGTTCGCGCACGATCGGGCCTGGTTCGCCGCCGGTCTCCAACATGATGTCGAAGACTTCCCGCGCGGTCCGCCCCGATACGGTCCCCGCCTGGATCAGGTCGATCAGTTCGCCCAGGTTGGCCGCCGTTACCGGCGCCTCGGCAATGGAAATCCCCGATTTGTTGAGCGCCCCGAACAGGTCGCGGATCACCCAGTTGGCGGCGAGCTTGGCATCGCGCCCGGCCGCCACCGCCTCGAAATACTCCGCGTTCTCGCGGTCCGCGACCAGCACGTCCGCGTCGTCTTCCGACAGTCCCAGCCCTTCCACGAACCTCTTCTTCTTTGCATCGGGAAGCTCCGGCAGGCTCGCCCTGATCTCCTCTACATACTCCTCGGTCAGGACGAGAGGCATCAGATCGGGGTCGGGAAAATAACGGTAGTCGTGCTCCTCCTCCTTCGTCCGCATCGACCGCGTCACGCCGCGGTCGGTGTCGAACAGCCGGGTTTCCTGCTCCACCGCGCCGCCGCCCTCGAGAATTTCGATCTGGCGCCCGGCCTCGTACGCGGCCGCCTGCCGGATGAAGCGGAGCGAGTTGAGGTTCTTGATCTCGCAGCGCGTGCCGAGGCCGCCGCCCGGCCGACGCACCGAGACATTGACGTCGGCGCGCAGCGATCCTTCCTGCATGTTGCCGTCGCAGGTTCCGAGATAGCGCATTATGGACCGGAGCCGCGCCATGAACGCAGCCGCCTCCTCCGGCGAGCGCATGTCGGGCTCGGTGACAATCTCCATCAGCGCGATGCCGGCCCGGTTGAGATCGACGAAGGTCTTGCGCGGATCGCGGTCGTGCAGGCTTTTTCCGGCGTCTTGTTCGAGATGCAGGCGAGCGATGCGGACCGTCCGCCGTTCACCGTTCTCCAACGCGACTTCAACCGTACCGCGGCCGACGACAGGCTGGCTGTACTGCGAGATCTGATAGCCTTGAGGCAGATCGGGATAGAAATAGTTTTTGCGGTCGAAGACCGAGACCAGGTTGATCTCGGCGTCGAGCCCGAGCCCGGTGCGAACCGCCTGCTCGATGCAATAGCCGTTGACGACGGGCAGCATCCCCGGCATCGCCGCATCCACCAGAGACACCTGGGCATTCGGCTCCCCGCCGAAGGCGGTGGATGCGCCGGAAAAGAGCTTCGAACGGGAGGCGACCTGGGCATGAACCTCCATGCCGATTACCGTCTCCCAAGGATGGTTCCGTCCTTCGATCAGTGCCAAGGGGGTGCCTCCGCGCTCACGACCCGGCGCCGCGAACGATGGCGGCGATCAGCAGGGTGAGCACGCTGAACGCCGAAACCCGGAAAATAAACACCCGTCCGAGCCGGTTCCAGTATCCCCGCCGCGCCGCCGCAACGGCGCCGGGCGTCGCTCCCGTGTCCAGGTTGGCGAGAAATGCCGGCCAGGCGAGGCGGTGAATCTCCCACATTGCGTAGCCCTGTACGACCGCCGCCGCCGCCGCGCAGCGGATTGCCCCGGCGTTGCTGAATTGAAACATGTCGCTGCCGATCAGCCCGAGGCTGACGTGGATAAGCACGTACCAGACGATGTACACCGCGCCCGGCCCTCGTGCGGGGTCAGGAGCGCGGCTCCGGCCTCGCCTGAAACGCGGCCGCTTTCTCGAGCGCCCGGGCCGCGCGGAACATCGTCACTTCGTCGAACGCCCGCGCGATGACCTGGAGGCCGAGCGGCAGCCCGCCGGCCGACAACCCCGCCGGCACCGACATGGCAGGAAGGCCGGCAAGGCTCGCCGGAACGGTCAGCACGTCGTTGAGATACATGGCGATGGGGTTGTCCAGTTTCTCGCCGATGGCGAACGCATCCGACGGACAGGTGGGCGCCAGCAGGAAGTCGCACGCCTCGAACGCATTCTCGAAATCCCGCGCGACCAGCGTCCGCACCTTCTGCGCCTTGAGATAGTAGGCGTCGTAGTAACCGGCGGAGAGCGCGTAGGTGCCGATCAGGATGCGGCGCCGCACCTCCGCACCGAACCCCGCATCGCGCGTCCGGGCATAGGTGTCGATGAGATCGTCGCCCTCGACCCGCAGCCCGTAGCGCATACCGTCATAGCGCGCGAGATTGGACGACGCTTCGGCCGGCGCGATCAAATGATACGCCGGCAGCGCATGCGGGGTGTGCGGCAGGCTGACTTCGACCGGCCGGGCGCCGGCGTCCGACAACCATGCCAGTCCCCGGTCCCACAGAAGGCGGATATCGTCGGGTAAATCATCCAGCGCGTATTCGGCCGGAACACCCACCCGGAGACCGGCGACACCGTCCTCCAGCGATGCTTCGAAATCGGGCGTCCCGATATCGACCGAGGTCGAATCCGCGGGATCGAATCCGGCCATCGCGCCCAGCATGATCGCCGTGTCGCGCACCGTCCTCGCAATCGGGCCGGCTTGGTCGAGCGAGGACGCGAAGGCGACGATCCCGCGGCGCGAGCAGCGGCCGTAGGTGGGCTTGACGCCGACCACGCCGCAGAATGCCGCTGGCTGGCGGATCGAACCGCCAGTATCGGTCCCGATCGCGCCCAGGCACAGTCGCGCGGCAACGGCGGCGGCCGAGCCGCCCGACGAGCCACCGGGAACCACGGGCCGGTCGTCTCCCGCCCGCCGCCAAGGGTTCTCCACCGGACCGAAATGGCTGGTTTCATTGGACGAACCCATCGCGAACTCGTCCAGATTGAGCTTGCCCAGCATCACCGCGCCGGCTTCGAAGAGCCTGGACGTGACCGTCGACTCGTAGGGGGGCACAAAGCCCTCCAAGATCGCGGACGCCGCGGTTGTCGCCACGCCTCTGGTGCAGAACAGGTCCTTGATCCCGAGCGGAATCCCCTCGAGCGCACCCGCCTCCCCTCGCCTGCGCCGCGCGTCCGAGGCGTCCGCATCCGCGATCGCCCGCTCCGGCGTCTCCGCGATGAAGGCGTTTAGACCCCGCGCCTGTTCCATCGCTCCGATATGGGCTTCTGCGAGTTCGCGCGCGGAAATCTCGCCGCCGGCGAGACGGTCGCGCGCGCCCGCGATGGTGAGCCCGGTAAGCGCCGCGTCGGCCATCACTCGATAACCTTGGGAACCGCGAAGAACGCGCTTCCCGGATCCGGCGCATTGGCAAGAAGATCCCCGGCGATCCCGCCCTCCGTAACCTCGTCGGTGCGGCGGCGAAGGGGCATCGGTTTGACCGCTGTCATCGGCGGGACGCCCTCTGTATCGACTTCGTTGAGCAACGCCATCCAGTCGAGAATCTTGCCGAGATCTCGAGCGAGATCGTCCACATGCCGGTCGGCGACCCTGAGCCGCGCGAGCATCGCGATGCGGCGGACGGTGTCGGTATCGACAGCCATAGTTCGCTCTCCGGACGACGGTCGGATCGGGGCCGCGCGACCCTACATCCGGGCATCGGGGGCGACAAGCGGACCGGCTGTCGGAAACCGGGCGTAGGCGGGCGCGGATCGACAGTCGAAAACGGGTCGGCGCAAACCTCGGTCGACGCCCGGATGTTTCGCTAGGATACAGACACGGCAGCGTATGCAGGACGCCGGTTCTACGCGCGCCGAGAGGCAACGGCCACCGTGGCAGCCCAGCGTCTCGCGGTATGTGTCGGTTGCGGCACGGTGGAGAAGAGGTGGAGGGTTGGGACTCGTCGCTCTCGAGACGCTGGCGGCGCGGACCCGGCTGATCGGCCTCGATGTCGGCGACCGAACCATCGGGCTCGCTGTCGGCGCGACCGCCCTCGCCCTCGCCTCGCCGCTCGAGACGATCCGTCGGACGCGTTTTACCGCCGACATCCGCCGCCTGTTCGCGCTGATCGACGAACATGCGGTGGACGGTCTGGTGATCGGCCTGCCGATCAATATGGACGGCAGCGAGGGGCGGCGCTGCCAGTCGGTCCGCCAGTTCGCAGCCAACCTTCTCGCGCTGCGCGACCTCCCGGTTGCGTTCTGGGACGAACGCCTCTCGACGGCCGCAGTGACACGGGCGATGATCGAGGCCGACCTGTCGCGTCGCCGGCGCGCAGCCGCCGTCGACAAGCTGGCCGCGGCTTACATTCTCCAGGGCGCCTTCGACAGGCTCCGCAACATTCAGACCGACAACCGAGAGGAAAGCCCCATGGGAAGAGAAGTCCGGCGCATCGTCACCGGCCACGACGAGAACGGAAAGGCGGTCGTCATCGCCGACGGGCCCACACCCAACGTCTTCCGGCCGGAGCATCGGCCGGGAGTGCAGATCAACAATATCTGGCGCGCCAATGAGTCGCCCACCCACCTGATGAGCCAGGAGGAGACGGTCGAGGGCCGGATCGCGCTGGAGCCGCCTCCGCACGGCTCGGTGTGCCGGGTCATCGAGTTCCCGCCGGAGAAAGACTGGATCGACAGCATCGACCGGGAGGCCGCCCACGCGAGTTTCAGACAGTTCGGCGCCTCGCACGCCGCGGATTCATCGGATAATCCGCCCCATCCGTTGATGCACCGGACGGAAACGATCGACTACGCGATCTGTCTCGAGGGCGAGATCTATCTCGTGCTCGACGATTCGGAGGTCCTGATGACGGCGGGCGATGTCTGCGTGCAGCGCGGCACCAACCATGCCTGGTCGAACCGTTCCGACGCGCCCTGCTTCATGTGCTTCGTCCTGATCGACGGCACGTTCGACGCGTGAACGGACGGTCGGGGCCGTTCAGTGGACGGCCGCCTCGCGTTTGACGCGGGGCAGCACTTCTTCGGCGATCTTGCGCATCATGCCGATCTGGTCCGGGGAAGCGATGACGAGCTGGAATACGGTGACGCCGAGGTCGATGTAGCGGTTGATCTTCTCCGCCATCGCCTCGCCCGGCCCGGCGAGGGCCCAGCGGTCGACCAGGTCGGGGGAAGCCTTGTCCTTGCCGGGCGGCGGTCCGTGGAAGTCGGTGAGCTGGTCCTGGACCCCGCGCCACGCCTTCTCCGGATCGTCGTCGCAATTGGCGAACCAGTTCATCCCCTTTACCGTCGGCCCGCCGTAGCGCGAGCCCGAGTTCGGCCCTTTTCCGGCATCGGCGGCAAGCCGCTCGATATCGGCCCAGATTTCGCGGTATTCGTCGGGCACCGGGTGCACCGCGAGCCAACCGTCCCCCTGTTCGGCGATCGTACGGCGGATCCGGGGGCCCATCATCAACGTGCCGGCGACCTCCTCGTTCCAAGTGTAGTGGTGAGCGCCGACGCCGTCGATCGGGATATAGATGCCCCCTCCGACCAGGACGGGCGGCTTTTCCGCCGGCCGCGCAATGCCGAGCGTCATCTCGCCGAAGGAAAAGAAATCGCCGTCATAGGCAAACTTGTCCTCGGTCCACAGCCGGTTCATCACGTCGAGGCATTCGGCAAACAGCGCGGTACGGCGAGCGAAGAACTGGGCCGGGCGGAGCGCATCCCTGTTCGGCCCGCGCACGGCGACCAGGGCATCGAATTGCCGCTTGAAGATGGTCGATTTGCCCGCGCCGGTGCCGGCGCCCAGGATCGCGCGCCCTTCGGACACCTCCCACAGGGTGGCCCATTGCTGGGCGACGTGGACCGGGTTGCGGATCTGCGGGATCAGGATGCCGGTGCAGAGCTTTATGCGCCTGGTCTGGGCGGCGGCCGCGGTCAAGGCGCCGATCGGGCAGTAGGCCGCGGTGGTCCGCCGCCCGCCGAGCGCGTCGTGCACCCACACCGCATCGAAGCCCATCGCCTCGGCCTCGCGCGCCGCGTGCAGCAGCTGGAGGAGGTCGTAGGACCTCCCGGTGATGCCCATGGTGTTGTTGATCGATGCGCCGACGATGATCTCGTTGCCGCGTGCCATGAATACGCCTTTTTCGTCCGGTTGCGCGGGCGCCGATCCGACCACAGACGGGCTGGGCGCGCAACCGAGGCGCGGGAGCGGCGCTTTTCATTCCGCCGGCGAAGGTCGATAATCGACACCGGCGCACCGACCAGCGAGGCAGCATGTTCTACCGTCCCCGAAACAACGATCACGGCCTTCCCTACAATCCGCTCAAGGCCTGCGTGGTCCCGCGGCCGATCGGCTGGATATCGACGGTAAACATCGAAGGCGCGGTCAACCTCGCGCCGTTCAGCTTCTTCAACATGCTGAGCTACAACCCGCCCTATGTGCTGTTCTCGTCCGGGATGCACCAGGACTCGGCGCACAAGGACACGGTGGTCAACATCGAGCAGACCGGCGAGTTCGTTTACAACATGGCCACCTGGGACCAGCGCGAGGCGATGAACCGGTCGGCCATGATCGTCGAGCGCGGCGTGGACGAACTGGCCGCGGCGGAACTGGAGGCCCTACCCTCCCGCTTCGTCCGCCCGCCCCGGGTCAAGGGTGCGCCGGTTCATTTCGAATGCCGCCACTACCAGTCGCTGGACCTTCCCGGCACCACACCCAAGGCTGCGCACCGGGTGATTCTGGGCGAGGTGATCGGCGTCCACATCGACGACGGCGCACTCACCGCAGACGGCTTCCTTGATATCGCGGCGATTCGCCCGATCGGTCGTCTGGGATACAAGGACTACGTGACCGTCGAAGAGACGTTCTCGATGGAGAAGGCGACGCCCGAGGAGCATATCCGGCAAGCAGCCGAGTAGCCCCATCCCGGGTCCGGCGGACCATCGGGCCGGATGATCTATCCGATCAGTTGGGCGCACGCCGCTCCCTATCTCGGGGCGGCCTTCGTCCTTGCCTACCTGCTGGGGTCGATCCCTTTCGGACTTGTCGTCACCCGCCTCGCCGGGCTGGGCGATATCCGCAAGGTCGGCTCCGGCAATATCGGCGCCACCAATGTGCTGAGGACCGGCTCGAAACCGCTGGCCGCCCTGACCCTGGTGCTGGACGGCGGCAAGGGAGCGGCCGCGGTTCTGGTCGCGGCGTCGTGGGGCCCGGACATCGCGATCGTCGCGGCGCTTGGCGTCCTGTTGGGCCATCTCTTCCCGATATGGCTCGGCTTCAGGGGCGGCAAGGGCGTGGCCACCGGGCTGGGTATCCTGCTCGGCCTGTCGTGGCCGGCGGGTCTGCTCGCCTGTCTCACATGGCTGCTGGTCGCGGGCCTGACCCGTTATTCGTCGCTGTCCGCGCTGGTCGCGCTCGGTCTCGCGCCGGTCTTTCTCTGGCAGTTGGCTGACCCGCAGAAGACCGAGTTCTCGGTTCTGATGGCGATCCTCGTATGGCTGCGCCATGGCGGCAACATCCGGCGGCTGCTGGCGGGAACCGAGGCCCGTATCGGCGACAGGCGCCCATGAACGACAGCGCCGACCGGCTCGCCCGCCTCAGGCTCGCGCGCAGCGAGGGTGTGGGTTCGCGGACCTACGCACGCCTGATGGCGCATTTCGGCAACGCCGCAGCGGCGCTCGACGGTCTGCCGGCGATGTCGGCGCGCGGCGGCCGGCGGCGGCCGCTCCGCCCCTGCCCCCGGGACGAGGCCGAGGCCGAACTCGAGGCTCTAGAAGCTCTCGGCGGGCGGATGATGCTGGTGGAAGACGCGGATTATCCGCCCGCGCTCGCCGCTATTCCGGACCCTCCGCCCGCCCTCTCGATCCTCGGCGACCCCGCCAGGCTTGCCGGACCGGCAATCGGTATGGTGGGAACGCGTAACGGCTCCGCCGCCGGGCGCAAGTTCGCGCGCGGTCTCGCCGCCGACCTCGGAGCCGCCGGGACCGTTGTCGTCTCCGGCATGGCACGCGGGATCGACACGGCGGTCCACGAGGGATCGCTCGCCACCGGTTCGATCGCGGTGCTCGCCGGCGGGATCGATGTCCCCTATCCGCGCGAGAACGCGGCGTTGTACGAACGCCTTGCTGCCGACGGCACAATTGTCTCCGACCAGCGCCTCGGCACCGCGCCGGCGGCGCGTCATTTCCCGCCGCGCAACCGGATTATCTCCGGCCTCTCCCTCGGCGTGGTGGTGGTGGAGGCAACGCTTCGCTCCGGCTCGCTGATCACGGCCCGGCTCGCCAACGAGCAGGGGCGGATCGTGTTTGCCGTGCCGGGTTCGCCGCTCGATCCGCGGGCCGCCGGACCCAACGACCTGCTGCGGCAAGGGGCGGTTCTGGTCGAGCGCGCCGACGACGTGGTCGCGGCGGTCGCAGGAATGGCTAGCCCCGCCTTGACCCCGCGCGAGATCGATACCGCGCCGGCGCCCGCAGCCCGAGAGGAAATCGACGACGGGGCCCGCGGAATCGTCGCCGCCTGTCTCGGGCATACCGCGCTGACGGTTGACGAACTGGTTCGCGAATGCCAATTGTCTGCCGCGTCGGTGCAGACCATCCTGCTGGAACTGGAGTTGGCGGGTCGCGTCGCACGCCGACCGGGGAACCGCGTTTCCCTGACTGCATGACAAGATGAAAATGCCCATGACGGTTTCGGGGACCCGGAACCGTCCCGGCAACCGGTGAGTGTCCGCCCCATGGATGTCGTCGTCGTAGAATCACCGACCAAGGCACGAACCATCGACAAATATGTCGGCGGCCGCTACGCGGTGCTAGCGAGCAACGGGCATATACGCGACCTGCCCGAAAAGGACGGCTCGGTCAGCCCGGACGACGGTTTCGCCATGCGCTGGCAGGTCATGGCGCGGTCGGAAAAGAACATCGCCTCGATCGTCAGGGCGGTCAAAGGAGCGAAACTCCTCTACCTTGCGACCGACCCGGACCGCGAGGGCGAGGCCATCTCGTGGCACGTCCGCGCGGTGCTTGCCGAACGCGCGGCGCTGCGCGGCGTAGAGGTCAGGCGGATCGTGTTCCACGAGGTCACGGAAACCGCCGTCAACGAGGCGATACGCCAGCCGCGCGACCTCGACCAGGGGCTCGTCGATGCCTATCTCGCGCGCCGTGCACTGGACTATCTTGTGGGCTTCACCCTGTCGCCGGTGCTGTGGCGCAAGCTGCCCGGCGCCCGTTCGGCGGGGCGCGTCCAGTCGGTTGCGCTTCGCCTGATTTGCGAGCGCGAGGCCGAAATCGAGGTCTTCCGACCGCAGGAATACTGGTCGGTCGAAGCCGATTTCCGCACCGGTCGCGGACCGACGGTGAACGCCCGTCTCACCCACCTCGACGGCACGAAGCTCGAACGCATGGCCATCGCCGACGAGGCGGCCGCAGCGGCCGCGGTGGCCGAGATCGACCGCCGCACCTACAGCGTCGCCAAGATCGAAAAGAAAAGGGTCCGCCGCAATCCACAGCCGCCGTTCACCACGTCGACATTGCAGCAGGAAGCCTCGCGCAAGCTGGGCCTGGGCGCTTCCAGAACCATGCGCCTTGCGCAGAAACTGTACGAGGGCATCGATCTGGGCGGCAAGACCGTGGGTCTCATAACCTATATGCGGACCGATAGTGTCGCCATCGCGAATGAAGCGCGCGATGCGATCCGCAGGCTGATCGAAACCGATTACGGGAAGGGTTACGTTCCCGGTCGGCCGCACAAGTTCCGGTCGCGTGCGCGCAACGCGCAGGAGGCGCACGAAGCGATCCGGCCCACGGATGTCGTCCGCCGACCGTCTTCGGTCGCCCACGCCCTGGAGAGAGACGAACACCGCCTTTACGAGTTGATCTGGACGCGCGCGGTGGCAAGCCAGATGGAGAGCGCATCGCTCGAACAGGTCGCCGTGGATATCGCCTCGGACGACCGGGCGGTCATCCTGCGCGCAAACGGTTCGGTGGTTCTGTTCGACGGTTTCCTCAGGCTCTACGAGGAAGGGCGGGACGATCCGGCGGAAAGCGAGGATGGCCGCACTCTCCCCCCCATGACGGAAGGCGAATCTCTGGAGCGCATCGCCACCCGGCCAGAACAGCACTTCACCAAACCGCCGCCGCGCTACACAGAGGCGAGCCTCGTGCGCAAGCTGGAGGAACTCGGCATCGGTCGGCCCTCGACCTACGCCCAGATCCTGAACGTCCTCCGGGAACGGGATTACGTGCGGCTCGAAAGCCGGCGGTTCGTGCCGGAAGACCGGGGCCGCATCGTCACCGTGTTCCTGTCGGGTTTCTTCAACCGCTACGTCGAATACAACTTCACCGCCGAACTGGAGAAGAAACTCGACGAGATCGCGCGGGGCGAGCGCAACTGGCAGGCGGTGCTGGAGGAGTTCTGGAAGGGCTTTTCGGCGGCGGTGAGCGCGACCAGCGACCTCAAGATCGGCGATGTCATCGACGCTCTCGACAAGGATCTCGGCCCGCACTTCTTTCCTGTCGACGGCGAGAACGGCAGCGACCCGCGCAACTGCCCGGCTTGCGGCAGCGGAAGGCTGGGTCTCCGGCTGGGCCGTCACGGCGCCTTCATCGGTTGCTCCGGCTACCCCGACTGCGCCTTCACCCGCTCGCTCACCGCCGATCCCGAAGCCGCGGCCATCTCGACAGGCCCGCGGATCCTGGGAGAAGACCCCGCGACCGGGCAGTTGGTGACCGTGCGCAAGGGGCCGTACGGCTTCTATGCCCAGGCGGGCGAGACCGAGGGCAAGAAGAAGCCGAAGCGTGTCTCGCTGCCCAAGGGGACCGATCCGGAAGGGGTCACGCTGGACCAGGCGCTGGGGCTCCTGTCGCTGCCGCGCGATGTCGGCCTCCATCCCGAGACGGGAAAGGAGATCGTCGCCGGTCTCGGCCGTTACGGCCCCTATCTCAAATACGACGGAGCTTATACCTCGCTCGGCCCCGACGAGGACCTGCTGACGATCGGTCTCAACCGGGCGGTGACGCTGATCGCGGAAGCGCCGAAAAAAGGCCGCCAGGCCAAGGTCCTGCGCGCGCTCGGCGACCATCCGGGCGACGGCAAACCGATCGAAATCCGCTCCGGCCGCTACGGCCCCTATATCGCGCACGGGCGCGCATTTGCCTCGCTCCCGAAGAACGAGGAGGCGGAGACTCTGACGATCGCGCGCGCGGTCGAAATTCTGGCCGCGCGCGCAAAGAAAGGCGTCGCCAAGCCCCGCACCCGCGCAGCGCGCGGGAAAACGGCGAGGAAGACCTGACCCCCGCGCGGTCTTGACAGCGCAAGGCGGTTCCCTATCTTGCGCGATGCCTCGAACGGGTTGCAGGGAGCATTATCATGGCCAAGCCGACCACGACCCTGATCAAACTCGTGAGTACCGCGGACACCGGCTATTTCTACGTGGCCAAGAAAAACACGCGGACAACGACCGGCAAGCTCGAGTTCCGCAAATACGATCCGGTCGCGCGCAAGCACGTCCTCTTCAAGGAAGCCCGAATCAAGTAGGGGCTGCCCGCCGCCGACTGCTGCCGAGCGGAGGCGGTTGCGCGGGGCGGCCTTTCCCTGCGTCCTCTCCCGCGGCTTTCCGACTACGGCTGCGGCGCGTCGACCCGGATGGAAAGTTCGCGCAGCCGCTCCGCCGTCACCGGTGCCGGCGCCTGCATCATCAGATCCTGCGCCTGCTGGTTCATCGGGAACAGGGTGATCTCGCGAATATTGGGCTCGTCCGCGAGCAGCATCACGATGCGGTCGATGCCGGGCGCCGAACCCCCGTGCGGCGGCGCGCCGAAACGGAGCGCGTTCAGCATTCCCCCGAAGCGCGCCTCCACCTCGTCCCTGCCATAGCCGGCAATTTCGAAGGCCTTGTACATGATGTTCGGACGATGGTTCCGGATTGCGCCGCTCGACAGTTCGACACCGTTGCAAACGATGTCGTACTGGTAGGCGAGGATCGAGAGGGGATCCATGGTCTCCAGCGCTTCGAGGCCGCCCTGGGGCATGGAGAACGGGTTGTGGGAGAACCCGACCGCGCCGGTGCGTTCGTCGCGCTCATACATCGGGTAGTCGACGATCCAGCAGAAACGGAACGCTTCTCGGTCGATGAGGTCGAGCTCCTCCCCGATGCGGGTGCGGGCGAGGCCGGCGAAACGGGCCGCCCGGTCGGGCTCGCCGCAACTGAAAAAGACCGCGTCGGCATCCCCCGCACCTGTCGCTGTCCGGAGCGCCGCCATGCGCGCCCCGTCGAGGAAGCGGGCGATCGGCCCTTTGGCTTCGCCGCCCTCGAAGACGATGTAACCGAGCCCCCCTGCCCCCTCTTCACGCGCCCAGTCGTTAAGCTTGTCGAAGAAGCTGCGCGGCCTTGCAGCAGCCCCGGGGGCGGCGACCGCGCGCACCACCGCGCCGGTTTCGATCGCGCGGGCGAAGATCTTGAAGTCGGTCCCGCGCCAGACCTCGGTAACGTCGGCGATCCGCAGCGGGTTGCGCAGGTCCGGCTTGTCGCTGCCGAAGGCCAGCATGGCCTCGGCATAGGGAATCCGCGGAAACGGCGCCGGCGACACCGGCCGACCTCCGGAAAACTCGTCGAACACGCCGAACAACACCGGCTCGAGTGCAGCAAAGACGTCCTCCTGCGTGACGAAGGACATCTCGACATCGAGCTGGTAGAACTCGCCGGGGGATCGGTCGGCCCGTGCGTCCTCGTCGCGGAAGCACGGCGCGATCTGGAAATACCGGTCGAAGCCGGCCACCATCGTGAGTTGCTTGAACTGCTGCGGCGCCTGGGGCAGGGCGTAGAAGCTGCCGGGATGGAGCCGGCTGGGCACCAGGAAATCGCGCGCTCCTTCCGGGCTCGCCGCGCTCAGGATCGGGGTCTGGAATTCGGTGAACCCGCCCTCGACCATGCGCCTGCGAATGCTCTGGATGACCGCCGACCTGAGCGCGATGTTGCGCTGCATCTTTTCGCGCCGCAGATCGAGGAAGCGGTAGCGAAGCCGGATTTCCTCGCCGTAGTCGCGCTCGCTGTTGACCTCGAGGGGCAGCGGGTCGGCGTGCGCCTGCACTTCGAAACTCCGGATCGCCAGTTCGACCTCGCCGGTCGGCAAATCGGAATTGATCGTGTCCGCGCTGCGCCGCACCACCTCGCCGGTCACGGTGACCACGGCCTCGAGCCGGATCGCCTCGACCGCGGCGAACGCCGGGTTCGCCGAATCGATCACGCACTGGGTCAGCCCGTAATGGTCGCGCAGGTCGATGAACAGCAGGTTTCCATGGTCGCGCTTGCGGTGGACCCATCCCGACAGGCGTGCCTCGCCGCCCTCGTCCCCGCGCCTCAATTCACCGCAGGTGTGCGTGCGATAGGCGTGCATCGATCTCGCTTCCGATCTCTGTGGGAATGGCCCGGAGCGCCTGACGGCCCGGCCGGACCGCGAAGGCGGGCGCAAGAGCGCATGCACCGCCGCGTTTGTCAAGCAAAGCGCGGCCGGATGGTCCGTCGGATGCAGCGGCGGACGAACGCGGCCGCGTCGCTTTCCGGCCCCTGTGAATCGGTGTATAGACCGGGCCATGCATCTCATCGCTGATACCGGTTCGCTTCGCGCCCTCTGCGAGCGGCTGGCAGGCTCGCGTTGCATCACCGTCGATACCGAGTTCATGCGCGACCGGACCTACTGGCCGCGCCTTTGTCTGGTCCAACTCGCCTCGGTCGACGAAGCGGCGGCGGTCGATGCGCTCGCTCCCGGCATCGATCTCGCACCGCTGCTGGCGCTGATGCGGGACTCCGGTGTGCTCAAGGTGTTCCACGCCGCCCGCCAGGACATCGAAATCTTCTTCCATCTCGACGGCCGCGTCCCGACACCCGTGTTCGACACGCAGATCGCAGCGATGGTCTGCGGCTTCGGCGATCAGGCAGGCTACGAACGGCTGGTCGCCAAGCTGGCGCGCGCTTCCATCGACAAGACCGTGCGCTTCACCGACTGGGCGCGGCGGCCCCTGACGAAAAAGATGTACGACTACGCGATTTCCGACGTCACCCATCTTCGCGTCGTCTACGAAAAGATTGCCGCCCGGCTCGCCAGCAACGGGCGCGAGGAATGGCTCGCCGAGGAGATGGCGGTGCTGACCGACCCGGCGACCTACCGCATGGAACCCGCGGAGGCTTGGCTCCGGGTCAAGACCCGCTTGCGCAAGCCGCGCCAACTCGCCGTTCTGCGCGCACTCGCGGCATGGCGCGAGGCCGAGGCGCAGCGTCGAGATGTGCCCCGTAACCGGGTGTTGCGCGACGAGGCGCTGAACGAGATCGCGGCGCACGAACCGGAGAGCCGCGACGACCTCTGGCGGCTGCGCAGCCTGAACCGCGGCCAGGTCGGCAAGGACACAGCAGACGCGGCTCTCGCCGTGGTCGCTTCGGCGGGGTCGGCCCCGCCCTCGACCTGGCCCGAACCGCACAAGACCCAGCCGGCCGACAACCGGCCCGGACCGGCCGCCGATTTGCTCAAAGTCCTGCTCAAGCTGCGCTGCGAGGAAAACGATGTCGCCCAGAAGCTGGTCGCCAGCACCGACGACATCGAGGCCATCGCCCGCGACGACAAAGCAGCGGTGCGCGCGCTCCGCGGCTGGCGCCGGGATATTTTCGGAAACGATGCGCTTGCCCTGAAACACGGACACATCGCACTCGGGATGGTGGGCGGCGATATCCGGGTCATAGACGGTGTCGGCTAGAGCGCCCTCGCCGCCGGGGACGGCAACCGGGACCGCGGTTGCGATATCGCATGTGGGGTTCGAGGATCTCGGGATCCTCGCGCCGCTGCTGGCCGAACGCGGGTTTGCGATACAGCATGTCGATGCACCGCGGGACGCGCTCGGGCAAATCGACCCGGCCGCACCCGACATCCTGATCGTCCTCGGCGGTCCCATTGGCGTTTACGAGACCGACTCCTATCCCTTTCTCGCGCAAGAAACCGCGATTGTGGGCGAGCGCCTCGCGCGCGGCCTGCCGACCCTCGGCATCTGTCTCGGCGCCCAACTCATGGCAGCGGCGCTGGGCGCGCCGGTCTACCCCTCGGGTTTCAAGGAGATCGGCTGGAAGCCGGTCCGACTGACCGAGGCGGGCCGCGCCTCGTGCCTCGCGCCGCTGGCCGGCGGCGGGATTGCGGTGCTTCACTGGCACGGAGACACCTTCGACCTGCCCGACGGCGCCGCCCATCTGGCCTCGTCAAACCTCTGCGCAAACCAGGCGTTCTCGTACGGGGCCAACGCGCTCGGCCTCCAGTTCCATATCGAGACCGGGGCCGCAGCGCTCGAATCGTGGCTGGTCGGCCATGCGGTGGAAATCGCCGGCGCCGGGGTATCGGCGGCCGGGTTGCGGGAGGACGCCGCGCGCCTTGCGGACGCCTGCAACCAAGCCGGGCGGGCATGCTTCGCCGCCTGGCTCGACAGGCTCAGCCTTCGAGCACCCGGCGCAGGAGAGGGATCGTGATGGGCCGGCCCTCGGCGAGCGCCAGCCGGTCGGCGGCGACAACCGTGCGCTGCGCCGCATCGAGGCTCCGCTCCATGTGGTGCAGCAGGTAGGCGACCGCATCGTCGCGGACCTCTATCTGGCGATCGCGGAACAGTTTGAGCAGCACCTGGGTGAGCAGCTCGTCGTCGGGCCGGCCGATCTCGATGGTCGGCGCCGCCCGCAGCCGCGAAACCAGGTCGGGAAGCCGTCCGCGCCAGTAGCCGGGTGCGCGGCGCGTGGTCGCCAGCATATGAATGCCAGCCTCTGCCGCGCGGTTGATCACATGCAGCAGGACCGCTTCGTCCGGTGACTTCTCGATGCCCTCGACCGCCAGCGGCGCTCCGGCAACGGCACCGAGCTCGAGATCCTCCGCCGCGATCACCCGGCCGCCCGCAAGGTCGGACCAGATATGGGCGAGATGGGTCTTGCCGCTTCCCCGGGGGCCCGTCAGTACCGCGATTCGGGCCGGCCAGCGACGCCATGCCTCGATCCATGCGAGCGCTTCCCGGTTGCAGTCGGCGACCAGAAAGTCGCCCCGTCCGTAGGCCGGCCGCCGGTCGAGCGGGAAGGCGAGCTGCGCCCTTGCGGCGCCATCACTCGCCATCGCGCGGGCCGCCCGACCCCCGATAGAGCTGGCTCGCTGTGTAGCGCGAAACCAGGAAGCGGACGAGGACGCCGATGATCGCCGCCGCCGGCACGGAAATCATCACCCCGAGGAAACCGAACAGCGCGCCGCCCGCCAGCAGGGCGAAAATCATCCACGCCGGGTGCAACCCGACGCGGTCGCCTACCAGTTTGGGGGTGACGAAATTGCCCTCGATAATCTGACCGGCCGCAAAGATGCCGGCGACGACGGCGATCGGCTGCCAGCTATCGAACTGGGCGATCGCAAGCCCTATGGAGATGAGGGCCCCGATCAGCATTCCAAAATACGGCACGAACGAGATCAGCCCCGTAACCAGCCCGACGACGATGGCAAACTCGAGCCCGACGAATGACAGGGCGATGGCGTAGAACGTGCCGAGGCCGAGGCAGACGATCCCCTGGCCGCGAACGAAACCCGCCAGCGTCTCGTCGACCAGCCGTACCTGCTCGCGAATCGTCTCGGCATGGTCTTGCGGCAGCCAGCCGTCTATCGCCGCGACGATCCTGTCCCAGTCGCGCAGCAGATAGAACGCAACGATGGGGGTGATGACCACCAGCGACAGCAGGTCCACCAGCGCGAGCCCGCCGCTCCAGAGTCCGGCAAGCGCATCTCCCAGCCATCCCATTGCGGTTGTTCCGAGGTCTCCCGCGGCCTCGCGGAGGCGCGAGCCCAACTCCTCGGGCAGCGTCTCCTGCACCGCTGCGGAGAGTTTCGCCACCGCGCCGCGCAACATGTCGACATAGGCCGGGATACGGCCGGCGAAGGAATTGGCCTGGGCCAGGAGCAGCGGCGCGAGGAGAGCGAAGAACAGCGCGACTGAGAACAGGAAGAAGACGGTAAGCAGCGTCGCGGCCAGCCACCGGGGAAGGCCTTGGCGTTCCAACCGGTCGGCCACGGGATCCAGGAAATATGCGACCGCCGCGCCGAGGACGAAGGGAAGCAGGATGCTGCGCAGCAGATAGAGCGCGGCAACGAAGACGGCAAGCGCGATCAGCCAGAAGACGATCTGCCGCTGTGCCGTCACCGCCTGTCCTCCGCGCCCGCGATCTGCCGCGCCCAGACCACCAGGTACCAGCCGCCCGAGACCACCGTCGTCGCGATGACGGCGTAGCCTGCGAACGCGATCGGTCCGGGCATCGCGGCCGGAAGCCCGGCCTGTGCCAGCACCATAGCGGCGAACAGGATCTGCACCCCCGTATTCACCTTGCTCACCATGGTCGGACGGACTTCCCAATGTCGGCGCAAGACCAACAACAGCAGAACCGATCCGACGATCAGGACATCCCGGAACACCACGAGGATAACGACGAGATCGCCGATCAGCCCGTTCAGGGCGAGGGTCACATAGACGCTGACGAGCAGCGCCTTGTCGGCCAGCGGATCGAGATAGACGCCGAGGGTCGAGGTCTGGTCGAGCGCCTTGGCGACGTATCCGTCCACCGCATCGGAGGCGCCGGCCAACAGGAAGAGCCCGAACGCCCAGTCGTACGATTCCTTCACGATCAGATAGACGATCAGCGGAACCGAAAGCAGCCTGCCGAGCGAAATCAGGTTGGGAATGTTCACAGCCCCGGCCTTCTCGCCTACCGTTGGCGGGTGCGCGCGGCGGCGCTCGTCAACACCCACCCGGCTCCCTCGCGCCGCAGGCGAACGTCGTTGCGTCCCAACGCGGCGGCGAACTCCTCCGCATCGCCAAAATAGCGGAGCCGTACGCGGATCAGATCGGGCGACAACGACAGCACCCGGATCCCGTTGCTCGACGGCGTATCTGCAACGGCGCGCGAGATCGCGACCCACTCATCGAGGCCGGAGACCGGCACCGCGGCGTCGATCTCCCCTTCCCGGTCGAAGAACAACAGATTGCTCTCCTTCCAGGTTTCCTGGATCAGTTGCGCAGTGCCTGCGGCCGCCGATCGGAAAGACTGCTCCGCCGTCTCGTCCGGACGGGTCGGGTAGCTTGCGACTGTATCCTCCCCGACGATCGAAACGTCCACCGTCGGCGGAGAACCGAACGCGCGCCGCGAGGCGAGCGCCACGATGACCGCCTCCGCTCCGTAGCGGTCCGCGATGGCACGGAGGCGCCCGGAAGCGCCGGACACGGCCTGGTCGGCGCTGATGTCGCGCAGATCCTGCAAATCCCCGGCCGGGACGAGGAGGGGCACCAGATCGTCCGTCCGCGGAAGCTCCGCCCATGCGTCGCGCCACGGATTCGGACGATCCCACAGCAGGAAAGTACCGGCTGTTCGCAATACCGGCAGCACCAGGCGGGGCTTCGCTTTCGCCGCCGCGTACCGCACGCCCTGCGTGCGCAGGAGGCGGCGGACCGCGGCCCGATCGAACCGGAAAGTGAGCTGCGCGAGATAACGGACACGCGATGTTTTTTCCCCGTCGATCCCGAAGCTCAGGACCAGCGGCGCGATCGCGTCTGGACCGAGTTTCGGCGCCGTCCCGGCGGCCGACATCGGCACAATTCGTGCGATGAGGCGGGAAAACGCCGCGGAATGACCCTCGGCGAGCGCCTTGTCGCGCGCCTCGGCCGCGTTGCCGGCGGTCGCATCGACAACCACATTGCGCACCGTGAAAGCGCCGGGGCTGTCAGCCCGGGCGGGCCCTGTTTCCGCGGATACCGCGCACAGGACCGCAGCCGCCGCGGCTGCCATCCGCGCGGCGCTCGCCTTCATCGCATTCCGCAAGGGACAAGCCATTGAAAACGGCAGCCGTTCGTCTATCCTCGCCGGCCGGCGAGGACCTTTCGGCCCCAGTCTATCATTCCTGTTCTTGCGGAGCAGTCATCAGCCCTTCTCAATATAGGGACGCGGGTGTCGACATTCATGCGGCAGCCCGCCTCGTCGACGTTATTCGCCCGCTGGCCCGGTCGACCGCCCGCGCCGGCGCGACGGGGGAAATCGGTGGCTTTGGCGGCCTCTTCGACCTCCGCGCTGCCGGTTATTCCGATCCCGTACTGGTGGCTGCCACGGACGGTGTCGGCACCAAGCTCAGAATCGCCATCGCCTGCGGGCTGCACCGGACCGTCGGCATCGACCTCGTGGCCATGTGCGTCAACGACATCGTGGTGCAGGGAGCGGAGCCGCTGTTCTTCCTCGACTATTTTGCCACCGGCACGCTCGAACCCGGCGTCGCGGCAGAGGTGGTCGAAGGTGTCGCTGCGGGCTGCGCCGAGGCCGGCTGCGCCCTGATCGGCGGCGAGACGGCGGAAATGCCCGGGCACTATGCGGACGGGGAATACGATCTCGCCGGCTTCGCGGTGGGGGCGTCGGAACGCGGTCGTGTGCTCACCGGAGAACGGGTCCGCGAGGGTGACCGGATTCTCGGCCTCGCCTCGTCCGGCGTCCACTCGAACGGCTTTTCGCTGGTCCGCCGGATTGTCGCGGACGCGGGGCTGTCGTGGCACGACGACGCCCCGTTCGCCGGCGGGCCGCTGGGCAGGGCACTCCTGACCCCCACCCGTCTCTACGTTGCAGCCGCGCTCGCCGCCCACCGCGAAAGGCTGGTCCATGGCTACGCCCATATCACCGGCGGCGGACTGACCGGAAATATCGCCCGGGTCCTGCCGGCCGGACTGGCCGCGGAAATCGACACGGACCGCTGGCCGCTGCCCGACGTATTCCGCTGGCTGGCGAGAACCGGCGGCATCGGTGCAACCGACATGGCGGAGACCTTCAACTGCGGTATCGGCATGGTCGCGCTCGTTCCCGCCGACCGCGCGGACGCCGCACGCCAGGCATTCGCGGCGCACGGAGAACGGGTCTACGAAATCGGCGCTATCGTCGCACGCACACCCGATCTGCCGGCTGTGCAGATCCTCGGCCGCGAGACAGCATGGCGCGGCTGAAGCTCGGCGTCCTGGTCTCGGGCCGAGGCACCAACCTGCAAGCGCTCATCGACGCCTGCGCAGATCCGGCCTACCCGGCGGAAATCGGCCTCGTTATCGCGAACAACCCGGATGCGCCCGGCCTCGAACGTGCCCGACGGGCGGGAATCGCGGCGCGCTGCATCGACCATCGCGCCTTCGACGGCCGCGAGGATTTCGAACGCGCACTCGACGAGGCGCTCGCAGCAACCGGCGCCGGTCTGGTCTGCCTCGCCGGGTTCATGCGGATTCTCACGCCCTGGTTCGTCGATCGCTGGCGCGACCGCCTGATCAACATCCATCCTTCCCTGCTGCCGGCGTTTCCGGGTCTCGACACCCATGCCCGCGCGCTCGCCGAGGGCGTGCGGATCTCCGGTTGCACGGTCCATTTCGTCCGCGTCGAGATGGACCGCGGCCCGATCATCGCGCAGGCGGCGGTGCCGGTTCTCGAAGGCGACGATCCCGGCCGCCTCGCCGCCCGGGTTCTTGCGGCGGAGCATCGCTGCCTGCCGCACGCCGTCCGGCTGATCGCCGAGGGCCGTGTGCATGTCGCCGGGGAACGATGTGCGGTGGATGGCGGAGCGCCGCCGGCCCCGATGCGCATGTCGCCCGGTCCGCCCGGTGCGCATGACGCGGCGAAATTGACGGCTTCCGGTCGACCGCCGGGTGATATATAGGTTCGCTCGTACGAGCGATTGCGAAGAGGACCGGGATGGCTTTCGACATCGAACAAGAGAATGCCCGTCACGCCGCCGGCTGGAAGGGCTTTGTGCTGTTCACCTGCCTGTCGACGGTCGCGGTCATTGCCGCCCTAGTACTGATGGCGCTTTTCCTGCTCTGAGCGCCGCGCGGGCGTCAACCGACGATATCGCACTCCGAGAAGAAAAAACCGATCTCCGTCGCGGCGTTTTCCGGCGAATCGGAGCCGTGGACCGAATTGGCCTCGACCGATTCGCCGAACGCCTTGCGGATCGTACCCTCGGCAGCATTGGCGGGATTGGTGGCGCCCATCGTTTCGCGGTAGCGGTCTATGGCGCCCTCGCCCTCGAGCACCTGCACGACCACCGGGCCGGACGCCATGAACGTGCACAGATCGTTGAAAAAGGCCCGACTCGCGTGGACGGCGTAGAAACGCTGCGCCTGGTCCGACGACAGCCGGATGCGCCGCTGCGCCACGATCCTGAGGCCGGCCTCCTCGATCCGGGCGTTGATCCGGCCGGTCAGATTGCGCCGGGTCGCGTCCGGCTTGATGATCGAGAGCGTACGTTCGAGCGCCATGTCAAAGGGTCCCCGGGGGCCAGTCGCGCGGCTGTATAACGGCATCCCCGCGGCGCGGCAACCGGTCGGCCGCCGCGCCGCGGGAAGGACTCATTCTTTCTTCTGCCAAGCGCCGGCCGGTGTCTGCTGCCAGTAGGTCAGAGTGTGGCCTGCCTCGGCGTAGGTCTTCCAGTGCTGCCGCGCCCTGGCAACCGCCTCGTCGTCGTTCCCGTCGAACATTTCCAGACAGCGGGCGTAATCGCGGACACGATCCGAGGATGCCCCGTCGGTCAGCACGAGGATGCTGGCATCGTTAGGGTTCTCGTCTTCGTGGGTGATCCAGATCGGCTGCCGGTCGGCGTCGCCGCCGCGCGAGGTCCCGTGCGGCAGAAAGGAGCCCTGGCCGTAGGTCCAGAGAACGGTGTCGAGCGCCTCCGTCCGTTCCCTCGACCCGGTCAGGACCACGGCGCGCGCGCCGCTGGCATAGACCTTCTCCAGAAGCTTCGGCAGGGATTGCGCGAGCGAAGTCCTGGTCAAGTGGTAGAAGCCGATGTCGGTCATGGCGGGTGCGGTCCAGGCGTGCCGGCCGCCTACCCCCTTTCGTAATGCTCCCGCACCAGCTGGTCGAGCAGGCGCACGCCGAAGGCGGTGCCGCCCTTTGGCACGGTCGCTGCGTTCTTCTTCGACCAGGTGACGCCGGCGATGTCGAGATGGGCCCAGGCCGTCCCGTCCTTGATGAAGCGCTGGAGAAACTGGGCAGCGGTGATCGAACCGCCGTCGCGCCCGCCAACATTCTTCATGTCGGCGATGTCGGAATCGATCTGCCGGTCGTAAGCCTCGCCGAGCGGCATCCGCCACACCGGCTCGCCAACCGCCGCGCCGGCCTCGATCAACCGGTCGGCGAGCGTGTCGTCGTTGGCGAACAACCCGGCATTCTCGTGGCCGAGGGAGATGATGATCGCCCCGGTGAGGGTCGCAAGGTCGACAATCGCCCGCGGCCGGTGCTGTTCCTGGCAGTGCCAGAACACGTCGCACAGCACGAGGCGGCCTTCGGCGTCGGTATTGATCACCTCGACGGTCTGGCCGGACATGGAGGTCACCACGTCGCCGGGGCGCTGGGCGGTCGCCGAGGGCATGTTCTCGACCAGCCCGACCATGCCGACGGCGTTTACCTTGGCTTTCCGCCCGGCGAGCGCACGCATGAGCCCGATCACGACACCGGCGCCCCCCATGTCCCACTTCATGTCCTCCATACCGCCGGCCGGCTTGATCGAAATGCCGCCGGTGTCGAAGGTCACGCCTTTGCCGATAAAGGCGATCGGTCTCTTGTCCCGCGCCCGCGGGGCGCCGTTCCAGGTCATGGTGACCAGCCGCGGGGCGTTGGCGCTCCCCTGGGCGACGCCGAGAAGGGCGCCCATCCCCAGCTTGGCCATCTTCTTCTCATCGAGGATCTCGACCGTCACCCCGACATCGGTCAGCGCCCTGGCCCGGTCGGCCAGGCTTTCCGGGAAGATCACGTTGGCGGGCTCGGACACGAGGTCGCGGGTCAGGAACACGCCTTCCGCCACCTCGGCGAGCGGCCGGAACGCCGCCCGGGCGCGGGCATGCTCGGCGGTGGCGATGGTGATCCTGTTCAGGCTGGGCTTGTCGTCGGGCTTTTCCCTGGTGCGGTACTTGTCGAAACGGTAGCTGCGCAGAAGCCCGCCATAGGCGATGTTGGCCGCCGCCTCCCCGACCCCGAGCGGCGCCCCGTCGATGGTGTCCACGGCGATCGTCGCGAGCGTATCGCCGCTCTTTTCGAGCGCGGCGACAACCGTCCCGCCCGCCGCCTGGGCGGCGCGTGCATCGAGGGCTGCACCTTTTCCCAGCCCGAGGAGAACGACGCGGCTCACCGCCATGCCGGCGGGTGCGTTGACGACCAGCGTCTGGTTGGCGCGGCCCTTGAAACGACTGGACCCAAGCGCTCGCGACAACGCGCCGCCGCTCGCCTCGTCCGCCTCCCGGGCGGTCGGGCAAAGCGCGCCGCCGTCGAGTACGCCGACGACGAACGCTCCGCTGCGGGGAAGTTTGGGGGCTGCGAAGCTGATCCTCATAGGCTGATCCTCATAGACTGTCTCGCGGGAAGGCGGCGCGGCCGGGACGCCATCCGAAGGCCGACCTTAGGGAGAGCGGCGGCGTCCGACAACAGCCCGACGCGCCCGGTGCACATTTCCGGTCACGGCAAAATGGACAAGGTTTCGGGCGGAGGGTTATACAAGCCCATGCGCCCGATTCTCGCCCTCCTCGTCGCCGGTATCGCCTTGCTGCCCGCACCCGTTGCGGCACAGTCGGCGCTGGGCATCGCCGCGGTCGTCAATGACGAGGTCATCTCGGTCCACGACTTCCGGCAACGCATCCGAATGGTCCTGTTTGTCAGCGGAATCCGGGACACAGTAGAGGCGCGCCGGCGCGCCGTGCGCCAGACGCTGCGCGCGCTGATCGACGAACGCCTCCAACTCCAGGAAGCCGGAAGGCTGGGCGTAAACGTTTCGGAACGCGAACTGGACCTGAGCGTGGCGGACCTCGAACGGCGGAACCGGATGCAGCCGGGCAGCCTCGCAACGGCGTTCGAGCGGAACCGGGTGAGCCTCGCCTCGCTTCGCGCTCAACTCCGGGCGCGGCTGGCGTGGACCAAGCTGGTCCGCCGGCGTCTCCTGCCGAGGATCAAGGTCGGCGACGGTGAAGTGAAGGAAGTCCTTGCGCAGTTGGAGGCCACCGCGGGCGAGGACGCCTACCGTCTCGGTGAGATCTTCCTCGCGGTAACCCGGCCGGACGACGAGCCTGCGGTCCGCGAATCGGCGGCGCGAATCGTCGAACAGGTTCGTGACGGCGCGCGGTTCGGCGCCCTCGCCCGCCAGTTCTCCCAGTCCGCGACTGCGGCGAGCGACGGCGATACGGGCTGGACGGCGCGTTCGGAACTCGATCCCGAACTGGCGGCGGCAATCGATCGGCTTGCTCCGGGAGAGGTGCTGGACCCGATCCGCACGATCTCGGGCTATCAGATTTACTCTCTTCTCGGAAAACGCAGGAACGCGAACGTCGATCCCGACGAGATCCAGCTGCATCTGAAACAGATTCTCGTGCCGCTCGGGGACGGCGGCGACGCGGCGCGGATCGAGCGCGTGCGGGACGAAGCGAACGCCATCAACGGGTGCGAGGATCTCGTCGCCGTCGCCGAACGGCTCGGCGCACGCACGCCGCAGGACCTCGGCACGGTGAAGCGCGCCGACCTGTCGGCGGAGATAGGGCGCCGCATTGCCAACGTCGCGGTCGGGAGGGCAAGCGCGCCGATCAAGGTTCCGGGCGGCGCGATGGTGGTGGTGGTCTGCGGCCGAATCCTCCCCGAACTCGATCTGCCGGACGAGAAGATGATCATGGGGCGCTTGCTCGACCAGCGGGTCGATCTCGCAGCGCAGCGCTATCTGCGCGATCTCCGGAGCGCCGCGATCATCGACATCCGCATCTAGGACGGCCGGATGCGCCCCCTCGCCCTCACCATGGGCGACAGTGCGGGAATTGGGCCGGAAATTGCGCTCAAGGCCTGGCTCCGGCGCAGCGATGCCGAGGTCCCCTGCTTCCTCTATCTGGGGGGGATAGAGCATTTACGGTCGCTCGCCGCCGCGCTGGCGCTCGAGGTACCAACGGTCGCGGTGGAAACCGCCGCCGAGGCCGTCGAGGCGTTCGACGAGGCGCTTCCGGTGATGCCTGTCGCCCTTCCCGCACCGGCCGTCGGCGGCAAACCCGATCCGGCCAACGCGCCGGCCATGCTGGAGGCGATCGATCGGGCGGTGGCCCTTGCCCGGGCGGGCGACACCGACGGGATCGTCACCAACCCGATCGCCAAGGCAGTCCTCTACCGCCATGGCTTCGGGCACCCCGGTCATACCGAATACCTCGCGGAACGCTGCGGCATCGCCTCGGCGCCGGTGATGATGCTCGCCTGCGACGAACTCCGCGTCGTTCCGGTGACGATCCACATGCCGCTCGCTCAAGCCGCGAGAACCCTGACGACGGAGGCGATTGTCCACTGCGGACGCACCGCCGCCGCTGGGCTTGCGCGCGACTTCGGGATCGCCGCGCCGAGGCTCGCCGTCGCCGGCCTCAACCCCCATGCCGGCGAGGGCGGCCATATGGGCCGCGAGGAGATCGAGATCGTCGCGCCGGCGGTCGCTGTCCTGCGTCGCGACGGCATCGCCGCCAGCGGGCCGCTGCCGGCGGATACGCTGTTTCACGACCGCGCCCGGCGGGAGTACGACGCAGCTCTCTGCATGTACCACGACCAAGCGTTGATCCCGGTCAAGACGCTCGACTTCGACGGCGCGGTCAACGTCACTCTGGGTCTTCCGATCGTCCGCGCCTCGCCCGACCACGGCACCGCCTACGACATCGCCGGCAAGGGGATCGCCCGGCCGGACAGTCTCATCGCGGCGCTGCGGCTGGCCGCACGGATGGCCGGCATGCGGCAGCGCGCGCGGACCCCTGACGCCGTTGTCTGAGAGCCTGCCGCCGCTGCGCGAGGTTATCGCCCGATCCGGCCTCCGCGCCCGGCGCTCTCTCGGCCAGCATTTCCTCCTCGACATCAACCTTGCGCGCCGGATCGTCCGTGCGGCGGGGGACCTTGCGGGGCGGACAGCCGTCGAGATCGGCCCCGGCCCGGGCGGGCTCACCCGCGCCTTGCTGGAGACGGAAGTTGCCCGCGTGGTCGCCATCGAACGCGATCCGCGCTGCATCGACGCGCTCTCGGACCTCGCCGCGTTGCACCGGGATCGGCTGGAAATCGTTGCCGGCGACGCGCGCGAGATCGATATCGCCGATTACGCCGCGGAGGACCGCATCGCGATCGTCGCCAACCTGCCCTACAATATCGCCACGCCGCTCCTGATCGGCTGGCTGCGCGGCATCGCCTCCATTTCGGCGATGACCCTCATGTTCCAGAAGGAGGTCGCGGACCGCATCGTTGCCGCGCCCGGGACCGGCGCCTACGGGCGGTTGTCGGTCATCGCCCAATGGCTCTGCGAGACCGGCCGGGCTTTCGACGTCCCGCCCGCCGCCTTCGTGCCGCCGCCCAGAGTCACCTCTACCGTTGTCCGGCTCGTCCCGCGCGAGACGCCGCTCGCGTCCGCCGATACGGCCATGCTCGAAGCCGTTACCGCGGCCGCTTTTGGCCGTCGCCGCAAGATGTTGCGCTCCGCTCTTTCCGGACTGGTCGAGGATCCGGCAGCACTGCTGTCGCAGGCGGGAATTGCCGGAACGGCGCGCGCCGAGACGCTGCCGCCGGAAGCGTTCTGCGCGCTGGCCCGCGGCCTCGCCGGCCTCAGCACCCCGCGCCCAGGCGTCTGACGAAGGCGGACAGGCCGACCTGACGCTCGCGCCGCAGCCGTTCCGCCGCGAGGATCGCCTGTATGCTGGATACGCTCTCCTGGATGTCGCGGTTGACGATCACGTAATCGAATTCATTCCAGTGGCCGATCTCGTCGGGCGCCTTGCTCATACGCGCGGCGACCACCTCGTCGGGGTCCTGGGCGCGCCGCCGCAGACGGGCGTGCAGCTCGGTCGTGGACGGCGGCAGGATAAAGATGCTGACCAGATCGTCCCGCGCCCTGTCGGCGAGTTGGCGGGCACCCTGCCAATCGATGTCGAACAGCACGTCGCGCCCGTCGGCGAGCGCACTTTCGACCGGTGCGCGCGGGGTGCCGTAGTTGTTCCCGAACACTCTGGCGTGCTCCAGCAACTCGTCCGCCGCACGCATCTTCTCGAAGGCTTCGGGCCCGAGAAACAGATAGTCGCGCCGGTCGACCTCGTCCGGGCGCTTCGGGCGCGTGGTCACCGAAATCGACAGAACGAGATCCGGATCGTTCTCCAAGATGATGCGCGAGATGGTGGTCTTGCCCGCACCCGAAGGCGAGGACAGCACCAGCATCAGCCCGCGACGGCGAATCGTGTCGGCAGTCATTGCTACTCGACGTTCTGAACCTGCTCGCGGAGGCCCTCGACCGCCGCCTTGAGATCCAACCCGATCCGCGTCAGGCCGAGATCCGCCGATTTCGAGCACAGCGTGTTGGCTTCCCGGTTGAACTCCTGGCACAGGAAGTCGAGCCGCCGGCCGACCACCCCGCCGGCGTCCGCGAGGTCCCGCGCCGCCGCGACGTGTCCGGCGAGCCGGTCGATTTCCTCTGCGACATCGCTCCGCGCGGCGAGAAGAGCGATTTCCTGCGCGAGGCGATCCTCGGCAACGGGCGCGCTTTCGCCGAGGAGCGCCGCAACGCGTTCGCGAATCCGGCCGCCGACGAGCGCCGGCTGGCGCGCCGCGGCCTCGGCCGCCCGGGTCACGAGGGCTTCGATTTCGTCCAGATGACGGCCGAGGACCGCCCGGAGCCGCCCGCCCTCTTCGCTGCGCGCGGACGCGAGAGCGGCGAGCGCCGCGTCCAGCGTCTCGGCCATCGCGCGGATCCGACCCTCACGCACGGAGCCGCTGTCCTCGGCTTCCACCCGCTCGAGAACACCCGGCAGGGCCATCAGCGCCTCGAGCCGTACGGGCGGCGCGTCGAACCGGCGCTGCAGCGATCTGTGGACCGCCGCCAGCCGTTCCAGCACGGTTTCGTTGACCCGGATGTCGGGGGTGCGCTCGGCTTGCCTGAGCGCCAGATGGAGCGAGAGGGAGCCGCGGCTGAACCGCTTTGCCGCCAGCGCCCGCGCCCTGGGTTCGAGCCCGTCGTATCCCGGCGGGGTGCGGATGCGGAGATCGAGGCTGCGGGAGTTTACGCTCTTCGCTTCCCACGCCCAGCGGAAGTCGGCATCGCCCCCTTCGGCGCGGGCGAACCCCGTCATGCTCTGGATCGAGGGAACGGCAGCCTCTCGTGTGACCTCGGCAATACGGGTCGATCGGGCCTGGGCCATGATGCTTTCGGAACGTTGGCTGCGTTAGCCGGGAATCGGACGGCGCCCTTATAGTACAAACTGCGCGCATCCCGGGCGAGTCGCCGGTCCGGCGTCGAGGGAGGGAAATCCCGATGGAAGCGATCATTGCCGCCGTTCTCGGCCTCGCCTTCGGAGTGGCCGTCGCCTGGCTGGTGCGGGGCGGCGAGATCGCGCGCATCGCCGCCGCGCGCGACGGGGAACGCCAGCGGGCGGACGAGGCAATGCGCGATCTCGCGCACGAGCGCGCAGAACTCGCGGCTGTGCGCGCCAGGTTCGACGCGGCCGGGGAAGCGCACGCGGAAAAGGTCGCCTCCCTCGAGCGCGTCCGCAGCGACATCGAAAAGGAGATCGCAGCGCTTGCCCGGCAGGCGCTGAAGGAAAACCAGAGTTCGTTTCTCGGGCTCGCCAACGAGGCCTTCGACAAACACCGCAAGCTGGCGGACAGCGACCTCGCGCGCCGCCAGAATGCGATCGTGAACCTCATCGAGCCGATGCAGACCGCACTGGCAGACTGGCGCAGAAACCTCGAGGAGATCGAACAGACCCGAAAGGAACACTATGGCGGCCTCGCAAACGAACTGAAGAATGTCGTCGACGGACAGGAGAAGGTGAGAACCGAGGCCGCGAGGCTGGTCAATGCGCTGCGCGGTGCACCCAAGACGCGCGGACGCTGGGGCGAGGAAACTCTCCGGAATGTCCTAGAACTGTCTGGAATGACGGAATATTGCGACTTCTTTACGGAACAGTCTCTGCGCCGGGATTCCACCCTGCTGCGCCCCGACGCGATCATCCGCCTGCCCGGCGAACGGTTCATGGTCGTCGACGCCAAGACCTCGCTCACCGCCTACATGGACGCGATGGAGGCCGAAAACGAGGCCGACCGGGACGAACATCTCGCCCGTCATGCCCGGCAACTCCGCACGCACATGCGAAGCCTTGCCGCAAAGGGCTATCAGGATGCCCTCGACACCACCCCGGACTTCGTCGTGATGTTCGTGCCGGGCGACAATTTCTACGCCGCGGCGATCGAACGCGACCCGTCGCTCTACGACGATGCGCTCAGATCCAACGTGCTGATCGTCACCCCGACCGTGATGCTGGGCCTGGCCAAGACGGTCGCTTTTGGATGGCGCCAGGAAAAGGTTGCCGACAACGCTCGGGAAATCGCGGAACTCGGACGCGAACTCTACCGCAGAATCAATACGATGGGCGGCCACATTGCCGATCTGGGCGAAGATATCGCCAAATCGGTGAAACAGTACAACGCCTTTGTCGGCAGCCTGGAATCCCGTGTGATGCCGCAGGCGCGGCGTTTCGTCGAACTCGAGGTCGAAGCAACCTCGCAGTCGCTGCCGGAGCCCCGCCATATCGATACCGATGTGCGAAAGCTGCGCGCCGACCGCGACTTCGCGTTCGAATCGCCGCCCGAAGCCGCCGTCGAGCCGCCCCGGCGGGACAGCCCGGCAGCGGAATAACACGGCTCAGGGCGCGTCTTGCCCGCGTATCCGCTGGTGCCGGAGGCGCCGCCACCGGGCGGCGTTGCGAAGATGCTCGGTCAGGGTACGTGCGAAGACGTGGCCGCCGCTTCCGTCGGCGACGAAATAGAGTTCGTCGGTGTCCGCCGGGTGGAGCGCCGCCTCGATGGAGGCGCGGCCCGGGTTGGCGATCGGCGTCGGCGGCAGGCCGTCCACCCGATAGGTGTTGTAGGGCGAATCGCGGCGTAGATCGCTCCTTGCGAGCGGCCGGCCGAGCGGCGCCTTGCCCCCGGTCAACGCGTAGATCACCGTAGGATCCGATTGCAGGCGCATGCCGCGGCGGAGGCGGTTGTGAAACACCGCCGAAACGCGCGGGCGTTCGTCCGCGACGGCGGTCTCCCGCTCGATAATCGAGGACAGCACCAGCGCCTCCTCGGGCGTCGCAAGCGCAAGACCCTGGGCGCGCCCGGCCCACAAGGACATCAGGGTTTGCCGCATCGCATCGCGCATCCGCCGCACGACGGCGGCGCGGGTATCTCCGAACGAATAAAAATAGGTGTCGGGCAGGAGCGAACCCTCCTCGACATCGCCCGGCAGATCGCCGGTGAGCCCTCCGGCCGCAGAGACGAGCCCGAGCACCTCGCTCGCCGTGAGCCCTTCGGCGACCGTGATCCGGCGTTCGATCGTCTTGCCCCGCGCCAGCAGTGCGATCGCTCCGTCCATCGAAACGCCGGCGGGAAAACGATACTCGCCCGCCTGCATCGTCCGGCTCCTCCCGGACAGCCACGCGCCGACGCGAAACAGGAAACGATCGGCGATCACCCCGCCGGAGAACAGCGCCGCCGCAATTTCCCCGGCGCCGTCGCCCTTGGGGATGATGACGGTGGTTTCGGCGGAAAGCGGGCCCGGCCGGGTGAAATCGACATGCGCCCAGAGGGCGAAGGCGAGCGCAAAGACCGCTGCGCCGGGCAGTCCGAATGCGGCTGCGTGAAGGACGAGCCGGCGCACCGACGCAACCGGCCGGTCAGGACGGCGAAGCGAAAATCAGGGAAGCGTTGGTGCCGCCGAACCCGAAGGAATTGGACAAGGCATTGCGGACCGGCCGCTCCTTGGCCTGGTTGGGGACGAGGTCCAGATCGCAGCCGTCGGAAGGATTGTCAAGGTTGAGCGTCGGCGGGACCACGCCGTCGTTGATCGCCTTGATCGAAAAAATTGCTTCGACGCTGCCCGCCGCGCCGAGGAGATGGCCGATGGCAGATTTGGTGGACGACATGGACAGGGCGTAGGCGTTCTGCCCGAACACCTTCTTGACGGCGCCGAGTTCGATCTCGTCGCCGACCGGGGTCGAGGTGCCGTGGGCGTTGATATAGTCGACCTCGTCTGTGTTGAGCTTTGCCCGCTTCAGGGCGGCCAGCATCGACCGGCGGCCGCCGTTGCCGTCCTCCGGCGGAGAGGTGATGTGGTGCGCATCCCCCGACATGCCGTAACCGACGACCTCGCCGTAGATCTTCGCGCCGCGTTTCTTCGCGTGCTCCATCTCCTCGAGGACCACGATCCCCGCCCCCTCGCCCATCACGAACCCATCGCGGTCGCGGTCCCAGGGGCGCGAGGCACGTTCCGGCGTGTCGTTGAAACCGGTCGACAACGCCCGCGCGGACGCGAACCCGGCGATCCCGATCCGGCAGACGGCGCCTTCGGCGCCGCCCGAGATCATCACGTCGGCATCATCCAGCATGATCATCCGGGCAGCGTCTCCGATCGCATGCGCCCCGGTCGCACACGCCGTCACGACCGAGTGATTCGGCCCCTTGAAGCCGTATCGAATCGATACCTGCCCCGAGGCGAGGTTGATCAAGCTGGCCGGAATGAAAAACGGCGTCACACGGCGCGGGCCGCGGTCGTGCAACGTCAGCGAGCCGTCGTAGATGGTCCCGAGCCCTCCGATCCCGGAGCCGATCAGCACTCCCGTGCGTGCGCGCTCCTCCTCGCTCTCCGGAGTCCAGCCCGAATCCGCGACCGCCTCCTGCGTGGCGCCGAGCGCATAGAGAATGAACAGGTCCGCCTTGCGCCGGTCCTTGGCGGCGACGACCGAATCGGGATCGAAATGCCCGTCGCTGCTGTCGCCGAACGGCACGGTGCCGGCGATCTTGCACGGCAGGTCGGAAACGTCGAACGATTCGATACGTTCGATACCCGATTCCCCGTCGAGCAGGCGCTTCCACACATGGTCGACTCCCGCGCCGAGCGGGGTCACGAGGCCGAGACCTGTAACCACGACCCGCCTCATCGCCGCGCCTGCCGTTCGCGCTTCACCGGGAATCGCCCGCCAAGGATCGCCGTACCGACCATGTGGACGGACTCAGGCGTCCGCGTTCTCGTCGATGAAGTCGATCGCATCCTTGACGGTCAGGATCTTCTCGGCCGCATCGTCCGGAATTTCGCAGCCGAACTCTTCCTCGAACGCCATCACCAGTTCGACGGTATCCAGGCTGTCAGCGCCAAGATCGTCGATGAAGCTCGCATTGTCGGTGACTTTGGCTTCGTCGACGCCAAGATGCTCGACCACGATCTTCTTTACACGATCGGAAGTGTTGCTCATGTCGGGGTTCCTCGGTGTAGTAAGCACTTGACCGGACTCGGAGCAGTCGGGATTCCACCGGAAACCCGGCCGCGCAGCAGGGGCCGATACCTACCACAATCGCTGTTGCCATGCCAGCGCAGGGCAAACACGGGCGCGTTCTACAGCATGGCCATGCCGCCGTTGACGCTGAGTGTTTGTCCCGTGATATAGGCGGCTTCTTCGCTGGCCAGGAAGACCGCACAGGCAGCCACATCCGCGGGCGAACCGAGGCGGCCGGCCGGGATCCGTTCGACGAGCCTGGCGGTCTGGTCTTTGCCGAGGCCGCGCGTCATCGCGGTGTCGATGAACCCCGGCGCGATGCAGTTCACGGTGATACCGCGCGCCGCGACCTCGGCGGCGAGCGCCTTGGTCATGCCCGTCATGCCGGCCTTCGCAGCCGCGTAATTCGCCTGGCCCGGATTGCCGGTCTGGCCGACGATCGAGGTGATGGCAACAATCCGGCCCCAGCGCGAGCGCATCATGCCGCGCAGCGCAGCGCGGGCCAGCCTGAACCCCGCGGTGAGGTTGACGTCGAGCACGGTTTGCCAGTCTTCGTCCTTCAAGCGCACGAAAAGGTTGTCGCGCGCAATGCCGGCGTTGTTGACCAGGATATCGATCCCGCCCATCGCCTCCCCGGCCGCTTTCGCCAGGGCACCGGCCGCCTCCGGGTCGGCAAGGTCAGCGGTCAGCACATGGGCCCGGGCCCCGAGCGCCGCCGCGTGCTCTTCCAGCGCTGCGCGATCCCGTCCGGCGAGGGCCACCGTCGCGCCCCGGCGGTGCAGCGCCGCGGCCACCGCCCCGCCGATGCCGCCCGACGCCCCGGTGACCAGGGCCCGCCTGTTTTCGAGGTCGAACATGATCGATCCTTGTCGTTGCGAGACCCGTTCAGAGCGTGAGCAGCGCCTCGATATCGTCGGGGGTTTCGACGGACAGCGCACCGAGATCGGGGTCGATGCGCCGAGTAAGCCCGGTGAGAACCTTTCCGGCCCCGATCTCGACGACCGCCTCGACGCCGGCGCCGCGCATCGCCAGCACGCATTCGCGCCACCGGACCAGCCCGGTAACCTGCGCGACGAGGAGCTCGCGGATTTCTTCCGGGTCGCAGACCGATTCGGCCGAAACGTTCGCCACCAGCACCGGCTCAGGCGGCTTCATCTCGGTGGCGGCGAGCGCCTCCTCCATGGTTTCCGCCGCCGGGCGCATCAGGCTGCAGTGGAACGGCGCAGAGACCGGGAGGAGGATCGAACGCCTGACGCCGCGCTCCTTCGCCAGCGCCACCGCGCGCTCGACGGCCTCACTGTCGCCCGAGAGCACCACCTGGCCGGGCGCGTTGTCGTTGGCAACATCGCACACCTGACCCTGCGCCGCGTCGCCGGCGATCTCGCCGGCCTGATCGAGGGTGGCGCCGAGCAGAGCCGCCATGGCGCCGGCACCGACCGGCACCGCCTCCTGCATCGCCCGGCCGCGCGTCTTCAGCAGACGCGCCGCGTCGGGCAGCGCGAACGAACCGGCAGCGGCGAGCGCCGAATATTCGCCGAGCGAATGACCGGCCACATGGGATACCCGGCCGGCAATGTCGAAACCCGCCTCCCCGGCGAGAACGCGAAGCGTCGCGATGCTGACGGCCATCAGCGCCGGCTGGGCATTTTCGGTCAAGGTGAGAGCTTCCCCCGGCCCCTCGCGGACGATGCGCGACAGGTGCTGCCCGAGCGCATCGTCAACCTCCTCCAGCGTCTCCCGCGCGATCGGAAACGCTTCCATGAAGGCCTGCCCCATGCCCACGGCCTGGGAACCCTGTCCCGGAAAGACTAAGGCAATCGTCATGCTGGATTCCGAAATGGATGGACGGGCAAACGGCGACGGGAGCCGACGGCAAGAACAGACACGGGGCCCGAGTCCTGTCAAGCGGCCGCCGCATCGGGCCGCGGTGTCCGCGGAAGCGGGGCGGTTTGCTTGCGCCGGGCAAGGAAACGTGTATAGTCCGGCTGCCGTCGAGCGGGGCGATACCGCCCGTCCTGGACGGCCTGCCTGTATTTACGGTCGGGCGAGGCATGCGGTCGCGGGACGCTGGGACCAACGCCGCTCGCGCCGGTTCGGCAGCAATCGAGGGTAGCGATCAAGGAGCGCCGCGAAGTGGCATTCTACGAAAGCGTCTATATTGCGCGCCCCGATATCTCGGCCGCCCAGGTGGAGGCGCTGACCCAGCGCCTGACCGAGATCATCGAAACGGGCGGCGGGCGCGTCACCAAGAACGAATACTGGGGTCTCAAGAACCTGGCGTACCGCATCAAGAAGAATCGCAAGGGCCATTACTCGCTGCTCAACATCGATGCGTCGAGCGACGCGTTGGGCGAGTACGAACGGAACATGCGTCTGAGCGAAGACGTGCTGCGGTATCTCACCGTGAGGGTGGACGAACTGGACGACAACCCCTCGATCATGATGACGCGGGGGTCGCGCGATGACCGCGGGCGCAGACGCGGCTTCGGCGGACGCGACGGAGGCAGGCCTCAAGGCGCCCGGACAGCGGAGAACCGGGACGCCTCCAAGGAAGCCGACAAGGGCGACGCCAAACCGACCGATGCCAAACCGGCCGATGCCGACAAGGCCGAGGAGAAGGCGCAATGAGCCGGCGGCCGTTCTTTCGTCGGCAGAAGAGTTGCCCGTTCTCGGGGCCCAACGCGCCCAAGATCGACTATAAGGACGTGAGGCTCCTGCAGCGTTTCCTGTCCGAACGCGGCAAGATCGTGCCGAGCCGCATCACCGCGGTCTCCACCAAGAAGCAGCGCGAACTCGCGCAGGCCATTAAACGCGCTCGCAACATCGCGCTTCTGCCCTTCGTCATCCGCTGAGGGACGCCCGCACGGCGGCGCGACATGTCCCGCCCGATCCTTCTCGCCATCGCCGCCGGGGCCGTGGCCGCCCTGTTCTATGTCGCGGTGGGCCTCGGTTCTTTCGGCTCGCTGATCCTCGCCTATCTCGCGCAGTTTCCATTGTTTGCCATCGGCCTCGGCGCCGGGTTCCCGCATGCCGCGCTGGCGGCCGGTGTGGGCGCGGTCCTGATCGCCGCCGCCCTGCCGCTGAGTGCGGCCGCCCTGTTCCTGCTTACCGCCGCACTGCCTGTGCTCGTCCTCACCAACCGCGCAATGCTGAGCCGCACCAACCCGGACGGCAGCATCGAATGGTATCCGCCGGGCTATCTGCTGGCGGTGCTGAATGCGATCGCGATCGCCGCGCTGCTGGCTGCCGCACTCCTATTTTGGAGTCATGAAGGCGGCCTGATCGGCACAGGCAAGGCGCTGCTCTTCGAAATGACGCGCGGGCTCGGCGGCGGCGAAACGACACGGAGGGCGGTCGCGGCCGCTCAGGACAGGCTTGCATGGTTTCTGCCCGCCCTGGTGCTGACGTCGTGGCAGGTGATGGTGATCGTGAACGGGCTTCTCGCTCAGGGCGTGCTGTCCCGCTTCTCCCTCAACCTGCGCCCCGGTGCGCCGTTCCACACGCTCTGGCTGCCGCAATGGCTGTCGATCGTGTTTGCGGCGGCGCTGCTTGCGTCGTTCCTGCCCGGTCAGGTCGGCGCCCTCGGCACCAACGCGGCGATCGTTGCGGGCCTGCCCTTTGTGTTTATCGGCCTGTCGGTTATACATGCGCTGTCGCTGCGCTGGCGCGCACGGACGTTTATCCTGGTTTGCGTGTATTTCAGCCTCGTCGTCGCCGGCTGGCCCGCACTGGTCGCGGCGGCAATCGGTTTTGCCGAGACATGGCTATCCCTGCGGCAACGGTTCTCCAGCCCGAGGCCGCGGGACGAGGAGGAAGAGTGATGCAGGTGATTCTGTTGGAACGGGTCGACAAGCTCGGCCAGATGGGCGAGGTGGTCGATGTCAAGCCGGGCTTTGCGCGGAATTTTCTCCTGCCGCAGAACAAGGCCCTGCGTGCGACCCGGGAGAATATCCGGACCTTCGAAGAGCGGCGCGTCCAGCTCGACGCGGACAACCTCGCGCGGCGCGCCGACGCGGAGAAGGTATCGGCGGATTTCGACGGGCTCACCGTCGTTCTGACCCGTCAGGCCTCGGACAGCGACCAGCTCTACGGCTCGGTGACGAAGCGCGACATCGCCGATGCGGTAAGCGCCGCCGGCTTTACCATCTCGCGCAACCAAGTGGCGCTCGACCGCCCGATCAAGACGGTCGGTCTCCACTCGGTACGCGTGCAACTGCACCCCGAGGTCTCGGTTACCGTCACCGCAAACGTCGCGCGCACCGAGGATGAGGCGGAGGCCCAGGCGCGCGGCGAAACCATCGGCGCGGGGGACGAGGACGACGAGGAGATGCACGACGACGACGCGTTCGGCGTCGAGGCCCCCGAAGAGCCGGCAGCGGAATAGCCCTCCCCTTCCGGGCACCCGCGCGCGCGGCGGGTCCGGGACGCTGCAAGGACCGCCTGCCCCCATGGACCGCGACCGCATCGCCTTCGTCGCCGGGCCTTCGCGCAGCGCCCGCAGCGCACTCAAGACCCTGAAGGAGCGTTACGGTTCGGTCCCGCCGGAGGAAGCCGCCGTCATCGTCGCGCTCGGCGGCGACGGGCTGATGCTCGAGACGCTGCATCGTTTCATGGGGCGCGACGTGCCGATCTACGGCATGAACCGCGGCACGGTGGGCTTCCTCCTCAACGCATACAGCAACCGCGGCCTGCGCGAGCGGCTGGCCGCTGCGCAGCCGGTCGAACTCCGCCCGCTGCTGATGAAGGCGACTTCGGTCGACCGCTCGAAGACGACTGCGATCGCCATCAACGAGGTGTCGCTGCTGCGCGAGACCCGACAGGCTGCCAAGGTCCGTATCCGCATCGATGGAACGGTGCGGATGCCGGAACTGGTCTGCGACGGCGCGATTATCGCAACGCCGGCGGGCAGCACCGCCTACAACCTGTCGGCGCACGGGCCGATCATTCCGCTGGGCGCCGAACTGCTTGCGCTGACCCCGATCAGCGCCTTCCGGCCGCGGCGGTGGCGGGGTGCGCTCCTGCCATCGTCGGCCCGGCTCAGAATCGATGTGCTGGAGCCGTCGAGGCGACCGGTCAGCGCCGTCGCCGATTACACCGAGGCGCGGGATGTGCGGTCGGTCGTGGTCCAGGAAGACCGGTCGGTGAAGCTGACCCTGCTGTTCGATCCGGAGCATAATCTCGAAGAACGAATCCTGAACGAGCAATTCACGCCCTGACGCGTCAGCGGTATGGAGGGATCATGAACGACCGCCGGACCGTCGCCGATGTGTTGGCCGGCCGGCTCGCGGCCTGGGGCGTGGAGCGCCTGTTCGGTATTCCCGGCGGCGGCTCGCTCCACGTCATCGAGGCCGCCTCCCGCGCGGGCATTCCGTTCGTCCTCACCCGCACCGAAACCGCGGCAGCGATGATGGCGGCGGCCTCCGCCGAACTGACCGGACGGCCGTCGGGCGCGGTCACCGGTGTCGGCCCCGGACTCGCCTCCGCGGCCAACGGAATCGCCTACGCCGCGCTCGACCGCGCTCCGGTGGTGCTGATTTCGGACTCGATCGATCCGGCGACGCACGGTTTTGTCAGCCACCAGGCGCTCGACCAGGGTGCCCTCCTGCAACCGGTGACGAAGGCGCGGCGGCGGCTCGCCGGCGGCAGGGTTGCCGGAGTGGTCGATTCGCTGTTGGCAGCGGCGCTGACCCCGCCCTTCGGGCCGGTGCTGATCGAACTCCCGGGTGCCGTCGCCGCGCGCGCGGCCGAACCCGGCGACGACGGGGCGGCGCCGGTCCCGCCCTTGCCCGACGACGATTTCGACAGCGAGGGCGCAGGACGGCTGGTTGCCGGATCGCGGCGGCCGGTCATCGTCGCCGGCCTCGACGTGCGGACCGCCGGGCAAGCGGGCGCGCTCGAACGTCTTGCGGGAATGCTCGGTGCTCCGGTGCTCACGACCTACAAGGCAAAGGGTGCGATCGCAGACGACCACCCGCTGCATGTCGGCC
Source organism: Alphaproteobacteria bacterium (assembly GCA_965200535.1). Classification (GTDB taxonomy): domain Bacteria; phylum Pseudomonadota; class Alphaproteobacteria; order MPNO01; family MPNO01; genus MPNO01. Next base: position 1,130,873 of record CBDAUF010000002.1, on the reverse strand, counting down.
TGTTTACCGGTGCAGCCGCGGAAGCCGCATGCCTCGAGCAGGCGGACCTGATCTTTCAGTTCGGTCTGGATCCGGTCGAGCTTCAGCCGCAGCCCTGGCGGTATGCCGCCCCGATCCTCGACATCGGCGCTGTCGGCGGACGCCCGCACTACCGCGAGCCCGACGCGGCGCTGACCGGCCGGTTCGACCGCGCCGTCGATCTGCTCGCGCCGTTCGTCCGTACCGCCGACTGGAACAGGGCGGAGATCGCGGCCCTGAAACGCGAGATGCTCCTCGCCCTCGCCTCGCCGCAGGGCGGACCGGTGACGCCGCAGCAGTTGGTCGAGGCGGCTTGGAACGCCGCGCCGCCCGATTGCCGAATCGCCGTCGATGCCGGGGCGCACATGGTGTCGGCGATGACCTACTGGCGGGCGCGGCAGCCCGGAGATGTGCTGATCTCCAACGGGCTCTCGACAATGGGTTTCGCGCTTCCCGCGGCGATTGCGGCCTCCCTTGCGGAACCGGGCCGCCCGGTGGCCGCGTTCACCGGCGACGGCGGCCTGGCGATGTGCACAGGCGAACTGGCCACGGCGGCAGAGCATGGCTGCAATATCGTCGTGGCGGTGTTCAACGACGCCGCCCTCTCGCTCATCGACATCAAGCAGCAGGCCATGGGCCTTCCGGCAAGGGGGGTGCACACCGCCCGGATCGACTTCGCCGCGGTGGCGCGGGGCATGGGCTGTGCGGGGGTTCGCGTCGATCGGGCGGACGCTCTGGCTCCGGCGCTGGCGCAGGCCTTCGCGGCGCCCGGCCCGGCGGTGATCGATGTCGCCGTCGACCCCGGGGGCTACGCCAGCCAGTTCAAGGCCCTGCGAGGCTGACGCCGTCAGAGATCGGAAAAATCGGGCTTCCTCTTAGCCAGAAACGCCTCGATCCCGCGCGTGAACGCCTCGCCGAAACGGATTTTCTCGAACGCCTGACCTTCGGCCCGCAGACCGGCGGAAAGCGGCGCTTCGTAGGCCTCGTTGAGAACCTGTTTCAGGGTCGCGAGCGGTATGCCCGGCCGCGCCGCGAGATCGGCGACCCAGCGCGCGATGGCCTCGTCCAGCCCGTCCGGCGGAACGATCTCGCTCAATAGACCCCATGCCTCAGCCTCCGCGGCACCGATGCGGCGTCCGCGCATGATCATCTCCTTGGCACGTCCGAGGCCGGCGATACGGGCGAGCCGCTGGGTGCCGCCCGAGCCCGGTATCGCACCGAGATTGATCTCCGGCAGGGCGAATTCGGCGCCTTCGGCAGCAATCCTGAAATCGCAGGCGAGCGCGATCTCGAAGGCCACCCCCATCGCGTACTTCTCGATGGCGGCGATCACCGGCTTTCGGCAACGTTCGGGAGCGGCCACCGCCCGTGCGAGGTCGGCCATGCCGTCCGCAGGCACCTTCTGGAACCCGGCGATGTCACCGCCCGAGCTGAATACGCCGCCGGCGCCGCGGATTACGATGACCCGGACGGCCGGATGGGCGTCGAGTTCCTCGAGGAGGGCGGCGAACTGGGCGCGGGCGGGAAAACTCACCACGTTGAGGGGCGGCCGGTCGAAGATCAGCGTCCCCTGCCCGCTCCCGGCATCGATCTCCCAGCGGAGCCCATCCAACCGGGCGAGCAGGGCACTGCGTTGTTCGGACAACTCGGTCACCCGATCCTCCAATGCATGACTGATGGAAACCATAAGGCCACACCGCCGCACGCGGCGGCAACAGCACGATGCTCGATCGCCGGCCAGACCGCGGGCCGGTCTGGCAGCGGCTCCGCCGCTCAGGCAAAATAGGCCGCCCGACGTCAGGAAGCGGCGGGCGGCAGAACTTCAGGGGTGGAGTAGAGCATGACGGCGGTACTGGTCGACTGCGACGGCGGTATTGCGACGGTCACGATCAACCGGCCGGAGAAGCGCAACGCGCTCAACGCGGCGGGCTGGGATGCGCTGGCAGACGCTTTCGAAAGCTTGTCGGCGGACGACAGCCTGCGCTGCGTCGTGCTCCGCGGCGCAGGCCCGGATGCGTTCGCCGCCGGGGCCGACATTTCGGACTTCATGGACGAACACTCGAACGCCGAACTCGCCCGCCGCTACATGGGCAAGACCCACCGCGCCTGCGAGGCTATTTCCAGGGGACGGCATCCTGTCGTCGCGATGATCCACGGATACTGCCTCGGCGGCGGTTTCGAGGTTGCGACGGCCTGCGATATCAGGATCGCGGCCGGTCGAGCCGGCTCGGCGTCCCCGCACGGCTCGTCGGGCTCTATCTCGGATACGGTCTGCTGGGCACGCTGGTCGGTGCGCTGGGGCGGGCGAACGCGCTCGAGATCGCGCTCGAGGGCCGGGTGTACACCGCCGAGGAAGCCTATGCGAAGGGGATGGTCAACCGGATCGTCGATGACGACGCCCTGGAAGAGGAGGCCTACGGGTCGGCCCGGCGAATCTCCGAGGGCGCGCCGCTGTCCGCGCGCTGGCACCGCCAGGCGGTCCACCGTCTGGCCGACCCCGCACCGCTCACCGAAGAAGAGATCGAGGAATCGTTCTCCTACGCCGATACGGAGGACTACCACGAGGGCTACCGGGCGTTCCTGGCCAAGGAAAAGCCCGTGTTCAAGGGGCGTTGAGCGATGGGCATGACCGCTGACGGCGCCACCGCGACCGGGCCGCTCGCCGGCGTCAAGGTGATCGAATGCGCGCAGGTTGTTGCCGGGCCCACCTGCGGCTACATGCTCGCCGACCTCGGCGCCGACGTGATCAAGGTCGAGCGCGCGCCGATGGGCGACGATGTCCGCCGTATGACGCCGCCCTCGATCGAGGGCGAGTCCGCAGCCTTCATGATGCTCAACCGCAACAAGCGCGCGATCGCCCTCGATCTCAAGCAGGCGGCGGGCAAGGCGGCGTTTCTCAGGCTCGTGCGAACAGCGGACGTGTTGATCGAGAACTACCGTCCGGGCGCGATGGAGCGCATGGGGCTGGGATACGACGATCTTAGCGCGGAGAACCCGGCGCTGGTCTACGCCACCATCTCCGGGTTCGGCCGGACCGGACCCTATGCCGCCCGCGGGGGCTATGACCTCATCGCCCAGGCCATGTCGGGCCTGATGAGCATCACCGGCGAAGGGCCGGGGCACCCGCCGGTCAAGGTCGGCTCGCCGATCGCCGATTTCAGCGCCGGCATCCTCGCCGCGCTCGGCATCGTCGCCGCCTATTCGCACCGGCTGAAGACCGGCAAGGGGCAATATCTCGAAACCTCGTTGTTCGAGGCGGCCATCTCGGCGACGTTCCACCAGACCGCGATGTTCCTGGCGACCGGCGAATCTCCGCCGCCTCTGGGTTCCGCGCATCCGCTGAGCGCGCCTTACCAGGCTTACGAAACCGCCGACGGCTGGATCGCGGTGGGCGCCGGCAACAACGCCAACTGGCCGCGCCTCGCCAAGGCTCTCGGCGCACCCGAACTCACCGCCGACCCTCGCTTCTCCACCAACGACGACCGGATGCGCAATCTCGCGCTGCTGAACGAGACGCTCGCGCCGCTGTTCAGGGCGCACACCAGCGACCGTCTGATGCAGATTCTGGAGGAACTCGGCGTCCCCGCCGGTCCGGTGCTCGACATCGCGCAAATGACCGAGGACCCGCAAACCAGGGCGCGCGGCATGATCATGGAGGTCGGGCACAGCCGGCTGGGTCCAGTCCGGACCCTGGGCCCTCCGGTGAAGTTCGCGGAAACACCCGCAAATGTCCGGCGGGGCGCTCCCGTGCTCGGCGAACACAGCGCCGAGATCCTGAGCGAATACGGCTACGGCGCCGACGAGATTGCGGCCATGGCGGAGACCGGCGCAGCGGTCCTCGCCTGAACCGTCAGGCGGCGAAATCGATCGCGCCCAGCCACTCTTCCCGTACCCGGGCGATGGTGTCGGCCTCGAAGAACCCGTCGATGCGCCGCGCCACATCGGTCACCAGTCCGGGCGCGGCGGCCGCAGCCCGCCACCACGCGCTCTCGGGCTGGTCCGCCGCACCCGCATGGCGCGCTTCCGCCTCCACCCGCCACTTGGCAAACCAGGTCATCGTGCGAAGCCAGGTGAGGCGGCGCATCGGCATCAACCACGGCCTGAGCGCGGTCGCCAGAGCGTCCGGAACAAGGGCGAGATAGGCGGCGTAGAACCGGCGGACGTCGTCGTGAGACAGCGTGCAGGCGCAGTCCGGATCCCACATCGTCGACGTGTAGAGACTGGCATGCGCCGCGTCGACGGCCGGCGAGCCGTAGAGCGCCTTTTCGAGATCGACGAAGACCGCGCGCCGCCGCTCCTCTCTCCGCTCGACCAGGAAGTTGCCGGGATGGGCGTCGGTGACGCACAGGGTTATCGGCTGGCGGGCACCGGCGTAGCGCACCGCGCAGGCCCGCGCCCAGACCAACTCCTCGGCGATCTGGCTCCGCGCGGCCGGCGAGAGTTCCGCACGGTCGAAGTAGCGCGCCTGCGGCTCGATGAAACCGAGTATGCCGGCAATCGGGTCGGCGTGGACGGCGAGCGGCGCGCGCATCCGCTCGGGCCGCGAGGGCAACGCGTGGATGCCGGCGAGGCAGGCCGCGATCGCCGCGAGGTCGTCCGGCAGCCGCGCGGCCCCGCCCTCGATCCGCTCGACGACCAGACCGCCGTAGGCGAGCCCGCTGCGAGGCTCGATGCGGCCGGCGAGCGCGGGCGTGCATCCGCTCGGCTCGGCATGGGCGAAACAGGCTTGCTGGTAGTCGAGATTGTCTCCGGGGGCGAGTTCGAACTGGCTCGCGCGCGGCAGGCGCAGCAACCAAGGGGTTCCGGCGACGCTCACATGGTCGTGAAACAGCCCCTTGACGGGCATCGGCCGCAGTGCGTGCGGCGCGATCCCGGCGAATCCGTCCACCCGACGCAGACCGGCGAGCGCCGCCTCAAGATCGATTCCCGTGTCGGGTGCTCCCTTCGCTGGCATGATCCAGATCAGGTTCCGTGGGTTTGCTCTCAGCCCGGCGCGACCGCCGGACACCCCAGCCGACCGGTACGGTGGACGGCCCCGCCCCGCGCGTCAAGCGCTTCGTGGATCCCGTTCCGTCGCCGCTCGCCCGCCTGCAGCGGCATGACTGAACAGCTTTCGGCCCCTATAATCGCTCGTTGGTGCAAGCCCGACAGGAATACCCCGATGACCGACGAACCCCGCCCGCCTTTCCGCGCCGACCATGTCGGCAGCCTGCTTCGACCGGCGAGCGTCGCCGAGGCGCGCCGGAAATGCCTCGATGACAAGACGATGCCGGAAGAGGAACTCCGCGCGATCGAGGACGAAGCGATCGTCGGCGCGATCCGGATGCAGGAGGAGGCCGGCCTGAAAGCGGTCACCGACGGCGAATACCGCCGCCTGTTCTGGCACTACGACTTCATGGGGATGCTGACAGGCTTCGAGTTCGAAAGGCGCGCGGAGGGAGTCCAGTTCGCGGGGGCCCGCATCCCGCCCCTTTACCCGACGATCCGCGGCAAGCTCGATTTCCCGGACGACCACCCGATGCTCGACCATTTCCGGTTCGTCGCTTCCCACGCGACAGTCGTTCCCAAGATCTCCATCCCGGGGCCGAGCTGCTGTCACTTCCGCACCGCGCAGGACGACATCCACGTGCCCGAATACAGCGATACCGATATCCTGCTGGCCGACATCGCGGCGACCTACAGCAAGGCGGTGCAGGCGTTCTACGACGCCGGCTGCCGCTACATCCAGCTCGACGACATCTTCTTCGCCTATCTCTGCGATCCGAAGCATCGCGCCGCCAAGGAGGCGGAGGGCCACGATCCGGACCGGCTGATCGACCGCTACGCCTGGATGATGAACGAGGCGATCAAGGACCGCCCGGACGACATGATCGTGGCGATGCACCTGTGCCGCGGCAATTTCCAGTCGGCCTACGCCGCGGAGGGCGCCTACGATCCGGCCGCCGACGCGGTGTTCAACAAGACCGGCGTCGATATCTTCTTCATGGAATACGACACCGAGCGGGCGGGCGGGCTCGAACCGCTCGGCCTGCTGGCCAAGGGGCGCCAGCGCGTCCTGCCCGGGTTCATCACCACCAAGACGCCGGAACTGGAGAGCATCGACGACCTGAAGCGCAAGTTCGACGAGGCGTCCAGATACGCCGACATCGACCAGCTCGGAATCGCACCGCAGTGCGGTTTCGCCTCGACCGAGCACGGCAATAAGATCGGCCACGACGACCAGCGGCGGAAGCTGGACCTCGTTGTCGCGCTGGCCCACGAAATCTGGGGCGAGGCGTGACGGCGTTCGCCGCCGGTCAGCCGTAGAACAGCCGCGGCAAGGCGAGCGCCAGCGAGGGAATCCCGACCAGCAGCGCCAGGCGGACGATATCCGCACACCAGAACGGGGTCACGCCCCGGAACACGGTGCTGGTCTTGACGTCCTTGAGGACGCCCGCGAGCACGAAGACATTGAGCCCCACCGGCGGCGTAATCAGGCTGATTTCCGTCACCACCACGGCGATGATGCCGAACCATACGAGGATCGTCTCCTCGCCCAGCCCGGCATAGCCGAGCCCCTGCACCACAGGGAAAAAGATCGGGATCGTCAGAAGCAGCATCGAGAGGCTCTCGAAAACGCAGCCGAGGACGAGATAGATCAGGAGGATGATCACGATCACCATCAGCGGCGACAGGTCGTACCCGGTCACCAGAGACAGGAGCCCCGCCGGCAAGCCGCCCCGGTTGACGAAGTTGGAGAAGATCAGGGCTCCGATCAGCACCACGAACAGCATTGCCGTGGTGCGTGCACTGTCGGTCAGCACCTCGAGCAGCGACCGCCAGGTCAGGGCGCTGCGTGCGAGCGCGATCAGGAACGCACCGCCCGCCCCGATCCCGGCGGCTTCGGTCGGCGTGAACAGCCCACCGTAGATCCCGCCCATCACCAGGACGAAGAGGAGCAGCGTCCCCCACACGCCCCGAAGCGCGGTAAAGCGCCCCGGCCAGTCGATGCGATCCGCCCTCGGCCCGTCCGCCGGGCGCCGCCACACCACCCACTGGACGGCGGCAAGGTAGAGTGCGATCCCCAGGAGGCCTGGAAGAAAACCGGCAGCGAACAGTTCGCGAATGCTGGTTTCGGTCATCAGCCCGTAGATCACCAGGATCACGCTGGGCGGTATCAGGATGCCGAGCGTACCGCCCGCTGCGATCGAGGCCGAAGCGAGGCTGTCGGAATAGCCGTAGCGCCGCATGGGCGGCATGGCGACCTTGGACATCGTTGCCGCGGTCGCGAGGCTGGAGCCGCAGATCGCCGAGAAACCGCCGCAGGCTACGATGGTCGCCATGGAGAGCCCGCCGCGGCGGTGACCGAGAAAGGCGTGGGACGCGGCGTACAGTTCGCCGGAAAGCCCCGCTCTGGAAACCAGATTGCCCATCAGGATGAACAGGGGGACGACGGACAGGCCGTAAGACAGCGCGGTCTCCGACACCAGCGTCCCAACCATCGAGAGGGAAGGCTGCCACCCCGAGAGGTAACCGAAGCCGGTGAACCCGACGATCCCCATCGCGAACGCGATCGGCAGGCGCAGGAACACCAGCACCAGAAGCACCGCAAAGCCGACGAGGACAACGTCCATGAGACCCGGTCCGCTGTCCCCTCAGACGGTTGCGCGGTCGTCGGCCGGGCCGCCGGGCGGGGCCGGCGGCGAACCCGCCCGGCGCGCATGGCGGACGACGTTGACGGCGAACGCCGCCGCACCGCACGCGCTCAGGACGGCGATGAAGTAGGTGATCGGCGCCAGCTTGATCTCGAGGAACTCGGTTGCGTCGCCGTATTCCGCCGTGAGATCGGCGATGATCCAGACCCTCCAGGCAACGAAGGCGAGCGCGGCCGCCATGATCGCGTTCAGCACCGCCTGGCGCGGCGGGACGAGGCGATCCGGGAACCAGATATCGATCAGATCGACGGCAACATGCTCCTCCCGGCGGCACACCGACGGCAGGACGGCGAAGACGATGACGCCGAGCATGAGCTGTGTAAGCTCGGTCGCCCCGTCGAGCGGAGCGGCCAGCAACTCGCGTCCGATGACATCGATACAGGTCATCGCCATCAGCGCGAACAGCACCGCGGCGGAAACCCCTTCCGGAACGGCGATCAGCCAGACGGCGCCGCGCCGTCCGGAAGGGGGTATCTCGTCAACGGGTGCGGTTTCCGTCACTTCGCCTTGTCATGCGCGCGGGCGATCTGGCGAAGCTCGGCAAGCGCCGCGCGGGCGTCATAGCCGCCCTTGCTGGCCCGCTTGATCCAGGCTTCCTCGACCGGTTTCATGATGCGGAGATAGTCCTCCGTCACGGCCGCGCTCGCGGTCTGGATCTTGGTTCCGGCCTCCTTCGCCGCAGCGAGGCCCGCCTTGTCGCCGGCATCCCACTTGGTCCCGGCAAATTGCGACAGCTTGGCGCCGGACACGCCCATCACGGCCTTGCGGTCGGCAGCCGACAGCTTGTTGAGAAAAGCGGGGCTCATGAGCAGCCCGAAACTTCCGTAATAGAGGCCGCCCGGGATTATCAGCGCGTGCGACACGACTTCCTTCAAACGAAGGGTCTTCTGTGTCTCGATCGGCATGAATATGCCGTCCGCCACCCCTGACGACAGGGCCTCGTAGACCTTCGGGGCGGGCAACTTCACCGCGGTGACGCCGAGCGCCTTGCCGACGAGGCTGCCGACGCCGCCGGGTACGCGGATCTTCATGCCCTTGAGGTCGGAGAGCGCCTTCAGCGGCTTCTTCGTCTGGATCACCGCGGGCCCGTGCGACATCAGCCCGATCAGTACGGTGCCGCGGTGCTCGTTCGCCTTGTGCAGATACTTCTCGTGAACCTTCCAGTAGGCGACCGTGGCAGCCTCGGCACTGGTCCCCAGGTTCGGCATCTCGACGACCTGGGTCGCCACGTAGCGTGTGTTGTAGCCGTGGAAAATCCAGCCGGCGTCGGCAATGCCGTCGCGTACGACACCGAACTGCTTGAGCGGCGATGCGAGCTTGTACTCGATCTTCGTCTTGACCCGGCCCTGGGTGGCTTCACCGACCCACTTGCCCCAGGTCGGCCATACCGTCGCATTGATGAAATGCGTCGGCGGCGCCCAACTCGAGATCTTCAGGACTGTCTCCGCGCCCGCCGGTGCGGCCGCGAGAGCCGCTGCGAGGCAGCCGAGCGGCAATAGAGCAACTTTTCTCAGCATTGTGGTCTCCCGTTCGAGGGCCTCAACCGTATCATGCGGGGCGAACCGTCGGAAAGCGCATTGACGGGTCCGACGGCCCGTGCGCTTCGCATCTCCGGTCACACCTTGCCCAATGCGGCGAGAATGGTTTCCGGCGTGATCGGGTGATCGGTAACGCGCGCGCCGAAAGGCACGAGGGCGTCGTTGATCGCGTTCATCACCGCCGATGGAGCGCCGCCGACCCCCGATTCCCCGACGCCCTTGGCGCCAAGTTCCGATTCGCCCGTGAGCGTCTGCACGTGGGCGACGTCGATATCCGGCATCTCGTGCGCCATGGGCGTGAGATAGTCGACCATCGTCCCGTTCATCAACTGGGCGTTCCGGTCGTAGATGCAGTGCTCGTAGAGCCCGCCGCCGATTCCCTGGACGGCGCCGCCGCGGACCTGCTCGTCGGCCAGCATCGGGTTGATCACCCGCCCGCAATCCTCCACCACCCAGTGGTCCAGCAGCCGTACCGCTCCGGTGTCGACGTCGACCTCGACGTGCGACGCATGCGCGCCGTTGGTGAAGATGTAGATCTTGTCGCGCAGCCGGAAATGACGGGTCTGAGTCAGTTCCGGTTGAATGTCGTTGGGCAGTTCGCCGACCTGGAAATGGCCGATGCGGCCGATCTCGGAGAGCGGCATGCGCGCCGCCCCGCCGCCGGCATCGACCACGTCGCCATTCGCCACATCGAGCCTGTCCGGCGCGGTCTGGAGCAGCGCGCCCGCGAGGCGCAGGATCTCCTCGCGCAACGCCCGGCCGGCGAGATAGGTTGCCTCGCCGCCGATTGCAGTGGCCCGGCTGGCATAGGTGCCGCCGCCGTAGGGCACGGCGTCGGTGTCGCCCGAAATGACGCGGACGCTTTCGATCGGAACCCCGACGGCTGTCGCGGCGATCTGGCGCACCACGGCGTCCGCCCCCTGCCCCTGTTCGGTGACGCCGACGGCGCACAGGACGCCGCCTCCCGGCTCGAGACTCATGGTGCAGGCATCCTGAGACGCGATCGGCGCCTTGCCGGCCCCGTAATAGCCTTCCGGCCCCGGCGCGGTTCCCTTGATGAACGAACAGACGCCGATCCCGCGGTAAACGCCTTCGCCGCGCAACTGCGCCTGTTGGGCGCGCAGGCCGCGGTAGTCGATCCGCTCCACGAGCTGTTCCAGGCACGCCTGATGGGACAGGTCCTGGACATGGACGCCGGAGGCGGTCCTGCGCGGATAGCTGTCGTCCTCCATGACGTTGCGGCGGCGCAGTTCCACCGGGTCCATGCCGATCGCCCCGGCGGCCAGGTCGAGAAGCGCCTCGCTCGCGGAAATGCCGATCGGGTGGCCGACGCCGCGGTATTGCGAGGTCGGGACGCCGTTGAGATAGACAATCCGCGCCACCGCCCTGTAGTTGGGGTGCTTGTACGGGCCGCCGGCAATATTGAGGATCTGGTTGGCCTCGAACACGCTGGTCCGGGGGTATTGCGAATAGGCGCCGACCCCCGACAGGTCGTCGATCTCGAGCGCGGTGATCTCGCCGCCGCGGGTCACCGCCATCCGCGCCCTGATCCGGTTCTCCCGCGCGTGGATGTCGGTGACGAAGGACTCGAGGCGGTCGGCGACGAACTTGACAGGACGTTTCAGCAGGATCGCGAGCGCACAGGCGGCAATCTCGTCGCCGTAAGTATGGATCTTCAGCCCGAACGAACCCCCGACGTCGGGCGCGACGACGCGGATGTTGTGCTCCTCGACCGGCAGGTGGCGCGCGAACACGGTCTTGATCATGTGCGGCACCTGGCTCGAGGTGTAGATGGTGAGTTTCTCTGTACCCGGGTCGTAGTCGGCCAGCAAAGCGCGCGCCTCGAGGCTGACCGCCGTGTGGCGGCCAAAGGAGTACGTCTCCTCGACCACCACCGCATCCTCGGCGGCGAAGGCGGCGTCCACATCGCCGTTGTCGATTTCCCTGCGCCAGGCGAGGTTGTCGCCGAGATCGGGGTGGAGAACCACCGCTCCGGGGCCGAGAGCGGCCTCCTTGTCGATGACGACGGGAAGCTCCTCCCACTCGACTTCGACCAGTTCCGCCGCGTCTTCGGCCTCGGCGCGGGTCCGCGCGCAGACCACCGCCACCGGTTCGCCCTGCCAGCACGCGCGGTCGACCGCCATCGCCTGCTGGGGCGCAGCTTTCATACCCTCGAAGCTGGTCAACATCCCGGACCAGGGCGGGCAGTATCGGGCGAGCTCCGCACCCGTCATCACCCGGACAACACCGGGGCAGACCGCTGCCGCCGCGGTATCGACGGCGCGGATGCGCGCATGGCCGTAGGGGCTGCGGACGAACGCTGCATACACCGTGCGCGGCAGCGTGATGTCGTCGGTGTAGCGGCCGCGGCCCGCAACCGCCCGCCGCGCACCGGGGCGGGAAAGGATCCGGCCGACATAGGAGTTGGGTCCATCGAAAGGGGTGACCGGGCTGACCGACGACACGACAGGCTCCTCTCAGGGGCCGAAACGGGCTGGCGGGACGCTACCAGCAACGGCCGGCCGTGGCTATCTCGCCGCCTGCCGCAATCGGCCGACAGAGATACAACCAGGGGTGTCAATTAGGCTCGCCGTAACTATCTAAAGATTTCATCGAAAACGGAGGACTCCGATGGCGTTCGACAAGCCCGGCCGGGAGATTCGCCGCGTCTTTCTGCATTGCAGCGCGAGCGACAACCCGGATCATGACGACATCGGAGTGATCCGAGGCTGGCACATGGACGGCAACGGCTGGTCCGATGTGGGCTATCATTTCTTCATACGGAGGTACGGGACGCTGGAGGCCGGCCGCCCTCTGGGGGATCCCCCTGCCGCCCAGGCCGGCAACAACGCCGCAACCATCGCCGTCTGCCTGCACGGGCTCGACCCGTCGAGTTTCGCCGGCGCCCAGTACCGGACACTGATCGGCCTCGCGCGCGACATCGACCGGGCCTATGACGGGCGCATGTCCTTCCACGGCCACTGCGAGGTGTCGGCGAAATCCTGTCCGGTCTTTCCCTACGCCGCGGTGCTGGGGCTCGATGCCGACGGCAGGATGGTCCTCAGTCCCACAGACAGCCCGCCCGCCCCCGAAACCGCTGCAGCGCCCGATACGGCGGACGGCGAGCCGGAGACGCTGCGGCTTACCGCTCATGGCCCCGCGGTCCGGCGTTTGCAGGACCTGCTGACCGAGGCCGGCTATCCGCTCACCGCGGACGGCCTGTTCGGCCGGGCGACGCTGGCTGCGGTCATCTCGTTTCAGGCGGACAACGATCTGCACCGGGACGGAATCGTGGGGCCGCGTTCCTGGGCGGCGCTGACCCGCCCCCGGTAGCGGCGCCGGCATCGTCATGTACGGCGATTCAAGATAGGATCGGCCGGTCAATCGGAGAGCGCACGATGCAACAGATGCCCATTGCCGACCTGAAGGCTGTCGCCGACGAACTCGCCGCCAGCGGCGAACGTGTCCGCGTGCTCTGGCAGGAAGACGAGTCGCTCGCCTTCGTCGCCCGGGGACGCGAGTACCGGAGCGAGTTTCACATCGACCCGGCGGACGAGGTGATGCTGATGATCAAGGGCGAGATGAAGCTCCACTATCTTACGCCGGACGGCCGGGAAGAGATCGCCGAACTCCCCGAGGGTGCAACCATCTACACACCCGCCGGCGTTCCCCACTCCCCGCGTTTCCCGCCCGATGCATTCGTTCTGGTCATAGAACGCAAGCGGCGCGAGGGCGAAATCGACCGTTTCCAGTGGTACTGCGAGAGCTGCAGGTCGCTCCTTCACGAGGAGGAATTCACGGTCAGAGACTACGCGCTCGATCCTGTTTCGAAAGCCTACGCGAGGTTCTTCGATTCGGAAGAGGCGCGCACCTGCGCCGACTGCGGCACGGTGATGCCGCGTCCCTGAGGCGCAACCGTATCGGGAGAACGAAAACCATGCCCAAGCAGATCGTCACCTCGGCTCATTCGCCGACCACGGGTTTTACCGACAGGGCGACCCCTTCCCCGCTCGCCCAGGCGATCCGTTTCGGCGACATGCTGTTCGTCTCGGGCCAAGGCGCGCTCGATCCGGAAACCCGCGAGATCGTCTCCGACGACATCGCCGACCAGACCCGCCAGACGCTGACCAACCTGCAGAACATCCTGGAAGCCGCGGGCGCGACCTTCGCCAACGTCGTCAACATGCGGGTGTGCCTGAGAGACGTCGCCGATTTCCCCCGCTTCAACCAGGCGTTCACCGCGTTCATGCAGGGCGAGAAGGTGACCCGCACCTGCATCGGCGGAACGCCTCACCGCGCCGGCGTCAACGTGGAGATCGATTGCGTGGCCATGTTCGACTGAACGGTTATCGGTTACCCGTCGTCGAAGCGCCGGGTCCCCTGAAGGGCGGCGAGGCCGGCGTTGGCGACCTCGAGATCTTCGTGTCCGGCGCCGGAACCCACACCGATTGCCCCGACCAGGTGACCGTCGACGATGATGGGAAGCCCGCCCGGCAGATTCACCCTCTTGCCCCGCGTCGCGATTGCCAGCTTGAGATCGACCCCTTCAGGAATGCGGCCGGTCGGCTCGCCGTAGGACGCCGCCGTCATGGCCTTCACCAGGGAAGAATCGATGGACAGTACGAACGCCCCGTCCATCCGCGAGAATGCGAGCAGATGACCGCCGGCGTCGACGACCGAAATGCATTGCGGGACGCCCATTTCCTCCGCCTTGGCCATGGCGGCGTTAAGGACTTTCATCGCCCCTTCGTTGGTAAGCCTGAGCGCCGGTGCGGTTTCCGTCATGCCAATCGCCTCCGCGAGCGTTTCCGTCGGGGCGGAGCGTAGCACAGCCCGCTTGCCGCCGAACATCGAGCCGATAGACTGACGGCCAGGCAACCGGGAGGACCGCGCGATGGCGCGCGATTTCGAAGACCACTGCTGGAAAGACATCGTTTCGCCGGAAACCCTCAGGGTCTACGAATGCTATCGGCGCGAACTCAGGATCGGAACGCGCCCGGCGCTGCTCGCGATCGATCTTTACGACCTGGTCTACCGCGGCGGACCGCACCCGCCGCACCGGCTTCTCGAACATCCCAACACCTGCGGCATATACGCGTGGAATGCGATCGAACCCACGAAGGCGCTGTTTGCCGGCGCCCGCGCGGCCGGTCTGCCGGTTCTCTACGTCACCAGTTCGACCCGCAAGGCGCGCGTCCACTCGACCAAGCGCCAGCGGAATGCGGCCATCGGCCCGGATGCTTACGAAATCTTCGAGGCGTTCACGCCGGAGGACGGCGACCCCGTCTTCCGCAAGGAGCGGGCCAGCGCGTTTTCCGGCACGCCGCTGGCGGCGCACCTCAACGAGCTCGATGTCAACAGCCTGATCGTCTGCGGCGAGAGCACATCGGGCTGTGTCCGCGCCTCTGTGGTAGACGCCTATTCCGCCGGCTTCCACGTTACGGTCGTGGAAGAATGCGTGTTCGACCGCAGCGAACTGTCGCACAAGGTCAACCTGTTCGACATGCACCACAAGTACGCCGATGTCATGGTGCTCGAGGAGGTCCTCGAACGCCTTCGCGCCCGGCCGCCGGTCAGGGCGTGTTGATCGCCTGCGCGACGTTGCCGATCGCCTCGATGTCGTCGCCGACGTCGAAGAAGCAGATGATTCTGCAGGGGCAGGCTTCCAGGCCCTCGTAGCGCCACGGAAAGGCGCCGATCACGCAGCGCTGGTTGAGCACCTGCTCGATGTCGCCGCCGACGTTCTCGGCGTGGATCAGCCCTTCCTGGAACGCATAGGAGTGGAAGGGGAAGATATCGGACTTCACCTTTCTCCCCGACAGGCTGTGGGTGTATTCGTACTCGCCGAAAAAATCGCGGCAGCTCATGCCCACCTTCTTCTCGAACTCCTCGGTGAGATCCGGGCGCATGTAGCGGATCGAGGTGTTCATCGCGTGGTCGCCCGACCCGCAGTCGATGCCGAACCACTTGATCTTTTTCTCCAGCATCCACTGGAGCAGGGAGAAATTGCCGCCCGGATGCAGGCAGAAATAGCGCACGAGATCCTGTTGCGGGCGGCCCTCGTAGTACCGGTGATAGCCGGTATGGACGATCAGGATGTCGCCCTCCCGGATATCGACCGGAGCGCTTTCCATCATTTCGGGGGTGATGACCGCCCAGTCCTCCATATGCTCGGACACGTCGACCACGCAGCCCGGGCTCACCAGGTAGTCGAGCGGATAGGAGGCCATATCCCCCTTGGCGTCGGTCGCATGCATGGCGCCGTCGAGATGGGTGCCGACATGGAGGGCGGTGTCGATCCGCTGGGCGACGATCGCCTTGGTCTGGAGATTCTGGGCATAGTACATCTTGTTGCCCGCATAGCCGACCCAACCCGGCGTATGAAGGTTCATCATGTGCGAAAGATCGACCATCTTCATGGCTAGCCTCCTGCGGTGGATCCCGCCCTCGATTGCCGCGGCTCTCCGCCGCTTGCTATCGTGGCAGGGAATGAGATCGCATCTTCATATCCTGACACACGCCGCGCGCGCCCCGTGACCTTTATCGGCAAAAGCGTGACCCGTCTAGAAGACGGGCCGTTGCTGACCGGCCGCGCCCGCTTCGCGGACGACTGCAATGCACCGGGCCAGCTTCACATGCGGGTCGTGCGATCGCCGTCCGCGCTGGGGCGCATTGCCGCGGTCCGCACCGGCGGGGCGACGGCGATGGACGGCGTCGCCGCGGTCTGGACCGGCGCCGATGTCGCCGACATCCCGCCGATCGATTTCCGCCTGTCCCGGGTGGCCGGCCTCGAACCCTACCGCCAGCCCGTGCTGGCGCAGGGCACGGTGCGCTATGTCGGGGAACCGGTGGCGCTGGTCTTCGCCGAGGACCGCTATATCGCCGAAGACGCCGCCGAGGCAGTGGCGGTGGAAATCGATGAGGAAACCCCGTATCTCGCCGCTGCCGATCCGCCGCCGGCGTTTCTTCCCGGCCTCGACTGCGAGGCGGCGCTGGTCGAGAAATATTACGGCGATCTCGACGCCGCCTTTGCCGCCGCGGCGGACGTTCTCGAACTCGAGCTGACCGTCGGCCGGCACAGCGGGGTGCCGATCGAGACCCGCGGCGCGCTCGCCCTCCACAACGCGGCGCGCGGACGGATCGAACTCTACGGCGCGGCCAAGGTCCCCCATTACAATCGCAACGCGATCGCCGCCATGCTCGACCTCGGGCGCGAGGAGTTGCAGCTCTACGAAGGCCATGTCGGCGGCGGATTCGGGATGCGGGGCGAACTGTACCCCGAAGACGTCCTGGTCTGCATCGCGGCCGCCCGCCTCGGACGGCCGGTAAAATGGATCGAGGACCGGCGCGAGAACCTGATCGCGCTCAACCACTCGCGCGACCAGGTCCACCGGATCCGGGCCGCCATCGACGCCCGCGGCTTCGTCCTCGGACTCGATGACGAGATCTACTCCGATCAGGGCGCCTATGTCCGAAGCCACGGCGTCACCGTGGTCGATCTCGCGACGGCGATGCTGCCTGGCCCCTACCTCATCCCCGCCTACCGCGCCCGCGCGCACGTCCGGCTGACCAACAAGACCCCGGCCGGCACCTATCGGGCACCGGGGCGCTACGAATCGACCTTTGCCCGCGAGCGGCTGATGGACGCGGTGGCGGAACGGGTCGGGATCGACCGCATCGAGGTCCGGCGGCGCAACCTGATTCCGGCCGACCGGATGCCGTTCTCGCGCTATTTCCAGGCGATGGAGACGCCCGTTCTGCTCGATTCCGGTCTCTACGAGGATCTCCTCGACCGGCTTCTGGACCGGGTGGACTACGGGAGGCTGCGGGACGAGACCGCGCGGCGGCGCGAGGCCGGAGAGTGCGTCGGCATCGGCATCGGATACTTCGTCGAGAAAAGCGGGCTCGGCCCGTTCGACGATGTCCGCGTCGAGATCGCCCCCGACGGCAGCGTGGAGGTGGTTACTGGCGTCGCCTCGGTGGGCCAGGGCGTCGAAACTGCGGTGGCGCAGATCTGCGCGGACGAACTCGGCATCGACTACCGCCGCATCGCCGTCACCCACGGCCAGACCGACCGTATCGAGCGCGGCATGGGCGCCTTTGCCTCGCGGGTCACGGTGATGACCGGCACCGCGACGCATCTCGCGGCGGTGCGGCTGAAGGACGCGCTGCGCCCCGTTGCGGCCCGCCTGCTCCAGACGTCGGAGGATGGGATCGCGTTCGCCGGAGGCATGGTTCGCGCGGGCGATGACGGCCCGTCGGCACCGCTCGGCGCGGTCGCCGCCGCGCTCGCCGAGGAACGGGGTGCGAGCCGGGCCGTAGCCGAGGCGACGTTCGAGGTCGAACACATGACCTATCCGTACGGGATTCACCTTGCCGTCCTCTCCATCGACCGCGAGACATGTGACATCACGCTGGAGCGTTTCGTCGTCGCCTTCGACATCGGACGCTCGGTTAACCCCATGCTCGTGGACGGACAAATTCACGGCGGCGCGGCGCAGGGTGTGGGCGGTGCGCTGTTCGAGGAGTTCCTGTACGACGCGGCCGGCCAGCCGCTGTCGGCCAACTTCGTCGATTATCTCATCCCGGGCTCCGAAGAGATCCCGCGCATCGACTCCCTCGTGCGCGAGGATGCGCCGTCGGGAACCAACCCGCTCGGCATCAAGGGTGCGGGCGAGGCGGGAATCAATGGCGCCGGCGCCGCGATTGCGGCCGCGATCGACGATGCGCTGGGCCGGCCCGGCGCCGTCAACAACCTGCCGGTGACTCCGGCACGCCTGTTCGCGCTCATGAAGGAGGACGCGTAGATGGGACGACTCGATGGCAAGGCGGCCTTCGTGACCGCGGCGGGCGGCGGGATCGCCGGCGCGACCGCAAGACTCTACGGCGCCGAGGGCGCGTCGGTCGCCTGCATCGACATCGTCGGGGAAACGGCGGAGGAGACGGCGGCGGCGATCCGGGCGGCCGGCGGCGAGGCGATCGCCGTGGTCTGCGACGTGACCGACCCCGACGCGGTCGCCGCGGCGCTCGACCGGACGGTCGAGGTCTTCGGCAGGATCGACACCGTCTTCGACGCCGCCGCCTACTCCGAGCCGAGGCACAAGGTCGCCGACATGCCGCTGGAGACCTGGAAAGCGGTGATCGACGTCAATCTCACCGGCATGTTCATCGTCGCCAAGCTCGCCATCCCCCGCCTCAAGGCGGCGGGCGGCGGGACCATCGTGCTGGTGTCCTCCATCTACGGCCATATCGGCGCGGGCGAACGCCCCGCCTATTGCGCATCCAAGGGCGGGGTGCGGATGCTCGCCAAGGCGATCGCTATCGATCACGCCGACGACAACATCCGCGCCAACGCGATTCTGCCGGGTCCGATCGAGACCCCCCGGCTGCTGGTCCGCAACGCCTCGATGGACGAGGTACGGGCGCGCCACGGGGAACGGCTTCTCCAGCATCGACTGGGCCGGCCCGACGAGGTGGCGAGGGCGGCGCTCTATCTCGCGAGCGACGAATCGACCTTCACATCGGGCGCGGACTTTTTCGTCGACGCCGGGTATACGGCGATTTAGGGCAACACCCGACGCGGGCACGTTTATGCAGCGGTGCCAACCGGCCCGGCCAGGCAATTTGAAGGCGGACGCCCGCCAAGGATAGACTGGGCGCCGGCAAACGGAGTCGGTGACCATGAACGACCATCTCAGGGACTTGATCGCGGCGAGCGCACCGCTCTGGGCTGGCGAGGCCGAGGTCGTGCGGACCTACTTCGACTCGCCCTCGCGCACCGCCGAAACCGACCGCGTATGGCTCAAGCGGCAATGCTTCAAGGAATTCTTCGGCTCGGGGTACGGCGAGCCGGAGCACGGCCTGCTGGTCGAATGGGGCCGTGAAATCATCGAGCGGCGCCCGGAGCTCGACAAGGGGCTCGACCGCCATGAAATGCTGGAACGAGTCGAGGCGCTATACGCCGAGTATCATCACTACTGCCTGTTCGCTGACATCTATGACGAACTCAGCGCCCCCGGTGCGCCGACGCTGACGCCGCGTATGCTCGAGAACTGGAGCGAAGGCAAGGCGCTAGACGACTTCCGCCGCGAAATGCGGCAGACCTACGGCGCGCTCGGCCAGGCGGCACTCGATTTCACGGAGGGCGGTTACTGCACGCTCTATTCGGAAGGCGCCAAGCTCGCCGGACGCGGCGGGATCGACGACCGGATCGCGGCGGCGTGTCAGCGGGTCTATGACGACGAGGTCGGGCACATGCTCCGGGGCGTGTTCGAGTTCGGCGGCCTCGAGCCGGAGGAGACCGACTGGGCATTGGCCAGGGAGCTGGTTACCGGTCAGCTTCGACGCCGCGTGCACATGCGCAACGGCCAGTTCGGCGGGCCGGTCACCCAGCGCCGCATCGACGAAATCTTCGCCGGCGACATCGAGCCGATCGCCTTCGACTACAGCCTCGCCGAGCAGGCGGCCTAGAGCAGGCCGCGCGGTCCCGTGCTGCCGCCCCTGCGCGGCTGCACCCGTCAGATCCCGGTTGAAATTTCCCGGCTCAGCGCGTTCTGCGCCAGCACCCTGCCCCCCTTGACCACCCAAGCCGGAGGCTGCTGGAGCCGAAGGACATGCTGGATGGTCGGCGCGGCGAGCACGTTGAAGTCCGCTCGGGCGCCCGCCTCGAGACCGTAACCGTCGAGCCTGAGCGCCTGGGCGGCATTGACGGTAACGAAGTCGAATACCGCCCGGATCTCGTCCGGATACGTCATGTGGCAGGCGTGGCAGACATGCGCCGCGACCTCCTGCTGGTCGTTGCGCCCGAAGGGGTAGTATGGATCGTTTACGTCGTCCTGCGACGAAAACACGTTGACGCCGGCTTTCCAGAGATCCTTCGTCCGGGTCACGCCGCGGCGCATGTTGGCCGTGTCGTAGCGGCCCTGCGCGACGAGGCTGATGTGCGGGTTCGACGAGACCGAAACCCCGGCGTCGCGCACCAGATTGATCACCTTGCGGGCGTGGACCTCGTCATAGGCCGCGAGGGCGCCGCAATGGCTGGCCGAAACGCGGCCCTGGAAGCCTTCGCGAATGGTCTTGGCGGCGAGATATTCGAGCGACCGGCTGTTCGGGTTGTCGGTATCATCCACCAGCATGTGGATGTCCTTGTCGTATTTCGCCGCCAGATCGAAACAGAGGTCGATGTGCGCCCGCGCATCCTCATCGAGATACTCGTGCCACGGCAGCCCGCCGACCACGTCGGCGCCCATCCGGAGCCCCTCCTCCACCAGTTCGTCGGTTCCGGGATCGCGGATGATGGCCTCCTGCGGGAAGGAAACCGCCTCGATCTCGACGACCCCCGCATATTTCTCCCGCAGCGCGAGAATCCCTTCGAGCGGGCGCAACCCGCCGATGCTGTCCACGTCGGCAAAGACCCGGAACACCGTTGTGCCGTGGAGGATCCCCTCGTCGATCGCCCGGCTCGCCCGCTCGACGATGTCCTCCACCGTGTAGCTGCGCTTGTGCTCCCAGGTGATTTCGAGGCATTCCTGAAAGCTGTTGGTGACGTTGGGACGCATGACGTCGCCGAGATTACACTTGTCGAGATGGACATGGCCGTTGACGTAGGTGGGCGCGGCCAGCCTGCCGGCGGCGTCGATCTCGCGGTCTGCGCTCCCGTCGATGGTGCGGTCTATCGCGGCAATCGTGCCGTCCCGGACGCCGATTTCCCACGCACCGTCGCGGTCGGGCAGTACCGCGTTGCGGACGATCAGATCCATGATGTCGCTCCGGCCTCTGTTTCAGCCCTTCTTGATCATGCCGCTATCGTCGAGTTCGAACCCGGACCCGCGTGCGGCTTCGATGACGTCCTCGTGCCATGTCACGCCCGGCGGATTGCTGCCTTCGATGACCGCCATCAGGACCGCGTATTCGGTGCCGGCGTTCCTGAAGCCGCGCATCACCCCGGTGGGAACCGAGATCACGTCGCCCTGTTCGAGGATGACCTCGTTCTCCCCGTCGTCCCCCCAGTAGATCGACCAGCGGCCGGTCAGCGGCACGAAGACCTCGATGGTCGGATGGGTGTGAAGGGCCGATCCCTTGCCCGGCTCGCACCCGTTGTGGGTGACGGTGAAGCCCCGGGCGTCGGCGATCGCGGGCTTGGTGTCGGGGTCTTCGTTGACCCCGAACCCGATCATGTTGAAGACATCGCGCCGATGGTCGGGCAGTCCGGTATCGACGAAGGCAACCTTATTGGGCTTCATGCCGGCGAAGCGCGCGATCCGCGTCTCCATCTCGGCTTTCGAAACGCTGCGAGTCTTCATGATCCCGCCCCCAGTATCCGGACAACCGCCCGCCGCGCAGCGACGCGCCGGTGCCGCAGGAAGGACGCGCCGTTCCCGTCTACTCCGCCGCCGCCGTCCCGGCGGGGAGGAACTGCGCGACATAAAATCCGCGCCTGGTCAGGCTCGCCGCAAATTCGTCCTCGAAGTGCGCCACCACGGAGCCGGTCACCAACTCCTCGGCGAGCAGCGCCCCGGACCAGGCCTTCACCAGCGGAAACGAATCGAGCAGCCCTGTCGCCAGATAGCGCTCGGCGAACTCGAAACGCTGGAAAAACGGTGCATAGGCCGCATCGACGAGACATAGCGTATCGCCGTTGAAGAACGGGCCGTCGTTGCCGCGCTCGCGCGCAATCGCTTCTTCGAGCCGCGCCACCCGCTTCGGGGCCTCGGCAAGGCCTTTCTCCATCGCTTCCCGCGTCTTGGTGTAATAGATGCCGTTCAGCGCCTTGGAGAAATCCGGTGCGAAATCGGTCCAGGCACGGTTCCTCGCCCGTTTGACCGGGTCCTCGGGATGGAGTCTGGGCGGCACCATCTCGTCGAGAAATTCGGCGATCGCGTTCGATTCGTAAAGCGGCTCGCCGTCGACGACGAGCACGGGAACCTTGCCGTGCGGCGAAATCTTCAGGAACCAGTCCGGTTTCTCGAGCAGGTTGATGTAGGTAACGTCGAACTCCACCCCTTTTGCGCGCATCAGGATCACGGCGCGCTGCACCCAGGGTCAGGTAAACGAGCTGATGAGGTGATATTTCTCGGTCATCGGTTGCCTCCGTGCGGCGCCGGCAGCGGCGCTGTCGGCAGGATAGGCGGTGCCGGTGTCCCGGTCAAAACGTGCGGGGCGGGCGCCCATGCCTGACTTCGCGCTGGAGCGCGCCGCCGGCGGTCTCGTGGCCGGGATCGACGAGGCCGGCCGCGGTCCGTGGGCCGGGCCGGTGGTTGCGGCCGCGGCTATTCTCGACGCGCGGACCCTGCCCGCCGCGCTTGTCGAGGGGCTGGACGATTCGAAGGCGCTGCCGGCAGCAAAACGCCGCGATCTCCATCGCCGGCTCCTCGACTGCGCGGAGATCGGGATCGGCGCAGCCAGCGTCCGCGAGATCGAGGAGACCGACATATTGCGGGCGACCTTCACCGCAATGGCGCGTGCGCTGGCTGCCCTGCCCCGGCGGCCGGCCGTCGCCCTGGTGGACGGCAACCGCGCCCCTCGTCTTCCCTGCCGGGTCGAAACCGTGGTGCGGGGCGACTCGCGCTCGCTGTCGATTGCCGCCGCGTCCATCGCCGCCAAGGTGACCCGCGATGCGCTGATGGTGCGGCTTGCAGCGCGCTACCCCGGCTTCGGTTGGGAGCACAACGCGGGTTACGGCACGGCGAAGCATCGGGAAGCCCTTGCCCGTCTCGGCCCCACCGCGCATCACCGGCGCAATTTCGCCCCGGTACGCAGGATGCTGGAGAACGGGGGCGGCTAACGCCCCGGCCCGGCCGCGTCCGGCGGAAGGGAGGAGAGGACGTGCCGCACGACCTTCTTCATCACCGACGGGAGTGCGTGCTCGCGGAGCCGTTCGACCGGAACCCAGACCCCGGCGACGGTGCGCCAGTCCTCGCCGATATGCCCGGTCAGCACGTCGAGCTCGAGATGGAAATGGGTGAAGGTGTGGCACACCCGCCCCGGCAGTGGCTGCCATTCCGCCGCCGCCGGAGCGTGGCCGGACGCCCGGGGAGCCGGACACGGCCGATCGGCCCAGTCGGTCGAGGGGATTTCCATCATCCCGCCGAGCAGGCCGCGTTCCGCACGCCGTCTGAGCAGCACCGCTGCATCCGGCCGCACCGTCCAGAAAGCGGTGCCGTAGCGGGTCGGACGCGCCGCCCTGGACGCGCGCCGCGGCAGGTCTCCGGCCATGCCGGCACGGAAGCCCGCGCAGTCGTCCGCCAACGGACACGACCCGCAGCGCGGCGACCGGGCGGTGCAGACCGTCGCGCCCAGATCCATCATCGCCTGGACGTGGTCCCCCGGCCGCTGCTGCGGCGTAAGGCCTGCGGCCAGCCGGTAAAGCGTCGGCTTTGCGCCGGGCAGCGGTTCCTCGACCGCGAACAGGCGTGCGATCACCCGCTCGATGTTGCCATCGACCGCCGTCGCCGGCCGGCCGAAGGCGATGGCGGCAATCGCCGCCGCCGTGTAGACGCCGATCCCCGGCAGCGCGCGCAAACCCTTCTCATCATCCGGAAACCGCCCGCCGTGATCGGCAACGAGCATCCTCGCGCACTTGTGGAGGTTGCGCGCCCTCGCGTAATAACCGAGCCCCTGCCAGGCGTGCAGCACCGCGTCGAGTTCGGCCGCGGCGAGTGTCTCGAGCGTCGGCCATCTCGCGACGAAACGCTCGAAGTATCGGTCGACGACGGCCACCGTCGTCTGTTGCAGCATGATCTCGCTGAGCCAGACGCGATAAGGATCGGGCCGACCGCCGGGCGGCGTCCGCCAAGGCAGTTCGCGGCGATGCCAGTCGTACCAGGCCAGCAGTTTCCCGGCTTGCGCCCCGGTGTTTCCGCTCTCGTTCACACGACGGCCTCCGGCCTGCCCGGTCTTGCTTCGTTGTTTCGCTCCCGGAGCGAGCCTATCATGCGGCCGTATCCCGGAGGCGCCGCGAGACCGGTGTCCGGCGCAGGCGAACGAGACGGTGGAGCGGCGGTTGGCGGCATCTCTGAACGGTCTGCTTCCGGGGATCGTCGGCGCGGCATATCGACGCCGCGGCTTTGCCGAGCCCGCCCTGGTAACCGGCTGGCGGGCCGTCGTCGGCGACCAGGCGGCGGATTGTGCGCTTCCGGTCAAGATCGTCTTTCCGCGCGGGTCGCGGACCGGCGGCACGCTCCATGTCCGGGTCGAAGGCGCCTACGCGCTCGAACTCCAGCACAACGCCCCGCGCATCGTCGAAAGGCTTAACGCCTTCTACGGCTACGCCGCCATCGCCCGTCTCGCGCTCCATCAGGGGCCGGTCGAAACCACCGGCCCGATGGTCGAGGAACCGCCCGGACCCCGCACCCGCACCGTGCCCGAGATCGTCGGAATCGGGGATCCGCAATTGAGAGAAGCGCTCCGCGGACTGGGAACGGCGATCCGGGCGTCCTCCGCCTCCGAGCCACCCGAACAGGGCGGACCGGACGACTCGGTGCGGTCGACTCGCGCCCGGCCGCGGTGACGTTGGCATTTTCACTCCGAATGATCTAAATATGGTAGGATGATGCAGCTGAAACGGAATATCTGGGGTACGGTGCACGGAATGCCGATCCGTTTCCTCGCCTGCCTGTGCCTTCTCGCATCGCTTTCCATGGTCCCGTGGGAGAGCGGGGCGAGAGCTCAGGCGCCGAACCCCGATGAGAGGTTCGACTCGGTTCCGGTGAGCGCCGAGGACAACGTGCTCGGCCGCGCCGACGCGCCTGTGACCATCGTCGAATATTCGTCCTTCACGTGCCCGCATTGCGCCCGTTTTCACACCGACGTCCTGCCGCAACTGAAAGAGGCGTACATAGACACCGGCAAGGTGCGGCTGGTCTTCCGCGATTTTCCGCTCGACCGTTTCGCCCTCGCAGCCTCGATGCTCGCGCGCTGCGCGCCCCGGGAACGCTATTTCGGATTCGTCGATTTCCTGTTCCGGGACCAGCCGCGCTGGACGGGTGCGAAGGACCCGCTCGCCGCGCTCGGCCGGCTGGCAAAACTCGGCGGACTGTCGCAGGCGAAGTTCGACGCCTGTCTCAAGGACGAAGGCGTCGCGAAGATCGTGCTTCAGCAGCGAATGACCGGCAATCAGCAGTTCAAGGTGCGATCCACGCCGACGCTCATCGTCAACGGCGCGTTGTACGGCGGCGGACTGACATTCGACCAACTCCGCGCGGTGGTGGAGCAGATCCTGTCGCGGTCCTAACGGGGGACAGACGCCCTTGAAATTCTCGCGGCTGCGCCTCGCAGGCTTCAAGTCGTTCGTCGAACCGACCGATCTCTATATCGAACCGGGCCTCACCGGCATCGTCGGCCCCAACGGCTGCGGCAAGTCGAACATCGTCGAGGCGCTCCGCTGGGTCATGGGCGAGCACGCTCCGCGGCGGATGCGCACCCCCGAAATGGACAGCGTGATCTTCGCCGGCACCGCGGGCCGGCCCGCGCGCAACATGGCCGAGGTGCTCCTGACCCTCGACAACGCGGACCGGAGCGCGCCGGCAGCCTACAACGAGGGGCCGCAGATCGATGTCGCGCGGCGGATCGAGCGCGGCAGCGGCTCGCAATTCCGGGTCAACGGCAGGGAAACGCGCGCCCGCGATGTTCAAACGCTCTTCGCCGACGTCGCCTCCGGCCCCCGCACCACGGCGATCGTCGATCAGGGGCAGGTCGGCGATCTGGTCAACGCCAGGCCGGCCGAACGGCGACGGATACTGGAAGACGCCGCCGGGATCACCGGGCTGCACGCCCGCCGTCACGAGGCGGAGCTCAGGCTGCGTGCCGCGGAAGCCAACCTGGAAAACCTGGAAGACGTCATCGGTGCGCTGGAGGAACAGCATCGCGGTCTCAAGCGGCAGGCGCGCCAGGCAAGCCGCTACCGAAATCTGAGCGACCGTATCAGGCAGGCGGAGGCGTCCTTGTTCCACCGCCGCTGGGTCTCCGCCGCCCGGGCGAGGAAGGATGCCGAGGAGGCGCTGGCGCTGGCCGAGGATGCGGTGGCCGAAAATACCGTGATCGTGAGCCGCGCTACCGCCGCGCGAGAGGACGCCGCGAACGCGATCCCGCCCCTCCGGGATGCGGAACGAGAGGCCGCGGACGCCCTGCGGACGCTGGAGGTCAGGCGCGACGGTCTCGCCCTGGAAGCCGGCCGGACCGCACAGGCCATCGAAGCGCTCGACCGGCAGATCGGGCAACTGGAAGGCGACGTGGCCGGCGCGCGCGGACGACGGTCGGACGCCGAGGAGGCCCTGGCGCGGCTCGCCGCCGAAGTCGGCGATATCGCCGCACGCAAGGATGACCGGGAAGCGATCCTCGCAGCGCTTTCCAGACAACTCGCCGAAGCCGCGGAAGCCGCCGCGGAAGCCGGACGCGCGCACGCGGCAGCGCTCCGCACGCTCGCCGAGGCCGATGCCCGAAGGAAGGAGCTCAAGCGCCGCGCCGCGGACACCCGCAAACGGCGCGGCCGCGTCGTCGGGCAACAGCAACAGTTCGCCAAAGAGGAGGCGAAACACGGCCCGCTCGTTCAATTCGAACGATCCCTGACGGATGCGGAGGCCGAAACCGCCGCTGCCAGAACACGGCTCGACGCCGCGCGGACCGTGCTGGAAACGGCCGACACCGAGCGGGAACGCGCCGTTTCCGACGATCAGGACGCACGCCGCGACCTTCGCCGCGCGGAAACTCGCGCCGACAGGGCCAAGGCCGAGATCGACGGGCTGACCGATCTGCTCCGCCCCAACGGGTCGGAACAGTGGCCGCGGATGATCGATGCGGTTTCCGTCGAACCTGGCTGCGAGGCGGCGCTGGGCGCCGCGCTCGGCGACGATCTTCTGGCATCCACCGACCAGGCCGCTCCGACGCACTGGCGGGAGCAGGGCGGCGACACCGGGGCGCCGCCCCTGCCGCCGGGGGTTCGCCCGCTTTCCGATTTTGTCGATGCGCCTGCCGCCTTGCGTGTCCGCCTGTCGCAGACCGGTCTGACCGACCGCGAAGCCGACGGCGAAGCTCTCGCGCCGCGACTGGTCCAAGGCCAGCGCCTCGTTGCGCGAACGGGTGCGCTATGGCGCTGGGACGGCTACCGCATGGCCCCCGGAACACCCACCGCCGCGGCCCGACGCATGGAACAGCGCAACCGCCTGAACGAGTTGCGCGCCGCACATGCCGCCCTCGAAGCGGGGCGCGAGCAGGCCGCGGCAACGGCGGAAATGACCGGCCGGCGCCTGACCGCAGCAATCGCCGCGGAAGCCGCGGCGCGCACGGCCAGACAGGATGCAGAAACGTCGCTCGCCCGGGCCAGAAACGCCCAATCGGACGCTGCGGCGGCGCTCGCCGGCGAACGCTCCTACCGCGTTTCGGCGGAACGTGTCCGCCAGGACATGGCCGTGGAACTAGAGGAAGCCGATGCTGCCCTGAAGGCGGCAGAACGGGAGCTCGAAACCCTGCCCCGTACCGGGCTCCCGAACGCGGCGGCGGAACGGGCGCAGACCGCGCTCGAAGCGGCGCGCCGACACGCTGCGGAGATCGAACGGGACTATCGACGCGAGGTCGACGACGCGGACCTGAGCGCGAAACGGGCGGCGGCTATCGAGGAAGAAGCCGCATCGTGGCGCGGGCGCGCGGCTGCAGCGGAGCGAAACATCAAGGATTATGCCTCCCGCATAACAGACGCCAGAGAACAACGTGCGGCGCTGGCCGATCGCCCCGCCGCGCTGGCGCGGGAGAGAGAGGCACTCGACACGGAAATCGCAGACGCCGGCGCGCACCGCGACCATGCTGCGAGAACCCTCTCGGACGCGGAAGCGCGGCTTCAGTCCGCGGAACGGTCATTGCGGGACAAGCAGGCTCTGCTCGGCGAAAAGCGCGAGGAACGGGTTCGCTGCGATGCGCGGGTCGAACAGGCGAAGCAGGGGTTGAGAACCGTTGCCGAAGGGGTGCGCGAGCGACTCGGCTGCGCTCCCGAGGCGGTGCTCGAGATTGTCGGGATGGACCCGGATGCCGAACTGCCCGATACGGCAGTGCTCGAGGCGAGGCGGGAAAAGCTCAACCGCGAACGCGAGAACATGGGGCCGCCCAATCTCCGCGCCGAGATCGAGGCGGCCGAACTCGACGCCCGGATCCAGGAGATGCACAGCGAACGCGACGACCTGATCGGCGCCATCGCGAAATTGCGCCGCGGCATTTCGGATCTCAACCGGGAGGGCCGCGAGCGTCTGACCGCCGCCTTCGAAGCTGTCGACGGCCATTTCCGGACACTCTTCACCCGCCTGTTCGGAGGCGGAAGCGCCCGGCTCGCGCTGAACGAATCGGACGATCCGTTCGAGGCCGGGCTCGAGGTGATGGCCAGCCCGCCGGGCAAGCGGCTCCAGTCGATGTCGCTGATGTCGGGCGGGGAGCAGGCGCTGACCGCGATCTCTCTCCTGTTCGCGGTGTTCCTGACCAACCCGGCGCCGGTCTGCGTCCTCGACGAGGTCGATGCACCGCTCGACGACAACAATGTGGACCGGTTTTGCGATCTTCTCCAGGAGATGGCGCGAAACGGCGAGACTCACTTCCTGCTGATCACCCACCACCGGGTCACCATGGCGCGTATGGACCGGCTGTACGGCGTCACCATGCCGGAACCCGGCGTCTCGCAACTCGTCTCGGTCGACCTGTTGGCAGCCGAACGGCTGCGCGAACCGGCGTAGGAGCGGATTCGACGGGCCGGGCAACCCTTGCCGAGCCGCGCCCTATGGTCCGATATATCTTGTATTTCAATAACTTGCACGCTTTTGGATAGCTCTTGACAGGGATTTTGCGCCTTCCTATCGTGCGCCCGTCGCTGGCCCCGGCGCTCCCTGCGCTTGGGGTGTGCGGTGCGGCGGTGCAAGCGATCCATGGCTGAGCGCGAGCCTCCTCATTCCCTGAGGGATCTGGATACACGGCTCAAACGGCTCCGTGCCGGGGACGATGCCGACGCCCGCGCCGCCGAGGCGCGCGAGCGGGGACAAGGCCTCGGCATGGCGCTCAGGGTCGGTGTCGAGTTGGTCGCCGCGCTTATCGTTGGCGTCGGAGCCGGGCTCTTGCTCGACGATTGGCTCGGGACGGCGCCGTGGTTGTTGATTGCGTTCTTCGTCCTCGGCGCATGCGCCGGGATGCTGAACGTCTATCGGGCGATGTCCGGCATGGGCCGGAAGGCTGGCGAGGGCAAGGAGCCGGTCATGGAAACGGGGTCCGACCGAAGTGGCAAGCGCTGAACATCACGGTCCTCTCTCGCAGTTCGAGATCAAGACGCTGCTGCCGATCCGGCTGGGCGAGGCGGACATCTCGTTTACGAACTCGTCCCTGATGATGGCGATCGCGCTGGTTTCGATCACCCTGTTCCTGACGCTCGGCGTCCGCCGGCGGGCGCTGGTTCCGGGGCGCTGGCAGTCGATGGTCGAATTGTCCTACGAGTTCATCGTCGGCCTGCTGCGCGAGACGGTGGGGCCCGACGGGCGGCGCTACTTTCCATTCGTGTTCACACTGTTCATGTTCGTGCTGTTCGGCAACATGCTGGGCATGATCCCCTACAGCTTCACCTTCACCAGCCACATCATCGTCACCTTCGCGCTGGCCGCGGTCGTGTTCGTCGGCGTGACGATCCTGGGTTTTGTCAAACACGGGTTCCGCTTCGTGACGTTTTTCGTGCCGCCCGGCGTGTCGGTGGCGCTGTGGCCGCTGCTGATTCCGATCGAGATCATCTCGTATCTGTCGCGGCCGATCAGCCTGTCGGTCCGGCTGTTCGCGAACATGCTGGCGGGCCATACCCTGCTCAAGGTGTTCGCCGGCTTCGTGCCGGCGCTCGGTGCGGCCGGCATCCTGCCGCTCGCCTTCGTCGCCGCATTGTCCGGACTCGAACTGGTGATCGCGTTCCTGCAGGCCTATGTGTTCGCGATCCTCACCTGCCTGTATATCAACGACGCCCTGCATCTGCATTGAGCGGGCACTGAACCGACTGGGCGTATCTTCCGAAAGAGGGGACATCATGGAGCTTGAAGCAGCCAAGGTCATAGGCGCCGGCCTCGCGGTTATTGGCGTGGTCGGCTCGGGTATCGGAATCGGCGCGATCTTCTCGTCGTTCATCGCCGCTGTCGCGCGCAATCCGGCGGCCCGCGGCGATGTCTTCCCCATGACCATGTTGGGCTTCGCGCTCGTCGAGGCCATCGCGCTGTTCGCGCTCGTGGTCGCTCTGGTCATCCTGTTCGGATAACCGCGCACAGCGCGATCCGGACCGGTCATGCCTCAACTCGAACAGGTCGACACCTATCTCAGCCAGATCGTATGGCTGGCGGTGACCTTCGGCCTGCTCTACCTGGTGCTCTGGCGCACGGCCCTGCCGCGAATCTCGCAGACCCTGGCCGCACGCCAGGAGCGGATCGACGCAGACCTGCGCAAGGCGGAAGAGCTGAAAACCGAAGCCGAAGCGGTACTCGCCGCCTACGAGGAAGCCGCAGCCAAGGCGCGCGCCGAAGCCCAGGCCATCCTGCGGGAGAGTGCGGAGCGGTTCGCGGCCGAGGCGGCGGAGAAAAACGAAGCCCTGTCCCGACTTCTGGCCGAGGAAGCGACGGCTGGCGAGGCGCGCATCGCGGCGGCGCGCGAACAAGCGATGGCGGACGTCGAAACCATCGCCGCGGATCTCGCCGGAGCCGCGGTCGAACGGCTGGCCGGGACCGCCGTCGGGCAGACAGCGGCGGAAACCGCGGTCGCAGAGATCGTGCAGGAACGCGGCTGATGCTCTCGACGCCGGAATTCTGGGTTGCTGTCGGCTTCGTCATCCTGGTCGTGTGTATCGCGCGGCCGGTGTGGCGCGCCCTGACCGGGGCGCTCGACGCGAGGAGCGAACAGATCAGGGCGACGCTCGACGAAGCCCGGACCCTGCACGAGGAGGCGCAGCACCTGCTGGCGGAATACCAGCGCAAGCAGCGCGACGCGGCCCGCGAGGCCGAGCAGATGATCGAGCAAGCGCGCAACGAGGCGGAACGGCTGAGAGCGGAAGCCGCGGAGGCTCTCGAACGCACGCTGGAACGCCGCCAGGCGCTCGCCCGCGAAAAGATCGCCCAGGCCGAAGCCGAAGCGATTCGCGAGGTGCGCAACGCAGCCGTCGATATCGCAGTCGCCGCGACAGCACGGCTGATCGGCGAGCGTCTCGGCACGGACCGCGCGACCGCCCTGATCGACGACGCGGTCAAGGACCTCCCGCGGCACCTCAACTGAGGCCCCGGCCGGCCGATGGGGCCGCGGCGCCGTATGCCGGGGCAAGGAGCCCTGAGCCCGCCCGATGAGCGCGCCCGTCAAGAGCTACACCGACCTCCGCGCGTTCGCCGACCGGCTCGATGCGGAAGATCGGCTGGTGCGGGTCTCCACCCCGGTCTCGACCGTGCTCGAGATGACCGAGATTCAGACGCGGCTGCTTGCCGAGGGCGGCCCCGCGGTCATGTTCGAACGCCCGATCAAGGCGGACGGGACGCCGTCCGCGATGCCCGTCCTCGCCAACCTGTTCGGCACCGTGGAGCGGGTTGCCTGGGGAATGGGGCGCGAACCCGGCCAACTCCGGTCGCTGGGAGAGCAGCTCGCGTTCCTGCGCCAGCCGGAACCGCCCGGCGGGTGGCGGGAAGCGCTGGAGATGCTGCCGCTTCTCAAGACCGCGATGGCGATGAAACCGCGTACGGTGAACCGGGCGCCCTGTCAGGAAGTCGTGCTGACGGGCGACGACGTCGATCTCGGGCATCTTCCGGTCCAGTCGTGCTGGCCGGGCGAGCCGGCGCCGCTGATCACCTGGCCGCTGGTTGCGACCGCGGACGCAAACGGGCAGACCAATCTCGGTATCTACCGTATGCAGGTGACGGGCCGGAATACGACCCTGATGCGCTGGCTGCGGCACCGCGGCGGCACCCGGCACCACGCCGAGCGTGCGGAAGGCGGGACCGGCTCACCGAGAACGCTGCCCGCCGCCGCGGTCATCGGCGCCGATCCTGCAACGATCGTCGCCGCCGTTGCGCCGGTGCCCGAGACGATGTCCGAATACCGTTTCGCCGGTCTGCTGCGCGCCCGGCGGCTCGACCTCGTCGATTGCAAGACCGTGCCGCTGAAGGTCCCGGCCGACGCCGAGATCGTGCTCGAGGGAGAGGTATCGCTCGACCGGTACGGCGAAGAGGGGCCCTACGGCGACCACACGGGATATTACAACGCCGCCGGGCGTTACCCGGTCTTCACCGTCACCGCGATGACAATGCGGCGCGAACCGATCTACCTCACCACCTTCACCGGACGCCCGCCGGACGAGCCTTCGGTACTCGGCGAGGCGCTCAACGAGGTCTTCGTGCCGCTCCTGATCCAGCAGTTTCCGGAGATCGCCGATTTCTGGCTGCCGCCGGAAGCGTGCAGCTACAGGATCGCCGTCGTCGGACTGAAGAAGGCGTATCCGGGCCACGCGAAGCGGATCATGATGGCGGTATGGTCCTACCTCCGACAGTTCATGTACACCAAGTTCGTGATCGTGGTGGACGCCGACCTCGACATACGGCGCTGGACCGATGTCGTATGGGCCGTTTCGACCAACGTCGATCCGGCCCGCGATCTCACCGTCATCGAGAACACGCCGATCGACACGCTCGATTTCGCCTCGCCCGAGCCCGGCCTCGGCGCCAAGCTGGGGATCGACGCCACGACCAAGATCCCGCCGGAGAGCACTCGACCCTGGGGGAAGCCCATCCGGATGGACGAGGACGTCGTCGCAGAGGTGACACGCAAGTGGCAGGAATACGGTCTGCCCGGCGCGGGCCGGCCGATTTGGCGCTGACCCGCCGCCCGACCGCCCGCGAGGGCTGATACCGGACCGGAAACGGGAGCCTACGATGTCGACTGTCGCCAACCCCCTCGATCTGCTCGCCGACCGCCTGGCCGCCGCCAGGAGGGCGGGCGCCGATAGCGGCGATGCGGTGTTCTTCGAATCGACCTCGATCGAGGCTGCCCAGCGGCTCGGCAAGTCGGAGAAGCTGGAGCGGTCCGAAAGCCGCGACCTCGGGCTCCGGGTCATGATCGGCAAGCGGCAGGCAATCGCATCGACCACCGATTTCACCCGGGAGTCCCTCGATGCTCTGGTCGAGCGCGCGGTGGCGATGGCGCGCGCCGCGCCGGAAGATCCCTATTGCGGGATCGCCGATCCCGGGGAACTCGCGACCGACCCCCCGGCCCTCGACATCTGCGATGCGGAAGAACCGTCCGCCGACCGGCTGATCGCACGGGCGGCGGAGGCCGAAGAGGCCGCGCGCGCGGTCGACGGCGTGACCAATTCCGAAGGCGCCGAAGCGGGATGGAGCCGCTCTACTGTCGCGCTCGCCACCACCGCCGGGTTCGCGCGCAGCTATGCACTGTCGTCGCAGAGCATCGCCGCCTCGGTCCTCGCCGGCGAGGGGACGGCGATGGAACGGGATTACGACTTCCACGCCGCGGTCTACGGCAGCGACCTGCGCGCACCGGCCGAAATCGGCCGCGGCGCGGGCGAACGCGCGGTCCGCCGGCTCGGTGCGCGCAAGGTGGAGACCGTCCAGGCTCCGGTTGTCTACGACCCCCGCGTCTCGGGGGGTCTTCTGCGCCACCTTGCGGGGGCGATCGGCGGACCCTCTGTCGCGCGCGGCACGTCGTTCCTGAAGGACCGGCTGGGGGAGCGCATCTTCCCGAAGGGAATCGACATCGTCGACGACCCGCACCGCCGGCGCGGACTGCGCTCCAAGCCGTTCGATGCCGAGGGCGTAGCCAACAGGCGGCGCGCCGTGGTGGCCGACGGGGTGCTGGAGACCTGGATTCTCGACCTCGCCTCGTCGCGCCAGCTCGACCGCGCGACCACCGGCCACGCGGCGCGCGCCACGGCATCTCCCCCCTCGCCCGCCGTCACCAATCTCTGGATGCAGCCGGGCTCTGCGACTCCGGCAGCGCTGATCGGCGAGATCGCTTCCGGGTTCTACGTCACCGAACTCATCGGCATGGGCGTGAACGGGGTGACCGGCGATTACAGCCGCGGGGCGACCGGATACTGGATCGAAAACGGCGAAATCGCTTATCCGGTGAGCGAGGTCACGGTTGCGGGCAATCTCAGGGACATGTTCGCCGGGGTGACGCCGGCCAACGATCTCGAATTCCGCTTCGGGATCGACGCGCCGACGATCCGCATCGACGGGATGACGATCGCAGGGGTGTAGCTCCCCGCCGCAGGCGGCGCTTTTCCACCGCTCTCGCGCTTCGTGGTAGGGTCGGGCGGTATCGTTTCGGGACACCGTATGGCCGTATCGCACGACAAGGGCCTGTCCACGGAGGCGGCGGACCACGCGGATACCGGAGCGCTGGTGCGCCGGCTGCTCCGCGAACGGCTGCGACGATATACCGGGCGGATCGTGGCCTCGCTGCTCTGCATGGTGGTGGTTGCCGCCGCGACCGCAGGCAACGCATGGCTGATGCAGCCGGCGCTCGACCGGGTCTTCATCGCGCGCGATCAGGTGCTGCTCTACCTGGTGCCGCTCGGTATCGTGGTCCTGAGCCTGCTGATGAGCGGCGGGGCCTATTGCCAGGCCGTCCTCACGGCCCGGGTCGGCGAAGCCATGGTGGCCGATTTCCGGCGCGACATGTACGCGAGGCTGATGCGCGCCGACCTCGCATTTTTCGTCAACACGCAGACCGGAAACCTGATCGCGCGATTTACCAGCGACGCCAATTTGCTGCGGGCGACGCTGATCCACGCGATGACGGGTCTCGTCAAGGATTCGTTGATGCTGGTTTTCCTAGTCGCGCTGATGTTTTATCAGGAATGGCTGATGGCGCTGATCGCCGTGGTCGTCTTTCCCTGCGCCGTCTGGCCCATCGCCATCATCGGCCACCGGATGCGGCAGGCCTCCGAGATCACCCAGACCCGGATCGCCGATCTCACCGTCCGGCTCGACGAGAGCCTGCCGGCAGCACGCCTCATCAAGGCGTACCGTATGGAACAGAGCGAGATCGATCGCGCGTATTCGAAGATCGACCAGGTCTTCCGGCGGACCTACCGCGCCGCCCGGATCGCCGCTCTCGGGCGGCCGGTCATCGAGATGCTGAGCGGGATCGTGCTGGCTATCGCCATCCTGTTCGGCGGCAGCATGGTGGTCGGCGGATCGACAACTCCGGGCACATTCTTTTCCTTCATCGTCGCACTCGGGCTCGCATACCGGCCCCTCAAGTCGATCGCCGCGCTCAACATTGCGTTGCAGGAAGGCCTCGCCGCGGCGCAGCGCGTCTTCGCGGTGCTGGATATCGAGCCCCAAATCGCCGATGCACCCGGCGCCCGACCGCTCGTCGTCACCGGCGGGGAGATCCGTTTCGACGGGGTGCGCTTCTCCTACACCCCCGAAGTCGCCGCGGTGAACGGGGTCGACTTGCTTGCCCCGGGCGGCGCGACGATCGCGCTGGTCGGTCCTTCCGGCGCCGGAAAATCGACGCTGCTCAACCTGATTCCCCGTTTTTACGACATCGATGCCGGTGCGATCCGCATTGACGGCCAGGACATACGCGAAATCACGCTCGCCTCGCTCCGCAACTCGATCGCGCTGGTAAGCCAGGAAGTGATGCTGTTCGACGACACGGTTCGCGACAACATCGCCTGCGGAAGGTCCGACGCGACAACGGAGGAAATCGTCGCGGCAGCCAGGAATGCCGGAGCGCACGAGTTCATCGAGGCGCTGCCCGACGGATACGACACGGTGGTGGGCGAACAGGGCGCGCGGCTTTCGGGCGGCCAACGCCAGCGCATCTCGATTGCGCGCGCGATGCTCAAGGACGCGCCCATCCTGCTCCTGGACGAGGCGACGTCGTCGCTCGACACCGAGTCCGAACGTGCAGTCCGCGACGCGATAGACCGCCTCAAGCGCGGCCGGACGGCAATCGTGATCGCCCACCGCCTGTCCACCGTGGTCGGTTCGGATCTGATCTACGTGATCGAGAACGGCCGGGTCGCGGAGTCAGGCACCCATACCGAGCTGCTTGCGGCGGGCGGCGCGTACGCGCGCCAGTACGCGCTCCAGTTCATGGGTACCGACGAGGTCGCAGCGGAATGACCGAGCGGGCGGGCGGTTGACATGACCGCGCCGCGGCATCGTGCGCCGCACTGGGTTCTCCGCCTCTATTGCGCAGCGGCGACGGCGGCGGCGTTCGCCATCAGGCGCCACATCGAACGCAGGCTCCGCATCGGCAAGGAGGACCCCGCGCGGATCGGAGAGCGTTTCGGCCGCGCCACACAAGCGCGGCCGCCCGGTCCGCTGGTCTGGCTGCACGCCGCGAGTGTCGGCGAATCCCTTTCGCTGCTGCCGGTGCTCGAGATCGTCGTCGCGCGCTGGCCCGGTCTCGCACTGCTGATGACGACGGGAACCGTAACCTCGGCCCGGCTGATGGCCGAGCGCCTGCCGCCGGGCGCCATCCACCAGTTCGTCCCGCTCGATCGACCGGACTGGGTCGCTGCTTTTCTCGATCACTGGCGGCCCGATCTCGCGATCCGAACCGAATCGGAACTCTGGCCGGCGATGCTGAACGCGATCGAAACCCGGTCGATCCCGGCGCTTCTGATCAACGCACGCATGTCGCGCCGGTCGGCTCGCAACTGGCGGTGCATGCCCGGACTGGCCGGGTGCCTGTTGCGGACGTTCTCGCTCTGCCTCGCCCAGACAGATGCAGACGCGGAGCGGTTTCGCGCGCTCGGCGCGCGCAACGTTCGCTGCTTCGGAAACCTCAAGTTCGCCGCGCCCCCGCTTCCCGCCGACGCTGCGGCGCTCGCGGCCCTGGAAAAGGACTGCGTCGGGCGGCCCGTCTGGGTCGGGGCAAGCACCCATCCCGGCGAGGAGGAACGGCTTGCCGCGGCCCACGAAGGGGTGCGGCGCAGACTCGCCGATGCGCTCCTGATCCTGGTGCCGCGCCACCCGGAGCGCGGCCCCGAGATCGCTGCCGCGCTCCGCCGCGCCGGCCACGACGCCGCCCTCGACTCGGCGAACGAACGGCCGGATCGCGCGATATACGTCGCCGACGGGCTCGGCCAACTCGGCGTTATCTATCGTCTGGCCAGCGTATGTTTTGTCGGCGGCTCCCTGGTTCCGCACGGCGGACAGAACCTGCTCGAACCCGCGCGGCTCGACTGCGCCATCCTGCACGGCCCGCACATGGACAATTTTGCCGAGATCGCCAAAGAATTGGCGGAAGCAGGAGGCAGCACGCTCGTCCATACCGAGGAAGCGCTCGCAGACACGATCACCGCACTGCTGACCGACGACGCAATGCGCGCGCGGCGCTGCGCAGCAGCAGCCCGCATCGCGCAGGGAAAAACCCGCGTCCTCGAGGCCGTTATCGACGCGATCGCTCCCTATCTGGACAGGACCGCGCAAGATGCCGCTGCGCGCGCCTGATTTCTGGCGGCGTCGGGGTTTCTGCGCCTGTGCGCTCGAGCCCGCCGCCTGGGCCTACGGCGCAGCCGTCAAGGCCCGGCGCAAGGCCGCCCGGCCCCGCCCCGCCCCCGTCCCCGTCGTCTGCGTGGGCAACCTGGTCGCCGGCGGCGCCGGCAAGACCCCGGTGGCGCTGGCGCTCGGTGCCCGGCTGGCCGCCCGCGGACATGCGGTGCAGTTCCTTTCGCGCGGCTATGGCGGGCGGGAGAAGGGACCGGCGGCGGTCGATCCCGTCCGGCACCGGGCGCGCGATGTCGGGGACGAACCCCTTCTGCTGGCCCGGGCTGCGCCGACATGGGTGTCGGCCGACCGTCTGGCCGGGGCGGGCGCCGCGGCTGCGGCCGGCGCGGAGATGATCGTCATGGACGACGGTCACCAGAACGGCGCCATCGTGAAAACGTACTCCGTTGTCGTCGTCGATGGGGCTTACGGGTTCGGAAACGGCCGGCTGCTTCCGGCCGGCCCGTTGCGCGAACCTGTGGCGGACGGACTTGCCCGCGCCGACGCGGCAATCGTCGTCGGCCCGGACGAGGCGGGCGTGCGCGATCGACTGCCCGACGGGCTTCCCCTGTTCCACGGTCGTCTTGCCCCGTTGCCCGGCGCCTCGAGGCTCTCCGGGAAGCCGGTGGTGGCGTTCGCCGGCATCGGCCGGCCGGAGAAATTTTTCCGAACTCTCGCCGCACTCGGCTGCCGAATCGAACGCGCCAGGGCCTTCCCCGACCACCACCGGTTCCGCGCGGCCGAGATCGCTCTCCTTGTCGAAACAGCGAAAGCTGCCGGCGCGGTTCCCGTGACCACCGCCAAGGACGCTGTCCGGCTGCCGCCGGCGCTGCGGGATGCCGTGGAGGTGCTGGAGGTCGCCTTCGAATGGGACGACGGAGGCGCCGCCGAAGCCCTTATCGATAGTATCGAGGAGCGGACGGGGCCGGCACGCCGCTAGGTGCACGGCCCGCGGAGAACTGTCGACCGGACGCGGCGGGGTCCGTTACAGCAGCGTTCCCTGTGCATCCTCCCCCGACCCCTCGCGGGCTTCGGCGTCGTCCAGCGACGATCCGCGCGCCTTTCCGTCGAGGCGCGCGCCGATGCGGGCATCGGCGAACTGGATCTCTATCGCACCGCCCGGTGCGGCGTCGGCTGCGCGCGGGATCGCGGCTCCGGTCCTGTCGCGAACCACCGCGAAGCCGCGCTCGAGCACCCGTTCGTAGGAGAGGCTGTGCAGCAGCGCGGCAAGCGCTTCCGTCCGCGCCGAGAGAGCGCTCTCCAGACGCCGGACCGATCCGTTCATGCGGCGAACGGCGTCGGTTGCATCGTAACCCATCCGCGCCGTGGCGAGGCGCGTCCGGGCCGCGTTGTCGAGCCGTTCCCGGAAACCGGCGATCCGTTCGCCCGCCCGCGCGACCGTATCGGCCGGGCTTCGGATACCCGCCCCGGCGCGTTCGACCGTTGCACTCCGCGCCGCCAGGAGGTTGGCCAGTGCGTTGCGGAGCCTGTCGTGCTGGTCGTCGACCGTCTGGCTGGCCTGCTCCAGGAGGCGGTCCGGTCTGGGCAGGCCGCGGGCGGTTCCCTCGACTGCGCGGACATTGTCGCGGACCTGCCGGTGGACGGCGGCGCCCAGTCGGCGTTCGGTATCGAGGATCCGGTCGCGGAGATCGGCGCGCACCGGGACGGCCATCTCGGCGGCGGCGGTCGGCGTGGGCGCACGGCGGTCGGCAGCGAAATCGATCAGGGTCGTATCGGTCTCGTGGCCGATTGCGGAAATCAGCGGGATCTCCGATTCGACGGCGGCCCGGACGACGGATTCCTCGTTGAAGGTCCAGAGGTCTTCGAGGCTGCCGCCGCCCCGGGCGACGATCAGCACATCGGGGCGCGGCACCGTTGCGGAGGGGGGAAGCCTGTTGAACCCCCGGATTGCCGCCGCGACGCGCTCGTCCGCCCCCTCCCCCTGGACCGGCACAGGCCACAGGATCACGCGGCGCGGGAAACGGTCTGCCAGCCGGTGAAGGATGTCGCGGATAACCGCACCCGTCGGCGATGTCACGACGCCGATGATATCCGGCAGGAAGGGAATGTCCTTCTTGCGCTCGAGATCGAACAGCCCCTCTGCGGCAAGCCGCTTGCGGCGGTCCTCGAGCAGCTTGAGAAGGGCGCCTTCGCCCGCGAGTTCGACCGCCTGGACGACGATCTGGTAGCGCGAACTGCGCGGATAGGAGGAGATGCGCCCGGTGCACACCACCTCCATCCCCTCCTCGAGGCGAATCCCGAGGCGCGCGACCGTACCGCGCCAGCACACCCCGTCGAGCGCCGCCGAATCGTCCTTCAAGGTGAAATAGAGATGCCCGGAGCCATGATAGTTGGGCCGGCCGACCTCGCCCCGGACCCGTACATGCTCGAAGGTCCTCTCGAGCGTGTTCTTGACGGCGTTCGAGATTTTCCCGACCGAATACTCGACGACGTTGCTCTCGGTCGCCCCGAACGGTGGGTTGCCCGCCATGGGGCCATTCTATGCTAATGCTGGCGCCGGGTGCACATGGGAGCGTGGACGATGCGGGTACTGGTGGTCGGCGGCGGGGGGCGCGAGCACGCGCTGTGCTGGGCGATCGCCGCCTCGCCGCTGGTCGAGGCGCTGTTCTGCGCGCCGGGCAACGCAGGGATCGCCGCCGACGCCACGCTGGTCCCGCTTGCCGCGGAGGACATCGACGGGATCCTCCGTTTCTGCCGGGAGCAGCGCATCGACTTTGTCGTCGTCGGCCCCGAAGCCCCGCTGATCGCCGGCCTCGTCGACCGCCTGGACGAGGTTGGGATCAAGGCCTTCGGCCCTAGCGCGGCGGCGGCGCGGCTGGAAGGATCGAAAGCGTTCACCAAGGATCTTTGCACGCGCCACGGCATCCCGACCGCCGCCTATGGACGTTTCACCGATCTCGAGGCAGCGAGCGCCTTCATCGAGCGCCAGCAACTTCCCGTCGTGGTCAAGGCAGACGGGCTTGCCGCCGGCAAGGGAGTTGCCATCGCGGAGACGCATGGCGCCGCGCTCGCCGCGGCGCGGGAAATGCTGGTCGAGGGGCGCTTCGGCGCCGCCGGCAGGCAGATCGTGATCGAGGAGTTTCTCGTCGGCGAAGAGGCGAGCTTTTTCGCCCTGGTCGATGGCGAAACGGCGCTCCCGCTCGCCGCGGCGCAGGACCACAAGCGGGTCGGCGACGGCGACACCGGGCCCAACACCGGCGGCATGGGCGCCTATTCCCCCGCCCCTGTCGTGACGGAGGAAGTTGCCGGGCGCGTCATGGAACGGATCATCCGGCCGACGGTCGCCGCGATGAAGCAGGAAGGAACGCCGTTCAGGGGGGTGCTCTACGCCGGACTGATGGTCGCGGACGGGGCGCCCCGGCTCCTCGAATACAATGTTCGCTTCGGCGATCCCGAGTGTCAGGCGCTGATGGCCCGGCTCGCCTCCGACCTTCTTCCGGCCCTGGTCGCGAGCGCCGACGGCGTCCTCGACATGTTCGACCTGCGCTGGCACGACGATGCCGCGCTGACCGTGGTCATGGCGGCGAAGGGCTATCCCGGCACCTATGCGAAGGGAAGCGCCATCGGCGGGCTCGAAGCCGCATCGGCGATCGACGGGATTACCCTGTTCCACGCGGGCACTGCGGACGAGGACGGCGCGGTCCGGGCCGCCGGCGGGCGGGTACTCGGCGTCACCGCCTGTGCGCCGTCGATCGCGGCAGCGCGGAAACTCGCCTACCGTGCGGTCGATACCATCGATTGGCCGGACGGTTTCTGCCGGCGCGACATCGGGGCGCGCGCCGGCGTTCGATGAGGAGCAGACATGCGGGAAAATCCGGTTCGCCGAATCTGGGCGGAAGGCAAGGCGGTGCTCAACGGCTGGTGCGCCATCCCGAGCCCGTTCTCGACCGAAATCATGGCGAGCCTCGGCTGGGACTCGCTCACCGTCGACATGCAGCACGGCGTGGTCGACTACCAGACGGCCGTGGGTATGTTCCAGGCGATCTCGACCACCGACGCGGCGCCGATGGCTCGGGTCCCGTGGAACGATCCCGCGATCGTCATGAAGACGCTGGATGCCGGGGCCTACGGGCTGATCTGCCCGCTGGTCAATTCGGCTGCGGAGGCCGCGCGCTTCGCCGGGGCCTGCCGGTATCCGCCGCGCGGCTATCGCAGTTCCGGCCCGGTGCGGGCGGCGCTCTATGCGGGCGCCGACTACATGGACCACGCCGACGATACGATCGTCGCCTTCGCGATGATCGAGACCGCGGACGCCCTCGCCAACCTGGATTCCATCCTTGACGTGGAAGAACTCGACGCGGTCTATATCGGCCCGTCCGACCTGTCGCTCTCGCTGGGCGGCAGGCCGGGCCTCGACCAGACCGACCCTGCGGTGGTCGAGGCGATCGAGACCGTCCTCGGGGCCGCAAAGCGGCACGGAAAGCGCGCCGGCATCCAGTGCAACGATACGGGCTATGCGAGACGGATGATCGATCTCGGCTTCGATCTCGTGACGGTGATGAGCGACCAGCGCCTGATGGTCGCCGCCGGAAACAGGGTCGTCGCGGCCATGCGCGGAGAAGATGCCTGAACGCTGCGCCGGCGGCGCACCGGGCGGCTCTTGACACCGAGGGCCGGTATCGGCGGGTTCGGCAGACGGAGACAACCGCGATGACATCGGACGGAAACGGCGCGTTCAGAAGCATCTGGGCGGATTTGCAGGGCGTCGCCTTCGAACAGGGCTATGTCGATGCCGGCGGCATCGCCACCCGCTTTCTCCACGCCGGCGGCGGCGGCAAGCCCGGCCTGGTCTTTCTGCACGGCACCGGGGGCCATGCCGAGGCCTATGTGCGCAACCTCGCCGCACACGCACCACACTTCGACACCTACGCGATCGACATGCTGGGCCACGGCTATACCGGGAAGCCCGATTACGACTACGAGCTTCCGCGCTATGTCGACCATCTGGCGGGGTTTCTCGATGCCGTCGGCATCGACCGGGTATCGCTGTCCGGCGAATCGCTTGGCGGATGGGTTGCCGGCGCTTTCGCGGTCTCCCATCCCGACCGGGTCTCCCGGCTGGTTCTCAATACGGCCGCGGCGGACAAGGTGAACCCAGAGGCGCTCGCCGCGCTCCGCGCCTCGACGGCGGCGGCGGTCGAGGACCCGAGTTGGGAGCGCGTGCGCAAGCGGCTCGAATGGCTGATGCACACCCCGTCCGATGTCCATGACGATCTCGTGGCGAGCCGGCGCGCGATCTACT
Organism: Alphaproteobacteria bacterium; assembly: GCA_965200535.1. Taxonomy (GTDB): domain Bacteria; phylum Pseudomonadota; class Alphaproteobacteria; order MPNO01; family MPNO01; genus MPNO01. The sequence goes on along the minus strand of CBDAUF010000002.1, from coordinate 1,087,867 downwards.
CCCGCGCGGAGATGACGGAAGGCGTCGCCCGCATCCTCTGCCTCCACACACCGGAAGCGCGGCGGCGCTTTGCCGTCAAGCCGGAGGAATGGGCGGCCATCACGGCGCCGACGCTGGTGCTGTGGACCAGCCACGACCCGACCGCGACGGTCGATGTCGGAGAGACGCTGGCCGGGATGATTCCGGGCGCCAAGTTCGTCGTCATGGAGAATTGCGGACACTGGCCCCAGTTCGAGGACGCCGACACCTTCAACCGCATCCATATCGACTTCCTGCTCGGCCGCGGCTGAGCAGGCGCACCTATTCGCCTCCGCATCGGAAAGGAACCGCCATGGCCGACCACGGGCAGATGCTCGGAAAGACGCTCTACGTCATCGTCACCGCACCCGCGCCGGGGGTCTCTCCCGATCGGTTGCGGGAAACGTTGCCGGCCCATCTCGACCACCAGGTAAGGATCGAGAAGGAGGGAATACTGTTCGCGGCCGGGCCTCTGGACGCGGAGGACGGGTCGCGGCGCGGACTGATCGTGATCCGGGCGGCGTCCTGGGACGAGGCGCGCGAGATCGCCGACCGCGACCCGTTCCATGCCCAGGGGCTCAGGACCTACACAGTGGAGAAATGGACCGTCAACGAAGGCAGCTACACGGTCCGCCTCACCTATTCGGACCAGCGGCTGGCCCTCGAATAGGCGCGACCGGAGACCGGGCAATGCGCAATTTCGAACTGCCGGGGCGGTCCCCCGTATACGGCGCCGGCGGGATGGCGGCGACATCGCATCCGCTTGCGACATTGACGGCGGTCGAGACGCTCAAGGCGGGCGGCAACGCCGTCGATTCCGCGGTGGCCGCGGCGGCGGTCCTCGCCGTGGTCGAACCGCACATGACCGGCATCGGCGGGGACTGTTTCGTCCTTTACGCACCGGCGGGCGGCGGCGTCATCGGCTACAACGGTTCGGGCAGAAGTCCGGCGGCCGCACGCGCCGACTGGTACGCCGACCACGGATTCCACAGCATGCCCGCGGTCGGGCCGCACGCCGTGACCGTTCCGGGCGCGGTGGAAGCGTGGGACCGGCTGGTCCGCGATCATGGACGCAAGCCGTTCGGCGAACTGCTGGCCCCTGCGGTTCGGCTCGCCGCCGACGGGGCGCCGGTGCATCCGAGGGTGGCGTACGACTGGGCCGGCCACGAGACCGTCCTCGGGCGCACGCCGGAGACGGCGGCGCTCTACCTTCGCGGCGGGCGGGCGTACCGCGCCGGCGAAATCCACCGTCAGGAAGCGTTGTCCGCGACACTCGCCGCCATCGCCGCCGATGGACCGGGCGCGTTCTACGAGGGCGCCGCGGCGGCGCATATGGCAGCCACCCTCGCCTCGTACGGCGGCCTCCACACCGAGGACGACTTCGCGGCCCATCGCGGCAACTATGTCGAGCCCATCTCCACCGCCTACCGCGGCCGCGAGATCCACGAATGTCCGCCGAACGGCCAGGGACTTACCGCCCTCCTGATGTTCAACATCCTGTCGGGTTTCGACCTTGCAGGACTCGGGCCGACCGATCCGCTGCGGCTCCACCTCCAGGCCGAGGCCGGCCGCCTCGCCTACCGCGACCGGGACCGGCATATCGCCGACCCTGACAGGGCCTCGATTCCTGTCGACCAACTGCTGTCGGAAACCTACGCCGCGGACCTGCGGCGCCATATCTCTCCCGACCGCGCGATGGACCGGCTGCCGCCGGCCAGATCGCCGGCAACCTCGGACACCGTCTATCTCGCCGTCGTCGACGGCGACGGCAACGCGGTCAGCTTCATCAACTCCCTGTTCGCGCTGTTCGGCTCCGCCATCGCCGATGCCGCCACCGGCGTATTGTTCCAGAATCGCGGCAGCGGCTTCGTGACCGATCCCGACCACCCCAACGCGGTCGGCCCGTCGAAGCGGCCGCTGCACACCATCATGCCGGGCTTGATGACGCGGAACGGCGCGGCGGAGATGCCGTTCGGCGTCATGGGCGGGCAATATCAGCCGTTCGGCCACGTCCATCTGGTCACCGGCGTGCTCGACTGCGGGCTGGATGTGCAGGGCGCGATCGACGCGCCGCGCATCTTCCACTTCGGGGGCTGGCTGGCGCTGGAGGCGGGCATCCCAGCAGCCACCGCAGACGCCCTCGCTGCGATGGGCCACGACGTCTGCCCCGCCGGCGCTCCCCTGGGCGGCGGACAGGCGGTGGCGACCGACCGGGAGAGCGGCGTTCTCACGGGCGGCTCGGACTTCAGAAAGGACGGTTGCGCGCTCGGCTATTGAGGCCGCGAGCGCCCGAGACCCCGCGGTGCAGCGCCGAACGATCTCCAGCCCATGCGCCGGGATCCCCGACCGGCCATCCGGGTCCGCAAATCACACCGTCAGCGGCGCCCGCCGCCCGCCTTGTGGGCCGCTATGGCTTCCGCCAGTTCGTCCGCCTCCTCGCAGGGGCCGCGGCAGATTTCCTTCAACCGCGCAAGATGCCGCTCGGCGGCGCCGGGATCGCCGACCATGAGATACGCCTCGCCGATATATTCGTGGGCGCCGCGATGTTCCGGGTCGAGGGCGAGCGCTTTCCGATAGGTCTCGAACGCCTCGTCGAGGCGGCCCAGATGGCGGTAGCTGTAGGCGAGCAGGTTGAACACGTCGGCGTCGTCCGGAGCGTCTCTTGCCGCCCGTTCGAGCCTGGCGGCCGCAGCTTTCCAGTCGCCGGACTCGATGGCCTTCCTGCCGCGTTCGAAGTCGCGCCTGTCGGCGGACGAAGCGGTGTTGTCGATGCTGCCGGCGGCCATGGCAACGGGGGCCGGGAGCGTCCAGGCAGCGCCGGCGAGCAGAATGACAGCAGCGAGGAGCCTTGCGAATGTCGTCATCTCTCTCTCCGGGTCGGGGTCGCGCCCGACGCGCGAACGGCTGCCGAATCCGATGGCCGTTCCCGCACGCGCACGGTGCGCCGCGCACGATACACAGATCGCCCGGACGGCCAAGGCGGAAGGCGTCGCCCCGGTTCGCAAATCATCGCGGGAAGGACATCGGAATCGAGCGAGTCTTGCCCCTCCGCCCGTACGTGCTACGGTTAGGCATGCGCTGACCGGGAGGATCCGTCATGGCCAAGCTTCGCCATATCGCCATCGCCTGCGACGACGTCGAGGCAACCGCACAGTTTTACGAAAGGGTGTTCGGCATGAAGCGCGTCGGCGAGACCAGCGCCTCGATCGCGGACGGCGTCTACCTTTCGGACGGGACGATCAACCTCGCGATTCTCGACTACAAGACCGACGAGGCCGCCGGCGAAGAACGCGGCAAGAATTATGTCGGTGTGCACCATTTCGGGTTCTGGGTGAACGACCTCGACGACGCCGAGAAGGACATCGAGGCCAACGGCGGGACCTTCTTCCTCGACCTTCCGATCGACAAGGAATCGCTCTACTACGAGAAGAAGTTCCGCGATCCGAACGGGATCATTTTCGACATTTCCCAGAACGGCTGGGTGGGGACTTCCGAATAGGCGCCGAACCGGCCGACCGGCGGGGAGATATACGATGGACGGCGCACGGGTGACAGCGGTCAGAAGCGTCGAGTTCGGCGTCTGCGATGTCCAGGCGGCCGCCGCGTTCTACGCGGGGGTGTGGAACCTCGATGCGGTGGCGGCGGACAACGGTTCGCGTTATTTCCGCGGCACCGGGCCGGAACACCACATCCTCGCGCTGCACCGGCGGGATGCGCCGGCGCTGATCCGGGTCAATCTCGCCGCCCCGGACCGGCGCGCCGTCGACCGACTGTACGGGCGGCTGTCCGCCCGCAATGTTCCCTCTATCGACCCGCCGGCGGCGTTGTCGAGCCCGGGGGGAGGCTACGGGTTTGCGTTCCGGGATATCGAAGGGCGCAATTTTACGGTTTCGGCCGATGTGGAAACCCACGGCGATGCGACGGACGCACCCGACAGGCCGCGCAAGATCTCCCACTGCGTGCTCAACGCCGCCGACATGGAAGGCTCGATCGCGCTGTTTACCGAAGGGCTCGGGTTCTCGGTCAGCGACCGGACCGCGCATCTCTGCTTCCTGCGTTGCAATACCGACCACCACAGTGTCGCGCTCGGCAACGGCGAGGCGCCGACCCTCCACCACATCGCCTTCGAGATGACGGATCTCGATTCGGTCATGCGCGGGGCCGGGCGGATGCAGGACGCGGGCTATCCCATCGAATGGGGGGTGGGCCGCCACGGGCCGGGCGCCAATGTGTTCTCCTACTTCCTCGGTCCGGACGGCTACATCATCGAGTACACCGCCGAGGTCGAACAGGTCGACGACAGCTATCCGCGGCGGAGCGCCGAATACTGGGCCGGTCTCAACCCGCCCGGGCGGACCGATCGATGGGGCGTGACCGGACCGCCGTCGGAGCGGATGCGCGCGGCGCAGTCCAGAATCGCCTTCGCCTGAGGAAACCAACGATGAAATTCGTCGATATCGACACGCTGGTCTTCGCCGCCCCCGACATGGAGGTCGCGAAGAGGTTCTACGCAGACTGGGGCCTCAGGAAAGTCAGCGACCGGCGGTCGGGCGCGGTCTTCGAGACCGAAACCGGCGCCCGGCTCGACATCCGCCCGGCAGACCATCCTTCGCTGCCCCCGCCGGCGGCGCCGGACATGAACTTCCGCGAAATGGTCTGGGGGGTCGCCACCCAGGAGGATCTCGACGCCGTCCACGAGGAGATTTCCCGGGACCGCCCGGTGCGGGTGGACGCGGACGGGTCGATTCACTGCATCGATCCCAACAACATCGCCGTCGGCTTCCGCGTCTGGACGCACAAGAAAAAGATCGACGTCGAACGGTGGGCGGTCAACGGTTACGGCAATATCGAGCGCACCGACCGGCGCGCTCCGATCTACAAGCGCGCCCGGCCGATCCGTATGGGCCATATCGGCTTCATGCTCCCGGACCTCCGGCCGACAGAGGAATTCTATGCCGACCGTCTCGGCTTCCCGGTCTCGGACCGTTACGCCGGCGGACGCGGATTGTTCCTGCGCTGTGCGCCGGAGGGTGATCACCACAACCTGTTCCTGATCCGGAGTTCCGAGGGCCGCACCGCCTTCCACCACGTCGCCTTCGAGGTGCGCGACATTCACGAGGTCTTCGGCGGCGGCATCCATTTCGACCGCAAGGGATGGGAAACCGAGGTCGGGCCGGGCCGTCATCCGATATCCTCGGCCTATTTCTGGTATTTTAAGAGCCCGTGCGAGGGAGCGGTGGAGTATTTCGCCGACTCCGACCACCTGACCGAGAACTGGAAGCCGACATCGTTCCGCGAGAACCGGTTCTCGGAGTGGCATCTGGTGGACGGCATCGCCGCGGACGACCGGAACACGATGCGGCGCCCGTCGATGGCAGCCGACGCAGGACTATAGGAAGAACGATGTTTCTGAAGAATTGCTGGTACGCCGCGTACTGGTCGAAGGACCTTGGTCGCGGGCCGCAGGCGCGCACGATCCTGGGCGAACCCGTCGTGCTGTTCCGCAAGGAGGACGGGACTCCGGCGGCCCTCGCGGACCGCTGCTGCCACCGCGCGGCGCCCCTCTCGCGCGGCGTCTGCATCGGCGACGAGCTGGAATGCGGCTATCACGGCCTGCGCTACGACGACTCGGGCGCGGTGACCGCTGTCCCCGGACAGACCCGGATCCCGCCGGACGCGCGGGTCAGACGCTATCCGGTGCGCGAGAAATGGAAGACCGTCTGGATCTGGATGGGCGATCCCGACAGGGCCGACGAGAGCGCCATCCCCGATCTCTTCTGGCTCGACGACCCGGGCTGGGTCAGTGCGCCCGGCTGGTTCCACGTCAAGGGCAACTATCAGCTCCTCGCCGACAACCTGCTCGACCTCACCCACGTCATCTATCTCCACAAGAACACCATCGGCGGCGATCCGGCGGAAGCAACCTGGCCGACCCGAACCGAGCGTCTCGAAAACGGTATCCGCGTGGGCCGCTGGATGATCGACTTCAAGACGCCTCCCCTGTTCGCCAAGGTCGGCGGCTTCGACGGCAATTGCGACCGCTGGCAGCATGTCACATGGCTCGCGCCGTCCAACGTCTATCTCGACATCGGTTGTGCGCCGACCGGGACCGGCGCGCCGGAAGGCGACCGGAGCAAGGGCTTCTCGATCTGGTCGACCCACCTGCTGACGCCGGAGACCGAGACCACCACCCACTACCACTGGGGTTACGCGAGGAACTTCCGCCTCGACGACGAGGAACTGACCCGCACCCTTTACGAAGGGTCGCGCGACACGTTCTACGAGGATGTCGAGATGATCGATGCCCAGCAGGAGCGGCTGGGCGCGGCGTCCATGGACGGTCTTGTCGACATCAACGCCGACCACGCGCAGTTGCAGGCGCGCAGGATGCTCGACGACATGATCCAGGCCGAGGCGCCGGCCGGGGCTTGATCGGGCTCCGCCCTCCTACTTGAGCCGGGTGCGGACGTCGACCAGGGCGACCCCGCCCCGGGCGACCTCGGCCACGGCGGACCGGAACACGCCGGCAAGTTCTGCGGGATCGGCAACGGGCCCCGCGCCCCAGGCGCCGTAGCCGCGCGCGATGGCGGCGTAGTCGGGCTCGGGCGCGACCATGCGCTGGCCGATCCAGGCGTTCTCGACCGGACGCCCGCGCGTTTCCGCGAGCGCGATCTGGTGCTCCTCGTCATTGCCGAACGACGTGTTGTTGTGCAGCACGACGAGCGCGGGGATACGGTAGTGCGCCGCCGTCCACAGGGCCGACGGGTTCATGGTGAAGTCGCCGTCGCCGAGGATGGCGAGCGGAAACTTGCCGCTCTTGCGCAGCGCCAGCGCGGCGCCGACCACTCCGCCGGGGCCGTAGCCGACCCCGCCGCCGCCGTTGTGACCGAGAAAACGCCCGGCGCCGGGGAAGTCCCAGATCCCCTCGTACCAGCAGCGTCCGTTGCGGGCGATCAGCACCCAGTCGCGGTCGCGCACCGCCTCCCACAACTCGCCCATCATGCGGGGAACCGAGATCGGCGCCGCATCCCAGCCCTCCCTCACCCGTTCCCGCTGGGCGCTGCGGAGGGCGGCGTGGCGTGCTGCGAGGTCGTTGCGGCGGTCCTGCGCCCGCCTGTACCAGGCCGGTTCGCCGGCGGCGCGGCGCTCCACCTCCGCCAGGAGCTGGCCGAGCCCGTGCATCGGCTGGGCCAGCAGTTGCACATCGAGCGGCGGCAGCCCGCCGCCCGCGTTCGACCAGTGATCGATCCCGAGGTCGTTGAGCGACAGGTCGATGACCTTTCGCGTCCCGGTGGTCGCGTTGCGCGTATCGCCGCGCGCACCGGCGTAACCGCCGACCAGTGCGGTCAGGTCCGGACAGTCGATACCGAGCACCGCGTCCGACTCGCTGCGAATCGGGTTCGGCGGCGGCCGGTAGCCGCCGTTCAGGTTCTGCGGATGGGCAGTCGGAAGGCAGACGATGTCGGTGCCGTCCTGATAGGCTGCTCCGAGCAATTCGACGAGCCTGACCAGCGGCGGCCCGGCTGCCGAGTGCCGGCCGAACCGGCCTCCGAAAACGAGCGGCATCGAAGCCTCGGTCAGCAGGTCCGCCGCGGCGGCAACCTCTGCCTCCGGCGCGGCTATCGGCGGCGCCGGCCGGTAGCGCGGAAGGGTCGGGTCGGGGAGCGGCCGCTCCTCGTCGAGCCGCGCCTCCTAGAGACCGGCGTCGATCGAGACATAGGTCGGGCGCTGCGGCGCGCTTTCGGCGATCCGCCGCGCCCGCAGGACCGAATCCAACAGCGCCTTCAGCGTCGCCGGCTCGTCGGTCCACTTGGTGTAGGGCCGTACCGCCTCGCACTGCGTATTGGCGGAATGCAGCCAGTCGATGGCGCGGCGCTCGGCGGGGTCGGCCGGCCCCGACCCGCCCAGCACGAGGATCGGCACTTCGTCCGCCCAGGCGTTGTAGAACGCCATCATCGCATGTTGCAGGCCGACCAGGTCGTGAAGCACCACGAGGCTCGCCTTGCCGGTAACCTTGCTGTAGCCCTGCGCCATGTGCAGGGCAATCTCCTCGGCGCCGCAGAGGATGATTTCGGGGCTCGCGTTGCGGGTGTGGTTCACCAGCGAATCGTGCAACCCGCGAAAACTCGATCCGGGGGTCAGCATCACATGTTCGAACCCCATCGCCTGCAGCAGGTCGCAGATCAGGTCGGAGCCGTATTCGGGCTCCGCCCGGTTGCGCGGCAAATTGACCGGCGCTTCGGATACGAAACGCCGCGAACCCTCGTCCATTGTCATCCCCTTCGGTGCGGCCAACCCAGTTTGGCCGCCCGGCCGGGCACTGCCAAGACGACGGCCCATCCCGTATAGTGCCGCCGGATCGATCGGCGGCGATGGAGGAGATCATGGCAAAATCGGTCGAACATGTGCATTGGCCCGATGCACCCGACATGTGGATGCCCTACGCACCGGCCATCTCGGTCACCGGCGGTAGGACGATATTTCTCGCTGGCGTGACCGCGGCTCCGATGTACCACCACCACCCGCACCGCCCGGAAGAGTTCGACAGCATGCCGGCCGACATGGAAGGCCAGTCGCGCGCCGCTCTCGACCAACTCCGGCGCAGTCTGGAGGCAGTGGGGGCCGATTTCTCCGACATCGTGAGCGCCAACCGCTTCGTCACCGATCTGTCCGACCAGGATTCCCTCAACCTGGTGTGGGGCGAATATTTCGGCGACAACAAGCCGACCACCACCACCGTCCAGGTGGTCCAGCTCGCGACCGACCCGCGCTGTCTGGTCGAGATCAGCGCGGTCGCGGTGGTCGATTGACCGGATGGCGCCGCGGCCCGGCCGCGGAGCGGACAGCCGCCTGATCGTCCCTTACGGATGCGCGGCGTGGCGGGAGGACCGGATCGCGCAGGGACCGGACGGCCGCCTCCAATGCACGGTCCCGCACGTCGTCATCGACCGCGCGGACGGGCGGCCTTTCCGTCTCCAGGACGGCCAGTACGCGATCCCCGAGCCCCTCCGCGGCGCGCCCGACGAGGAATTGCGCCAGATCGAGAATGACGCGCTCGCGCGCGCCGATCCGTGGTCGAGGCCCGGAGCCGCGTTCCTCCGGCGCTATTTCGCCCATGTCCGCCGCCGCATCCACGAGGAAACGGAGCCATTGCAGGATCGGCTGGGAACGTCGGGTTCGCTGTTCGACTACCGGGCGTTCGCCTTCGCCGCGCCGCGCCCGCTGCCGCGCGCATGGCTCCCGGCGGGAAACCGCAGGATCCGCGCCGACTGCGCCTTCTGGACCGGCGATTCGTTGCTGGCGGTCGAGATCGAGCGGCGGACGACGCCCGACCCCGGGGCGGAACTCGCCCGGCTTCGTGCGGCCGGTGTCGCTGTCGTTCGTTGCCCGCCCGGTACGGAGATCGGGGAACTCGGCCTGCCGCCCGTGTTCGAGCGCTTCATGGACGGCGCGGCGCTCCCCTCCGGCCCGTTCAAGGCGCGCGGGCTCGAGGCCTACGCAGAACCTCAGATATCCAGTTCGAGCACGTAAAGCCCGCCGGTGAAACGGTCGACCGTATAGACGATCCGGTTCTCGTCGACGAAGACATCGTTGAGCTGGATCGCGCCGACGCGCGAGCCCTCGGGCGCGGCGGGTACGTAATACGCCACCTCCTCGGGCCGGTACGGGTCGGAAAGGTCGTGCACCCGGATGCCGCCGCTGAAATAGGTGCCGAAGATCAGGGTATCGGAGACGAACGAGCCCGGCTGGTTCTCGTGGATGTTGTGCGACCCGTAACGCCCGCCGCGCTGGCTGAATTCCTCGACCGGGGGCAGCGGCAGGGTGGAGATCGGCACCAGATTGCTCTCGTCCCGCGCGTCGAGCACCCAGGTGAGCTTGGGCCAGTCCTTGCCGGCGTCGAGGATGCATTCGTCGGTCACCACCAGAAGATCGCGGTCGAACAGCGGCAGTACGGTATGGCTGAAACCGTTCTGCGGCGGATGGGGATTCCAGCGGCCGACCGGCTTCGGGTGGGCCATGTCGGAAATGTCGAGGATGTAGATCCCGCCGTCGATATAGGCGAGATAGACCCGGTCGGGGCGTTCCGGGTAGACGTTGGTGTTGTGCGCTCTGATCCCCATGTCGAACGCAGGATGGCGCCGCGGCGGCGGTACGTCGTCGCCCACCCGCGTCCCCGGCAGCCACCAGCGCCCGACCTCGACCGGACTTGACGGATCCGAGACGTCGATCGACCGGTAGAACTGGCAGTCGAACCTGTTGGTCGGCTCGAAGTCCGGCGCCCCGCCCGAGAAGTGGATGTACTTCCCGTCGGCGAACCAAAGCTGATGCACGCCCATCGAATGAGGCCCGGTGCAGTCGAAGAAACCGATCGACCTTGGCCGTTCGGGATCGCCGACGTCGAACAGTTCGATCCCCGCGTTCTCCACCCCGAACCCGGGATCGATCAGGCCGCCGGGCCCCCGGGTCTGGTAGGCGACGGCCATGATGTCGCCCACCAGGTCGAGCGAGTTGGACCGCATGTTGCCGTGCGGCAGGTCGGTCTGGACGACGACCCTGGGCTTGCGCGGATCGGTCACGTCGACGCCGGTGAAGTTCTTCGGGGGCCCCTCGTGGGCAAGCCACAGGATGCGCCGCCCGCCGGCCGCCTCCTGGATGACCATCCCCTCGCCCATCCCGCCCCAGCCGGCCAGCGGGTCATGGGCGAGCAGCCTCATGTTGCGCGCCTCGTCACGGCTCATTCCGGCCTCCGTCCTGTCGATTTACGCTCCTGCCGCCTCGAGCCCCGCCCGCAGGTCGATCCCGTCGAGCCCGTCGGCGATGACGACGAGCCGCGTTTCCCTGCGCCCGTCCGGCCATGCGTCCAGCGCCGCCGGCGGGTGCAGCAGGTGATGGATACCGTTCACCGCGACCGGCGCAGCGAACTCGTGCGTTCGCACCACGCCCTTGATCCGCAGAACGTCGTTGCCGCGCAACGCGGTCAGCGAATCGAGCCAGCGGACGAAGCCGGTCCAGCGTAGCGGCCGCTGGATGACGATACAATGAGCCGCAATCCCGCGGTGGCCGCCGGCGTCGGTCTCCTCGAAGGGGCCGACGGCCCGGTTCGACGGGATCAGCAGGGTGTCGGCATCGGCCGCTGCCCCCGGCAGCACCGAGCCCACGGGGTTGAGCCGCCTCACCGCGCCGGCCAGCGCCCTCTCCGCGCCGGCCCCGGCGAGATCGAGCTTGGTGAGCACGATGCGGTCGGCCGCCGCGGCTTGGCGGCGCGCTTCGGCGCGCCGGTCGAGTTGCGCCATTCCGTTGATCGCATCGACGGTCGCGGTCACCGCGCCGGCGCGAAACCGGCCGACCAGCGCCGGGCTGGTCTCCAGGGTCTGCAGGATCTGGGCGGGGTCGGCAAGCCCGGTGGTCTCGACGACCACCCGCGCGAACCGCGGCACCGCGCCGGTCCGCCGCCGGCCGGCGAGGTCGGAGAGCGAATCCACGAGGTCGCCGCGGACCGAGCAGCAGACGCAGCCGCTCTTGAGGAGCACCATCTCCTCGGCGGCCTCCGTGACCATTGCGTGATCGACCGCGACCTCGCCGAATTCGTTGACGATAACCGCACTGTCGCCGAGCGCAGGCGAGGCAAGCAGGCGGTTGAGAAGCGTCGTCTTGCCGCTGCCGAGAAATCCGGTGAGCACGTGAACCGGAATCGGCGCCGCAATATCCGCCGCTGCGTCCAACGCTCCCTCCACGACCGATCGGTCCCCGGGGACCCGCCGGTTGCAGCCGGCCCCCGATCCGGATCTCCGCTACCCCATTTTCGGCACGGTGGCAAATGTCCCCGGGATCGCCCCGGCTCGGGGCTCGCAGCCCAAGCCAACGTAGTCGGCGACGGCGCAGCCGATCTCGCCGGGCCGCGCCGCCTACGCTCCGCGGCTTTGCCCCGACAACGAGGTCGCGGAACTCCCCGGGACGGACTTCAGGCCGACACGCTCCCGCCCCCTGCACCCGTCTCCTATCGTCGGGTCCAGGGGGAGGGGGACCGGTTCGCCCGTGGCGTGAAACTGCTGTAGACTCGGTCTGGCGCACCGTTGTCACCTCGCCCAGCCATCCTCATGCCCCTTCGAATGATCCGCGAGAACCCTTACGGCTGGCTTGTCGTCGGCGTCCTGTTTCTGGTTCTCAGCCTGGTCATGGGCGCCCGATCCTCGCTCGGCCTGCTGATCCCGGAATGGGAGAAGGCGTTCGCCTGGGACCGGACCTTCATCTCAGTGGGCGGGTCGGTGATGCTGACCGTGATGGCGGTGGGTTCGCCGATCGCCGGCATGGCGCTCGACCGTTACGGCGGGCGCGCGGTCTATGTGGGGGCGATTCTGCTGACCGCCGTCGGCGTCGCCCTTACCGCGGGCATGTGGGAGGGTTGGCACTTCATCGTCGCCTTCGGGTTGATCGGCGGGATCGGCTTCTCGGCGATCTCGGCGCCGCTGATCGGCACCACCGTCGCGCTCTATTTCGACCGCGGGCGCGGGCTTGCGACCGGAATTGCCACCTCCGGCGCAACCGGAGGGCAGCTCGTCCTGATGCCCCTGCTCGCCCTCGGGTTGGCGGCGATCGGCTGGCGGGCGAGTTTCCTGGTCATCGGCCTGCTTCTGGTCGCCACAGCCCTGCTCACCTGGGTGCTGATCCGGCGCGAGGCGCCGGAAGGGCGGATGCGCGGCCCGCAGGCCGACGCCGGCAACACCGTTTGGGAGCGTCTCGGCTATCTGATGCGCGACCGCACCTTCTGGCTGCTGGGCATCGGCTATATCGTCTGCGGGTTCACCACGATCGGCGCGATCCGCATCCATTTCCTGCCTTACGCGGCGGCATGTGGCTTCCCCCCGATCGAGGGTGCGACGGCGTTCGGCGTCCTGGCGACGACCTCGGCGATGGGGATCATCGGCTTCGGTGCGGCTGCCGACCGCTTTCACCGCCCCGCGCTGCTCGCCTTGATCTACTTCCTGCGCGCACTCTGTTTCATTCTGCTGATGTTCATCCCGGGCGATTCGGTGCTGCTCTTTACCTTCGCCGCACTGTTCGGCCTGTTCGACTTCGCCACCTTCCCGGTCGTCGCCAACATCGTCGCAACCCATATGGGGCTCAGAATCATGGGCCTGACGATGGGCCTCCTGTTCTCGCTCCACTCTGTGGGCGGGGCGCTCGGGTCATTCGCCGGCGGCTGGCTGTTCGACCTGTTCGCGCAGTACGACTGGATGTGGATCGCATCCTTCGGCCTCGCCCTGCTGGCAGCGTTCCTGTCGATGCTGGTGCACGAACCGCACCGGACCGGCTTCGTCCGGGTGCCGGCGGCGGCCTGAAACGCCCGCATGCGGGCGAAGCGGCGGCCTCAACCGCCGAGCAGGTAGCGCGCCTCGAGGTGCCGCTTGAACGCCGCGGTCCCGAGCGGCGCGCCGGTCGCTTCGGCAAGCAGATCGTCGGTGGTCGCCGGCAGCGAACCCCTGCCGTGCACAGCCTCGCCGAGCCAGGCGAACAACGGCGCGAAGTCGCCGTTTGCGATAGCGCCCGGGATGTCCGGGCGCGCCGCCGTCGCAGCCGCGAAGAGCTGCGCGGCGGCCAGCGCACCCAGCGCATAGGTCGGGAAATACCCCCAGGCGCCGCAATACCAGTGGATGTCCTGCAGGCAGCCGCGCGCATCGTCGGGCGGCCGGATGCCGAGCAGCGCATCGAGCCCGTCGGCCCACGCATCCGGCAGGTCGTCGAGAGATAGACCGCCCTCGATCAGGGCGCGTTCGAGCCGGTAGCGCAGGATCACATGGGCCGGATAAGTCACCTCGTCCGCATCGACCCGGATCAGGCCGCGGACGACCCGGCGGTAGTGCCGGCACAGATTGCCGGCCGACCACGCCGGCCCCTCGCCGCCGAGAAATTCGCGCGCGAGCGGGGCCAGAAAACCGATGAATTCCGCCGACCGGCAGGCCTGCATCTCGACGATCAGCGACTGGCTCTCGTGCACCGCCATGCCGCGCGCCGCACCCACCGGCTGTCGGCGCCAGTCCCGCGGCAGGCCCTTCTCGTAGAATGCGTGGCCGGTCTCGTGCAGCACCGCCATGATGCTCTGGGCGAAGTCCGCCTCGTCGTACCGGGTGGTGATGCGCACATCGTCGGGCACGCCGCTGCAGAACGGGTGCAGGCTGACGTCGAGCCGCCCGCCGTCGAAGTCGAAGCCGAGCTGCTCCATCAGCCGCTCGCCCAGCGCATGCTGCGCTGCGGCCGGGAACGGGCCTTCCATCGGCAGGGACGGCGGCGCGCTTTCCTGGGCCTTGAGCACGCGGTCGAGGAACGCCGGGAGGAAGGCTGCGAGGTCGGCAAACAGGGAGTCGATCCGCTGCACCCGCGCGCCCGGTTCGTACATGTCCATCAGGGCTTCGTAGGCCGAACATCCGAGCGCGTCCGCCTTCGCCTCGCCCGAACGGCGGACGAGATCGAGAACGGTTCGGAGATACGGCTTGACGGCGGCGTAGTCGTCCGCCTCGCGGGCGCCGCGCCAGACCATCTCGCACGCGCCGTCGGCCTGCGCCATCGCCGCGATGAGGTCGGCGTCGACCGCGGACGCATGAACCCATTTGCGGCGCATCTCCCGCACATTGGCGGTGCGCCAGGGATCGCCGGCGGCCTCGTCCGCGGCCGCGTCGAGCAGGTCCGGCACCGCCGGGTCCGTGACCTTCCCGTGCACCACCCGCTTGAGAGCCGCGATCTGTTCGGCGCGCGCGGCCGCGCCGTTGCGCGGCATGTTCACGGACCGGTCCCAACTCAGGACGCGCACCGCCTCGCCGAGCGCGCCGATTTCCCCGAAGCGCGCCGCCAGGATGTCGTAACTGCTCTTCTTCCCTGTCATCGGGCGGTTCCCTCGCGCCGCCAGTGGAACAGGACATAGATGACCGCCAGTACGAGAGCGAGCCCGTACCAGGTCATGGCGTACTCGAGATGCCGGTTGCGGATCTCGACCGCGGCCTTTCTGGCGATCGGGAAATCTCCCGGGCCGGTCGCGGCGTCGGCGACGAGAACCAGCCCGCGCACCCCTGCGAGTCCGGCAACGCTGGCCATCGCTGCCGGATCGGCATAGTACCAGACCCCGCCGGCCGGGTCGTTGTCGGGTACCCAGCGGCTGGTCTTTTCCGGCCGGCGCAGGATTCCGGTCACCGTCGTCGGACCGTCCCGGCCTGCCGCGGGGACGGGGCGGTGCGCCGGAACCCAGCCGCGGTTGACGAGGAGATGGTCTCCGAGGCCGAGGCGAAACGGGGTGACGATATCGAAACCGGCGCGGCCGCGATGGGTGCGGTTGACGATGCGGAACGCCCGGGAATGGAGAAACCGCCCGGTCGCCGCGGCCCGGCGGAAGGCGAGATCGGGACCCGTTCCCATTCCCCGCCCGACCGCGACCGGCGGGGCCGCGAGCTGCGCCGCACGCTCGGCGATAATCGCCTCCTTCCATTCCAGGCGGTGGACCTGCCATGTGCCGAGGCCGACGAGCGCCGCCAGAACGGGGGCAGCGGCGACGGCGGACCAAAGCGTCGGGCGGAAACGGCGGCGCGGCCGCTCAGCCCGACCCGTCGTACTCATGGCGCAGGTTCCGGTAGTGGAGCGCGACCAACAGCCCCTTCGCGGGGCGCAGCAGCAGCGGCGCAAGGACGAGGATCGCCGGCGGCCATACCGCCATGTGCAGCCACATCGGCGGTGCGACGGCGGTCTCCAGCCAGAACGCGAGCGCAACGACGACAGCGCCCAGGATCAGGACCACGAATACCGCCGGGCCGTCGCCGCTGTCGTGCGGCCGCAGGTCGAGCCCGCATGCCGCACATTCGTCGGCAACCGCGAGCAGACCGTCGTAGAGCGGCCCCGCGCCGCAGCGGGGGCAGCGGCAGGCAAGGCCGGTGGCGAGGGGAGACCGCGGCGGGTATGCGCCGGGCCCGGCCATCCGGTGTCTAATGGCCCCCCGCGTTGGCGCCGGCGCCCCAGATATAGATGCAGCAGAACAGGAACAGCCAGACGACGTCGACGAAATGCCAGTACCAGGCGGCCGCCTCAAAGCCGAAATGGTGATCCGGCGTGAAGTGGTTGGCGTACGCCCGGAAGAAGCAGACGATCAGGAAGATCGTGCCCACCAGGACGTGGAAGCCGTGGAAGCCGGTCGCCATGAAGAAGGTGCTCGGATAGATACCGTCGGAGAAGGCGAAGGCGGCGTGGCTGTATTCGTAAGCCTGTACGCAGGTGAACAGGATACCGAGCCCGATGGTCAGCCCGAGGCCTTGCAGGACATGGCGGCGGTTGCCTTCCCGGAGCGCGTGATGCGCCCAGGTCACGGTGACGCCCGACATGAGGAGGATAAGCGTATTCAGGAACGGCAGATCCCACGGGTCGAAGGTGACGATGTCGGGCGGCGGCCACAGGTTTTCGATCGCCGCGGTGGGGAACAGTCCGGCATTGAAATAAGCCCAGAACCAAGCAACGAAGAACATCACCTCCGAGGCGATGAACAGCGCCATGCCGTAGCGCATGCCGATCTGCACGATCGGCGTGTGGTGCCCCTCGAAGGTGGCCTCGCGGATCACGTCGCGCCACCAGCCGATCATGGTGACGGCGATGCCGACGAAGCCGAGCGCCATCAACCACCAGGAGTCCTCGTGCATGTACCAGACGGCGCCGATAAACAGCATGCCGGCCGCCGTCGCCCCGACCGCGGGCCACGGGCTGGGATCGACCAGATGATAGGGATGCTTTTGGCCGTGGTGGGTGTATTCGGCTGCCGTATCGGCTGGCGCCATGGCTTGCCCCTCTCTCAGTTGGCGGCGGTCCGCGGATCGGCCCGGCTTGCGGTCCGTCCAGGTACCGGGAAGAAGGTGTAGGACAGGGTGATCGTCTTCACGTCGTCGAGATTGCGGTCTTTCGCCATCTCCGGATCGACGTAGAACGAGACCGGCATATCGACGCTGTGCCCCGCTGCAAGGGTCTGCTCGGTGAAGCAGAAGCAGTCCAGCTTGGCAAAATACGGGCCGGCCTTGAGCGGTGTGACGTTGAACGTCGCGGTTCCGGTGACCGGGCGGTCGCCGATATTGCGCGCGCGGTAGAAGGCGAGCGCCTCCTCGCCCAGCTTGACCCGGATGCTGCGCTCGACCGGCTGAAACCGCCACGGCAGGCGCGAATTCACGTCGGCATTGAAGCGGACGGTGACCGACCGGTCGTGCGCCGCCGCCGGGGCGGCCGCGGCAACCTGCGTCGTTCCGCCGTAACCCGTCACCTGGCAGAACCAGCGGTAAAGCGGAACCGAGGCGTAGGCGAGCCCGCCCATCGCGACGACCACCGCCATCAACCCGGCGGCGGTCGCGATGTTTCGCCGGCCGCGCACACGCGCCATCTCAGGCCCCTCCCATGCGCACGATCGACATGACGTAGAACAGCGCAACCAGCCCGAGCAGCACCGTGAACAGGGCGATGTTGCGGCCCCGGCGGCGCCTGTGCTGTTCGCTCAGCCGCGGCATCGCCGCCGCCCTGCCCTAGACAGCGCCGGCGACGAGGCGTTCTGCCAGCATCGTCGCAAACAGCACGAAGAGATAGAGGATCGAAAAGGCGAAAAGCCTGGGCGCGGCGCTCTCGTCATCCGCCCGGCGGACCCGCCACGCGAGGCGCAGAAACACGATTCCCATCGCCGCCGCGACCCCGGCGTAGGCGAGGCCGGTCACCCCGAGCAGGGTCGGTGCGAGCGACACCGGCACCAGGATGAACGCGTAGAGCAGGATCTGGCGCCTGGTTTCCGCGAGCCCGGCGACCACCGGCAGCATGGGAATGCCGGCGGCGGCGTAATCGTCCTTCTTGTAGAGCGAGAGCGCCCAGAAATGCGGAGGGGTCCACACGAAGACGAGCGCGAACAGCGCGATCGCGCCGACGCCGACATCGCCGGTGACCGCCGCCCAGCCCACCATCGGCGGGAAGGCGCCGGCGGCGCCGCCGATGACGATGTTCTGCGGCGTCCGCCGCTTGAGCCAGACTGTGTAGACGAACACGTAGAAGGCGATGGTGAGCGCGAGCAGCGCCGCCGCCGTCCAGTTGACGGCGAGCGCCATCACGCTGACCGCGCCGACCGCAAGCACCGCGCCGAAGCCGAGCGCGTCGCCCGGCGTCATGCGGCCCGCCGGAAGCGGGCGCCCGCAGGTGCGCGCCATCGCCGCGTCGAGGTCGCGCTCGTACCACATGTTGATCGCACCCGCCGCGCCGGCGCCGATCGCGATACAGAGCACCGCGATGACGGCCAGCACCGGATGCAGCGCTCCGGGCGCGAGCGCCAGCCCGGTGACCGCGGTAAAGACCACCAGGGACATCACCCGCGGTTTCAGGAGGGCGACGAAATCGCCGACCCGCGGCCCCTCTATCGCGGCCGCGCCGGCGGTCAACTCGATCGGTCGGTCGGCCACGGTTCTTGCCTGCCGCTAGCGGATCTGCGGCAACTCATCGTAGCTGTGGAAGGGTGGCGGCGAACTCACCGACCATTCGAGCGTCGTTGCGCCCTCGCCCCACGGGTTCTCGCCGACCCGCTCGCCCGCGGTGAAGGTCCGGTACACGATCCACAGGAACACCAGCACGCCGACCGCCGAGATGTAGGATCCGAGCGAGGAAACCATGTTCCACCCGGCGAACGCATCGGGATAGTCCGGGATGCGCCGCGGCATGCCCGCGAGGCCGAGGAAATGCTGCGGGAAGAAGGTGAGATTGACGCCGACGAACATGATCCAGAAATGGAACTTGCCGAGCGTCTCGGGATAGCGCCTGCCGCACATCTTGGGGATCCAGTAGTAGAACCCGCCGAAGATCGCGAACACCGCGCCCATCGACAGCACGTAGTGGAAATGGGCGACCACGTAATATGTGTCGTGCAGCGCGTGATCGACCCCGGCGTTGGCGAGCACCACGCCGGTCACCCCGCCGAGGGTGAACAGGAAGATGAAACCGACCGCCCAGAGCATCGGCGTGTCGAAGCGGATCGACCCGCCCCACATGGTCGCAATCCAGCTGAAGATCTTTATCCCGGTCGGCACCGCGATCACCATCGTGGCCGCGGTGAAGTACGCCTTGGTGTCGACGTCCATCCCCACCGTGTACATGTGGTGCGCCCAGACGATGAAGCCGACGAAACCGATGGCGACCATGGCGTAGGCCATGCCGAGATAGCCGAAGACCGGCTTGCGCGAGAAGGTCGCCACGATCTGGCTGACGATGCCGAAGCCGGGCAGGATCAGGATGTAGACCTCGGGGTGGCCGAAGAACCAGAACAGGTGCTGGAACAGGATCGGATCGCCGCCGCCCGCTGCCTTGAAGAAGGTGGTCCCGAAATTGCGGTCGGTCAGCAGCATGGTGATCGCACCGGCCAGCACCGGCAGGGAGAGGAGCAGGAGGAACGCGGTCACCAAGATCGACCAGACGAAGAGCGGCATCTTGTGCAGGGTCATCCCCGGCGCCCGCATGTTGAAGATCGTGGTGATGAAGTTGGCCGCCCCGAGGATCGACGAGGCACCCGCCAGATGGAGGCTGAAGATCGCCAGATCGACCGCGGGTTCGGGCTGTCCGGTATCCGAACTGAGCGGCGGGTAAATCGTCCAGCCGCCGCCGACGCCGCCGAAGAACGGCGAGGCCAGCAGCAGGATGAAGGACGGGACCAGCAGCCAGAAGCTGATGTTGTTCATGCGCGGGAACGCCATATCCGGCGCCCCGATCATCAGCGGCACGATCCAGTTGCCGAACCCGCCGATCATCGCCGGCATGACCATGAAGAAGATCATGATCAGCCCGTGCGCGGTGATCAGCACGTTGAACATGTGATAGTCGCCGCCGAGGACCTGATCGCCCGGTGCGGACAGTTCCATGCGGAAGACGATGGACATGGCGCCGCCGATCAGCCCGGCGATGACGGCGAACACAAGGTACATCGTGCCGATGTCCTTGTGGTTGGTCGAATAGACGAAGCGTCGCCAGCCGGTCGGATGGTCCTCGTGATGGCCGTGGGCCGCCGCCGAATCACTCATTGCCCTGTTCCTCCGTCCGACTCAGCGCGCGGACCGGAGCCCGGCGACCGTCGCCCCCGGCTCCGCATCGCCCTCGTCCGCGGCGAACTCCTTCTTCGCCTTGACCAGCCAGTCGGCGAATTCCTTCTCGGTAACGACATCGACGCGGATCGGCATAAAGCCGTGGTTGACGCCGCAAAGCTCCGAACACTGACCGTAATAGACGCCGGTCTTATCCGCCTTGAACCAGATCTCGTTCAGCCGGCCCGGTACCGCATCCACCTTGACGCCGAACGCCGGAATCGCCCAGGCGTGCAGCACATCGTCGGCCGTCACTTGGACCCGAACCACCTTGCCGACCGGAACCACTACCTGGTTGTCGACCGACAGCAGGCGCGGCTCGCCGGGTTTCAGATCCTCGTCGGCAACCATTACCGCGTCGAAGGAGAAGTTCCCGTGGTCGGGATACTCATAGCTCCAATACCATTGGTGCCCGATGGCCTTCACCGTGATATCGGCCTTGGGCAGGGTGTCGGAATAGTAGAGGAGTTTGAACGACGGGATCGCGATGAGCACCAGGATGACGACCGGAATGACGGTCCACAGCACCTCCACCACGGTGTTGTGCGTGGTGCGGCTGGGCGTCGGGTTGCGGCTCTCGCCGAACCTCCAGACGACGTAGATCAGCAGCGCCAGCACGAACAGCGTAATCAGCGTGATGATCACCAGGAGGATATCGTGCAGGTCCGAGATGTCCTGCATCAGCGGCGTGGCCGCCGGCTGCAGGCCGAGTTGCCACGGCGTCGGCGCGGCGGCCCATGCGCCGGTGCCGGTTAGCGCGGCGGCGAGCGCCGCGCCCGCTGCGAAAAGGCGTCCTCCGATCATCGGCATTCGAACCCGGTCCTCATGATCCGCAGGATATCGGCCCCTTGCCGCCGCCCGTCGGTGACAGTCCCGACACAGAAGACGCTGCAAGGGCCCGGAAATCGCGCGATAGATACACACCGCACGTCCGAAACACAAGTTCCCCTATGGCGGGACGGCAGTCCAGACCGATTCCCCTGTCGGGGCGGCGCGACGACGGATTCCGCGGCGCGCAACCCGATGCAGCGACGCGGCGCGGCGCTCGATTCCTGATTCGTTCTACGTCCATTTCTTCATCTTCTGTGTGAAGAACGCGGCGCAAACTCAAGAAAATGTTTCACGTGAAACATTGGTCAACATTACTGCCGCATTTTTCGGGCATTTTGTGTCCCCCCGGGGATGCAATTCCCGCCTCGCCCCGGTCTGCCGCCCTTGCGGGGCAGCACGGGCCGGCCGGACCGGCCATGCGGACGCACCGGTGACGACGCACCGGGTGACAATGCGCCCCGCGAACGCCATCTTAAGGGAATCAGCAGCAGCACCGCGCGGCCCGATCCCCGCCGCGCGGCCTTGAGGGGAGCGCCGGCATGGCCGATCTCGCGAAAACGGACGAACTGTTCTTCAGCCGCACCGGGCTGGACCGCGCACGGGTGGAAGCGATCGTCGCGGACGCGCTCGCCGGGGCAGACGACGGCGAACTGTTTCTCGAATACCGCCAGTCGGAGGGGCTCGGCTTCGACGACGGGCGGTTGAAGACGGCTTCGTTCGACACGGCGCAGGGTTTCGGGCTGCGGGCCGTCGCCGAGGAGGCGACAGGCTACGCGCATGCCGCCGAACTGTCCGAAGCCGCCATCGAACGCGCGGCGGCGACCGTGAAGGCGGTCAGGTCGGGCCGCGGCGGCACCGCGGCGTCCGGCCCCGCTCCGACCAACGCGGCGCTCTATGTCGAGGACAACCCGCTCAACGAGATCCCGTTCGAGCGCAAGGTCGAACTCTTGCAGGAAATCGACGCTTACGCCCGCGGCCGCGATCCCCGGGTGGTCCAGGTGATCGCCTCGATCACCGGCGAATGGCAGGCGATCCAGATCGTTCGCGCCGACGGGCTGCGCGCCGCGGATATCCGCCCCCTGGTCCGGGTCAACGTGTCCATCGTCGCCGCGGAGGGCGATCGGATGGAGACCGGCAGCCACGGGGTCGGCGGACGCACCTCCTACGACGCCTATATCGACGGGGACGCGTGGCGCGCCCAGGTGGACGAGGCGCTGCGCCAGGCGCTGGTCAACCTCGAATCGGTATCGGCGCCGGCGGGCGAGATGCCGGTCGTGCTCGGCCCGGGATGGCCGGGAATCCTGCTCCACGAGGCGATTGGCCACGGCCTCGAGGGCGATTTCAACCGCAAGAAGACGTCGGCGTTTTCGGGCCTTCTCGGGGAGCGGATCGCCGCCCCGGGCGTCACCGTGGTCGATGACGGGACCATCGCCGACCGCCGCGGGTCGCTCAGCATCGACGACGAGGGAACGCCCACCCGGAACACGGTGCTGATCGAGGACGGAATCCTCGCCGGCTACATGCAGGACCGGATGAATGCGCGACTGATGGGAACCGCCTCGACCGGCAACGGGCGGCGCGAGAGTTTCGCCCATGCGCCGATGCCGCGGATGACCAACACCTACATGCTGCCGGGCGAGACGTCGCGCGACGAGATCATTGCGGCCGTCCCGAGGGGCCTCTACGCGGTCAATTTCGGCGGCGGGCAGGTCGATATCACGTCGGGCAAATTCGTGTTCAGCGCCTCCGAGGCCTACCTGATCGAGAATGGCGCCGTCGGTGCGCCGGTGAAGGGGGCGACGCTGATCGGCAACGGCCCGGACGTGCTGACTCGGGTCAGGATGATCGGCGACGATCTCCGCCTCGATCCCGGCGTCGGCACCTGCGGCAAGGACGGCCAGGGCGTTCCCGTCGGCGTCGGTCAACCGACGCTGCTGATCGACAACCTCACGGTGGGCGGCACTGCCGCCTGACCGCGGGCCTCAGTACGCGAAGTCTCCGAAAACGCGGTCGATATCGCCGCCCCACGGCCCGTGGTAAAGCTCGAGCTTGCGCTCGGCGGGGCAGGAACCGCGCCGGACGATCTCGTCGAGTATCCCGAGATAGCCGGTCTCGTTGTCGCCCACCCGGTCGAGCCGGGCGCGCGCCCTCAGCCCGTCATGGGCGATCCGCAGGACTTCGCGCGCGACATCGAGCAGGGTGCCGCCGCGAAACGGCGTCTTGAGGGCATGGACCGCGGTCTCGCTGCGCAGCCGGCGGTGATCCTCGGCGGTCCAGTCGGCGATCAAGCTGCACGCCGCATCGAGCGCATCGCGGTCGTAGAGCAGCCCGACCCAAAGCGCCGGCAGCGCACACAGCCGCCGCCACGGCCCGCCGTCGGCGCCGCGCATCTCGATGAAGCGCTTGAGCCGGACCTCGGGGAACAGCGTTGTCAGATGGTCGACCCAGTCCGACATCACCGGTTTCTCGCCCGGCAGCGCCGGCAGCCGCCCGTCTAGGAAGTCGCGAAAGGACTGGCCGCTCGCATCGATATAGGCGCCGTCGCGGTAGACGAAATACATCGGCACGTCGAGCACGTGGTCGACATAGCGTTCGAAGCCCATCCCGTCCTCGAAGACGAAGGGAAGGATGCCGCAGCGGTCGGGGTCGGTGTCTTCCCAGACATGGCTGCGGTAGGAGTAGTAGCCGCTGGGCTTGCCCTCCACGAAGGGGGAATTGGCGAACAGCGCGGTGGCAACCGGCTGAAGCGCGAGGCCGACCCGGAGCTTGCGCACCATGTCGGCTTCGGACTCGAAGTCGAGATTGACCTGTACCGTGCAGGTCCGAACCATCATGTCGAGGCCGAGCGCGCCCTTCTTGGGCATGTAGTCGCGCATGATCCTGTAGCGGCCCTTGGGCATCCACGGAATGTCGCCCCGGGCGGCGCGCGGATGGAAGCCGAGCCCGACCAGCCCGACGCCGAGTTCGCCCGCGACCTCCTTGACCTCGGCGAGATGGGTATGCACCTCGTCGCAGGTCTGATGGATGGTCTCGAGAGGCGCACCGGACAGTTCGAGCTGCCCGCCGGGTTCGAGCGAGACGTTGCAGTCCGACTTGGCGAGCGCGATCGGGTTGCCGTTCTCCAGCACCGGCTCCCAGCCGAACCGCGTCAGCCCTTCGAGCAAGGCGCGGATACCCCACGCGCCGTCGTAGGGCGCCGGCTCCAGGGTGTCGAGATGGAAGACGAACTTCTCGTGTTCCGTGCCGATGCGCCAATCTTCGGGAGGTTTGCAGCCCGCCTCGATATATTCGATCAACTGGCGCCGATCCTCGATCGGTGCGCCCTGGCTCGCCGGGGGTGCAGCCATGTCCGCGCCCTACCCCTGCGCCGCCGCCGGGCGTTCCGGCCGGGGACAGCGCCAGTCGCCGATCACCGCCTGCCAGCAGACCAGCGCCGCGATCGCCGCGGTCTCGGCGCGCAGCAGCCGCGGCCCGAGATCGACCGCGTCCACGAACGGCCGGCTCCGCAGCAGCGCCCGCTCGCCCTCGGTGAAACCGCCTTCGGGTCCGACCAGAACCGCCCAGGGGCCGCCCGCGCCGGCGCTGCGCGCCCCGGTCAGGAAATCGACGACGGGCTCCCCCTGCCCGCTTTCGTCGCAGAATATGAGCCGTCTGCCGGAAGGCCAGCGATCGAGGATTTCGGGAAGCGGCGCGGCTTCGCGGACTTCCGGCACGTCGCAGCGCCCGCACTGCTCGGCGGCCTCGATGGCGAGCAGCCGCATGCGCCCGCGGTTGACCCGGCCGGCCGCGGTGCGCTCGGTGATGGCCGGAACCAGCGCGGAGGCGCCCAACTCGACCGCCTTGCCTGCCAACAGTTCGCCCGGCCCGCGCTTCAGCGGTGCGAACAGGAGCCAGAAATCGGACCCGTCGGGCTGCGGCGCCAGCCGCCGCTCGCAGCGCAGCACGATGCGGCGTTTCTCCACCGCCTCGATCCGCGCCAGCCATTCCCCGTCGCGGCCGTTGAATGCGGCGACCGCGTCGCCCGGCCCGAGCCGCATGACGTCCTTCAGGTAATGGATCTGGCCGCGGTCGGCCGAGGCAGCCGCCCGGCTTGACAGCGGCTGGTCGAGAAAGAGCCGGATTCGCGGGACTGCTGGCTGCATCGTCGATTACGCCGCCGCTGCAAGAAGTCGTAACGATAGACCGCCGCCGATATAATCGTGCGGGAGCCAAAGTGCAATGTCGGGCGTCAACGATACCGCCGCGAGCGATATTCCCAGAGGCGGTTGGGTCGACCGGCTGTTGCCCGCCGCGGCGCGGCCCTACGCCCGGCTCGCGCGGCTCGACAGGCCGATCGGTACATGGCTGCTGCTGTTCCCGTGCTGGTGGTCGATTGCCTTCGCCTCGCCCCGGCCGCTATCCGGCGACAACATCATCCTGTTCGCGCTGTTCGGTATCGGCGCGGTGACGATGCGGGGCGCCGGCTGCACCTTCAACGATATCTGCGACCGCGAGTTCGATGCGCAGGTCGCCCGTACGCGCGACCGTCCGTTGCCGAGCGGTGCGGTATCGGTGCGGGGAGCGCTGGTCTTTCTCACCCTCCTCCTCACCGCGGGGCTGGCGATCCTCCTGACGCTCCCGCCGTTCGCGATCGCGGTAGGCGCGGCGTCTCTGGTCCTCGTTTTCACCTATCCCCTGAGCAAGCGGGTGACGTACTGGCCGCAGTTCGTCCTCGGTCTCGCGTTCAACTGGGGCGCCCTGCTCGGCTGGGCCGCAGCGCGGGAAGAGATCGGTCTGGCCCCGATCCTGCTCTATGCCGGCGGCATTTTCTGGACGCTCGGCTACGACACGATATACGCGCACCAGGACCGCCGCGACGATCCCACCGCCGGGGTCAAATCCTCCGCCCGCCGCCTGGGCCTCGGAAGCAAGCCGTGGCTGGTGGCCTTCTACCTGATCGCCGCCGCCCTGTTTGCCGCCGTCGGATACGTTGTCGGGCTGGGCTGGATTTTCTATGCGGGCCTCGGCCTCGCGGCGTTGCAGCTTGTCTGGCAGGTGGCCGACGTCGACCTCGACGCACCGAAGGACTGTCTCACCAAGTTCCGCTCGAACCGGCTGTTCGGGTGGATGGTGCTCGCCTCGATCGTTGCCGCGCAATACGCGGGATGAGCGGCGGCGCCCGTGCGCTCAGACCGCGAGAATCGCCTCGGCCTCGGCGATATCGGAGGGGCGGTTGACGTTGAAGAAGGGATCGGCCGGGGCGGCGGGAAATCCAGCATGAACCAGACGGTACCGCGCGGTCCAGACATCGACCTTGCGGACACCTTCCTCGACCAGGGCCGCTCGCAACTCGCCGGCGAGCGCCACCGGCCAGAGACCGAAGACCGGGTGTTCGCGCCCGCCTGACCGCGCGCACGCTATTTCGGCCCCGCCCTCCTCCATCGCCTGCCACAGCCGGTCCACCAGATTGGTCGGCAGGAACGGCGCATCGCAGGCAAAGCTCGCGACATAGGGGCATCCCGGATCGCGGCCGCGCGCCCATTCCAGCCCGGCGAGCACACCGGCCAGGGGGCCCGCGTAGCCATCCACGGTATCGGGAACGACCGGAAGGCCGGTCGCGGCGAACCGGGCCGGATCGCCGTTGGCGTTGAGGGCGAGCGCATCGACCTGCGGTCGGGCGCGCGCGATCACATGCGCCAGGATCGAGCGTCCGGCAAGCGTACGGAGCGCCTTGTCGCCGCCGCCCATCCGCCGCGACAGCCCGCCTGCGAGCACGATGCCGGCGACCGGCGGCCGCGCGCGGCGGCTCCCTCCAGCGCGAACGGCGCTCCGAGGGACGCTATTCGGCATGACCCGTCCCGACCAGGGCGGCGTCCAGCAGGATAGGCTCTGCGCCGAGGGAAAGGGCGATCGTGCCGGCGTCCCCGGGCGCCAGCGCCGTCGTGTCCTGGACGATCCGGACGATGTCGGCGAACGGATCGCGCGGGACTCCCTGCACATTCTCGCAGGCAGCCAGGCCCGCACCCGCTGCGACCCGCTGTTCGAGCCTCGCTTTCAGGGCGCCCTCGACGAGATCGAGCCGGTCGGGTGCGAAGCCGGCGTCGCAGGGCGCAAGGTAGAAACGGGTTCGCAGGACGTCCTCCACCGCGAGTCCGGCCGCCCCGCGCAGGTCGTTGTAGGCGGCCAGCCGCGCGCCGGCATCGCCCGCGAAGACGGTCCGTGCACCGTCGTCGCGCAGCGGCGTCTGGAGGGAGAGCATCGCCGTCAGGTGCTGGTCGATCCGGGTCAGGAGATCCCGGCTCTGCCCGACATAGCTGACTGTCCGGCCGCGCGCATACGTCTTGATGCGCAGGTAGACGCCGGGCGCGCGCAGCGCCTCGAGCGCTTCGCCGTCGTCGGGAAACAGCCCCGCACCGACGGGGCCCTGCCATGCCAGCGTCAACTCCACGGCGTTCTCATCCGGCGCGCCCCGCCTTGCGCTGAACCCCCGCCGGTTCGTCGCCGACCGCCTTCGGGTCGGCGTCGTAGACGATCCGGCGTTCGCCCGCGAGCGCGATGAAACGCCGCCCCCTGGCGCGGCCAATCAGGGTGAGGTCGGCCTGGCGCGCCAGTTCGACCCCCCAGGCGGTGAAGCCCGAACGGGAGACCAGGATCGGGATCCTCATCTGCACCGTCTTGATCACCATCTCGCTGGTCAGGCGGCCCGTCGTGTAGAACATCTTGCCTTCCGGCGCGATGCCGTTGAGCCGCATGTAGCCGGCGATCTTGTCGACTGCGTTGTGGCGGCCGACATCTTCCATGTAGATCAGCGGCCGGTCCTTCTCGCAGAGGACGCAGCCGTGGATCGCCCCGGCCTCGAGGTAGAGGCTGGGCGTGGTGTTGATCGCCTTCGCGAGCGCGTAGAGCCACGATGTCCTGATGACCGCGTCGGGATCGAGAACGACTTCCTCGAACGTCTCCATAACGTCGCCGAAGATGGTGCCGAGGGCGCAGCCGGAGGTTCGCGTCCGCTTGCGAAGCCGCTCCTCGAAATTGGTCTCGTGCTCGGTGCGGACGACGACGGTCTCGATCTCCTCGTCGTAATCGACGCCGGTCACCGTATCGCCGCCGCGCAGCATGTTCTGGTTGACGAGATAGCCGACCGCGAGACAATCGACGTAATCGCCGATCGTCATCAGGGTGACGATCTCCTGGCTGTTGAGAAACAGCGTCAGCGGCCGTTCCACGGTGACCGATGTCTCGATCGCCATGCCGTCCTGATCGACGCCCGGAACGCGCTCGGTGAGCCGCGCATCGCCGGGGTCGGGTTTGACCAGATAGTCGTCCATGCAGGGAATATGTCGCCGCCCGGCGCAACGGACAACCGGGCGGGGCCGCGGCCCGGTCCGGACCGCCGCAGCCCTTCGCCGGCGCGGGGCGGCGGTGTAGACTTCGCCCGCGCCGCGAATCGGAGCGGCGGCGAGACGGGAGATCGCTTCATGCCGGAACCGGGCGCCCTGGTATCGACCGAATGGCTCGACGCCAATCTCGACAATTCCGGCGTTCGCGTCGTCGAGACCACCTGGTACCTGCCGAACGACGGCCGGTCGGGCCGCGCCGAATTCGAGCGCGGGCACATCCGGGGGGCGGCGTTCTGGGACATCGACGGCATCGCCGACCAGGCCGACCCGAGACCCCACATGGCGCCGGCCCCGGCGCAGTTTGCCGCTTGGATGGACGAGCTCGGCATCGGCGCTTCGACACGGGTCGTCGTCTACGACCGGGTCGGCATGATGACCGTCGGCCGGGCGTGGTGGATGCTGCGCTATTTCGGCCACGATGCGGTCTCGATCCTCGACGGCGGTCTCGGCAAATGGACCGCCGAAGGCAGATCGACCGAAGCAGGGCCGGCGGCAACGCGGCGCGCCGCGGAACCGTTCGCCGCCCGGCCCCGCCCCGAGCGCGTCTGCGATCTGGAACGGATTCTCGCCGGCCTCGACCGCGGCGGCATGCAAATTCTCGACGCCCGATCCGCCGCCCGCTTTTCCGGCGCGGAGCCCGAGCCGCGGCCGGGGTGCCGGTCCGGTCACATCCCGGGCAGCCGCAACCTCCCCTACTCCCGCCTGGTGGACCCGGAAACGGGAACCGTCAGGCCGCCGGCCGAACTGCGCGCGCTGTTCGACAGTGCGGGTATCGATGCCTCCCGGCCGGTCACGACCACCTGCGGGTCGGGGGTCACCGCCTCGTTGCTCGCCTTCGGCCTTCACCTGATCGGCCAGGACGAGGTTGCCGTCTACGACGGATCGTGGTCGGAATGGGGAATGCGCGCCGATACGCCGGTCGAAACCTGAAGTTCCGGCTGGCGCCGCCCCGGTCCGGCTGGCAGGATGCGCGGCCCTTTACCACCCCACGTTGCCGGGACATGAAAGAAGACACAGTCATCACCACGGCGGGGCGCGATCCCGAGGCCAATTTCGGCATCGTCAACCCGCCAGTCTATCACGCCTCGACGATCACCCATCCGACAGTGGCCGCGATGCGCAGCGCGCGCGACCGGCGTTTCGAAGCCGGGGTCTACACCTACGGACGGCACGGAACCCCGACCCACACGGCGCTGGAGGAAGCGGTGGCCGCCACCGAAGGCGGCGACCGGGCGGTCTGCCTGGGGTCCGGTCTCGCTGCCATCAACGCTGCCATCCTCGCTTTCGTCGAGGCCGGCGACCACATCCTGATGGCGGACAATGTCTACGGTCCGGCGCGGCGTTTCTGCGATTCTTTTCTCGGCCGCTTCGGGGTCGAAACCACCTATTTCGATCCGTCCATCGGCGGCGGGGTGGGCGGATTGGCCGGCGAGCGCACCCGCATCGTCTATGTCGAGTCGCCGGGCTCGCTGACCTTCGAGATGACGGACATCCCGGCCGTCGCCGATGCGGCGCACGCGGCCGGCGCCGTGGTCGTTATCGACAACACGTGGAGCGCCGGCGTCCTGTTCAAGCCGTTCGAACACGGTGTCGACGTTTCGGTGCAGGCGGCGACCAAGTACATCGTCGGCCATTCCGACGTGATGATGGGTGCGATCACCACGACCGAAGCCCTGTGGCCGAAAATCCGCCAGTCCGCCGCCGATCTCGGCGCCGCCTGCGGGCCGGACGACGTCTACCTCGCGCTGCGCGGGCTGCGCACCCTCCCGGTACGGCTTCGCCAGCACCACCGGAACGGGCTCACGCTCGCCCGCTGGCTTCAGGACCGCCCGGAAGTCAAGCGGGTCCTCCACCCCGCCCTTCCCGAAGACCCGGGACACGCGCTGTGGAAACGGGACTTCCGGGGCGCTTGCGGGCTGTTCGGGGTGGTCCTCAACCCGGCCCCGGAATCGGCCCTCGCGGCGATGCTCGACGGCATGAATCTATTCTCGATGGGCGCGAGCTGGGGCGGCTTCGAGAGCCTGATCCTGCCCACCAACCCGGCTGCGATCCGCTCGGCGACCGTGTGGGACGAGGGCCCGACGATCCGCATCCATGCAGGGCTCGAGGATACCGACGATCTGATCGACGACCTCGAACGCGGCTTCGCCCGGCTGAACGCGGCGCGGTGACCGGCGGCATCGCATGACCGGCGACAGCGAAACGACAACATCGGCGGGCGTATCCCGGGCAGGCATCTCGGCGGCCCTGGACGCCATCGCGTGGAACGGCGACGGGCTGGTGCCGGCGATAGCCCAGCAGCACGACAGCGGCGAAGTGCTGATGATGGCGTGGATGAACCGGGACGCGGTCGCCGAAACTCTTTCCACCGGGAAGGTTTGCTATTTCTCCCGTTCACGCAAAAGGTTATGGCGCAAGGGTGAGACATCAGGTCAAGTTCAGAGACTGGTCGAACTCAAAGTCGACTGCGACGGCGACACCCTGCTGCTTGCGGTCGACCAGACCGGCGTCGCCTGTCACACCGGACGGCGAAGCTGCTTCTTTCGCGCGGCCCGCAGCGACGGTCTCGCCATCGTCGCCGGGGTCGTGACCGACCCTGCCGAGCTCTACGGAAAATGACCGGCGCGGAACGCCCTCCCGAGAGCGGGGACATCGTCCAGACATCCATGCTCACGGGCTTTCTCGGCGCCGGAAAGACCACACTTGTCAATGCGTTGCTGAAGCACCCCCGGATGGCGGAAACGGCTGTCCTGATCAACGAGTTCGGCGAGATCGGGCTCGACCATCACCTGATCGAGCGGATCGACGACGACACCGTGCTGCTCAACGCCGGCTGTCTCTGCTGCACCGTGCGCGGCGATCTGGCGCGCGCTCTGCAAGAGCTGTTCGTCAAGCGGGCGCGGGGTGAGGTTCCGGCCTTCGCGCGGGTCCTCATCGAGACCACCGGGCTCGCCGATCCGGCGCCGATCATCCATACGCTGATGACCGACCGGATCATCGCCGAGCATTACGCCCTGGACGGCGTGGTGACCGCGGTGGACGGGGTCAACGGCGCCCTCCAGCTCGGCCGTCACCGGGAATCGGTCAAGCAGGCGGCGGTTGCCGACCGGATCGTCGTCACCAAACCCGATCTCGCCGGGGAAGACGCGCTCCGGGCGCTCGAGGCCAACCTGCGCGCGCTCAACCCGGGCGCCTCGATCGTCCGCGCAGAACACGGCGCGGTCTCGCCGGACGCCCTGTTCGATACCGGTCTCTACGACCCGGTGAGCAAGAGCCTCGACGTGCAGCGCTGGCTGCGCGACGAAGCCTATGGAGAGGACGGCGGAGACGGGCATCACCATCATCACCCGGACGGGGGCGGGCACGACGTCAACCGCCACGACGACACCATCCGGGCCTATTGCCTGCGCTACGACGAACCGCTCGCCTGGGAGCCTTTCGTCGCCTGGATCCGTGCGCTGATCGCGGCCCACGGGGACAAGCTGCTCCGTATCAAGGGGATCGTCAACGTCGCCGGGCAGGACAAGCCGATCGCGATCCACGGCGTGCAGCACCTGTTCCACGACCCCGCCCGGCTCCCCGAATGGCCCGACGGAGATACCCGGAGCCGCATCGTCTTCATCACCCGCGACCTGCCCCGGGCGACGGTGGAACGACTCCTGGAGGACATGAAGGCGGCGGCGGAACGGACGCGGGGATAGCGGTCCGTGCGCCGGCCGGGGTCGATGAGGGCGCTCGAGGGACTTGGCCGGGTGCGCCTGTCGCCCTCGTTTTTCATGCGCGATTTCCTATACAGCGAGATCGCTGCGTTTTACGGACTGGACAACATCCCGGACGATCCGGACCTGGCGATCGCCGCGGGTACGCGGCTGTGCGAGACGCTGCTCGAACCGCTCCGCGAAACCTTCGGGACAGTCTCGGTCCGTTCCGGATACCGATCCGAGGAGGTCAACGGATTCGGCAATCGGCACGGTTTCAACTGCGCCGCCAACGCGGCGAGCCGCGCCGGCCATATCTGGGACCGGCGCGATGCGGACGGCTGCATGGGAGCCACGGCATGCATCGTCATCCCGTGGTTTGCCGACCGCTACCGGGAGACCGGCGACTGGCGGCCGCTGGCCTGGTTCGTCCACGACCACCTGCCCTACGGGAGCCTCTGCTTTTTTCCGAAGCTCGCGGCCTTCAACATCCAGTGGCACGAGCGCCCGGCCCGGCGCATCGACAGCTATGCGCCGCCGAAGGGATGCCTGACGAAGCCCGGCATGCCGGGCTTCGACGACGATCACGCGGACCGCTACCCCGGTTTCCCCGCCTTCCGCGGCCGGTAGGCCGCCCCAAGCGCGAGCCCTCAAGCCGCCTTGCGCAGCCGGTCCCGGTCGTGCGGTGTGCCGAGGTCGATCTCGGGGCCGAGAGGAACGATCCCGGTCGGGTTGACGTGCTTCATGTCGGCGTAATAGCCGCGCTTGATGCCGGGGATGTCCGTCCTCTCGGCGACCCCCGGATACTGGTAGAGTTCGCGCAGATAGTTCGACAGGTTGGGATAGTCCTCGATCCGCCTCAGGTTGCACTTGAAGTGGCCGTGATAGACGACGTCGAACCGGACCAGGGTGGGGTAGAGGCGCCAGTCGGCCTCGGTCAGCCGCTCGCCGCAGAGGTAGCGCCGTTCGCCGAGCACGTCATCGAGATAGTCGAGGGTCTCGAACAGGCGGCGGCAGGCTTCCTCGTAGGCCTCCTGCGTCTTCGCGAAACCGGTCCGGTAGACACCGTTGTTGACCGTCGCGTAGATGCGGTCGTTGAAGGCGTCGATCTCGGGCCGCAGATCCTCCGGGTAAAGGTCGAGCGGAGTCGCGCCGAGATGGTCGAACTCGGTGTTCAGCATGCGCACGATCTCTGACGATTCGTTGGAGACGATCGTCCACTGCTTCTTGTCGAACAGGGTCGGCACGGTCACCCGCCCGGTGTAGCCGGGATCGGCAGAAACGTAGGCCTGGTGCAGTTCGAAGATCCCGTCCACCGGCACGAGATCGCGGCCGATGCCCTCCGAATAGGCCCAGCTCCGCGTCCGCGGCAGATCGGACAGGCTGATCGAGATCATGTCCTCGAGACCCTTGAGGTGTCGGACGATCTGCGTCCGGTGGGCCCACGGGCAGTTGGGTGCGAGAAACAGGTGGTAGCGGCCTGGCTCGGCTGCGAAACCCGACGATCCGTCGGCGGCGATCCACGACCGGAAAATCGACTCCGCGCGGACGAATGCACCGCCTTCCGGGTTGCGATATTTCGCGTCGTCGTCGATCCACTCGCCTTCGATCAGCATGCCCATGACCGCCTCCGCTGCCTGTCCTCGGCCCCGGACTCTAGCTCTCCGGCGGCAGAAGTCGAGCCTCCCCGCCTTGACCGGTGGTCGGGGCCGCCGCTTACTGTCGAACGGAATCTGCCGCGCGCCCCGGAGGACTGGGATCATGGATTTCGAGCTGCCCGAAGAGCTCCGCATGATGAAGGACGCGCTCCGGCGCTTCATCGACAACGAGGTCATCCCGATCGAGCGCGACGCCTATGACGGCCACCTGATGGTGCCCGAGGTCCGCGCGAAGCTGGAAGCCCGGGCGCGCGACCTCGGAATCTGGATGATCGACATCCCCGAGGAATACGGCGGCATGGGGCTCGGGCTGCTGGCCCGCGCCCTGGTGTGGGAGGAGACCGGCCGCACCATCGCGTTCCCGCGGCGCAAGCCCTGGATATTCGGCCCCGATGTGAGTCCGATCCTGCTGCAGTTCCTGCGCGACGACCAGAAGGACGCGTATCTCTGGCCCTGCATTCGCGGCGAGAAGTCCGCCGCCTTCTGCCAGACCGAACCGGATGCCGGAGGCGATCCGGCGAGTATGAGAACCACGGCCGTGCGCGACGGCGGCGAATACGTGATCAACGGAATGAAGCGCTTCGTCACCGGCGGCGACACCGCCGATTTCGCCCAGGTCATTTGCGTCACCGACCGCGAAAAGGGCGCGCGAGGCGGCATCTCCTGCATCCTCGTCGACATGGACACGCCGGGCGTCGAGGTGATCCGTCGCCAGGAAACGGTGATGGACGACCGGCCGTGCGAGATCGGCTTCCACGATGTCCGGGTCCCGGCGGAAAACCTGGTCGGCAATGAAGGCGACGGTTTCCGCATGGCGCAGAACTGGATCACCTTCGGGCGCATGCGCCACGGCTCGCTCGGTATCGGTACGATGGAGCGCTGCCTCGAACTCGGCGCCTCGTATGCGAAACAGCGGGTGACGTTCGGCCAGCCGCTGGCCGACCGCCAGGCGGTGCAGTGGATGCTGGTCGACACCTACACGGAATTGCATCAACTCCGGCTGATGGTCTACGACGCCGCCGCCCGTTACGACCGGGGCGAGGACATCCGCTACCAGTCCTACATGTGCAAGTATGTCGGCGACCGCGCGGGCTTCACGGCCGCTGACCGCTGCCTCCAGATCCACGGCGGGATCGGGCTGACGACCGACCTTCCGATCGAGAAGCTGTGGCGCGACCTCCGTTCGTTCATGATCACCGAAGGGCCGGAAGAGATCCTGAAGATGGCGATGGCCCGCCACGTACTCCGCGAATACGGTTGACCGCGGTCACGGGAACCGGGAGCACCACGCTCCGCGCCATGGCAATGATGCTGATGGCGACTGTCGCCTTCACCTCCATGCACGCCATGATCCGGCACGTGGCGCAAGGGCTGCACCCCTTCGAGGTCGCCTTCTTCCGCAATCTGTTCGGCCTCGTCTTCCTCGCGCCGATTCTCTTTCGCTACGGGATCGCGCCGCTGAGAACGCGCAAGCTTCGGGTGCATGCGCTGCGCGGGATCCTCAACCTGGTCTCCATGCTCTGCTTCTTCTACGCGATCACCATCGCGCCGTTCGCCGACGTGACCGCCCTCACCTTCACCGCGCCGATATTCGCGAGCGTGCTCGCCGTCTTCATCCTCGGCGAGAAAGTCGGGCCGATACGCTGGGCAGCGATCGGCTTCGGTTTCCTCGGCGCTCTCGTCATCCTGCGTCCCGGGTTCGGAGAGATCGGGCTCGGCCCGATCCTCACGGTCGTAGCGGCGCTTCTGTGGGCGCTGGCGATGCTGGTCATCAAGACGCTGACAAGGACGGAATCCAGCATCACGATCACCGCCTACATGATGATCGTCCTCACGCCCATGTCGTTCCTGGCCGCGCTGCCGTTCTGGACCTGGCCTGCCCCGGAACAGTACCTCACCCTGTTCGTTCTGGCGGCGCTCGGGACCACCGGACACCTGTTTCTCAACCAGGCCCTCAAGGAGGGCGATACCAGCCTCGTGTCCCCGGTCGACTATGTCCGGCTGGTATGGGCGGCGCTGATCGGCTATTTCGTTTTCGGCGAAACGCCCGATGCGATGACTTGGATCGGCGGGGCCATGATCTGCGTTAGCGCCGGCTACGTCGCCTACCGCGAGGGGCGGCGCAAACCGAAGCCGGCCGGAGAGGCGTAATGGACAGAATCGGGATCGGCGATGTCGAAATCGCCAGCATCGTCGAACGCGACGGCGCATGGCGCAACCCGCTGGCGATGTTCCCGAGCGCCGAGCGCAGCCTCGTGGACCGCCACCTGCGCGGCCTGCCCGACTTCGTCTACGACGCGGCGCAGGACTTGCTGGTGATCACCTATCAGACGTTCGTGCTGCGGACCCGCCGTCACACGATCCTGATCGACACCTGCGTCGGCGAAGACAAGCCCAACCGGGGGGCCAAGCTCGACTATCCCAAGCAGCCCTGGCTCGACGGGTTTGCCGCGCTCGGCCTCGGATTCGATGACATCGACTATGTCTTCTGCACCCATCTCCACGTCGATCATTGCGGGTGGAACACGCGCCTGGTGAACGGACGCTGGGTGCCGACCTTCCCGCGCGCGAGATATATCTTCAGCAAACGCGAATACGATTTCTGGGCCGCCGAGACGCAACGGAGCGCGGAGCCACCGGGCGATGTGTGGCGCGATTCCTGTCTGCCGGTCGTCGAGGCGGGACAGGCTCTCCTCGTCGACGACGACTTCGCACTCGACGATTCGATCTGGTTGACGCCGACGCCGGGCCATTCGCCGGGCCATGTCTGCGTCAACCTGCGGTCGGGCGGACGGCGCGCGCTGTTCACCGGCGACCTGATGCATCACGCGCTGCAATGCCGCGAGCCATCCTGGCACTCGTGTTTCTGCTGGGACAGCGACATGTCCAACCGGTCGCGGCGAACGATCCTCGAATCGGTGGCCGACAGCGACACCTTGGTCGTGCCGTGCCATTTTCCGGGGCCGACGGCGGGCCGCGTGATCTCGGACGGAGATCGCTTCGAGTACCGCTTCGCAGACGGGTGAGTGCAGGCGCAGAACCGCGTTACCGCAAAGCCCTGCAAGGCGCTAGACTTGCCGAACGGCCGGTCCGCCGGGCCCGGGGTGCGGCGCGCCGGCGGCGGCAAGCCAAATCGGGGAGACTTGCGATGAAAACGGGAACCAGCGGCAGAACCGTCCGGGTCCTCGCGGCAGCCGCAGCGGCCTCTGTCCTGGCCGGCGCGGCGGCGAACGCCGAAACCAAGTACGACATGAAATGCGGCTTCGTCACGGTCAACGATTCCCAGCACCGGTCGGCGGAGATATTCAAGGACAAGGTCGCAGCGCAAACCGGGGGCGCGGTCGATGTCCGTATCTTCCCGCTCGCCCAGCTCGGAACGATCCCGCGCCAGGTGGAGGGCGTCCAACTGGGCACCCAGGAATGCTTTATCTCGCCGCCCGGTTTTTTCGTCGGCCTCAATCCTGCGTTCCAGGCGCCCGACGCCCCCGCCCTGTTCGATTCGCAGGCGCATCAGCAACGCACGCTCAACCATCCGACCGTGCGCGACAAGTTCCTTGCGCTCGCCTCGCATGCTGGCGTCGTGGGCAACTACACGTGGTCGGCCGGTGCGACCGCGGTGGCCTCGCGGCGGCCGATCAAGACCCTCGCCGATTTCAAGGGTCGGAAGATCCGGGTGCTGGCGACCAAGATGGAAACGGCGGTGCTCAAGACCGTCGGCGCCGCCGGGATTCCGATGCCCTATTCCGAGGTCCTGCCGGCGCTCCAGCGCAACGCGATCGACGGGGTGCGGAGCGGCATCATCGTGATGGGGCCGTCCAAGTTCTATACGGTAGCCAAGTACATCTACAACGAAAAATCAGCCTTTATCCCTAGTGCCATGTGGCTCAACAAGAAATGGCTCGACAGCCTGCCGGCGAAACACCGGGCGGCGATCGCCGATATCGGCAAGGAGATGGGCGATATCACCGGCAAGATCGCGATCGAGGTCACCGAGAAATGGGAGAAGCTGTGGGTCGAGAAAGGCGGTGTCCTGACCGAGCCGACGGCCGCCGACCGGGCCGAACTGTTCCGCCGAACGCGCCCTCTGGGCGATGAGTTTCTCGGCAAGAACCCGAAGATCGCGCCGATGTACAAGCTCATCAAAGCAGCGGCGGAAGCAACGCGGAAATAGGCGGTACTGGGCGCGGGAGCCTCGCGATCCACCGCCGCCAGGCTTCCCGCCCGCCCGAACCGCCCCCGAAGCGTAGGGAGAACTGGCGCGCCCGGGAGGATTCGAACCTCCGACCTGCGGATTAGAAGTCCGCTGCTCTATCCGGCTGAGCTACGGGCGCCCCGATCGGCAGCCGACCGCACCCTCTCTTACAACAGGGGCGCGGTTTCCGCACCCCCTGCAACCCGTCCGGGAGAACCCGATGCCCGCCCCGACCGATCTCTCGGCGTTCTCGCCCGACTACCGGACAGCGCGGGACAAGTTCCGCGCGGCCGCGCAGGCCGCCGGCGCTTCGCTCGAGGACCATGTCAACCCGGCCGGCCCGCCGGGCGGCAGCGCACCGTTGACGACCGATGCGGCGCTGCTCGGCCCGCCGGACGCCGGGCGGGTGCTGCTGGTCAATTCCGGGACCCACGGTGTCGAGGCGTTTGCCGGTTCCGCGGTGCAGATCGCCTTTCTCGCCGAGAGGCCTGCGCTCCCGGACGACGTGCGCATCGTCATGGTCCACGCCATCAACCCGCACGGCTTTGCGTGGCTGCGCCGCGTGACCGAGGACAATGTCGACCTCAACCGGAATTTCCTCGACCACGACGGCACTCATCCCGCCAATCCGGCTTACGATGCGCTCCATGCACTCCTCTGCCCCGCACGCTGGGACGAGGCGACGCTCGCCGAGCTCGAACGCTCGCTCGATGCCTATGCGGGGGAACACGGCGCCTTCGCGCTCCAGGCCGCAGTGACCCGCGGCCAATACGACCACGCCAACGGTATCTTCTACGGCGGGCGGCGGCCGACATGGTCGAACGCGACGTTTCGCGCGATCCTGGAGAGGCACGTGACGGGGTCGCATCGCATCGCCTTCATCGATCTGCATACGGGCCTCGGCGGATACGGTGATGCGGAGATGATCGCCGGCGCGAGCCCGTCGACCCCGAACGGCCGGCGGCTGCGCGCCTGGTACGGCGACCTGCTCACTTCTCCCTCCGCCGGTACATCGTCCTCTGCGCCGCTGGTCGGTGTCATCGCGCGCGCGGTGCGGGACGCCGCCCGGGGAGCGGATGTCATCAGCGCGACACTGGAGTTCGGCACCTATCCGGTACGCGAGGTCCTGCACGCGCTCCAGGCGGATAACTGGCTCCACATCCACGGAGACATCGACAGCGCACAGGGCCGTGCGATCAAGGCGGACATCCGCAAGCGGCTGTTTCCCGACGAAGACGGCTGGAAGGAGCGCGTCCTCGAACAGGGCCGGCGTGTTCTCCGCCGCGCGCTCGACGGGCTTGCCGGGATGTGATGCAGACGCCGCCGGTCAGTGGGTCCAGTTGCTCTCGCGCCCGTAGCGGAAATTGTCGGCGTAGCTCCTGGCCCGCACGCGGCGTTCGCGCGCCGGCTCCACCGTGTAGCTCAGCCCGTGCCGTGCGGCGAACCCGACGGCTGCTTCCTCGCTGTCGAACTCGAGGCGGATCTGACGGCGGGTGTCGCCCCGCCCGGACCAGCCCATGAGCGAGTCGCGGCGTTGCGCGGCCTCGGTGGAATATTCGAGCACCCATCTGGTGGAGCGCCCGCGACCGGACTGGGTGGCGGCCTTGGCCGGCCGGTAAATCTTCACATCGGTCATGAACTGCCCCGCGGCCGTCTGTTCATCCCCGTTGGTCGGGGCGGCAGGATTCGAACCTGCGACCCCCTGCTCCCAAAGCAGGTGCGCTACCAGACTGCGCCACGCCCCGCCCGTGCGACCGGTTTGTAGGGCGATCCCGGAGAGAGCGCAACACGGCGGCTCGCTCTACGCGGCGGCTCTGCTGCACGCCGCGGCGCCGTCCGCCCGGATCATGCGAACGCAGCGCGGATGCAGGCCGCCGATTCCTTCACCGCCTCCATCGCCAGATCGATCCCGCCCAGCATGAACATGAAGCCGTGGATGGTTCCGTCGATGACGCGGGAGGCCGCGGGCACTCCGGCGGCGGCGAGAGCATCGACGAAAGCCAGGTTGTCGTCGCGTCTCGGATCGAAGCCGGCCGTCATCAGCCAGGTCGGCGGCAAGATGGAGAAATCGCCGAGCTTCATCGGCGCGACCAGCGGATCGACCGCCTCCGACGGGTCGTTGAGGTAGTGGGCCATCGACCATTTCATCAGCCCCGAGGTGAGGAAGTAACCTTCCGAGAGTGTGCGCATCGACTCGGTCTCCGGGCCGCCCGCGGTGCCCGGATACCACAGAAACTGGTGCGCCACCGCCGGCCCGCCGCGGCGGTGCGCCAGTTGGCAGACGCCGATCGCGAGCGTTCCGCCGGAAGAGTCGCCGGCGACCGCGAGACGGGCCGCATCGGCGCCGAGATCGCTTGCGCAGGCCGCCGCCCAGGCGGTTGCCGCATAACTGTCCTCGTGCGCCGCCGGGAACTTGTGCTCCGGCGCGCGGCGGTAATCGACCGAAAGGACCAGGCACCCCGCGCCGGCGGCGATCAGTCGGCAGAAGCTCTCGTGCGTCGCGATGCTGCCGAACACGTAGCCGCCGGCGTGGAAGAAGACGACCAGAGGCAGCGCTCCTTCCGCGGCGGCCGGGCGGTACAGCCGCGCGGGGATTTCCCGGTCGGGTCCGCTCGCCGGGATCGTCAGGTCCTCGACCGCGCCGACAGGCGGCCTGGGATCGAGATCCCACTTGCGCACGAAGGCCTCGATATGGCGGCGGGCATCGGCCGGGGACAGGTCGGCAACCCGCGGTACGCCGGGCCCTTCCAGGTCGGCAAGCACCCGCGCCGTCTGCGGGTCGAGAACATTTCCGGACGCCATTTTCCGGTCTCCCGGCGGCGGGCGGGTTGGTCAGCCTTCGCGCGCCTGATTGAGCGGTTTGGAACCCGCGATGGTCAACCTCGGTCCCGTGCGGTCGATGCGGTGCAGCGCTTCCACCCGCTCCATGGACGCCCAGGAACGTTCGCGCGCGCGGTGGTAATCGGCGTTGGCCTCGACCATCCAGCCGGTCTCCTTGTCGGCGATCTCGCGGACGATCCGGGCCGGCGTGCCGGCGACAATGGTTCTCTCCGGAACCGCGAAACCGGCGCGGACGAAGGCGAGCGCGGCGACGATGGCATGGACGCCGATGGTCGCCCCATCCATCACCACGGCGTTCATCCCGACCAGCGCCTGATCGCCGACCGCACAGCCGTGCAGGACGGCGCCGTGGCCGATCGAGACATCGTCGCCGAGGACTGTCTCGCCGCCGGCGTAGCAGTGGACGGAGCAATTGTCCTGAATGTTGGACCCCTCGCCCATGCGGATCTGGCCGAAGTCGCCGCGCAGGCTGGCGCACGGCCCGACATAGCAGCCCGGCCCGACGATCACGTCGCCGATCAGGACCGCGGTCTCGTGAACGAAGGCGGTGGGATGGACGACGGGGATCACCCCGTCGATGGAATAGACCCTCGGCATCTAGACGTGGAACGACTCGCCGCAGCCGCAGCGCCCTTTCTCGTTCGGGTTGTTGAACACGAACCCGGACTGCAGCTTGTCCTCGACATAGTCCATCTCGGTGCCGATCAGGAACATCAGCGCCTTGCCGTCGATGAGCACGGTGACCCCCTTGTCCTCGACCACCTCGTCGAGCGGGTTCCGTTCGGCGGCGAATTCCATCTGGTAGGCCATGCCCGAGCATCCGGCGGTCCGGATCCCGATGCGAAGGCCGACGGCCGGCTCGTCGCGCCGGGTCATCAGGTGCCGCACGCGGTCGGCGGCGGCATCGGTCAGGGTCATTACCTGGTCGGTCATCGCAGTCCTCTCCGTCGCGGAGTCTACCCGCTCGCCCCCGTCACATGAACCCGAGTTCGAGCTTCGCCGTCTCGCTCATCATCTCGGGCGTCCAAGGCGGATCCCATGTAAGCTCGACATGGACATCGTTGACATCGTCGATGCCGCGCACCCGCGACTCGACCTCGATCGGCAGCGATTCGGCGACCGGGCACATGGGCGAGGTGAGGGTCATCAGCACATCGACGTCGCGGCCTTCGGAGACGATCACATCGTAGATCAGACCGAGTTCGTAGATATTGACCGGTATTTCGGGGTCGTAGACGCTGCTGACCGCCTCGATCACAGCGCTTCTGAGCGTTTCGGCCCCGCCCGCGGGAGCGGCGGACGCAGCCTCGTTGGGCTCGATGCCGGTGGTGTTGTCATCCATCGTCGCGTACTCCGCAATCACTCCGTCGTCACGTCGCCGTCGTCGCCGTCGAGCGCCGCGGCCATCGTGTGCCAGGGAAGCGTGGCGCACTTGATCCGCATCGGGAATTCGCGCACGCCGATCAGGCTGGCAAGCTTGTCGAGCGCCGCCAGCTCGTCGTCGGCGATCTCGCCTTTCCGGGTCATGATCTCGTGAAACCGCTCGAACACCGCGCGCGCTTCGCCGACCGCCGCGCCCTTCACCAATTCTGTCATCATCGAGGCGGAAGCGACTGAAATCGCACATCCTCTTGCCTCGAACAT
The DNA here is from genome assembly GCA_965200535.1 of Alphaproteobacteria bacterium. Lineage (GTDB taxonomy): Bacteria > Pseudomonadota > Alphaproteobacteria > MPNO01 > MPNO01 > MPNO01. The sequence continues at coordinate 1,045,492 of CBDAUF010000002.1, read as the reverse complement.
GATGTCCCCGATGGCGCCGTTCTCAAGCTGCATATAGACGCTCACCCGGTCGCCGCAAAGCGGGTTGTTCCCCTTCGCCCCATGGCTGTGCGGCTCCAGAGGACCCGAATTGCGCGGGTTCCGGGAATGGTCGAGGATGACGTCCTGGTAGAGGCTTCTGAGGTCGATCATCGGCCGAAAATCTCCCCTACGCGGCCGAGCGCCCGCACCAGGGTATCCACCTCCTGGTGCGTGTTGTAGAGGCCGAACGAGGCGCGGACCGTCGCCGCCACGTCAAAACGGTCCATCACCGGCTGGGCGCAGTGGTGGCCGGTTCGCACGGCGACGCCTTCGCGGTCCAGGATGGTGCCGACATCGTGAGGGTGGACCCCCTCGACCTCGAAAGAGACGATCGCGGCCTTTTCAGGCGCGGTCCCGATCAGCCTGATCGAATTGAGCGCGCCGAGCTGCCCGGCGGCATAATCGAGGATCTGCGCCTCGTGCGCGGCGATGCGCGCAAGCCCGATCCCGGCGACGTAGTCGATGGCGGCTCCGAGTCCGATTGCGCCCGCGATATGCGGCGTGCCGGCCTCGAACTTGAACGGCAGGTCGGCGTAGGTGGTCTCCTCGAACGTCACCGTCTCGATCATCTCGCCGCCGCCCTGATACGGCGGCATCGCGCGCAAGAGCGCCTCCTTGCCGTAGAGGACGCCGATCCCGCTCGGCCCGTACAGTTTGTGCCCCGAAAAAACGTAGAAGTCGGCGTCGAGCGCCCGCACATCGACGCCGAGATGGGGCACCGCCTGGCAGCCGTCCAGCAGCACCAGCGCGCCATGCCGGCGGGCGAGGCGAATCACCTCGTCCACCGGGACCACCGTGCCGAGCGCGTTCGACACGTGGGTGATCGCGACCATCCTAGTCCGCGGGCCGATCAGATCCTCCAGCGCGTCCATATCGAGCACGCCCTCGTCGGTGATCGGCGCAACCCGGATGACGGCGCCGGTTTCCCGCGCCGCGATCTGCCAGGGGACGATGTTCGAGTGATGCTCCATCACCGACAGGACGATCTCGTCGCCGGCAGCGAGATTGGCCCGCCCCCAGCTCGAGGCAACGAGGTTGATCCCTTCGGTCGCGCCGCGGACAAAGATTATCTCGTGCGCATGTCCGGCGTTGATGAAGGAGCGCGCCGTCTCGCGCGCAGCTTCCATCGCGTCGGTGGCCTTCTGGCTCATGTAATGGACGCCGCGGTGGACATTGGCGTACTCGTCTTCGTAGACGTGCGATATGGCGTCGATTACCGCCTTCGGCTTCTGCGCGCTCGCGCCGTTGTCGAGGTAGACGAGCGGGTTTCCGTAAACATTCGCGCCCAGAATCGGGAAGTCCCGGCGGATCGCCTGGACGTCGTAGACGCCGTTTCCTTCCGTCATTTCAACCACCTTTACCGACCGCACGGCCGAGCCAGGAGTCGAGCGTTTCCTCCACCGCCGGCCGTGCAGCGGCGACCGGCAGCAGCGCCGACAGATCGGCAACGAAGGCGCGGGTCAGAAGAGCGCGCGCCTCGGCCTCGTCGATGCCGCGGGCGCGCAAATAGAACAGCGCATCGCCGTCGAGATCGCCCACCGCCACTCCGTGGCTGCACTTCACGTCGTCGGCGAAGATGCGGAGTTCCGGCTTGTTGGACGCCTCCGCGCCGGGCGCCAGCAGGAGGCTGCGGCTCGACTGCCGGGCATCGGTCTTCTGCGCGTCGCGCTCGACGACAACGCGGCCCTGGAAGACCGAGCGGGCATTGTCGTCGACCACGTTGCGGAACACCTGCCCGCTGTCGGTATGCGGGGCCGCGTGGACGATCTCGTTGGTGTGATCGACATGACGCCGCCCGTCGGCCAGCGCCGCCCCGGAAAGGCTGCACGATGCCCCGGTTTCCGACAGCCGCACGACGGACTCGTTGCGGACGATCCTGCCGCCGGCCGTCAATGTCTGCGCCGCGTAACCCGCATCGCGCGCCACATCCATCGTCACCCGGCCGGTGTGCACCGCGCCCTCGCCATGCCGGATCAGCGTGAGATGGTTCAGGCGGCCGCCTTCCGCGACAGCACCTTCGAGCACCGCGTTGGTCCAGCCGGGGCCGCCCGCGCGGCCGAGAAACACCTCGACCAGATCCGCCTTGGCGCCCGCACCGACCCGCAATACGCTGCGCGGGTGGACCACGCCGGGCCGGCCGCTCGTCAAATGAACGACGAGGACGGGCTTGTCGAGCACGGTCCCCGCCGGCAGGTCGAGCACCAGCCCGTCGCGCGTCATCGCAGCGTTGAGCGCCGCAAGCCCGTCCTGCCCCGCCCCGTTCCATTCGGCCATTCCGGACCCGAGGAGCATGGCCGCGTCGGCGTGTCCGTTCGAGAGCCGGGCGGACAGCACATCGCACCTGGCGTCCGCGGGCAAGATGCCGTCATGACGGCCGTCGACGAAGACGATGCGGTGGGCGTCCATCGTCGACAGGACGGCGGGCAGCGCCGCCGCGGTCTCGCCGGGGACGGCATCCGCCAAGCTTTCGAGGTCGATCCGGTCGAGCCGACGGAGGTCGGTGTAGCGCCAGCCTTCGTTGCGCCGCCGGTCGGGTATGCCGACAGCGGCGAAGCGCGCCATCGCCGCTTCGCGCAGCCGCACGACATTCGCATCGCCCCGCCCCGGGAGCCCGGCGCCGGCCGCCGCGAACGCCCGGGCGAAACGGTCGATATCCGCCGCCGCCCCCATCGGGCGCCCCTCAGGCATCCGCCGTCTCGCCGACGAGGGAGGCGTAGCCGTCGGCCTCGAGAGCGTGCGCGAGCGCGGCGTCGCCGGACCTGACGATCCTCCCGCCGGAGAGCACGTGGACCCGGTCGGGCACGATATAGTCGAGCAGACGCTGGTAGTGGGTGATGACAAGCATCGCCCGGTCCGGCGAACGCAGTGCGTTGACGCCGTCGGCGACGGTCTTGAGCGCATCGATGTCGAGGCCCGAATCGGTCTCGTCCAGGATCGCCAGCCGCGGCTCCAGCATCGCCATCTGGAATATCTCGTTGCGTTTTTTCTCGCCGCCCGAGAAACCCTCGTTGACCGCGCGCTGGAGCAGCGCGTCGTTCATCTCCAGCGCCGAGGCGCGGGCGCGGGCCAGCTTGAGGAATTCGAGCGCATCCAGTTCCGCCTCGCCGCGGGTCTTGCGGACCGCGTTGACCGCCGTTTTGAGGAAGGTGAGGTTGGATACGCCCGGGATTTCAACCGGATACTGGAAGGCGAGGAAAATGCCGGCCGCCGCGCGTTCCTCGACCGCCATCTCGAACAGGTCGCGGCCGGCAAAGGTCGCCGACCCGCCCGTGACCTCGTAGCCCTCGCGCCCGGCGAGCACGTAGGAAAGGGTGCTCTTGCCGGAGCCGTTCGGGCCCATGATCGCATGCACTTCGCCGGCCGGCAGTTCGAGCGTGATCCCCTTCAGGATCTCCTTGCCGTCGACCTCCGCCCGCAGATTCTCGATCGACAGCATCAGCCCACGCTCCCCTCTAGGCTGACCGCGAGCAGCTTCTGCGCCTCGACCGCGAACTCCATCGGCAGTTCGCGCAGAACCTCCTTGCAGAACCCGTTGACGATCAGGGACACCGCCTCTTCCGGATCGAGTCCCCGCTGCAGGCAATAGAACAGTTGGTCCTCGCTGATCTTCGATGTCTTCGCCTCGTGTTCGACGTTCGCCGACGGGTCGCCGACCTCGATATAGGGGACCGTGTGGGCGCCGCAGAGATCGCCGATCAGCAGCGAGTCGCACTGGGTGAAATTGCGCGCGCCGGCGGCGCTGCCGCGGACCTTGACCAGCCCGCGATAAGTGTTCTGGCCGTGTCCGGCGGAAATCCCCTTGGAAATGATCGTGCTCGACGAGTTGCGCCCGAGATGGATCATCTTGGTGCCGGTGTCGGCCTGCTGGTAGTTGTTGGTGATGGCGACGGAATAGAAGGCGCCGACAGTATCGGCGCCTTCGAGCACGCAACTCGGATACTTCCAGGTGATCGCGGAACCGGTCTCCACCTGGGTCCAGGTGATCTTGGCGCGGTCGCCCCTGCAGGCGCCCCGTTTGGTAACGAAATTGTAGATGCCGCCCTTGCCGTCCTCGTCGCCGGGATACCAGTTCTGCACTGTCGAGTATTTGATCTCGGCATCGTCGAGAGCGATCAGTTCGACCACCGCGGCGTGGAGCTGGTTCTCGTCGCGCATCGGCGCCGTACAGCCCTCGAGGTAGCTTACATAGGACCCCTCGTCGGCGACGATCAGGGTCCGCTCGAACTGGCCCGTCTTGGCGGCGTTGATGCGGAAATACGTGCTGAGCTCCATCGGGCAGCGCACGCCCTTGGGCACATAGACGAAGGTCCCGTCGCTGAACACCGCCGAGTTGAGGGTGGCGAAGAAATTGTCCGCCGGGGGCACCACGCTGCCGAGATACTTGCGCACCAGCCCCGGATGATCGCGCACCGCTTCGGAGATCGGGCAAAAGATGACACCCGCCTCTTCCAGCTTCTCCTTGAAGGTCGTGGCCACCGAGACGCTGTCGAAGATGGCATCGACGGCGACGCCGGCGAGAATGGCGCGTTCGTGCAGCGGAATGCCGAGCTTTTCGTAGGTCTCGAGCAGTCTCGGGTCGACCTCGTCGAGACTCTTCGGCGCGTCGTCGGGGTTCTTCGGGGCGGCATAGTAGTAGGCGTCCTGGTAATCGATCGGCGGATAGTCGACGAAGGCCCATTCGGGCTCCTCCATCGTCCGCCAGTGCCGGTAGGCCTCGAGACGCCATTCGAGCAGCCAGGCCGGCTCATCCTTCTTCGCCGAGATGAAGCGGACGATGTTCTCGTCGAGCCCCTTGGGTGCGAATTCGGACTCGATCTCGGTGACGAAACCGTACTTGTAGGGTCCGTCGGTGACTTCAGCGATTACCGCTGTCGCATTGCCGGTTTCGGTCATCGCCCTTTCCCTCGCCCGCCGGGCTATTCCGCCGGCACCGGAGACGATGCCGCACGCGGCGGCAGGTGGCCGGCGAAATCCATCCGGGGCGCCGCCATCTCCGCCAGTGTCACCGAGGACAAGGCCTCGATCATCGCGTCGTTGATGCGCTGCCAGTTCGTGCGGGTCGGGCACAGCGCCTCGATCTCGCAGACCAGCCCGTCGGCGCCGGTGCAGTCGGTCAGCGCGATCGGACCGTCCACAGCGCCGATCACATCGGCCACGGTGATCCCCTCCGACGCCCTGGCCAGCAGATAGCCGCCCCGGTTGCCGCGGTACGAGACCAGGAGATCCCCATGGGCCAGAAGCTTGAGGATCTTGCTCACCGTCGGCAGCGGCAGGCCGCAGGACTGCGACAGTTCTGCGGCGGTGCGCAAGGTCTCCGGCTCACGCGCAAGCTGGGCCATCAGCACCACGGCGTAATCCGCCATCCGGCTGAGCTTGATCATCGTCCTCCCCGCGAACGGCTGCGGCGATCCAAATAGGACCGTATCGGTCCGGTTGGGAACATAGTGCGCCTTCTTGCGAAGTCAATGTCGCCGCGGACGCCGAGCGAAAAAGCGGGTTAGCGCCGCCGGGCCCTGAGCCGACGACGCCGGCCGACCCGGGCTCTTCCTCAACTGGGAAGGAATTTCTCGCTGTGGATCGAGGCCGGATCGACGCCCGCCTCCGCCAGCCACGCCGCGCCGGCGTCGATCATCGGCGGCGGTCCGCAGAGATAGACATCGCAGCCGTCCGAACCCAGGAGTTCGCGCCGCAGCAGCGTCGTCACATGCCCGGTGTGGCCGTCCCAGCCGTCCCCGCCCTCGACGACGCAGAGTTCGGCGGTCAGGTCGAGGCCGCGCGCCGCGTAGGCATCGAGCGCGTCGAGCGCAAAGAATTCCGCCGGTCGGTTGGCCCCGTAGAGAAGGCGAACCGGCTGATCCGTTGCGCCGGTCTCCAGCATGTGATCGAGCATGGAAAGCATCGGAGCCAACCCGGTGCCGCCCGCAACCATCACGACGGGCCGCGCGGGAGGGCGCAGGTAGAAGCGGCCGAACGGGCCGGTGACGGGCATCTCGTCGCCGATATTCGCGGGGCCGGAGACATAATCGCTCATCGCCCCCTCCTCCAGCACCTTGATGAAGAAGGTGTAACGGGCGGTTTCCGCGGGCGGATTGGCGAAGGAATAGGACCGGACCGCATCGGTTCCCGGTACGCCGAGATGGACATATTGCCCCGGCATGAAGACGGCCGGTCCATGCTCGCCGTCGTCGGGCTCGACGACGAGGCGGACGACGTTTTCCGCGACGGTCTCGATCTCGGCGACGCGGCCCTTGCGGGTGGCCGGCGGCGCCTTGAGCGAAAACATCGACGGATAAGGGTATTCGATCACGCAGTCCGACAGCACATGCATCTGGCAGGTGAGGACCTCGCGCCGCGCCGCTTCCTCGGCGGTCAGCGCATCCTCGCTGTATTCGTCCATGCGGTAGCTGCCCGAGGTGCAGACGCCCTTGCAGGTCGCACAGGCGCCCTCTAGGCAATCGGTCTCGATGCGGATCCGGTGCTTGAGCGCGGCAAGATAGATCGTGTCGTCCTCATCGGCGGCGATCCGCGCGATGCGCCCGTCGTCGAAGACGAGAGTGACGGTATGGGTCGTCATGGCCGCTTCCTGCGAACGCGCTAGGGGTCGGGAACCAGCACCGGCTTGAGGGCCTCGCCGTCCCGGATGAGGGCGAAACCGCGCGGCGCTTCGGAAAGCGGCAGCACATGGCTGCGGACCGGGGCGAGATCGACGGCGCCGGCGGCCAGGAGTTCGGCCGCGCGTTGCCAGGTCTGCCAGATCAGCCGCCCGTGGATGTTGTGCATCGACGGACACTTGAGCAGCCAGTAGGTGAAATCGACCGGGATCGCCGAAGGCGGCGCACCGACCAGCCGAAAGTCGCCGCCCTTGGCGAGCGCGGCGAAAACGGCGTTGAACCCGGCTTCGCTGCCCGAGAACTCGATCCCGACATCGGCCCCCGCCCCGCCGGTCATGTCGCGCACGATGGAATCGAGGTCCTCGCGGCTGGCGTCGACGGCGCGGTCGGCTCCCATGGCAAGGGCGGCCCGGAGACGCAGCGGGTTGATGTCGCAGGCGATCACCGTCACCGCGCCGAGCGAACGCGCGACCGCGACGGCCATCAGCCCGATCGGCCCGCAACCGTTTACCAGCACCGTCAGCCCGGCGACGCCGGCACCGGCGAGGCAGGCGTGGACGGCGATGCCGAAGGGCTCCAGCATGGCCGCGGTCTCGTGCGGCAGGTCGGCCGGGTTCCTCCACGCGATCGATGCCGGCACGGTCAGGTACTCGGCGAACGCGCCGTCGATATCGATACCGGGATAGCGGGTCTCTTCGCACAGATGCGCGCGCCCGAGGCGGCAGGAACGGCAGCGGCCGCAGAATATGTGGCTCTCCAGACTCACCCGGTCGCCGGCGGCCAGGCCCTCGACGCCGGCTCCCGCCGCCTCCACCGTGCCCGAGACCTCGTGCCCGAGAACGCGCGGCAGCGCGATGCGGCGGGCCATGCGCGGCGCCCAGTTGTAGATCTGCATGTCGGTGCCGCAGATCCCCGCCGCCCCGACCCGGATCAGTATCTCGCCCGGCCCGGGCGTGCGCGGCGCGACCTCGCGAAGTGCGATCCCGCCGGCCTCGGGGGCGATTTTTTGCAGACTCAGCAACGGTCTCTACAGGTGATAGATGTCGATCGGCCCTTCGAGCCGGTCGTCGATGAAGGTGATCTTCTTGCGCACGATCTTCAGCGCGCCGTCGATCCGCCGGAACGCGAAGTCGTAGAGGCTGCCCCGGGTGGCCGGCCCCTTCTTGCCGTAGACGTGGACGATGCAGTTGGCGGACGCCTCTACGGCGTCGCCGTCGGCGCTCTCGACCAGAATGTTGCCGATCAGGTGGACCGTGCGGTCGAGGGGAACCGAGGCATAGGAATCACGCGATTCGATCCGGAACACCCGGTCCTCGAGCCCGCCGCGGTTGCGGAGGTAGATCAGGTTGAGCTGGGTATCCGGGTCGGTCGTGGTCTCTTCCTCGTTCGCCCAGGCCGGCACCCAGTACACCGCGTCCTCGGCGTACAGGTCGATCCATTCGTCCCAGCGGCGCCGGTCGAGCAGCATGGCCTCCCGATTGATCAGGGCCGCGACCTCGCGTTCCAGCCCGGCGTCGATGCCGTCGGCGGTCATCCTGCGGCGGCCCCATGCTCCATCCGCCCGAGCCAGGCCCTGTAGAAGCCGTGAAACAGCCCCTCGTGGTCCCAGTCGGGGCAGCACGCTGCGGGCGCGAAGCCGAGTTCGCTAGCATCCCGGTCCGGGCCGACGATGAGATCGGGCAGGCCGCGGGTCACCTCGTTCCACCGGCTGAGGCGCCCGAACGACCCGTCGTGGACGGCTTCCAGCGCCGCGACGTCGTCCGAGGTCGCCATGCCCGCGGTGAGGTAGAAGTCCTCGAATTTCCTGAGACGCGCCGCCCGCGCCGCCCGGCTCTCTCCCCTCGGCGCGATGCAGTAGACCGTCACCTCGGCAAGGTCCGGCGACACCGGCTTGATCAGCCGGATCTGCGTCGACGGGTTGTCCATCAGCATGACGTTGGGGAACAGGTAGAGATTGCGGCCGCGGTTGAGGATCCAGTCGACGTCGACGGGGTCGAGATTGCTCTCGAGCCACTCGCGCGCTTCGTAGATCGGGCGCACCTGCGGCGTGGTGTGCAGCGCCCAGATCGCCATGTGGCCGTTGCCGAGGTCGTAGGCGCCCGTCGGCACGTTGCCCTTGATGCGTCCGGCCTCGGTCTGGCGCATGCCGGCGGTGGCGTCGCGGATCTCGCGGTTGGAGATGGTCGAAGCGAAAACGCGGTGAACCGTGGTCACGTGATAGCCGTCGACGCTATTCTCGGCCTGCAGTTTCCAGTTGCCGCGGATCAGGTAGGTGGAACTGCCGGGGACGACCTCGAGCCCGTTCTGCGCCTGGTCGGCCAGCAGGTCGATCCAGCGCCGCGCCGCGCCGAGATAATCCTCGAGCGGGGGCACCTGCCCCGCCAGGCTGCCGAACACGAACCCCTTGTACGAGTCGAGCGCACCGATCCGGCGCAGGTCGAAGCGGTCGCGCGAGAACGCCGGATCGGGGAAGCCGGACTCCTGATTCTTGATCCTGATGCAGCGCCCGCCGAGATCGTAGGCCCAGCCGTGGAAACGGCAGGTGAGAGCGCGCGCGTTTCCCTGCCTGAACGGGGTGAGCAGCGCGCCGCGGTGCGAACAGGCGTTGATGAAACAGCCGAGCGATCCGTCCTTCTGGCGCATGACGAAGACCGGCTGGCGACCGATTTCGGTGGCGAAGTAGTCGCCCGGCTTCTCGACCTGGCTCTCGTGGCAGAGAAAAACCCATCCCCCCTCGAAGATCCGCTCGATCTCGGTCTCGAAGATCGCCTCGTCGGTATAGATCGACCGGTCGACCCTGAAGATCCCCTCGTCCACCCGGTCATCGACCAGATCGCCGAAGCCGCCGGGATAGCCGGTTCCGTCCATCGCCCCCTCCGTCCGGTTATTCCGCCGCGAGGCCCGGCCGGTGGCCGAGCGCCGCCGACACGGTCGCGGCGGTCTCCATCACCCGCCGCGCGATCCTCTCCCGCGTCTCCTCATCGAGCCGCACCTCCGGCCCGAACAGACAAATCGATGCGGTGACGCGGCCTCCCGCGTCGAACACCGGCGCGGCGATCGAAATGGCGCCGGCAATGATGCTGCCGATCGAGACACAGTGCCCGCGGCGCCGGATCCCGCCGAGTTCGGTCATCAGCGCCGCGCGCTCCCCATCGTCGGCGACGGCGGCGAGAACCGGTTCGATATCGTCCGTCGGCATGTGGGCGAGCATGACCTTCCCGGAAGCGCCGGCCGTCATCGGCTCGGAAAAGCCCGCACCGCGGGTGAATACCAGCGCCTGGCGGCTGGTCAGCTCCTGGACGCAGAGTTTTTCGACCGGCGAAGCCCGGACGAACAGCGCCACCGTTTCGTCGGTTTCCCGCCACAGCCGGGCGATATGGCTCTGGGCGGCCGAAACCAGGTCGTCGCCTGCGAGCCAGGCGCCGCCGAGCGCGACGACCCGCGGTCCGAGGGCGTAGCGGAGCGGCGTTCCGAAAGACCTGACGAGACCCTTGGACTCCAGCGTCCTCAACAGGCGGTACAGCGTCGGCCGGCTGAGCCCGAGCATGCGCTCGAGGTCGGTGACGCTGAGGGCGCCGCGTTCGGCCGCAAGCGCGTCGAGGACATCGACGGCCCGCTCTACCGCGCGGATATTCCCGCCCAGCCCGGTGTTGGCAAAGGGTTCGCGGCCTTCCGTACGGTCTGCGTACAGAGTGTCCATAGATGGATTTTGCGGGCCGCCTGCGGTGCCGTCAACCGCCCGCCGGCCCCCGCCAGCCCCTAAACATGGGCAGCGGGCGAGAACATGTTGGGCTGGTTGTTTTTGACGATGCGGGTCTTCCGCGTGGGCGGCGGGGTGTTACGGCTGCGGCCGATGAAGCGGGGAATACCGGAGGTGAAGCAGGCGGCGATCGCCGGGAAGTCGCCGTTCTTGATCGAGCCCAGGGCATCGTCCTTGGAGCAGCCGAGCGGTGCGTCGAGCACCAGCACGTCGGCCTCGAGCCCCGGCTTCAGGAAACCGGTGTCCAGCCGGTAGATCTTGGCGACATTGCCGGTAGCGGCGGCGATGATCATCTCCGCGGAATAATCCGAAAGGCACGACAGTTCGCAGACCGACTTGATCATGCCGAGCGGCATCACGCCGGTGCCCGTCGGCGTGTCCGTCGCGATCAGAAAACGGTCGTACTGATCGGCCTCGACCGCGAGGTTGAGACACAGGAGCGCCGTGCGGATATTGCCGGCCTGGCATATCTGCAACGCGATATCCGTCTCGTTCACGATGGGTGCGAAGTCCTCGTCCGGCATCGCCACCGGGCCGCCGTTGACGTGGAACGACACATCCGGGCGCATGTCCATCAGATGCTTACCGGTGATCGCCGACGAATCGGGGATCGACGCGCCGCCGGTGTGGCAGTTGACGATCATCCCGGCCGCCTGCGCCAAACGGACATAGGGCGTGTATTCGAAAGGCGTTTCGAACCTGCCGAAGCCCGCCTTGGCGAGCCAGATGCCCTTGTCGGCCATCTCCCGGAAATCGTCCGCCGAGAGCCCGGGCTCGAGGATGACCGCGCCCGCATGCACCCGCATGCCGCCGGGCCGGAAGTTGTCGAAGCACTTCTTGGCGGCGACGGCGAGCGCCTTCACCCCCTCGGGGTCGCTGGGCCTTCCCGGCACATGGACCTCGCACGCGGTGATCGAGGTGGTGGTGCCGCCGTGCAGATAGCTCTCGAGAAAACCCACCGTCTTCTGGCGCGGGGTGTAGTCGCCGAACGTGTTGTGCACCTGGGAATCGATCATCCCCGGCATCGCGGTCATGCCGCCGGCGTCGAGGACGACATCGCACGCCTCGATCCGGGACGCTTCGACGGCGCCCACCGCCGCGATCCGCCCGTCCTCCATCAGGATCGAGTCGCCGGATGCGACCGGATCCCGCCAGTCGCCGGTGACGATGGTGTCAAGATTGACGATTGCGGTCTTCATCCTCTGGTTCTCCCCGGTTCAGCCGGCGGCTAGACCAGCCCGTCCTCGCCCTTGGCGTCTTCCTTCCCGAGCCCGCCGACACGGTGGTTGAGCCGGCCCCGGTTGGCGATGCAGCAGATCACCGCGATCTCGTCCGGCAGAGGCGCGTCGGGCACCATCACGCTCATCCCGTCGTAATGCGACCGGACGTAGAGCGCGTCCTTGTGGGCAAGCGGGATATCGATCGACTCGCCGGGGCAGGCGCGCTTGGTAAAGGAAGAGATCCAGGCCTTGCCGCCGCCCACCGCCTCCCGCATCGCGTTGCCGTAGACCGTGGTCAGCATGGCGACCCCGTGCTCCTGCTCGCCTGCCGTCCCGATGAGCGCGGCCTTGCCGTAGCTGTCGGGCGCATACGGCCTCAGCGCCTCGACCGCCATACGGGAAATCCGCTCGCCGATTGCGGTCGAGGCATCGATCAGTTCGCCCAGATCCTCGACATAGCCCTGCCCCGCCAGCGGATTCTTGACCACCGCGACGACTGCCACCTTCCTGAGCGGCTCGTCCGCCTCCCGGCCCATCTCGCTCATGGCCTCGTCGACAGCGGTGAACAGCTTCCTGACATGCATGACGGGGGGCCTTTCGCAACGGTATCGGCCGCGATCCTAGACCCGCGGCCCCGATCATGGAACCGCGGGCGGCTGGCGCGGTCGGCCGGTAATGGGCACACTGCGCCCGGCGTCCGGGAGAGCCATCGCATGACAGCCGCGTCGACCAACCCGCTGTTCAACGACAACAGGATGAAGCTCGGCATCATCGCGATGAACTGCAGCCACGGCTCGACGATCACCACGGCCGAGAACACATGGGAGATGAACTGGCCCGACACGCGGGAGGTCGCGGTGATGGCCGACCGGGCGGGGATCGAGGTCCTGCTGCCGGTTGCGCGCTGGAAGGGTTACGGCGGGCCGACAAATTTCAACAACCGGACCTTCGAAACCTACACCTGGGCATCGGCGGTCGCCGCGGTCACCGACTACAGTTGCATCTTCTCGACCTCGCACGTGCCCCTCGTGCACCCGGTGGCGGCCGCCAAGCAGTGCGCCACCATCGACCATATTTCCGGCGGACGGTTCGGACTCAACATCGTCTGCGGCTGGTTCAAGAACGAGTTCGAGATGTTCGGCGCGGAATGGCGCGAACACGACGTGCGTTACGAATACGCGACCGAGTGGCTCGACTTCGCCCGGCGAATCTGGAGCCAGCAGGGTGAATTCGATTTCGAGGGCCGCTGGTTCACGGCGCGGAACGTCTGGAGCGAACCCAAGCCGGTGCAGCCGCGGCTGCCCGTGATGAACGCCGGCGGATCGCCGGCCGGACAGCATTTCGCCGCCACCCAGGCCGATATGAACTTCGTCATCCTCAAGGAGCACGAAGCCGAGGCGGGGAAGGCGCAGATCGACAGGCTCAAGGCGACCGCGCGCGCCGCCGGGCGCGAGGTCCAGAGCTGGATCCACGTCTATGTCGTCTGCCGCGACACCGACAAGGAAGCGCAGGACTATCTGGACTACTACGTCCGCCGGAAAGGCGACTACGAGGCCGTCGACAACCTGCTCGAGATCTTCGGCATGCAGTCGAAGACCCTGGACCCCAAGGTGCTCGACGAGTTCCGCTTTCACTTCATCGCGGGCCACGGCGGCTACCCGCTGGTCGGCACGCCGGAAACCATCGTCGCGGAAATCGACAAGCTGTTGGAGGTCGGGATCGACGGGGTGCTGATGTCCTGGGTCGATTACAAGACCGAACTGGCCCAGTGGATCGATCAGGTGCTGCCGCTGATGGAGCAGGCGGGGCAACGCAGGCCCGCGCCCGGAGCCCGCTGACGCCGGCGGTGCGGCGGCAGAAACGCCGCGGTTCCGCTTACAGGGAGGAGTTATGGAGGTCTTTTCGTTTCACCTGATGCCCTACGGCGATCTCGACATGGCGGAAAGGGCGAAGCACAAGGCGGCCTGGGTGGTGCTTCCCAACCGGCTGTTCGACCCCGAGCGCGGTCATGTCCTCTACAACCGGTATCTGGATGAGCTCGAGTTCGCCGAGGCGGCCGGCTTCGACGGGGTCTGCGTCAACGAGCACCACCAGAACGCCTACGGGCTGATGCCCTCGCCGGTGGTCATGGCGTCGGCGCTCTCGCGCCGTACGTCTCGAGCGAAGATCACCATTCTCGGAAACGCCTTCTGCCTCCGCGAACACCCGCTGACGCTGGCGGAGGAGCACGCGATGATCGACTGCATCACCGAAGGACGGCTGATTTCCGGTTTCGTCCGCGGGATCGGCGCCGAGTACTACTCGATGGGCGGCAATCCGACCCAGTCTCTCGCGCGCCACCAGGAAGCGCACGAACTCGTCGTCCGCGCGTGGACCGAGGAGGGGCCGTTCGCGTTCGAGGGCAAGCACTACCACTTCGAGTACGTGAACCTCTGGCCGCGCCCTTACCAGCAGCCCCATCCGCCGATCTGGTGCCCGTCTCAGGGCTCGACCGAGACCATCGAATGGGCCTCGCATCCGGACCGGCGCTACGTCTATCTCCAGACCTACAGCCCGTTTGCCTCAGTGGCGCGCTATCTAAACATGTACCGCGCGACAGCGCAGCAGAAACACGGCTACGCGGCGGCGTCGAGCCAGATCGGCTGGGCCGCTCCGACCTATGTCGCCGCGACCGACGAACAGGCCGTCGAGGAAGCCCGGCCCCACATCGAGGCGTTCTTCGCCAAGTTCCTCAACATGCCGATGGAGATGCACTTTCCGCCCGGCTATCTCAGCCAGGCCTCTCTCAAGGGAGTGCTGAAGCACAAGCGTCAACTGCGCGGCGGCCAGGGACCGACGATCGAGCAGCCCGTCGATATCGGCACGTTCATCTGCGGCAGCCCGGAGACGGTTCTCAAGCGGCTGACCGAGGCGCACCGGATGACCGGTTTCCAGAACTTCGTCGCCATGATGCAGTTCGCAACCCTGCCGGCCGATCTCACGCGGAAGAACATCGAACTCTTTGCAGAACGGGTGATGCCCGGCGTGCGCGCTCTCGACGACGACAACTATGCCGGCCTGGAGGCGGCGCGCGCTGCGGCCTGAGTCGAGGCTGTCAGGCGATCGCGTCCGCCCGTCTGAGCGCCGCGATCATCGATGAGCGCAGCAGGAACGCGCGCGCCTCGACCGGATCCTCCGCCTGGCGGCGGAGCTCGTCGAGCCGTTGTTCGCGCACGGCCGGGTCGGCCTCCTCCAGCAGCGCCTTGTTGCGAAGCGTCGCCGCCTGGACGTACTCGACTGCAATCGGACGGCGCTGGGCATCGTACAGGTCGAACAGCGCCTCATCCGCCTCGCCGCGCCACACCCGGATGATCTTGCCGCACAGGTTGACGGCGTCGTGGATGCCGCCGTTCATGCCCATACCGCCGAGCGGGTTGTTGATATGGGCCGCGTCGCCGGCGAGGAAGATCCTCCCCTTCCGATAGGTTTCCGCGACCCGCTGGTGCACCGAGTAGGCGGTCCGGTGGTAGGTCTCGTAGGGGCCGTCCTTCGGACAGACCGCATGCATCCGGGTCTGTACGGTCTCTTCGCTCACCAGGTCCTCGGCCGTTTCGCCCGGCCTGGTAGGCATCAGCAGCCGCCAGAGCCCGGGTACGCGCACGAACACGAACCACGATTCCGGGTCGGCGACATAGGCGATCGGAGCCAGGTTCTCGAAATGCGCCGAGAAGTCGTACTCCGTACTGGTGCAGAGCCACAGTTCCGGAAACGTCAGGCCGGGAAACGCGATACCGGCGTCGATCCGGATCGCGCTCGATGCCCCGTCGGCGGCGATCAGGTAGCGGCCGGCCAGGGTCTCCCGGCCGTCCGGCCCCTCGACATCGAGCAGTACCCGATCGGCGTCCTGGCGGGCGGCAACCGCCCTGGTCGAGAACCGGACTTCGGCCTCGTGCATCGTCCGCAGGATATCGACGATGAGTCCGTTGAGCTTGTACTGTTCGGCCTGCACCCGGTACGGGTGACCGGTGTCGTCCTTGAGTACGCCCAGATCCCATTCGGCGACGATGCCGCGCCTGGTATCGCGGTTCTGCCAGATTGGGCAGACAATCCCCTGCGCGATCAATGCCTCGACGACGCCGAGCTCGTCCAGCATGTCGAGCGTGGGCGGGTGAAACGTCGAGGCGCGCAGGTCGAGCGGAAGGCTGTCCGCCGCCTCGACGAGCGCGACAGGGATCCCCGCCCGCGCCAGCGCCAGGGCGGCGACGCTGCCGACCGGACCGGCGCCCGCGACCAGAACGCGGTCTTCGCTCCTGCTCAGCGGATCCTCGCCACGGCCTGGTCGATCTTGCCGCGGAACGCCTCGAGCCGCCGTTCGTCGATGCCGACAACATCGTAAAGGCTCAGCATCTCGAGCGTCGCCTGCGGCGCACAGCCCTTGAGGATGGCGCCCTTGAGAACCCGCTTCACCGGCTGGCGCAGAAACAGCCGGTCGACGAACCACGGCGACGCCAGGGTGGTGATCGCGAGGCAATGGCGGAGATTGTCGAGGATCGGGAGAATCTTGCGCTTGTCCGGCGAATGGGCAAACGCGACATCGGGGGCCCAGACCCGATCGAACCAGCCCTTGAGCAGAGCCGGCGCGCCGAACCACCAGGTCGGGAAGACCAGGATCAATGTCTCCGCCCGCTTCAACTGGGCAACCTCCGCGCTGACCCTTGCGGGATCGAAACCGTCGCCGAAGTAACTCTCGCGTTCCTCGGCGGAAAGGGCGGCCTCGAACCCCCGCCGATAGAGATCGAGATGCTCGTGGGCGACGCCGTTGTCCTGCAGACCCGCCTCGACCCGGGCGACCAGGTGGTGGCAGAGGCTGTCGCCCAGCGGGTGACAGGAGACGAGCAGGCAACTCGGCTCGTCGTTCCGCAGCGTCTCCGTTTCAGCCAAGTCAACGTCCCTTCGCGGCAACCAAGGACGGCACTCTATGGGGCCGTCCCGGGCCGGGCAATATCGGCCTGCGCGGCGTCCTCAATAGACGACTGGTTCATTCTCATGATGAACCCGGGATCGTGCCGTTCGACCTCGGCGAGGAACAGGTCCGGACGATTCGTGTAGTCGCTCACCAGGGCGGGGATCGACGGGAGGTTCTCTCCGAGGCCGCTATCTTCGACCCCGTCGGGAGGAACGGCCTCGCCGTGATTCGGCGGGCCTTCCTCGATCATTTGCCTGCGATCCTCTCCCGCAACGTGTTGAGCAAGGCACGATGCATCACGTGCGGAACGGATGCGAACTGCAATGCCAAGGTGTCCCGGCTCAACCGTTCCCAGACCGATACGACCGTACCGGGGTCGAGAGTGGCAGCCCTGCCGAACGCGCTTGCCCCGTCCTCATCCCACCACGAGAAACGATGCTCGGCCGCATCCCGATCAACGACGTTCTCCCAGGTCCTGGTAGGTTTCATTCTGACGATCCTGCTGCCGCGGCGCGCGAATCAACCGGGGCCAAATCGGAGCCGGGGCCTTCGGCCATGATCAGAGACCTGCTACCCCTACCGTCCACGGCATTGCCCTCGCACGTCTTGCACAGTGTGCTCCCGCACGGTTTCCAAGGAAATGTCGGAGGCCGTCGCGCCTCGGTCAAGCTGTCGGTCGGCCCGAAGGATTGCGGCGCGCGGCTAGAGAATGACGCTGAGCGATCCATCGAAAAGCAGGTTGTGGTCGAGCCGGACCAGGCGGTCGGCGATACGGAGGGACCCGCCGGCACGCCGCAGCATGTCGCGCCGGCGCCCGGCGTAGAAGTCGCCGTCGGGCGCCGTGGCGCGCTGGCGATAGACCAACAGGTTGCTATGAGCGACATAATCGTTGGGCGGTGCGGCGGTTTCGACCTCCAGATTGGCGACAAAACGCCTCGTCAGCGTGGGCGGATTCTCCGCCCGGGTAAGCTTCGGATCGCCGATCTGCAGGACACGCAGCCGCAGCGTGTCGGCGTCCTCGTCGACGATGGCGTAATCCAGCGGGCCGGATTCCTGAGGGCGTGAGACCCGGGCGGTCACCATGTAGTTGACGTCCTCGGCGAGCAAGTCGAGCCAGGCTGCATAATCGCGCCGGTCGAGGAGCGCGGCCTCCCGGTTGAGGAAGCGCTGTACCTCCATGAACGCCCGGTCGCTCGCCGGCGCGGAGCCGCGCTCCTCGTCCATGTTCAGCCCTGCTCGCGCATCACCGCATCCCAGCGGCGCATGAATGCGAGCTGGGCCACCTCGGTGTTCGATGGCTGATAGGTGCGGCCCGGCCACTTGTCGTCCTCTCCGGGCGCATCGTCGAAGGGCAGGCTGGAATGGAAGCTGTAGGGATAGCGCTGCGCGATCGGGTTGTCGCTCGCCTGGGTTGCCGATGCCCAGAGTTCGAGGTCGTCCTGCTCGAACACACCGGCCGCGCCGAAATTATGAAACCCGTGCTTGAGCGCCCGCGCCTTGTACTCGGCCGAAGCCTCCCGTTCCGCCAGGACCCAACTCAGCACCTCCATCCCGGTCCCGCCGACCGGCTGCCACTGGCGGATGATGACCGCCTTCTCACCGAGGCCGACCTGGGATTCGATGAACGAGAAATTGGGGAACACGTTGCCGACGATAACCCTGAGATGGCGCAGCATCGACAGCTGATCCGCGCTCAACACCTCTTCGTAAGACGCGCGCAGCGCCTGCGGGTGGGTGAGATAGTTCTCCGCCTTCATGCCGGGGGCGAGGTAGGTCAGGGTGCAGCCATGGCCTTCCTCGGTGACGACCTGGAAGCTGTCGCCGCCGCGCCTGTAAAACCCCTCCTTTTCCGATCGCACCCTGTCGAGGGTGACCGGGCCGGCATGGGTGGTGCGGACATGCTGGCTGTCGCCGATGAAGTTGAGCGCGCCGATCTTCCAGTTGGCCCGCGCGCGCCAGCGATGCGGCGGCGCCAGAACCTCCATTCCCTGCGGCGAGCGCCAGAACAGCGCGTCGAGATACCAGGCGATGTCGCCGAGATAGTCGCCGAGCGCCGGCACGCCGGGATCCCAGGCGGCGAAGACGAGGCCCTTGTAAATCTCCATCTTCGGCGCCGGCGCGAGACCCCATTCCGCCTTGTCCATTCCGGCCGGCAGATGCTCGTCATAGCTGGTGGTGATGAGCCGTCCGTCGATCGCATAGGTCCAGCCGTGATAGGGGCAGACGAAATGCCGGGCATTGCCGGCCTCCCCCCGGCACAACTTGGTGCCGCGATGACGGCAGGAGTTGAGCAGGACGTGCACCCGGCCGCCGTTTCCCCGCACGACGAGCACCGGTACCCGGCCCATGGTTCGAACCACATAATCGCCCTCGTTGGGGATTTCGCTGTCATGGGCGAGGAACACCCAGAGCCGATGAAAGATCCGGTCCAGTTCAAGGCGGAAAACATCTTCGCTCACGAAGATCTCGCGGCTTACGGTGCCGTTCGCCGCATCGACCCAGGAACCGTCCTGCGCGCTGGGGGCCATATCATTCATGGTTCATCCCGCGAGGCTTCCGCCCGCCGGGCCGGTTCATCGGCTCCGGTCTCTCTTCGGCGGCGCGAAATTGTATCATCGCCTCGACCCGTCGCCATCTCCCGCCCCCGTTTCATCCCCACAGAATCGGAAATTCGCCCGCTGCAAACGCCAATACCCGTCATGGGAGCGCCCCTCTCGATGAGGCACTCCGCATCGCATCCGGGAGAGTGCATACCGCACTTGCCGGACGGTAGCCGGCTTGGCAGGCTGCCGGCGCTATCGAAACATGTTTCGGAAGAGGAAACGCCCGTGTCGCTGGACCAAGCGAGGCTCGGCGGGTGGCGCGCCCGCATCGGCGTGATCGTGCCGCCCAGCAATACCGTGAACGAGACCGAGTTCAACCGGCTCAGGCCGGACGGGGTGACCTTCCATTTCACCCGGTCGCCGCTCCATTCCGACCCCGCGGCGGACGATTTTGCGGAAATGATGCGCGATCTCGACCGCGCCTGCGGCGATCTCGCCGCCTGTGCGGTGGACCTCGCGGTCTACGGATGCACCGCCGGGTCGATGGCCTGCCCCGCCGACCGGCTTCTCGGCAAGCTCCGTGAGGCCTCGGGCGCCGATGCGGTCTCGACCGCGGATGCCATCCTGGCCGCGTTCGAGGTGCTCGGGGTCGGGCGGGTCGCGATGGCGACACCCTATACCGAGGAAACCAACGACCACGAGGCGCATTTTCTCGAAGGCCGCGGGATCGAGGTGGTTGCCGCCGCCGGGCTGGGACTCAACGCCACGGCGGAAACCATCCGGCAGATTTCGCGCGTTCCGCCGCGCGCAGTTTACGACCACGCCCGCGCGGTCGACCGGCCGGAAGCCGATGCGTTGCTGATCTGCTGCACCGACTTCAACACCGCCGATGTCATCGAGCCGCTCGAGGACGCCCTCGGCAAGCCCGTCGTCACCAGCAACGCGGCGACGCTCTGGGCAGCGCTGCGCGCGCTCGGAATCGCCGACCGGATCGCCTCCTGCGGACGCCTGCTCCGCGACCGTTAGGACGCGGCCTCTTTCCCCGCCCTACTTCGCTCCCATGGCGTCGAGAGCCTCGCTCGCATTGCGGAACGCATCGACGCCGGCGGGCACCCCGGCATAGATGGTCGCGTGCAGCAGCACCTCGCGGATCTCCTCGACGGTGCAGCCGTTGGTGATCGCCCCCCGGACATGGCCCTTCAACTCGGTCATCTTGCCCAGCGTGGTCAGTATCGCCAGCGTCAGCATCGAGCGCGTCTTGCGGTCCAGCCCTTCGCGGGTCCAGACCAGGCCCCAGCAGTGTTCGGTGACATGGTGCTGGATGGTGTTGACGAACTCGTCGGTCTTCGCCTTCTCCATCTGGGGATCGACCCATTCCGCTCCGAGCGTGCTGCGGCGGGCTTCGAGTCCGGCTTGGTAGAGGTCGCTCATCTCCGTTCTCCGTCTGGGGATCGATTCTTCAGGAAACGCCCCCCGCGTTTGCGGTAGAGCGTCATGCGCGGGTTCCACCAGTCCTCCGCGGCCAGCCGGTTGCGCCAGCCGGTGTCGCGCGCCTTGCGGACCTCGGGTGCATCGAGGACATCGGGACGGCGGACATAATGGAGCATCATGTGGGTGTAGGGGTCCGGCTCGCGGGCAACCACCTCTGTCATCCGCGCCATCCGCCAGTCCGGGCAGGCGAGCAGCATCCCCATATGTTCATCGCGGTACCATTGCTCGAACCCGGCGCGCGCCTCCTCCGCCACGGCGAAGAAGACCGCGAGCAGATAGGGGCTGTCCATCGCCTCGACCCCGGCGCCGTCGGCGAAAGCAAAATCGATCTCGCGCCCGACATAGCGGGTAAAGCCCGAGACCGAAGACAGCATCGCACGCGTGCGGTCGTCCGGGGTGTACTTGCGCGATCGGTATTCGGGGCTGTCCAGTGTCTCCGCCCCGTCGAGATCGTAGACCGCGAGATAGCCGGGACCGTCGGGCGCAGCGTAGCGGTGCGCGCTGACGAACCCCGGCACGCCGTTCACGTGGTTCGGGGTGTGATGGTTGTCGTACCAGTCGTTGAAGCGGTCCTCGTCGCCCGGCGCCGGCGTCATCTCGGAGAACAGGACCGCGGTCCCCTTCGCCGTTCCGGGGGCAGACACCGGCGTCACACGATGCCGCGGCAGGCGGTGTCGAGAGCCCTCAGCGTCTCTTCGAAATCGTCCGATCCGTGCGCTGCGGAGACGAAGCGCCGGACGTTGGGCAGGACGTAGATCCCGTTCTTCAGCAGCGAGAGATCGAGCGCCCGGCTCGCCGCCCGGTCGGAGTCCATGATGTCGGCATGGTTCGCCGGATGCCGGTCGGCAAACAGGATCTGCCAGAGCGACGCCCCGCCGGTGACGATGGCCGGCAGCCGGTGCCGGTCGAGGACAGCCTGGCATTCAGCCCCGAACGCCTCTGCCTCGGCGTGCAGCCGGTCGTAGAAACCGGGCTGCGACAGTGCGTCGAGGGTCGCCATCCCGGCAGCGGACGCCACCGGATTGCCGTGCAGCGTTCCTTTGACGTGAGCGTAGTCCGGAGTCGTCTCGGCCGCCGGGTCGGCGAGGGAAACGATCTCGGCCCGTCCGGCCACCGCCGAAAGCGCCATCCCGCCGCCGACAATCTTGGCATAGGCCGCAAGGTCGGGCCTGATTCCGTAATACTCCTGCGCCCCGCCGAGAGCGAGGCGGAACCCGGTCACCGACTCGTCGAAGACCAGCAGCACGTCGTTGGCGTCGCAGAGTCTCCGCACGCCTTCGAGGAACCCGTCGGCCGGGAAGATCACCCGCTGGACCGGCTCGATGATCACGCAGGCGAGGTCGTCGCGGTTTTCGGCGACGATGCGCTCGAGCACCTCGAGATCGTTGTAGGGCGCGACCAGAACCGTGTCGTGCAGCGGCCGCGGGATGCCGGCGCTGTCCGGCTGACCCTGCGGGTAGTTGGACAGTGCGCGCGGTATGACGCTGAAATTGGAATAGTCGTGGTTGCCGTGATAGGCGCCCTCGAACTTCAGGATCTTGTCGCGGCCGGTAAACGCCCGGCTGAGCCGGAGCGCGTAGGCCGTGGCCTCGGATCCGGTGGTGGCGAAGATCACCTTCTCGGCGCAGGGGATGGCCTCGACCAGCCGATCGGCGAATTGCAGCACCGGTTCGTGTACGGCCCCGAAATGGTGCAGCCCGTGGACGATCTGCTCCTGCGCGGCTGCGATCACCGCGGGCGGCGCGTGGCCGAGGATCAGCGCGCCCGCCCCGCCGACATAGTCGATGTACCAGCGCCCCTCGGAATCCTGGAGCCGGGAGCCTTCGCCCTTGTGGATGACGAAACGGACATCCTCGGGCAGCGAATAGCCGCCGAACCCGCCCCCCGGCAGGGTGCGGTGGGCGATCTCGAAATACGCCGCCTGGTCCATCGCACCGGGCCGGACGCCGGTCGTCTCAGGCGCCGCGTCGGCCAGTGTGTCGGACATCTTCAAATCCTCGCTATTGCAGGGGCTTCCCGCGCCCGCGCGGCATAATGCCCGGCTCACCCGGCGGGCGACAACCGGCAATCGAGGGTCCCCGATTCGTGCACCGCGACCCGCCAGAGCGGCGGCACGACGGAGGTCCCGCCCGCCTCTTCGACAATCGCAGGACCTTCCAGGACGAACCCGGCGGGCAGGACGGCGCGGTCGTAGACCGGACAGTCGGTCCAGTCCTCGCCGAACCAGACCGGCCGCCGTTCGATAAGCGGATCGCCCGTCGGTTCCGGGCTGAAGGCGAGCGCCGGCCGGTCGGCAAGGCCGCGCGAGACCAGCCGGATGTTGACGATTTCGGCGTCCGACTCCGCATCGTCGTGGCCGAAGGTCCGCGCATGGCGGGTGCCGAACGCCGCCCGCAGATCGGACCAGACCGCTGCCTCGGGATCGCACGGTACGGCCAGCGTGTAGGACTGCCCGACATAGCGCATGTCGACGGAAAACTCGTGCGCGTGGCGGTGCGGGCCGAACCCGTCCTCGACCAGCATCGCCGCCGCATCGCGCCGCATCGCCGCCGCCTCGCACCGGAAGGTGTCGACAGAGAGTCCGGCAAGCGGCCCGCCCCAGACCCGGACGAAATCGCGCCGCATGTCGGCGAGAAGCTGGCCCAGCGCCGACAGATGTCCGGGGTAGCGCGGGATCAGCACGCGGGGAATCGCCAGCTCCTCGGCAACCAGGAACACATGCATCGGCCCCGCCCCGCCGAAGCCGAGCAGCGGGAAGTCACGCGGATCGAAGCCGCGGTGGACCGAGACCTCGCGCACCGCGCCCGCCATCTTGGCGACCGCGACCCGGAGCACGCCGTCGGCGAGCCTGACGGTATCGTCCGTATCCAGCGCATCGGCGAGCCGCCGGAATGCCGCCCCGGCATTCTCCTTCGACAGCCGCAGATCGCCCGACAACGCGCGGCCCGCCGGCAGGCGGTTGAGCAGCAGATTGGCGTCCGAGATCGTCGCCTCGGTCCCGCCGCGGCCGTAGCACGCGGGGCCGGGCATCGCGCCCGCGCTTTGCGGGCCGACCTCGAGAGTGCCGTCCTCCTGGATCCGGGCGATCGAGCCGCCGCCCGCGCCGATGGTGTGGATGTCGAGTTGCGGCGTCTGGAGCGGGTAGGCGTCGATCTGGTTGGCGTGGCTGATCCGGGGGGTGAGATCGTTGATCAGCGCGACATCGGTCGAGGTGCCGCCCATGTCGAAGGAGATGCAGTCGGAGACCCCCGCCATTTCGCAGATGCGAACCGCGCCCCCGACCCCGCCGACCGGCCCGGAGAGGAATGTGCCGGCGGCAAACCCCGCCGCCTTGGCGAGGGTCATGGCACCGCCGTTGGAACCCATGATGCTGACCGGCGCCGTCACCCCCCTCCCCTCGACCTCGGCGGCAAGCGTTGCCAGGTAGGCCTCGATGACCGGAGTCAGATAGGCGTTCAGCACGCAGGTCGAGAAGCGCTCGAACTCCCCCTTCTCGCGGACCACGGCGGTCGAGAGCGAGATCGGGACGCCGGCGAGCGCACCCGCCAGGATCTCGCCGGCCCGGCGTTCGTTGGCATCGTTGGCGTAGGCGTTGATGAAGCACACCGCCACCGCCTCGCAACCCGCATCGCGGATGCGTTCGGCGAGTGCGGCGAGGCCGGCCTCGTCGATGTCCCTGAGGATCGCGCCGTCGGCGGCAGTCCGCTCCCCCGTCTCGAACCGCCGGTCGCGCGTCACCAGCGGCTTGGGGCGGACGAACTTGATGTCGAACAGTCCGCCGATCAGACGCCGCGTGCGGCCGATCTCTATGGTGTCGCGGAATCCCTCGGTGGTGACCAATGCCGTCTTCGCGCCCTTGCGTTCGAGCAGCGTATTGGTGGCGATGGTGGTGCCGTGGACGAACACGTCGATCGATGCGGTGTCGATGCCGAGCTCGCCGAGCGCGTTCAGCACGCCGCGCCACTGGCTGCCCGGCAGGGACGGCACTTTCGCCGACAGGAGGCTCTGCGTCCGCCCGTCGAGGCAGAGGATGTCGGTGAACGTCCCGCCGACATCGACGCCGATCCGGTAGCGGGCGCCGGCCTCACCCATGACGGACTGTACACACCGGTTTCCGCACGGCGTTCTCCCCTGCCGGTTGCGCAAAAGCGCATCACCATAAGCGTTCAGCGGGCCGATTCAACGCGCCGGCGGCGGGCGGTCCGGGGATATCGTTTGCAGCCGCCGGATAACCGCCTGCGCAGCCGGTTTGCCGCCCTCTGCCGCGTCGGGGCTCGATTGATATATTGGCATGTCGATACGCCGCGGCCGCCGGGCGCATCCACCGGGTCGCCCCGTCACACGTCAGCCGTCCTCACGCGCTGCCCATCGGACCAAGCTCCATGAAACTCGACATCTTCAACCATATCCTGCCGCCGGCCTATTTCGCCCGGCTGACGGAAATCATTCCCGACAGGCGGATGCTGACGCGCTACCCGTTGCTGCCGACGCTGACCGAGGTGGAAGCGCGGTTCCGCATGATGGATGGGTTCGGCGACTACGCTCAGGTGCTGTCGCTCGCCAACCCGCCGCTGGAGGCGCTGGGGACGCCGGCGGAGAGCGCGGCGCTGGCGCGGATCGCCAACGACGGGATGGCCGAACTCTGCGGCCTCTACCCGGATCGTTTCCCCGCCTTCACCGCTTCGGTGGCGCTCAACGACCCCGACGGGGCGGTCGAGGAGGCGCGGCGCGCCATCGATACTCTCGGCGCGCGCGGCGTGCAGATCTTCACCAACGTCCTCGGCAAGCCGCTCAGCGACCCCGCGTTCCGCCCGCTCTTCGAGTGTCTGGCGGGCTACGGCCTGCCCGTGTGGGTGCATCCGATCCGCGGCCCCAACCACCCGGACTACGCGGCCGAGGACGCCTCGGAAAACGAGATCTGGTTCACCTTCGGCTGGCCCTACGAGACCAGCGCCTGCATGGCGCGGCTGATTTTTTCCGGGCTGTTCGACGCCCTGCCCGACCTCAGGATCATCACCCACCACATGGGCGGCATGATCCCCTTCTTCGCCGAGAAGATCGCCATCGGCTTCGAACAGCTTTTCGAGGGCGGCGTGGGCGACAACCCGCTGGCGGCGCGCGCCGGCCTCGCCAGGCAACCCATCGACTATTACCGACTGCTCTACGGCGACACGGCGCTCAACGGATCGAAACCGGCGACGGAATGCGGCTACGCGTTTTTCGGAGAACGCCGCAGCCTGTTCGCCACCGATGCGCCGTTCGACCCGGAGGGCGGGGCGCTGTTTATCCGCGGCGCCATCGAGGCGGTCGATGCGCTCGACGTCGACAGCGAAGTGCGCAGGCGCATCTACGAGACGAATGCGCGCGAACTGCTCAAACTCGATTCCGGCTGAGGGCGGGCGCGCGGCTGCGGCCAGGGCGGCCGTTCGATGCCGAGATTCTCGCGCAGCGTCGCGCCCTCGTACTCGGTGCGGTAGAGGCCGCGCCGCTGGAGTTCCGGGATCAGCAACTCGACAATGTCCTCCAGGCTCGAGGGGAAGAGCGGCGGCATGACGTTGAAACCGTCGCAGCCCTCCTCCCGCACCCATTGCTCCATCATGTCGGCCACCGCCGCCGGCGTACCGATAATCTCGCAATGGCCGCGCGCGCCGACGATGCGGCGGTAGAGGTCGCGGATGGTAAGGCTCTCGCGCCGGGCGATGTCGATCAGGAGTTCGACGCGCGTCGATGCGGTCGGGTTGAGCGGAATCTCGGGCAGCGGACCGTCGATCGGATGGCCCGAGAGGTCGTAATCGAGTCGCTTCGACAGGAGCTGCAGCCCGACGACCGGATCGATCAGATCCTGCAATTCGGCGTATTTGCGCTCCGCCTCGGCCTGCGTGGCGCCGAGGCAGATGGAGAGGCCGGGCATGATCTTGAGCGAATCGGGGTCGCGTCCGACCGTCCGCATACGGCCTTTCACGTCGGCGTAGAACGCCTTGGCCCCCTCCAGCGTCTGTTGCGCGCCGAACACCACCTCGGCGGTCTCGGCGGCCAGCTGGCGCCCGTCGTCGGACGCGCCGGCCTGCACCATCACCGGCTCGCCCTGCGGCGAGGGCGGCACGTTGAGCGGCCCGCGCACGCGGAAATGTTCGCCCTCGTGCTCGAGCACGGTCAGCTCGCTTTCGTCGAGATAGCGCCCGCTCTCCTTGTCGCGGACGAAGGCCCCCTCCCCCCAGGAGTTCCACAGACCGCGCACGACATGGGCGAACTCGCGCCCCCGGCGGTAGCGCTCGGCCTTCTCGACATGCTCGTCGAGCCCGAAACTGTCCGCTTCCGAACGGTTGGAGGATGTCACCAGGTTCCAGCCGGCCCGCCCGCCGCTCACGAGATCGAGCGAGGCGAAGCGGCGGGCGAGCAGGTAGGGCTGATCGTAGGTCGAGGTTGCGGTGCAGACGAGGCCGATGCGGCACGTATGCCGGGCGAGCGCACACATCACGGTGAACGGCTCGATCCAGGCGCAGTGGGAATCCCGCGTCATCGACGCGAGTTCGCCGCGCCAGAACGATACCGAATCGGCCATGAAGAACATGTCGAACAAGCCGCGTTCGGCGAGCTTGGCAAGGCCGACGATGTGGTCGATGTCGGCGCCCGAATCGGGAACGCCGTCGGGATGCCGCCATGCGGCGATGTGATTGCCGCACGGCCAGTAGAACATGCCGAGTTTCATGCGGGTTTCCATGCGCCGATCATGCCGCCGCAGGCACCGGCCATGCAACCGCAAGCGCCGCACGGGGCGGTAGGCGGCGCCGGCGGAACGGAATATCCTGCCTTCACGCGATCCCCGGACAGGAGGCGGCCATGGTCGACAGTGCGCCCGGAAAGCCGCGCGGGCTCACCAACCGGGCGCTTGACCGCGACCTGCGCGGCTATCTGGAGACCAATGCGGATATCCTGACGACGATCGAAAAGCCGGTTTCGATCGACGACATCGGCGCCCTGTCCGCACAGTCCGAGGGGCCGATCCTGTTCGAGACGATCATCGAGTATCCGGACTTCCGGCTTTGCGACATCCTCGTCAAGCACCGCTGGTCGCAGTGCCGGGCGCTCGGCGTGCCGCAGGAAGACTACCTGCCGACGCTGGCGCGGCGGCTGCGGATGCCGCCGCGCGGCTTCGTCGACGCGCCGACCGGCCCGGTCAAGGAGGTCGTGCTGACCGGCGACGAGGTCGACTGGCTGAAACTGCCCGTCCCTGTCCACTCGGCCGAGGAGGGCCAACGCTACATCTCGGCCATGAACATCGTCCGCGACCCGGAGACCGGCTTCTACAACTCCTCGCACGCCGGCACCACGCCGGTCGGGCCGCGCCACGGCTGGATCAGCTTCGCCACGCCGCACACCCACATCATCATGGACAAGTATCGTCGGATGGGCATGACCGAGATGCCCATCGCCATCGTCTTCGGGGTGCATCCGGCCTACGAGATCATGGCCAACTTCTCCGGCATGCACATGGACCTCTGGGGCGAACTCGAGATGGTCGGCACGATCATGGACCGGGATGTCGAGATGGTGCCGTGCGAGACCGTGGACCTGCGCGTGCCGGCCCATGCCGAAATCGCGGTCGAGGGGACGGTGGACCTGTCCGGCGTCCACGCGGCGGGGGGCGTCAACGCTCCCACCATGTACTTTCTGCCCAGGGAACAGAATATCCCGCGCATCGACGTGACCGCGATCACCATGCGCGCCTCCCGGCCGATCTACCGCAACCACCAGACCGTGCCCGAGACCGATCACCAGCCGCTGCCCCGGCTGTGCCACGAGGCGGTGCTCTACAACCGGATCAGCGAGATCGGGCTCACCGTGCACGACGTCCGCTTTCCGACCTGGGGGGCGGCGGTATCGTGCATCGTCCAGGTGAGCTACCCGCGCGAGGGGTTCGTCAACGACGCCCTGATGCAGACCATGGGGTCGCCGTGGCTCAACACCAAGATGGTGGTCGCGGTCAGCCCGGACACCGACATCGACAACCCCGGCGCGGTCTACCGGGCGATGGCGACCCGGGTGGACCCGGCGCGCGACATCATCGTGGTGCCGGGGACGCGGGGTTCGCTCTACGACCCGTCTGCGGCGCCGATTCCGGGGCACGAGCCGTTCCGGCTTGTCGGCAAGATCGGCATCGATGCGACCGCCAAGCCGCATCGCGGGGCCGACGACTTCCGCGAGGCCTTTCCTCTCAACTGGGGCAAGGTCAGGCTCGAGGACTATCTGGGGTGACGGGCGGCGCTGCCGCACGGGGTCGCGCGGCCCCGGCCGCCGGATCGGTCGCTTGCATTGATTCGGGGAACGGCGCTACCTTGCCCGGACAGGGAGGCGCTGGAAAATCTTGCAGTCCTTGGAGAAGGGACAAAGGGAGCAATCCGCGATGCACCTGTCGAGCGACTGTCGGGACGCTGCCGACACGCTCCGCCATGGGTTACTGTCCTGCGCCGCCCCGGGGCCGGCGGCAATACTGGACGAAGGCTTTTTCCCGCAGGGGTTGACAGGAAAAGCCAAGTTTCCCTCGTTTAAAATTAAGCCGAGCCGAGCCGGCACGATGCCGACGACCGTCTTGCGCGCCGGGCTGCCACCGGTTTGCGCCGTCTCCGCCTCGGACAGGGTCTTGCGATCGCGCTGACGGCGGGCCTGTTTGCCGCTCCCCCGGCGGCGGCGCAGGACAACGGCCCGCCGGTCTTCTCCGGCCCGTCGACGGCGAATTTTGCCGAGAACACGACAGGCGGGGTTCTGTACGTGCTGGGGGCGATCCGGACGTGGAGGACCTGCCGGTGTCCTATGCCGTCAAGGCGGGGAAGGACGGCGCGCTGTTCGAGATCGACAGCGGCGGCGGCCTTCTCTCGTTCAAGACCCCGCCGGACCATGAGGATCCGAAGGATTCCGATACGGACAACGTCTATCTGGTCGACGTGACCGTCACCAGCGGAACGGGCAGCCGCCGGAGATCGTCGGAGCGGCAATACACCATCACGGTGACCGACCGGACGGAAAAGCCGAACAAGATGGCTGCGCCCGCCTTGACCTCCAAATCCAGAAC
The DNA here is from genome assembly GCA_965200535.1 of Alphaproteobacteria bacterium. Classification (GTDB taxonomy): domain Bacteria; phylum Pseudomonadota; class Alphaproteobacteria; order MPNO01; family MPNO01; genus MPNO01. The sequence goes on along the minus strand of CBDAUF010000002.1, from coordinate 1,015,792 downwards.
GCGCTTCTCTCGCAATACCCTCACCGTGGAGTGGGGGGAGCCGGACAATACCGGCTTGCCGCCCATCGTCTCCTATCGGTTGCAATTGCGGCTGGCGGGGGAGGCCAACTACACGAGCGAGATAAACGGTATCGAGGGTCGGAGCTATACCTTCGAGGCGCTTCATAGCGGGACGCACAGGGAAGTCCTGCTGCCGGACGGCGTGTGGGAAGTCCGGGTTCGGGCGGAGAACGAGGATGCCCCGAACGGCAAGGTCGGGGGGCCGTGGAGCGATTATTCGCGGGTGGTTGTCGGCGTCATCGGGGCGGGCATGGAATTCCCTGGGGGCGGCCTGAAGATCGGCACGAGCGGAACGGCGGCATTCAGGGCGGTGCTCTGGGCGAAGCCGGGCGGCACTGTGAGCGTGGCCTTTAAGCAGGAGCGAATCCCGACGGACACGGGCCGGGTGAATTTCTCGGTGCGCGGCGAAGACTTCGCAGAGTCGGCGACCCTGTATTTCACGCCCGAGAACTGGAACGAGCCCCAGACCGTCACGGTTTCCGGCATAAGCGCGGGCGACTTCCTTATCGGCCCCGATCCCTCCGGCTCGGGTTGGGACATGGCGTACGCCTATTGGCACAGCGCGGAGGTGTTTGACGGGGAAGTCAACAATTTCCCGATCTTCCACCATCATGACGTGAGTTTCGCCGAGGAGCAGGAGACATCGGTCGCGACGTTGACGGGGGCGGTGTTCGACCCGGACCCGCAGGACACCGCGGTCACCTATGCCTTCAGAGAACCCACCGACCCCAAGTCGCCGACCGACAACGCCCTGTTCGATCTCACCGACGGCGTCCTCACGTTCAAGAAAAAACCGAACTACGAGGATCCGAAGGACGGGAATAAGAACAATGTCTACAGGGTGTATCTCACCGCAACGTCCGGCGAAGGCGACCGGGCATTGTCCAATATCGATATTTTGTCCATCTCGGTGACCGACGTGATCGGCGAGGCGGCGCCTTTGCCGGAAAAGCCGACCGTGGCGACGGGCGGCAGCGGGGAACTCGAGGTCACCTGGACGGCGGCCTCGCCAGGCAGGGGGCCGGAGATCACCGCCTACGCAGTCGCTTATCACCTGGAGAGCGGCGGCGGGTGGTCGCTTGAGGACGTCGGCATGCCGGACCCGCTGGCGCACACGCTGACGGGCCTTGTGAACGACAGCGCCTACAAGGTCTATCTGGGGGTGAAGACCGCGGACAAGGGCGTCGCAGGCTGGCGGTTCTCCGCGGTGCCGGCAAGCGGAACCCCGGCCGAAGGCGGCAGCGGGATGGGCGCTCCCATCGACTTCGCCGCGGATCCGGGCGACGGCGCGGTGGGCCTCTCCTGGCAGATGCCGGAGGAAGAGACGGAAGAGGAACAGCCGTCCGGCAACGGCCTTGCGGTCAAAGGCACGAACGACGACGGCGACGACGATGCCCCGGCGCCCGTGACGCCGACGGGGTATGAGGTCGGCTACACGCTGTCGGGTTCGGAATGGAGCGCGGGCGGCAGCGAGGAAGTTGCCGACATGTCGGCCTCGATCACCGGCCTCGAGAACGGCAAGGCCTACACCTTCCGCGTGCGCGCGCTGGCGGACGGCGAGCCGGGCGCCTGGTCCGAGACGCTGACGGTGACGCCGGCGGATCCGAAGGCGGTGCTGAAGACGCCCTTCGCCGATCTGTCCATGACCAATGGGTCGGAGCATGAGATCGATCTCTCCGGGCACTTCGGCGGGGCGGGCCTGAGCTACGCGGTCAGCGTGACGACGACGCACAAGAAGACGGGCGAGGTAAAGACCGGCCCGCTCAACAGCGTCGCGCGCAACAAGGTGACGGGCAGCCTCGAGGACGGCGTGCTGACGCTGACGGCGGGGCCGAAGGGCAAGCATGTGCTGGTGATGGAGATCACGGCGACGGACGCCGACGGCGGCACGGCGAGCGGCAGCTTCGAACTGACGATTGCCCCTGAGCCGGCAACGCTCACCCAGCCCCTGGAGGACCTGTCGCTCGCCAATGGCGAGACGCACGAGATCGATCTCTCGGAGCATTTCAGCGGCACGGGTCTCGGCTACGCGGTCAGTGTGACGACGACGCACAAGCGGACGGGCAAGGTGAAGACCGGCCCGCTCAACAGCGTGGCCCGCAACAAGGTGACGGGCAGCCTCGAGGACGGCGTGCTGACGCTGACGGCGGGCGCGAAGGGCGAGCATGTGCTCGGGATGGAAGTGACCGCGACGGATGCGGGCGGCGGCACGGCGAGCGGCAGTTTCGAGCTCGCGGTGGGCGCGGAGTCGGACTCGGACTCGCTTGCGGGCGAGGCGCTGCAGAACGCGCTTGCGGGCCAGGCTCGGGGTCTGCTTGAGGATGCGTCCTCGGCCATCGGCAGCCGAATGCAGGACGGCGGCGCGGGCAGCGACGTGCTGTCGGCGTTTGCCGGTCTGCTCGGGGGCCAGGGACCGGGCGGCTGCGGGCTCGAGGACAGTATCGAGGACTGCGTGACCGGCGGGGACGGCAAGTCCCTCGCGCAGACGCACGGCGGCTTCGGCGGCGCGGGCCACGGCTTCGGGGGCGGCGGCGGTACGGACCGTTCGTACAGCCTCTCGGACCTGCGCGGCCTGATGAAGAGCCAGGGCTTTGCGATCTCGCTGAACCGCCCGCTGCCGACCATGGGCTTCGCCCAGGAGGAGGCGCCGGCCGACGACGCCGGGATGCAGCTGACCCTGTGGGGCCAGGGCGCCGGGGGCGGTTCGGACGGCGCGATGTTCTGGGGCATGGACGCCTCGATGGGCGAGCGCTGGATGACCGGGATCGCCTTTGCCGAGAGCGGCGCCATCGCCGCGTCGGGTCTCGCGCACGGGGATGCGCGCGTCTCCGGGTTCGCGGAGAGCGAGGTGACGGCGGTCTACCCCTACGCGCGGGGCCGCTTTGCCTCGGGTCTGGAACTCTGGAGCCTGGCCGGCTGGGGCAAGGGCCGGGTGGACAGCCGGTGGACGGGGTTCGCCCCGGGATCGGGTCCGGTGGAGATCGATCTCGCCGGCGGTCTCGGGTTCAGCCTCGGCATGGCGGGTGCGGAACAGGTGCTGTACGAGGCCGACGGTCTCAGCATCTCGGCGGTCGGCGATGCGGGGTGGTCTCGGCTTGCGGTCTCGGGCGGCACGGCGGACGGTGTGTCGGCAACGGTCACGCGGACGCGGGTTGCGGTGTCTGGCCGGTATGCGGAAGGCGGTCTGGCGTCGTCGCTCCGCATCGGCGGGCGGGTGGACGGCGGCGACGGGGAGACGGCGTCTGGCGCCGAGGTCTCGGGCGAGGTCCGCCACGCTTGGGGCCGCTGGGAGGTCGGTGCGCAGGGCCGCTGGTACACGGCGGAGACGACGGGCGCCGGGTTCGGCGAGCGGGGCGTGCGGGCGGCGGTCGGCCTGCGTGCGAAGGCCGACGGGACGGGTCTCGCATTCGCACTGTCGCCGGGCTGGGGCGCGTCGGGCGCGGAGTACGGCGACGGCCTGCTGGGATCGCTGGACGGCGATGCGGATGCGGAGCACACGCCTGCGGCGCATCTCGACGGGCGCATCTCATGGGGCATCCAGGTCCCCGGTCTGATCGCGCACCGCGAGATGCTGCGCCCGTATGCGGAGTTCTCGCTCACCGACGGCGCCGCGCACCGGGTGCGCACGGGCGTCGCGCTGGAGGGCCCGGTGCAGACCAACCTCGCACTCGAGCACCGGAAGGACGCCGCGGGCCCCGCAGAACACGGCGTCATGCTGCGCCTCGATACCGGGTTCTGACAACAGCGCGGGAGGGGGCTGCCCTCCCCTTCCCGCGCTCTCCTTCGTGATCCCGATTTATACGGAAGGACCGACCAATGCCGGACATCGACGAGGTGTGGGAGCGCATTCGGGCGCACCAAGGCGAGACGTTCCGCATAATGAGCGGAGACCCCCTAGTGTACCGGATCGAGGGCGAGAGGCTCCACCACAACCGCACCGTGTCGTCAACGTCCAAGACGGCCTTCGGTAATGCCCTGCCGCACGTTCCCTGTGACGGTCCCAGCGCCTTCCCAAGGGACAAGGTCTGGGGACCGTCCTACGTGTGGGCGATCCTTCACGACGAGAGGATCAGGCGGGACGACTGGTAGCCGCCTAGGCCGCCGGGACCGTCGAGGCCGTCCCCGTCAGCCCGCTCGCGGCCCTCGCGCTCGATCCCCGGCGCCGCCTCACCGACGCCGCGTACTCGCTCGGTCCCTTACCGCCCCCGGTGATGTCGGTCGTCCCGGACGTCTCGGCCAGCGCCGCGCGCTCGGCCCTGCGCTCCGCGATCCTCTCCGGGGTGGTCCTACCGTGCCGGACCAGGATGGCCTCGGCGCGCTCGATCAGATCGGCGTCCCTGTGTCTCATGTGGCTATTTATACGGGCGGGACGGTGCGGTCGGTCGCCGTCGCTCAACTCATGTATATAATTCCCTAAATTTTCGCAATTAGTAGTTATGGGCTTGTGCCCTTTCGAGCCACCGCGATCTTGTCCGGGTGATCTCCGGAAGCAATTTAGTGTTTCCTTTTGAATTGACGATGATCAGGCTTCCCGCGACAGGGAGGATGGACCGGTGGTCTTCTTCAAGGAATGGGCTCCTGCGCTCGGTATCATCGTGACGCTGATCGCCGGCGCCTATCACATGTCCGAAAGGATCGGCGGCGTAGAGGCAACCTTGGCGCGTCTGGATGAACGGACGATGACGGCGGTTGACCGGCTGAGCCGAATAGAGGGGCGGTTGGTGAAAGCCGAACAGACGGCGACGCGGTTTGAGGCCAAGGTAGATGCGCTGGCAACCACGCCGCGTTTCCAACCGATCCAGATTGCTACTTGGCCGAAGGATTTGCCGGCGGAATGGATGAAGAATTTTCCAGCGGCGGTTCTCGTCCCGGCCGCAACGCCGCCGGTCGTGACCCCGCCGGCCGAAGCCAAGACGGAATAAGCGGTAGGGGCTCACCTATCCCCTGTCAAGCCCATAACTACTGATCACGTAAATTTTTCTCTATAAGAAATTTACTGCTTGACACGGGACGCGATCCGGGGTAGTTTTGCCAAGCTCGCGAGATGTGGGGGCACGGCGGGCGCGGGGCGAGTTCCCGGGACCGGCGGTTTCTCGCCCATCGCCGGGGGGCATCCCGAGCGTGAGCGATGGCAACGGCGCGCGGGAAGTCGGGCGGCCGAAACCGGGCCGATGGCGGCGATGGATTGTTCGATCGTAGACGTATTTGCCGAACGGGCGCTGGCCGGCAATCAACTGGCAGTGATACGCCGGTGCGCCCATCTCGACGCGGCGGAGATGCAGGCCGTCGCCCGAGAGATGAATTTCTCGGAGACCGCGTTTGTCGTGGAAGAGCGGCCGGGCGAAGCGAGCGTGCGTATTTTCACCACGGACCGCGAGTTGCCGTTCGCCGGGCATCCGACGCTGGGCACCGCATGGGTGCTGGGCCGGGATCGGGGTTCCTATACCCTGGATCTCGCCGCCGGGCGTGTTCCGGTGACCTTCGAGGACGGCATCGTCTGGATGGAACCTCCGCCCGTGGCGATGGGTGCAGCGCTCGACCGGCCGCGGGCCGCCGCACTGCTGGGCCTCGCCGGGCACGACATGGACGACCGCTACCCGTGCCGGTTCGCGACGGTGGGACCGTGGTTTCTGCTGGCCGGAGTCCGCTCGCTCGACGCCCTGCGCCGGGTCGTCATCGATACCGACGCCTACGAGGAGACCGCGGCGGGAGGCTGGCTCTCGCTGTTCGTGTTCAGCGAAGAGGCGTACAGCGAGGACGCGCATTTCGCGGCCCGCATGCTGACCTTCCACGGGGCGCTGCACGAAGACCCGGCGACAGGGAGCGCCAACACCGCGTTTGCGGCGCACCTGCGGTCGCTGGGCAGGAGCGGTCCCGTCGTCGTGGAACAGGGCTTCGAGATCGCTCGCCCGTCGCGCCTGTATCTGGAGATTGCCGAGCGGATCCGCGTGGGCGGCAAGGTCCGTCCGGTGTTGACCGGAACGCTCGACTATTGAGCGCGCCGCGGCCGGATTGACACGGATCGAAGCCCGGAAAACACTGACGCTTCCCACGATCCGGCGGCCCGCCCGGTCCCGGAAACGAGGCGCCGGACGACGATCGGCAAATCCGGACAGGGGGCGCCGAATGTGCCGGCAATCGCGATTGCGGGAGCCGCGAAAGCGCTGGAAACCGCCAATGGATAATGAAACCGAACCGTTCATCCCCTACGCCGATCGAGAGGGTCTTCCCGGCGACCTGGCCGCCGCGGTCGATGCCTACGAGAAACGCATGGGCTTCCTGCCCAACGCGCTCCGGCTCTACATGCACCGGCCCGAATTGCTGGCCTGTCTGATTCGACTCAACGATGCGGTGATGCGCGACCCGTCCAGCCAACTCGACCGCGGCCTCAAGCGCCGGATCGCGGCCGTATGCAGCGCTCTCAACCGGTCCGCCTACTGCGTGGCGCACAACACCAACACGCTCCGGTCCGCCGGCGGCGGGAGCAGCGAGGGCTGGGATTATTCGGCGGCCGATATCGAGGCCCTGCTCGACCCGGGCTACGAACCGGAGGACCCCGTAGAGAGCGCCTGCTTCGCCTACGCCCGCGCGGCAACGACCGACCCCGCCGCCGTCCCGCGGGAAATCCTCGACCGTCTCGCCCGCACCCTGACGCCCCCGCAGACGGTCGAGCTCGCCTGCCTCGTCGGCTTCTGGAAGATGTACAACGGAATCCACGAAAGCCTGGGTGTCCCGATCGAGGCTGCGTTGTCGGGCGGCTCCGGCGGCTAGACGAGAGGGCTGGCGGGCTCCACACCGAGGGCGACCTGGCCATAGACCGGGCCGGCGATATCCCAGCTTGTGATGTGGTGCGCGGCGACCGCGCGGATGTCGTGGAACATCCGGTTGAGCGCATTGCCGTCGAACAGCCCGCTCGCCCCGGTGACCGAATAGATGCGGTCGGCGGCGCGGGACAGCAGGGTCGCGATATAGGCCATGTCGCGGCGGTTGCGGGCGCGCTGTTCGAGCGACAGAAACCCCTCGCTCCGCATCGCAGCCATCGTCTCGCCGGCCGCGCGGGACAGCAGCAGCCTGGCGCAGTCGCGCTCCGCCGCCGCCTCGGCGAGCCGCAGCTGGACCGTCGTCAAGGTGGCGTGGCGCACCCCGCGCGTCGCCCGCGCGCCGGTCCGCTCGACGAACGCATCGATCATCGCGTCCAGCACCCCCAATGCCGGCGCAACGAGCGAAAACGGGACCGTGGAAATCCGCGGCAGGCGGAAGATCGGCGCCGGGTTGATCCGCGCACCCGGACCCTGGCCCGCATTCAGGGGAGCGATCGGCTGCACCCGGTGCGGCGGGACCAGCGCATCCTCGACCACGATATTCTTGCTGCCGGTCCCGGCGAGGCCGGAAACGAACCAGGTATCGTCGATCTCCCAGTCCTCGCGCGGCAGCAGGAAGTAGGCGGGCGTCGGCCCCTCGCCGTCTTGTGCCAGCGGGATCGGACTGTGGAGGAACACCCAGTCCGCGTGGTCGCAGCCGCTCGAAAACTGCCAGCGTCCGCTCAGGCGGTAACCGTCGGACGCCCGTTCCGCCGTCCCCGCCGGCGCCAGCCCGGAGGAGATCACCGATTCCGGGTTGTCGCCCCAGACATCGTCCTGCGCCTCGGGTTCGAACATGCCGACGGTGATCGCATGGTCGCAATAGATGCCGTAGACCCAGGCGGTGGAGCCGCAGCCCCGCCCCAGCCGGACGATGATCTCGAGAACCTCGTCGAGGCCCAGCGCATGGCCGCCGAACCGTTCGGCGCGCGCCGCCCGCAGGAGACCGGTGTCGCGCAGGGCGCGGAATGTCTCGTCCGGGATGCGGCGCAGCGCGGCGGTCTCGCCGGCCCGCGCCGCGAGCGCCGGCGCCAGCGTCTCGGCCCGCTCGATCAGCGCCGCGCCGGTTCCGCCCGGCTTGTCCTCGACCGCCACGCGCTCCTCCTCCCGGTTGCCGGCAGATAGTATCCCGGCCGCACGTCTAAAACAGGCCGAACCGGCGGCGGCCGCGTTTGGCGAAATACTGCTGGTGATAGTCCTCCGCCATCCAGAACGGTCCGGCAGGTTCGATGCGGGTCGCAATGTCGCCGCGGTGGCGCCCGCTCGCCTGCTCCGCATCGAGTGAGCGGCTCGCCGTATCGGCCTGATCCTCATCGTGGGCGAAGATCACGGTGCGGTACTGGGTGCCGACATCGGGCCCCTGGCGGTCGATCTGGGTCGGGTCGTGCACCTCCCAGAACAGCTTGAGCAGCGTCTCGTAGCTCACCACGCCGGGATCGTATTCGACCTGTACCACTTCGGCGTGTCCGGTCCTCCCGGAGCACACCATCTCGTAGGTCGGATTCTCCGTCGCGCCGCCGGCGTAGCCCACCGCGGTGGCGGTGACGCCGTCGACCTGCCGGTAGGCCTCCTCGACGCCCCAGAAACAGCCGGCACCAAACGTCGCTTTCGCCATAACGGTCCTCCGTTGCGGTTTCCCGGTCAATCTAGGGCGCGCCGCCGTCCTTGACGAGATCGGCGAGGGCAAAGACGTGCGCATCGTCCACCCCCATCTCGCGCAACGCTCCGGCGAGGCTCAGCACGTATTCGACGTTTGCGCCGCTCGGCCCGCGGCTGCGGCGGACCTGACGGGCGATGTCGGCGAGGGGCGCAGGACCGAGATAGTTGGGGTTGTCCGGGTTGGCGAAGTAGACGAAGCCGGGGACCGGCGGCGTGTCCGGTTCGGCGAAGTGGAGGTCGAGAACGATGCGGTCATACCCCCCCTTCTCGCGGTGCGCCAGCCGGTCGAGAATCCCGGCGCCGCCGCCGGCCTCGATCCGGTAGGCCCGGCCCCAGCAGCGCCCGTCGTCGTCGCGCGACAGTGTAACCACCCGGCCGGGGGCGCCGGGCACGCCGCGATGGTCGGTGGATCCCTGCCAGAACCGCCGCGACCAGCCGAGGATCGCCGCCGTCCGGCATTCCGAATAAGAAAAGTCCGGCCGCCAGATCAGCGATCCGTAGCCGAAGATCCACGCGCTCAATCCGCCAACGCCTCCCCGGCGCCCGCGTCCCGGCCCTGTTTTCGCCGCGGGCGAACTGTGGTTTGCTGCGCCCTTCCCGAACAACCGCCCGGAGCGCACGGTGATCGACCTTTACACCTCGGCCACACCCAACGGCCAGAAGATCCACATCATGCTGGAAGAGACCGGCCTTGCCTACAACGAGCACTGGATCGACCTCGAAAAGGGCGAGCAGTTCGACCCGAAATTTCTCGCCATCAGCCCCAACAACAAGATCCCCGCGCTGGGGGATGAGGACGGACCCGACGGCAAACCGGTCGCGGTGTTCGAGTCCGGGGCGATCCTGCTCTATCTCGCGGAGAAGACGGGGCGGTTCCTGCCGCGCGAACCGCGCGCCCGGCTCGAGGTCATGCAATGGCTGATGTGGCAGATGGCGAGCTTCGGGCCGATGCTCGGGCAGGCTCACCACTTCCGCGCCTACGCGCCGAAGAAGATCGACTACGCCTACGACCGTTACACCAACGAGGCGAGGCGGCTGTACCAGGTTCTCGACCGGCGGCTCTCCGAGGCCGAGTACGTTGCCGGCGGCTACTCGATTGCCGACATGGCGATCTTCCCGTGGTGCCGGCTGCACGGCCGCCAGGGCCAGCGGCTGGAGGACTATCCCAACGTGCTGCGCTGGTTCGGGGCGATCGCGGCCCGGCCGGCGGTCGCCGGCGATATGGAGCGGCTCACCGACACCGCCGACCAGTGGGAATGGAACGAAGAGAACTGGTCCAACATGTTCGGCGCCGAACAATACCGGAAACGCTGAGCGCGCAACTCTCAAGTCGATCGCCCCGATCGGCAACCGGATCGGCTCCTGACCGGCGCAGGGCGGGCGCTGGAAGCGCGCTCCCGGAAAAAAGGACAGTACTATTGACCAATGTTTCACGTGAAACATTGGTCAGAAATTCTGCCATGTTTTGGCATGATTTTGCATTATGAGATGAAATGACTGCGCCGACGAGTGGGTCGAGGTCGCCCCCTACTGGCCCGTCAATCTGCCGGGCGACCGACCTCCGGCGGTCGGGGCGCTGCCGGTCATCGCCGTTACCGCGCAGCGAACCTCGGCGAAGCTGCCGGCGACCCGCTGGGCCCCCGACGCGCGCAGTTCGCCGGCCTCGTGAACGCCCCAGTTCACCCCGAGTGCGCCGGCCCCGGCGGCGACCGCGGCTTCCATGTCATAGGTCGTGTCGCCGATCATCGCGGTCGCCACCGCATCGGCGCCGGCATCGGCCATCGCCGCCCTGAGCAGGAAGGGATCGGGTTTCGCGGGACCCAGATCGGCGGTCTTGCAGGCGACGAAGAAGTCCCCGATGCCCTGGGCGCGCAGCAGTTCCGACAGTCTCTCTCCGGTCCGGCTGGTCACGATGGCGAGTGCGAAACCGCGGCTGTGCAGGTATTCGAGCGTCTCGCGCGCCCCGTCGAACAGCCTCTCCGCACGGGGCGGAGCGATCCGCCGTCCTTCCCGGACATCGTCGTGGTAGGCCTGGATGCGCGCGAAATCCGCCGGCCCTGCATCGGGCAGCAGCGCGAGTACGCTCTCCTTCCACGGCAGGCCGATGATGCGCCGCACGCTCTCGGGTTCGGGCGGCGCGAAACCGCACACTTCCCAGCACGCGATCACGCGCTCCACGATGGGCCCGACACTGTCGAGCAGCGTCCCGTCGAGATCGAAGGCGGCGAGACGAACGCAACTGGGCTTCGACATGCCGGGTCCTACCGGGCGCGGCCGGCGAACGACAGGCCGGAAGCGACGCTGTCGGCCTCCTGGAAGCCCCAGAACGACCACTGCGCCTGCATGTCGGAGTCGAGCGGCGCCGTTACCGAAACGGGCGGGCCGCCCGCGGGACGCGGCAGCGCGAGCCGCCGGGCGTGCAGCATCAGGCGCGTCACCGGCGGCGGGCCGTCGATCTCGGGAAGGCCGGCGCCGTACTTCCGGTCGCCCAGCACCGGCGTGCCGATCGCCTGGCAATGGACCCGCACCTGGTGGGTCCTCCCGGTTTCGGGCGCGAGCGCGAGCCACGAGACGCGGCGGGCCTCGGCGACGACGGCGTAGGCGGTCCGCGCCTGCTTGCCGCCCGGCGGGTCGCCGACCACCCTTTCGCGCAGGCTTTCCCCCCTGCCCTCGCGCGGCACCGTCTTGCGCAGGGCGAGATCGACAATGCCGCGCGGCGGCTCCGGCACCCCGGAGACCAGCGCCCAGTATTCCTTGCCCACCCTTCCCTCGCGGAACGCGGCGACGAGGAACGAGGCGGCCTGCCGCGTCCGCGCGACCGCGAGTACGCCGCTGGTGTCCTTGTCGAGCCGGTGCACCAGGCGCGGGCGCTCGACGCTGTCGAAGCGCAGCGCATCGAGCAGCGCATCGACCGAGGTCCTTACCTTCGAGCCGCCCTGGACGGCCAGTCCGGCAGGTTTGTCGATCGCGATCATCGCGTCGTCGCGGTAGAGAACGCGGCTTCGGATGTAATCGGCATCCTCCGGGTTGACCGGCGGGCGATGCGCCCGTTCCGCTTGCGCGTCGAAATCCGCGGCAACGGCCGGCGGCACGCGGACCGCTCTGCCGGCGGCGACACGGGTGGAAGCCCTGGCCCGCCCGCCATCGACCCGGATCTGTCCGGTGCGGAGAAGCTTTTCGAGCCGCCCGTGGCCGAGCGCGGGAAAATGACGCCGGAACCACCGGTCGAGACGGATGTCGCTGTCGGCGGCCTCGACGATGACGATGCGGGCGCGGCTCATCCGACCGCCATCCGAACCAGCCGGAGCCCCGCGTAGAGGCCGGCGACGGCAAGCACCACCGACCCGCCTGCATAGAGCACGGCGAGGTCGATGCGGCCGCGCTGGAACAGGAGGACAAGATCGAGGGAGAAAGTCGAGAAGGTGGTGAAGCTTCCCAGGATGCCGACGATCAGGAAGCCGCGGAGGGCGGCACCGGCATCGACCGCGAGCGCGAACGTCTCGACCAGCATGCCGAGCAAAAACGAGCCCACGACATTCACCGTGAGCGTGCCCCACGGCAGCCCCGCGCCGAACCAGTGCATCATCTGCTGCGAGACGAAGTGGCGCGCAAGCGCCCCCGCCGCACCGCCGAGCGCGATGGAGAGCAGGAGTTTCATTCCGCCCGGCCCTTCTTGCGCCTGGCCCGCGCCGCCTCGAGCCGGGCATCGAGGCCGGCTTCGGCGCCGCGCTCGGCGGGCCGGTAGAACGTCTCCGGTTCCATGCCGTCCGGAAAATAGTTCTGCCCCGAAAAACCGTCCTCGGTGTCGTGATCGTAGACATAGCCGGCGCCGTAGCCGAGGTCCTTCATCAGCCGGGTCGGCGCATTCAGGATATGGCTGGGCGGCATCAGAGAGCCGGTTCGCTCCGCCGCCCGCCACGCCGCACCGAACGCCCGATAAAGCGCGTTCGACTTGGGCGCGTTGGCAAGATAGACCGCCAGTTGCGCGATAGCGAGTTCCCCCTCCGGCGATCCGAGCCGCTCGTAGGCCTGCCAGGCGGCAACCGCCCGGGCCAGGGCGTCGGGGTCGGCGAGCCCGACATCCTCGGCCGCCAGGCGGGTGAGCCGGCGGGCCACATAGCGCGGCTCCTCGCCGCCCTGCAGCATCCGGGCCAACCAATAGAGCGCCGCATCCGGGTCCGAACCCCGGATCGACTTGTGCAGCGCGCTGATGAGGTTGTAGTGACCGTCCTGCGATTTGTCGTAAAGCGGTGCGCGGCGCTGCACGGCGCGGGAAAGCCCTGCGGTATCGAGAGGTTCCGCCGCCGGCAGCGCCAGCAGTTCCTCGGCGAGGTTGAGCGCATAACGCCCGTCGCCATCCACCATCGAGATCAGGGCCGCGCGCGCGGCCGCGTCCAGGGGCAGGCGGCGGCCGGCCTCCGTCTCCGCTCGCTGCAGCAGGGTTTGCACCGCCGTCTCATCCAGCCGGCGCAGTACGAAAACCTGGCAGCGCGACAGGAGCGCGCCGTTGAGTTCGAAGGAAGGGTTCTCGGTCGTCGCGCCGACCAGGGTGACGGTCCCGTCCTCCACGACAGGCAGGAAACTGTCCTGCTGCGCGCGGTTGAAGCGGTGGATTTCGTCGACGAATAGAACGGTCCCCTGTCCGCCGGCGCGGCGGCCGCGCGCCGCCTCGAACACCCGCTTGAGATCGGCGACGCCCGAAAAGACCGCCGACAGCGGTTCAAAATGAAATGCGGTCGCGTGCGCGAGGAGCCGCGCGATGGTCGTCTTGCCGCTGCCGGGAGGGCCCCACAAGACCATCGAGGTCAGCCGGCCTTCGCCCACCATGCGGCCGATGGGCCGGTCGGTTCCCAGCAGGTGTTCCTGGCCGAGCACGGCATCCAGCGTGGTCGGGCGCAATCGGTCGGCGAGCGGACGCGGCGCCTCCGCCTCGAACAGTCCGGGTTCCCGGTCGCCGCCGACGGCCACCCTCACGCTCCGAAGACGTAGGAGACCGTCTTGCCGTCGCGCATCAGAGAAACTCTCCAGCGGTCGGTCGAAGCCTCGAGAAGTTCCTTGAACCCGGCGACCGAACGCGGTTCTCGCCCGTTGATCCGCAGCACCACATCGCCTGCACGGAAACCGAGGCGTTGCGCGGTGCCGCCGCGCCGGACGCCCATGACCACGACGCCGCGGTCCACAGCCTCTATGCCGAGCTCCTCGGCGAGCGCCGGCGACAGGTCGGCCACATCGGCGCCCGAGAATGGGTGGCGGCCCGACAGTCCGGTAACGTTGCGCGGCGGGATCTCCGGCGCGGCAATGACATCGAAGGGGAGCACGAGTTCGCGGCCGCCGCGGAGGACCGAAAACTCCGCCGTGCCGCCGAGGCGGAGCGTGGCGACGCGGAAAGAAAGTCCTGCCCGGTCTTCGATGGCGCGCCCGTTTACGGACAAGATCACATCGCCCACCCGAATCCCGGCAGCGTCCGCCGGCCCGCCCGGGTAGATCTCGCGGACCATTGCGCCCGCCGGCCGCGTCTGGCCCAGCGAGGCGGCGATCGCCGGCGTGACATCCTGGGTCCGGGCCCCGATCCACGGCCGGACGACGCGGCCCGTCCGGTCCACCGCATCGACCACGGTCGCCACCATGTTGGACGGGATTGCGAAACCGATCCCGATCGACCCGCCGCCGCGGGAGTAGATTGCGGTGTTGATCCCCACCAGCCCTCCGTCGAGGGAAACCAGCGCACAGCCCGAATTGCCGGGGTTGATCGCGGCGTCGGTCTGGATGAAGAAGCCGAAATCCGAGACCCCGGCCGCGGTGCGGGCGAGCGCCGACACGATCCCGCTGGTCACCGTCTGCCCGACCCCGAACGGGTTGCCGATGGCGAGCACCAAATCGCCGACCTCGAGGTCATCGGAATCGCGCAGCCTGAGATGCGGAAGCGGTTCACCGCCCGGATCGATCCTGAGCACCGCGAGGTCAGTCCGTTCGTCGGAGCCGATGAGCTTTGCATCGAACTCGCGGCGGTCGGCAAGTACGACGGTGATCTCGTTGGCGTCGCTGATGACATGGTGGTTGGTGACCACCAGGCCGTCGGCGCGCACGATGACGCCCGAACCCAGCGAGTTCTCCACCCGCTCGCGCGGTCGGCCGAAGGAGAAATCCTTACCGAAGAAGCGCGGAAGAAGGGGTCGGCGAACAGCGGCGAGACCGCGGCGCTGCGCACCACCCGCCGGGCGTAGATGTTGACCACGGCGGGCGCCGAGCGTTTGACCAGCGGCGCGAAAGAAAGCCGTATCTCCTCGCGCCCGGTCGGCAGGCGCTGCTCGGCATACGCGGGCGCAGCGCCGACCCCGGCTCCGACGGCGAACAGCGCCAGACCGGCGGCGGCAAGCCGCAGCGCGCCGCAAACCGGCATCATTGTCATACCGTTCCTTCCACGGAAACGCACCATGCCGCGCCGCACAGCAAATGAAAAGGAGATTACGTACGCGACGGTGAAGACGCCAAATATTGCGTTTTCAAAGGGTTAGATACACCAAGTAATGCAGGGTTACAGTCGATCGTACATTCTTGTCGAGACGAAACCGCCGAGGACGGGGTCGGGTTGATTTTATCTCGCTCCGCCCCCTACCATTCCGGTTTCGCGCTCGCACGATCCCGCCGAGACAGGGACGGCCACCTTAGCAACGAATCACAGGGGGAGGATATCCAATGCGCGCCAAACCAGTGTCGCTTTCGCTCGCCGCCGCCGTTGCCGCGGCAACGGCTGTATTCGCAGGCGCGGCATCCGAGGCCGTCGCCGGATCGAGTCTCAAGGTCCTGAGAAGCTGGCCGACGACCCTCGAAGCCGTTCGGATCCTCGATCAGTACCACAAGTCGGTGGAGAAGGCCGCTGCCGGGGAACTCAAGCTCTCGCAGGCCGGTCCGGAGGTCGTGCCTCCGCTGGAGCAGCTCAATCCCGTCTCGGCAGGCGTGTTCGACCTGCTGTTCAGCCATGGCGCCTACCACGCCGGCAGCAACGGGCTTCTGATGGGTGTGGACGCCCTCAAGCTCGATCCGAAAAAGCTCCGGGACTCGGGCCTGTTCGATTACATCAGCCAGAACTACCAGAAGCGGCACGGGCTGAAGCTCCTGGCGCTGACCGCGACGGGCACGAACGGCTACCACATGGTGCTCAAGAAGCTGCCCGATCCCGAAACCGGCATCAAGGGCCGCAAGATCCGCGGCACCGCGACCTATCACCCGCTGATCAAGAAACTGGGCGGCTCGCCGGTGGTTCTCACCCTCGGGCAGCTCTACACCGCCCTCGAGAAGGGCGTGGTCGACGGCTATTGCTGGCCGCTCTACGGGCTCCGGACCTTCAAGTTCTACGAGGCTGGCGCCAAGTTCGTCATGCGGCCGTCGCTTGGCGTCTCGAAGAGCTTCACGGTGATCAACGCCAAAGCCTTCGACAAGCTGCCCAAGAAACTCCAGACCATCCTTCTCGAGGAAGGCAAGAAGGTCGAGTACTGGTCGATTGCATGGTTCGACAAGTACATCGCCGAGGAAGAGGCGGAACTCAAGGGCAAGGGCGTTACCTACCACGACTATCCCGAGAAGTTCCGCCCGCACGTGCGGAAATGGTTCAACGAGGGCGTGCTCGACCTCGTCAAGAAGTACTCCAAGGCGGACGGCGAAAAGTTCGTGGAGATGGCGAGGGCGGCCAAGATGGTCGCCGAGTAACCGCCTCGGCCCGGGATCCGCGCAGGCGGCCGGCGAACGCCGGCCGCCTGCCGTACCCCGCAAGGTGCGATCGGGCATGAGCGCCGTTCTCCGCATCCACGACCGGATCACGTACATCCTGTTCACGCTCGGCGTCGTCCTGGTGGCGCTGATCGGCGTGCTGTACGTCTACGAGGTCGCATCGCGCTATTTCTTCAATGCGCCGACCGATTGGGGCAACGACACGTCGAGCTTCATGCTGTCGGTGGCGACATTCCTCTGCATCCCGCAGTTGGTGAAGGACGGCGGGCATGTCGCGGTGACGATCATCTTCCAGTACACCCCGGCGGAGGCCGCCCTGTGGGTGGCCAGGATCACCGCCGTCGCCGGCGCCGTCGTGTGTGCGATCGCCGCCTACATGGCATTCGAGGAAACATCGCGGCAGATCGCCAACGACATCCTGACCAACACCACCACGGCGATCCCGAAATGGTGGGTGACGGTGTTCATCCCGTACGGCCTCGCCAACGCGTCGATCTATTTCGTCCGCACACTGAACCGCATACCGAGCGCGGGGATATAGTCCGCCGATGGAGTGGTATGTCGTCCTGATCGCCGGCCTGACCCTGCTGCTCGGCCTGTTTCTCAGCGGCGCGCCGATCTTTATCGCGTTCATGATCATCAATGTGGTCGGCACGCTGGTCTATTTCGGACCGGCGGGCTTCGGCATGTTCGCCAACAGCCTCTACGACACGACGACCTTTCCCACCCTGATCGCCGTTCCGCTGTTCATTCTCATGGGCGAATTCCTGTTCCGCTCCGGGACGATGGACGTCCTCTACAACTCGCTCGACAAGCTGGTGGGGCGGTCGCGCCTGAGGCTCTACTACCTGTCCATCGCGCTGGCCACCATGTTCGGCGCGCTGTCGGGCGCCGCGATGGGTGTCGTCGCAATGCTCGGGCGGTCGCTCTTCCCGGGCCTCATCGCGCGCGGCTACGACCGGCAAATGTCGACCGGAACGATTCTCGCGGGCGCCAGCCTCGCGCCGATCATTCCGCCGAGCATTCTGGTGATCATCATCGGCAGCCTGGCCCAGGTATCGATCGCCAAGCTGCTGATCTCGGGAATCATACCGGGGCTGATCCTGTCGGGCCTTTTCCTCGTCTACATCGTTCTGCGGGTGAAGCTGGACCCGAGCCGGGCACCCGCGGTGGCGGACGATATCGGCGTGGTCACCTGGGCGGACCGCGGCATCGCCGTGGTGAAGATGATCCCGTTCACCATCATCATCCTCGGCGTGCTCGGCACGATCATGGCCGGCATTGCGACCCCCGAAGAATCCGCCGGCACCGGGGTTCTCGGCACATTGATCGTCGCCTGGATTTACGGACGGCTCAACTTCGGGCTTATCCGCGAAGCGTGCGACTCGACCGCGCGCATCACCGCCATGATCCTCGCGATCATGATGAGCTCGAAGATGTTTGGCCAGCTGCTGGCGTTCTCCGGGTCCACCGCGGCCCTGGTCGGCTTCATCAGCGATCTCGAAGTCAACCGCTGGATCCTTCTGTTCGTCCTGATGGCAGTTCCGTTCCTGCTCTGCCTGTTCATCGACCAGGTGGCATTGATGCTGGTCGTTATCCCGATCTACATGCCGCTCCTGCAGCCGCTCGGTTTCGACCCGATATGGTTCTGGCTATTGTTCCTGATCAACATCACGCTGGGAGGAATCACCCCACCGTTCGGTTACACCATGTTCGCCTTCAAGGGGGTGCAGCCCTCCGTCCCGATGACGGAAATCTACAACGCGTCATGGCCGTTCGTGTTCATTTTCCTGATCGGGATGCTGATCTTCGCCGCCTTCCCGGGCGTGGTGACCTGGCTGCCCAACGCGCTCTAGGCGCCGGTGCCGCCGTCAGGAACGGCTGCGGTCCGCGCTGCTTGCTTCCGTAACGAGAAAGGGGCAGCGCTTGGCGCTGCCCCGAAACGTCCGACAGTCGGGAAACGGGCCGGTCAGGCGGCCGCTTCCTGTTCCGCGTCGTCGTCGCGCTCCGGCACCGGACCCGAATCGAGCCCTTTCGCCTCGGGATCGCGGTCGACCAATTCGATCACCGCCATCGGCGCCGAGTCGCCGTAGCGGAACCCGGCCTTGAGCACCCGCGTGTAGCCGCCCTTGCGGTCGGCATAGCGCTCGGCGAGCGTGGTGAACAGCTTGTCGGCGAGCCGGGCGTCGCCGGCGAGCCGGCGGATTGCCTGGCGGCGGGCGTGCAGGTCGTTCGGGCCGCGCTTGCCAAGGGTGATCAGCCGCTCGACGATGGGGCGCAGCTCCTTCGCCTTCGGCAGGGTGGTGGTGATCTGCTCGTGCTTCACCAGCGCCGCGGCCATGTTGCGGAACATGGCCGTTCGGTGGGCGCTGGTCCGGTTGAGCTTGCGGCCCTTGAGGCGATGTCGCATGGCCCGTCTCCCCGCTGATCCGTATCCGGCCTAGTAGGGCTCGTCCAGCCGCCGGGCAAGCTCCTCGATATTCTCGGGCGGCCAGTCGGCGAGTTCCATGCCGAGCGACAGCCCCATCGCGGCGAGGACATCCCTGATCTCGTTGAGCGACTTGCGCCCGAAATTGGGGGTGCGGAGCATTTCCTGCTCGCTCTTCTGCACCAGGTCGCCGATATAGATGATGTTGTCGTTCTTGAGGCAGTTGGCGGAGCGTACGGAAAGCTCCAGCTCGTCCACCTTCTTGAGCAGGTTCCTGTTGAACAGGGGCTCGTCGGGCAGAGTCTCTTCGGCCCGGATCGAGGGCTCCTCGAAGTTGACGAACAGCTGCAACTGGTCCTGCAGGATACGGGCCGCGAGAGCGACCGCGTCCTCCGGCGTAACCACCCCGTTGGTCTCGACATCGAGCGACAGCTTGTCGTAGTCGGTGATCTGGCCCACACGGGTGTTCTCGACCTGAAAGGCCACCTTGCGGACCGGGCTGAATATGGCGTCGACCGGCACCAGGCCGATCGGCGCGTCGGCCGCCCGGTTCTGGGCCGCGGGTACGTAGCCCTTGCCGGAATCGACCGTCAGATCCATGGAGATCCTGGCACCCTCGTCGAGGGTGCAGATCACGATGTCGGGTTCGACGATGTCGATGCCGTGGCCGGTGTCGATCATCCCGGCGGTGATCTCGCCCGGGCCGGACCCTTCGAGCATCATGCGCCTCGGCCCGTCGCCGTGCATGCGGAGCGCCAGGCTCTTGATGTTGAGCACGATGTCGGTCACATCCTCGCGCACCCCGGGGATGGACGAGAACTCGTGCAGCACCCCGTCGATCTGGATCGCGGTGCATGCCGCGCCCTGCAGCGAGGACAGGAGTACGCGCCTGAGCGCATTGCCGAGGGTGACGCCGAACCCGCGCTCGAGCGGCTCCGCGACGATGCGCGCGAAGCGCGCCGGATCGGAGCCCGGGATGATATCGAGCTTGCCCGGCTTGATCAGTTCCTGCCAGTTCTTCTGGATAATCGACATCGTTTCGACCCTTGGGCGCGTTCGCGCCTCTTCTGCGATCGCTTCATCGTGGCCGTCTCGTGGCGACCGTGCCGGGGGCCGCGCCGATCGCCGAAGCGCGGGCCCGCCGCAGTCGCGCGGCTGTCGGGGTCCTTAGACGCGGCGCCGCTTGCGCGGGCGGCAGCCGTTGTGGGGTATCGGCGTGACGTCGCGGATCGAGGTGATCGAGAAGCCGACCGCCTGCAGCGCGCGCAGCGCCGACTCACGCCCGGAACCCGGCCCCTTGACCTCGATTTCGAGGGTCTTCATGCCGTGCTCCATGGCCTTGCGCCCGGCGTCCTCGGCGGCAATCTGCGCCGCGTACGGGGTGGACTTGCGCGAGCCCTTGAAACCCTGCGAGCCGGCCGACGACCATGAGATCGTGTTGCCCTGGGCGTCGGTGATGGTGATCTTGGTATTGTTGAACGACGCATACACGTGGGCGACGCCGGCGGTGATGTTCTTGCGCTCGCGGCGCCGGACGCGCGTCGTGGTCTGTCGTGCCATCTCGTCCTCGGTGTACGGCTCGGTATGCGGCGACCGGCGGCCGGGACTATTTCTTGCCCGCGATCGGCCGCGCGCGCCCCTTCCGGGTCCGCGCGTTTGTATGAGTGCGCTGGCCGCGCACCGGGAGATTGCGGCGGTGGCGCAGCCCGCGGTAGCAGCCGAGATCCATCAGCCGCTTGATATTCATCGCGGTCTCGCGGCGCAGGTCACCCTCGATCTTGTATTCGCGGTCGATAACCTCGCGGATCCGGGCCAGTTCGTCGTCGGCAAGATCGTTGGCCCGCATCGTCCCCTGAACGCCTGCTCTCTCGCAGACCTTCCGGCCGCCGGTGCGCCCGATACCGTAGATATAGGTCAGAGCGATCTCGATCGGCTTGTTCGGCAAGTTGACACCGGCAATTCGCGCCACGACGCGGCCTCCTGCTTCCGCTCTGGTCCGGGATCCCGGAAAGGGGTCTTGCCCGACCGGGTCGTCGGATTATAGAGACTCGCGCCGCTCAGTCAATGATCTTTGCGGCATGAATATCGGCCGCGGCGAACGCATGGCCGCTGCCGGGCGCGGCTTCGGTTCCACGTGTGAATGCTCTAGTTTCGCAGGATGACAGAAACCGCCGCGGATCTCGCCATACCGTTTCGCAGCGTCGCCGAGACCCTCGCACGCCATGCGGCGGCGAATCCGTGCAAGACCGCGATTGTCGACCTCGACAGCGGCAAGACCATCGATTTCGCCGGTCTTCGCGACGCTGTCGAGCGAATCGCCGCCCGGCTCGAGGCGATGGGCGTGGTGCGCGGCGACCGGGTCGTTGTCCTCGCCGACGAGAGGATGGAGAAGCTGCTCGTCTTTCTCGCGGTCTGGCGCATCGGCGCCGTCGCCTGCCCGTTCCACGCGGAGATGAGCATCCCCCACCTGCGCGCGATAATCGCCTGGATCGGCCCGCGGCTGGTGCTCTGGCACACCGACCTGGACGGCGAGGAAATCGCGGGCGGTCTGGGCTATCCGTCGGCGCGCTTCTCGTCCTGGCCCGACGGCGATTCGCGGCCGGGCGAGTTTTTCGCTTCGCTCATGCCGCTCGACCGCGCGGCCGGACCTTGCGGAGCCAACGCAGCCTCCGACACCGCCTGCATCTTCTCCACCTCGGGCACGACCGATCGCCCCAAATGCGTGGAGTGGGACCATCTCGGTCTTTGGCTGTGCGGTCTCTCCAGCCTCGACTTCACCGGCATGACGGGCGGCGACCGGTTGCTCGAATACCGTACCTTCAGTTGGCTGTCGCCCCAGATCCTGGCACTGATGCCGTTCCTGCAGACCGGCCTCACCCTCCATATGGCGCGGCGTTTCTCGCACGGCCGCTTCTTCCACTGGATCGAGCGTCACCGGATCACGGTCGCCGTCGGCGTGCCGACGGTGATCAACATGCTCCTTAACCGGCCGGTGGAGATCGATCGGGCGGGGATCGGTGCACTGCGCCTGATGACCTCGAGTTCCGCGCCGCTTTCCCCCGACCGCTGGCGGCGTTTCGAGGACAGGTACGGCATCGATCTGCTCCAGTTCTACGGCGCTTCCGAGGGCGGCTGGCTTTGCGGCAACCGCCACGACGGGCGCAAGGTGGGAACGGTCGGCCGGCCAGCCAAGCATATCGAGTTCGCCATACTCGACGCAGACGGCGCCCCCTGCCCGTCCGGCGCAGAGGGCGAGATCGCGATCCGGGGTCGGCAAACCGCCGTCGCCGCGATTGCGCCGGACGGCACCTACGAAGACCGTCGCCCGACCCGCCTCAGCGAATGGTTCCGCACCGGCGACATCGGCGCCGCCGACGAGGACGGCTTCGTCACGGTCACCGGCCGGGCAAAGGACCTGATCATCCGCGGCGGGTGAACATCGCTCCGCTCGAGATCGACGCGGTGCTGATGCGCCAGCCCGGAATCGAGGAAGCGGCCGTCGTCGGCGTGCCCGACCCGATATACGGCGAGGAGATCGCGGCGTTCGTGGTCGCCCGGAAGGACGCCGCGCCGGACCCGGAAAGCATCGTCTCCGGCTGCGCCCGCGACCTGCCCGCCTTCAAGCTGCCCAGGTCGGTGATCTTCGTCGACCGCCTGCCCAAGTCCGGCCGCGGCAAGATCAGGCGCGAGGCGCTGAAGGAGATGTGGCGCGCACGCGACGGGGGCGATTCCCGCGGGGAAGCGAAAGAACTGGAACCGGCCGCCCCGAATCCCGCACAATGGCGGCCAGTCGCGTCTGGAACCGGAAAGCGGAAGGCATGAGGAAATATCTGCACATCAACCTGGACGACCGTTCGATCGAGCCCGAGGAACTGCACGGCGAGGCAGTCATCCGCGCCGGCCGCCACCTGATCGCCAAGACCTTGCTGGCGAAGGGCGCGGCGACGGTGGACCCGCTGTCGCCGGAAAACCCGTTGATCTTCTCGGCCGGCCCGTTCGCCGGCTCCAATTTCTCGAACGCCAACCGGCTTTCCATCGGCTGCAAGAGCCCGCTCACCGGCGGGGTGAAGGAGGCGAACTCCGGCGGTACCTTCGCGTTCGCTCTGGGGCAGCTGGAGATCGCGGGCTTCACCCTTTACGGCGCATCCGACGATTGGACGGTGATCCGCATCCGCAAGGACGGGGACATCGGCTTCGAGGACGCCGCGCCCTATCTGGGCAAGGGCAATATCGAAGCCGCGAAGCTGTTGCACGAGAAGTACGGCGACAAGGTGAGCCTCGGCATCTGCGGGCCGGTGGGCGAATATATGGGGCTGATCGCCGGCATCTCCTTCACCGATCCCGAGGGGCGGCCGGTGCGCATTGCGGCGCGGGGCGGGGTCGGCGCGGTGATGGGCAGCAAGAAGGTCAAGGCCATCGTTGTCGACCGCGACCGGATGCCGACCTTCCACGACCGCAAGAAGCTGATGGGGTCTGTGCGCGACTACAACAAGATGCTGGACGCCGACGCGGCGATCAACGCGCTGCGCAATCTCGGCACCGCGATGGTCGGCGACTTCACCAACACCATCGGCGGCCTGCCGACCCGCAACTTCTCCTCCGGCCAGCAGGTCGACACCGAAAAGGCAACCTTCAAGCTCGGCGGCGAACACATCCGCGAGCGCAACCTGTCGCGCGGCGGAGAGCCGACACACGCCTGCATGCCGGGCTGCATGATCCGCTGCTCCAACATCTACGCCGGACCGGAGGGCGAAGAGATCGTATCGCCGCTGGAGTACGAGACCCTCGGCCTGATGGGCACCAACTGCGGGCTGGAGGATCCGGACGACGTCGCCCGGCTGAATCACATCGCCAACGACCTCGGGGTCGATTCGATCGAGATCGGTGCCACCATCGGCGTGCTGATGGAGGCGGGGCTGGGCGAATTCGGCGATCCCGCCTTCATGGCCGACGTCCTGGAGGACATCCGCAACGGGACCGAACGCGGCAGGCTCTTCGCGCAGGGAACCGCACGGGTCGGCGTACACTATAACGTCGCCCGCGTGCCGGCGATCAAGAAGCAGGGCATCAGCGCCTACGATCCGCGCGTGGTCGAGGTCACCGGCATCTCGATGATGGTGACCGCCCAGGGCGCCGATCACACCACCGGCAACATTCCCGCCTTCGTGTGCGACGGAAAGTCGACGGAGGAGCTGACCGAGGCGAGCTTCGATGTGCAGGCGCTCTGCGCCACCGCCGATTCGCTGGGCCTCTGCGTGTTCGGGCGCACGGTGACCAACGAGAATATCGGCTTCATGATCGACGCGCTGAACGATGCGCACGGCACCGACCTCGAGGAATCGTTCTACCGCCGGCTCGGTTACGAGACCCTGCGCGACGAGTGGGAGTTCAACCGCCGGGCGGGCTTCACCGAGGAAGACGATGAACTGCCCGACTTCTTCTATGCGGAGCCGCTGAACCCGACCGGAAAGATCGCGCGCCACCGCAGCGGAGCGGTCAACGCGCACATCCGCAAGCTGCTCGCCGAAGCCCTCGCCTGAGTTCGCGGCCGCGCGACGCCCGCAGGCGGGCGGCCGCGGAGAGTCTCCAACGTCCGTCGGTTCGGTCCATGCGCCCGATCAGCCCGCGAACTTGGTCAGGTAGAGCGACAGTTCGGGCACGTAGGTGACGATTACCAGCGCCAGGATGTTGATGACGATAAAGGGCACCAGTCCCGGATAGATGCTCTTCAGCGGCGCCTTGAACAGCGCCTGGGCGACGAAGATGTTGAGCCCGAAGGGCGGGGTGAACATGCCGATGGCGAGGTTCACCGTCATGATGACCCCGAAATGGACCAGATCGACGCCGATGGCCGCGGCGATCGGCGCCAGCAACGGGGTCAGAACCAGGATTGCCGATCCGGGGTCGAGCAGGCAGCCCACGATGAGCAGGAATACGTTGATGATCATCAGGATGACCCAGGGCTCGACCTGGAGATCCTGGATCGCGGCGACCGCCGATTGCGGGATGCCGCTGACTGTCAGCAGCCATGAGAACACGCCCGCCCCGGCGACGATGATCAGCACCTGGGCGGTCAGGTACATGGAGTTGACCGAGACGTCCCAGATACCGCGCCACGAGATATCGCCGTAGACGAACTTGGTCACGACGATGGCGTAGACACAGGCGATCCCGGCCGCCTCGGTGGGCGAGAAAACGCCGGCATAGATGCCGCCCAGGATGATCACCGGCGTCCCGAGCGCCCAGACGCCCGACTTGCTCGCCTGCAGGAACCGCCCCCATCGGAAGGGCTCGCCCTCGCGGATATTGCGGCGCGCCGCATACCAGTAGATGTAGCCGGCCATCATCAGCGACATCAGCAGGCCCGGAAAGACACCGGCGATGAACAGGAGAGAAACCGACTGTTCCGCCGACGCGCCGTAAAGGATCATGCTGATCGACGGCGGAATGACGATGGCGATGGCGCCCGAGGAGGTCAGGACGCCGGTCGAGAATCTCTCGTTGTACCCCTTCGCCCGGAGCGGCGGGTACATCAGCCGGCCCACCGCGGCAACTGTGGCCGGGCTCGACCCGGAAATCGCGCCGAAGATGGTGCAGGTACCGACGGTGGTCAGCGGCAGGCTGCCGCGCACGCCGCCGATCACCGACATGACCCAGGCGATGATGCGCTGCGAGATTCCGCCCATGCCCATCAGTTCGCCGGCGAAGATGAAGAACGGAACCGCCATCAGCGCGAACTTGTCCACGCTGCCGAACATCACCTGGTGGACCGCGGTCAGCGGCACCTGCATGAAAAACAGAAGAATGATCGCCGAGGTGGCGAGCAGGATGATGAAGATGGGAAAGCCGAGGATCAGCAGACCGATCGGCATCAGGACCATCACCCACTCCATACCCTGTCTCCCTGAAACCTGAGAAGGCGTTCGGATTCGCCGGCGGTGCCCGGTATCCGGCTA
Organism: Alphaproteobacteria bacterium; assembly: GCA_965200535.1. Taxonomy (GTDB): domain Bacteria; phylum Pseudomonadota; class Alphaproteobacteria; order MPNO01; family MPNO01; genus MPNO01. The sequence goes on along the minus strand of CBDAUF010000002.1, from coordinate 990,101 downwards.
CCGCGAGGTCTCCCTGTTTTCGACCTCTTCCTGCTGTTGCTCGGTCGCCGCGATCAGGTCCTCGACCTCGCTCGACAGGTCGCCCTTCACCAGCCGTCCGAAGCGCCAGACGATGACGATGAACATCATGATGAAACCCAGCAGGATTGCGAAATGCGGAATGACCATCGGGATTTCCGCGACCACGCTTCGCTGGTCGAGCCGGGCCATCAGCGTCGTCACCTCGAAGGTCTGGGGCAGGACGAAGATGCAGACGAGCAGAAAGCACAACACTCCGGTGAAATTCATGATCTGCTTGAACGGGGAGGGCAGCATGATGGAGAAGAAGTCCATCTTCAGGTGGTGGCCGTCCCAACTCACCAGCACCGCACCGATGAACACCATCCACACCATCGAGTAAATCATGATCTCCTCCGCCCAGACGATGGGCGAGAGGAACAGGTAACGGCCGAGAACGTTGGCGAAGTTCACGGCGATCCCGAACAGGATCAGCGACCCGATGATGAGGCGCGGCAGCGTCACCACCCCGGCGCCGACCAATCGCCCCAGGATCGAGACGTTTTCCCGGCTGGAATCGTTCATGGCGGTCCCCGTAATCGTCGTGAGTCGTCTTGTCGTCTGTCGCGATCCTGGATCGTCGGGGTTCTGTACTCCCCGGCGCGCCGACCGCAGCGGTGTGTCCCATGGTGGCAGAATCCATTGACTTTGCAAGTCTGGGCCCTGCCGTCCGGCCCGGTGCCCGGGGTTGCCCGCACCGCATTTTCGTGGCCGGCCGCGCAGCGCCGCCCTATAGTCGCCGGCGCAAACATTGGAGGGGCCGATGCACCGATTCGAGATGCCGAGCGATTATGTCGACCGGATGGTCGAACGCCAGGGCCGGCCGCACACCTGCGAGACCTTCGACGGTCCGAAGACCGCCCTGGTGGTCGTGGACATGCAAATCTATTTCATGGAGGAAGGCCAGTTGGGCGCGGCACCCGTCGCGCAGGAGATCGTCCCCAACGTCAACCGCCTGGCGCAGGCCGTGCGCGACGCCGGCGGGCTCGTGGTCTGGCTGCAAAACCTGGCGAGCCGGGAATCGCTCAGGAGCTGGTCGGTCGCCCACGAGCGGCTGACGCCGGAGAAGCGCGAACGCCGGCTCAACGCCATGCAACGCGACGCGAGGCCGTTCCGGCTCTGGCCCACCCTCGACGTGCGCGAAGAGGACGAGATCGTCGTCAAGCGGCGCTACAGCGCCTTTATCGCCGGGTCCTCCAATATCGAAAACGTGCTGCAAGACAACGAGATCGAGACTGTCATCGTCACCGGGGTGGCAACCAATGTCTGCTGCGAATCGACGGCGCGCGACGCGATGATGCTCAACTATCGCGCGTTGATGGTCTCCGACGGCTGCGCGACCCTCTCCGACGACGAGCACGCCGCGGCACTCGGCAACTTCTATCTCCATTTCGGCGACGTGCAGACCACCGACGAACTCGTCGCACGGCTCGAGGCCTCTACCCGCCGCAACGAGGACGCTGCCGCGGAATAGGGGCGCCCCGCCCGTATCGACCTTTGCCGGACGGTCTGCGCCCGGCACGTATCGACACGACACAACCACACGACAAAGAACGGATTGCGATGGCCGACGACAGCGGACAGAACGTGCTCAAGTTCGGGATCGGGCAGCCGGTCCCGCGGACGGAAGACCCCCGCCTGCTCAAGGGCGGCGGTCGCTATACCGATGATTGCAATGCGCCCGGTCAGGTTCATGCGGTGTTTCTGCGCTCGCCCGCAGCGCACGGCGAAATCGCCCTCCTCGACGCGGCCGCCGTCGCCGGCATGCCCGGCGTGCTTGCTGTCCACACCGGGGCCGACCTCGAGGCCGACGGCATCGGCCATATTCCCTGCCCCGTCCCCATGAAGAACCGCGACGGGTCGGCCCCTGCAGTTCCGCCGCGCCCGGCGCTTGCCGTCGGGCGGGTCCGGCATGTGGGCGATCCGGTGGCGGTCGTGGTCGCGGAAACGGAGGCGCAGGCGCGCGACGCGGCAGAGGCCATTCCGTTCGAGATCGCGCCCCTGCCGGCCGCTGCCACGGTTGGGCGGGCGCTCGAGGCGGACGCGCCGCAACTCTGGGATGCCTCGCCCGGGAATGTTTTCCTCGACTTCCACATGGGCGATGGGGAGGCGGTCGAGGAAGCGCTCGCCAGCGCGCATCACGTCACCCGCATCCGGCTCGACAACACGCGGATGGTGGTGGGCGCCATGGAGCCGCGCGCCGTTCTCGCGCAGTATGACGCCGCGGCAGGGAAATTCACCCTGCATGTCGGCAGCCAGGGCGTCGCCGGCTACCGTGCTACACTCGCCAACGCGATCTTCGGTGTCGCACCGGAGAAAATTCGCGTTATCAGCGATGATGTGGGCGGTTCCTTCGGCATGAAGGGCGCGGCCTACAACGAGGCCATCTGCGCGATGTACGCGGCCCGCAGGCTGGGCCGTCCGGTCAAGTGGTGCGCCGACCGCTCGGAGAGCTTCCTCTCCGACCACCAGGGCCGGGCGATGTCCGTGGACCTCGCGCTGGCGCTCGACAAAGAGGGAAATTTCCTCGCGCTTAAGGTCGAGGCGGTGGGCGACATGGGCGCCTATCTCACGGCCATGGGACCATGGCCGGTCACCATGGTCGTCAGCCGCAATATCATCAGCGTCTACCGCACCCCGCGGTTTTCCTACGGGGCGAAGTGCGTCTTCACCAACACCGTCCCCACCGGCCCCTACCGCGGCGCCGGGCGGCCCGAATCGAAGTATTTCCTGGAACTGCTGATCGACAAGGCGGCAGCCGAGACCGGAATGGACAGGATCGAACTCCGGCGGCGCAATCTGATCCCCGCCCACCGGATGCCGTTCGAGACCCCGGTCGGCCTCACTTACGACTCGGGCGATTTCGAGGCAGTCATGGACCAGGCGATGGCGCACGCCGACGCCGCGGGTTTCGCCGAACGCCGCCGTACGAGCGAGGCGGCGGGCAAACTGCGCGGGCTCGGTATCGCGCCCTATCTCGAAACCACTGCCGCGCCGGGCAGCGAGTTCGCCGAAATCCGTTTCGAGGCGGACCGGACCGTGACGCTGGTCACCGGCACCTGCGATTTCGGCATGGGCCACGCGACACCCTTCGCCCAGGTGCTGGCCGAGACGCTGGGCGTGCCGTTCGAAAGCATTCGCCTGGTCCAGCACGATTCCGACGAAATGGGTGCGGGCGCCGGCGGGTCGGGCGGCTCGCGCTCGGCGATCGCCTCGGGCGGCGCCATCCTGGAGGCAAGCGCGGCGGTGATCGAGCGCGGCAGGGCAATCGCCGGTCATCTGTTCGAGGCGGCGGTCGAGGACATCGAATTTTCGAATGGACGCTTCCGTGTCGCCGGCACCGACCGGACTATGGACATCATGGACCTCGCGGCGGAAACGCCCCGGGTTCCCGGCCTGCCCGACGAGCTCGCCAGCGGGCTCGGGGCGGCGTGCGCGCACAAGACGAGCGCGATCAGCTTTCCCAACGGATGCCACGTGTGCGAAGTGGAGATCGATCCCGAGACCGGCGAGGCCTCGGTCGATCGCTACACCGTGGTCGACGATTTCGGCACGGTGCTCAACCCGCTGGTCGTCGAGGGGCAGGTGCACGGCGGCATCGCCCAGGGCCTTGGGCAGGTGCTGCTGGAGAACACGGTCTACGATGACGACGGCCAACTGGTTACCGGCACCTGGATGGACTACGCGATGCCCCGCGCCGACCACATGGCAACAGTCGATTTCGCCACCCGTCCGGAGCCTTGCACGACCAATCCGCTGGGGGTCAAGGGATGCGGAGAGGCCGGGAACGGCGGCGCATACCCCGCCGTCGCCAGCGCCCTGCTCGACGCCCTGGCCGGCCGCGGGGTGAGCGAACTAGCGCTTCCGGCGAGCCCGCACCGCGTTTGGCAGGCGCTTCAGGCAGCCGGGGGCCGCTGCGAGGCGGCGCGCGCGGAATAGCGGCGGGAGACAATACCGGGAGACAACGCAATGCCTGTCGCTTCGGTCAACGGTACGGAGATCTGGTTCGACACGGCGGGGGACGGGCATCCGCTGATGCTGTTTCCCGGCCTCGGCATGGACCACAGATACTACCGGCTGGGCGAACCGCTGCTGCGCCGGCACTGCATGACAGTGCTTGTCGATCCGCGCGGCGTCGGCCGGTCGCGCAAGGACGATCCGGCTTCCGTCACCTACACACCGGAACTCTGGGCGGACGACTTCGCGGCGCTCGCCCGTGAACAAGGGTGGAGCAGCGTCGACATTCTCGGCTCCTCGCTCGGCGGGTCGATGGCCCAGGCGATGGCGGTTCGCCACCCGGACCTCGTGCGTTCGATGGTTGTGGTCGGCGGTTTTTCGGAATTGGACCGGGCGATGGAGATCAACTTCTCGCTGCGCAAGAAGATCGTCGCCCGGATCGGGATGGGCGAGGAGTTGGCCGACTTCATGGGCCTCTCGACCATGACGCGGGAGTTCATGGAGACCGACGAGGGGCTCGCCATCATGCGGGCCAACCAGGAAAATATCCGCGCCAATCCGCCCGAGCTCTACACCGCCTTCCTCGATTCGATCCTGTGGTGGGGCCGCCGGCTGCCTGGCCAGGAGGCCGAGCCGCTCTACACCGAGAAAATCCGCGCCGTAACCTGTCCGACCCTGGTGCTGGCCGGCGACAACGACTATTTCATCCCGGCCAAATTCTCGAAGATCATCGCCGACGCCGTCCCCGGCGCTGTCTACGCCGAAATCGCCGGCGGCGGCCACATTCCCTTTATCGAGAAACCGGAGGAAACGGCGGCGGCCGTCATCGCGTTCCTGAAGCAACGGGGGTAAACGAGCCCGGGAACGCCCGAAACCGGGCCAGATCCGCCCCGGTCAGATTTCGACCGGGCCGGCGCGGCGCACGATCTCCGCCACCACGCTGTGAGCGGCGAGGGTTGAGGTCTTGGCGTTGTCGGGCAGCGGCTTCCCGCGGATCTCGATGTCGAAGGCGCCGAACATCCCTTCCGCATGGACGGTGTGGATGTTTCCGCCGGCCGCCGGATCGGCGACCAAACGGACTTCGGTCCGGTCGAAGCCGGCCCCGGCAAGGGCGACGGTCGCCGCTACATTGGCGTTCTGCGGATAAAGTGTCGCCGCCTCATCGGCCCTTCCTTCGAAGAGCAGGGTCGGTCCGCTCAGGGCATCGAGTTCATGCGCCGCCTCCGCCGGGGTCCCGCGCCACGCCGCCGGAGGCTTGCAGGAGGTGTAGACAACCCGCTCCAGCCCGCCGACGCGGGCCGCCGTCAAGGCGTCCGCTCCGGCGACGGCGCCTGCGGGCAAAATCAGCTTCCCCCCGCCCCTGCCGGCCGCCGCCTCCAGCCGGGTGCGCAATCCGGCATCCGCCAGCGCACCGATCGAGATGACGAGGAAATCGATGCCGCGCCGCAGCGCGTCCTCGCCGAACGCGGCCACCGCCCCGTGCCCGGCGCATTCGGCGATCAGATCGGGCGGCACGGCGAGATCGCCGATGGCGGTCGCCGCCTCGATGCCGGGCGGCAGCGAAGCGCTTGCGCCGGCGACCCGGCCGGGCCGGACGACGACACCGGTGACGGCCGCCCCGCCGCCGGGCGGGAGATGTTTCAACACCTCGCGGGCGATGGCACCGTATCCGATCAGGGCGACATTCAGCATCTGTTGATCCTATCAGGCGGTTCCGCCGGCGGGGCAGCGGGCGCATCGATCTCCCGTACGCGCCGATGATCGCGGGCTAGTGGATTCCGTAGCGGCCGGGCGCAATGACGCCGTTGGGATCGAGGGCGCGCTTGATGGCGGCACAGGCCTCGCGGAAGGATGGCATCAGCTTTTCCATATGATAATCCTGCCAGTCGATGGGCGCCCGGCCAACGGCGACGCCGCGGGCGTAGAAGGCGTCGGCGAGCGCTCGATAGGCGGCGTCGGCGCGGGCGCATTCGTCAGGGTCCTCGCGGTTGAAGGAAATCACGTGCAGGCCGCGGGCGAAACGCGGCCCGGCGACGTTCATGACCTGGTAGTCGAGGCCGTTGGCCTCATAGATTGCACGGCCGATCTGCTGGAACTCGTTGGCCACCCGCCCGTCCATCGGCGTGCCCGGCGTAAACCAGGCGTTGCCGCCGCCGGGCCGCCATTTCAGAAGGCCGAGTTCGGTGTTGGTCGGCTCGCCGGAAAAGGAGGCGACAGCACAAGCCAGCGCCGGCTTTTCCAGCGCCGCCTCGTGAGGAATGTGGGTTGCCTTGCCCGACGCGCAGAAATGATCCACGACCCGCTGGATCTGCGGCTCCATAGCTTCCATCGACGGGCCGTAGAAGGCGCCGGAGACCGTCCATGAGCCCAGCCCGTGCTCCTGCTGCAAGGCCTTGCGCGCTTCGTCGCCGATCGAGGCCCGCCCGCCGGAGGCGGCGAACGCCGGGCTCGTTACTTCGCTGCCGATCAGATACAGATCGTTGGCGATGCGGAACAGGGTCGGGACGAAGTTCGACATCTTGAGCGGCCGGCACAACTCGATGATCGCTTCCAGATCGTCGTCGTCCGGGAAAGTGAAATGAAAGGAACGGATCGCCGGGGGCCGCGGCAACAGCCAGACCCCGAGCCGCGTCACGATGCCGTAATTCGACTGGGCGAACAGCCCGTCGAGGATCGGCCCGAAGGAATATTTCGAGACATGCCAGTTGACGAGCCTGTCGTTTTCGATCGATCCGTCGCCCGTGCGAATGACATCGCCGGTACCGAGCACGACCTCCATTCCGCAACTGAAGCCGAAATGATCGAAATACGGCCCGTAGCCGGCCCCCTTGTCGAGCGCATTGCCGATCATGCCGCCCTGGGGCGGGCCGGAAGTCGTCGAGTTCATCCACTGTCCGCCCCGCCGCTTCAGTTCGTCGGCCAGCATCTGGAAACTCACGCCGGGCTCGACGACGGCGAAGCCCATGCGGTCGTCGATCTCGAGGATACGGTTCATCCGCCGCCCCAAATCAAGCACCGCCATGCCCTCGGCCGGGGCAGAGCGCGTGCCCAGACCCATGTTGTTGCCGGTCGAGGTCGGGAACAGCGGCACACGGTGGATGTTTGCCTGCCGGACCAGCGCCGCCACCTCCTCGGTCGAGCCGGGATAGAGTACCGCCGCCGGCCGCCGGTCGCCGCCCGGCATGGTGTTCTCGGCATAGCGGATCAGCGTCTCGCCCGCCGTGTTGATGTGTTCGGCATCCAGCTCGCGTTCGACCGCCCGCAGAAAGGCGTCCATACTCATCGCATCCCTCCCGTTCGACGCCCCACGCTACCAGATGGCGGAACCGGCAGAGTGGGCCTCCTGCGGCGGCGCCGATGACGTCTGAACCACGGCGGGGCCCGACCCGCCCGCGCGGGCGGCCGGTGCCGGCAGATCGACGCCGCGCAGTGCGGCTGGCAACGGTCCGCCGGTTGCCCAGTCCAGCAGTTCGACGGTGTGCAGCGGCGGCAACCCGGTAAAGCGGGCGATCTGGGTCAGGCAACCGAGATTGCCCGCCGCAACCGCCATTGCCCCCGTGCTCTCTATATGGCCGGCTTTGCGTCGACCCAGTGTCTCGGCCATGCCGGGCTGCAGCATGTTGTAGGCGCCGGCCGAACCGCAGCAGAAATGGCCTTCCGGTACATCTCGCACCGTAAAGCCGGCGGCGCGCAGCAGGGCGCGCGGCTCTGCACGGATCTTCTGCGCATGTTGAAGCGAGCAGGCGTCGTGATAGGCGACGGTGATCGGTACAGCGGCCTCCGGCAGCCGCAGATCGTCGGGTTTCAGAAGTTCGGTCACATCCCGGGCAATGGTCGCGATTGCGGCTGCCCGCTCGCCGAGGGAAGGGTCGTTGGCAAACAGCCGCCCATAGTCCTTGACAACCGTGCCGCAGCCGGACGCGTTGACGACCACGGCATCGAGACCGCCGTGCGCCAGTTCCGCGTACCAGGCATCGACATTGCGGGCTGCTGCGGCTGCACCCATCGCCGCCTTACCCATATGGAGGGTGAAGGCACCGCAACAGCCGGCGTCGGAGGATACGACGACTTCCACGCCGTGGCGGGTCAACAGCCGGATCGTCGCCGCGTTGATTTCCGGCGCCAGCGCCTGCTGAACACAGCCCTGCAACAAGGCGACGCGCATCCGCCGCGCGCCTTCGGCCGGATGAACACCGGCGAAAGCCCGACCCGCCGGAAGGACCGTCGGCGCCAGCGCCGCCAGAGTGCGCAGCCGGCCCGGCAGCAGGGCGCGGATGGGCCGGGCGAGGCGAGCCAGCCGTACCATGCGGGCGAAGCGCGCCGGTTCGGGGATCGTCCACGCGATCAACCGGCGCAGCAGCCGGTCGCCGAGCGGCCGACGGTAATGCGACTCGATATGGGCGCGCGCGATATCGGCGAGGCGCAGATAGTCGACATCGACCGCACAAGTCGTCATGCAACTGTTGCACGACAGACAGGAGTCGATATGGCCGACCGTCTTCCGGTCAGGCCGTCCGCCCTTCTCCAGCATCGCCTTGATCAGGTCGATCCGCCCGCGCGGCGCCTCGTTCTCGTCGCGCGTCAGCACATAGGTCGGGCAAACCGCCGTGCAGAAGCCGAAATGCACGCAGGTCTGCAAAATGCCGGCGGCGGCGGCAATCTCCGGATCGGCAAGCTGCTCAGAGGTGAACGCGGTCTTCACGGGCCGCCCCGCCGGGCGAGAAATGTCTCGACACCCCGCGGGCGTTCGCGCCGTAGCCGATCAGGGCGACATCCAGCATCTGTTCATCCCTTGGGGCGCGCGGGAGGACCGGCGAACGGCACCGCGAACGGGCCGACCGCGTTCATGTCGATCTCGACCAGCGCCGGACCGTCGGTCGAGACCGCCCAGTCGAGCGCGGACCGCATCTCCCCGGTCTCGTCGACGCGCCGGAAGGGCAGCCCCAGTCCACCGGCAAGCGCCGTCAAGTCGGGGAGCGCCACGTCGGTATAAAGGTGCCGGCCGTCGAACTTGCGGTCCTGGATGTTCCGGATCACCCCGTAGCCGCGGTCGTTCATTACCACCAGCGCGACATCCGCGCGCTCCTGAACCAGGGTCGCGAGTTCGCCGAGCGCAACCGCCAGGCCGCCGTCGCCGACGAGCGCAAGCGTCTTGCGCCCGTCCGCCGCCAGCGCCGCGCCGACCGCCATCGGCAGGCCTTGGCCGATCCCGCCGCCGAGCGCGTGCACCCCGTCGCGCGGTCCGGAAAGGCGGGGGGCGCGGTTGCCCCAGGTGCTGTTGGAAAGGGTGATGTCGCGCACCCAGACGGCATCGCCGGGAGCCGCCGCTTCGACCGCCTCCATCAGCCGCGCGTAGGGGCCCAGGGTCCGGCAAAGCGCTGCCACCGCCGCCTCGCGCGCCGCCGCGATGTCGGCGCCGAAGGCGGGATCGACGTTCATCCGCCCGTCGAGCCTCCGGGCGAGCCCTGCCATCGCCTTCGCTGCGTCGCCGTGGACGAAGACGTCGTTGGCGTACGACCGGCCGTCCGCTCTGGGATCGGCGTCGATCCGGTAGAGCGGGCGCGGCAGGGCGACGCGGTACTGGAGCGTCTCGTTCCCGCGCAGGCGCGAGCCCACCACCAGCATCGTGTCGCAGGTTGCGTAGAACGCCTCGACGGGCGGGTGAAAGTTGTAGGCTCCGAGCGACATCGGATCGCCTTCGGGAACCGCACCCCGGCCCTGGATGCTGGTGACGACGCCGAAACCGAGGCCGGCGAGCGCCCGTGCCTCGGCCGTCGCGGACCGCGCGCCGCCGCCGATCCACAACATCGGCCGACGCGCGGAGGCCAGTGCTTCCGCCAGCAGGTCGAGCGCCGCTTCGTCGGGTTCAGGAATGTCCGGCGCGAGCGGGGCCAGCGATGCGGGCCTTGCAATCCTGGACTCCTGAATGTCGATCGGGATCTCGACGCTGACCGGCCCGGCCGGCGGGGTCCGGGCGACGCGCGCGGCCTCGCGCAGTGCGCCGGGCAAGTCGGAAACGCTGCGCACGCGGTAAGCCGCCTTGGACGCGCCGCGCAGCATGGTGAGCTGGTCGCGCGCCTCATGGATGTAGCCGCGGTCCTGGTCGAGATAGGGGCTCTCGATCTGGCCGGTCAGGTGGAGCAGCGGGGTCCCGGCAGTCTGCGCCTCGACCAGCGCGCCGCAGGCGTTGCCGGCTCCCGTGCCGGTGCTGGTGAAAGCGACGCCGAGCGCCCCCGAGACCCGGGCGGCCGCGTCGGCCATGTTGACCGCACCCGCCTCGCCCCGGGCCGGGACGAAACGGATGCGGTTGCGCCGCCCGATAGCATCCAGCATCGGCATGTTGTGGATCGAGATCACGCCGAACGCGAGCCTGACGCCGGCCGCCTCCAGGAATGAGGCGACGAGGTCGCCCGCCCCGACCTGCTCGGACCGAAGGGGCTCAGACATGACGCCCCTGCCCGCCCGCGATCTCGAGCGCAGCCCCGGTCAGGTAGCTCGCCGCCGGCGAGGCGAGGAAGACGATCGCCTTCGCCGCCTCGCCGCTGTCGCCGATGCGCCCGAGCGGGATGTCGCGCCTGGCTGCAAGGTCCGCATACCATTCGTCCTTGGTCATATCGCCGCCCTCGCCCCGATCGTAGCGACGGCGCCACTGCCCGGAGTCGACAAGCCCGATCAGCACAGAATTGACGCGAACCCCCCTGGGTGCGAAGGCGCGGCTCATCGACTTGGCGAGGTTGAGCGCGCCGGCCCGCGCCGCCGAGGTCGCGATAAACGCGGGCTCGGGCCGCCGCGCCAACAGGGCGTTGGTGCAAACAACGGAAGACGGTGCCGCCCGTTCGAGCAGCGGGAGGAACATGCGCACCGGATGCAGGATCGAGAAGAACTTAAGATCGAGTTCGTCGCGCCACGCATCGTCGGTCACATCGTCGAAACCGCCCGGACGCGCCTGTCCGGCATTCGCGATCAGGATATCGACGCGGCCGAAACGGGCCGCCACGCGGTCGCGGAAGCCTTCCACCTGCGCCCGGTCGATAACGTTGCAGGCGCCGGCGAACACCCGGTCCTCCCCGTGCCGGGCGGTCAGCGCGCTCTCGGCCTCGGCGAGACGGCCGGCGGTGCGCGCGCAGATGGCGACGCTGGCGCCCTCCTCGAGGAACAGCCGCGCGGCGGCGAGCCCGATGCCGGACGACCCCCCGGTTATTACCGCCACCTTGCCCGCCAGCCCGAGATCCATCGCCCGATCCTACTTCGCCGTCGCTGCGGTGCGCAGCAATCCGGGAACGCACGCGCTGCGGGCCGGCGTCATCGCACGACCGAAGGCATTGAAGCCGAGGAAAATCGCGGGCTCCCCTTCGGGCCGGCGGCGGTGCGACTGGCGCCGGTCATGCCAAGTCGTCGAGAAAATCGGTGAGCGCATCGTTGAAGGCCGCCGGCCCCTCGACATAACTCGCGTGGCCGAGCCCTTCGAGGATGACACAGCGGGAACCCGCGACCGCTGCGGCGATGCCGCGGCTGACGGCGGGCGGCGTCACCGCGTCCCTGCCGCCGCAGAGAACCAGCGTCGGTGTCCGGATCTCGGCCGTATCGGTGAAGATGTCCGAGCCGTGCAGCATCCGCGCGGCCTGGGCGTACCCTGCAGGCTTTACCCGGCTTTGCACCGCGCGCACCTTTTCGTACACGTCCTCCGGTGCGGACGGCGACAACACCTCGCGCGCCCGCCGCCTGGCGACCTCCTCCGGGCCCAGCGATGTCATCGCCCCGATCCGCGCCTCGAGACGGCCGACCCGGATCTCGTCGGGTGCGTTGCGGTAGCCCGCCGCCGAGTCGGCGAGCGCGAGGCTGAGGAGACGCTCGGCCCGGCGGGCGGCGAAGGCTGCGGCGATCAGCCCGCCCAGCGAATGGCCAACCAGATGAACCCGTGCGATCCCCAACCCGTCGAGCAAGGCGTCGAGCGCATCTGCGTAGTCTGCCGGCGCCGGCGCCTCGCCGGGCAGCGGGTCGGAGCCGCCGTATCCCGGACAATCCCAGGCAATGACGCGAAAACGCGCCGCCAGCCCGCTGCGCTCATCGAGTTGCGCTGCCCAGGACGCCGAACCGGAGCCGATGCCATGCAGCAGCACGAGCGGCCGGCCCTCCCCGGCGGCGCGGTATGCGATGCGGCCGCCGTCGGGGCCGACGGATTCCAGCGGCGGCAGGGCCACGCCGGCCGCCTAGCGTTTGACGGAAGCGAGCGGGTGATCGGGCGGGTACGTCGGAATCCGGGGCCTGGCGGCGCCCAGCATTACGCACATCAGCGCCTCTTCCTCGCCTTCGTTGACCAGGCCGCGATAGACGCCGGGCGGCACCGAGATCAGATCGCGCTCGCCCAACTCGGTCTCATAGGTTTCACCGTCGCTTTCCAGCGTCAGACGGATGCGCCCCCGCAACATGAAGAAGACCTCCTCCACGTCGTGGTGGACGTGCGGCGGACCCTCGCAGCCCGGCGGCAGCACCATCGTCGAGAAGGTGAAATGTTCCGACGGTACGGTGTTGGAATCGTCGGCCACCCCGGTGCCGCCGGTGCCGAGATAGCGCATTTGCGCACGCCGGTACCTGGGATCGAAATCAGCCTGGAACTTGAGCGCATCCCAGTCGTATCGCCGGGTCGAGTAGCGCGCGATCCGGGTCTCCATCCATTCGCCGAGGCCGCGCGCGCCGGTCCCGTCGACGGTTGCTGCGGTATCGCTCCCGATCCGCGCGTCCATGGCGTCTTCCCCTCTCATTCGGCCGCTGCGGCGCTGGGCTCGCGGGCCTCAAGCGCCGCGGTCTGGCGCTCGGCTTCCTCATGGATCGTCCGCCTGATCCGCGCGAGCCCGGTGTCGTGCTGGTAGAGGAACTCGTGGTCGCGAGCGTCGTTCGACATGCCCTCGAGGACGATACGGTCCTGCTCCAGCACGTCCCAGTGCAGGGTCTCGAGCTTGTGCTTGTACATGAAGCGCCAGACCGAACGTTCCCAGCCCTTCACCTTCCGGGTGCGCCAGAAGAAGACGCGGCAGTTCTCGCGGTCGATCGGGGTAACGAAGCCAACGATGCCGAATGCGCCGCCCGGTCCCGCGTTGCGCTGGTAGGGAATCGAGAGCCGCATCCAGTGCGCACCGGTATCCGCGAATTCCACCCAATCAAAATTCACGTCGCGCTGGTCGACCTTCTCGAAGACAAGGCCGTGGTCGGTCTCGCGCACCCGCATCCGGGCCGTCTTGTCGCCGCGCGCCATCGAATGGGACTCCGCGTGCAGGTAGGCGCCGTGCATCGGGTCCATAACATTGTCGATCGCATAGCGGTAGTTGCAGCGCCAGTGCGAGGTGCACAGGATCGCGCTCCATTCGGGGGAGTCGAGTTCCTCCGGGTAGTCGAACGGCTCCGGGTCGGGGTGTAGAGCATCCCCGAACCAGGCGAAGATGCCGCCCATGTGCTCGAAGGCAGGGTAGGATTTGACCGCCTGCGTGCGGACCAGCGGGCAGTCGCCGATGGCCGGCATGGCGATCACCCTCCCATCGCCGTCGACCTCGAGTCCGTGGTACCAGCAGGCCAGCCGGTCGCCGAGATTCCAGCCCTTGGAAAGCTGCGCGCCGCGGTGCGGGCAGCGGTCAGCAAGAACGCTGATCTCGCCCGCTTCGTCCCGCCAGACGACAATCCGCTCGCCGAGCCGCGTCAGCGCGACGGGCTTGTCAGCCACCATCCAACTCGCCGCGATCGCATACCAGCGGTTGCGCACGCCGAGATCGACCAGCGTCTCGACACCGGTATGAGTATCGGACCCGTTCTGCACCGTCATCCTGCCCTCGCCTATCGTCGTCCTAGTCAGGGTGTCCTACGGGCCGAGGCGCACCATCTCCGCCTCGAACAACTCCGCGGTCCAGCGTTCCGCGCCTTCCGGAGGAGGACCGTCCCGGTTGAGCGCCTCCACGATGCCGTCGAGATCGTGGACGCCGCGTCCGAAAATCTCCTCCAGCCGATCCGCGAGCGCTATGGCGTACTGCCCCGGCGCCGCGCCGACCTGGGTCTGGTGCCGGACATTCCCGGGCTCGTCGTAGGGAACAGGCACACGGCTCTCCCGCCTGGAGGATTCCAAGGGGCAAGGTAGGAGGCAGCGATAGAGGGGTCAAGGCGATCCGGTATCGGGTGTCCACCGTCGAATCCGCGCCGGCGAGAAGAACACCCGGGGCGCGACCGGAAAGTTCCGCCGCCCGCGCGCTTCCTCGACGGTGTCTGCGGGCCCTCGGGTCCCGCCCGGCGGCGGTTCCGGCGTCAGCGATGGGCGCTTTCCGCCCCCGCAGCGCCGCCCCGCTCGTGATCGATCTGCAGGCGGGTGAGAAACGGCACCATTGGATGGACTCCGAGCGCCCGCATTCGCTCCATGTCGAGGCCGGCGAGGGCCTGCGCCTCCTCCCCGCTGAGCCCGGCGGCTGCCGCGTAGGCGCCGGGGTTGTCCACGAAGCGGGAGCGCTCCTCCGCACTGTTTGACAGGAGGTGCAGGATACGGGTGAGTTCGACCCGGTCCGCGCGAACCGGCGGGTAGTGGGGCGCGGTCTCCGACGCCTCGCGCGGCGCGAACCAGCCGAGCGAACCGTAGATGTGGTGCCAACTCGGATCGAGCTGGACCACGTCCGGCACCCGCTCCCCGAGTGCTCCGGCGCCGACCGCCCAACAACGCAGTTCGACGTTGCCGGCCTCGTCGAGCCGCCGTTCGTCGAGCGAAAGCAGCGTCCTGAGCCGGCCCTGGCGGAGCGGCTCGAGCAGCGCCTTGTCGAAGTCGAGATCGGGGCTGGAATACCGCTCGGTGCCGGGAAAATGGGACATGCCGCCGCTGGCGATCACCACCGCCCGCACGTCTGCAGCGGCGAGCGCGCGGGCGAGAGCCTGGCCGAACCCGTAGCAGCGCTCCATCGACGGCTGCGGCGGGACGTAGGCGTTGACGTAGATCGGGAGGATCGGCGCATCGACCCCGAGATGGGCGAGCGGGATGCCGAAGGCGTAGTCGATCTCCGCGGTCGCGGTGAAGGCCGGATCGAAGCCCTCCGCCTGAAGATGGCGGATCACCGTGTGTGCGGTCGCACTCGCGACCTCGTAGCGAAAGTTGCGGCCGGCGAACGAACCCCCGACCTCGCCGCCGGTGTGCAACGCGAAGGCGGGCGTGCAGTGGAGGAAGAACTGGTTGACATGATCGTTGGCGACAATGATCCAGACGTCCGGTTCGAGCGCGGTCAGCGCGCCGCCGATGCGGGCGGCGACATCGCGCACCCGCTGAACCGTTTCCGGGTCCTCGGTCTCGGGCATGGTGAAGAACTGCGGTGCATGGGGAACGAATGCCCCGCCCAGCACGTGCGATGTCATGGCTTCCCTCCCGGACCCCGCTGCCGGAATGGAGTTTAGCGCAACATCCGTGGCGGCCGAACCGGCATCGCCGGCTGGAGGGTCAGGCGCCTTCCCGGCAGGACGGGCAGATCCCGACCAGTTCGACCGTCTGGCTCTGGACGGAAAAGCCAAGCGCTTCGGCACGGCCGGCGACCAGCGATTCGACCTCGCGGTCGTCGATTTCTCCCACCGTGCGGCAGTCGCTGCAGATCAGGAACTGGCCCGCATGCGGTGCACGCGGGTCGGAGCAGCCGACATAAGCGTTCAGCGACTGGATCTTGTGGATTAGCCCGGTGTCGAGCAGAAAACTCAGCGCACGGTAAACCGTGGGCGGGGCGGCGCTGCCCCGTTCGGCGCGCAGCCGGTCGAGGATCTCGTAGGCGCCGATCGGGTTGTGCCGTTCCCAGACGATCTCGAGCACGCGGCGACGGATCGGGGTCAGGCGCAGGCCGCGTTCGGCGCAGATCCGGCGCGCCCCTGCCACCGCGCTGTCGATGCAGAGCGCATGGTCGTGCCCGTCGGGGTTGAAGGCGTGCGGTTCTGTATCGGCCATCCTGGACCTCCGGCCGGAACCGGAGTGTATCGCAGGTGAATGAATCGGGCAAACCGGACACCCCCTGCCCTGTATCGGGGACCGGGAAAGCCGTCTATCCTGCCGTCCGGCGGAACGCCCCCGCCATGGCATGAGGAGATCCCGCGTTGCACGCACATTCGCCGATCGATATCCACGCGCATTTTTACCCGCCGCAGTACCTCAAGACCCTCGAGAGGAACGGGCACCGCTACGGCGCCGGTGCAACCTCGGACGCCGGGGGATTCACGGTCGATGGCGGCATCATCAAGATGGGGCCGCTGCCGTACAAGTTCTCCGAACTCGATCTCCGCGTCGCCGAGATGGACGAGATGAAGGTCGAAATCCACGCGCTCTCGCTGACCGGCCCGATGGTCGATTTCGCCGACGGCGAGGATGCGCTGGCGCTGGCCGCTGCATTCAACGACGGCTGCGCGGAGGCGCACGAGAGATACCCCGATCGGCTGGTCGGGCTCGCGGCGCTGCCGTGGCACGAACCCGCGCTGGCCGTGAAGGAACTCGAACGGGCGGCGCAGCTCCCCGGAATCAGAGGGGTCTATTCGATGACCCGCGTGCGCGAGGGGGAACTCGGCGACGATGCCTACCTGCCGATCTTCGAAGCCATCGACGGGCTCGGTCTGCCGCTGTTCCTGCACCCGGTCCACGTCGTCGATCCGAAACGGCTCGCGCGTTACTACCTGACCAACCTTCTCGGCAACCCGATGGAATCGGGGATCGCCGCGGCCCATCTGATCTTCTCGGGCGTGCTCGACCGGTTTCCGAACCTCGACGTGTGTCTACCCCACGCGGGCGGTGTCTTCCCCTATATCGTCGGCCGCCTCGAACACGGCCACCGGGTGCGGCCGGAGATGGCGCACCGCGCACGGGACCAGGGGCCGATGGCCTATATCAGGCGCTTCCACTACGACACCGTCAGCCACTCGGCGGAGGCGCTTTCCTACCTTATCGACCTAGTGGGGGCGGACCGGGTGGTACTCGGAAGCGACTATTGTTTCGACATGGGCTACGAGCGCCCGGTCGAGGTCGTGACCGGGCACGACGGGATCGACGACGACGCGCGCGCGCGGATCCTCTCGGGCAACGCGCGTCGGCTACTCGGCCTGTAGGGTTTCCCTGTACCAGTCGACGATTTCCACCCCGGACCAGAACACGACGCCCGGGCGCGCCGCCATCTGCGCCAGCATCGCCTCGAGGTGCTTGATGCGGTGCGGCACCCCGCTGATATAGGGGTGGATGCCGAAACCCATCACCTTCGCCCGGTCCGCGCTCTCCTCGTAGAGCCGCTCGAACTGATCCATCGTGCGCTCGAAGAGTTCGGCGCCGCGGTGATGCTGGAGAATCATCATCGCGATATCGTTGAGCTCGACCGAATAGGGCACGTTGACCAGATCGCCGGCGCGCGTTTTGACCAGCGTCGGCTCGTCATCCCACACGAAGTCGGCAACGTAGTCGAGCCCGGCCTCCTTCAGCAGGTCGGAGGTCTCGTAGGTCTGGGTCAGGCCAGGGCCGATCCAGCCGCGCGGCCGTGTCCCGGTAAAGGATTCGATCCGGGCGATCGTCTCGTCGATGGTGCTCCGTTCGTCGTCGAGCAGCTGCATGGGCCCCTGGTGGTAGGTGTGCGGCAGAAATTCCCAGCCCGCCTCGAGCGCCGCCTCGGCGATCCGCGGATAGACGTCGCAGACCGAGGCGTTCAGCGAGAAGGTGGGCTTGATGCCGAGCCGGTCGAAGGCCGACTTGATGCGCCAGAAGCCGACCCTCATCCCGTATTCCTGCCAACTCCAGTTGGGGACATCGGGCACGAACAGCTTTTCCCCGGGCGGCGTCAGCACGGTCCGCGGCATCGGCTTGGCGGTGTCCCAGTTCTCGATATTGAACACCGGCCAGATGACGATGCGTGCGCCGTCGGGCAACCGGAGCGGCGGCCGGTCGACGATAGCGCTGTATTCGATACGGTCGCGTGGATCCACGATTTCCTCCTTGAATCCGGGCGCACCTCGCCCGCGAACGGCGATCTCACATCAGGCTGGGCAGGTACAGGGCGATGCCCGGTGCAATGACAAGGATGATGATGAGAATGAGGTCGCAGAGAAGAAACGGAATCGCATAGGACGCCACCTCGAACAGAGTCGTCCCGCGGACCATTCCCATCATGATGTAGAGCAGCAGCCCGAAGGGCGGCGTCGTCGCGCTCATCTCGAGCGACATCAGCACGATCAGCGAGAACCAGATCAGGTCGTAGCCGAGCGTCTGCGCGATCGGATAAAAGATCGGCACCGTGATCAGCATCATCGACACCTGGTCCATGAACATGCCGAGCAGGATCAGGACCAGGAACATCGCCGACAGGATGACCAGCGGTGCGACGTCGAAGCCGGTCGCCCATTCGGTCAGGCCCCGCCCCGCACCCGACATCGACAATAGCTGGCTGAATACGGTCGAGTTCATCAGGATGAAGAACACCATCCCGACCACCCGGATCGCGCCGACCAGCGAGGTCTTGAACGCCTTCCAGGTGAAGGCCCGGAAGGCGATCGCGAGGATGCAGACCCCGACCACGCCGAACGATGCCGATTCCGACGGGGTCGCCCAACCGAGCACGATGAAGCCGATCACCATAAAGACGACCAGGCCCATCGGCAGGATGTTGAGCGCCACGTGGTAGAGCTTCTCGCCCCAGGTGGTGGGCTCGATGTCGTAGCTCGGCGCGGCATCCGGGTTGATCTTGAGCTGCAGCAGGATCATCGCGGCGTAGAGTACGGCGAGCAGGAAGCCGGGAAGCAGACCGGCGATCAGAAGCGCACCCACATCGACGCCGGCGATGCTGGCCAGAAGCACGCCGAGCGAGGACGGCGGGATGATCATTGCGAGCCCGCCGGTCCCGAGGATCGGCCCCATCGACATGCGCTTGTTGTAGCCGCGCCGGGTCATCTCGGGGACCAACAGCGAGCCGAGCATGGCGGTGTTGGCCATCGTCGAGCCGGTAAGCGTCGAGAACAGCGACCCGCCGATCACGGTGAGGAAGCAGAGGCGGCCGGGAATCCGCCCGAGCAGCTTGTCCAGCGCGTCGAACACGCGGATTGCGAGCCCGGTGTGGAAGAACAGCGCGCCCATCAGGATGAACATCGGGATGGGCGAGAGGGTGAACGTGGTGATCAGCTGCGGCGCGTTGTCGGCGATCTGGATCAGGTTCGACCAACCGTTGGCGAAGACGAACATGCCGAGGATATTGGCGATCAGGAAGGTGAACGCGACAGGGAAGCCGAGCGCCATCCCCGCCATGACACAACCGATCAGAACCGCTCCGGCCTCGTACCATTCCATGGCTCAGACGCTGTCCTTCACCTCGCTGAGATCGTAGGTGTAGTAGTGTCGCAGCCCGATCAGGAACATCAGGAATTCGAGCGAAACCAGACCGTAGCCAAACGGCATGGGCAGAAACTGCAGCCAGTAAGGCATATCGATGCCGCGCACGTCGAGGTTGCCCGAGATCCACGCCTCGATGAACAGTTCGACCGAAAGATACGCGAAATAGGCCGAGATGACCGCGCAGACGAGATAGACCGCCTTGGCCAGCGGCTCGCGAGCCCCGGGAGGCAGGAGGGAGACCACCGCCTCGATAGCCACATGCCCCTTCTCGCGCACCAGCCACGGGGCCGAGCACATCGCCACGTAGAGCAGCGCGTACTCGACCACCGAGGAGGTAAAGAGCGGCGGGGTAATACCGATGGTGCGGATCGACACGTCGATCACGATCATCGTGAAGATGCACGGGATCAGCGCACAGGCGACCCACACCAGCGCGCTGACGACCCGTCCGAGACCCCTGTCGAACGATTCGAGCGACACAACCTTTCCCGCCGGCTCCGGCTGGCCGATGAGTTACGGCGGAAGACGGACCCTATTGCCGGAGTGCGCGGCCCAGGTCGGCCTGGCGGTTGGGCTTGCCCGGGATGTACATCAGGGGCTTCAGCTTGTCGTGATACTCGGACCGCTCCTTGAGCTGCTTCCAGATTTCCTCATGGGCGACGTCGAGGTAGCGCGCCGCCGCCTTGCCTTTGAGAACGATGTCCTTCACGCCTGCCGCCATGACCATCTTGTCTTCGTCGACGCGCTTCTTCTCGATCCAGTGCACCGAGGATGTCTCGTACTCCTTCGCAAGGGCGGTCATCGCATCCTTCTTTTCACGCGCGAGCTTGTTCCAGCTGTCGGCGTGGACCGTCACCACGGTGTTGGTCTGGTAGTAGTTGGGCTGAATCCGGTACTTGATGACCTTGTGCAGGCCGAGCGGAACCAGCGAAATGTCGGTGAAGCCGAACCCATCGACCGTGCCGCGCTGCAGCGCGGTATAGATCTCCGACGACTTGATGTTGATGGTGGACGCGCCGAGCGCGCGGAACAGCGGCCGATAAGTGCCGGTCGCACGCATCTTCATGCCCGTCAGGTCGGGCACGCCGTCCTTGTCGATCTTCGGCTCCTTGACGAGATAGGTGTTGTAGGACGTCATGTTCTCGCCCCACGCCAGCAGGTGCGCTCCGGCCTTCTTGAGATACACCTTCTGGAGAATCTCCCACGCACCGTTGGCACGCAGCGCCTTTGGCCCCTGGTTCGCGGCGAGGATGGCGTAGCCCTCGGGGACAGTCCCGATATAGTAGGCGGTCGGGCTGTGCAGCACGTTGAACTGGCCGCGTTTGAGCGCTGTAACGGCCTTGCGCGGCGGAACGATTTCCTGCCCCCCGAGATATTTGATCTCGACCTTGCCCGTGAAGCGTTCGTTGGCCGGTTTGAGATAGTTGGTCCGGAAACTGACGACCAGCACGTTGTTCTGGTCGAGCGAGGTGACCGCTGTGAGCTTGTCGACCATTGCCGCGGCGGTGCCCGCCCCGGCTGTCACGGCCGCCGCCGCGGCGAGGCTGGTTAGTGCGATGCGTGTCTTCATGTTCCTCTTTCCCACCTGTGGTTCGTGTCGTTGGGGAGCCTCCGCATCCCGGAGGCGATGCTGGGCGCAACGGCGGTCCGCGTCAGAAGCAACCGCGCACTCCCTTCGATACCGGCGACGGGCGGCCGCCGCAAGAGCAGCGCCCGCCCGCCGCTGTTTTGCGGCTTTACTGTCGGCCCCTACTGCCGGAGCGCACGACCGATATCGACTTGCCGGTTGGGCTTGCCGGGAACGTACATCAGAGGCTTCAGCTTGTCGTGGTACTCTGAGCGTTCCTTGAGCTCCTTCCAGATCGCCTGATGGGCGATGTCGAGGTAAAGCGCGCCCGCCTCGTCCTGCAAGGCAATGTCCTTCACGCCGGCCTCGTGCAGCATTTTTTCTTCCTTCGCGCGCTGCACCTCCAGCCATTTGACCGAATCGGTCTCGTAACGCAGCGCCTGCTGCTTGAGGAAGTCCTGCTGGGCGCGCGTCAGCCCGTTCCAGATGCCCGGGTTCACCGTCAGCACCTGGTTGGTCTGGTAGTAATGCGGAGTGACCCGATACTTGATAATCTTATGCAGGCCGAGCGACACCACCGCCACGTCGGGAAACCCGAAGCCGACGACGGTGCCGCGCTGCAGCGCGGTGTAGATCTCGGACGACTTGATGTTGATGGTGGACGCACCGAGCGCCCGGAACAGCGGCCGATAGGTGCCGGTCGCGCGCATCTTGAGCCCGTTCAGGTCCGGCACGCCCTTGGAGTCGAATTTGGGCATGACCGTCAGATAGGTGTTGTACGAAGTCATGCTCTCGCCCCAGGCGAGGAGCTTGCCGCCCGCCTTTTTCATGTAGATCTCTTCCAGGATCTCCCATGCTCCGTTGGCGCGCAGCGCCCGCGGCCCCTGGTTGCCGGCGAGCAGCGCATAGCCTTCGGGAACGGTGCCGATGTAGTAGGCGGTCGGACAGCTCAGCATGTCGAACTGGCCGCGTTTGAGCGCGTTCGCCGCCTTGCGCGGCGGCACCACTTCCTGGCCGCCGACATATTTGATCTTGACCGGACCGTTGGCCGCATTGGTCGCCTTCAAGAACGTCTCGACGAAGGACTTGGCGATCGTGTTGGTCTGCTGGAGCGCGGTCACCGCGCCGAGCTCGTCCTTCGCCGACGCCGTCGACGCCGCGAGGGCGAAAGCCGCGGACGCTGCCGCGAACCCGATAAAGACCTTGTGTGGCTTCATTTTCATCTCCCCTTGTGACCGGCCGACAGCCGGGAAAGACATGATCGTCCAACCGGGCCTGCCGGGAAAATCTATAGGCCCCGCCGCGGCCGGCCGCGATCCGAGCCTCCCTGGATATCTGTTTTTTCGGGCCGTCATGCTGGCGGGCGAGACGCGGCCGGTCAACACCTAAACGCGCGTCGGGGCACACGCTTGCGGCGCGCCGACGCTGGCGAACGCCGCGGGCAGCGCGTATGCTGACGCATCGGACAACCGGAGAACCGGATCGCCATGAATACCATTCTGGAAGAGCCGCTGGACCGCTCCAAGACTGCACCCGGCACCGCCGATGCCGTCAATGCCCCCGATTTCGTCGAAGCCGATGTCCGCTACGTCGTGGACGACGGGACGCCGCCCTACCGCTATATCGACTGGCCGGAGCGGGAGCACGAAGCGCACTACGCGACCTACGAGAGCAAACGGGTGCGAATCCGGAACGGCCGCACCTCGGGAGAGGCCTTCGCCCTTGCGACCCACGGCTTCGTCCTGGTCGAGCATCTGACCGCAGTGCGGGACTTTTTCGACGAGGACGAGATCCTCGGCGTCTACTACCCGGAAACGGAAGCGCTCATCAAGGCTGCGTCCGGTGCGAAACGGGTTATCGTTTTCGACCACACGGTGCGTACGGCCGACAAGTCCAGGCTCGCCGAGCGCTGGGTGCGCGAGACCGTGCACGCGGTCCACAACGACTATACCGAACGCTCCGCACCGCAGCGGGTGCGCGACTTCCTGCCGCCGGACGAGGCGGAGGAGGCGCTGAAGGGCCGCTACGGCATCGTCCAGACTTGGCGGTCGGTCGCCCCCCGGATCGAGTCCGAACCGCTGGCGCTGTGCGACGGCCGATCGATCCCCGAGGTCGGCTTCATTCCCTACCAACGGCGCTACAAGGACCGGATCGGCGAAACCTACCACCTCTCCTACAGCCCCGAGCACCGCTTCTACTACTTTCCGCTGATGACGCGGGACGAGGCGATCGTGTTCAAGGTGTTCGACACAGATCCGTCCGCCGGCGTCCGCTTCACCGCGCATACCGCGTTCGACGACCCGACGATGCCGGCCGATGCGCGTATTCGCGAGAGCATCGAGATGCGGGCGCTCGTATTCTATTGAGTCTGCTGAACCAGCGGTCCGCGCCGTCCCGACCCACCGCCGACAAGGAGCGAAGACATGCCGCGCTTCAGGGACTTCGAACCCACCGGGGTGATCCCAGCCACCCTGCTGGCCTTCCACGAGGATTTCTCCATCGACGAGGAGGCCACGCGCCGGCACCTGCGCGACGTCTGTTCGGTGGACGGGTTATCCGCGGTCGCGGTCAACGCGCACGCCTCGGAGGTTCATGCCTGCACCTTCGAGGAACAGGTCCGCATCCTCGATCTGACGATGGAGGAGGTCGGCGACCGCCTGCCGGTGATCAACGGCGTCTACGCTGACGGCAGCCTTGAGGCGGCCCGCATCGCCCGTATGGCCGAGGCGGGCGGGGCGTCGGCGCTCCTCGTCTTGCCGCCCCATTCCATCGGCCTGTTCGGCGGGCAGAAACGGCCCGAGAGCGCCATCGTCCATTTCCGCACGATCGCGGAGGCGACCGACCTGCCGATCATCGTCTTTCAGTACCCCGGCGCCTACGCCTATCCGCTCGACACCCTGCTTGCCATGATCGACGCGGTGCCGACGATCCGCGCGATCAAGGACTGGTCTCCGCCGATGGAGCACGAGCGCCATATCCGCGCCCTGCAGTCGCTGCCGCGCCCGGTGCATGTGCTGAGCACCAACAGCGCCTGGCTGATGTCCTCGCTGGCGATGGGCTGCAACGGGCTGCTGTCGGGATCGGGCAGCGTGATCGCCGACCTCCAGGTGGCCCTGTTCCGCGCGGTCCGCGCCGGCGATCTCAAGCGGGCGCAGCAGATCAGCGATCGCATTTATCCGACCGCCGCCTGCTTCTACAGCGAGCCCTTCGGCGACATGCACAACCGCATGAAGGAAGCGCTGGTGATCCTCGGCCGCCTGCCGCGCGCTGTCGTCCGCCCGCCGCTGGTCAAACCCGAGCCCGACGAGATCGCCCGCATCGCCCAGGCGATGGCGGATGCACGGATCGAGCGCGGCGGCGCGGTCCTCCAGGCCGCCTGATCCGTCCGGCCGAACATATCTTGATCGTCATCGTCGGAGCATCGGGCGCGGTCGGCACGCCGACCATCCGCCATCTCGCCGCCCGGGGCGCGGAGATCCGCGCACTGACCTCCAACGAACGCTCTGCCGAACGGCTGGCGGGCCTCGGCGTCGGCGAGACGACAGTCGGCGATTTCCGTTCCGCCGGGGATGTGGCGCGCGCCCTCGCCGGCGCCGAGTCGGTGTTCCTCGTTTCGCCGCGTTTTACCGAGGACGAGGCGGAGATCGGCATCGGCGTCGTGCAAGCGGCGAAGCAAGAAGCGGTGAGGCATTTCGTCTACTCGTCTGCCTTCCACCCGCAGCTCTCCGGCATGGATCACCACGCGACCAAGCTTCGCATCGAGGAGGCGGTGATCGAGTCCGGGCTCGCCTTTACCATCGTCCAACCGTCGATGTTCATGCAGAACGTTCGCGTCGAATGGTCCGAGGTGACGGGAGACGGTGTCTACCCGCGGCCCTATTCGCCCGACCGGAAGATGAGCCTGATCGACACCGAGGATCTCGGCGAGGCGGTCGCGCGCGTGCTCACCGAACCGTCGCTCCGCGGCGGTACCTACGAACTGTGCAGCGGCGAATCGCTCACTCATGCGGAGATGGCGGCGATCCTCTCCGATGTACTCGGCCGGCCGGTGACGGCGCGGAAGCGTCCGCTCGAGGACTGGAAGGCGTGGGCGGCCGGGCGCGGCTGGGCGCCGTGGTCGGTCGAGGCCTACGCGAAAATGTGCAACCACTACGATGCGCACGGCTACCCCGGCGGCAACGCGCTGGCGGCGCGCGCGATCCTCGGCCGCGAACCGAACGGCTACCGCGCCTTCGCCGAACGGTTCGTCGCCGAAATGGCCGCGGCGGGTTGACCGCGAGGGGCGGCTACGCCGCCGGCCCGGCCCAGGGGTCGAAGGAGCCCACATTCCACACATGGCCCTCCGGGTCGCGGCAGGCGAAGAAGACACCGCCGTAGACCGGGCGTTCGAGCGGGGAAACGATCTCCGCCCCTGCTTCGACCGCGCGCCGGTGCACCGCTTCGGGATCGTCTGCCACGATATAGGCCGACTGGGTATTCGCACCGCCCGGCCCCGGCACCGCCATCAGCCGCCCGTGCGGATCGTCGCGCTCGCTGCCGAGCATGACCATGCCGTCGCCAAGCACGAGTTGGGCATGCGCAATGCTGTCGCCTTCGCCCGGGACGATCAGGTGTTCGTGAAAACCCAGCACGCGGCGCAGCCAGTCGATTGCGGCGCGGGCATCGCGGTAACGCATCGTCGGGATGACCGGCGACTTGCCGGATGTCGGCACGGAACGGCTCCTTGGTTGGATGCGGCCCCGAGCCTATCGTGGACGGACAGCGGCGGGAACCGTTCGCCGACCGAAGGCTCCGGCGTGCGACGGCAGCAGGAAAACGGATGTTCGTTCCATGATTACGCAGGGCAAGCGGCTTGCCCGCCCGACCCGGGCAGCTCCGGATGACCCGTAGTGCCGCAGTCGCGCGGGCCGCGGCCTATTTCGACGGGGGCGGTTTCGAGGCCGATCTGGCGCGCCGCGTCGCGATTCCCTCGACCAGCCAGGAGGAGTCGGGACGGCCGGCGCTGCACCTCTACCTGACGGACGAGATCGCGCCGGCGCTTGCCGACCTGGGCTTCACCGCCGAGATTGTCGCCAACCCCCAGCCTGACGGTCCGCCGTTCCTCTACGCCGAACGCATCGAGCGGGAAGCGTCGCTTACCCTCCTGACCTATGCCCACGGCGACGTGGTGCGCGGCCTCGACAGCGGTTGGACCGAGGGTCTTTCCCCATGGTCGCTGGCGCGTCGGGGGGAGCGGCTTTACGGGCGCGGAACCGCCGACAACAAGGGTCAGCACAGCGTCAATTTCGGTGCGCTCGCCGCCGTTCTCGCGGTGCGCGGCAGGCTCGGTTTTTCGATGAAGATCCTGTTCGAGACAGGCGAAGAGGTGGGGTCCCCGGGCCTCCGGGAGGCGTGCGGCGGCGTGCTGCGCGACCGCCTCGCGGCCGATCTGTTCATCGCTTCCGACGGACCGAGGCTCGCTCCCGACCGGCCGACGATCTTCCTCGGCGCGCGCGGCGCCGAACCGATCGATCTCGTCGTCGAGCTGCGCGCCGGAGCGCACCATTCGGGCAACTGGGGCGGGGCGCTTGCCAATCCTGCAGCGATCCTGAGCGCCGCCATCGCCAGCATCGTGGACCGGCGCGGCACCATCCTGGTGCCCGAACTGCGTCCGGCGTTGCCGGAATCGGTCCGCCGCGCGCTCGCCGGTCTCGCCATCTCCGGCGGCGCGTCTGGGCCTCAGGTGGACGAGGACTGGGGCGAGCCCGGACTGACACCCGCCGAGCGCGTCTACGGCTGGAACAGCTTCGAGGTACTGACGCTTTATGCCGGGACCCCGGAAGCCCCGATCAACGCGATACCGGGGTCGGCGCGTGCGCACTGCCAGCTTCGCTTCGTCGCCGGCACCGACACCGCCGACATCGCGCCGGCGATCCGGCGCCACCTCGCCCGCGAGGGCTTCTCCCGGGTCCGGGTTCACGCGCCGACGGGCGGACGGTTCCCGGCGACGCGGCTCGATCCCGACGACCCGTGGGTCGGCTGGGCGCGGAACTCGATCGCCGGAACCGCAGGCGCCCCGCCCGCGGTCCTTCCCAATCTCGGCGGGTCCCTGCCCAACGATGTCTTCGCCGACATCCTCGGCCTGCCGACGATCTGGGTGCCGCACTCCTATCCCGGCTGCTTGCAGCACGCGCCGGACGAACACCTTCTCGCCCCGGTTGCGCGCCAGGGGCTGGCGATCATGGCGGGGCTGTTCTGGGACCTCGGATTGCCCGGCGCCGGGCAAGAACGCGCCTCGCCGGGCTCCCGCTAACCCGCGGGATCGAACATCCGGCCGGCGGCGAGGGTGCTGTCGGCGCCCGCGTTATCGGGCATCCCCGTACTCCGCCAGGGTCTCGAACGGACGGGTTCCCCGGGTTGTCGTCCGCCGCAGCAGGCGCCGCTCGGTCTCGGGGAAATCCGTTCGCGCGTGGGTCACGCAGCGATTGTCCCACATCACCAGATCGCCGACGCGCCAGACATGCTCGTAAACGATGGAAGGGTCTTCGCTCGCCGCCAGGAGTTCGTCGATCAAGGCATCGCTTTCGGCTTCTTCCAGCCCGTCGATCCGCGCCGTCATCAGACGGTTGACGTAGAGCGCCATCCGTCCGGTCTCGCCGTGCGCGATGGCGACCGGATGCGAGAAGTGCCGGACATCCGACATGTCCTCGCGCACCCGCGGCCGGTCGGTGCGGTAGTACTCGTGCATCTGGAGCGCGGTGCGCCCGCGAATCCGCTCCCGCGTCGCCTCGGAAAGGCGGTCGTAGGCGGTGTACATGTTGGCGAACAGGGTGTTGCCGCCCCTCGACGGGATCTCGATGGCGTAGAGCAGGGTCGCATGATGCGGGTTCTCGTCGTAGCACATGTCGGAGTGGAACCACATTTCCCCGTCGTGCGCGAGGCCGAGCGGCTTCCCGTCGCGGCGGATGTTCGAGACCATCATGATGCCGGGCGCCAGCGGCTCGCCGTCGAGCCCGCGCTGCGGGCGCGGCGAGAACACGCCGCCCGGCTCGCCGAACAGCCGGGTGAAAGCGAGTTGCCGGTTCTGGTCGAAGGTCTGGCCGCGGAATACCAGGACCTGGTGGTCGAGCCAGCAGCGGCGCAGAAGCGCCGCCGTGTCGCCGTCGATCTCGGCGCCGAGATCGATCCCGGAAACTTCTGCGCCGAGCGCATCCGACACAGGCAGGATTTCGATACTCATCGGCGGCTCATCGGTTGATCTTCGCAGGCCCTGCGCCGGAGCCGGCGATTATGGCGGGCCCGCAAATGGGGCGCAATCGCGCGGGTCTCGCGCTTGCCGGCGACCCCTGGACGAGGCCTCGACACCGACGCAGGGAGCGGCCGCGCCGGGCGATCCGACACCGAAAGACTGACGCCGCCCGAAGGCGGCGCCAGCAGTTCCGTCGGTATCGACCGCGCCTACTTGGCGGGATCATAGAGCTTCGATTTCAGGGTCTTGTAGTCGACGATGAACTTGTCGGCCAAAGCGTCGTTCTCCGCCCACTTGGCGTCGTAGATCGTCCGGACATAGGCGTCGCGGTACTCGCCCTCGAGTATGAGCCGCTTCACTCCGGCCTTCACGAGCTTTTCGTCGTCGCGTTTGCCAAGCCGGGTCACGGCCTCGTCGGCGGTCTTTTCGTACTGCCTGCCCATCTTGGTCAGGAACGCCTGTGCCTCGGGCGTCATCGAATCGTACTTCTTCTTGTTGATCAGCACCAACATCGTGGCGCCGAAGAACGACGGTTCGACCCGGTACTTGAGGAACTTCTCCCACCCGTAGGTGCTGATCGAACCCCATGGCCAGGCCAGACCCTCGACCACGCCGCGCTCGAGCGCCGAGTAGATATCGCCGGGAGAGATGACAACCGGGGTCGCACCCATCTTGCGCATGAAGGCCTTGTAGAGCCCGGTGGAGCGCATCTTTACGCCGGTGAGGTCGATTCCGGTCTTCTTGCTGAGCTTGGGTTCGAACAGGGTATAGACGTAGAACCGCTGCCCGTGCTGGAAGGTCCAGGCCACGACGTGCGAGTTGAGACCCTTGGCCCACGCTTCCTGCATCATGTCCCAACCGCCGTTGGAACGGATCTCCTCGAGCGACTTGTTGTGCGCGCCGGGCAACCGGCCCTCGGCCAGGATGCCGGAATAGTAGGTGCCCGGGCAGTAGATCATGTCGATCAGCCCGCGCTGGATGGCGCTGCCCTGCCCTTTCCAGGGAATAACCTCGGGCCCGCCCTTGTACTTGATTTTCACCGGCCCGTTGGCCTTGTTGATCGGGTCGATGAAGTGCTCGTGCAGCGCGTTGACATAGTCGTGATTGCGCTGGAAGCAGGCCAGCGCCTTGATCTCGGTGGCAGCGACCGCCGGAATGCTCAAGGCGGTGAGTGCGATACCCGCTGCTGCAACCGCAAGCGTGAAATTCGATCTGGCCATCATTTTGCGATCCCCTTGCTGCGATTTCCCGTGTGTTCCCCGCAATCGCGGACCTCTGCGCGGCCGGTCTCCGCTTCCCGGCGGCCGCGGCGGCCCGCGGTTTCCGACGCTCTACTGCGCACCAAACGCATCGGTCTTTCGCGGAAAGCTTAGGGGGACCTTGAACAATGCACAAGCAGACCAATTCGCGCTTGCATTTGCACCGCGGACGCATCAGCCTTTCGTCGAGGGGCATGCAAGCTCCGGCGCGCCGCACGTCTGCGACGCATCCGGTTTACGGTGTCCGCGGTCGAGCCCCGAACGGAACGCGGCAGCAAGGGAGCAGCATGCAGGCCGTCATCCGAGCATACAACGGAGTCATCGGCCTGCTGCGGTTCCTCGCCGGCGTCGTCGTCTTCGGCATCTTCGTGCTGATCTGTGTTGACGTACTGCTTCGACTGCTCGGCGGCTATGTCGGCATGCAGCCCTGGACCTACTCGGTGCCGGTCGTGGAATACGGCCTTCTGTGGTTCGCGATGCTCGCCGCCCCCTATCTCGTGCGGATCAAGGGCCACGTCTTCATCGAGGCGCTGACCTCGATCGTTCCGCCCCGGGTGCAGTGGGGAATGGCGAAACTCTCCTATCTGGGTTGTATCGTCGCGGCCAGTATCTTCGCCTGGTACTCCGGCGGCGTGCTGCTGGAGGCGATGCAGCGCGGGACGCTGGACATTCGCGCCGAGGAAATCCCGCTCTGGTACCTGATCCTCCCGATGCCGCTCTGCTTCGCACTGACGGCGGTCGAGTTCGGCCGTTATCTGATCGGCATCGATTCCATGTACGGGGACCGGACCGAGGTGCGGGAGAACGTCTGACCGTGGAGTGGTACTGGGCTTTCGCTCTCCTGCTCGGGATGATTGTCGCCCTGATGGCGCTCGGCATGCCGGTCGCCTTCGCGTTCCTGTCGACCAACATCGCGGGATGGCTCTATTTCAACGAATGGAACGTCGGCGTGCTGCCGCAGGTGGTCGAGAACTCGACCGTCCTGATCAGCCGCTTCACCCTGGGTCCGGTGCCGATGTTCATCATGATGGGCTCGCTGTTCTTCCACACCGGGCTCGCATTGCGGGTGTTCGACGGTCTGGAGGTTCTGTTCGGCAGGCTGCCGGGCCGGCTGTGCTTTCTGACGGTGGCGGGCGGCTCGATATTCTCCACCCTGACCGGCTCGTCGATGGCCAACACCGCGATGCTGGGCTCGCTGATGGTGCCGGAGATGCAGCGCCGCGGCTACAGCCGGCGCATGTCGATGGGCCCGATCCTGGGGACCGGGGGGCTGGCGATGATCATTCCGCCGTCGGCCCTCGGCGTGCTGCTGGCCAGCGTCGCCAGCATCGACGTCGGCAAGCTGCTGATCGCGGGGTTCATCCCGGGCTTTACCCTGGCCTTGCTCTATGCCGGTCTGATCATTCTGCAGCTGTGGATTTCGCCGGGCTCGGCCCCCGCCTACGACGTCGAGCGGACCACCTGGGGCGAGAAGGCGCGGGTCGTCGCCACCAACATCCTGCCGATGAGTTTCGTCGTCTTCATGGTGATCGGTTTCATCATCTTCGGCTGGGCGACCCCGACGGAAGCCGCGGCGATCGGCGTGCTGTCCGTGATGATCCTGGCCGCGGCCTATCGCCGGCTGACCATCGAATCGATCTTCGTCGCCGTCGATGCGACCCTGAAGGTCGGCGCGATGGTGTTTTTCATCCTGATGAACTCCACCGTGTTCAGCCAGCTTCTCGCGTTCTCCGGCGCCAGCCAGGGGATGCTCGAATGGGTAACCGGTTTCGAGGTCCACCGGCTGACCATCCTGTTCGCGATGTTCTGCGTCCTGCTCCTGCTCGGCATGTTCATGGACGCCACATCGATGATGCTGATCACCGTACCGATCTTCTTCCCTTTGGCGAATTCGCTCGGTTTCGACCTGATCTGGTTCGGCCTGTTCGTGCTCATCACCATCGAGATGGCGGGCACCACCCCGCCCTTCGGGCTCCTGCTCTATGTCATGATGGGGGTGGCGCCGAGGGGCACGACGCTTGTCCACGTGGCAAGCGCGGCCGCGCCATTCCTGATGTGCGACGCCCTGCTCATCCTGATCCTGGTGGTGTATCCGCCGCTCGCGCTCTGGCTGCCGAGTCTGATGTGAGCGGCCGCGACGGGCGCACGCGATTCCAGGGCGTCGGCCCTACTCGACCGGCCAGGCGAGCTTGACGATGCGGTCGATGTCGAGGCGCCCGGCGATGCGTCTGGCGGTCTCGGCGACCTCGCGAAGCACCGCCTCCTCGTCGATCGTCGTGCAGCGGCCGGCCGAAACCAGATGCGCACCGCGCACGAAGACCTCGCTCACCGAGTTGCCGGTGGCTGCGTAGACCAGGTTGGATACCGGGTTGTAGAGCGGCTGCCACTCCGGGAAGCGGGTGTCGAACAGGACGATGTCGGCTTCCTTTCCGACCTTGATGCTGCCGATGACGCCGGCGAGCCCGGCGCCGCGCGCGCCGTTTACGGTCGCCATTTCGACCACCTGTTCGGGAGGCAGGACGCGGGGGTTGATCCGCGCCTCCTTGTACCCGCCGGCGAGCAACAGCATTTCCTGCGCCATGTCGGTGATGCCGGAGCACGCGTGATCGGAGCCGATGGCGACGTTGACGCCGAGCGCGGCGAGTTCCGGCAACTTGCCCATGACGAAATTGCCGTATCCGTTGTGCATGCTCGACGACGGCGCGGCGACCAGCGTCGGCCGGCGGCGGGCGATGATCTCGATCTCGTGCGGCTCCAGCCAACCCGAATGAACCAGCAGCATGCGGTCGTCGAGCACGCCCAGCGCCTCGAGGCGTTCGATCTCGGGCGCCCCGAACGCGGCCAGGCAACCGTCGTGGGTCGAATAGGAGAAACAGGCGTGGGTCTGGAGCAAGCTGCCGTGCCTGTCGGAGAGGGTCTTGAGACCGGAGATCAGCGCATCGGATGCGTTGTTCAGCCCGCGAAAGGACGCGCTCACCGAGATTCGCCCGTCATGCGCACCCGCGAAACGCTCCATCAGATCGGCGGTCCGTTCGATACAGACCTCGGTCGTCTCGATCATTGCGTCAGGCAGGATTCCCATCACCGACTTGGTACGGTCGAACGATGAGCGTGCAATCACCATCCGCATCCCCGCCTTGCCCACCGCCTCGACAGTCGCATCGGGATGGTAGTTGCCGGGGTCGACGAAGCAGGTCACGCCGTGCCGCAGCATCTCCATCGCGGTCAACGACGCGCTGACCAGCACGTCGTCGCGTTCCATCGCTCCCTCGTAGGGGTACATGTGATCGAACAGGAAGGACTGGGCGTTGGCCTCGTCGGCCAGCCCGCGCGCCATCTGGAACGAGGAATGGAGGTGATTGTCGACAAAGCCCGGCGTCCCCACCATGCCGCTGGCGTCGTGAACCGTCTCAGCCCGCCATTCCGCCTCGACCGCCGCCGTCTTGCCGACCGCCGCAATCTTCCCGTCGGCGATGGCGATCGCCGCATCGCGGACGATGCGGCGGCGTTCGTCGACGGTGATCAGCCAGTCGATGTTCACGATCAGACGGTCGGCGCTGGGCATCGATCGGTCTCCGGTTGGATTCGGCCGTGCGCACGGCCAAGATGGGCGGGCGCGATCATAGCAAACGGGTCGAGTCGGGGCGCGGTGCGCCCGCACGGGAGTCTCCAGGCGCATGAACGGGATCGTCCAGACAATCCGGTCGGTTTTCACCATCCGGGAACGGCGCAACGTGCTGGTCCTGGCGACCTGCCAGATGCTGTTCGGCGCCGGGCGCACGCTCCTGGTGGCGACCGCGGCGCTCGTCGCCTACAGCTTCGCCGAACAGAAAGGGCTGGCGACGCTTCCTGCGGCGCTCGTGGTGGTGGGGACCGCCGCAGCGTCCTATCCGGCCTCGATGCTGATGCGCCGGATCGGGCGGCGCGCCGGTTTCGTCGTCGGCTCGCTGATCGGAACGGCCGGCGGCGCCATCTGCATGATCGGCATTCTCGAAGCCGATTTCTGGACCTTCTCCATCGGCAACCTGGTGTTCGGCTTCTTTTCCGGCTTCGCCCAGCTCTACCGCTTTGCGGCCACCGATACGGCGTCGCGGGAGTTTCGCGGCACCGCGGTCTCGCTGGTGCTCGCGGGCGGCGTGGTGGCCGCCGTGGTCGGAGCGGAGTTCGCCAAGATCGGCCACGACATGTTCTCCGAGGCGAGTTTCCTCGGCTCCTACCTGTTTCTGGCGGCAGCGACGCTGCTCAGCGCACTGGTGCTGATGTTCCTCAACATCCCGCCGTTGACCGCAGCCCAGGCCGCCCAGGAGCAGCGCCCGCTCAGCACCATCGTCGTGCAGCCTGCCTTCGTCGCGGCAACGGCCTCGGTGCTGATCGCCCACAGCGTGATGGCGATCCTGATGACCGCCGCGCCCATCGCCATGTCGCACTCCAACCATCATTTCGAGGACACCGCGTTCGTCATCGAATGGCACAGCCTCGGGATGTTCGCGCCCGCTTTCGTGACCGGCTGGTTCATCAGGAAGCTCGGCGAGATCGCCATCATCTTCACCGGTTTCGCCTTGCAGTTCGTCTGCGTTGCGGTGGCGCTCAGCGGCGAAGCGGTCTTCGACTACTGGCTGTCGATGCTGTTGCTCGGCGTCGGCTGGAACTTCGCCTTCACCGCGGGAACGACGCTGCTCGCCGGCGCACATACGCCGAGCGAACGCAACAAGGCGCAGGGTGCGTCCAACTTCATCGTCTACACCTTCGTCGCCATCGGTGCGCTGTCGTCCGGTGCGCTGATCCACTTCCTGGGCTGGGACTGGGTGAATATCAGCGCCCTGCCCGCCCTCGGGGTCGCGGTCCTGATCATGGTCTGGTTCACCCTGTTCGGCCGCGTCCGGGAGCCGTCGACGGGCACCGCCTGATATGGGTGGACATGCGGTATTGTCACGCATTCGGCGCACACACCGCGGGGAGATCGACCGGTGAAACTCGAAGGGTCCTGCCATTGCGGCGCGGTGCGGTTCAGCCTCGCCTCGCACACCCCCTACCCCTACAACCTCTGTTACTGCGCGATATGCCGGAAGACGGCCGGCGGCGGCGGCTTCGCCATCAACATCATGGGCGTTGCCGACACGCTGAAAATCGAGGGGGAGGAAGCGATCACCGTCTACCGCGCCGCCGACAACGAGCGGCGCCATCTCGAGGAGGATGGGCTGAGCACCGCGCGGCGAAGCTTCTGCGGCAGGTGCGGCTCGGCGCTCTGGGTATGGGATCCAAGCTGGCCGGAATTGATCCACCCGTTCGCGTCGGTTATCGACACGCCGCTCCCCAAACCGGCGGAGAAGACCGTCCTCATGACGAGCTACGCGCCCGAATGGGTCGATATCCCGGAGGGGCCGGAGGTCGCATGCTACGAGATCTATCCCGAACAGGGGATCGAGGACTGGCACCGCACGCGCGGGCTCTATCGGGACGAGGACTGAACCGGCGGGGCGGTCGTGGTCTATAGTGCCGGCCACACCGCAGCACGCCGGCAAGGAGGGAAGGATGGTAGGGCGCACGATCGAAATCGCCGCAACGGACGGCGGAGTGTTCAACGGCTATCTCGCCGTGCCGGAGGCGGGCTCCGGCCCCGGCCTGGTGCTCGGGCAGGAAATTTTCGGCATCAACGCGACGATGCGGGCGACCGCCGACTATTTCGCCGAGGAAGGCTATGTCGTGCTCGCGCCCGATCTCTTCTGGCGGCTGGAACCCGGCATCGAGCTCGGGTACTCGGAAGAGGAGTTCGCCACGGCGTTCGGCTATTTCGAGCGCTTTGACATCGATCAGGCGATCGGGGACATCGGCGTCGCGATGGATGCGCTCCGTGCGCTCCCCGAATGCACGGGAAACGTGGGCTTCATGGGCTTCTGCCTGGGCGGCAAGCTCGCGTACCTGACCGCGGCGCGGCTCGAACCCGCGGTGGCGATTTCCTTCTACGGCGTGGGACTCCCGGACCTTCTCGACGAGGCCGGCCAGATCGCCTGCCCGATGGTGTTCCACTGCCCCGAACTCGATCAGTGGATGCCGCCGGAAGGCGTAGCCGGTCTGCGCGAGGCCTTCAGGAACCGGACCGATGTCGAGATCTACAGCTATCCGGGCGCTGACCACGGTTTCTACAACAGCGACCGCGAAGTCTATGACAAGCCCTCATCGTCGATGGCGCACAGCCGGACGATCGCCGCCCTGCGCCGCGCCATGGGTCCCAGCTACGATCTGAACCACCTGTGGGACAAGCACTGCGAATATGAATTCATCACCCGCGACGTCGACGCCACAATGGCGACGATGGTGGCCGAACCCTATGTCAACCATATCCCGACGATGACCGGCGGGGTGGGCTACAAAAATCTCCACCGCTTCTATCTCAACCATTTCGTGCACGCCAATCCCGACGACACCAGACTCGTCCCCGTGTCGCGCACCATCGGCGCCGACCGCGTGGTCGACGAGATGGTGTTCTGCTTCACCCACGACAGGGAGATCGACTGGCTCCTGCCCGGCGTCGCGCCGACCGGAAAATATGTGGAGCTGCCGGTGGTTGCGATCATCAACTTCCGCGGCGACAAGCTCTATCACGAGCATATCTACTGGGATCAGGCCTCGGTGCTGGTGCAGATCGGCCTGCTCGATCCCGAAGGCCTGCCGGTCGGCGGGCGCGACGTGGCGGAGAAGATGCTGGACGCGACCGCGCTCGACTCCAACCGCCTGATGGCGCGCTGGGCGGAGAGCGAACCTGCGGATTAGGCGCCGAAGCGTCGGAAAGGGGAATGGCCCGGTCGGCGTGTCATGCGCCGGGGCCGGTCAGGCGAAAGCGAACCAGGAAGGAATCGTTCGGCAGGATATCGCGGTCGCTGGTCAGCGTGCGCTTGTAGGAGAAGCTGAGATCGAAGCAGTCGTGCCGATAGCCGATCTCGGAACGATACCACAGGCTCCGGTCGTGTCGGAGATCGCGCTGGATCTCGCCTCGGAATGTGGCCGAGTCGGTGATGCGCGTCCTTAGCCCGAAGTTTATCTCCCGCCTCTTCCCGAACGACAGCGGCGGCGCCTGTTCGTCGACGGACAGGTAGTTCGCCGAAACCCTGAACGCGTTCGAGCCGGCGTCGAGGCCGATCTCGTCGCGCAGCGAC
Source organism: Alphaproteobacteria bacterium (assembly GCA_965200535.1). GTDB lineage: Bacteria > Pseudomonadota > Alphaproteobacteria > MPNO01 > MPNO01 > MPNO01. Next base: position 953,527 of record CBDAUF010000002.1, on the reverse strand, counting down.
GCGAACTCCGCATGGTCGTAACGGAACCGGTACAGCAACCGGACGCGATCGTCGATCCTGAGGTCGAGGCGGCCGACGAAGTCGGAGAGATCGCCGTCGAGCCCGGCGCCCGACGGGAACAGATCGGTGCCGCCGAGACGCAGGCTCTGCCCGAGAAACGCGTTCGCGGTTACACCGTCGCCGCCAAACAGCCAGCCCTGCACGCCGTAATAGATCCGCTGTCCATCCTCCACCAGGTCGAGACCGGTCGCACGCGACCGGTCGAACACGTTGGTGTCGTCCAGTCCCAGGTTGAGGCTGTCCTCGTTGGGAATGCCGTCCGGGTTGCCGCCGCGCGGGGCGGCTACGATTCCGAAGATCGGTTCGACGATCTGCGCGAAACCGTCTGCATAGCGAACGAGAGGATAGCGCCAGTCGACCCCGACCTGCGGGAAGAAGCGTCCCTCGAACCCGGAAAGCGTGATCTCCGGATCGTCGGGATGAGCCATGCCGTCGACCAGATAGCCGTCGGCCTGCACCCGTGCGAACAGATCGATGCGCTGCCCGCCGCGGCTGATGTAGGGAAGCTGCCAGCCGGCGTTCAACGACAGTCTCGCGCTGTCCGCGCCGACTTCGCGGACCAGTCCCCGAAGGTTGGCATCGACGCCGATCCGCCCGCCGAGCCGATCGCGCGCGCCCAGGAAGTTGAAGTCGAGTTCGGGGATTACCAGCGGGATCGTGGCGGGGTCGTCGGAGGGTCTCAGACCCTGGAAGCGGTAGAGGTTGGCCGCGACGTAGTTCCGCTCGAAAAACCCCTCGACGAAGAAGTTGCTCGTCAGCGTCTTCTCGTCCGAGAAATCGTAGCGGCCGAGATAGGTATCATCCGACGCAAGACGGACCGTCATGCCGGTGCGCCAACGATGGTCGAGATGGTAGTCGATGTCGGCGTCGAGGTGACCGCGGGTGGCGTTGGCCTCGGTCTCGGTGCTCCCGCGGGTGATGCTGCCCGCGATCCGCAGGGCGCCGCCCGGAAAGCGCTGACGGTACTCGGCCAGGCCGACGACGCCCTCCTTCTCGGTGAGGATCGGCGTGATCGTGGCGTCCTTGTCCGGCGCGATCGCCCAGAACACCGGTATCCGCGCGGTCACCCCGAGCTCGTGGTCTCTGCCAAAGGTCGGGACCAGCAGCCCGGTCTGGCGTTTCACACCGATATCGGCATGGCTGAAATAGGGGGTGTAGAGAACAGGCACCCCCCACAGTTCGAGAACTGCGTCGCGGTAGGTAACGGTCTTGTCGTCCGTGTCGCGCACCACCTTTCCCGCCCTGATCCGCCATGCCGGCGACCGGGCCGGAGACTCCTCGCAGACCGGGCAGGTGGTGTAGGACGCCTCGTCGATCTCGGTCCTCGTGCCGCCGATCTGCCGGGCAGCAGCCCCGTCGAAGCGAGAATTGTCGCGGAAACGGAGACGAATCTCCTGCATCGCGCCATCCTTGAAATCGCGCGAAACCTCCGCCGTATCGGCGCGGATCGTGCCCCCGTCCGGATCGACCATGACGATGTTGCCCGAGGCGCTCATGCGGTCGGCCGCGATGTCGTAGACAATCTTGTCCGCCCGGAGAACACGGTTCCCCTGGGTTATCTCGACATTGCCGACGGCGGTCACCAGACCGCGTTCCCGGTGGTGCGTCAGTTCGTCGGCAGCGAGGGCGACGGGATCGTCTCCCTCGAACCGGATCACGGTATCGGGGCCCTGCGCAAGGGCGGCGGCAGGGGCAACGAAATACAGCGCCGCAAGAACGAGGGCAATCGGGCGGTACCGCATCCCCATTCAGCCGTCTTCGAGGTGGAACAGCATCGCCGATGCCAGCATTGTCGCGATGATCGTCGGGCTCCATGCCGCAAACCAGACCGGGATGCGCGCTGAAGCGCCGAGCGCGGCAATCACGTCGATGGCGATGACCAGAAGGAAACCGCTGAGCAGCCCGGCAACGAACAGCAGCCGCGTGCCGCCGCGGCGGAGCGGGCGAAGCGAAAAGACCGCAGCCACGAACACGATCGAGACCATCAGCAGCGGCTGCGCGAGCTGGCTCTGCCAATGGAGCCTGTGATTGATCGCGGACAACCCGGCGGCTTCGAGCACGCGGACGAACTCGGGCAGTTCGAAAAACGAAAGCGTCGCCGGATCGGCGAAGCTGTCCTCGATCTTCTCCAGCGTGAGATCGGTTTCCAAGCGGTATGCGAACTCGCGGCGCGGTGCGGCGGGGGGCGTTTCAACGATCACGTTGTACAGGGCCCAGTATCCCCAACCGAGCCGGGCCCGGTCGGCGTCGATCCGGCGGATGAGCCGGTCATCGTCCCCGACCATCAGCACCGTCACCGCGGACAGCCGTCCGGTGGCAGGTTCGATGGTGTCGGCGTGCATGAAATAGTGACCATCCCCGGTCGGCTGGCGGAACCAGACGCCGTTCTCGCCGACCGCCGCCGCAGCGGACCGGCGCTGGAAGACGATATCCTCCATCGCTTGGTATTGCGCATAGAGAGCGGTGGACACCGGGTTGAACGCGACCAGTTCGAGAACGCCGAACGCGGCGGCGCCGACGACGAGAGGCAGCAGCATCTGCCATACCGAGACACCGAACGAACGCAAGACGGCCAGTTCGCGATGCCGGTTGAATCGCCACAGCGTCAGCATGGTAGCCAACAGCGTCGCGACCGGAAAGATGCGCTCGATGAGGTGCGGCAGTTTCATCAGGCTCATCGAGACGATGGTCCAGAAGGTCGCGGCCTCGTTCTCCGCTACACGACGGAACAGTTCGACCGAATCGAACAGGAAGATGAGGCCCCCCGACATGGCGAGGACGGCGCCCATCCAGAAGAGAAACTGTCGAAGAATGTAGAACGACAGGACCAGCGGGATGCGCATCTCGACCGCGCCGACCGTCAGGATTCCGCCGGTGCGGCGGGGAACAGCCGCCGCCATAGGTCGGCCGGTCCGCGCCGCAGGAATGTCAGACAGATCGCGATCGTTGCCAGCGGGCACAGATAGATCAGCGGAGTGATGTCAGGGATGCGCCGGCCCAGGCTCTTAATCCCGATCATCGATGCCACAACCCCGACGATAACGGCGACCGCAAGCAGAATACGAAACGCATGGCCGCGCCGGTTGAACTCGGCGCCGAGCAGGAGCGCCAGGGCGACCAGCGGCAAAGCGAGGTTCAGCAACGGCGCGGTCAGACGGTCGTGCCCCTCCATCCGGAACTGGTGGTAGCGCTCCACGCCGCCGACGCTTTCGGGCGGGTCGAACAGGTCGGGAAGAAACTGCTCGCGCGGACTTTGCCACCGGCCGATCCTGGACTTGGCCAGCGCCGCAAACTGGATCTCGTAGCGATCGAACTGCAGGAGCGAGGTTTCCTTGTCGGAGTGCCGCTCTTGCCGGGTGCCCCGGATCATCATCACGCGCGGACCGTTGTCGCCGGGAATCAGGGTCCCGCGCGCCGCCAGCGCGGTGACCGGATTGTCGGGCTGGCGGTTGTCGTGCACCAGAATGCCCCTCAGCGTCCCGTCGGGATCGCGCTTGCGGACATAGACGGTGACCCCGGGAACGACCTGGGAGAAGACCCCCTCCTGGATCAGGATGGAGGAGTAGTTGTTCCTGATCTGGAATTGGAGATCGCGGTACTCGCGGTAGGCGGCCGGCATCAGATAGAGAGAGACGAAATAGCCCATTGCGGTCATGACCGCTGCGACGGTGAGCGCCGGGCCGGCGAGCCGGAAGCGGCCGATCCCGGCGTTCTGCATGATGACCAGTTCGCTGTCGACGGTAAGCCGGTGGTACACGAAAAGGACGGCGAGAAACAGCGACAGCGGCCCGACGACGGCGAAGGAGCGCGGCAGCGACAGGGTGGCGATCCAGGCGAACACCGACCAGGAAAGGCCGCGGTTCATCACCAGATCGACCAGGGACAGCGACTTGGTGATCCACAGGATCACGAACATGCTGACTGCGACAACGATCAGGGCGACGACGATCTGCCTGAGGATGTAGAGATGCAGCCTGGACACGGCGCCTGATCCGCGTTGTTCGGCAAGAAGGACTGACGCACGGCTTCGCAGCATAGTGCCCCGCGCCCCGTGCCCCGGGCAACGATGAAATGCGGTATCGCGGGAACGCGCCCCCGGAACCGGGCAACGCCGCCGGTCGACTTGCACGCCAGCGGGAACGCCGGTTTGCGCGCTTGACCGAAATGGAACAAATATGGAATAATAAGTGAACAAACATCAAAGAAAGCCCCATGACGCCCGCTTTCCGCATCGCCCGTTCGTCCTCCTGCAGGGTCCGTGCCTGGCCGGCGGTCCGCCTCGGCGGCCCGCGTGTCCTCTCGCACGGCCCGCCGAGGCGGGATCCCGCCGTCCGGGAACGGCTGCGCGCCGTCATTCGCCGAATCGAGGAGACCGGTCCGGGCTGGACCGGCGGGGAAAGCGCTGCCCTCTCCCTCGGCGTCGGCGAGATCGACGCGCACCTTCCCTGGGGCGGGCTGCCCGCCGGCGCGCTGCACGAGATCGTTGCAGCCGATACCGGTGCAGTCGGGGCGGCAAGTGCGTTCTCTGCCTACCTCGCCGCGCTGGCCGGGGACGGTCCGGTGCTCTGGTGCGAGGGCGCACGCGTCCTCGACGCCGGAATTCCGCATCCGCCGGGGCTGCGGCGCTTCGGCCTCGAGCCCGAACGGCTGATCGCAGCCCGGACCGGCAAAGACGCCGAGACGCTGCGGACAATGGAGGACGGCCTTCGCTGCGGCGCCCTCGCCGCTGCGGTCGGTGTGCTCGCCGCGGTCTCGCTGACTGAAAGCCGCAGGCTCCAGCGCGCAGCCCGGGAAAGCGGGGTGACCGCACTGATCCTGCGCCCTCCCGGCGCCGGCGCCGCTCCGAACGCTGCGACAACCCGATGGCGCATCGCTGCGGTGCCCGGAGCGGCGCCCGGCTGGCGGCTCGAAATGCTGCGCTGCCGCGGCGGGCTGCCCGGCGACTGGACTGTGGAATGGAACGATGAGACGTGTGGCCTCGCTCTGGCTGCCGCGCTTTGCGACCGACAGGCTGGGGCGGACCGCCAGGCGGCGTGACCCCGGCCCGCGACGGGAAGCTCCGCTTGCGACCGTCGAGGCGCGTGGAGGGAGGCTGTTTCTGGCCGGCCTCGACCGCGGCGCCGCAGCGGCCGGGCTCCATTCCGGCCAACCGCTCGGCGAGGCGCGCGCCGTCCTGCCGTCGCTCCGCACCGCGCCTGCCGACCCGGCGGCCGAGGCGCGCACGCTCGAACGCCTGGCCGGTTGGTGCAGACGGTACACCCCGTGGACAGTATCCCGTCCGCCCGACAGCAGCGTACCCGGCGACGTTTCCGGCGGAGACGGCGCGCTCTGGCTCGACATCGCCGGCTGCAGCCATCTTTTCGGCGGCGAGGCGGCGCTGGTCGAGGACCTGACCGGGCGTCTCGCCGCGGCTGGCTACGAGGCCCGCGCCGCGGTCGCCGATACACCCGGCGCCGCCTGGGCGGTGTGTCGGTTTGCGACCGACGATGCCGCACCGATCGGAATCGTCCCCCGCGGCGGCGCGCGGCGGGCGCTGGCACCCCTGCCGGTGGCATCCCTCAGGCTTGCATCGGAGACCGCAGCCGCCCTCGAAGCGCTCGGGCTTGCAACCGTCGGCGCCCTGCTCGACTTGCCGCGCTGCGCCGTCGCCGAGCGTTTCGGCAGCGCAATCGCGGACCGGCTCGACGCCGCGCTGGGGATCGTCAACGAGCCGATCGCACCGGCCGCACCCGCTGCACGGTATTTCGCCTGCATCGATTTCGCCGAACCGGTCGCCCGCGCGGAGGACATCGCAGCCGCGCTCGACCGCCTGCTCGGCGACCTCGTGTGCGACCTCGCCCTTGGCGGACGGGGCGCTCGACGGCTGGCGCTCTCGCTTTTTGAGCCGGCCGGCGGTTTGCACCGTTTCGCCGTCGGCACCGGCCGGCCCTCGCGCACCGCCCGCCATCTCGCCCGGCTGTTCGCCGCACCGCTGGAGTCGCTGGAGACCGACGGTGGAATCGAGGCGATGACGCTGGCCGCGACCGTGACCGAACCGCTCGCCCTCCGTCAGTCCGCCTTCCACGAGGAAGAGGCGGAGAGCGACGTGCATGCGCTGATCGACCGGCTGGCCAGCCGGCTGGGACGCGGACGAATCGTCCGCTTCGCCGCCCGCGAGAGCCACGTGCCCGAGCGTGCAGTGATCGAAACGCCGGCCCTCGACGGAGCCGGGCCGTCGGCGGCGGCATGGCCTGCCCTGCCGCGTCCGGTCCGCCTCCTGCCCCGGCCCGAGCCGGTCGAGGCGGTGGCGCCCGTTCCCGACGACCCGCCGATCATGTTCCGCTGGCGCCGCGTGCACCGCCGGGTGGTCCGCGCCGAAGGACCGGAACGTATCGCGCCGGAATGGTGGTCTCCCTCCGGCTCCGGGGACCCGTCCGACATACGCGACTATTACCGGGTCGAGGACGAGGGCGGGCGCCGTTACTGGCTCTACCGCGACGGGCTGTACCGACCCGATACGCCGCCGGCGTGGTTCCTCCACGGGTTGTTCGCATGACCGGGGCCTATGCCGAACTCCAGGTGAAGACCAACTTCACCTTCCTCCGCGGCGCATCGCACCCCGACGAGCTGGTGCGGACGGCTTCCGCCCTCGACCTCCATGCCATCGCGGTAACCGACCGCAACACGCTGGCCGGCGTGGTGCGCGCTCACGCGGCAGCGCGCGAGGCCGGCATCAAGCTCGTCGTCGGCGCGCGGCTCGATCTCGTCGATGCGCCCAGCATGCTCTGCCTGCCCCGCGACCGCGCCGCTTACGGCCGGCTCTCTCGGCTTCTGACCACAGGCCGGCGCCGCGCCCCCAAGGGTGCGTGCGACATCCGGCTTGCCGATCTGCTCGACCACGCGACGGGACAGATCCTGATCGCGCTGCCGCCCGGGGACGGGGGCACTCCCGATCCGGAGTTCGAACGGCATCTGATCTCGCTCCGCCGCCGCATCGGAAATTCCGTCCATCTGGCCGCGAGCCACCTCTACCGCGGCGACGACCGCGCACGGATCGGACGGCTCGCCGGGATCGCCGACCGCGCCGGAACCCCGCTGGTCGCGACCAACGACATCCATGCGCACACGCCCGCACGGCGGCGCCTCGCCGATGTTCTGACCTGCATCCGCGAGGGCTGTACGATCGACGAGGCAGGCTACCGTCTCGCCGCCAACGCCGAACGCCATCTGAAACCGGCGGCAGAGATGGCGCGGCTCTTCCGCGATCATCCGGACGCGGTTCGCCGCACTGTCGCCGTTGCGGATGCCTGCGGCTTTTCGCTCGACGAGTTGCGCTACGAATACCCGGACGACGAGGCGTTCCCCGGAGCCACCCCCGACGGAGCGCTCAGCCGCCTGGCCTGGGAAGGCGCGAGAACACGCTATCCGGACGGCATCCCCGATGCGGTCGCCCGGCAGGTCTCTTACGAACTCGATCTGATAGCCGGGCTCGACTACGCTTCCTACTTCCTGACCGTCCACGACATCGTCCGCTTTGCCCGGAGCCGCGGCATCCTGTGTCAGGGCCGCGGGTCGGCAGCCAATTCGGCGGTCTGCTATTGCCTCGGCATCACCGCGATCGATCCGGACCGCATGGACCTTCTGTTCGAGCGCTTCGTCAGCGCCGAGCGCAACGAACCGCCCGACATCGACATCGACTTCGAGCACGAGCGCCGCGAGGAGGTAATCCAGTACATCTACCGGAAATACGGCCGCGAGCGGGCGGGTCTTGCCGCGACCGTGATCCACTATCGCGCACGGAGCGCGGTGAGAGAGGTGGGAAAGGCGCTCGGCCTCTCGCTCGACACCGTCTCGGCGCTCGCCGGCACGGTCTGGGGGCGGCGGTCGGGAACGCTCGACGGAGACCATGTCCGCGAGGCCGGATTCGACCCGGACGACCGGCGGCTGGCGCTCACCCTCGAACTGGCGGGCGAACTCACCGGTTTCCCGCGCCATCTCTCCCAGCATGTCGGCGGTTTCGTCATCAGCCGCGGCCCGCTTTCGGAAATCGTTCCCATCGCCAACGCCGCCATGGAGAACCGCACCGTCATCGAGTGGGACAAGGACGATCTCGATGCGCTCGGCATGCTCAAGATCGATGTTCTCGGGCTCGGCATGCTGACCTGCATCCGCAAGGGACTCGACCTCCTGCGTTCCCGCTACGGGATCGATTACGGGCTGGCCGATATTCCGGCCGGAGATGCGGCGGTCTACGACATGCTGTGCGAGGCCGATTCAATCGGCGTCTTTCAGGTCGAGAGCCGGGCCCAGATGTCGATGCTGCCACGGCTCCGTCCGCGCTCGTTCTACGACTTGGTGATCGAGGTTGCGATCGTCCGGCCGGGTCCGATCCAGGGCGACATGGTCCATCCCTACCTGCGTCGGCGCAACGGCGAGGAGACGGTCGATTTTCCATCCGAGGAACTCCGCGAGGTCCTCGGCAAGACGCTCGGCGTACCCCTGTTCCAGGAACAGGCGATGAAGGTCGCCATCGTCGCTGCCGGCTTCGCCCCGTCCGAGGCCGACCGGCTGCGCCGCGCCATGGCGACCTTCCGCCATGTCGGGACCATCGGCAATTTCCGGACCAGGATGATCGAGGGCATGATCGGGAACGGCTACGACCGCGGCTTCGCCGAGCGCTGTTTCCGTCAGATCGAGGGGTTCGGCGACTACGGTTTCCCGGAGTCGCACGCGGCGAGCTTCGCTCTCCTGGTCTACGTTTCGGCCTGGCTCAAGTGCCGCTACCCCGATGTCTTCGCGGCCGCCATCCTCAACAGCCAGCCGATGGGTTTCTACTCCCCCGCCCAACTGGTCCGCGACGCCAGGGAGCACGGCGTCCCGGTGCGCCCGGTCGACATCAACCATTCGGACTGGGACTGCACCCTCGAAGAGGCGGAGGGCGGCGGACCGCATGCGCTGCGCCTCGGCTTCCGGCAGGTCAGGGGCATGGCGGAGGCAAGCGCCGAGGCCATCGTCGAGGTCCGCGAACAACCGGCCCGCCGCCCGTTCGCCAACCCGGCCGACCTGCGGGAACGGACCGGGCTGCCGGTTGCGGTGCTGGAAACCCTCGCCGGGGCCGATGCCTTCGGTTCGACCGGCCGGACACGGCGGCAGGCGCTCTGGGCCGTCCGCGCGCTTGGCCCCACACCGCCGCCCCTGTTCACCGGCATCGGCCCGCATCGCCCCGAGCCCGCGGTCGTCCTCCCCGCGATGAGCCGGGGCGAAGAGGTTTCGTATGACTATGCGACAACTAGGATGTCGCTCAAGGATCACCCCCTGGCGCTGATGCGCGGGAAGCTGGCAGCAGAGGGGGTCGCCCCGGCCCATCGCCTCGCCGGTCTCGACAACGGCGCGCGGGTGACTGTCGCCGGCCTCGTCCTGGTCCGCCAGCGTCCGGGCACGGCCTCGGGCGTCATCTTCGTCACCCTGGAAGATGAAACCGGCGTCGCCAATATCGTCGTCTGGCCGCAGGTCTTCGAGCGTTACCGCCGTCAGATCATGTCCGCCCGCCTGCTCAGGGCGGCCGGGGAACTGCAGCGCGAAGGGATCGTCATCCACGTCATCGCCCGGCGTATCGAGGACCTGACCCCGCGCCTGCACGCGCTTGCCGCCGGCGATGACCCGCCGGTCCGCCCGTTCGCGCACACCGGAGGCGACAGGCAAAGCTACCCGTCGCGGGATTTTCACTGATCCGGAGCAACGCCCGGTTCGCAGGCTGCAGGTCAGGAAGGTATCCTGTCGCCGATGGCGGGCGCGAGACCGGATACGGCCCGGCCCGCGGGAACGAGGAGAAGACGATGGCGGAAATCACAGGCGGATGCCTGTGCGGCGCAGTGCGCTACACAGCGAGCCGAGACCCGGTCCTGGTCGCGCATTGCCATTGCGACGATTGCCGGCGGGCGACCGGCTCGGGCTTTGCGACCAACGTGTTCTTCCGCGACGAGGACATGACCGTCCTGCAGGGGGCGACAAAGAGCTACCGGCATACAGCCGACAGCGGCAACATCATGATCAAGGAGTTCTGCCCCGACTGCGGATCGCAGCTTTTCGGCTCATCCAGCGGCAGGCCCGGCGTCAAAGCCGTCAAGGTAGGGTCGATCGACGATGCGCGCGCCATCGAGCCGCAGGTCGAGGTCTTCGTTTCGAGGGCGCTGCCGTTTAGCCGGCTGTCGGAAACGGCGGAGAAGTTCGAACGGGGGCGCCCGCCATCGAAATGACGGCCGGAACGTGAGGACCGGCCGCGATCGTCAAAGCGGTACCGCCTCCATCTCCTCCTCGAACATCGCGGGGTCGATGCCTTCCTTGGCGACGTCGAAGGCGAGTTCTATCAGGACCCCGTTCGGATCGTAGAAGAAAATCTGCGCGATCGTGTCACCGCCGACCAGGCGCTTGTTGTACTCGATCCCGTTGCGGCGGAGGTGGTCGAGCATGTCGTCGAAACCCTCGGCGTCGAGGCCGATATGGTCGAGCCCGTCGCCCATCGAGTCGGGATGCGTGCGGCGGGGCTCGCCCTCCTGGCTGTAGGACAGATGCACGATCGCGATACCGCCTGCGTACAACCAGTAGCCGTGCTCGTCGAAGGGGGGCCGAAACCCGACTTCCAGGCCGAGCTTCTCGACATAGAAATCCTTGGTCTCCTCCATCTTCATGGTGCGGATATTGATGTGGTTGAGCATCGCGACTTTCATTGCGGCGTCCTCCGTCGATGTCGCGCGGAACCCGCGCCGGTCCCGCTTGCGCGGGTCGTTCGCCGCGCCTACGTTCTCCCTGCATGATGGCGCAACCAGGTCCGGAGAGGCAAGACGATGAAGGAACCCGTCTGGAACCAGTTTCTCACCGAGCGCGACAAGCAGGTCTTCGGCGCGGCGGGTTACGGGGAACGCGCCGGGTTCGGAGACCGGCCGGTAATCGTCGTCATCGACGTCAACTACAACTTCACCGGCGACAAGCCGGAGCCGATCCTCGATTCGATCAAGACGTGGCCCAACTCCTGCGGCGAGGACGCTTGGGAATCGATGCGCTACATCAGGCGGCTCATCGAGGCCGGACGCGCGAAGGGGATCCCGATCATCTACACCACGGCGTCGATGCGAACCGACGGCTGGGACCGCGGCTCGTGGGCATGGAAGAACACCCGCACCGGCGAATGGCGCGCCGGGGACGATCCGCGCTCCAACCTCGACGGCAACCAGATCAACCCGGAAATCGCGCCGGCGCCGCAGGATATCGTGATCGAGAAGCTCAAGCCGAGCGCCTTTCACGGAACGCCGCTGTCGTCGTTCCTGACCAACCTCAAGGCCGATTCCATCCTCATGGTCGGAACCACCACCAGCGGCTGCGTTCGCGCTTCCGTCCTCGACGCGTTCAGCGAGAACTACCGGACCACCCTTGTCGAGGAAGGCTGTTTCGACCGTTCGCAGGCGAGCCACGCGATCAACCTCTGCGACATGAACGCCAAATACGCCGACATCGCGTCGACCGACGAGGCGGTCTCCTACATCGAATCGCTGCCGGACGGGCTGTTCGAGCTTCCTCCGGGCGTCCCGATGTCGGAACAGACCGGGTAGCGGTGCAAGCGGCGCTCAGCGCTACAGGACCAGGACGCAGAGCGACACCGCGACCAGGCCCCACAGGCAAGCCCGCCTGAACGCTTCCTCGCTCGCACGGCGGAACAGTATCGAGCCGAGCCAGATACCGATGGCCGCCGGGAGCAGGAGCATCGCGGCGAATAGGAGGGTATCGAGCGCGATCGCGCCCGTCGCCGCGAACAGGACCAAGGCGGCCGTACCGGCAGCGATGCCGAACATCACGAACTGCGCCCGGTTGGTCGCCGCGTCCCCTTTGGCCGCAAGGAGATAGAGAAAGACCGGCGGCCCGCCGAGCGAGATCGAGCCGACCAGGATTCCCGATACCGATCCGGTGACGATGGAGAGGCCGCGCCGGTGGCGTCCTCGATAGCGCCAGCCGCTGAGCAGCAGCAGCGAGAATCCCGCCGCGGCCGCCGCGATCGCGCGGCGCATCAGGTCCTCGTCCACGGTGAACAGGAGCCACGCGCCGACCGGCACCGTGAAGATGGGAAAAAGGAAGATCGGCCACCCTTCCCGCCAACGGACATCGGGAAGGATCTGCGGCAGGAGCTGGGCGTTGCCCACCATGTTGAGCAGGAGAATGACGGGCACCGCCTCGCGCGGGCCGATCAATACCGCGAGCACCGGCGCGGTCAGGAAATTGGCGCCGATCCCTCCGCCGAAACCCCGGACGATGCCCGATCCGGCGAACGCCGCCACGACCAGCGCGAGTTCCCACCCGTCGAGGCCGAACGGCGTCATCAGGCGAAGAAGGTCGAGACGCCGACGACCAGCAAGAGCACGAGCGCCGCTATCCGGAACGTCCGCTCGCTCGCCAGATGAAACAGCCGCGCGCCCCCCCAGGTTCCGACGAGCAGCGAGGGCGAGAACACAAGGGCGGTGACCAGAACCTCCCAGGTCATCAGGCCGCCGATGGCAAACAGGATTATCGCCGCCGCCTGGGTGAAGGCGAAATAGTAGATCAGGCTCGCCCGCGTCTGGGCGGCGCTGCCCGGTCCGGCCAGAAGGTAGACGATCACCGGCGGACCGCCGATGGATCCCGCTCCCGAAAGCACCCCGCCGAGCGCTCCGACGACGGCCGAACCGGATCGCGTCGGCGGATGGCTGTAGCGCCATCCGGTCATCAGGAGCAGGGCGAACAGCGCGGTGACCGCCGAGATGCCGCGGCGCATCAGTTCGGGATCGAAATAGATCAGCAAGAACACTCCAGCCGGCACCCCGAGGCAGCCTGGAAGCGACAGGGAGAACTGCTCCGACCAGCGGACCTGCGACCAGGTGGACGCGAAGAGTTGCACCGTGGTGACGAAAATCGACAGCAGGATGGCGGGAACCGCGATCCGCGTACCGACGATGAGGCTCGCGACCGGCGCCAGGACCAGGGCTGCGCCGAAGCCGGAGAACCCGCGCAGCAGGCCCGCCGCCATCGCTGCGATGATCAGCGCCGCCGCCTGGCCGGCGTCGATATCGAGTCCTGCCATCCGGATCCTTCCGAGGCGTCCGATTCAGGCCGAAGCGGGTTCGAGGTCGATCTCGACCCCGCGCCCGGCCGCCTTGGCAAGTGCGTAGGTGCGGCCGGCGAGGGCGAGTTCCGAGGCGCCGGTGCCGTTGTTGTTCTTGTGATAGGTGATCTGGTCGGCCGAGGTCCGGCCCGGCGCCTTGCCGGCGGCGACGTCGCCGAGGTCGAGAATGTCGTCGATACCGATCAGCCCGCGCTCGATCGGCTCGAACAGGTCGCCCTGTTGTTCGGACAACACCGATTCCCGGAGGTTGGCGACGATAACGTCGGCGCGCGCGGCGGTCCGGTCGTCGATCTCGCGGCGCCGGCTCTTGAGGAAACCGCCTTCGACGAGCTGGATGTTGGATCCGATGATGCCGGTGACGTGCTGGCCGGGGGCAAGCCAGTCGCCGTCGAAGACGGGTATGTTGGTATTGGTCGCGACCACGACCGCATCGACGCCGTCGACGGCTTCCCTGGGCGAGGCCACAGGCTCGATTTCGACGCCGAATCTCGCACCGTATTCGGCCGCGAAACGTCTGCGGTTGTCGGGATCGCGGCTGTAGAGGCGGACGCGCTCGATCCGGCGCACGGTGAGCAGGGCGAGAAGCTGGTTCGCGGCCTGCCCGGCAGAGCCGAACAGGCCGGCCGTGCGCGCGTCCTCGCGCACCAGATGGCGGAAACCGACGCCGCTTGCTGCCGCCGTCCGAAACGCCATCAGGCTCGTCGGCCCGAGTGTCTTCTCGTCGATTTCACCGATCAGGATGGCGAGCAGACGACCCGTCCGCGAATCGCTGAGCACGTGCACCGGCGGGCCGCGATACGGGTATCTTTGGTTGGTCTCGCTCTGCGCAACGAGCTCGGCCCGGACCTGTGCGCCGATCACGCCGAGACCGTGCACCCCGCCGGGGAAGCTGCTCACCCTGACCCCGGACGGCGAATGGACCCGGCGCCTGGGCGCGTTGATGACCGGAAATCCGGCCGCTTCCCGATACCCCTGCTCGATGACTTCGATGGCGTCGGCCATCGTGACCAGACCCTGGAGATCCGCCGGGCGCAGCAACAGGACACTCATGGGCAATGCCTTCCGGCGGTTCGCGTAGACGCGGCCGGATGATCGGAAGCCGCCCGACAGCTGTCAATCGGCCGCCCGGCCCCGGGCGCGCCGCCGAACCGGAAGGAAAGCCGAGAAACCCCGGCGGGAAGCGGCCGGCCCGGGGCTCAGCCTTCGTTCTTCTGCTCTGGCTCTTCGAGGATGTCCGCGATCTTCGTGGTCAGCCGTTCGCCTTCGCCGGCGGAGAGCTCGTAGACCCATCCCGTCGCGCGCCGGGTGATCTCGGCCGCCTTCTTTCGGACCTCCTCGGCCTTCTCGCCATCGGCATCGCCGGCAGTGGCGGAGAACCGCCCCCAAACCACCTTGTCCACGGTCGTCATTTCGATATGGACCTTCAACCCGTCGAAGGTCTCGTAGACGCTGACGTTGGGAGTCTCGGGAAAGGATATTTCGGAAGCACGCTTGACGTCCTCGAAGGTCAGGCGCCACAGCCCGCCAGCAAGGTTCTTGGCCTCGCCCGAATCCTTCAACTTGCGCCCCTCGGGTATGCCTTCGAGCCTGTATTCGCCGCTGTCCGGTTTTTCCTGGGTCACCGCGATCTCGGCCCCGTCCGGCTGGCGGATGACCGCTCGCCGCACCTTCTCGGCCGCGATATCGACGATTTCGCGGCGAAGCCAGTCGTTCCGTGTCTTGCCGAGCGTAACCTCACCGACGGCAAGCCAGGACTGCGCGTCCTCGCCGCGCCGGAGATAGGTGCCGCCGCCGCCTTCTCCGAACAGGCTGGGGTTGAGCTTGCCGATGACGCCGGACGCCATTGTCTTGCCGTCGCCGTCTTTCACCTCGAAGCGCACGGACTGGGCTTCCTCGGCGTCGGGTTCCTCGACCTCGAGCCTCTTGTAGCGCTCCGGATCGCTGGTCTTTGCTTCCAGAAGCTTGAGTTCGGACAGGCCGACCAGCGCCGTCTTCACCTTGTCGAAATGGACCGGGTAGCGCCAACGGTCCTTCAAGCCCCAGCCCGTTTCCGTCCTGACCAGGGAGAAAGTCGCCTCGTTCGATTGGAGAACCACTTCGGCGGCATCGTTGACCCGCGGAACCAGATCCTCGAACGCGCTTTCGCGCCCCTTCGAGACCGTTGTCAGGCCCGGCCGGTCGATCACCACCAAGACCGCGGCAACCACCGCCAGGGCCGTCAGGACGGCAAGCGCCAAGAATGAGCGGGACTTCATTGCAGGATCTCCATGCGCTACGCGGCCGTCAGCCCGCCGCCGCTGCGTAGCGCCGGCGGGTCCGCCGGTTGCGCGCGATCAGGAGGCCGACGGCAAACAGGGCGATCAGCGCCGGCATGGCGACGATGTTGACGACCTTGACCCACGCGTCGAGCGTGTCGATGTCCTCGCGCAGAGCGCGGCGGACATCCCGCAGGTCGCCCCTGATCTTGATCATTTCGCGGCGGAACTTCTCGATCGCCTCCTTCTGTTCCGACGTGAGGATCGCGGCGCCGCCCGCCTGTTCCTTCGTCCTGAGATCCTGGAGCTTGCTCTCGACCTCCTTGAGCTGCTCGTTGAGCGCGCTCTCGCGATCCTGGAACCGCCGCGAGGCCGCCCTCTCGATCTCCAGCACGCGATCGAACGGCCGGTTGGAAAGGCCGCGGCTGCGCAGTTCGGTCAACGCGTTCGAGCCCGACAGATTGTCGAGCGCGTTGATCACGAAGGCGCCGTTGCTGGCGGTGGGGAGAACGAGTCTCTGTCCGAAGAAATCCTGGACCCGGAGCCAGAACGAGTCGGCCAGGATGTCGCTGTCGGCGACGACGACCATGTTGACCGATTCCTTCGACTCCTTGAGGTGAACCGGCGCGGCGTCCTCTGCCCCGCCATTGCCGGCCGCATCCGTCTCGTCGGCAGCGTCGTCCTTTTCCTCGGGCGGGCCGTCGGGAAAGGCGCTCTTCAGCACGCCGCTCACCCGCGCAGCCAGCGTCAACTCCGCGCCTTCCGGCTTGAACGCCTTGAGGATTTCCTGCGGGTTGGGCTGAAAGCGGAATTTTTGCGCATCCACGGCCGCCGCCGCCTTGCTCGAGACGATCAGCGGCTCGAATGTGACCGTGGCATCCTCCGCCTTGGCCAGGAAGCCCGCGGTGGCGACATTGATAATCTCGAGCTGGCCGGTGATCACGTCGTCGGCCTTGAGATGCCGCGGCTCGAACGAAAGCCAGGCGACATAGTCGGTGATGATCGGACGGCCGCGCGCATCAACGCCGGCGCTCACCCGCTGGGCGGTGTCGAGGTCGCCGAGCACCCGATCTCGGCTGTATTCGATCCCCCAGGACTTGAAGAGCTTCTCGAGATCCGATCCCTGGTCGGGGGGCAGGCGCATGGCGGCGTTCGAGCGCGACCCCTCTTCGGCAAACGGATCGACGAAGATCATCGTCTTCCCGCCCGCCATCACGAACTGGTCGATCGCATAAAGAGTCTTGTCGGAAAGGCCGAACGGGTGAACGATCATCAGGACGTCGATGTCCCCGGTGATCTCGGGGTCGAGGCCGAGACTCTTGACCTCGAAAAACTGCTTCATCTGCTCGACCACGTGCCACGGCTTGTACTGGTTGGCCGGGTCGGCGTCGATCGGGATGCCCGAGACCAGCCCGATGACCTTCTTCCTCGGCTCGGCCAAGTTGTGGATCAGCCGGGTCAGGTCGTATTCGAGAAAGGGTTCGCGCTCGGGCTGGAAGAAGCCGATCACGTCCTGGTCGTCGGTGGTGTTGGTGCCGGCGAGCCCGAAATAACCGAGTTCTCCGGCATCGTTGAGCGGCACGCCGGTGAGCCCGAACCCGACCGCCCGGTCCTCCTCGGTGGAGAACGGCTGGGGATCGATGATCTCCAGGTTGATCTTGTCCCCTGCCGCATCGACATAGCGCTGCAGGAGTTCCAGCACGCGCTGCGAGTAGGTGCCGACGCCGGGGCTCAGGTCGACCAGGCGGCGCGACACGAAGTAGCGCAGCGTCACCGGCTCGCTCAACCCGGCGAGCACTTCCTCGGTGCCTTCGGAGATCGAGTAGAGACCGTCCTCGGTCAGATCGACCTGGAGGTCCCTGAACGCGCCGCTCGAGAAGATGTTCACGGCAAGAAACAGGATGACGGCGAGGACGAGCCCCGCAATGCCCAGCCTGCGCCGGTCCCAGGCACGCACGGTCAGTCTCCCCTCTTGAGGTCGATCGTCAGCCGGTTTGCGAACAGAAAGATCACGATTGCCGAGATCAGGTAGATGGCATCGCGAAGATCCACGACACCCTTGGTCAGACCCTCGAAATGGGTCAGGAAGCTGAGAGAGGCGATCACATCGACCACGAAGTCGGGCGCCCAGCCCTTGAACGCGGCAAGCACGAGTTCGAGCCCGCTCATCATGAAGACGAAGCACACGGTGGCGGCGATCACGAAGGCGATCACCTGGTTGCGGGTGAGCGCGGAGACGAAGCAGCCGATCGACAAGAACGCGCCGGCCATCAGCAGGCTGCCGATATAGCCGGTGAGAATCACCCCGTTATCGGGCGATCCGAGATAGTTGACGGTGATCCATATCGGGAAGGTGAAGGCGAGCGCGATCCCGGCGAAGATCCACGAAGCGAGAAACTTTCCTATCACCGCCTGGGTGGTGGAGACCGGCAGCGTCATCAGAAGCTCGATCGTGCCGGTCTTTCTCTCCTCGGCCCAGAGCCGCATACCGACCGCAGGAATGAGGAACAGGTAAAGCCAGGGGTGGAACGAGAAGAAGACCTGGAGGTCGGCCTGGCCGCGGTCGAAGAAACCGCCGAAGTAGAACGTCACCGCTCCGGTGAGCGCGAGGAAGATGACGATGAACACGTACGCGAGCGGCGTCGTGAAATACGCAACCAGTTCGCGTTTGCAGATCGCTGCCGTTGCCCGCATCACGCATCCTCCGCGGGCTGTCCGCCGACGGTGAGCATGCGGAACACCTCGTCCAGCCGCCCGCGTTCGGCCGATATCTCCTCGACGGCGTGCCCGCCGGCCCGCAGGGCCTCGCTCACCGCGGTCAATATCGCGGCGCCGTCCGCCGGCACCGCGAGAAGCTCGGCGCGGGCATCGCCGCACGCCTCGGTCTCGACCCGGTCCACGCCCGCGACCGCCGCGAGTGCAGCGGCCACGGCGTCGGCCTGTCCGGCGGCGGTTCGCACGCGGACTGCGTTGTGACGCGGGGACCGCACCAGCAAGGCGTCCGGCGAACCGTCGGTGACGATCCTGCCGCGCGAGATGATCGCCGCGCGGGTGCAAACCGCCTCGACCTCCTCGAGAAGATGGGTCGAAATGACGATCGCCTTGTCCCTCGCCATCTTGGAGATCAGCTCTCGCACCTCGTGCTTCTGGTTGGGATCGAGCCCGTCGGTCGGTTCATCGAGGATCAACACCTCCGGGTCGTGGATGATGGCCTGGGCGAGGCCGACGCGGCGCTTGTACCCCTTGGACAGCGTTCCGATCGGCTGGTGCATCACGTCGGTAATGTTGATCAGCCCGGCGGCGCGCTCGATCGCGGCCGGACGCTCGGCAGCGCCGATCCCGCGCACCTCGCTGACAAAATCGAGAAAGCCGAGCGGCGTCATATCCTCGTAAAGCGGCGCGCCTTCCGGCAGATAGCCGACCCGGCGCTTGACCTCGATCGGGTCCCGGGAGACATCGAAACCGCACACCTCCGCCGTGCCCGAGGTCGGCGGGAGGAAACCCGTCACCATCTTCATGGTGGTCGATTTGCCGGCCCCGTTCGGACCCAGGAATCCGAGCACTTCGCCCCGATCCACGGTGAGGCTGATGCAGTCAACAGCGGTCAGCGCACCGAACCGCTTGGTCAGCTCCCGGATCCGGAGCATGTCGGTCATCGCCTGGGGGTCTCCATGAGATCGAATCGTCGCGGCGCTGTCGGAGCGGGTTGCACCGTTTTCCGCGCGGTTTCCTACAGGGTTGCGGGCGCGAGAAATTTGGGCGCCGATACCGAATTGTCAAGAACCAGAAACAACCCTCTCGCCGAACCGCGCATGTCAGGGGTGCGTCTCTCCGCTCCCGGCCGGGCGGGAACCGGACGGCAGCGCCGTCCGGCCCCTGTCCGGCCAGGCGATTTATGCCGCCTTCTTCGTCTCGATCGCGGACGGAGCGCCCGCGGTCACCGCGATCCGGCGCGGCTTGAGCGCCTCGGGTACCTCGCGAACCAGATCGATGGTCAGCAGGCCGTTGTCGAGCCCGGCCTTGCGGACCTCGACATGCTCGGCGAGCTGAAAGCGCCGCTCGAAGGCGCGCGCGGCGATTCCGTGGTGGAGATAGCGGGTCTCGCCCTCGCCCGCGGCCTTCGCTCCCTTGACGATCAGCAGGCCGTCGCGCATCTCGACGTTCAGTTCGTCGATGCCGAAGCCGGCCACCGCCAGGGTGACGCGGTAGGCATCTTCGGCGACCTTCTCGATGTTGTAGGGCGGATACCCGTCCGCCGGGACATTGCTTCGCATCGCGGTGTCGATCAACGACGGCAAGCGATCGAACCCGATGGCGGAACGGAACAGGGGGGAAAAGTCGAAATCGCGCATGTCTGAACCCTCCTTTGGCTGAGCGATTCGATTGTGTTGGCCGCCCTTTGGGCCGGCCGGCATCGCCGAATCGGGTAGCCGACATTCGGCGACAGACACCATGTGGGGAGCGGATTCGGGGTTTCAAGCCCCCACGGAAAGCTCTTCCGCGACCCGGTCGGCGAGCGGCAGGGACGCGGTAAGCCCGGGCGATTCGATCCCGTAGAGATTGACCAGCCCGTCGATCCCGTGCGCGGACGGGCCCTGCACCACGAAGTCGGCGGCGGGGGCGCCCGGCGCCTGGAGCTTTGGCCGGATCCCGGCGTAGCCGGCCTGGATGGCACCGTCCGGGAGGCCGGGATAGTAGCGCCGGATCGCCTCGTAGAACGCACCGGCCCGGCCGGGGTCGACATCGTAGTCGATGGTTTCGACCCATTCGACATCGGGGCCGAACCGCACCTGGCCGGCGAGATCGACGGTGACATGGACACCGAGCCCGGCCTGTTCGGGTACCGGGTACACCGGGCGCGAGAACGGCGGCTTGCCGGACAGAGTGTAGTAGTTTCCCTTGCAGAGATAGCCGCGGGGGACCATCGCCGGATCGAGTCCCTCGATGGTCCGCGCGACGGCGGGCGCCCAGATACCGGCCGCATTGACCAGCCGGTCCGCCTTGAGCGCCATCGGGGTCTCGCCGCCAACGGCGATGACGATGCCGTCGTCCTCGACCCGTGCGCCGGCGACCGGCGCGTGGAAGGCGACCATCGCCCCGCCCCCCTCCGCCTCGCCCTGTAGGGACAGCATCAGGCCGTGCGAATCGACGATGCCCGTGGACGGCGACAGGAGCGCCGCGACACAGCGGACCGCGGGCTCCATCTCCGAGACCTCGGCCGCGGTCAGCCACGAGAGGTCGTTCACCCCGTTGGCCGCCGCGCGGACCTCGAGCGCGCGGAGCTCATCCACCTGAGCCTCGTCGGTGGCCACGATGATCTTGCCGCATCGCCGGTGCGCGACGCCGTGCGCCGCGCAGTACGCGTAGAGCGCATGCTTGCCGGCAACGCAGGCGAGCGCCTTCAGACTGTCCTTCGGGTAGTAGATGCCGGCGTGAATAATCTCGCTGTTTCTCGAGCTCGTCTCCGTCCCCACCGCCTCGGCGCGTTCGAGGACGACGACCTCGATCCCGGCGCGGGCAAGGCGGCGAGCGATGGCGAGCCCGATGACGCCGGCGCCGATGACGGCGCATTCGACGCGCTCCGTCACCGAAGCCGTGCGGCGGCGAGCGCTGCGCCGAAGCTGCGCCCGATGACGATCATGCGCGCGATCAGCGGGACAAACAGGTCGATCACCGGTTCCAGAGCGCGCCGCGCCTCGTCCGCCGGCGCCCCCACCGCGGGCGCCGCGAGCGCGAGCCGCCCAGCCCGTTCGACAGCGGCGCGGCGGAGCGCCGCAGCCCTGTCGTCGAGCACGCCCCCGGCCGCCAGCGACTGAACGCGCGGGTGCAGGGCGGCGATCGCCGCCGGCCAGTTGGCGAGGTGGCGCAGCGCAGTCAGCATGAGCGCCCCGGCGTTGCCGTTGACCGTGCGGGCGAGCGACTCCATCCGGGCCGCGGTAAGACTGTCGATCTCGCGGGCGGGTGCGGGCAGCGTCGGCAGCCGGGGCGCTGGGGAAGCCGGCGGCAGCGCGGCGCCGCCGGACGGAGACGTATCGCCGGCGAGAACGCGGCGCAGCGCATGGATTGCGATCAGGTTGATCGGATTGGCCCGGTTGTAGAAGGCCATCACGGAGGCGGCCGATTCGACCGTTGCCGGGTCGAGCCCGTCATCCGGGCCCAGCGGTTCCATCTCGGCCGGCGCCGCCGCGGCGGCAAGATCGGCGCCGAGGATGCGGAACGCACCGCCGGTAAACGCATCCTCGAGCGCGCCGTAGGCCCATTCGAGCGCACCGGGGAACGTGGCCATGTGGCGCCACACCAGGTTGGTCGAGGGAAGCCCGGTCGCCTCCAGGATCGCGCCGTAGATGTCGGCAGTCCGCCCCTCCGCCCGAGCTTCGGCGATCTCGGGCAGGCTCATTGCCGCCGCCGGGCGGGCGCAGCGCGGTGCGCGATCGGGGGTTGCGCGGTTTGATCTGGCGGCCCCGATCGGCGATCCTTGTCCGGGCCGACCGGGAGACGCGCATGGCAGAAGAACGCCTCGGTGTCGTGATGAACGGCGTCAGCGGCCGGATGGGAACCAACCAGCACCTCATCCGGTCGATCAAGAGAATCCGCGAAGAGGGCGGCCTTGCGCTCAGCGACGGGCGGACCGTCATGCCCGATCCGCTGTTCGTCGGCCGCAGCGAGGACAAGCTCGCAGCGCTCGGCGCGGCCCACGGTTTCGACAAGTGGACGACCGACCTCGACTCGGCCATCGGGGATCCCGACTATCCGCTTTTCTTCGATACTGCGAGCACCGTCCATCGCGCCGCGATCCTGCGCAAAGCGATCGATGCGGGCAAGCACATCTATTGCGAGAAGCCGTCGGCCGCAACGTTCGACGACGCGCTCGACCTGTACCGTCGGGCGGAACAGGCGGGCGTCAGGCACGGCGTCGTCCAGGACAAGATATTCCTCCCCGGCCTGCTCAAGATGAAGCGCCTGATCGACGAAGGCGCGCTCGGCCGGCTGCTCTCGGTCAAGATCGACTTCGGCTACTGGGTGTTCGAGGGCGACTGGCGCCCTGCCCAGCGGCCGTCCTGGAACTACCGCAAGTCGGAAGGCGGCGGGATCATCCTCGACATGATGCCGCACTGGCGATACGTCCTCGACAACGTGTTCGGAAAAGTGGAGCGCGTCGTTTGCCGCGGCGCCGTCAACTTCGACCGGCGCTGGGACGAGAACGGCCAACCCTACCGCGCCGATGCCGACGATGCGTGCTGCGCGATGATCGAACTCGACAACGGCGCCGTTGCCCATATCTTCGCGTCGTGGTGCACCCGGGTCCGCAAGGACGATCTCGTGACCTTCCACGCCGACGGCGTCCTCGGCGCCGCGGTATCGGGGTTGACGCGGTGCTTCTTCCAGGATCGCGGGGCCACACCGTCGCCGGTCTGGAATCCGGACGAGCCGCAGACCATCGACTTTTTCGGGACGTGGAAGGAGTACGGCGCCGACCTTTCCTTCGACAACGGTTTCAAGACCGAGTGGGAGATGTTCATCCGCTCGCTTTACGACGACGGACCGTTCGGCTGGAACCTTCTCGAGGGTGCGAAGGGCGTTCAACTCGCCGAACGGGCCTTGCAGAGCTGGGCCGAACGGCGCTGGGTGGAGGTCGAACCGCTGGAGAGCGGAAGGTGACGACCATCGGCCTTCCCACCGCGGACGGGGCGATCGAGCCCTTTGAAATGGCTCCGCCGCGCCGGACCGGCGAACACCGGCCGCGCCGGCTCAACCGGGTTGCCTACGCCGCCGCCCATGTCGTCGCCGACCCGCTCGCCGACGTCGATCCCTGGTTGACGCCCGCGATCGACTGGGAGGCCACTCTCCGGTTCCGCCGCCACCTCTGGTCCCTCGGCCTCGGCGTGGCGGAGGCCATGGACACCGCCCAGCGCGGGATGGGGCTCGACTGGAGCACCTCTCTCGAACTCATCCGGCGGAGCGTCGCGGAGGCGCGCGCGACACCGGGCGCCGTGCTCGCCTGCGGCGCCGGCACCGACCATATCGCCGCCGATCCCGGCCTCGCGGTCGCGGATGTCATCGCCGCCTACGAGGAGCAGTGCGAAGCGGTCGAAGGCGCGGGCGGGCGGATAATCCTCATGGCCTCGCGCGCGCTGGCCGCCGCGGCGACGAGCCCCGAGGATTACGCCACGGTCTATGGGCGCATCCTCTCGCAGACTGCCGAACCCGTGATCGTCCACTGGCTCGGCGAAATGTTCGACCCCGCCCTCGCCGGCTACTGGGGGCACGACGACCACTGGCACGCCATGGAAGTCTGCCTTTCGGTGATCGAGGCCAATGCCGCGAAGGTCGACGGGATCAAGATCTCGCTGCTCGACAAGGACAAGGAGATAGCGCTCCGCCGCCGCCTGCCTGACGGCGTGCGCATGTATACCGGCGACGATTTCAACTACCCCGAACTGATCGAAGGCGACGGGGAAAGGTATTCGGATGCGCTGCTCGGTATCTTCGATGCCATCGCGCCGGCGGCGTCTGCCGCGCTTTCGGCGCTGGCCGGCAACCGGACGCAGGATTTCCGCGCTATCCTCGCGCCGACCGTGCCGTTGTCCCGCCATATCTTCCGGGCGCCTACCCGGTTCTACAAGACAGGCGTGGTGTTCATGGCCTATCTGAACGGGCTGCAGGACCATTTCGTCATGGTGGGCGGTCACCAGAGCGCACGCTCCATTGTTCATCTGGCGGAAATTTTCCGTCTGGCGGACCGGGCCGGCCTGTTGGCGGACGCCGATCTCGCCGCCGGGCGGATGCGGGACACGATGCGGATACACGGGATCGCCGCCTGATGCCCGGCCTCGACAGGCTCGCGATCAACCAGATCACGACGAACACGCAGTGGACGCTGCGCGAGGCGATCGAGGGGTATGCGCGGCACGGCGTGCGCGGCATTTCGGTCTGGCGCGACAAGCTCGCCGAGTGCGGCGTGGCCGAAGCCGCGGCGCTGCTCCGCGATCATGGGATGACCGTCACCGGCCTCTGCCGCGGCGGCATGTTCGCCGGCGCTCGGGGGGCCGCCTGGCAAACCGCGATCGACGACAATCTGAGGGCGGTCGAGGAAGCGGCGGCAATCGGTGCGGGTGCGCTGATCCTGGTCGCCGGCGGCCTGCCCGAAGGCTCGAAGGATCTGCCCGGTGCGCGCGCCCGTGCTGCCGAGGGGATCGCCGAAATTCTGCCGGCGGCGCGCGCGGCCGGGGTGCCGCTTGCCATCGAGCCCATGCATCCGATGACCTGCGCCGACCGCGGCTGCGTGACGACGCTCAGGCTGGCGAACGACATGTGCGACCAACTCGGCGAGGGCGTCGGCGTCGCCGTCGATGTCTACCACGTCTGGTGGGACCCCGCGCTGGACGAGGAGATCGCGCGGGCGGGCCGGCGCATCCTCGCGTTCCATATCAACGACTGGCTTGCCGATACGAGCGACCGGGTCTTCGACCGCGGCATGATGGGCGACGGGGTCGTCGATATCCCGCGCATCCGCCGTCTGGTCGAACAGGCCGGCTATAGCGGAATGAACGAGGTGGAGATTTTCTCTGCCCGCAACTGGTGGAAACGCGATCCGGACGAGGTCGTTGCGGTCTGTATAGAACGCCACGAAACCGCCGTTTGAAGGGCTCGTCGTCGTAAGGTTTGGAGGAAAGTCCATGTCTACCGTCGAACCGGTTGCCGGCTCCAACAGGGATGCGCGCCTGGAGGCGCTGTACCGCAGGCTCGACGCGTACGACATGGCGCCGTACTGGGCCGTCCGTTCCGATACCGAGAACGACGAGGACTCACAGATCCTCAAGGCCCGAAAGGCGCGCCCTTATGTGTGGAAATACAAGAATATAGAGCCGATTCTTTACGAAGCGGCAGAACTTGTGACGATGGACGATTCGGAGCGCCGTTCGGTGGTCCTGGTCAATCCCGGCATGGCCCCCGTGCGGGCCACCGTGTCCACGCTCTACACCGCCTACCGGCTCAACGACCCGCGGGAGATCATGCCGCCGCACCGGCACTCGATCAATGCGGTGCGCATCGGCCTCACCGGGGCCAGCAACTTCACCGGTGTGGAGGGCGAGGACATCGTCTTCGGCCCTGGCGACCTGGTGCTGACCCCGGCCGATGCGTGGCACAACCACGGCAACCGGGGCGACGACTTCGCGGTCAATGTCAGCGTCCTCGACCTGCCGTTGACCGAGGTGCTCAACGCCGCCAGCTTCGAACACCATTATGTCGAGGACGGCGAGGCCAGACGCGAGCAGACGGCCCGTTTCTCCGGCGACTATTCCGCCAGGGTATACGGCCGGGGCGGGCTGTTGCCGCGCTTCGTCGATCACAGACGGGGCGCCGGGCAATCCTCGCCCATGTATGTCTACCGCTGGGAGAATACACGGGCGCTGCTCGACGGGTTCCGCGACCATGACGGCAGTCCATACGACGCGATCATGGTGGAATATATCGACCCGACGACCGGCCGCCCCCCCTACCCCACGATGACCTTCTTCGGCCAGCTTCTGCGCCCCGGGGAACGCACCCGGCAGCAGCGCCAGAACGCCAGTCTGGTCTGCATCCCCTTCGAGGGCTGCGGCCATTCGATCGTCGACGGCGAAAGGCTGGATTGGGAGCAGTTCGACGCTGTCGCGGTGCCGGGCGGAACATGGTTCGAGCACGTCAACGGATCCGACACGGACGACGCGATCCTGTTCGTGGTGAGCGACGAACCCACACTTTCCACGCTCGGTTTTCTCCGGCGTTTCGGCCGGGAAGAATCGGGCGCGGTCGTACGGCTCGTATAACGCAACAGGCAATGCGGGGCCGCCGCTCGGACCGGGGCGATTGAATGCCGGGCGGGGGCCGGTATCATTGGCCGCGTTCGGAACGACGCCGCTGGAATGCGAGATCGCGGGGGACGCCATGATAAAGCTCGTCGACATCCGCTACGTCCGCCTCGGCACCCGCGATGTCGACCGCGCGGTCAGCTTCGCGACGAACACCCTGGGCCTCGAACTGGTCCGCCGGGACAACGGCGCGGCCTATCTCCGCGGCGACGACCGGGATCACAATATCTGCTACTTCGAGGGTGAGCCGAACGACCATACGATCGGATTCGAGGTGGAGAGCGCGGAAATGCTCGACCGCGCGGTTTCCCAACTCGGCGCGGCGGGCGTCGACGCAGCACGGGGCACGCCGGAGGGCGCGGCGGCGCGACGGGTAACGGACTACATCACCTTCCGGGATCCCACCGGCAACAACATCGATCTCGTGCTGCGCCCGTTCCACAGCGGCCGCCGCTATTTCCCGAGCCGCGACGCCGGCATCGAGGAGTTTTCCCATGTCGGTCTCAGGACCACCGACGCACCGCGCGACGAGGCTTTCTGGACCGGGCACTTCAATATCCGCGCCAACGACTGGATCGGGAACGCGGCGCTGATGTCCTTCGACAAGGTGCACCACCGCCTTGCCCTGTTCCCGGCGGCCGGGCCCGGCGTGCAGCACATCAACTTCCAGGTCGAGAGCATCGACGATGTCATGCGCTCGCACTATTTCCTGACCGAACGGCAGGTGAAGATCGTCTTTGGCCCCGGACGGCACCCGACTTCGGGCGCGCGCTTCCTCTATTTCGAGGGGCCGGACAACATGGTCTACGAGTACTCCCACGGGGTGCGGTTGATCGACGATCCGGAGTATCGGCCGCGCCAGTTTCCGTTCGACGATTCCTCGCTCTGCATGTGGGGCGCGAAACCGGACATCGTGGAGTTCCAGAGCTGAGCGTCAGCAGTCGATACCCCTGTACGTCCGGTTGGGAAGAATTCGTTGCCTGAAACCGAATTCGGCGTTCTTGGCGAGCCGGTCGAGGCGACGCAGGTTCGCGTCCGCAAGGCGGCGCGGGCGCTGGCCCGGCACGATCTCGGCCACGCCTACGGCCATGTCAGCGCGCGCCTCGACGATGAGCGGTTCCTGGTTTGCGCGGCGAAGCCGATGGGGCTGATCCGGCCGGGCCAACCGGGGACGGTGGTGCCCATCGAAGGTGCGCTGCCGGACGGCGTGCTCGGCGAGGTCCGCTGTCACCAGCAGATCTACCGTCGGCGCCCGGACGTAAACGGCATCTGCCGGACCTTCCTGCGCGAGACCATGACGCTGTCGACCTTTCGCCGCGTGCCCCGCGCGCGGCACGGTTTCGGCACCTACTTTGCGCCGGCTCCGGCGTTGTGGGACGATCCCGGGCTGCTCCGATCGGACGAGGCGGCGGCGAAACTCGCCGAGACCCTGGGCGACTTGCGGGCGATCGTCATGCGCGGCAACGGGGTCGTCGTCACGGGAGCGACGGTCGAGGAAAGCATCGTGATGGCCTTCTATCTCGAGGAGGCGGCGCGTACCGAACTCGCTGTCATGGCGGTCGGGGACAACGCCGAATCGATCGAGATTCCGCTCGAGGAAGCCAGGGCGCGCGCCACTGGCACGGGCCGGATATTCGAGAGGATGTGGGATTACCTGACGGACGGGGATCCCGAAAACTAGCCGGCTGCCGCGACGGCGTCCGGCGCAACACCGGGGAGACGAATATGCGTCTGGTAACATTCAAGAAGGGGCGCGGCAGCGCTGTCGGCGTCCGCACCGAAGAAGGCATCGTCGATCTTTCGGTGGCGGCGGAAAGCCTGCCGCGCGACATGGCCGGGCTGCTGGCCGCCGGCTCGACGGCGCTGGCGAGGGCGGAGCGCGCGGCGCGCAAACCGTCGGCGGAGGCGCTGATCACGAGGCGCGTCACCTATCTGCCGCCGGTGGTCAACCCGGGCAAGGTCATCTGCATCGGGCTGAACTACCGCGACCATGCGGCGGAAGCCAACATGCAACCCCCCGAATACCCGGTGATGTTCCTGCGGACGCCGGCTTCGCTGGTCGGCCACCGTCAGCCGATCATCCGTCCCAAGGCGTCGCGGCATCACGACTACGAAGCCGAACTCGTCGCCGTCATCGGCAAGCGCGGGCGCCGGGTCGGCAAGGCGAAAGCGCTCGATTACGTCGCCGGCTACTCGATCGCCAACGAAGGCTCGATCCGCGACTACCAGTTGAAGACGTCGCAATGGATGATCGGCAAGAGCTTCGACGCCTCGGGCTCGTTCGGACCCGAGATCGTCACTCCCGACGAACTGCCCAACAAGGGCGCCAGAGGCCTTAAGATCGAGGCGCGGCTCAACGGCGAGACGCTGCAGTCGTCGACCACATCGTCGATGATTTTCGACGTGGCGACGCTGGTCAACGAAGCGAGCAAAATCTTCGCTCTCGAGCCCGGCGATATCATTGTCACCGGCACACCGTCGGGCGTCGGCTTCGTGCGCAAGCCGCCGATATTCATGAAGCCCGGCGATACCTGCGAGATCGAGATCGAGGGCATCGGCGTCCTGTCGAACCCGATCCAGCGGGAGGAATAACGGCTGCGCCGGGGCAGCGGTTTTCAGCGGCGCGGTTCTTCCTCCGGGGGGCGCATGGCGAGCCCGTGCCCCCGGTTGACGAAACGAAGGTCGAATGCGGCCAGGTGATCCATCCGCGCCGGGTAGACCCCGGCGCGGACCATCGCGTCGAAGAACGCCGCAAGCCTCTCCCGGGTCATCGCACCGATGCCGAGGGTACGCGTATCGCCCGAATCGACGATGCCGTGCGCCTTCATCGCGGCGATCCCGTTGGCGATCGTCGCGTCGGTCATTTCGGGGTTGGTCTGCCTTATCAGGCGGTTGCCCGGCGACGGATCGCCGTAGAGGTAGCTGTACCACCCTTCGATCGACGCATTCAGGAACCGTTGCACCGTTGAGGCCTGCTCCACCGCACGCTTCCGGGAAACGGTCACGAGGGTGGAGTAGGCCGGCCAGCCGGTATCCGCGATGAGGAACACCCTGGGATCCGCTCCCTGGCTGCGGAGCATGAACGGCTCGGACGTCACATATCCCTGCTGGATCGCGTCCGGGTTCACCAGAAAGGGAGCAAGGTTGAAGGTGTAGCGCCGGATCTGGCTGTCGTCGAAGCCAAAACGGAGCGAGAGGTAGCGCCACCACGTCTCGCGGGCGTCGGGCGACATCATGATCGGACGGCCTTTCATCGCCGCGATCGAGCGGATACCGGAACCGGAATGGACGATCAGGACCTGCGGATCCCGCTGAAAGAACGCGGCAACCGTGACCATCGGAATGTCGTTGCGGAGGAAATTGAGCGCTTCGGCGTTGTTGCTGATCATCACGGCATCGACCGCGCCCACCGCGAGAAGCTGCGGATGGTTGACCTGCGGTCCGCCCTCGCGGATCGTGACGTCTAGCCCGTACTTGGTGTAACGGCCCTCGGCCAGGGCCTGATAGAAACCGCCGTGTTCGGCCTCCGCCTTCCAGTTGGTGCCGAACACGAAGGTCTCGGCGGCCCCGGCCCCGGCCGCCAGGGCAAGGCAAAAGAGGGCCGCCAGCCACGGAACCCGCCCGTTCATCGGGGGCCTTTCAGAGACGCGGATCTACGGACGGCAGGCCGAAGCGGATCCGCCCCGCGTTCGTCGCCTGCATGTCCCACGCCTGGGTAATCTGCTGTCCGACCGCGTGTACATCGCGCCAGGCGCGCATGAACGGGCTCGCATGGTCGAGGCCGCGCGCGCCGACCAGCGGGTAGAGACGCTCCACAGCCCGGATTGAAAGC
The DNA here is from genome assembly GCA_965200535.1 of Alphaproteobacteria bacterium. Classification (GTDB taxonomy): domain Bacteria; phylum Pseudomonadota; class Alphaproteobacteria; order MPNO01; family MPNO01; genus MPNO01. Next base: position 923,401 of record CBDAUF010000002.1, on the reverse strand, counting down.
TGGGTTGCGTAGGCGTTGTTCAGCCGCCAGCGGGCGCGCTGTTCGAGCGAGGGGTGGGCATCTCGCTCGGCAAATTCGGTCGCCTCGATGCTGCCCTGGATCAGGAGCGCCGTCGCCGCGTCGATTTCCGCATTGGCCTCGGCGACCCGGGCCTGGGCGGTCGGCAGTTCGGCCAGCTTGACCCCGACCACACCGGTCCTGTCCCTGAACTCGTTCTCGATATGGTCGAGCGCGCCGCGCGCGATCCCGACCGCGGGGGCGGAAAAGATCTGGGTCCCGGTGGACCAGATCGAGAGCTTGTACAGGGTGGCGTTGTTGATATCGCGGCTCAGGCCCTTGCCGCCGGAAAGATTGTCCGCCGGCACGGTCCGGAGGTCGGGGACAAAGACCTCGCTCAGCCGCACCGATTTGCTGCCGGTCGCCAACAGCCCGGTCGCGTTCCAGTCGTCGATGACCTCGAACGCACCCTTCGGCACCAACGCAAACCGGGGCTGGGGCGGCGCCCCTTCCCGCGGGACGAAAACCTGGAGATGCAGCCAATCGGCAAGGTCGACGCCGCTGCAAAAGCTCCACACACCGTCGAGCAGGATGCCGTCGGCGGCCGGCTTGACGGTCGCGCCGCTGACCGAGAACCCCGAGGCGATCAGAGCCTCGGGGTTGTTGCCCCACACGTCATCCTGCGCCTCGCGGTTGCCCAGCGAAAGCACCAGGCTCTGGGCAACCAGATTGGTAAAGATCCAGGCGCTGGAGCCGCAGCCGCGGCCGAGTTCGGCAGCGATGTCGACGATCGTCCGATTTTCGCATTCGAGACCGCCGTAACGCTTGGGCTGGAAGATCCGGTAGAAGCCCGCGTCGAGGAAGTCGCGGTGCGTCGAGTCCGGGATACGGCGAAGCGCGTCAGCTTCCCGCGTGCGCTCGATCAGCGCTGGCACCATCGCCGCTGCCTTCGCGACCAGCGCCTCGCGGGCCGGCGGGGTTCTCTCTGTGGTCATCTTCTCGGCCTCAACCATTCGGGCCGGGCTCCGCATCCCGCACCGATGTTTCGGGCACCAACCCCGGCTGTTGGCGTTGCAGGCTGCGCCGGCCGTTTTCCAGATATAATCCATCGGCGGCGCGTCTGGCCGCTTGCTCCCAATCGTCCGACCAGTCGCCCAACGAATAGCCGTGCCAGGGCGATTCCGGTTTGAGCGGCGGCAAGCCAAGACGTTCCCAGAGCGCCCGTGCGCCCTCCATGTACGGGCGGGTGGGAAGCGCCAGCGGCGGCATGGGCGACTTCATCGTTGCATCGATCAGCAGGGTCGAATCCTCTTCGCCCTTGTGTTCTCTCCGGGGTCCGTGCCCCTGGCCGCGGTGGGGCAGGACAACGATATCCTCAACCGGGTTGTGCCGGTATGCGAGCGCCCACAGGAGCGCGTCCGCGCTGTCGCCGTCGATGTCGCCGTTGACGGCAATGCAAATCTTGCCGCAATCGCCCTTGAAACTCGCTGCACCGTAGAGCGCACGCCAGACCTCGGTGCGGGGCGCACCGGGCTCGAGCGTCACGATGGTCACCCGGAGGAGGCCGGTCAGCTTTTCGTGCAGCGAGACCGCGGTGACCGCCTTGACGCCCAGCGTGTCCCGAAGATGGGAGAGGAACAGGGGTTCGTAGGAGACCCGCTTCATGACGCTCGATTCGGACGGCGCCACCTGGCTGATATAGGACGGGATAATGGGGTTCGCCTTGCGGGTGATGGCGGTGACCCGCATGGGCATATTGAACTCCTCGAGCGCGACATGGCCGTGCGACTCGCCGAAGGGGCCCTCTGGCTCCAGCATATCGGTGTCGATCGTCCCCTCTATGACGAGTTCGGCTTCCGCCGGAACCAACAGGTCGACCGTCTTGCCCCGCACCACGTTGATCGGACCGCCGGCGAGCCCGCCAGCGACACCGAACTCGTCGACGTCAATCTGCAACTTCTGCGGCCCCATGAAGGCCACCAGCGGCGGACAGCCGACCACGACGGCGCACGGCAGGGGCTCGCCCCTCGCCTTGTGCTTCTTCCAGTGGACGTAGCCGCCGGCGCCGCCGACGCGGGTCGCCATACGCACCACCAGGCGGTCGGGCGCCTTCAAGGCGGCGCGATAGGTCCCCATGTTCTGCACGCCGCTGTCGGGGTCGCGCGTGATCACGTTGGTCGCCGCGAGCGTCGGCGCGCTGTCGAAACCCGGAGTCGAGATCGGGATCGGCAGCGCATCGAGGCCGCTGCCCTCTCCGAGGAGGTCGTCGCCCGCGGTCACCACCTCCTGGCAGGGCGCGGTGTTGACCCGGCGCGGCGGCACCGGATTGGCGATGGCGCGGTCCCATTTGCCCGGTATGTCGGCGACCGCAGCCTGCATCCCGACGCTGTAGATTGCGCGGTTGGCGGCGAGCGCGCCGATCACCACCGGGATACCGTAGCGCCGGTCCAGGCTGTCGGTGACGTTACGGAACAGGAAGGCGCGCCGTTCGCTCTCGTCGAGCCCGCCGCGGAACTGCCAGCGAACCAGCGGCGTCATCTCGGTGTCCTTGTTGACCGGCTCGTCGACGGTCAGCAGCAACCCGGCCGCGTCGAGCGATTCGAGGTGTTCCTGGAGGTCCGGATAGCCACGGGTCGCGGCCGCCATGGACGATACTCCCGTTACTGCGGCGACGCGGGCCGCGGGCGCGCATGATGCCACCGCGCACCCTTCGGGCCAATGGCGCCGGTCAACGGCACCCGATGCTCCATTGTCGGCTTGCAACCGCACGTTTTCGGTGCGGGCAACGGCGCCGTTCGCGGTTTGTGCGCCGTCCGGTGCGTTCACTCGGCGGCGTCGACCAGGACCGCGGCGAAGCGGCACGGCCCATCGCCGGTATTGCGCCAGGCGTGGTTGGTGCCGCGCTGTACGAGACAGTCGCCGGGGCGGAGGGGAATTTCGCAATCGTCGAGGACCAGATTCATCGAGCCCTCGATCATCACCACATAGTCGATGGTCGCGGTCCGGTGCATCTCCAGCTCCTGATCGGGCTGGAGCTCGAGAACGCGGAAAATCGTGCCGCCGCCGGGCGGCGGACGCCCGACCTTGCGCGCCCCGGCATCCTCGTTCCCCCGGTTGGGCGGCGTCTCGCGGTCGGTGGTCCAGATCAGGCGCGAATCGTGGCCCCGACGCCGCGAGGTCGCGTTGGCCGCGATGTCGTCGATGATCGCGACCGACCTGCCGGCCTCGTCGTGGCCCGTGACGACCCGTCTCACATGCATCGACGGTCTCCTTCTCAACCCGAATCGGCGTATACTGCGATCTTTGACCACTGCGTTCATGCGGAGACTCGAAGATGCCGTACACGCTCGATCAACTGGCCGCAGACTGCCACGCGGCGATGGATGCCGACAACGGGCCGGCGGGGCGCGACGAAGTGCGCAAGCACCTCGAAACCGCGCTCGGGGACAAGGCGTTCGTCGCCGCCCATCTCGGCCCCGACAACGATTCCCCGCGCAAACTGCTCTATGAGGACCCCGACCACGGATTTTGCATTCTGGCGCATGTCTACCAGGGCGCGAAGGCCAGCAACCCGCACGATCACGGTCCGTCCTGGGCGATCTACGGCCAGGCAGAGGGCGTGACCGAGATGACGGAGTGGCGCAAGCTCGCGGCGCCGGACGGCGACAAGCCGGGGGTCGTCGAACCGGCGCAGGTCTACACGCTCGAGCCCGGTATGGCGGTCTGCTACAATGAGGGCGATCTGCATTCGCCGCGGCGCGAGGATTCGACGCGGCTGATCCGGATCGAAGGGAGGAACCTCCAGTCGGTCAAGCGCGACCGCTACGTCCCCGCCTGACGTCTACTTCCGTTCGAGGCGAAGAACCCAGGACGCGGCGGCGAAGATGATCGCCGCGCCGACCCAGGTCCATACATCCGAGCGCTCGCCGAAGGCGAACCAGCCGAGGGCGGCGGCGAACGGCAGGCGGGCGAAATCGAGCGGCTGGACGACCCTCGCCTCGGCGGTGGCGACCGCGCGGGTGATCGAGAACTGCGCGACGGTCGCGGTGACGCCGACGCAGCACAGCCACGGCAGATCCTGCCAGGCCGGCGTGGTCCATTCGGGCAGCGCCGGTATCAGCGAGAGCGGGATCAGAACGAGGTTGCCGTAGGCGACGATGGTGATCGCGCTGTCGGTCCGCGACAGGACCCGGGCCGCGTTGTTGACCGACGCAAACAGGAGAGCGGCTCCGAGCGCCGCCAGGGTCCCCAGGCTCACCTCGATCAGACCGGGACGGACGATCACCATCGCGCCGGCGAACCCGGCGAGGACGGCGAGCCAGTTCTCCGGTCGGGTCCGCTCGCCCAGCAGCAGCGCAGCCCCTGCCATGGTGAACAGCGGGGTCAGGAACTGGAGCGCGTAGTAGTCGGTGAGCGGGATCCGGCTGACACTGTAGAACCAGCACATGATCCCGGCGTAGCCGAGGACGCTGCGCAGCAGGTGCATGGGGAAGCGCTTCGTGCCGAGCGCCTCGCGCATGCGCCGCCGGCTGAACCCGCTTGCCAGCGGGAGCACGATCGCGACTGCGACGAGGCTGCGGAACAGGCCGACCTCGAAGACGGAGTAGGAAGCGGCAAGATGGCGGACGATGGCGCCGGTGACGGTGTACATCAGCGCAGCCATCGTCATCCACGCCATGCCGCGGAGAGCGGCCGAGCGGATCAGGTGCATGCGCCGCGCCGCGCCTCCCCCGCCGCGGCCTGCTCGGCGAACCGCTTCACTCGCCCGCCAATCTGGCCAGCGTCTCCGTCAGCACCCGCGCGCCGTCGGCGAGATCGGACGGCGCGGCGTTCTCGGCCTCGTTGTGGCTGATCCCCTTCTCGCAGGGGACGAAGATCATCCCCGTCGGGCAGACGAAGCTGAGTTGGCGCGCATCGTGCCCGGCGCCGGAGAACAGCCGCATCGAGCCGAGCCCGAGATCGGCGGCCGCCGTCTCGATCGTCTCCACCACCGCCTCGTCGAAGCGGATCGAGGGCGCACCGGCGATGGTCGATGTCTCGACACCGCAGGCGATACGCGCCTCCCGGCAGATGCCGTCGACCGTGGCTTCGAGGCTGGCGAGTGTGTCGCTGTCAGGGTGGCGGAGATCGATGGAGAACAGGGTTTCAGCCGCGACCACCGAGGGCGCGTTCGGCCGAATCTCCATCATGCCGACGGTAAAGCGGAGATCGTCGTCAATGTGGAGCCGGTCGTGAAGCGCGGCGATCATCCGCGCGGCCTCCCACAGCGCGTCGCGGCGTGCGGCCCTGGGCGCGGTGCCTGCGTGCGCTTCCTCGCCGGTGACCCGCACCCGCATCCGCCGTACCCCCTGGATGCCGGTGACCACGCCGATGGGCAGACCGGCGCGTTCGAGCGCAGGGCCCTGCTCGATATGCGCCTCGACGAAGGCCGCGGCGGCGAACCCGACCGCGCGTCGTTCGGCGTCGGGAGTGGCGGCCAGGGCCCGCGGCAGCTCGTCGGCGACACGCCGTCCTGCGCGGTCGGCCACGGCTCCGATCTCGTCCAGGCCGCGGAGGCCGGCGAAGGCCTCGGAGCCCATCATCCCGGGGGCAAAACGCGAACCCTCCTCGTTGAGCCAGACCGCCACCTCGATCGGCCGCGCGGTCTCGATCCCGGCCTCGTCGAGCGCCTGCAGCGCCTCGATCCCGGCGAGGACACCGTAGGCCCCGTCGAACTTGCCGCCGGTGGGCTGGGTGTCGATGTGCGATCCGGTGAGAACCGGCGCGAGTGCAGGATCGGCCCCCTCGCGCCGGATGAACAGGTTGGAGATGTCGTCGACCAGCACGCGGTACCCGAGATCGGCCGCCCACGAGGCTACGAGGCTGCGGCCGCGCGCCTCCTCTGCGCTCAGCGCCTGCCGGTTGACGCCCCCCTTGCCGGTCGCGCCGATCTCCGCCAGCGCCATGTGACGCTGCCAGAGCCGCGCCCCGTCAACCGCGGCTGCGGCGCCGGAGACGGTCATCCCGCGGCGTCCTCCTCGTGAAAGCCGGACAACAGGGCGGACGCGCCCTGCGCGAACGGCCGGGCAACCCAGCGCCCCGTCTCGACGATGGAGAAAAAATCGGCCAGCGCCTGGTTGAACAGCGCCGGTTCCTCGAGATTCACGGCGTGGCCTGTCTTCGGCACGATCAGCAGCGCCGCGGTCGGGATGGTGCGTTTGAGGTAGATGCCGGGTTCGAGGCACCAGTCGTCCTCGTCGCCCGCAACGATCAGCACCGGCAGCGACATCGCCGACAGCCCATCCTCGAGATGCCAGAGCGAGGGGCGGCGCTTCTGGACTCCGCGCATGGTCCGCGCCGAACCCTCCGTCGAATGCTCGGCCAGTTGATCGCGGAATTCGGTCCAGCCGCGCGGGTCCTTCTGCTTGAGTTGGAGCCGGTAGGCTCCGTTGGCATAAACCTCCGCCACCGTGGCGGCGCCCCGCTTTTCGTATTCCCCCGCCACCGCTTCGGAATCGAGCGCGTACTGTTCGCTCTCCGACGGTTTGGCGCCGTAGCCGCAGGCGCCGACGACGATAGACCGCGCCATATCGGGGTAGCGCAGCCCGAAATGAAGCGCTGCGAACCCGCCCATCGACATGCCGACGATATGTGCGCACCCGATCCCGGCGCCGCGCATGACAGCCGCGATGTCATCGGTGGCGATGTCCTGGGAGTACAGTTCCTGGTCCTCCGGCACGTCGGAGGGCGGATAGCCGCGCGCATTGAACGCCACGCATCTGTAGCGCCTGGAGAAATAACGGACCTGCGGCTCCCAACTTCGGCAGTCCCCGGCGAACTCGTGGACGAAAACGACTGGATCGCCGGTCCCGGTTTCTTCGTAGTAGAGCCTCGCCCCGCGGGCGTCGGCGTAGGGCATTGCGGTCTCCCGTGCTGCTGGCGGCGCCTCGATATCTCAATAGAGGGCGCGGCCGGACTCTCCGGCGCGGTCCAGCGCCGCGCCGACGACTTCCGGCAACAGGTCGCAGAAACGCTGCGCATGTTCGGCCGGCACCGTGGTTGAGACCTTGACGAAGCGGTCGGCGTACAGCTTCGACTGATACGCGGCCTGGCGGATCATGATCCCCCGTTCGAGGTAGAGCGCACAGACGGTCTCGGGCGCGATCCCGGCAGCGCTGGTGTCGATGGCGAGAAAATTCCCGTGCGACGGGTAGACCGGGATGTCGAACCCGTTGATCGGGCCGACCGCGGCATGGATCATGGCCTGGTTGGCCCGCTGGATACGGTTCACCTCGGGGAACCATTGCTCCTTGGTGCGCAGGCCGGCGACGGCGCCCCTCTGCGAGACCAGGTTCGAACCGAGGGCGTTGGGCTGGCCGTCCGACAGCCTCTCGATGACGGCGGGCCGCGCCATCAGGCCGCCGAGCCGGAGCCCGGCGAGGCCGAGCCATTTCGAGAAGCTGTAGGTGGTGAGGGTCTTTTCCGGGTAGCAGCGGTAGGCCAGCGTATGGTCGTGCGCGAAGTGGCGGTAAGTGCAGTCGTGGATCAGCCACGCATCGGCCTCTCGCGCGATCCGGGCAAAGGCGGCGATTTCGTCCGCGGCGTAACCGACGCCGAGAGGGTTGAGCGGATCGATCAGGTAGATCAGGTCCGCGCCGTCTTCCTCGACCGCGGCGGCGAGCTGGTCCGCCGACAGCTTGTATCCTTGCTCCGCCCGGTAGATGGGGAGCGCCGCGACCTCGGCGCCCGACAGACGCGAAAATGCCTCCGGCCACGGCCATCCCGGATCGGTCGTGATCATCCGCGCCCCCGGCCGCAGCAGGGTGCGGCAGGCGTGGTACAGCCCCTCAACGGCGCCGTCGGTAATCATGACATCGGCGTCGTCCACGCCGAGATCGGCGAGGATCAGGCGGCGAAGCTCTTCCAGGCCCGTCGGCGGCGCGTAGGCGTGGTAGGACTCGTCATCGATCGCAGCCACCATCGCGCGCTTGACATCGGGATGGGTGGGCAAATGGTTGGTGTTCTGGCCCATCCAGATGAGCCCGCGTCGGGCAACAAGCTCTTCGAAATGGCGGTTCCGCCGCTGATAGGGCTCCATTACCCCCCGCAACCCACTTATGGCCGTCCGGCAAATTCTAGCGATACAATGGGCAGCGATACAGGTAGCTCCCGAGCGTAGGAAGGAGAGCGATGACCGACCACCCGGTACCCACGATCGACATCGCGCCCTACATCGGCGGGTCGGAGGCCGACCGGGACGCCGTCGCCCGCGCGGTCGACAGGGCATGCATGGAGACCGGCTTCTTCGCCATCGTCGGCCACGGCGTGCCAGAGTCCGCGATCGCAGACCTTCGCGCCGAAGCGGTCGATTTCTTTGCGCTGCCCGCGCCGCAGAAACGTCTCGTCGAGCGGCCCGAAGACCGCATCAGCCGCGGCTGGAACGCGCTCGGCGACCGTGCGCTCGCCTATTCGCTCGGCCAGGACACGCCGCCCGACCTCCAGGAGAGCTTCGCCATGGGTCCGGTCTCGCCGCCGGACGAGCCCTACTATACCTGCGGCCGGGCGCGCGCCTTCTTCGCGCCCAATATCTGGCCGGAGGCACGGCCGGGGCTGCGCGCGGCGATGGAGCGTTACTACCAGCTCATGGAGGGGCTGTCGCACACGGTGATGCGGATCTTCGCGCGTGCGCTCGGCCAGGAAGATTGCTGTTTCGACGACCGCATCGACCGCCATTCCTCGAGTCTCCGGCTGATCCGCTACCCGGGCCGCATCGACGGCGCGGCGGCCAACCAGCGCCGCGCGGGAGAACATCACGACTACGGCTCGCTGACCATCCTGCGGGGCGACAACCTGCCGGGCGGGCTCCAGGTCAAGCTGCGCCACGGCGGCTGGATCGACGTCGTCCGGCCCGAGGGCGGGTTCATCTGCAACATCGGCGATGCGATGATGCGCTGGACCAACGACCGCTGGGTCTCGACACTCCACCGCGTGGGGCTGCCGGAAGACGGCGCCAGCCCCGACCGTATCTCGATCGTCTTCTTTCACAACCCGAACTACGACGCCGAGATCCGCTGTATCACTGCCGAGGGAGAACCGGCTCGCTACCCGCCGTCGGCGTTCGATTCGTTCTATATCGACAAGCTGAGGCGCGGCTCCTTCGGCGCTCCCCGGCCTCCTCGGCAGGCGTTCGCGTCAGCATCGGGAGATCGTTGACAGCGTCACGTGCGCTTGGGAGCATCGCCCGACCCCGCGCAAGGAGGATTCCCATGGCCAAGCTGCGGCACATCGCGCTTTCCGTCGCGGATCTCGAGACCGCGCAGAAGTTTTTCGAGGACGCCTTCGACATGAAGACCGTCGGCCGGGCGGCGAGCGGCGTTTACATGTCGGACGGCACCGTCAACATCGCCTTGCTCGCCCGCGACGGCCAGCCGCTCGGTTATGAGGGCGATGAGCCGTTCTACGGCATCGACCATTTCGGCATGTGGGTCGACGACATCGACGAAGCGTGCCGGAAGGTGGAAGCGGCCGGCGGCACGCATGTGATGGGCGAGCCGACCAACAACCCCAACACCTTCTACGAGGTGAAATACCGCGACCCGCTGGGGCAGATATTCGATCTGACCCAGAATGGCTGGAAGGGCGCGGTCAAGGAAGTCGTCCCCGCCGATCAGCCCGGTCCCGGGGAAACGGCCGGGACTGCGCAAGCCGCCGAGTAGGCCCGGCCATGCCGGAGCCGGCTCCTGCCGTATACGATCTCGTCATCGCCTGCGACGACGCGATCGATCCCGGTGCGGGCTATCGCGGCCCCGCCGAGATCGCGGTGAGCGGCGGGCGGATCGCGGCTTTCGCCGCCGCCGGCCGGCTGCCGCCGCATCGGACGGTCCGGCGCGTGGATGCGCGGGGCCGGACCGTCTGCCCCGGCCTGATCGACCTGCACGTGCATGTCTACGAATGGGTGACCAATTTCGGCGTGCACCCGGACGATGCGGGCGTCCATGCGGGCGCGACGACGATCGTCGACCAGGGGAGCGCAGGGGCATGGACCGTCGGCGGGTTCGAAGCCTATGCCGCCCGGCCCGCCGAGACCGACGTGCGGTGCTTCGTCTCGGCCAACCTCGCCGGCGCGCTCAAGGGCGGGATGGAAGGGGCGACTCTCCACAACCCCGCAATGATGCGGATCGAGGCCATCGTCGAGGCCGCGTCCGCATGGCCCGAGCTGATAAAGGGCATCAAGAGCCACGGCGAGTCGGGCGGGCTCTCTCGCTGGGGCTTGAGGGTCCTCGAAATGGCGGTCGAAGCCGGGATCGAAACCGGGCTTCCGCTTTACGTCCACACCGGCGAACTGTTCCCCGTGGACGAATCCAACCGACCCGACCCCGCCGCCGTGCTCGAACGGGTGATCCCGATCCTGCGGCCGGGGACCACGCTCGCCCACGTCTACAGCACGATGCCGGACGGCATTATGGGCGTGGGCGCGGAAGTCCCCGCGACGGTCCATGCGGCGCTCGAACGCGGCCTCCATTTCGATATCGGCCACGGGGTGAATTTCAGCTTCGGGATTGCGCGCCGGATGCTCGACGCGGGCGTCCTGCCCAACACCGTCTCAAGCGACGTGCACTCGGACTTCCACGGCTACCACGACGATTCGCAGCTTGACTACAGCCTGTGCGGAGCGATGTCGAAGCTGTGGGCGCTCGGCATGGATCTTGAGGAAATCATCCGCCGGACGACGCTGAACCCGGCGTCGATCCTGGGCGAGGTCGACGAGATCGGAACCCTGGCGCCCGGCAGCCGGGCGGACATCACGATCCTCGACCGGGCGGAGGGGCGCTGGACGCTGACCGATTCAACGGGCGAGGAACTGGTGGTCGACCGGCGGCTCGTGCCCGCCTCGGTCTTTCGCGAGGGACGGGAGATCGTCCCCCACCGGCGCCTGCTGCGCGACGTCTGCACGCCGGAGGAAATGAGTGCGGCGGCGTAGACCAGATGTGACGACCCGGCGGGCGCGGGAAGCGCCCGCCGGGACAGACCGGTTGAAACGGGGTTAGTCGAGCGCGACCAGATTCTCCGCCGACGACCGACCGTCGCGGCCCGGCACGAGTTCGTACTCGACCTTCTGGCCCTCGCGGAGGCCGTTGAGACCCGCGCGCTCCACCGCGGAAATATGGACGAAGGCGTCCTTCGATCCGTCGCTCGGCTGGATGAAGCCGAACCCCTTCGTCACATTGAACCATTTTACTGTACCGACAGGCATCGCTACTCCTTTCGCGTTATCGCCGGTCCGGGCCGGCAGAGAACCGGCCGCGGACGTCCTCAAGATGGACAATTCCAGGAGCAGCTTGATAAGACGCGGCTATTGCGTAACAAGATACGTCTTGGTGTTTTGCGCCATCTCCCACCTTAATCGCATCACTGGCCGCACGTTGCAAGCCCGCGGATACGATCCGAAACCCTCGTGGAGCGCCGCCCGCCCGGACCTGCGCCCCGTGCGGAGGCGGCGGTCCTGTCTCATCCTTCGGCGGCATCGAGATAGTCTTCGAGGCGAATTCGCTCCCAGGCATCCTTGGGCGGAACGATCCGGTCGGCAAAGGGGAGCGTGGCCGGCCGGGTGGCGTCGATAATCATCTTGGTCTGCATCGGCCCCTTCTCCGTTCTCACCTCGCCGTAGGCAGAGGGGTCGAGATGAGCGCCCATCGCGAAGGGTATAGCGGTCACGTCGCGGTCCGCCTGGACATGCGTCGCGATCGCCCACAGAACTTCGGAATCGTTGTAGATGTTGATCTCGTCATCGACCACGACCGCAATCTTGACATTGGGGTCGCCGGCGAGCGCAGCCATACCGGCGGACTTCCCCTCCCCCGGCACCCGTTTTCTGATCTTGATATAGGCGGTGAAAGTACAGGCCCCGGACGGCGGCAGGTGGACGCCGGTGACAGAGGGCACGAGTTTGGCGACCGAATTGTAGAGCGCGGTCTCGAAGGTCAGCGCCCCGGCCAGGTTGTGCTCGCGGTGTGACGGGTCGAGATCGTGGTAGATCGCATCCGCGCGCATCGTGATCCCGGTTACCTGCATCAACCCGACCGGATCCTTGGCCGGGCCGTAGAACCCGGTGTATTCGGAGAACGGGCCGTCGCTGGTTTCCCGCGCGGGGTCGAGAAAGCCCTCGATGGCGATCTCCGCCCAGGCCGGGACCGGAATATCGACGGTATCGCCTTTCACCACCTCGAGCGGCTCGCCCATCAGCGCGCCCATCATCTCGTACTCGTCGCTGTCGAACGGCTGCTTGGACAGCGTCCCCAGGACCGCAGCCGGGTGGTGGCCGATGAAAAGGACCGCGTCCATCGGCTTGTTCATCTCGCGGTATTTTCGATAGATGTAGCCGGCGTGATGGGCGGGGTTGAACATGCAGGCAAGCTCCGCCCTGCCCTTGACCTCGTGGCGGTAGACGCCGGCATTCAACACGCCGGTTTCGGGATCGCGGACCACCAGGCAGCCGATGGCAATGTACTTGCCGGAGTTCTTCTCGGCGTGCTTGACGATCGGCAGCTTGCCGAGATCGACGTCGTCTGCGCCGATCGCGACCTGCTTGACCGGCGCGTCGGCGCGCGCGACCGTCCTGGTCGGGAGCGGTTTCGCGATGCGTTCGCGGAAGCGGGCGAGGATTTCCGACTTGGGCCGGTCGGGATCGACGCCGAGCGCCAGCCCGAGCAGTTCGTATTTGCCGAACAGGTTGGTCACCAACGGCATGTCCGAGCCGTTCACGTTGTCGAAACGCAAGACCGGGTAACGGTCCCGCGCCGCCAGTTTCTGCTGGATGACGCACGGCTCGTAGACCGGCTCGACCGGGCGGGCGACCGAGGCGAAGTACTCGGGCCCCATCTGCCGGGCCTCGGCCAGAAATGTCCTCAGATCCTTGTTCATCGCGACTTTCCTCAGGGAAGCAGGACGGTCGAACCGGTGGTCGCACGTGCCTCGAGCGCCCGGTGGGCCTCGGCGGCCTCGGCGAGCGGCCAGTCCTGGTTGACATTGATCGTCACGACGCCCTGCAGGGTCAGATCGAACAGCCTGCCCGCGCCGGTCTCGATCATCTCGCGGGTCGCGGTATGGGCGGCGAGGCCGGGACGGGTGACAAACTTGGAGCCGCCCTGCAGCAGGCCGGTATCGAGCGCCGGAAACGGACCCGACGCCTGACCGAACCCGGCGATCGTCCCGCGCGCACGGGTGCAGGCGATGGAGTCGAGGAACGTGTCCCGGCCGATCGAATCGTAGACGGCGTGCGCCCCGGCCCCGCCGGTGATCTCCATCACCCTGTCAGCGAAGTTCTCGCGCGTGTAGACGACCGGATGGTCGCAGCCGTGCGCAGCGGCGAGCGCGGCCTTCTCGTCCGAACCGACGGTGCCGATCACTGTCGCACCGAGATGCTTCGCCCACTGGCAGAATATCAGCCCGACCCCGCCGGCGGCGGCATGGATGACCACGGTGTCGCCCGCCTGCACGGGATATGTCCAGTGCAGCAGATAATGGACGGTGAGCCCTTTCAGCATCATCGCCGCCGCCTGCCTGTCGCCGATTCCTTCGGGCAGGCGGACCAGCTTGTCCGCGGCGATCAGCCTTTCCTCGGCGTAGCTGCCGAGCGGGCCGGCATAGGCGACGCGGTCGCCGACGGCGAGGCTCTCCACACCGGGGCCGAGCGCCTCGACCACGCCCGCGCCCTCCGAACCGACGATGACCGGCAGTTGCAGCGGATAGACCCCGCGCCGGCGGTAGGTGTCGCTCATATTGACGCCGATCGCCGTGTGGCGAAGACGGACCTGACCGGTCCCCGGCACGCCCACCGGCGAATCTTCGAGCCGCAAGACCTCCGGACCGCCGTATTCGCGAACCACCAGCGCTTTCGTCATGCCGCCCTCCGCATACCGGCCCCGCGTCGGCCCATCCTAACAGAAGCCGCGCGGCGGCACCGGTCGGCGCGCCCGTTCAACAACCGGCCGCATCGCGCTGCGCCGCCTCGAGCGCCCGTGCAAACCGGTAGAGGGCGCGGTTCCGGTTCTTCTGGCTCTCACGCATTCCGATCGCCGCACGGATCGCTGCATCGGCATCGACAAAGGAGAAGCGGCCGTCTTCGTAGACCGTCCTGCCGGCGACCAGAACGCAGCGCACCGAACGGCCGCGCTCGGCAAAGACGAGCTGCTGAAGCGGATCGTTGAGCGGCGCGAGGGCCGGCGCATGAAGATCGTAGAGTACGATGTCGGCCGCTGCCCCGACCTCGATCGCACCGAGCTGCGGTCCGCCGGCGAATGCCGCCGCCCCGCCCCGGGTCGCCATGCCGAAAGCCGCCGCCGCGTCAGGCCATTCGGTGCGCGCGACGCCGGTGACGCGCGGCAGGAGCAGGGCGAGGCTCATCGCCTCGTGCACCGACAGCGTGTCGTTGGTGCTCGCCCCGTCAGTGCCGAGCGCGACGCGCACGCCCGCTGCCAGCATGCGCGCAACGGGCGCGACGCCGGCGCCGATCTTGGCGTTGCTGTGGGGATTGTGGACCGCGACCGGCCGGCGCGCCGCGAGAAGGTCGATATCGTGCTCGTCGACCCACACGGTGTGGGCGAACGACCAGCGGCGGTCGAGAATGCCAAGGGCATCGAGATGGGCGACGGTAGAGCGCCCGTAGCGGTCGAAGGCGAGCGTTCGCTGGATGCGGGTCTCGAGGAGATGGGTGTGGATGCCGAGATCCCCCGCGGCGGCGATTCCGTGGCAGCGGACCAGCATTTCGTCCGAACAGCGGATGGGATTCGACGGACCGGGCATGATCGAGACCAGCCCGCCATATCCGTGCCAGGCGTCCACCGCCGCTTCGCAGACCGAGGCGATCTCGTCGACCGGCAGCTGCGCCAGCGGGTTGGCTTCCCCGAGCGCCTCGTCCGCCGGGAGGTTCACGCCCGCTGCACCCGCCGGATCGATATCGTCGTAGGGTCGGTCGAACGCCCGAAGCGCGATGGCCGCCCGCATACCGACGCCGGCATAGGCCCGCGCGACGGGGCCGACGGCCTCGACAGTGGAATTCTGCTCCGGGTAGTGGTCGATCGCCGCAGTGACGCCGGAACGCAGCATGTCGAGGGCGCCCAGGATCGCAGCGATCTGAATTTCTTCCTCGCCGCGGCCTGCGGTATCGGCCTGGCTCGTCCACATGAAGCCGACATGATCCAGCCCGTCGGCGGTGCCGCGCAGCAGGTTGAGCGGCGAATGGGTGTGCGCGTTGACCAGGCCGGGGACGGCCAGCCTGTTCCTGCCCTGGATAACCGTGGTCGCCGGTCCGGTCCCGGCCGTGCCGGGCGCGGCGATCCCGGCGATCGCGTGGTCGCGGATGAGGATGTCGCAATCGCGCAGAGTGAGCGCGCCGTCCGCCTCCACAAGGGCGCTGCAGCGCCTGATTACCGTCTCCGCGGCGGGGGGTGGCACCGGGTCGGACACCGCCGGGCGCCTCAACCCCCGTCCTGCCGGGCGCGGCGGTATTCCTGGCCCCTTGCACGGTAATTTTCGACGGTCAGCGCGAAACCGGCACGTTCCCGTTCGGTCAACATGCGAGCACGGCGCGCCGGACGGCCGGCCCACAACTCGCCCGACGGCAGGCGCTTGCCCGGGGTCAGCATGGCACCGGCGGCGAGCATTCCGCCGCCTTCCACCACCGCCTCGTCGAGCACGACCGCGCCCATCCCGACGAAGGCGCCGTCTTCCAGCGTGCAGGCGTGGAGCAGCGCCATGTGCCCAACCGTGACGTCGGCACCGATATACGTTCCCTGCTTCCGGCTGTGTACGTGAATCACGGTGCCGTCCTGGATGTTGGTGCGTGCGCCGACGCGGATACCGTGCTCGTCGCCGCGCAGGACGCAGTTGAACCAGACACTGGCTTCCCCGCCGATCTCGACATCGCCGATTATCTGGCAGCCGTCGGCGATGAATACGGTCTCTGCGATCCGCGGCCACGCGCCGCGGTAGGGCAACAAGTTGGCGCCGGCCGCCGTCGCGGCCGGCGGCCGGCTTGGGGCGTCGGCGACGGTCGTATTCACGGGAACAGGGGTTCCTGTTCGAGCGCCGTCGTCTCGGGCAGGGCGCAGACGAGGTTCATGTTCTGCACCGCCTGCCCGGCGGCGCCCTTCACCAGATTGTCGAGCGCCGAGACGATGATCGCCCGCCCCGGCAAGCGGTCGGCGAACACGCCGATCAGGCAGTGGTTGGAACCCCGCACATGGCGGGTCGCGGGAACCACGCCCTCCGGCACGATGCGGACAAAGGGCTCCCCGTCGTAACGCGCGGAGAGAAGGGCGCGCAGGTCGTCCGCCTCCACCCCCGGCGCAAGCCGGATATAGATGGTCGAGAGAATGCCGCGGTTCATCGGCATCAGGTGCGGCGTGAAGTTGACGACGATCGGCTCCCCGGCCGCGCCGCTCAGCGCCTGTTCGATCTCGGGCGCGTGGCGGTGTGCGGCGATGCCATAGGGATGGATTCCCTCCGAGACTTCGGTGAAGAGGCTCGCCTCCTTCGCTGCCCGGCCGGCGCCGGAAACGCCGGATTTGGAATCGATGATGATCTCGGATCCGATCGCCCGCTTCTCGAGCAGCGGGGCGAGCGGCAGAATGGCCGAGGTCGGATAGCAGCCGGGGTTGGCCACCAGCCGCGCCGCCCCGATCTCCTCCCGCGCGAGTTCCGTCAAGCCGTAGACCGCCTCTTCCTGAAGCGCCGGCGCGCGATGCTCATGGCCATACCATTCGGCGTACGCGGCGAGGTCGAAGAGCCGGAAATCGGCCGACAGGTCGACCACCCTGAGGCCGTCGGGCAGGGAAGCCACCACCTCCTGCGTCGTGCCGTGCGGGAGACAGCAAAAGACCAGGTCGTGCCCCCCCGAGTCGACATCCTCGATACGGATCAGGTCGGGCAGGCCGCGCCCGCCGAATTGCGGGAACACCGACGCGAACGGTTTGCCGGCGTGACGGTCGGCGGTCAGGGTGCGGATTTCGACCGTCGGGTGATGCAGGAGAATCCGGACCAGTTCGGCGCCGGTATAACCGCTCGCGCCGAGGATGGCGGCCCGCACGGTGTTCGTCTTGTTTGCCATGACATCGCCTCTGGCAGCGCGCCAGATCGTCGGCGACGCTGCCGGTTCAGCGTTTGGAGAACTGGAAGCTGCGCCGCGCCTTGCGCTTGCCGTACTTCTTGCGCTCGACCACCCGGGCGTCGCGGGTCAGGAAGCCGCCTCGCTTGAGGATCGGACGCAGCCCCGGCTCGGCGTGGGTCAGGGCGCGCGAAATGCCGTGGCGCACCGCACCGGCCTGGCCGGAAAGCCCGCCACCCTTGACCGTGCACCAGACGTCGTACTGGTTGTCGCGGTCGGCGACGAGAAACGGCTGGCCGAGCAGCATCTGGAGAACCGGCCGCGCAAAGTAGACCGCACCCTCGCGCCCGTTGACGGTAATCCGGCCCGAACCCGGCTTGAGCCAGACGCGGGCGACGGCGTTCTTGCGCTTGCCGGTGGCGTAGGACCGGCCCTCAGCATCGACCTTGCGTTCGTAGACCGGCGCAGCCTCGACCGGCGCCTCGGGCGCCAGCTCCTCGGGCATCACATCGGCGAGCGTGGGGGCGTCCTGATCGGCCATGGTCTACCTGCTCCTGGCGTTCTTCGGATTGAGCGCGCCGACGTCCAGCGTCTCGGGCTGCTGCGCCTCGTGCGGATGATCGGACCCGGCATAGACCTTGAGCTTGCCGAACTGTTTGCGGCCGAGAGGACCCTTGGGCAGCATTCTCCGGACCGCTTGCTCGACCACCCGTTCGGGATGGGCGCCTTCCAGGATCTTCTCCGGCGTGGTGCTCTTGATGCCGCCGGGGTATCCCGTATGTCGGTAATAGGTCTTCCGCTCCCGTTTTCGGCCGGTGAAACGGACCTTGTCGGCGTTGACCACCACGATGTTGTCGCCGCAGTCGATATGCGGCGTGAACATGGGCTTGTGCTTGCCCCGGAGCATGCGAGCGACGACGGCCGCCAGCCTGCCGACGACCAGCCCGTCGGCATCGACCACGTACCATTTGCTCTCGACATCCGCGGGTTTCGCCGAATAGGTGCGCATTGTCCGCCTGCCCGTCTCTCGTTCCCGCATGGGTGAGCCCGCCCGTCGGTGCGGAACGGTGCGCGAGTATCGCAGAACATTCCGCACTGTCAATGCCCGAAAAACATTGAGCGACAACCAGTTACAACAGCGTATCTGATTACGCAAGAGAGTCCCTTGCGCTGCTGCGCGGCGGCCGCCAGATTGGATTGCGACCGTTGACGATATCGAGGTTCCCCATGCCGGCAACCCTGATGAGCGCGGAAGCGGAGGAGCACCCGCCGGTCCTGCGGAGCGACGCGGACGGTATCGCAACGCTGGTCCTCAACCGTCCGGCCGCGCGCAACGCGCTTTCGAGCGGGATGATGTCGGCGCTGCAGGCCGAGATCGATTCGATCGCCGCGGACCCGGCGCTGCGGGCCGTGGTGATCGGCGCAAACGGTCCCGCCTTCTGTGCCGGCCACGACCTCCGGGAACTGCGGCAAAACCCGAACCGCGAGGCCTACGAGGCTCTGTTTCATCAGAGCGGCGCGCTGATGCGTTCCCTCATGCGGATGCCCAAGCCGGCGATTGCCCGGGTCCAAGGAACGGCGACCGCGGCCGGCTGCCAACTGGTCGCCACCTGCGACCTCGCCGTCGCGGCGCGAGACGCGAAGTTCGCGACGCCCGGAGTCGATATCGGCCTGTTCTGCTCGACGCCGATGGTCGCCATCAGCCGCAACGTGCCGCGCAAGCGAATGATGGAAATGCTGCTCACCGGCGATCCGATCGATGCGGAGACCGCAGCGCGGTACGGCCTGGTCAACCGGATCGTCGACCCCGGGGCGCTCGAGGCCGAGGCCCGCGCCCTGGCGCTGCGCATCGCGGAGAAGTCGGCTCTCACCATCGCCATCGGCAAGGAAGCATTCTATCGGCAGATCGAGGCGGGCTTCGACGACGCGTACCGCACCGCGAGCGAGGCGATGACGCGGAACATGCTCGCCCGCGACGCCGGGGAAGGGATCGACGCCTTCCTGGAAAAGCGCCCGCCGCGCTGGGAAGACCGCTGACCGCGCTCAAACGGCGGCGAGCGCCCGGTCGAGATCGGCGATCAGGTCGTCCACCGTCTCGATCCCGACGGAGAGGCGGATCACGTCCGGCCCGGCGCCGGCGCGGATCTGCTGTTCCTCGTCGAGTTGCCGGTGGGTGGTCGACGCCGGGTGGATGATGAGGCTTCTAGTGTCGCCGATATTGGCGAGGTGCGAGAACAATTCGACGTTGTCGACCACCGTGACGCCGGCCTGGAAGCCGCCCTTGACGCCGAAGGTCAGCACCGCGCCCGCACCGCGCGGCAGGTATTTCCGCGCCAGCGCGTTGTAGGGAGACGATTCGAGCCCGGCATAGGACACCCAGGCGACCTTGGGGTGAGTCTCGAGCCAGCGGGCGACCGAGAGCGCGTTGCAGCAATGCCGTTCCATTCTGAGCGGCAGGGTCTCGACACCCTGGAGAAGGGAGAACGCGGACTGCGCAGACAGGCTTGCGCCGTAATCGCGGAGCGCGACCGCGCGCATCTTCATCGTCAGCCCGAAATCGCCGAAAGTCTCGGCAAAGGTCAGCCCGTGATAGGCGGGATCGGGCTCCGACATTCCGGGGAACTTGTCGTTCCGGGTCCAGTCGAACCTGCCCGACTCGACAACGACGCCGCCCATCGTGTTGCCGTGCCCGCCGATAAACTTGGTCATCGAATGGACCGCGATGTCCGCTCCCCACTCGAACGGGCGCAGCAGCCAGGGCGAGGCGAGCGTGTTGTCTACGACCAGCGGCACCCCCCATTCCGCGGCGATCGCCGCGACGGGCTCGATATCGATCACCACCCCGCCGGGATTGGCGAGCGATTCGCAGAAGACGAACCTGACCCGATCGGTCATCGCCGCGCGCACGTTGTCGACGTCGGTCATGTCGACGAACCGGCAGCGCCAGCCGAGCTTGGCGAAGGTCAGGCCGAACTGGGTGAGCGAACCGCCGTAGAGATGGCGCGAAGCGACGAACTCGTCGCCCGGTTCGAGCAGGGTCGCAGCGACGAGGAATTGTGCGGCATGGCCGGTCGCCGTCGCCACCGCCCCGCGGCCGCCCTCGAGTGCTGCGATGCGCTCTTCCAGAACCGCAACGGTCGGGTTGGTGAGGCGGGAATAGATGTAGCCGAACGTCTGAAGATTGAAGAGTTCCGCGGCGTGGTCAGCGTCGTCGAACGCATAGGAGGTGGTCTGGTAGATCGGCGTCGCGCGGGCGCCCGTTACCGGATCCGGCCGGGCGCCGGCATGGACGGCCAGGGTCTCGAAACCCGGCTTTGGCGCCGGCCCCTCGTCGGGGAGCGCGTCCAGCAGGGCCTTGATGCGCGGGCCGTCGCTCATGCCCTGGGCGGCCTCAGGCTCCTGGCGGAGACGATCCCGGTGTTGATGCCGCTCCAACCGAGCTCGCCCGACAGACGCGCATATTCGATCTTTGGACAGCGGTCCATGATGACGACCAGCCCCGCCTCCTCCGCGAGCCGCGCGGCCTCGTCGTTGCGGATCGAAAGTTGCATCCAGAGGACCTGGATGCCCTTTGCGTCCCGGTTGGCGATAACCTCCCCTGCGATGGCCGGGGCCTCTTCCGGGGGACGGAAGACATCGACCATGTCGACAGGTCCGGGAACGCTAGCGAGGTCGGGATGGACCGTTTCGCCCAGAACCTCGGCGCCGGCGCGCGCCGGATTGACCGGGAATACGCGGTAACCGCGCTTCTGCAGATATTTCATCGCGTAGTAGCTCGGCCGGCGCCACAAGGTGCTCGCGCCGATCATCGCAATGGTCCGCACATTGGCGAGGATCGTCCGGATCCGGCGGTCCGGATAGCTGTCGTGGTGCGCCAGTCTGACTGCTTCGCTCATGGCTCCTCGACGCTACAGCGATGCCGGACCGGGGGCAAGAAAGCACCCGTCAGGGGGCCGGCAAGGAGGTTTCCGCGCCGATCCATTCGAGGAACGCCGGCAGCCCGTCCCGGATGTCGAGCCGGATCACGCAGGGGTTGTCGTAGCCGTGCATTTGTTCGACGCGACGCGCCAATGCGTCGAACCGCACGCTTGTCGTCTTGGCGATCAGGACGACCTCGCTCTCCTCCTCCACCGCGTCGTTCCAGCGGTAGATCGAGGTCATGCCGGGCACGACATTGACGCAGGCGGCGAGCCTCTCCCGCACCAGCGCGCGGCCGATGGTCCTTGCATCCGCCGCCGTCGCCGCGGTCATATAGGCCAGACAGTACGACATCGCCGACTCCGACTTGTGTATCCCGGTTGTTCAATCCGTAGCCTGTCCGCAGCATCGGACCTAGACTGTGTACCAGTCGGGGCGCGGGATCGCCGCCGCAACGAAGGGAAAAGTTCGACATGGCACTCAGCAAAAACCTTGCCAGGCTGATCGAGGTTTCGGCGCCGCTGTGGGCGGGCGAGGCCGAAGTCGTCCGGACCTACTGGGATTCTCCCGTGCGCACCCACGAGAGCGAGCTGCTGTGGCTTCGGCGGCAATGCTCCAAGGAATTCAACGGTACCGGCATTGGCGAATACAAGAACCTCGGTGTGTTCATGGGGCCGATCACCGAACTCGGCGAGATCTTCCCCCGGATCGACGTCGGCGAGGGCGGCGTCGACCGCCGCTACGCGCTCGAACTGATCGAAATCCTGCACGATGAGTTCGACCACTACATCCGCTTCGCCGACATCTACGACGCCATTCGCGGACCCGACGCGCTGCCGATGAACCCCCACGAATTGGAAACCTGGGAGGAGGATGCGGCGCTCACCCGGACCCGGCACCGCCACAACGACGAATACGGTGCGCTCGGCGTTCGCGCCAGCCGTTTCACCGAAGGCGGGTACTGCACCCTGTTCCGCGAAGGGATGCGGCTCAAGGGCCGCGGCGGCGTCGACGACATGATCGCCGATGCCTGCACGAAGGTCTACGAGGACGAGTTCGGCCACATGCTGGAAGGGATCATGGGTCTCGATGACGAGGGCTGGTCGGACGAGCAGCACGCGCTCCTCGAAGAACTGGTCGTCGAGCAACTGCGGCTGCGCATACCGATGCGCAACGCCGAGTTCAGCTTCCCGCTGAGCGAGAGCCGCGTACAGGCTATCCTGGCGGGCGACATCGAACCCGAGCCGTTCGATTACGGCCGCGCCGAGAGCGTCATGGCCTGAATTCCCCGCGGGGGCAACCGGGGGATGGCGCTCAGAGGATGAAGCTGACCGAGCCGAGGCCGCCGAGTTCTTCGCTGTCGAGGATCGCGCGGCGCTCGGCGATGCGCAAACCGTCCGCAGTCGCCCTCAGCCGGTATCGGTATCGCCCGACATATTCCCCGACACGCTCGTTGCGACGAAACCGGTAGACGACAAAGTTGGCCTCGGCGACGAGAACGTCGTCGCACCCGGCGCAGCGCTCGACGATGCGGATATTGGAGATGAGGCGCCGGGTGCGCGAGCGCGGGCTCTCGGCGTGGGCCTCCTCGCTCTTCAACCGCTTGATGCGGCCGCGGATGCGCCTGATGTCATCAGCGATGGTGAACAGCGTCGTGCGCGGATCGCCGTCAGGGACATCGTTGGGCGGCACCAGGTAACGGGCGTCGCCGGTCAGCAGGGCAAGCCAGTCGTCGAGCCTCCAGGCGTCGAGCAGCGCGGCCTCCTCGAAGAACAGCGCCTCCACATCCTCGCGCCCGATCGCCTCGGCCGGCGATGCCGTCATGCCGGACCGCCGTCGTCGATCATCAGGGTGTTCCACCGCCGCCAGAACGTCCGCAGGTGCAGTTCGTCGGTGTTGAGTTGCTCGCCCGACTTGTTCATTCCGCGCGAGATTTCCGACCAGGCGGTCTCGCGCCAGGTCGCGAGCCCGTCCTGCACCAATTCGAGCGCCTCGACGTCGTCCGGCGTGGCGAGACCGCCCGGCCCGTAGAAGGTGAGGAAACTGTCGAGCCGGCGTGCCCGCGAGGTCTCCGATTCCTCGACCGGGCCCAGCGCCCAGGCGGTCACGCGCATACGGTCGACGGACGTCGGCCAGAACGTCCGTACGGTGACCGCAGAGCCGTCGTTGATCACCAGATTGGGAAAGACGACCAGGTTGCGATTGGTGTCGGCGACGCGGCGCGCCCGCTCTTCGCCCAGCCGTTCGACGAGTTCGGCCCGGACGGCCGCGATCTCGGCCCGCGCATCCTCGCCGTACAGCGGGATCCAAGCGGCGACCGGACGGCCGCGAAAGTTGACGTTATCGACCACCGCATGACCGTTGCCGAGGGCCTTGCCGACGCCGGGCGCCGGCATCATCAGGCCCTTGGGCATGCGCACCGACACGCCCGAATCCTTCATGTAGTCGAGATAGGTCGAGTGGGTGGAATGCAGGTGATAGTCGTCGAAACTGTTCTCGACCAGCAGCTTCCAGTTGGCCCGAATGTCGTATTCCTGTGTACCCGACACGATTTCAAGCCGCCCCGACGGCGACTGATCGACCACGAGATCGATATATTCCGTCGCGCCTGCGAGATAGGAAACGAGCGGCTCGCCGACACCGCCGAAATGGGCGAACCAGAAGCCGCGGTAATCTTCCAGCGCCGGAACTTCGGCAAGAGCAAAGTCGGCCATGTCGAATGATTCGCCGTAGGCCTCCCGCCCCGGCACATGGGTGAGCGCCCCGTCGATGTCGTAGGTCCAGCCGTGATAGAGGCAGGTGAAGCGGGTCCGGTTGCCCCCGCGCTCACGGCAGACCATGGTGCCGCGATGCTGGCACGTGTTGAGAAAGGCGCGCACCCTCCCGGCCCGGTCGCGCGCGAACAGGATTGGCCGCCCCGCCGCAAGGCGCGTACGGAAGTCGCCGTTCCGGGGAATTTCCGACTCGTGCCCGAGATAGATCCAGCACCGGTCGAAGATCCTCTGGCGCTCGACCTCCAGAAGGTCCGGGTCGACCAGCACCCGGCGGTTTAGCCGAAAGCGCTCCCTGTCCGGTTCGTCGATGATGAAGGGCTGATCCATTGCCGCCAATGATGCTGCTGCCCGCCGCGCCCGTCCACATTCCCCGCGCGTCCTGGCGCCGGCCGTGACCGCGCCATGACCAAGCTGGGGCCGCGGGATTACGGCTTTATCGGGCTGCTCGCCGCGATCACGCTGATCAACCCGCTGTCGATCCATTTCTATCTGCCTGCCCTGCCCGCCATCAAGACCGCGTTCGCCGTGTCCCCGGCAACCGCACAACTCACGTTCAGCATTTCGATGTTTACCCTCGCCGCGGTGACGCTCGCGGTCGGTTCCCTGTCGGACAGCCTCGGACGCAAGCCGGTTCTGCTCGGCGGAATCGTGTTGTTCCTGGCGGGCGCGACGGTCTGTGCCGCAGCCGACGGAATCGAGATGCTGGTCCCCGGCCGCCTGTTACAGGCGGCCGGGGCGGCGAGCGGGCTGGTGCTGGCGCGCGCGATCGCCCGCGACGTCTACGGCCTCGACCGCCTGACCCAGATCATCGCTCTCCTGACGATGGCTTATGCGATGGGGCCGCTGCTCGCTCCGCCGGTGGGCGGCGCATTGGTGGACGGGCTGGGCTGGCGTTCGATTTTCTGGCTGGCGGCCGCGGCGGGCAGCATCCTCGCCGTCCTGTCGATCGCGCTCGTTCCGGAGACCCGATCCGCCGGCCAGCGGATCCGCGGTGGAACGGCGATGCTCGCCGCCTACCGGCGGCTGTTCGGAAACCTCAGGTTCTCGCTCTACGTGCTGCACAGCGGTTTCATCTCGGGCGCGTTCTTCGCGATGGCAGCGGCGGCGTCTTTCCTGATGACCGAGAGTCTCGGCCGGCCGGCGGCGGAATACGGACTCTATTTCGCTTTCTTTCCCGCGGGCTACTTGATCGGCAACGCCATCGCCGCCCGATGGGGCAGCCGCGTACTCATCGACACGATTCTGTTGGCGGGTTCGGCGATCTGTGTCGCTGCCGCGGTCGCGCTCGCCGCCGCTCTCCTGCTCCGCCCTCCGTCCCCGCTCGGCATCTTCATCCCCGGCTTCTTCATCACATTGAGCCAGGGTCTCGCCCTGCCGAGCGCTCAGTCGGGCGCCATCGCCGTCGACAAGGATCTCGCCGGCACCGCCTCCGGTGTCGGGGTCTTCATGCAGATGTTCTTCGGCGCCGCAGCATCACAGACCACCGGGCTGTTCGCCGACGGAACGGCGGTTCCGATGATCTGCGTCGTGCTGCCGTTGTCGGCTGCCGCGCTCGCGGCGGGCCTCGTCCTTTACCGCACGAACACCGTCCGCCGCTAAGGCGTCATCCCTCGGGCGTCGGCAGCGTCCCCTCGGGCAGCGCCTCGATATGGCTGACGATGTCGCCCGGCTTGGTAAACCAGATACGGTCCGCGCGCGGGTGCTCGACGATGTATCTGAGAATCCGGCGCAACTCCGCCAGGCGGAAGGGCTGACCAAAGATGAACGTGTGCAGCGACAACGCATAGACCAACGGCTGCTGCTCGCAAAGCCGGAGCATCTCGTCGATCTGGTCTGTCACCATCTCGGTGAGCTCGCGTGCCGTGTGGTGGCGGTTGAGAAGCGCGGGCGAATCGTTGAGCTCGACCGGATAGGGAACCGACAGGATGGGTCCGAACCGGGTCTTCATCCAGACCGGCTGGTCGTCCATGGGCCAGTCGAGCACGTAGCGGTAACCGGCTTCCCGCAGGTGGTCGAGGGTCGAGCCGGTCTCGGAGATCCAGGGTCCGAGCCAACCTCCGGGCGCAACGCCTTCCCTTTCTGTGAGGACCTGCGTCGCCTCCCGGATCAGGACGCGCTCTTCCTCTTCCGTGAGGTCGCCCTGGCGTTCGCTGTTGGTGCGGCCGTGGCCGACAACCTCGTCGCCGCGGGCCCGGACCCGGTCCATGATCTGCGGCGCGTAGTCGTAGACCGCGGTGTTCACCAGATGACAGGCGGGCAGGCCGAGTTCGTCGAACAGGTCGAACAACCGCCAGATCCCGACCCGAAGGCCGTAGTCGCGCCAGGCGAAATTTCGGATATCGGGCTGTGGACCGGGCGCGGTCGGGGTGTGGCCCATCCCTTCGCCGTAGCTGAAATGCTCGATATTGAGCCCGATATAGAAGGCGAGCCGCTTGCCGTCGGGCCAGTCGTATTGCGGGCGCTCGGTGATCGGGGAGTACCGGTAACGGCCGTGCGTGCGGATTTCCATAGGCCTGCTCTCCTCCCGTCGGACGGTGGCAGCGGACGGTACACGATCGCTCAGACGTCGGGAACCACGGCGGTCGCCTCGATCTCGACCTTGGCCCGGTCTTCCATCAACGCCGAGACCTCGACCGCGGCCATCGCCGGATAGCTGCGGCCGATCACGGCGCGGTATGCGGCGCCGACATCCCTGACCCGGCCGAGATATTCCTGCTTGGAGGTGAAGTACATCGTCATCCGGACGATGTGCTCCGGCCCCGCTCCGGCCTCGCCGAGGACCGCGACGATGTTGGCCAGCGCCTGGCGGAACTGGTCGACGAAATCGTCGCTTTCGAAGACCTCGTCCGCGTTCCAGCCGACCTGTCCGGCGACGAAGACCATCCGGCCCGACGCCGCGACGCCGTTCGAATAACCCCTCGGCTGTTTCCAGCCGGGCGGTTGCAGTATCTCCATCGCCCCCTCCATGTTCCCCTCGACCCTTGTCAGGGCCGGGCAGTTCTTTTAGGTATAAAATAAGTTGCAACGAACGGTCGAGTCCGCAATGCCGCGCAACGCTGGCGACATGCCGGAAACAGTTTCCGGCGCTCCACCCCTGGCGGGACGCCACGCATTGATCACGGGCGCCGGGCGTGGAATCGGCGCAGCGGTCGCCGACGCCCTCGCCCGGCTCGGTGCAGACCTGACGCTGATGGGCCGCAACGAGGCGCGGCTGCAAGCGAAGGCGGCGGCGATCAGGGAGACCGCCTCCGGCGCCGTCGAGTCCGTCGCGGGAGACGTGAACAAGGAGGAGTCTCTGGCCGCCGCTTTCGACCGGGCGCGCGCCGCGGCGGGTCCGGTTTCGATCCTGGTGAACAACGCCGGCATCGCCGACAGCGCGCCGTTCGCCCGCATCGACGATGCGCACTGGGATCGGCTGATCGCGACCAACCTGACCGGCGTCTTCCGCTGCATGCGGCTCGCCTATCCGGCGATGGCGATGGCGGGTTGGGGGCGGATTGTCAACATCGCCTCGACCGCAGGGCTCAAGGGATACGCCTATACCGCAGCCTACTGCGCATCCAAACATGGGGTGGTAGGGCTCACCCGGGCGCTCGCCATGGAGTCGGCGAGGACCGGTGTGACGGTGAATGCCGTCTGTCCCGGCTTTACCGATACCGACATTGCGGCGGAGGCGGTCGCCAATATCGTCTCCAAGACCGGCCGCAGCGCAGAACAGGCGCGCAGCGACCTCGTCGCGATCAACCCGCAGGCGCGGCTGGTTGCACCGGAGGAAGTCGCCGAAGCCGTTGCATGGCTTTGCCTTCCCTCCTCCTCGGCGATCACCGGGCAGGCGATCGCGGTTGCCGGCGGCGAGGTGACGTGATGGACGCCGCCCGCGCCTCCGGCGGCGTTCGGACCGACGATTTCGAAAGTGACGTGAGCACCGACGACGGGCTCGAGCTGCGCATCTGGCTCCGGCTGCTCACCTGCGCCACGCTGATCGAACACGAGGTGCGCCACGGGCTGCATCGGTCGTTCGAGACGACGCTGCCGCGTTTCGATGTGCTGGCCCAGCTTCAGCGCGCGGGCAAGCCGCTCTCCATGGGCGATCTGTCGCGGCGGCTCATGGTCACCAACGGCAACATCACGGGGCTCGTCGACCGCCTTGCGCGGGACGGTCTGGTCCGCCGGCGCCGGTCCGATGAGGATCGGCGGGTGCAGGTCGTCTCGCTGACGCCGGCGGGTGCAGCGTCGTTCGCACGCATGGCGGCGGACAACAGGGGCTGGGTGACCCGGTTGATGACGGGGCTCGCGCGCGAGGAAAAAGAGGTGTTGTTCGCCCTTCTCGGGCGGATGAAATCGTCCGTCCTCGACGCCGGGCGGAACACGGAGACGGCGGGAGAAGGCGGATGAACGGGATCAGGGGCGCCGAACTTGCGCCGGAGCACTTCGACTGGTCGGTCGACGGCAGGATCGGCACGCTCACCATCAACCGCCCGGAGCGCAAGAACCCGTTGACCTTCCAGTCGTATGCCGAGATACGCGACACGTTTCGCGCGCTCAGATACGCCGATGACATCAAGGCGGTGGTCGTGACCGGAGCGGGCGGAAATTTCTGCTCGGGCGGCGATGTCCGCGATATCATCGGCCCGCTGGTCAGGATGGCGATGCCGGAACTGCTGGAGTTCACCCGCATGACGGGCGATCTGGTGAAGGCGATGCGCGCTTGTCCTCAACCGATCATCGCGGCGGTGGACGGCATCTGTGCGGGGGCGGGAGCGGCGATCGCGATGCATTCCGACATGCGTTTCGGGACCGAGAACAGCAAGGTCGCATTCCTGTTCGTTCGCGTCGGGCTGGCGGGCTGCGACATGGGAGCGTGCAGCGTGCTGCCGCGCATCGTCGGCCAGGGCCGCGCGGCGGAACTGCTCTATTCTGGACGCAGCATGAGCGGCGCCGAGGCGCTTGACTGGGGCTTCTTCAACCGGCTCTGTGCACCCGACGAGGTCCTGGCGGCCGCCCAAGCGGAGGCCCGTCGGCTCGCCGAAGGACCCACCTTCGCACACGCGATGACCAAACGCATGCTGCACCAGGAATGGCCGATGGCGCTCGACGATGCGATCGATGCCGAGGCCGATGCGCAGGCGATCTGCATGCAGACCAAGGATTTCCGGCGGGCCTACGAAGCGTTCGCCAGGAAGGAGCGTCCGGTTTTCGAGGGCAACTGATGGCGGACCGCAGCTTCCTCGACTGGCCCTTTCTCGACGACGAGCACCGCGCGCTCGCAGAACGGCTCGAGACCTGGGCCGGCGACGTCATCGCGCCGCTCGAGCACGAGGAGCCGCGCGACGACGACGCGCTCGATGCGCTCTGCCGCCGCCTGGTAGGACTGCTCGCCGAGGGAGGATGGCTGCGCTACTGCGTGCCGGGGTCGCACGGCGGCGCAGTCGAGGAGATCGATGTCCGCAGCCTCTGCCTGATCCGCGAGATACTGGCGCGCCGTTCCGGCCTTGCCGATTTCTGTTTCGTGATGCAGGGCCTCGGTACGGGCGCGATCTCGCTGTTCGGCGACGATGCGCTCAAGACACGCTATCTGCCGCAGACCGCGGCGGGCGAGCGGATCGCGGCCTTCGCGCTTAGCGAGCCGTCGAGCGGTTCGGATGTCGCGGCGATGACGACCACCGCGCGGGCCGACGGCGGCGACTATGTTCTCGACGGCGAAAAGACACTGATTTCCAATGCCGGTATCGCCGCGCAGTACATTGTCTTCGCGCGCACCGCGGAAGACGCGGGCGCCAAGGGGCTGTCGGCCTTTGTGGTCGATGCCGACGCGCCGGGGCTCAGCGTGCCGGAGAGGTTCCCGGTCATCGCGCCGCACCCGCTCGGCACCGTCCGCTTTTCGAACTGCCGCGTGCCGGCGGCCCGGATGCTGGGGTCTCCCGGCGACGGGTTCAAGGTGGCGATGGCGTCCCTCGACGTGTTCCGTTCGACGGTGGCGGCAGCGGCCCTTGGCTTCGCCCGGCGCGCCCTCGACGAGGCCGTCGCGCGGAGCCGGACCCGGATCGCCTTCGGCAAGCCGATCGCGGAGACCCAGTTGATCCAGGAAAAGATCGCCGACATGGCGGTCAGGATCGACGCTGCCGCGTTGCTGGTCTATCGCTCGGCCTGGACTAGGGATCGATACCGCGGGCGGGTGACCCGCGAGGCCGCCATCGCCAAGCTCTACGCGACCGAGGCCGCACAGGACGTCGTCGACCAGGCTGTCCAGATTTTCGGCGGACAGGGGGTAATCGTCGGTAATCCGGTGGAACGGCTTTACCGTGAAGTCCGCGCCCTGCGCATCTACGAGGGCACCAGCGAGATCCAGAAGCTGATTATTGCCGGGCAGACGCTCGCCCTTAACTGACACGGGTCGGGTAGGAACGCGGAGACAACAGTAAAGGAGGCTGACCATGCCCGAACCAGGCGGCGGTCCGAGCGCCCATCGCGACCGGTTCGCGGCGCAATACCTCCCGCCGAAGGATCTGTGGCCGACCTTCGATTACGATAGCCTGCCGGAGCTTCGCGCCTATCCCGGACGCATCAACAGCGGCGCCGTCCTGCTCGATGACATGTGCGCGGCCGGCCATCGCGATCGCCCGGTCCTCCATCTTGACAACGCGACCTGGACATACGGAGCGCTCCAGGACCTGTCCGAACGGATCGCCCGGGTGCTGGTGGACGATTGCGGGCTGGTCCCGGGTAACCGGGTCCTGCTGCGCTCGGCCAACACGCCGATGCTGGTGGCGTGCTGGTTCGCGGTGCTGAAGGCCGGCGGCATCTGCGTGACCACGATGCAGCTCCTCCGCGCACGCGAACTGGTCCACATCGTGGAGAAGGCCCGGATCAGCCACGCGCTCTGCGACCTGTCGCTGATGGAAGAGATGGAGGAGGCGCGAGACCGCACCGCCGGGCTGCTCAAGCACCTCCTGACGTTTACCCCGCTGGGCGGCCGGCCCGACCGCGCCTCGCTCGACAGTGCGGCGGCGGCTAAGCCCGCCGGCTTCAGAAACTGCGACACCGCCGCGGATGACGTTGCGCTGATCGCCTTCACGTCGGGGACCACGGGGAACCCGAAGGCAACCATGCATTTTCACCGCGACGTGATCGCGATGTGCGACTGTTTCCCGCGCTACTTCGACATGTCGGCGCCGGACGATGTTTTCGCCGGCACCCCGCCGTTGGCCTTCACGTTCGGGCTCGGCGGCCTGACGACCTTCCCCATGCGATTCGGCGCATCGACACGTTTCTTCCCCGGCCCGATGGCGCCCGAGGAGATGGTCGAGGCGATCGAGCGCTACCGGATCTCGAGTCTCTACACCGCACCCACCGCCTATCGGGTGATGTCGGACATCGCCGGCAAGCATGACCTTTCCAGCCTCGTCAAATGCGTTTCTGCCGGCGAGACCCTGCCCAGCGCGACCTGGGAAGCGTTCCACGCCGCGACCGGCATTCCCATCGTCGACGGGCTCGGTTCGACGGAAATGCTCCACATTTTTGTCTCTGCCCCGCGCGAGGAAATGCGGGCGGGCTTCACCGGACGTGCGATCCCGGGCTACCGCGCGCGCGTCGTTGACGAGGCGGGCAACCCGCTCCCGGCCGGCGAACCCGGCCTGCTCGCCGTCCGCGGCCCCACCGGCTGCCGCTATCTGGACGACGTCGAACGCCAGCAGATCTATGTCCGGGACGGCTGGAACTATCCCGGCGACGTCTACGAGACGGACGACGACGGGTATTTCCGTTACGTCGCCCGGGCCGACGACATGATCATTTCCGCCGGCTACAACATTTCCGGACCGGAGGTCGAATCGGCCCTTCTCGACCATCCGGCGGTTGCCGAATGCGCGGTGGTCGGCAAGCCGGATCCCTTACGCACCAATATCGTCAAGGCGTTTGTCGTCCTGCGCGAAGGTACGCAAGCGGGCGATGACACGGTCAAGCGCCTGCAGGATTTTGTGAAGGCGGAGATCGCACCCTACAAGTATCCGCGCGAAATCGTGTTCGTTTCCGACCTGCCGAAGACCGAAACCGGCAAGACGCAGCGTTTCCGCCTGCGCGAACAGGAGATGGAGAAACCCGACCAAACATGAACCCGGGACGGCGGCGGATCCGGCGAACCCGTCCGGGATAGTCGTAACCCGCTTTTCGTCCGGGAGGAGCAAACGCCATGCACGACCGTGGACCTTGCCGAACTCTTGCCGTTGCCCTGCTCGCCGCATCGGCCGCCTTCGCCGCATCGCCCGCCGCCGCCGCGCCGCAGGTGCTGGCGCTGTTTTCGACCGACCGGCCTGTCGCCCTCACCTGCGAGGGCGAAACATGCCGCGCAGAGCTGCCGGCGCTCTGCCTCCAGCCCGGACGGCGCGCGCCCGAAGCGGGACGCGGCTACCGCCTCGCCGAGGGGCAGTCCCTCGCCCTGGTCGGCCGCAGCGTCCGCGGCGGACCGATCTCGGTGGCGCTCGACCGTGAACTGGCCATCGCCGCCGCGCGTACCCATGTCGCCGTGACAGTCTCGGTGCCCCGCGCGCTCCTCGCCCGGTACGGGTTCGAGGATGCCGGCCTGGAGGTGGGGCCGCACATCGCCGCCGTGCCGCTCGCCGCGGCCGACGACGCGCGGCCCCAGACTTCGGACGAGATCGCCCGTGCGGCCGGGCCCGGCCGGCGGCTGGCGGCCGCGCTCGTCGACCGCGATCCCGACCGGATGCCTGCGGTGCGCCTGATGAACCGGATGGCCAACGCCCCGTCGTCCGGCGAGAGCGACGGACTGTGGGCATCGATGGTTGCGGATGCCAATCGCCGCGGCGTCTCCTCGGCGGCGATCGGGTTCGCCGAATTCAATTACGGTCTCTGCAAGTTCAAGACGGGAAACCGGGGCGCCGCGCCCCTGCAGCAGTGCCTGCGCGAGCTAAGCGACGATTCGATGGAATTTCTCAACGCCGATCTCGAGCCGGCCCTGTCGGCCGGAGGCTAGGGGCGGCCGAGCGGCAGGGGCTGTTCGCCCAGCATCGCACCGATCACGACCTCGCGGACCCGGTCGGCGTCGAGACCGTACTCGGCGATCATATCGGCGCTGTCGGCAAGGATGGCGTCCGCATCCTGCATGATCTTGAGCCGTTTGAAGAGGTCGGGACGAGAAAATCCCATGCTCTCGCCGACCAACTCCATGAAATTGACCACCTCGAAAGGCCAATCGCGTTCGTGGGTGCAGAGTTCGCGGTGACAGGCGTGGTAGATTCCGGCCAGTGCATCGACACCGGCCGCCTCCGCCGCCGCAAGCTGCTCGGCGTGTACGTCCCGCTTGTAGTCGGGCAGGACCGAAAGCGTGTTGCACATGTAGCCGACCCGCGGCTGCGCGAGGTCGACGAACTCGAGGCCCGGGATCGCTTTGAGGATGTTTTCGGCGGCCTCTGCAATACCGGCGACGCCCGGGTGTTCGTGGAGTCCGACCCGCTTCTCGACCCGCCGCGTCATCAGCGGGCGCAGATCATCCAAGCGGTTTTCGAGATAGATAACGAACGGCGTCAGATCGAAGGGTGCGCCCTCGGCCGCCGCTTGAGTCTCCAGAGCAGCCTCCCCGAGATGGACCTGGCAACTCGGACACCAGGACAGCACCGCATCGACCCCGGCCTCGGCGAAGCGGTCGATGGTCCGGTACGCGAGCGAACCGAACTTCTCGAGGTCGCCGGCGCGAAACTGGTAGACGCCGCAGCAATAGTTGGGCCCGCCCCGGACCGCGTATTCGACCCCAAGCGCGTCCAGAACATCGAGGCACAGAAGCGCGATGTGCGGCGTCTTGAGGACGTTGCAGCCGGTATAGAAAATTACTTCCGGCCGCTCCGGCTCGGGTGCGAGTGCGCCGATCTGGCCCAGCCGCGCCAGCAGGTCGGGGGCGAGCTGGAGCCGGGTCAGGGTGCGCACGTCCTGGCTCATGGCGCCGAATTGCCTGGCTCCACCGGCCCGCAGGCCGCCGGTCCCGTGCGCGCTGCGAAGCCCTGCGATCCGCGCAAGCGCCAGCATGAACCGCGGATTGACCCCATGCTCGCAGGCCGGAATGCAGTGCCCGCTGCCGGTGCAAATATCCGCCCAGCGGCGTGCGGCTTCCGGCCCCTGCCCGGTCCGCAGGAGATCGATAACGCCGGATGCCACGGCCTCTGAATCCGAGACATCGAGCCCATCCGCCGCCGGCATGGGACAGACCCTGACGCACGCGCCGCACCGGGTACAGGCATCGAGAATCTCGGCGCGGCGCGCATCCAGCGCGTCGAGAAAATCCTGCGACCTGTCGAACCCGTCGGGCATGCGATCCGGGCGAGTTGAATCCGGGAGGCGAACCCTATCACATCCGGGGCGCACCGGCGAAACCGCGGCGCGGCGGGGACGCACCCCGGTCGACGCCGTTCTCGAAAGTGTGGAATGATTGGGATTGCCGGTTCCCAGCGGAGGCAGACATGGCCGCGGCGAATGCTCTTATCGACTGGCCGCCAGAGGGCGCGGCGCGGGCGCCCTACGCCGTCTTTTCCGATCCGGAGATCTATACGGCCGAGATGCGGCGCATCTTTCGCGGGCCTGTCTGGCACTATCTCGGCCTCGAAGCCGAACTGCCGGAGGCCGGGGACTATCGGCTGATCGATGTCGGCGATACGCCGGTCATCGTGCTGCGGAATCCGGACGGCGGAATCAGCGCTCTCGTCAACCGTTGCGCCCACAAGGGAACGATGCTGCTGTTCGAACCGTTCGGCCGGGTGGATCGGCTGATGTGCATCTACCACAACTGGCTCTACGATCTCGACGGATGCCTGCAAAGCGTTCCCTTCTCGAAGGGCGTCAATGGCAAGGGCGGCATGCCCGAATCGTTCAGGATGGAGGAGAACGGTCTCGAGCGGCTTCGCGTGGAGAGCATGGGCGGCATCGTCTTCGGCACGTTTTCGGACGAAACCCCGCCGCTCGAAACCTATATCGGCGACCGACTGATGGCCAACTACCGCCGCATGACCGAACGCCCGTTCAAGGTGCTCGGATATTACAGCCAGTACCTCGATTCCAACTGGAAGCTCTACTTCGAGAACGCCAGCGACCCCTATCACGCAACCATTCTCCACGCCTGGGCGACGCGGTTGAAACTCAACCGTTTCACCATGGAAGGCGCGATCGAGATGAGCGAGCAGGGCTGGCATCACCTGAGTTGGTCGAAGATGGCGACCGACAGGAACGGCGAGGTCTACGAAACCGGGGCATTCCGCAGCGGCGGCGGCAATTTCGACGCCTTCGGCCTCAACGACCCTTCCGTCATCGAACAATGGGACGAGTTCGGCGACGGCATCACAACCGCGATCCAGACCGCGTTTCCGAACTTCGTTCTGCAACAGATCCACAACACCGTCGCTACCCGCTACCTGGTCCCGCGGGGGCCGACCGGCTCGGAGCTTGTCTGGACCGTGCTGGGTTACGCCGACGACGAGGAATGGCAAACGCAGATCCGACTCAAGCAAGGCAACCTGATCGGACCGTCCGGTTTCATCTCGCTGGAGGACGGGATGGTCGGCGGGCTGGTGCAGAAGGGGATCGAGGGCGACAAGGACAAGTCTTCGGTGATGGAAATGGCCGGACGGTCGGTCGAGACGATCGTCAACAGCCGCGCCTCCGAGTGCGGTGTGCGCGGCTTCTGGACGGCGTACCGGACGCTGATGGAGGTCTGATGGAGGCGGCCGTTCACAAGCCGGCGCGCCTTCCGGCAGCCGTTGCGGAATTGATGACAGAGTACGTCCATGCAATCGACGACGACCGTCTCGAGGACTGGCCCGACCTGTTCACCGACCCCTGCCTCTACCGGATCGCCACGCGCGACAACGAGGAACGCGGCTTCCCGGCCTCGATCGTCTTCTGCGACACCCGTGCCATGCTCCTCGACCGCGTCGTCTCGGTGCGCCACGCCAATGTCTTCGAGCCGCACCGCTACCGTCATATGGTGAGCGCGGTCCGGCTCCTCGGGGTCGAAGGACCGGAGTACAGGGTACAGTCCAACTATCTGGTGACGCGGACCATGCGCGACGGAACGATGGCGGTGTTCTCGACCGGGGCCTATCGGGACGTTATCGTGGTCGCCGGCGGCGGCGCCCTGTTCAGGGAGCGCGTCGTGGTCTGCGATCACGGCATGATCAACAACCTGATCGCCATTCCGATCTGAACGCGGGCCGGCGGATACGGAGAAGGATATGCGCAAGCATCTGATCTGCGGATCGTTGTTCGACGGTCTCGACGAGGCCGCGAAAACCGACCAGACCATCGTCATCGACGACGACCGGATCGCCTATGTCGGGCCCTCCGGAGAGGCGCCGGATCAGCGGCCGGGCGACGAGGTGATCGACCACAGCGCCGGATTCGCGCTGCCCGGCCTCATCGACATCCACGTCCACCTGAGCTACGGCGACGCCCAGGCGAACGAGGACATCGACATATTTTCGCCGCCGGAATACCGGGCGCTGCGCGCACTCCGGGCGGCGCAGACGGTGATGCGGGCAGGCTACACCTCGATGGCCGACCCGGCGTCCACCGGCCGCTGCACGGTCGGCGTCCGCGATGCGATCAATGCGGGCATGTTCGAAGGCCCGCGCATCACCACCTCGGGGCGGCAGATCACCGCGCGCCAGGGGCTGGCGGACTGGTATCCGACCTGGATCGGCGTACCGGAGAGTTCGGTCGGCGTGCTGGTGCGGAACACCGACGAGGCAATCGAGGAGATCCGCCTCCAGGTCAAGGACCGGGTGGATTTCATCAAGATCGCGCTGGACGGGCTGCACCGGAAGGATTCGGACGGCGAGTTGATGGCCTGCTTCAACCAGCGCGAGATGGACGCGATGGTCGAGGAAAGCCACCGCCTGGGGCGCAAGGTCATCACCCACGCCCGCGGGCGCGAGGCTGTGCTGACGTCTGCCCGGGCCGGCGTCGACGTCATCTTCCACGCGTTCGAGATGGACGAGGAAGGGCTGGACGCGGTGCTGGAGAGCGGCTCGGTGCTGTCCCCTGCCCTGACTTTCGTTGCCAACACGGTCGAGTTCACGCGGCCGTCCGACCCGTGTTTCAAGTGGCGGCCGAACCAGAACCGCCGCGTCATCGACGATGCCTGCGAGATGTTGATCCGGGCGCGCGAAGAAGGCGTTCCCTTCATGGTGGGCACCGATTCGGGCTTCGCGATCACACCCTACGGCGAGTGGCACGCCAAGGAACTGGAGCTCATGGTGAACGACCTGGGATTCACCCCGGGCGAGGCGCTCAAGGCGACAACGAGCGTGAACGCCGGGCTTCTGCGCGAGCAGGACCAGGTCGGCCGCCTGGGCGGGGGCGCCTACGCCGACATCACGGTGGTGACAGGCAATCCTCTCGAAGACATCACGATCCTGCAACGGCGCGACTCGATCGCGGCGGTCTACCGCGGCGGCGAGCCGGTCGACCTGACGCCGCAGCCGCGCGCAAACGGCTATCAGTGGGAATATTCCTACCGCCAGTGGAACGACATCTACACCCGCGAGCGCATCGCAGAACTCAATTGACCTGCGGAGTCAGTGCAGTCCGGGTGTCGTAGCATCGAACCGACAGGGACGATCGGTCGGCCGGTCCGGCGCAAGGAGGATGCGCGTCTCCTGACCGGACGGGGCCGCTTCAGCGACGACTTTTCGCTGCCCGGCCAGGTCCACGCGGCGATGGTGCGTTCCCCGTATCCGCACGCCCTCATCCGGTCGGTGGACAAGACGGCGGCGCTGGCGCTGCCCGGCGTCCTGGCCGTCTTCACCGGCGCCGACTGTGCGGCGGACAACCTTGGCGCGATCGATCACAGCCCGCTGCCCAAGACCCGGTTCGACCTCAAGCTCCATGGCCCCGGCGGGACCGGGGTGTTCGTCGGCGATCATGCGCTGCTGCCGACCGACAGGGCGCGCTATGTTGGCGAGGCCGTCGCCATGGCGGTCGCCGATACGGCGAGCCGGGCGCGGCAGGCAGCCGAGGCAGTGGATATCGACTACGAGCCGCTGGCCGCGGTCACCGATACGCTCTCGGCAGCCGCCCCGGGTGCGCCATCGGTATGGGACGATTGCGCCGACAACGTCCTCGTCGAAACCTTCTTCGGCGACGAGGCGGCCACCGAGGAGGCGTTTGCCGCGGCGGCCCATGTCGTCGCCCGCCGTTTCGGCATCCCGCGGGTGACCGGCTGCCCGCTGGAGCCGCGCTCGGCGCTCGCCTCATACGATACGGCGGACGGGCGCTACACGATCCATGCCGGGAGCGGCGGCGCGGTGCGCCAGAAACGCGAGATTGCGGCAGTCCTCGGCGTCGCGCCCGACCGGGTGCGCATCCATTCCTACGATGTCGGCGGCAATTTCGGCACACGCAACCGCTGCTATGTCGAATTTCCGCTGGCAACTTGGGCCTCGAAGAAGGTGGGCCGGCCGGTCAAGTGCACCGTTGATCGGAGCGAAGCCTTCGTCAGCGACTATCAGGGGCGCGATCTGGTGACCGAGGTAGCGCTCGCTTTCGACGGCGACGGCGTCATCCTCGGCCTGCGGGCGGAGAACCTGAGCAATGTCGGCGCGCGCTGCGTTTCGCTTTCGCCGCTGTCGAAGGGCTCCGGAATCGTTACCGGCTCGTATCGCGTCCCGGCCGCCTGGCTGCGCTCTCGCGCGACGTTTTCCAACACCCCGCCGACCAACGCCTATCGGAGTTCGGGCCGCCCGGAGTGCATTTTTGCCATCGAGCGGCTGATCGAAATGGCCGCCCTCGAACTCGGCATGGACGCGGTGGAACTGCGGCGCCGGAACCTGGTCGCGCCCGACCAGATGCCTTACCGCAATGCCGTGGGTATGACCTATGACAGCGGCGAATACGAGAAGAGCCTCGACATGGCGGTGGAACTTTCCGGTCCGGACGGTTTCGCGGCGCGCCGGGAGGAAGCCGTATCGCGCGGCCGAATGCTGGGGCGGGGTGTCGCCCACTATGTTGAATCCTCGATCGGCACCCCCATAGAGCAGACTAGGATTCGCGTGCGTGGCGCCGACCGCACAGTCAATGTCGTCATCGGCACCCAGCCGAGCGGCCAAGGCCACGAGACCAGCTTCGCCCAGGTCGCGGCCGAACGGTTCTCCCTCCCCGTGGAAGAGATCCGCGTCGTCATCGGCGATACCGATATCGTCAAGGTGGGCGGAGGTTCGCATTCCGGCCGGTCCATGCGCATGGCGGGAACCGTGATCGTGAAGGCGATCGACCAACTGGTTGCGGAAGCGATGCCGCTCGCGGCCGGCCTGCTGGAAGCGGCGCAGGAAGACATCAGCTTTATCGGCGGCCGGTTTCTTGTCGCCGGCACCGACCGTGCGGCAACCCTATACGAGGTTGCCGCGGCGGCGGATGGCGGCGCGCTTACCGTCGTCGCCGACAATGAGATGCACACCCCGGTCTTCCCCAACGGCTGCCATGTCTGCGAGGTCGAGATCGACCCGGAGACCGGGGCGGTGGAGATCGCCCGCTACGCCGCGGTCGACGACGTGGGGCGCGCGATCAACCCCATGATCGTCGACGGTCAGACGCATGGCGGCATCGTCCAGGGGGTCGGCCAGGCGTTGTGGGAGGTCTGCGTCAACGACCCGGAAAGCGAACAGCCGCTGGCCGGCTCGTTCATGGACTACGCCCTGCCGCGCGCCGACCATTTCCCGTTCTTCGAGACGGCGCTCAACGAGGTTCCGTCGCCAACCAATCCGCTCGGCATCAAGGCGGGCGGCGAAGGCGGCACAACGCCGGCACCGGCGGTGATAGTTAATGCTATCGTCGATGCGCTGCGGCCGCTCGGCGTCGCCGATATCCAGATGCCGGCGACGCCGTTTCGCGTCTGGAGCGCCATCCGCGCGGCCCGCAGCGCGTAAACTGTTTGGCATTGGACCGCTGCCCGTGTAACCGTCCCGGCCAGACACGACAGAGATTGGGGGACACGACCGTGCTGTTGCGATCCCGGTCGGCCGGACGGCCGTTTCATCTGGGGCCTTTTCCGCTCGAGACGCTGCCGCGCGACGACTCGGTCGTCGCCGCGGAGGCAGAACGCCCCGCGGTTGCCGCGCCAGCGCGCGAGCCCGCCGAAGGATCGCTCGTCGATTCGATCGGAAAATTCACCCGGCTCTACGCCGAGTTCGCGGACGCCGAAGCAGCGAAGGAGAAGGCGCCTGTCGGCGACGATCTGGAACGGCGGTCGGTCGATATCAAGGGCGTCGGCTACTTCATGGACGCGAGCCAGGTCGGCATCTGCAAGATTCCGGATAACGCCTGGATCGCCGGCGCGGAACCGTACGGCCACGACCATGCGATCGTCGTTCTCATCGAGCATGCACGGGTCGCCGAGCAAGGGAATCTCGCCCGCGAATGGACTCTGCCAGCGGTCGCCGCCAACGCGGAGATGCGCGCGGCTGAAATCGCTGCCCTGATCGCCGGCCACATCCGTGTCATGGGCTATGACGCCCACATGCACGGCGTCGATGCCGTGCGCGTCGATGTCGACCGCCTGGCGGTGCTTTCCGGGCTCGCGGTCCGGCGCGGTGCTTCCATCGTAAACCCGTTCGTCGAGGACGCGTTCTCGCTTTGCGTCGTGTCGACGGACTACGCGCTCGCTATCGACAGGCCGCTTGCCGCAAAGGCGCTCGGCGCGTCCAAGGGGTTCGGCTTCTGGCTGGGGCGCGCGGGCGCACGATCCGGGCGCGAACGGAACCGGCGCGCCAGACGCCGCACCGATCTCGGCCCCTTTGCGATGGAGACGGTGAAGCGGGTCGACCGGCCGACGACCCTGATCGTCGATGACGAGGTGCCGCGGGTGCCGAAGCGGGCGAGCTTCTTCGAACGAGCGCTGCAGGGCGACCTCGGGGTGAAGGCGCAGCTGGCGCGGCGGGTCTTCTCCTTCAAGCATCCGCTGTCGCAGAGTCAGCTCAAGGCCATCCGCAAGATGGTGCTCTACCAGGACGGGCCGGTCGCCGATGTCGATACCGGGCGGTATCAGGACGCCGAAGCCAACACCCGGGCCCTCAAGTCGCTCGCCTACTTCCTCGGCGCCGATGTAGCCGGGGTGTGCGAGATCCCGCGTTACGCCTGGTACTCGCACAAGGAAAACGGCGATCCCATCGAGCCCTACCACAAATACGCGGTGGTGATACTGATCGACCAGGGGTTCGACACCATGGAAGGCGCGAGCGGCGACGACTGGATTTCCGGCGCCCAGTCGATGCGCGCCTACCTGCGGGGCGCAGAGATCGCCTCGGTCATGGCCGATCAATTGCGCGCGAGCGGCTTCCCCGCGCGATCGCAGACCAACGCCGACAGCGACGTGCTGCATATCCCGCTGGTGTTGTGGGCCGGACTGGGCGAACTGTCGAGGATCGGCGAGCTGATCCTGAATCCGTTTCTCGGCCCGCGGCTCAAGACCGTGGTCCTGACTACCGACATGCCGCTGGTGCCGGACAAGCCGATTGATTTCGGCCTCCAGTATTTTTGCAACAACTGTTTCAAATGCGCCCGCGAATGCCCCTGCGACGCGATCCCCTGGGGCGACAAGGTGATGTTCAACGGCTACGAGATCTGGAAACCGGATGTCGAACGCTGCACGCGCTACCGCCTGACCAACGTCAAGGGCTCCGCCTGCGGGCGCTGCATGAAGACCTGCCCGCTCAACAAGGTGGTCGATGCCGACGGCCCGCTGTTGACCCGGATGGCGAGCTGGCTCGGCATCAACGCGATGTTCCTGAAACCGGCGATGGTGCCGGTCGCGGCATGGCTGGACGATGTTCTCGGCAACGGCAAACGCAACCCGGTGAAGAAATGGTGGTTCGACCACGAAGTGATCGACGGCGTCGCCACCGCGCCCAAGGCGACCAACCGGCGGGACATCGATCCGTCGCGCAAGCTCGATCCGTCGAAGCAGAAGATGGCCTACTACCACGCGAGCATGATGCCGCCGCCGGATTCGGCGAAGCCGTTCGCGGTCGACCGCAAGCAGGCCCTGGCGGCGAAGGAGCAGATTGAAACCCCGG
This sequence comes from Alphaproteobacteria bacterium, assembly GCA_965200535.1. Lineage (GTDB taxonomy): Bacteria > Pseudomonadota > Alphaproteobacteria > MPNO01 > MPNO01 > MPNO01. The sequence continues at coordinate 881,564 of CBDAUF010000002.1, read as the reverse complement.
CCGAGGCGCAAGCGCGGCTGGCGAACGGCGCCCACAAGCCGGAGCATTACAACCCCACGCCGCCCACCGGCGTCAACGATCCAAAAAACAAACTCGTCGCGAACCCCTACGCGAAGGATTAGGGCCGCGCGGCAGAAGACGGCGGCGCGTGTCCGCGGGCGCCGGGCCGGTTCTTCTCAACCCCTGAACCGGCGCACGCGCGCTGTCCCCGTCGCCGCGGCGATCAGGGCGCCCGCGGCGTCATGCAGGCGGCCTTCCATGAAAGAGACCGTTCTTCCCGTCCGCACCGTCCAGCCTTCGCCGATCAGCCGGCCGGGGCGGGCGGGCGCGACGTAGGTCGTCTTGATCTCCAGCGTCGGCACGCGAAACGCCGGACCGACCCGCGCGAGCGCGGCAAACGACATGGCGGTGTCGAGCATCGCGGTGATCATGCCGCCCTGGATCGTGCCCAGCATGTTGCAGAACTCGCTCTTGCCCGCGAACCCGACTTTGAACACGCCGCTGGCGGCATCGTAGGATATCGCCTGCGCGCCAAGGAGGGCCGTCACCGGGGCGTCCCGGAACTCGGCCAGCATCCAGTCCGTGTATGCTTCCGGCAGGGCGTCCATCGCCGTAAACTAGACGATGGGCGAAGCGGGCAACACCGGGCACACGAGAGGGCTGGCATGGGCGACGAATTGTGGCGCTGGACGGCGGAACGGCTTGCCCGCGGCATCCGGACGCGCGCGATCTCGAGCCGCGAGGCGACGGAAAGCTGCCTCGCGCGGCTCGATGCGGTTAATCCGCGCATCAATGCCGTTGTCGATATCCTCGCCGAAGAGGCGCTGGCGGCCGCCGACCGGGCGGACGAGGCGATGCGGCGGGGCGACACGCCGGGGGTCCTCCACGGGGTGCCGGTAACGGTCAAGATCAACGTCGACTACGCCGGGCGGCCCACCACCAACGGCGTAACCGCATTCGCCAACACGCCGGTCGCCGAAGACAGCATTCCGGTGGCCAACCTGCGCAAGGCGGGCGCGGTGATTCTCGGGCGGACCAACGTCCCCGGCTTTTCGACGCGCTATTTCACCGACAACGACCTGCATGGGCGGACGCTCAATCCCTGGGATCCGGAGCGCACCCCGGGCGGGTCGAGCGGCGGGGCTGCCGCCGCCGTCGCAGCCGGCATCGGACCGATCGGGCATGGCAACGACCGCGCCGGTTCGGTGCGCTACCCGGCCTATGCTTGCGGCGTCGCCGGTTTGCGCCCGAGTCTCGGGCGGGTGCCGGATTTCAACCCTTCTGCCGCCGAGGAGCGCGGGATCTCGTCCCAGATGGCGAACGTCCAGGGCCCGCTTGCGCGCACCGTCGGAGACATCCGCCTCGGTCTCGAGGCGCTGGCGGCGCCCGACCCGCGCGACCCTTGGTCGGTGCCGGTGCCGCTCGCCGCACAGGAGCGGCGGGGCCGCGGGCGCGCCGCCGTCCTCGCTTCCCGGCCCGACGCCGATCCGGCGGTCGCCGAAGCGGTCGACAAGGCGGGCGCCTGGCTGGAAGGCGCGGGCTACGATGTCGAGGAAGCGGCCCCGCCCCGGTTGGAGGAGGCGGCCGGCCTTTTCTGGCCGGTGCTCATGGCCGAGGAACGCGCCGCAACGCCGGCGGAACGCGCGGCATCGTCGAGCGGCATCGAGAAATTCGGCGACCCGGCGGTGAAGCGCGCCCGCGCCTCGGTGCGCGCCTACGCCGGCGAACTCGACTATTCGAGTTACGTTCGGGCGCTCGCCGAGCGGACCACCATGCTGCGCGACTGGAACGGGTTTTTCGAACGCTTTCCCATCGTGGTCATGCCGATCTCGTGGCAGCGCCCCTACCCGATCGACCACGACCAGAAGGGCGATGACGCGGTGCGTGAGATGCTCGACGCACATGGGCCGTTACTCGCCGTCTCGCTGCTCGGCCTGCCGGGCCTCTCGGTGCCGGTGGACCTCGCCGACGGCGTGCCGGTGGGGGTCCAGATCGTCTCCGCCCGCTTCGGCGAGGAGCGCCTGCTCGCCGCCGGCGAGGTGATCGAGGCGCGCTCCGCCGTCGCGACGCCGATCGATCCGACCGGATGAGGCCACCCCTATGACCGAGCCGAAGCAGGATGCGATGTTCGAGGCGCTGATCGACGCCTCCGGGGTTCCGGTCTCCGAGGACGAAAAGGCCGACCTCCGCGCCGCCTACAGCACGCTCATGAAGCTTGCCGCGCGTACCCGCCGGCCGGCACGGAACTGGGAAGTCCGCACTCTTCCCCATTTCACCCCGCCGGGATCCCCTGATGACACCTGAGTGGCCGACGATCGCGGAAGCCGCGCGCGGTTTTCGCGACGGGACAATGTCGCCGGTGGATGTCACGACGCTCTGTCTCGACCGGATCGCGCGTTACGATCCCGGACTGCACGCCTACCATCGGGTTTTCGCCGACGAGGCCATGGCAACAGCGCGCGAGGCGCAAGAGATGCTGGACCGGGGCATCGACCTCGGCCCCCTCCACGGCATTCCGATTGCGCTGAAGGACGTGTTCTACTGGAAGGGAAAGAAGACGACCTCCAATTCGCGCGTGACGATCGATTTCGAGGCGGACGAGGATGCGGGCGTCATCACCCGGCTCAGGGAAGCCGGCGCCGTCCTTCTTGGCCAACTCAATACCTACGAGTTCACTTTCGGCGGCAGACCGTCGACCGAACCGCCCTTCCCGCCGGCTCTCAACCCGTGGAACGTGGCGCGGATCACCGGCGGGTCGTCGAGCGGATCCGGAACCGCCGTCGCCGCGGGGCTTTGCCTTGGCGCTCTGGGGACCGACGCGGGGGGGTCGATCCGCCTGCCCGCGGCATTCTGCGGCATCGCCGGTCTGAAACCCACAATCGGCCGCGTCAGCGCCTACGGCGACATGCCTCTCACCTATTCCTTCGACTGCGTGGGACCCATGACGCAAACCAGCGAAGACGCGGCAATCATGCTGCAGGTCCTCGCCGGATTCGATCCGCGCGACCCGATGAGCGCCGATGTCGCCGTGCCGGACTACACGGCCGGTCTGGAGCACGGGGTGAAAGGCCTCAGGGTCGGCCTGATCCGGCACTTCTACACCGACGACTTCGCCTCGCCTCCGGATATCGCAGCAGCGATTGACGGAGTCGCGGGAACGCTGTCCCGTCTCGGCGCGGAAGTCGAGGAAGTTTCCGTATCGCCGCTGATCGATTGGCACGCGGCGGGCCGCGTTCTGGTACCGGCCGAAGCCTTTGCGATCCACGAGGAACGCCTGCAAACACAGTGGGAAAGCTACGGACGCCTCGCCCGCAACCGGCTGATGCTGGGCAGCCTGTTCCGCGCGGTCGATTACATCCAGGCGCAGCGCGGGCGAACCGAATTGCTTGCCGAACTGGAGGCGGTGCTCGCGCGCTGCGACATCGTGGTCACCGCCGGTATGCTGACCCCGGCGCCGCCGCTCGACGATACCGAACCCTTCCCCTTTATCGACGTACCGACGATCGGCATTCCGTTTAATCTCACCGCGCATCCCTGCCTCTCGGTGCGGGCGGGTTTCTCCGACGACGGGATGCCGATCGGAGCGCAAATTGCCGGACGGCACTGGGACGAGGCGACCGTCCTGCGTGCGGCGCATGCCTTCGAGCGCGCCGCCGGGCTGCTGGACCGGAGACCGCCGCTCGACGGTTGAGGCGGCGGGGTTTCGACATTCCGCCCCGTCGGGCGGAGAATGATCCGATCCGGGTTTCAGGGAGACGATGATGTCGGGCTTCGCCAAGGTTTCGATCGAGACTCTCTTTCGCATCGACGGAGACACCGCGTTCGTCACCGGAGCGGGCGGCGGGCTGGGCCGGATCGCCGCGCTTGCCCTTGCCGGCGCCGGCGCACGGGTCGCGGTGACCGACGTCGACGAGGCGGCCGCCGAGCGGGTCGTACGGGAAATCCGCGAGGCCGGCGGCGTGGCCCAGGCATGGCAACTCGATGTGGCCGACCGCAAGCGTATCGATACGGTTATCGACGCCGCGGCAGAGCAGTTCGGCGGGCTTCAGATCCTGATCAACAACGCTGGAATCGCCCGCCGGGGGCCGACCGAAACCATGCCGGACGAGGACTGGGACGCGGTGGTCGAGGTCAACATGACCGCCCCGTTCGCCTGCGCCCGGCGGGCGGCGAGGTACATGCTGGCCCAAGGCGAGGGGAGAATTATTTCCATAGCCTCCATCATGGGGTTCCGGGCCAACGCCATCTTCCCCCACATCCCCTACCAGGCGACCAAGGGAGCGATCGTCAACATGACCCGATCGCTGGCGGTCGAATGGGCGGGCCGCGGCATCCGCGTCAACGCCATCGCGCCCACCTTCTTCTACACCAATCTGGGCGCCGACATGCGCCAACGCCGGCCGGAAGTGGTCGCCGAAATCCAGGCGCGGACGCCACTCGGCCGCTTCGGCGAGCCCGAGGAACTGGCGGGGGGCATACTCTATCTCGCCAGCAAGGCGTCCTCGATGGTTACCGGCCACACGCTCGCAATCGACGGCGGCTGGCTCGCGGTGTGAATGGCGTAGGGTTCAGCCGCGGTTGAGACCGGGCCGCCACAGGACATCTGCGGCGCCGCCGTCGTTGGCGTCGCGCGCGAGGACAAAGAGGAGGTCGGAGAGCCGGTTGAGATAGGTGAGTGCGGCCGGGTTCACCGACTCCGAAGCGGCAACCGCCCAGAGCGAGCGTTCGGCCCGGCGCGCCACGGTGCAGGCGTGGTGGAGATGGGCTGCCGCGCCGTTCCCGCTGCGCAGCACGAACGAGGCGAGGGGCTGGAGCCCGGCCGATACGGCGTCGATTTCCCGCTCCAGCCGCGAGACCTGCGCCTCCGAGATACGAAGCACCGGCCGGTCTCCGTCATCGGTCCCGTCGCCGGGGGTGGCGACATCGGCGCCCAGATCGAACATGTCGTTCTGGATGCGGGCGAGGACTTCGGCCGCTTCGCCCTCGCCGACATGCAGGCGGGCCAGCCCGATGGCGGCATTGGCCTCGTCGATATCGCCGATCGCTGCGGTGCGCGGGGCACGCTTGCGGATACGGGTGCCGTCGGAAAGCGACGTCTCGCCCCGGTCGCCGCCACCGGTATAGATCCTGTCGAGCCTGACCACGCGGCGCACCCCGTTCGCTGCCGCGCGCCGCCCCGGTCTAAAGCATCACCTCGCCGCCGCAGCAGGCGATGCACTGGCCGGAAATGAATGCGCTCGCCGGCGAGGCCAGGAACAGCACCAGCCCGATCAGATCGTCCGGGGTCTCCGGGCGTTTCAGAATCCGCTTCTGCTGGATATAGCTGCGCAGCGCATCGTCCGCACTCGCGTGGTCGATCTCGGTTTCCGTGTACCCGGGCATGACGGCGTTGACATTGATGTTGTCGTCGCCGAGTTCGCGCGCCATCGACCGCGTCATGCCGACGATCGCGGCTTTCGACGAGACATAGTGCAGGAACCCGGGCGCCCCCTGGGGAACGGTGCCGGAGGAAATGTTGATGATCCGGCCCCGCCGCGCCTCGCGCATCGCCGGCGTGACCGCGGCGGCGCACAGGTAGGAACCGGTGATGTTCACGTGGATCACCTTGTTCCACTCGTCATAGGGAATCTCGTAGAATTTCCGGCGCTCGATGGTTGCGAATACGGCAGCGTTGTTGATCAGGACGTCGATCCGCCCGTGGGTTTCGAGCGTCCTTGCCGCCATCGCCTGGACCGATTCGGGCGACCCGATATCGGTTTCGACCGCCAGCGGCGTTCCGCCCCGGGCGCGCACTTCCTCCGCGACGCTCTCGAGGTTGTTCCGGTTGATCTCGGCGAGAACCGGGATCGCTCCCGCCTCGGCGAAGGCGAGCGCGTATTCGCGGCCGATCCCCTGGCCCGCACCGGTGATGATGACCACCTGGCCGTCGACGTCGAAACGATTTCCCGCCATGTTTCCTCCTCTCCCGCTAACCCGGGACGCAAGGTGCGGCCGCGTTGTCCGCCCGCCAGGATAGGCGGGCGTATCGACCCGCACCATGTTGCTGCCTCGTCACCGCCAACCGCCGCCGCCGTTCGCATAGACCGTGTCCGCGGTCATGAAAGGGCAAGCGTCCGAGCAAAGGAACAGCACCAGTTCGCCGATCTCCTCCGGCGTCCCGAAACGCTTCATGGGCACGTCATCCAGCATCCGCGCGGCGAGTTCGGGCGAGGTCGCGGCGGCCGCCTGGAACGGCGTGTCGACCGGTCCGGGCGAGATGGAAAGGGCGCGAATGCCGCGGTCCGCGAACTCGCGCGCGACCCCCATCGTCATCGTCACGACCGCGCCCTTCGCGGAAGCGTAGTGGATCGAATGCCCGGGACCGCCGCGGCGGTGCGCCATGCTTGCCATGTTGACGATCACCCCGTCGCCGCGGTCCAGCATATGGGGAAGGACGGCCTGCATGGTATGGAAGGTGCCGTCGACGTTGAGGGCGTAGGTTTCCCGCCACAGCGCCGCATCGATATCGAGAAAGGGCGCGCGGCGGCCCGCCGCTCCGGCGCTGTTGAACAGGAAATCGATGCCGCCGAAGGCTTCGATTCCGGCGGCGACCATCGCATCGACGGCGCTGCGCCGCGTCACGTCCCCCGCGACCGCGATCGCCGTCACCCCCGCCGCCGTTTCCCCGGCCCCGGCGGCGTCGATATCGGCCGCGACAATGTTGGCGCCTTCGCGGGCGAAGATACCGGCCGTCGCCCGGCCGATCCCGCTCGCCGCCCCGGTGATGAGGACGGTCTTGCCGCGGAAATAACCCGGTGTTCCCGCCATCACGCCCCCCGTTCCCGAATCCGCGCCCACGTATCGCGAAGCCCCGCGATCCGGTTGAAAACAGGATGGCCGGGGCGCGAGTCGGGGTCCGGGAAGAAGTAACCCTGACGCTCGAACTGCACCGCCTCGGAGCCGGGATCCGCAAGCGACGGCTCGACCCGGCAGTTCTCCAGAACGGTCAGCGAGTCCGGGTTGAGGTCATCGAGGAAATCGCCTCCCGCACCGGGCTCCGGCGCCGAAAAGAGATGGTCGTAGAGCCGGACCTCGGCGGGTGCGGCGTGCAGTGCCGAAACCCAGTGGATGGTGCCGCGCACCTTGCGGCCGTCCGGAGCGCTGCCGCCGCGGGTTGCCGGATCGTAGGTACAGCGCAGCAGGACAGGCTCTCCGTTCTCGCCCTTTTCGACGCCGGTGCAGACGATGAGATAGGCGAAGCGGAGCCGCACCTCGCGCCCCGGCCCCAGCCGGTGGAACCTGCGCGGCGGATCTTCCATGAAGTCGTCCCGGTCGATCCAGATCTCGCGCGAGAACGGGATCTCGCGGTGACCGGCGTCAGGGTCGTTCGGATTATTGACCGCCGGCAGCATCTCGGTCTTGCCTGCCGGATAGTTCTCGATCACCACCTTGAGAGGACGCAGCACGGCGAGCCGGCGTTCGGCGGCGCCGTTGAGTTCATCCCTTATGCAGTGTTCGAGAAGCGCCACATCGACGAGGTTGTCCGCCCGCGCCAGACCGATCCGCCCGATGAAGTCGCGGATCGCGGCCGCCGGCGCGCCGCGCCGGCGCAGACCGGCGAGCGTCGGCATTCGCGGGTCGTCCCAGCCCGCGACATGGCCGCCCTCGACCAGCCGGACCAGGCGACGCTTGGATAACACGGTGTGGGTGAGGTTGAGGCGCGCGAATTCGTATTGGCGGGGCCGGTTCGGCACCGGCAGGTTGTCGATCAGCCAATCGTAGAGCGGACGGTGGTCGGCGAATTCGAGCGTACAGAGCGAGTGGGTCACCCCTTCGATCGCATCGGACTGGCCGTGCGCAAAGTCGTAGGTCGGATAGATGCACCAGTCCTCGCCGGTGCGCGGATGCCGCGCCCGCAGGATTCGGTAGAGCACCGGATCCCGCAGATTGATGTTTCCCGACGCCATGTCGATCTTCGCACGCAGGACGCAGGCGCCGTCGGCGAACGCGCCGGCCCGCATCCGCCGCAGCAGGTCGAGATTTTCCGCCGCCGAACGGCCCCGCCACGGGCTCTCGATACCGGGCTCGGTCAGCGTGCCCCGCATCGTGCGGATTTCCTCCGCGCTCGAATCGTCGACATAGGCCTTGCCCTCGCGCACCAGGTGTTCGGCCCATTCGTAGAGGCGCTCGAAATGATCCGAGGCGAAGTAAAGATGCTCCCGCCAGTCGTAGCCGAGCCAGCGGACATCGGCTGCGATCGAATCGATGAACTCGGCCTCCTCCTTCGCCGGGTTGGTGTCGTCGAAGCGAAGATGGCAACGCCCGTCGAACTCCCGGGCGACGCCGAAATTGAGGACGATCGACTTGGCGTGGCCGATATGAAGATAGCCGTTGGGTTCGGGCGGAAAGCGCGTGACCACCGCGGTCCGGCCCGCGGCAATGTCGTCCCTGACAATGCCGCGGATGAAATCGACCGGTGCGGAATCCTGTGCCGCGTCGGCAGCGGTCATCCGGCGTCCCGGACAAGCGGTCCTACAGCCACCACTGGATCACGTATTCGTAGGGTCCTTCGCGGTTGACCAGATCGACCCGCTGGAGCGCGATCCGGTACCCGTTCTCGGTCTTCTTCAGGTAGTGGCGGTACTTGCCGGTGAAGCTGCGGACGTCGTAGCGCAGATATTCCGCGCAGTGAAAGCGCGAGCGCACGACGACATCGCCGTTCGCATCCTCCGATTCGACGATGATGTTGGAAACGACGTGGCAAAGGCGGTTCTGCGGCGCTTGGCTGTGCGCTTGGGGATGGTCGTTTCGGCGGATGCGCATCTTCATCAGGTTGAGGTCTTCCCAGAAGATGTTGGGGACCCCGTCGCCGTCGGGTTGGTCGTCGCTGACCGGCATCCAGTAGCGGCCGTCCTCGGTGAACAGCGCGAGCCAGTCGTTCCAGCGCTTCTCGTCGAGGATTTCCGCCTGCCGGTAGAGAAACCGCTCGACGGCGAGCTGCGTCTCGATGCTCACCTCGGCGGCCGAAAACCGGTCGCCCGCCGCCAGCCTTTCCGCTGCTCCGCCCACCGTCCTACCTCCCCGCGCCGTTGGCGGTCATGTAGCTCTTCCAGGCATGCATCATGGAGCGCATCGGGAGTTCGCTCATCGACGACGGCGCGGAGTACATGATCCCGCCCTTCTCGCTGTCCTGGCCCGCGTTGCGGTGGAAACTCACCCATTCGACGCCGTTGCTCTCGAGCCCGTGTTGACACTTCCACCAGTTGAACAGGTCGTCGGCATTGACCATCGTCGAGGGTGAATTGACCAAATAGTAGTAGGCGAGCGAGCGCTGATAGATCGCCTCGGGGGCGCCTTTCATGCGGAAGTGCCAGATCTCGCTCAGCGTCCGGTTGGGGCCGAGCGGCCGGATGGTGCGAAGCTGCTGCAGCGGCGGCTGCACCGAGTTGCACGGATACAGCAGCACATGGTGAAGGTCGACGCCGAGGATCTCCTCGGCCTTCTCCTCGCCGTAGGACTCGTACATGCGCCTGACATATTCGGTGGTATCCGGGTCGTCCGGGCGCAGCCCCATATATCCCTCGAGCGTACAGTGGCCCTGCGGGAGCCCGGTGGTGCCGAACTTGTCCCACCCGTCGATGCCGTGGCGCACGAAATCGGACAGGAAGCCGTACGACATCGGCGGCTCCTCTCCGCCCCGCTTCATCTCGTTCTCGATGCTGCGCGCGGCCGCGCCGGTCGATTCGTGGGTCGCGCCGGGATGGGAAACATCGATCTGGTTTTCCAGGAAGATCTTCCAGTTCGACTGCTGGATCATATGGAAACAGTCGCCGACCACCTCGATCTCGCCGTCGGGGGAACGGTCGATAAGCTGGTCGAGCGCAAGTTTTGCCCGCCCGAGATGGGTTTCGAGATCGGGGCCCTCGTCTGCGAGCGAGGCGAACCAGAAGCCGCGATAGTTATCGGCCCGCGGCGCCTTGCGAAGATGGAAATCCGGGTTGTCGACGGCGAACCGCGTGCCGTCATAGCCCTTGACGCCGGGCACACTGTCGAGTCGGCCGTCGAGCTCGAACATCCAGGCGTGGTAGGAGCAGCGGAACAACTTGCCGGCGTTACCCTTGCGCGCGGAGCAGATCTGCGCACCGCGGTGCGGACAACGGTTGTAGAGGACGTTGATCTCGCCGTTCCAGTCGCGCGTCATCATCAGCGGCTGGCGTCCGACACGGGCGAGATAATAGTCCCCCGGGTTCTTCACCTGGCTCTCGTGGCCGATATAGATCCACAGCCGCTCGAAGATCCGTTCCATCTCGAGATCGAAGATCCCGGGGTCCACATAGGCCTTCCGATGCACCCGGTCGGGCTCGACCAGGGCGGCGATCTCACTGTCTGACCAAGACATCCTTCGTTCTCCCGTGCAGACCGCGGCACAGCGCCGACGGTCTCGAACCATTCCGCCGATCATTGCGGTTCGTCGGCCGATTGACTAGAGCATTTTCGCTCGAATTGGAATTTGCCGGGGCCGGGACCGCGGGCTTACGCTCGTCCGGCCGGAGAGGAAGGCGGAACAATGGCCGATTTCGACGACCAAGCGGTGCTCATCACGGGCCCGGCCAAAGGCATGGGATCGCAAATCACGAGAAGGTTCGCGCAGGAGGGCGCCGATCTCGTGCTTGCCGGACGCGACATCGCGGCTATTGCGCCGGTCGCCGGGGAGGTCGAGGCGATAGGCCGCCGCGCAATCGTCGCGCCCTGCGACGTCACCGACGCGGGCGCGGCGGCTTCCGCCGTCGAGGCGGGGATCGAGGCCTACGGCAGGATCGACGTGCTGGTCAACGTCGCCGGCGGGACCGGTCCGCTCGGACGCTCGTCCTGGGAGACCGAACCGGACGAGTTCGACGAGATCGTAGAGCTCAACATGAAGGGGGCGTGGCTGACGATGCGGGCGGTCATCCCGCATATGATCGCCCGGCGCTACGGCAAGATCGTCAATGTGGGCGGGACGTTCGGGCTGCGCGGCCGCCAGGGCCGGATGGCCTATTCCGCCTCGAAGTGGGGGTTGCGGGGAATCACCAAGTCGACAGCGCTCGAGGTCGGGCCGCACAACATCAACGTGAACTGCGTATGCCCGGGCATGGTGGACGGGCCGCGCTTCCGCAAGGTCTGCGCCGAACGCGCTGAACGGCTCGGCATTTCGGTCGAGGAGGCGCGCCGACAGCATGAGGACGAATACGCGCTCAAGCGAATCTCGACCGCCTCCGACGTCGCCGAGGCAGTGCTCTTTTTCGCCAGCGAACGCGCCCGTAACATCACCGGCCAGGACATTGCCGTCGATGGCGGCTGGGTGATATGAGGGTGGGACCAATGAAAACGGTCGATATGCTGATCCGGGGCGGCGTTGTGGTTTCGCCCGAAGCGACAATAGAGGCCGATATTGCGATCGACGGCGAGAGGATCGTCGGCATAGCGGCCGGCGAAATGTCGCCGCCGGCTCACCAGACCATCGATGCGGACGGCCTCCACATCCTCCCCGGTGCGGTCGACAGCCACGTCCATTTCCGCGAGCCGGGCTACGACTACAAGGAAAACTGGGAGACCGGCACGGCGGCCGCGGCTTGCGGCGGAACCACCACCGTCTTCGAGATGCCCAACACGCGCCCTCCGACCGGGACTCTGGAGGCGCTGCGCGACAAGCAGGCGCGCGCGGGCAGGCAGGCGCATGTGGACTACGGAATTTACGGCCTGCTCGACGAGGACAATATCGACCTGCTCGAGGATCTGGTCCGCGCCGGGGTCAGCGGTTTCAAGTGTTTCATGGGAAACACCTTCGGCGATCTCCCCGCCCCCTCGGACGGGGCGATGCTTGAGGGCTTCGAGATTCTCGCCGGGCTCGGCGTGCGCTGCACGGTCCATGCCGAGAACCCCTCGATCATGGCCCGCCGCGAAACGCGGTTGAAGGAGGCCGGGCGCAACGACGCGCGCGCCCACCTCGCCGCCCGCCCGGAGATCTGCGCCATCGAGGCGGTCGGACGGGCGACCGCCTTCGCCGAGTGGACCGGGGCGCGGCTGCATATCGCGCACAAGAGTTCGGCGGACGGGCTCGATCTCGTCCGGCGCGCCAAGGACCGCGGCGTGGATGTGACCGTCGAGACCTGTCCGCAATATCTGATCTTCTCGGTCGACGACATGGATGCGCTGGGCGGGCAACTCAGGGTCAACCCGCCGATCCGCGAGAAGGGCCACCCCGAGGCGCTCTGGGCCGCGCTCCACGACGGGACGATCGACATGATCGCCACCGATCACGCCCCCCACCTGCCGGCCGAAAAGGCGTCCAACAGCATCTGGGAATGCGAGTGCGGCTTTCCGGGCGTCGAAACCCAGATGCCGATCATGCTCACCCAGGTGAACGAGAACCGGCTCACCATCAACCAGTATGTCGAATGGTCCGCCGCGGCGCCGGCGCGGGCCTGGGGCTGTTACCCGCGCAAGGGGGCGATCGCACCCGGTTCGGACGCCGACATCGCCATCGTCGATCTCGCGGCCGAGGGGAAGATTTCGCGCGACGCCCTCCATTCCAGGAGCCGCATGACGCCGTGGCACGGGTTCGCGACGAAGGGCCGCGTGGTCCACACGCTGGTCCGCGGCAGAATCGTGGTGCACGACGGGGGCTTGGTCGGAACGCCGGGCTGGGGCCGGCCGGTGGTCCAGAACATGCCCGAGCCCGCGCCGCGCAACACGGACAAGACGACCGCGGCGATCACCGCCTTCCGGCCGGATTAACCGAGCCCGACCAGGGTCTCGACGACGGCGAACTGAATCTCGGCGGCGGGCGCCAGTTCGGCGAGCGGAACGGACTCGTTCGCTGCGTGGCCCGCATGGGCGTCGCCGGGGCCGAAGGTCAGTATCTCGATCCCGTCATCCGCGAAGTAGCGCCCGTCGCTCGCCCCTACGGCCACGATGTCGCGCGGCGGCGCGCCGGTTACCTGCTCGATGGCGCGGTGAAAGGCGGCAATGCAAGGAGCATTCGCGGGCGAGGCAAAACCGTTGGTGCCGGTGAGAAACTCGAGCGCGTAACTCGCATCCGGCTCGCCCGACGCGGCAAGGGCAGCACCCATTTCGGCGAACGCCTCATCGATCTTCTCCTCCGGCAGGGTACGCCGGTCGATCTCGATCACACACTCGCTGGGCACCGCATTGGTGTTGTGCCCGCCGCGGATGGTTCCGATGTTCATGGTGGATTTGAGGCCGCCGCGCCGGCGCACCGACAGCCGGGGTTCGATCTCGCGCCGCAGCGCCTCGATCAACCGCATCATGCGGAGGATGGCGTTGTCGCCGGCCCCGGGATCGCCGGCATGGGCGGCGCGGCCGCGGGAGGTCAGCCGGACCCAGAAAACGCCGCGCTCCTCGGCAATGGCCTGGAGTTGAGTCTGCGCGCCGAGGATCAGACAATCGGGCTCCACGATCTTCTTCTCGCGGAGAAAGGCGAGACCGTTCGACCCGAGATTCTCTTCGTCGCCGACGAAGGTGAACACCACTTCCCCCGTGCGCGGCCCGCCGGCGTCGGCGATCCGCTCGGCAAGCCAGAGCTGGATCGCCATCGACGCCTTGCAGTTGCCGGCGCCGAGACCGTGCAGGTTGCCGTCGACTTCTGTGGCGACGAACGGGTCGGTGCGCCAGTCCGCCCAGTCGCCGACATCGACCGTGTCGGCGTGAGCGTTGAAGACCACGGACGGCTTGCCAGCGCCCATTCGCGCCACCGTGTTGGCGATCCCTTCTGCGCGCGACAATGTCTCCACCGCGTATCCCGCCCGCGCCAGCCGCTCGGCCGCGTAGGCGCAGATCGCCGTGGTGTCGCCCGGCGGCTCGGTCGAAGGGATGGCGATCAGATCGCGGAGGATTGCCGCAACCGCGTCGGTTATCTGTGTGCGTTGCATCGTCGGGTCGATTGACAAGAGCCCTGGTTCGGACGAAGAGTTCCTTCATGCCCGAACCGATCGCAGACGGCAACAAGCGCGGCCTTACCGCAATCCGCGGCGGAACCGTGCTGCCCTTCGACGGCAGCAGCCGGACCATAGAGGACGGCGAAGTCTGGTTCGAGGGCGGCGAGATCCGCGCGGTTTGCGAGAAAGGCGGTTTTGCGCCGCCGCCGGGCACCGCCGTCACGACGATCGCGGCCGCCGGCCGCATCGTCATGCCGGGGCTGATCAATGCCCATTCGCATTCCTACACCGCGTTGCTCAAGGGCACGGTGGATGCGGTGCCGCTCGACCTCTACATGATCCGCGCCATCTCGGGCGGCAGCGACCGGACGGCGCGCGAGATCTTCGTGTCCGCCCAGGTCGATTGCATCACCCTCCTGAAATCGGGCGTCACCTCGGTGATCGACCACTATTCGGAGCGGCCGCAACTCACTCCGGAAGGGTTGGAAGCGGTCGCGGCGGGATACCGCGATGCGGGACTGCGTGCGCGCATCGCCCCCATGTTCGCGGACCTCCCCTACCTCGACACCGTACCGATCGACCGGGCCCGCCTGCCCAGCGGGCTGCAGGATTACTACGCGGGCATGAGCCGGCCCGACGCTGCGGCCTATTTTCCGACCATCGACGCCGCTCTCGGCACGCTGGAGACCGCGAATGGCCGCATCGGCCTGCTGCTCGGCGTGGACGGACCGCAACGCTGCAGCGACGAACTGCTCGAAATGACCGCCGACGCCAAGCGGCGCACCGGACTGGGTCTCCATACTCACATGCTGGAAGCCAAGACCCAGGCGGCGATGCGTCGGCGGGACAGCGCCGAGGGTTTCGTCGCGCGGCTGGCAAGGCTCGGCATTGTCGACGAAAAGTGTTCCTTCGCGCATTTCGTCTGGTCGGCGGAGGACGACATCGCGGCCGCGCGCGAGGCCGGGCTGACCGTTGTCCACCCGGCGCCGTCGAACATGATGCTGGGCTCCGGCGTCTGCCCGATGCTGCGCCTCACCGAGACCGGCATTCCGGTGGCGTTTGGCTCGGACGGTTCCAATTGCGGCCCGGCCGGCCTGATCGAGATCGTCAGGGTCGCCACCTATCTCTCGCGCCTGACAGAGCCCGATCCGGACAGGTGGATCGACGCGCCGGGCATGCTCGCACTCGCCATGTCGGCCGGCGCGCGGGCCATGGGCGAGCCGGGGCAGATCGGCATCCTGGCCCCGGGGGCGCGGGCCGACATACTGGTCCTCGATACCCGCAGCCACTGGCACATGCCGATGGGCGATCCTTGGCGTCATGTCCTGTTTTACGAGCAGGGCGCAGGCACCGAACACGTCTGGATCGATGGACACCAGACGGTGCGCGACGGCCAGGTGCTGACCATCGACGAGGACGCGATCCTCGCGGAAGCCAGCGAAATGGCCGCCCGCCACGCCGAACGGCTCGGCGAACGCGAGGAGTTCATCGCCCGGCACCATGAACCGTTCCGCGGCATGGTCGTCGATACGCACGCACGCGATATCGGGATCGAACGGATGATCCGGCTGCGCTGATCGCCGGCCGGCCGGCCCCGTGCTACCCTTTCGGACCATGCCGAAGAACAGGTCATTGCCGCGATCGGCGATCCCGTCGGTCGGCCGGCTGCTCGAGACCCCCGCTCTCAGGGCCGCGGCGGAACGCCACGGCCGCGCATTGGTCGTCGAGGCGGTGCGCAGCATCCTGGACAAGGTCCGGTGTGCAATCGCTGCGGGCGTCGAAACCGATTCCGGGGTTATGGAAACTGCCGCCCTCGCCGCTCGGATCGAGGCGCACGCGGCCGCGGCGGCGGCACCTTCCCTCAAACCCGTCTTCAACCTGACCGGCACCGTGCTGCACACCAATCTCGGGCGAGCCAGCCTGGCCGCAGAGGCGATCGAGGCGGCGGTCGGGGCGGCCGGGCAACCGTCCACGCTCGAATACGATGTCCGCCGGGGCGGCCGCGGCGACCGCGACAGCCATATCGAGGAACTGATCAGACAGCTGACCGGCGCGGAGGCAGCAACGGTTGTCAACAACAACGCCGCCGCGGTCCTCCTTGTCCTCTCGACACTCGCCCGCGGTCGGGAAGTGCCGGTCTCGCGCGGCGAGCTGGTGGAAATCGGCGGCGCGTTCCGCATGCCCGACATCATGGCGCAGGCCGGCTGCATCCTGCGCGAGGTCGGCACCACCAACCGCACCCATCTCCGGGACTTCGAGGCGGCGATCGACGAGGAAACCGCGCTGGTGATGAAGGTGCACGCCAGCAATTACGCGATCCAGGGGTTCACGGCAGAGGTTCCCGAAACCGCTCTGGCGGCGCTGGCGAGGGAGCGCGGCGTCCCCTTTGCAGTGGACCTCGGAAGCGGCGCCCTCATCCGGCTCGAACGCTACGGCCTGGCGCACGAGCCTACGGTGGCGGAGACGCTCGCCGCCGGCGCCGATCTCGTCACCTTCAGCGGCGACAAGCTTCTCGGCGGCCCACAGGCGGGTCTGATCGCCGGGCGCGCCGACCTGGTCGAAAAGATCCGGCAGAACCCGCTCAAGCGGGCGCTCAGGGTGGACAAGATGACTGTCGCCGCGCTATCGGCCACGCTCGCGCTCTATCTCGACCCCGATCGCCTGGCCAAGCGGCTGCCAACGCTTCGCCACCTCACGCGCGGGCAGGACGAAATCGCCGCGCTCTGCGACAGGGTAGCGCCCGCGGTCCGCGAAAACGTCGGCGAAGGCTTTACCGTCGGGACCGCGCCATGCCTTAGCCAGATCGGCAGCGGCGCGCTTCCGGTCGCCAGTATTCCGAGCCACGCGATCGCGATCGCGCCGAAGGACGGCCGGGGCGGCCGCGCGCTCGGACGGCTCGCCGAGGCCTTCTCGCATCTACCGGCGCCGGTGATCGGGCGCATCGCGGACGGCGCGCTGATGCTCGACCTTCGCTGCCTCGACGACGAGGACGCCTTCGTGGCCCAGCTCGCGGACCTGCGAACCGGAGGCCCGCGCGGCCGATGATCGTGGCGACCGCGGGCCATGTCGATCACGGCAAGACATCGCTGGTGCGCGCGCTGACCGGCATCGACACCGACCGCCTGCCCGAAGAAAAGCGGCGCAACCTGACAATCGATCTCGGCTTCGCCTACATGCCGTTGGCGGACGGCGGGACGCTCGGCTTCGTCGATGTTCCCGGCCACGAGCGGTTCATCCGCAACATGCTGTGCGGCGTGGCGGCGATCGACTATGCGCTTCTGGTCGTCGCGGCCGACGACGGGGTGATGCCGCAGACCCGCGAACACCTCGCGATCCTCGATCTTCTGGGCGTCCGGCAAGGGGCCGTCGCGATCACCAAGACGGATCGGGTGGATGCCGAGCGCGTCGCCGAGGTGGGCGAGGAAGTGGCCCTGTATCTGGATGAGACGGGACTCGAGGGCGCACCCCAGTTTCCGGTGTCCGCGGTCGAGGGGGGCGGCGTCGGCGCGCTGAAGGCACATCTCGAGGCACAGGCGGCGACAATCCGGCGGCGCTCCGCCGGCGGCCATTTTCGCCTCGCCATCGACCGGGCCTTTACCATCGTCGGCACCGGCCTCGTCATCACCGGGACCGCGTTCTCGGGCAGCGTCGCGGTCGGCGACCGGCTTCTGCTCTCGCCGCGCGGCGCCCCGGTCCGCGTCCGCCGCATTCATGCTCAGAACCGGGCGGCGGAGGCCGGCCGCGCCGGGGAGCGGCTTGCACTCAACATCGTCGGTCAGTCGGTCGGCAAGGACGATGTGGCGCGTGGCGACTGGCTGGTCGCCGAAGCCGCCCATATCCCCGTTCAGCGGATCGATGCGACCGTTCGTATCCTTGCCGACGAAACCCGCCCGACGGCGCACTGGACGCCGGTCCACGTGCATCTGGGGGCCGTCGATGTAACCGGCCGGCTCGCGCTGCTCGAGACCGCATCGCTCGCTCCGGGCTCCTCCGGCCTCGCCCAGCTGGTGCTCAGCCAGCCGGTCGGCGCGATGCACGGGGATCGTTTCGTGCTGCGCGACCAGTCGACAACGCGGACGATCGGCGGCGGAACGACAATCGACATCCTGCCGCCGCCGCGCGGCCGCGCGCGGCCCGCCCGGCTCGCCTACCTGAGGGCGGCGATGCGCCCGGACCCGGGCGCGGCGCTGCAGGCGGCGGTCGATGCCGCCGGGGAAACCGACATGAACGCCGTCGATCTCGGTCGGTTCGCTCGCGCCCGCAACCTTACCGAGGCGGCGCGTGAAGAAATCTATGCCGCAACCGACATGGTGCGCCTGGGCGACGGGGATCGCGATTTTGCGTTCTCGAAACTGCGCTGGACACGCCTGAAGGCGGATGTGGAGGCGGCGCTTTCCCGCTGGCACGAGAGCAATCGGGACTCGGTGGGACCGACCGAGGCCAATCTGCGCTCCACGATGGAACCGCGCATCGCGGTCGACCTGTTGAAGCTCGCCATACCGCAGCTTGAACGCGACGGGGTGCTCCGGCGGGAGGGCGCGCGGGTTCGTCTGCCCGGCCATCGACCCCGCATGACCGACGCCGACGAGGCGCTGTGGAAACGGCTCGAGCCGTTGCTGGAGGACGGCGGGACTCGTCCGCCCCTGGTCAGCGAGATCGCCGAGCGAACCGGGATGGACACGCGGCGGATCGCCAATTTTCTGAGCCGCGCGGCCAGGCTGGGCCTCGTGGTCGGTGCGGCGAAGAACCGCTACTACCTGCCTGCCGCCCTGCGCAGCCTGGCCGAAAGCCTGGAGGCCGCCGCAGGCGCGTCCGCCGGAGGCGCGGTCACCGCGGCATCGTTCCGCGACCGGGCCGGGATCGGCCGCAATCTCGCGATCGAAATCCTGGAATATTTCGACCGGGTCCGCTTCACCCGGCGCGTCGGCAACGAACGCCGGATCCTGCGGCCAGCGGCCGAGGTATTCGGCGCGGGCGGGGCACGGAAAGACGGACGTTGACGGAGCGGCCGGGAGGACCGCACTCTTGGTGCGACGGAAAAGAAACGCGGCCCGGTGGCGCGCTTGGTCTTCAAAACCAGTGGGGGGCGTCAGACGTCCCCGGTGGGTTCGACTCCCACTCTTTTCCGCCACTCTTCACGCCGGACCGTAGCGAGCCTCCCAGGCAGCGGCTGCGGCCTCGAAGCATTCCATAGGCGCCCTTACGGTGCCCGCGCCGATCTGGCCGCCGTCGCGCCCGGCGATGCCGATGTCCATCACCGGCAGGATACCGGTCTCGACCACACGCAGGACATCGATGCCGGTCGGCGTGCCGCGGTAGCCGAGATAGGGAATCCGGTAGTCCGGGTTCTCGCCGACCGTAATCCGGTAGAGTTCAAGGTTGCGCTCCACCATGGCGGCCGCCGATCCGCCCTGATACTGCTGCAACGGAAACGCCGCCGCCTGGGCGAAGCCGCCGAGCCCTATGGTCTCGGCGATCGTGCTTTCCCCGCCCATCCAGGCGATCTCGTCCTCGCCGTGCCCCGCGAACAGCTTGGCTTCGACCGAGGCGTGCGGGCCGGTGAACCAAGTTTCGGCGAGGCCGCTGACCCGGATGGCGAAGTTGCTGCAGTTGAACGCCATCGCGGTAACGACGCTCGAGCCTTCGATCCCGGCGGCCGCGTCGGCGGTGCACTTGGCCGCCGCCATCGACAGCCGGAGAAAGAAGTAGTGATCTTCGGTGAGCGCCGCGACGGTCTGTTCGACGGCGTCGCGCGGCATGTTGTCGAGGCGGAGGAGGTGAGGAAAAAGCTCGCGGGTGAAGAGGAGCGATGCCGCAGTATTGCGGCTGTGCAGTTCATCACCCATGTGGAGCGCGCGCCGCATGAGGGGCTTGAGCGGGATGCCGTCGGCCGCGCGAACGGCGGCAGCGAGGACGGGGGCGACCACCTCCTGGACGAACAGCAGCCGTTTGCGGACCCCCTCGTCATAGACGCCGTAATTGAGGCGCCGCGGGTCGCTTCCCTCGTACATGTTGCAGAAACCGGTGTTTCGGTGCGCCCGGTTTTCGACCACGAAGACCGGCATGGAAGCGGTATAGATCCCGGCGAGGGAGCCGACCGCTCCGTGGTCGTGGCAACCGTCGACGACGATCTCACCGCGACCGATCCTGCGCGCCGCATCGTCCCGGTCGGCGGCCAGCCCTTCGAACAGGGCGCCCCCGATCACCGCGTCTCTCTGGCCGCCGGCATAACGATCCCACGGCATCGGCGGTCCGGAAGTGAGAATCATGTTCGGCGCCATCCCGGGCAAAACCTCGATGGCCGGCCGGACATCGACCAGCACGGGTTCGGCCGCGCCGAGGCGCTCGAAGGCGCGTCGGTTTGCCTCTGTCCTGTCCACCCTGACTTCGCCCGTCATCTGTCGCCTGAGTCCGCGCCACCCGGTGAGTCCCGGTTGCCATCAGAATGGACCGGGTCTAGTCTTCGCCGCAACTGGCTGGACGCCGGTCCGTTGCGAAAAACAACGTATGGAGCGCATGTAATGGCCGCGGATACGATCAACCTGCCCTTCGTGAGAAACGCTTGGTACATCGGCGCGTGGTCGGAGGAACTCGACGACGGGATGCTCGGGCGCACGATCATGAACCAGCCGCTGGTCTTTTTCCGCGATGCGGACGGCAGGGTGGGTGCGCTGGAGGATCGTTGCTGCCACCGGGGAGCGCCGCTGACGCACGGCACGGTGATCGAAACCGGGATCCAGTGCGGCTATCACGGCCTGGTCTACGACACGACGGGCGCCTGTGTGACCATCCCGGGGCAAGACAGAGTGCCGGCCGACGCCAGGGTGAGAAGCTATCCCGTGGTCGAGCGCCACCAGATCGTCTGGATCTGGATGGGCGACCCCGCGCGCGCCGACGAGAGCCTGATCATCGACTACCCCTATCACGATCAGCCCGAAAAATGGCCGCACCGCAAGGCCATGTTTCAGATCAAGGCCAACTACATGCTGATGATCGACAACCTGATGGATCTGACGCATCTGGGATACGTTCACAACAAGACGATCGGCGGCGATCCCAACACCCACGTCGCCGCCAACATGGAGACCAGGCCGACCGATAACGGCGCCTATTTCATTCGCTGGATGCCGGACTGCCAGCCGCCGCCGACCTATGTGAAGGGCGGACAGTTCACCGGCCGCGTCGACCGCTGGCAGGAGTTCGAGTATGTCGCTCCCAGCATCGTGCTCCAGTGGTCGGGAGCGCTCGAGGTCGGGCGCGGGGCGCAGCAGAACCGCGACCAGAAGGGCTTCCACCTCCGCCTCCTGCACGGGGCGACGCCGGAAACCGAAACGACGTTCCATTACTTCTGGTCGTCGGCAAACGGCTACCGCCAGGACGAGCCGCAGGCAACCCAGGACATGTACGACGAGATCTACCCGACCTTCATCGAGGACAAGACCATCATGGAGGCGCAGCAGGAGCGCCTCGACCTCGACACCGACAGGACTCTGGTACCGATCCACGCAGACAGCGCCCTGGCATTGGCCCGGGTCGCGATCGACAGGATGATCGACTCGGAGCAGGCGACGATCGCCCAGGCGGCCGAATAGCCGCTTTGCAACGAAGCCCAAGCCGACGCGCGAGGGGCGCCCGGCGCGCGCGGACGGCACCCGGGACGGCGCAGCCGGGGTGTCGGGCGGGCGGCGCGGGGTCGGACTGGAGACGGCTGAATGAGTGATGCGGAGTTCGACGTTGTCGTCGTCGGCGCCGGCAATGCGGCGCTGTGCGCAGCGTTGGCAGCGGAGGAGAAAGGCGCTTCGGTCCTGGTACTCGAACGCGCCAATGTGGACGAGTCGGGCGGGAATTCACGCTTTACCGCAGGTGCGATGCGGGTGGTCTACGACGGGGTCGAAGACCTCCGGGCGCTGATGCCGGATCTCACCGACGAGGAGGTCGCCAACACCGATTTCGGAACCTACACCCAGGATCAGTTCTACGACGACATGGCCCGGGTGACCCAGTACCGCGCCGATCCGGACATGGTGGAACTCCTGGTGACGCGCTCGCGGGAAACGCTGCTCTGGATGCGCGAGAAGGGCGTCCGCTTCGCCCCGATCTGGGGCCGTCAGGCGTTCAAGATCGACGGCAAGTTCAAGTTCTGGGGCGGGCTCACGGTAGAGGCCTGGGGCGGCGGCCCCGGCCTGGTCGACTCCTTGCACGATCTCGCCGCGGCGCGCGGGATCGAGATCCGCTACGGCCACCGCGCCGTCGACCTCGTCTTCGACGGGGTGACGGTGAGCGGCGTAAGGGTGAAGAGCAAGGGCCGGATCGAGGAAATCGGCGCGCGGTCGGTGGTGCTCGCCGCAGGCGGCTTCCAGGGCAACTACGAATGGCGCACGCGCTATCTCGGCCCCGGTTGGGAACTCGCCAAGGTGCGCGGGACCCGTTTCAACACCGGCGACGGAATCCGCATGGCGCTCGACATCGGGGCAATGCCCTACGGCAACTGGTCGGGCTGCCACGCCGTCGGCTGGGAGCGGAACGCACCGGAGTTCGGCGACCTCGCGGTGGGCGACCAGTTCCAGAAGCACAGCTACCCGTTCGCCATCATGGTCAACGCGACGGGCAGGCGGTTCGTCGACGAGGGGGCGGACTTCCGCAACTACACCTATGCCAAGTACGGCAGGGTGATCCTCGAGCAGCCCGGGCAATTCGCCTGGCAGATCTTCGACGCCAAGGTCGCCCATCTGAAGCGCGACGAATACAACATTCGCCAGATCACCAAGGCGAGCGCCAGGACGCTGGAGGACCTCGCCCCGCAACTGGACGGCGTCGATGCCGACGCGTTTCTGGCCGAGGTGAAGGCCTACAACGCCGCCGTCCGCCGGGACATTCCGTTCAACCCCAACGTCAAGGACGGCCGCTGCACCAGCGGTCTCGCGATTCCCAAATCGAACTGGGCCAACACTATCGACGAACCGCCGTTCGAAGCCTATGCGGTGACGTGCGGCATCACGTTCACCTTCGGCGGGCTTCGCATCAATACCGACGGCCAGGTGCTCGATACCGAGTCCGAGCCCATCCCCGGCCTCTATGCGGCGGGCGAGCTCGTCGGCGGCATCTTCTACTTCAACTATCCCGGCGGCAGCGGCCTCACCTCGGGCGCGGTGTTCGGCCGGATTGCCGGCGCCTCCGCCGCCACAGCATAGCCGCGCGCCAGGAGAACGTTGTGCCGGTCCTCGTCGCCGAGAACGATCCGATTATCCGCAATATCCAGGTCGTTCTCGATCCCGACACAGCCGTCGATCGACAGCACGCGATCGCCGACTATTTCTCGGTCGACATGCCCGACTTCCACGCCTGGCGCGAAGCGCTGCGCGCGCGCGTGCCGTCCGTCTTCCCGGCCGAGTTCCGCATGGCGGATGACGTCGATGCATTCCGGGCAGCGCTTCCCGACGCCGTCGGAGCCATCGTCGAGGGTATGGCGTTCGGCGCAGCCGAACTGGAACGCGCGCCCAATCTCAGGATCGTCCAAAAGTTCGGCGTCGACCTTCGCAATATCGATCTCGAAGCCTGCGCGGCGCGCGGTGTCCCGGTCCGGCCGCTCAGGCGGCGTGTCAACGGTGCTGTCGCCGAGCACATATTCGCCCTGATGCTGGCGCTCGCCAAGAAGATCTGCGCGGTCGACGGCCGCATCGACACCGCGAGCCTCGAAGCCGCGGGCTACGCGCCCAGGCTCTATGACAGCCGCCATTGCGGGCGGTCGAACTGGGGCCGCATCGGCGACCTCGGGACGCTCGACGGGGCCACTCTGGGAGCCGTCGGCATGGGCGAGATCGGGCGCGAACTGGCAAGGCGCGCGTCTGCCTTCGGCATGGATGTTCTCTATTACCAGCGTCGGCGGCTCGCCGACGATATCGAGCGCGAGCACGGCGCGCGCTATTGCAGCTTCGAAGACCTGCTCGAACGGTCGGACTATGTCTCGATCCAGCTTCCCTCGAACCGGGAGACCGAGAAGATGATCGACGCCGCTGCGTTCCGGCGCATGAAGCCGGGCGCGGTGCTCATCAACGTCTCGCGCGCGGAGATCATCGACCGCGGCGCCCTGATCGACGCACTCGAAAGCGGCCGTCTCGGGGGCGCCGGCCTCGACGTGTTCTGGGAAGAGCCGGCGGCGCCGAACGATCCGCTCACCGCCTTCCCCAACGTGGTGACGACGCCGCACATAGCGGTCGCCGCCCGCTGGAACGGGGCGCGCGACGTCGAGGAAGCGGTGCTCAACTTCGCGGAGGCAATCGGCTGAGCGCGAATGCGACCCGACGGGTCGCCGAATTCGCCAGCGGGCTCGCGTTCCGGGACGTGCCTGAAGCGGTCCGGGAACGGGGAAGGGTTCACGTTCTCGACTGCCTCGGTCTGGCCATCGCCGGCGCCCGCACCGACACGGTGAGAATCGCTCGCAGCCATGTCACGGCGCTCGGTGTCGCCGGCGGCGCGGCGACGGTGCTGGACACGCCGGGCCGCACAGCGCCGCGCTTTGCGGCGTTTCTGAACGCGGCTGCAATGCACGCGGATAATTTTGACGACACCAACCCGCAGGCCGCACCCGACCGGAACGGCGGCATCCATGCCACCGCCCCGGTCCTCGCCGCCGCGCTCGCCGTCGCGGAGGACCGATCGGTCAGCGGAACGGAACTGACCACCGCACTGCACGCCGGTATCGAGATCGCCTGCCGGCTCAACCACGCGATCGGCGCGCGCCACTATCGAGACGGGTTCCACGCCACCGGAACGCTGTCGACGTTCGGCGCCGCCGCCGCGACGGCGAGGCTCATCGGGCTCGACGCGGCGGCGACCGGGCATGCACTCGCCCTCGCGGCGAGCATGGCGGGCGGCGTCCGCCAGAACTTCGGCGCCACGACAGAGATCCTCCACCCCGGCCTGGCGGCGGAGGCCGGGGTCGCCGCTGCCGACATGGCCGCGCGCGGCCTGACCGGCAGCGCAGATCCGTTGGGAGGTTCCGCCGGTTATCTGTCAGCCGCAGGCGGCGGTTTCGACCCGGACGTCATCAACCGGCTCGGCGACTCCTGGGCGATCGTCGACCCCGGCACCGCAATCAAGCCGTTCCCCAACGGCGCGCTGACCCATCCGGCGATGACAGGCCTGCTCGCCGTCCTCGCCGAGTACGGCATCGAGGACGCGACCATCGCCTCGATATCGGTCAGGACCAACCGGCGTGTCTTCGACACCCTGGTCCACCACGACCCGGCGACGATCATGGAAGCCCGCTTCTCCATGGAGTTCGCACTGGCCCTGATCGCGGTGGAGGGCCGTGCGGGCCTCGCGGAATTCACCGCAGACACGCTTTCGCGTCCGGACATCCGCGCGGCTATGGGACGGGTCCGCTTCTCGGCCTACGAGACGGCCGATCCGGACTTTACCAACCTGACCACCCTGCTCGATGTCGCGCTCCGGGACGGATCGCGCATCCGCAAACGCTGCGACGTAGCCAGGGGATCGGCGCTGTCTCCGATGATTTACGGCGAAGTCTGCGAGAAATTCCGCCAGTGCGCCGAGTTCGCCGGCTGCCCACCGGAAACTGTCGACGCCCTGATCGAAACCGTCGGCAGTCTCGAATCGCTCGACAATGCCGGACGGATTGCATCGCTCTGCCGTATCGGGGCCGCCGGCGCATAGGGAAACGGCGCCGGGCGAATTGCCATAAGCGGGGCGAACGGCAATAGTCGCACCCCAACACCGCAAGCGGGGACAGGCGATGGACAAAATCCGGCGCGTGGTTACCGGCCACGACAAAAACGGAAGGGCGGTCGTCATCACGGACGGCGACGCGCCCAACGTCCTGACCCGGCCGGTGGGAGGTCTGGTCTCGACCCAGCTTTGGCGGACCTTCGAGACGCCGGCCGATAACAGCGGCGACGCCGACCCCGTGGTGGGCGAGATCAGGACGCCTCCGCCCGCCGGCGGCACGGTGTTCCGCATCACCGAGTTCCCGCCGGTGACGCCGGAGGTGGAAGCGCTCGGGCACAGCGCCGTCGCCGAGGCGCTCGGTGCACTTCCGGCGGGCGACATCGCCAACAAGCACCCATTCATGCACCGCACGAACTCGGTCGACTATGCGATCGTCCTGTCGGGCGAGATCGATATGCTGCTCGACGATTCGGAGGTCCATGTCCGGGCGGGCGATGTGATCGTCCAGAAGGGCACCAACCACGCCTGGGTGAACCGGGGAACCGAGCCGTGCTCGATCGCATTCATCCTGATCGACGCCAAGCCGGTTCCCGATGCGGTCTGAACGCGCCTATTCGAACGGCAGGAGGACAGTCGCCCCGGTGGTCCGCCGCGCCTCGATCATGCGGTGAGCCTCCGCTGCCTCGCGCAGCGGGTAGAGGTGGTTGACGGCGGGCTTTACCGCACCGCTCAGGACAACCTGGAACAGCTCCTCCGCCCCGGCAGCGAGATCCGCGCGTTTCGCCATGTAATGCATGATCGCCGGCCGCGTCAGGAACAACGAGCCGCGTGCGCCGAGTTCGATCACGTCGACCGGATCGGGTGCGCCCGAGGCGTGGCCGTAGCTCGCCATCATGCCGAGCGGACGCAGGCAGTCCATCGACCGGCGGAATGTGTCCTTGCCGATCGATTCGTAGACCACGGCGCAGCCCTCTCCCCCGGTGACCTCCCTGACGGTCGCAACGAAATCGCCCTCGCCGTGGACAACTGCGTGGTCGCAGCCGGCGGCGCGTGCCTGGTCCGCCTTCTCTTCGGTGCTCACGGTGCCGATCACGGTGGCGCCGAGATGCTTGCCCCACTGGCACAGGATCTGGCCCATGCCGCCCGCCGCCGCATGCACCAGGATCACATCCCCGGGCTCCACCCGCCAAGTCCTGCGCAGCAGGTACTGGGCGGTTAGCCCCTTGAGCATCAGCGCGGCGACGGCCCGCGAATCGATGCCGTCCGGCACCCGAACCGTCTTCTCGGCAGGGTATATCCGTTCCTGACTGTAGGCGCCGTGCGGCGGCATCGCGTAGCCGACGCGGTCGCCCGGCGACAGCCCGTCCACATCCTCGCCGACATCGGTGACAATCCCTGCGCCCTCGAAGCCGAGCACCAGAGGGAGGGCCGGAACCGGCCAGGGGTGGGGCATCCCGCGGCGGTGGTAGGTGTCGACATAGTTCACGCCGACCGCCTCGTTACGGATGCGCACCTCTCCCCTGCCGGGCGCGCCGACCTCGACCTCCTCCCAGCGGAAGACATCGGGCCCGCCCTTCTCATGGATCACGGCCGCCTTCGGCATTTCAATCCCCCTTGCGGATGCACGAATCGCCGCAGGATACAGGCCGGGCCGGGCCGGATGTAGCGTTTGCCGCGTTCCCGCCCATCGGACATACTCGCCGCCAGCCAACGGTTTCGGGAGGCGCAAACGATGGAGTTTCACGCCCCGACCACGGTCGACGAGGCGGTTTCCTTGCTCGCCGCCGATGAAGAGGCGCGATGCCTCGCGGGCGGTGCGACACTGGTCGCGATGATGAACGCGGACCTGGTGATGCCCTCGGCTCTGGTCAGCCTGCGCCATATCGAGGCGCTCAGGGGACTCGCGCGGGACGGCGAGGGAGGGCTCCGAATCGGCGCCATGACCACCCACCGCACGGTCGCCGAAGCGGCCGGGCTCGAAGGCGCACATGCGCTTATCGGCGAGACCGCGCGGCTCATCGGGCACCCGGCCATCCGCAACATGGGGACCGTCGGCGGATCGATCAGCCACGGGGATCCTCAGGCCGACTATCCCGGCGCACTGGTGGCGCTGGACGCCCGGATAGAGGCGCAGGGCCCGGACGGAACGCGAACCATGTCCGCCGGGGAATTCTTCGTCGACTATCTGGAAACTGCGCTTCTCCCCGGCGAACTCGTCACCGCGGTGACGCTGCCGGCGCCTCCGGCCGGCGCATTCGGAGCGTACGAGAAGTTCGCTCGTGTCGAGGGAGACTACGCGACGGTCTCGGTCGCCGCGGTCGTGGCGATGTCCGGCGGCATATGCAGCTACGCAAGGGTCGCCCTCGGCAGTTGCGGCCCGACGCCGGTCCGGGCTCCGGCGGCGGAGGACGCGCTGACCGGAAGCCCGCTCGCCGACGGCGACATTGCCGAGGCCGCCGCGATTCTCCGCGATGCGTGCGATCCGGTCGACGATGTCCGGGGTTCGGGCGAATATCGGCTGATGCTGGTCGAACCCCTGCTCGGCCGCGCCGTGCGAGCGGCCGCATCGAAGGGAGAAATGGGGCAATGAGCGAAGCGATCCCGGTCGGCCTCGACGTCAACGGGCGCAGGCACCGGCTTTTCGTCGAGCCGCAGCATACCCTTCTCCAGGTGCTGCGCGAACAGATGGCCCTGACCGGCAGCAAACGCGGCTGCAACCAGGGAGTCTGCGGCGCCTGTTCGGTGTTGATCGACGGCGAGGTGGTGCGCGGCTGCCTGACCCTGGCGGCCGATGCGGCGGGCCGCCGGATTACCACGGTCGAAGGCCTAGCCAGCGGCAACGACTTGTCACCGGTCCAGCAGGCGCTGCTCGACCACGGCGCGGTGCAGTGCGGTTTCTGCATGCCTGGAATGGCGGTGGCCGCGACAGCGCTGCTCGACCGCAACCCGGAGCCGGCGGACGACGAGATCCGCGAGGGGCTGTCAGGCAATCTTTGCCGCTGTTCGGGCTACGTAAAGGTGATCGAGGCGGTCAGGACCGCGAGCGGGAGGGGCGCGTCATGAACGACTACGCGAGTCCTGTAGGACAAGGCATCCCGCGGCTCGAGACACGCGACAAGATCACCGGAAAGGCGGTCTACGCTGACGACATGTCGCGCCCCGGTATGCTTTTCGGCGCGATTGTGCCCAGCACCTTCGCGCACGCGAAAATCGTCGGTTACGACGTCTCGGCTGCGCTCGCCCTCGACGGCGTGGCGGCTGTCGTCACCGGCGAGGACATCGGCGCCCACCGGATCGGCCCGTTCATCAAGGACGAGACCGCGCTCGCCGTCGGCAAGGTCCGGTACATGGGCGAGCCGGTGGCCGCGGTCGCGGCGGAAGACCCCGAGACCGCGCGGGAAGCGGCGCGGCTGGTCGAGGTTTCCTACGAGGAGCTGCCGGCCGTCTTCGATACCGAGGCGGCGACGGCCGACGACGCACCCGTCCTGCACGAGGATTTCGCCGGCTACGTCAAGGTCTTCGAGGCCGACAGCGACCGCAACGCCATGGCGATCATCGAAATCGTCGAGGGCGATGTCGCGTCGGCCTGGGAACGATGCGCCGCAGTGGTCGAGGGAACGTACGAAACCCAGGCCCAAGCCCATTCCTACATGGAGCCCTGTTCGGCGCTCGCGGAAATCGATTCCAACGGCAAGATCACGATCTGGTCGTCGAACCAGTCCGTGTTCCACGTCCAGGCCTTCGTCGCCGATTCCCTCGGCATGCCGATGTCGAGGGTGCGGTGCGTCACGCCGCAGGTCGGCGGCGCGTTCGGCGGCAAGATGGAGCAGACCGTACAGCCGGTCGCGGCGGCCCTCGCCCGCGCTACCGGCCGGCCAGTCAAGGTGACCCTCAGTCGGGAGCAGGACTTCGAGATGATCCGCTCCCGCCATCCCGGCAGGGTGTGGATGAAGACCGGTGCGGCGGCCGACGGCACGCTGCTCGCCCGCGAGGTCAGGATCGTGCTCGACGGCGGCGCCTACGCCGACGACAGCCCCGGCGTGGCCGGCATCGCTGCGTTGTTCTGCCGCGGCCCCTATCGCATCGAGAACGTCTCGATCGAGTCGCGCCCGGTCTACACCAACAAGCTGCGCGCGGGGGCGTTCCGCGGTTTCGGCGGCCCGCAGGTCGCGATCGCGGGCGAGACGCAGATCGACGAGATCGCCGATGCACTCGGCATGGATCCGATCGACCTTCGCCTCAAGAACGCCGTCCAGCCGGGCGAGGAGTGGATGGTCGGCTTGGCGCTGAACAAGGCGGGGCTCGCCGAGTGTCTGAACCGGGTCCGGGCGGCGTCGGGCTGGGACGACGCGCGCCGGGCGGCGTCGAACGGTTCGGGCGCGCGGCGCGGCATCGGGATCGCCTGCGTACCGCACATCTCGGGCGTACTGACGTCGGGCGCCATCGTCCGCATCCTCGAGGACGGAACCGCGGTGCTGAACACCGGGGCGGTGGACAACGGCCAGGGCTCGGATACGGTGTTGGTCCAGATATGCGCCGCCGCGCTGGGCCTTGAGGTAGAGCAGGTCAGCCTGGCAACGCCGGATACCGACGGCTCGCCCTACAACTGGGGAACGACGGCAAGCCGGGTGACCTACATGGCCGGGCGCGCCGTGGTCGCCGCCGCGGAGGATGTTGTCGACCAGCTCAAGCAGCGTGCGGCAATCATGATGGAATGCGCCGAGGAGGATCTCGAACTCCGCAACGGCGGGCGAGTCGGCATCAAGGGTGTGCCGGAGGCGGAGGTCCAGTTCCGCGACATTTCCGGCTTTTCGCACTGGGTCGCCGGCGGACCGATCATCGGCACCAACACGCTCGCCTTCGACGGACCGGACTTCGATCCCAAACGGGGCTATCTCAAGGGCTTCCCGTTCGGCAAGATCGGCGCCTGGATTTTCGCCGCCCAGGCGGTCGAGGTGGAGGTCGACGAGTCCACCGGGCGCATCTCCCCGCTCCGCATCTGGTCGGCACACGATATCGGCAGAGCAATCAACCCGACGGCGGTCGAGGGACAGGTCCAGGGCGGTGTCGTCCAGGGCCTCGGATACGCCTTGTGCGAGGAGATGGTCTGGGATTCCGGACGGCTCGCCAACCCGTCCTTCATGGACTACAAGATCCCGGGCATCATGGATGTGCCGCCCGAGATCGACACCATCCTGGTCGAGGATCCGGACGAGGGCGGCCCGTTCGGCGCCAAGGGCATCGGCGAGCCGCCGATCGTGGGCATCGCGCCGGCGATTTCCAACGCCGTGGCCCATGCAACCGGAGTTCGGCTCCGGCGTCTGCCGATGACCCCCGAACGGGTGCTCCGCGCATTGCGGGAATAGCGGGCGGGAATTCCGGACGGGGCGTGCGGATGGCGGGAACGCTGATCCTCAGCGGCGGCCTGGTGGTCCGGGGCGAAGCGGGGGCGCGGCGCTACGAAACCGCGGATGTCGTCGTCGAGGGCGCGCATATCGCCGCCGTCGGCCCGGACAAGGGCCGGGATATCGCCGGGACGGTCATCGACGCGTCGAATGCCATTGTCATGCCAGGGCTGGTCAATGCCCATCTGCACTCGAACGAGGGGTTTCAGCAGGGTGCTTACGACAACCTGCCGCTGGAGATATGGCTCGGCGAGAGCTACCCGCCCTTCGGCTTTCCGGTCCTGACGGAGCGCGACTACTACCTGAGGTCCATGCTGGCGGCGATCGAATCGATCCGCGCCGGCGTGACGACCGTCCAGGACGATTACGTGCACCCTCCCGCGACGCCCGAGGCGATGGATGCGGCGGTCTGCGCCTATCTCGATGCCGGCCTCCGCGCGTGGGTCACGGTCGATATGTGGGACCAGCCGCTGAAAGCCTGCCTGCCCTGGGCGAACACGCTGATCCCGGCGGCGGTCCATGACGAGCTTGCGCTCATCGGCGGCGCCGACGCGGATACCCAGATCGCCCTCTTCGAGCGTCAGTTCGCGCGGTGGCACGGCCGCGGCGACTGCATCCGCATCGTCCTGGCTCCGTGCGGACCGCAGCGCTGCACCCCCGGCCTTCTGCGCCGGATCGCCGCGCTTTCGGCCGAACGTGATATCCCGATCCATTGCCACACGCTCGAGACCAGGCTGCAGGCGATCCATGCAGAACAGGTTTGGGGCGCGACGGCGGTCACCTTCATGGAAAGTCTGGGGCTTCTGGGCCCGCGTACCACGCTGGTTCACGCGATCTGGCTGACCGATGACGACATCTCGCGGCTCGCCGAACACGGGTGCGCGGCGGTCCACAACCCGCTTTCCAACATGAAGCTCGGCAGCGGCGTTTGCCCGGTGCGCAAGCTGCTCGACGCCGGAATCGACGTGGCGCTCGGCACCGACGGCCTCGCCACCAGCGATACCGCCGACCTGATCGAGGCGATCAGGGCCGCCAGCCTGATCCACAAGGCCGGAAAACCCGACCATGCGTCCTGGGTCTCGGCCGACGAGGTATTCGACATGGCAACGTCGGCGGGCGCGCGGACGGGTCTCATGGCCGGGGAGGTCGGCAAGATCGAGCCCGGCATGCGGGCCGACTTAATCCTTCTCGACCGCGACCATTGGGGATTTATCCCGTTGGCCGATCCGATCCGCCAGCTCGCTTTCTCGGCGACATCGGAGGCGGTGAAGACCTCGATCATCGACGGCCGCATCGTCATGCTCGACCGCAGAATCCTGTCCGTCGACGAAGATGGGCTGCGCGGCGAGATCCGCGAGGCCGGCGAACGCTATGTGCGGGACTGCGTGCCGGCGATGGAAGCCGGCGCGAGACGGCTCGCCCCTTATCTCGAAGCGATATATCGACGGGCGCAGGCAACACCGTTCGCGCTCTGACCGCGCCTGTCATCGCATGGCGCCGATTGTTGGCGGTTCGCGCCGGCGCCGGAATATTCTACAGTGCGCCGCGCCGTCGAACCCCGGGAGACAACGACAATGGCTGATTCCGGAGCCCTCGCACCCACCAAGGAGGCCGGGTATCACGTCGTCACGCGCGGCGTCCACCACCTGGCGCTGACCACCGAGGACATGAAGGCGACCACCGAGTTCTACGTCGACGTGGTGGGCATGCCGCTGGTCCATGCAATGAAGGTGCCGGAAGGCCTGGGGTCGGGCCCGGGCAACCGGGGCAATCCGCCGTGGGAATGCGTCCGCCATTATTTTTTCGATATGGGGAATGACAGCCTGCTCGCGTTTTTCGAGATCCCGAAGGGCGAGAAGCCGCAGTCGGACCGCGACGCCATCGGCGGGATGCAGCATTGCGCCTTTGTCGTTACGGTCGAGCGGTTCGCGGAAATCCAGCAGCGGCTGACCCGCCGCGGCGTTCCCTTCGATGGGCCGGTGGACATCCTGCCCGGCATGGTCTCCATCTACTTCAGGGACCCCAACGGCATCCGGCTGGAGGCTTGCTGCCATCCGGACGAAGGAGCCAGTCCTGGCGTGATCCCGAAGGTGACCCAGACCAAGGCCGAAGCCGCGGCCGAACTCGCAACGCTGGATGTCGGCCCCGCATGGGTCGAGGCGATGACCGAGGTGCTGCCGGCCGAGCGGTGACCGGCTCGGCAGACCGCCGGAAAGCGCTCCTCAGAGCGCCCGCGCCCAATCGGAGATCAGATCGACGACCCGGGCCAGATGATCGGGCTGGCCGGCCATATAATGGGTCGCGCCGGCGATCTTGCGGTAGTCCTCGCGGTCCCCTGCCGCGTCGGACCACAGCTTGATATCGCCGGGAAAGACGGCTGAGTCGGCGGAAAACTCGAGGTTGAGCACAGGCACCGTGGTCCGCGCCAGGCAGGCAGGCCCGTCGGCGCGGGACTGCGGCGACCATTGGCTCAGCCAGGAGGTCAGCGTCGTGAACCGGCCGACATTGTTGGCGCCGTAGTTGATCGCCCTCGGTTCGCCCCATATCGACTCCGGCGGTCGGTCGTTCGGGTCGAGCGCGAGATCGGTGATGCGCGGATCGGCCATCGTGCGATAGACCAGAAAGGCCTCGTCGCGCGGCCCGTCCTTCCGGCTGCGCAGGTAACGAAGCCGCGCGTGCGCCCGGTCGGTGATGCGCTCGACGCGGGCCCGCTGCGCGGTGCGGACCGCCGCGACGAAATCCGCCGAATACGGCGGGCCGTGTTCCGGGTTGTAGATGTCGAGCGCCGGATCGACGCCGAGCGGATCGTCCTCGGCAATCACCGAAGCGTCGATCCATGCAGCCATGATGTGCTTGCGCCCCGGATGGGCGCCGAACAGCGCGATCCCGTCCGCCGGGGGAAGGTCGCCGGGTTCGATCTCGATGGGGTCGCCGGCCGGCGTATCGGAAATCGTCGGGTTCTCGGCTTCCGCCTGATAGAGCGCGACCGTCGAGGCGCCGCCCGAGTTGCCGAGCAGTGCAATGCGTTCGTAACCCTCCCGCCGGAGGTATCTCACGCCGGCACCGAGATCCTGGATCACCCGTTCGAAAAGCAGCATCGAGTCGTTGCCGACGTACCGCGTGTTCAGCGCGAGCAGGCTGACCCCGGCAGCCGGCAGATGGGGCATCAGATAATGCCCCATGAAATTGCTGGTCGGATGGACGACGATTGCCGCCGCCCTGCGGTCGGCGGCGCGGCCGAGGGCGCAGTAGATGCGGGGCCATTTCTGCATGAGCCCCGACTGGCTCTCCATCGCCCCGCCGGGCTTGACGTCGAGGACGACGAGTTCGCGTTCGACCATGGCGGAATCCTATGCTGCCGCGGTACGGCCCCGGCGCTCCATCCATTCGGCCAGCAGTTCGTGGGCTTCCGCCGCCTTCTTGTCGAGATCCGCCTCGCCGGTAATGCGACAGGTGAGTTCGAGCCGGATGTCGTTGGGATCGAAGAAATAGATCGACTTGACGAAGCCGTGGTCGGTCACGCCGAGTACGTCCACCCCTTCCTCCTCGAGGCGCGCCTTGGCGGTCTCGAGCGCTTCCTCGTTTTCGACCTCGAGCGCGAGGTGGTTGACCCAGCGCGGCGTGTCGGGATCGCGCCGGGTGATCTCGTTATCCCCGAGATCGAAGAACGCGACGTAGGAGCCGTCCTTCATCTCGAAGAAGATGTGGGCGTAGGGCGAATACTCCCCGGTGCTCGGCACATGGTCGGCCGAGACCACATGCCGCAACGGCAGCCCCAGCACATCCTCGTAGAAGTGCCGCGTCTCCTCGGCGTCGCGGCAGCGGTAGGCCCAGTGATGAAGGCTCTTGATCGGAGGCATCATGATTCTTCTCCTCGATAGGCGCTCCCGGCGCCCGTCTTCGTTCACGCGTCTGCCGAAGCCTCGACCGGGAAATATGTCTCCAGCCAGTCGATAATCACATGGCGCACCCGGAGATTGCTCTCGGCAAACATGAAATGGTCGGTATCCGCGGTCAGGTGCAGGTCGGTGGGCTGCCCCGCGCGTTTGAACATTTCGATCGACTGTTCGGTGGGGGTCACCGAGTCCTCGGAACTGTGCAGCAGCAGCAGCGGGCGCGGAGCGATATTGCCGACCACATCGTCGGCGACGAAGTCGTACATAGACTGCGCTGTCTCTGCGGGAAATTCGCGCACCGAGTTCTGCGCGAGATTGTTCCGCAGATGCTTCGGTATAGGCACGATATCGTAACGCGGCACCATCAGGGACTTGCCGGTTTCCTCGCGATGCCGTTTGCCCTCGGCAAGCATGTCAGTGAACTTCTGCCAGGCTTCGGGCGTCGGATGCTGGCCGCGGAACTTGCGTTCGCCGTCGCCCCAGCCGCCCGACGAGATCACCGCCGCGATCCTGTCGTAAACACCGGCGGTATAGACGGCCACGGCCGCCCCGAAGCTCGAGCCCAGCGCGCCGATGCGCCCGCCGTCCACCTCCGGCCGGCCCGCGAGATAGGCATGCGCGGCCTTGGTATCCTCGACCTGCTCGAGACAGATGATCCGCCCGAATTCACCGTCGCTCTCGCCGCAGCCGCGCATGTCGAAACGCATCGTCACATAGCCGAGATCGGTCAGCATTCGGCACGGCAACAGGCAGTTGCCGGATGTCTTGTTGCCGCCGAACCCGTGCAGGACCAGGAAGGCAGGCCGGCGCTCTCCCGGTTCGATTCCGTCGGGCGCATGCACGATGCCGCGCAGCGTCAGCCCGCCGGACTGAAAGGCAACCTGTTCCTCGCGCGGCATGTTCCCTCCTCTCCTATCGCTTCGCATCACCATAATGCAGTTCCAGATCGGCGACGAGGGTGCGGGCGGCGGAAACCGCATCTTCCACCGACTGCCGCCCGCCGGGAAACGCCGTCGGCGCGCCGAAATGGACGCTCACCCGGCGCAGGCGGGGCCATCGCCGATGGCGCGGCAGCGCCTCGAACGTCCCCGCGATATAGGCCGGCGCGAGCCGGACCTCGCGGTCGGCGAGCAGAACCCCGATGCCGCGCATGAACGGCTGCAGCCGCCCGTCGGCGGAACGCCAGGATTCGGGGAACCAGATCACACTCTCGCCGCGGTCGATCAGCCCGCCGGCGACGGCCAACCCTTCGGCGGGGCTGCGGTCGTCGACCGGAAAGATCCGGACGATCCGGGCGAGCCGGCGGAGAACCGGCGACCCGAAGACCCGCGCGCTATCGGCGCTCCACCAGAGGGTATCGAAGGTCCGCCAGGGAAGCGCAGCCGCGAGCACCAGCGGGTCGAGGTCGCTGGCATGGTTGGCGATCAGGATCAGCGGACGCCCG
Source organism: Alphaproteobacteria bacterium (assembly GCA_965200535.1). Lineage (GTDB taxonomy): Bacteria > Pseudomonadota > Alphaproteobacteria > MPNO01 > MPNO01 > MPNO01. The sequence continues at coordinate 845,215 of CBDAUF010000002.1, read as the reverse complement.
GTCTCGGGGACCGGGCCGCGGCAGCGCACGCCGAACGCAGCCTTCATCACCAGCCGGTTGAGCCAATAGCCGACCCGGCCTGCGAACCGGGGGAAGCCCCGCGGGGAGGACGGGAGGACGAGTTCCGCCGAGCCCGTCGGTACGGTCTCGGGGGCAGCCAACACGGCGCGGACGAGATCGGCGAGCGTCACCACTTCGGCGAGCGCATCGGGCGCGAGCGACACGCCGAGTTCGCCTTCTATGGTCTGGGCGATTTCGAGCCAGGCGAGCGAATCGACGCCGAGATCGAGCTGGGGGCTGGTGGCGAGTCCGATCGTGTCGTCGTCGAAACGGGCGCGCATCAGGGCCAGGATCTGTTGCGTCCGGGGATCCGCCGCAAGCGCGGGATCGACACCATCCGGCTCCTGGCCGACCCCTCGTCCGCCGCGTTCGCCGGCGTCCTCGAACAATTCGGGCAGATGAAAACGCTGCAGCTTGCTCAGCCGGGTTCGCGGCAGCGGTTCGCGCCGGATCCGGTAGGCGGTGACCCGCTTGTAGGATGCCAGGTCCGCGCTCGCCTCGGCGATGGCGATGCGAACCGCGTCTTCCAGCCTTTGGGTCTGCGCCTGACGCAGCGCCTCTTCGTCTGGCACCACGACGGCGGCGAGGTTGCCGTCGCGCTCCAACACACCCGCCTCGGCGATCAACGGGCTCCGCGCGAGCGCGGCCTCGATTTCCTCCGGCCCGACGTTCTTGCCGCCGGAGAGCACGATCACCTCCTTGCTGCGCCCGGCGATCACCAGAGAGCCGTCGGCCTCGACCCGCCCGAGATCGCCGGTGCGGAACCAGCCGTCTGCGGTAAACGCATCCCGGGTCGCCTCATCGTCCTTGAAGTAGCCCGAGAAGACGTGCGGGCCGCTGATCTGCACCTCGCCGATTCCGTCGCCGTCCGGTTGGGCGATCCGCAGCCCGCTCCCCTCCACCGGCTTGCCTTCTGTGCCGATCCGGCCTGCGCCGAGCCGGTTGTAGGTGGTCACCGAAGCGGTCTCGACCAGCCCGTATCCGGTCAAGACCTCGAAACCGAGACCCTCGAGCCGCCACCCGACGGCAGCGTCGAGCTTGGCGCCGCCAGAAACCGTCAAGCGCAGTTTCGGCGCGAAACGGCGGCGTACGGGCCGCATCAGCCACCGCCCGGCGCGGGGCCCGCCGCGGCGCGAAACCGCGGTCGATAGCCGCCAAAGGATGCCGAATGCCTTGCCCGCCATGCCGTGCGCGAGCCGGCCGGCGATTCCCTCGACCAGGGCCTCGTAGAGTCGCGGGACGCCGGCGAGGATCGTGGCGCCTCCATCGCGCAGGGCGGCGGCGACATCGGCCCCGGTAGGCGCGCTCGGCAGGATCACGGTCGAGCCGCAGGAAAAGGGCACCATCAACCCGGCCATGAACGGATAGGCGTGATGCAACGGCAGAGGCAGCGCCACCCGGTCGCCCGTGTCGATGAAACCGCCCTCGGCCAACGCCTCGATGTTGAACATCAAGTTGCCGTGGGTCAGAGGCACACCCTTGGCCGTTCCCGTCGTGCCTGAGGTATAGATGATCGCGGCAAGATCGCCGGGGGCGACGGCGGGTAGCGGCTCCGACGCCTCGCCGAGGACTTCCGACCAGTGCACAGCGCCGCCGACATCGTCGAGACACCAGACGCCGGCCATATCGTTCGTCAGCGCGGCTGGCAGGCCTTGCAGGATCTCTCCGTCCGCGAACAGGGCGCGTGCGCCGCTGTTCTCGAGCGCCCGGCGAAAATCTTCCGGCGATCCCGCGTCGTCGAGCGGCACGGCAACCGCGCCGACCGCGGCGAGCGCGAGGCGGAGGACGATCTGCGCATCGCTGTTGGCGCCGATCACGCCGACCGGGGCGCCGCGTCCAAGTCCGCGTGCGTCCAGCCCGCCAGCGAGCGCGAGAACATCGCGGTGCAAGGCGCGGTAGCTTCGGGTCTGCATCCCGGCATCGCTGAAGGCGACCACAGCCGGCGCATCGCCGAATCGGGAGAGGTCTGTAACGATGCTCTGAAGCGTGCGGCTCACGGCGGCGCGCTCCCTTTGGCGCTCCCGCGGCGCCGGACGGCCTGTCAATGGGCGCGCGGGCTCTTCATGAACGACTCGCGATCGGCCGAGACCACTTCGACGGTCAGCACCTTGCCGTCGCGCAGCAGTCTGAACGCGACAACGGATCCGGCGGGACCGATGCTCCAGATGGCCCGGTACATTTCGGCGAGGGAGCCGACATCGACACCGTTGACCGCGAGAACCAGGTCGCCGGCCTCAACTTCCGATTCCGCGCAGGGGCCGCGCTCGGAGATCGAGGTGATCAACACCCGCTCCAGCGCCTCGACGCAATAGATGCCGAGCCAGGGCCGGCCGGGGCCGGGGCGCCGACCGAACCTCAGCAGGTCATCGACCGTTTCCTTGTAGAGGTCGATTGGAATGAACATGTTGCCGGCGCTCGAGGCGGCGCCGGGAACGGCGTCCTGCACGAAGAGCGAACCGAGCCCGGCCAGACGCCCGCGGTCGTCGATCAGCGCCGCACCGCTCCAGTGGGGGTGCGGCGGGGCGGTGAAGATCGCCTCGTCGAGCAGATACTCCCAGTAACCGGCGAATTCGCGCTTGGAGACAATTTCCGCCTCGATGGCGTTGTCGGGGCCGCCGCGTGCAGCCGCGATGAGCTTGTCCTTCTCGCGCACGGCGGCGGTCTCGCCGAGCGCGATCGGCTGCGCGCCGAGGGCAGAACCGCCGCGCAGCAGGCCGAATCCGGTCTCGTAGTCGTAAGCGAGCACCTGGGCGGGGGTCATCTCGCCCCCGTCGGAGCCGAGAACGATGTGGTCCGTCTCGGCGATCAGGTAGCCGATGGTGAGGAAGAGCCCGTCTTCGCCGATCAGTATCGCGTTGCCTTCGCGTTCGGTGCCGAGATAGGACGAACTGAACGCATCGTCCGGCGCCTGGGAGCGGAGTTGCACGACCGCGCGGAGCACCCCGGCCATATCGAATCCGTAATCCGCCGGATCGGGCCGCACCGCGCGGCTGACATTCGGATCGATGAGATGCGACAGCGACGGCGGCTTGTGCCCGTTTGCGTGTTCGATTCCGCTCATGACCCGACAGGCTGGTGAATGCGATGCAGCAGGATAGCACTCCGGCGGCCGCGGCGGATAGGCCGGCCCCCGCCGGGGCTGCGCGCGGCTACAGCAGACCCGCGGCGCGGACGGCGGGGAGATAGGCCCGGCTCACCGGCGCCTCGTGGCCGCCGGTGAGGCGCAGCACCGTGCGGCCGGCGCGGCGCGCTGTTCCGGTCACATGGCCGGCGGCGACCCAGTAGGAACGGTGGACGCGAAGCCCGCCGGCGCCCTCGAGTTCGGCAACGGCGTCGGCGAAGCGCATCAGGACCAGAGTCGAACCGGCGGTCGTGAACGCCTCGATATAGTGATCCGCCATCTTGAGATAGACGAGATCGCGGCCCAGTTCCGGCGGAAGCCGGTCGAGAAAACGGGCCCCGGCCCGTCCAGGGGCATCGGCAGGAGCGGCAGCGCCGGCCCCGGTGCGGCGGGGCGGCGCCTCTCCGGCGTCGGCCGCCCCGGCGCGCCGCCGCGACCTTTCCGCGACCATGGCGGTGACCGGAAGCCCGATCGCCAGCATCAACACCGCCACTGCTGCATAGAGTGTCGGCAGGATGGCGGGGCTTGCCTGGGCCGGCCGGAACAGGATCTCGGCGGTATAGACGACGGCGGTGCCCGGCACGGCGGCGATGACAGCCGCCCCGGCCAAGACAAGCCCGCGGACCGGCCACGACGCGTCGGCCGTCATGCCGCGCGTCAGCATCATCACGCTGGCGCAAACCACCCAGTTGATGCCCAGCACCAGCCCCCAGTAACCGAAACGGCCGGCCGGCCCCATCGAATCGTAGGTGCCGAACGGACCGGTGAACGTGAACAGCCCGACCAGGCACGCCAGCACCCCTCCCTGGACGGCGATCGACCGGGTGGCGGGCGTTTCACGAAGCGTGAACGGCAATTTCTGCAACTCACGAAAAGGTCTGCGGCGTTCGCGTAATCGACAATGACTTCCGGCGCGCCGGCGATCAACTCTGGCAGGGCAATCTGCACAACCGGAGGAACGTATCGATGACCGCCAACAGGAGACTGTTCGGAACCGGCGGCCTTGCAGCGGCCGCCCTGCTCTTTGCGGCGACGGCAGCCGGCGCGGGCAGCCTCGAAGTCTCTGTCAGCGGGCTGCGCTCGACCGAGGGTGTCGTACGCATCGCCCTCCACAGAAACGCCCCGGCCGGCGCTTTTCCCGGCGAGGCCAGCGTCGTCGGCGGCAAGACCCTGCCGGCCAACCCGGACGGGGTCCGCGTCGTCTTCTCGGGCCTGACTCCCGGCGATTACGCCGTGGCAGCGTTCCACGACGCCGACAACGACGGCAAGCTCGGCCAGAACATCATGCGGATTCCCACCGAGGGCTTCGGCTTCTCCAACGGCGCGCTCGGGTCGATGGGGCCGCCGGGTTTCGACGACGCGTCGGTGACCGTCGGCCCCGGGGGCGGCCGGGCATCCGTCGTCGTACCGATCGCCTATGCGGGGTCGTGAACGATGGCGAACAGGCTTACACGCCGCGCCGCGCTCGGCACACTCGCGGGTCTTCCGGCTCTCCTGGCGGCGGGAGCGGCGGCCGGAACCCGGGAGGAGTTCATCGCCGCGCTCGCCCGGGATCCCCGGCTCACCGGTTTCGCGACCGCGGAGGCGGAAGCGTTTTCCGCCCCGCTTGCGACGGTGAGCGGGCGCCTGCCTCGCGGCCTCTCCGGCGTGCTGTGGCGCAATGGTCCGGCGGAGCACGAGCGCTTCGGGCACCGTTACAGCCACTGGTTCGATGGGGACGGGCTGATCCAGGCGTTCGCCTTTTCGGACGGGCGCGCCACCCACCGCGCCCGCATCGCCGACACCCCCAAGCGGCGGAAGGAAACCCGCGCCGGCCGGCGCATCGTGCCCGCTTTCGGGACGCCGGGCTCGGCGCCGGTTCTCGGTCCCGACGACATGAATGCCGCCAACATCTCGATGCTCTCCCATGCAGGACGTCTGATGGCCTCGTGGGAGGGCGGCTCGGCCCTGGAGATCGACCCGGAGACCCTCGCCGCCGGGGGGTTCGTCGTCTGGCGGCGCGATCTCGCCGGCCTGCCGTTTTCCGCCCATCCCAAGGTGGAGCCGGACGGCACCCTGTGGAACATCGGCGTGGCGACGCGGCCCCGGCCCTCGCTGCTGCTCTATCGCATCGACCGGAGCGGACGGACGGTCAAGGCGAATGTCATCGACATCGCACCGCTGGGCATGGTGCACGATTTCGTGGTGACCGCGCGTTACCTCGTCATCCTGCTGCCGCCGTTCGTGGACGAGCACGACCCCTCGTCGCCGCGCGGCGGCAGTTTTCTCGACGCCCATGTCTGGCGGCCCGAACTCGGCACGCGGGTGCTCACGATCGACAAGAACACGCTGGAACCGGTGCGCCGCCACGAGCTGCCGCCCGGTTTCCATTTCCATCACGGCAACGGCTGGGAAGAGGCGGACGGGACGATCCGCCTCGATCTGTGCCAGGCGCCCGACCCGCGTTTCGTCACCGAAGATCTGCGTGCGGTCATGCGGGGCGCGATCGATTTCCCGTCGACCCATCCGCGCTATTGCAGCGTCTCGGTGCGGCGCGGGAGCGCGGCAATCGATCGAGCCGCGCCCGGCGCGGCGGAGTTCCCCCGCATCGACCCGCGCCGTACCGGGCGGCGCCACCGCAGGGTTTTTGCGCTCACGAGCGGCGATAATGACAGGGGTGCGGGAGGCGGCTGGCCGTTTCGCAGAACGACCGTCATCGATCCCGAACGGGGCGCGGTCGAGAGCTGGGAATATCCGCGCCACCAGGTTCCCGAGGAGCATGTATTCGTGCCGCATGGAAACGACGAGGGCGAGGGATGGCTCATCGGCCCGTTCCTCGACACCCGGCGACGCGCGGCCGGAGTCAATGTCTTCGAAGCCGCCCGTGTCGCCGACGGACCGCTGTGGCAGGGCATTCTCCCCTATCCCCTGCCGCTGGGATTGCATGGCTTCTTCGCGCCGTCCTGAGACCCGCTGGACCATCGTCGGTCTTACGCGAGGCCGTAATATTGAGTATCATTTCGCTGTAATCCGGAAAACAAACGGTATGTTTCACTTTAGCGGCGATGCGGAGCGGTATTGCACACTCCAGCAATGTTCCGAGGAATGCCGGCCGACTGCGAACTCCCGTTTCTCCCGGATACCCGAATGGAACAATTCGAAGGAGACCGAACGATGAAGCGTCTGATGCTGGCGTCCGCCGCATTGGCGATGGCCGCTTCCGCGGCGCATGCCGACATGAAGGTCGGCATCCTGGTCGGCTTCACCGGGCCGATCGAGTCGCTGACCCCGGCCATCGCGGCCGGGGCCGAAATGGCCATGAAGGAAGCGTCCGCTTCGGGCACGTTCCTGGGCGGCAAGAAGGTTGTACCGGTGCGCGGCGATTCCACCTGCACCGACGCCGCGGCGGCGGCCGCAGCGGCCGAACGCCTGATCGCCTCGGACGGGGTCGCGGCGATCATGGGGGCAGACTGCTCCGGCGTCACCATCGCCGTGGCGAACAACGTGGCAGTACCCAAGGGCGTGGTCATGGTGTCCCCGTCCGCCACGTCGCCCGCCCTCACCACGATCAACGACAAGGGGTATTTCTTCCGCACCGCCCCCTCCGACGCGCGGCAGGGCCAGGTCCTCGCCGCGGTCGCCAAGGCGCGCGGTATCAAGAGCATCGCTGTCACCTACACCAACAACGACTATGGCAAGGGTCTGTTCGATTCGTTCTCCAACGCCTTCAAGGCCGTGGGAGGCAAGGTCGAAGTCTCGGTGGCCCATGAGGACGGCAAGGCCGATTACTCCGCCGAGGTCGGTGCGCTCGCCGCGTCGGGCGCCGAGCACCTCGCCGTCTTCGGCTATGTCGACAAGGGCGGCAAGGGCATCATCCAGGCTTCGCTCGACGCCGGGGCGTTCGACAAGTTCCTGATGGCGGACGGAATGGTCGGCGAATCGCTGGTCAAAGCCATCGGCAAGCCGCTCAACGGTTCCGTTGCCACCGCGCCGGGCTCCGATTCCCCGAACGCCAGGAAATTCGTCGAGGGCGCAAAGGCGGCCGGAGTGAAGGGCGAGTCCCCGTTCGTCGGCGAGGCCTACGACGCGGCGGCGCTCATCGTGCTGGCGGCGCAGGCGGCGGGTTCGATGGACCGCAAGGCGATCCAGTCCAAGATCCTCGCGGTTAGCAACGCGCCGGGCGAGAAAATCGGACCCGCGGAACTCGGCAAGGCGCTGAAGCTGCTCGCCGACGGCAAGGCCGTGAACTACCAGGGTGCGACCGACGTCGAACTGACCGACGGGGGCGACGCCTCGGGCTCCTACAAGGAGTATGAGGTCAAGGACGGCAAATTCACCGTCGTCAGGATCCATTGATCCGCTGCAGCAACGGGGAGCGGCTCGGGGCATCGTATCGGGGCCGCTCCTCCCTCTCCTGCCCCGGACCGCGCACCGCGGCGACGTCGGGACCGGGGCCGGCATGATCCGTGTGGTCGACCTGCACAAGCGCTTCGGCGGCGTGCGGGCCGTCGACGGTGTCAGCCTCGAGATCGAAAAGGGCGCGATCACCGGCCTGATCGGACCCAACGGCGCCGGCAAGACCACCCTGTTCAACGTCATCGCCGGCGTCTATCCGCCCACGTCGGGGCATATCTACCTCGACGACGAAGACATTACCGGGATGCGGCCCCACCAGTTGTTTCGACGGGGCGTGCTGCGGACCTTCCAGATCGCGCACGAATTCACCACGCTGACGGTGCTCGAAAACCTTATGGCATCGGTCGGCGGCCAGACCGGCGAGAGCCTCATCGGCGCCTGGCTGCGCCCGAACCGGGTGCGCGCGGAGGAAAAGGCGATCCGGCAGCGCGCCGAAGAGGTGATCGAGTTCCTCGACCTCGGCGACGTCGCCCTGCAACCGGCCGGCAACCTCTCGGGCGGCCAGAAGAAACTGGTCGAACTCGCCCGCGTGATGATGACCGACGCCAAGCTGATCCTGCTCGACGAGATCGGCGCCGGGGTCAACCGGACGCTCCTGCGGTCGATTTCGGGGGCCATCCTGCGGCTCAACCTCCACCGCGGCTACACCTTCTGCCTGATCGAGCACGACATGGAACTGGTCTCGCTGCTCTGCGACCCGGTTATCGTCATGGCGGAAGGAAAAATGCTCGCCAAGGGCTCCGCCCCCGAAATCCGGGCGGACGAGAGGGTCGTCGAGGCCTATCTCGGCACCCGGTCGAGGAATGGCCGCGAGCCGGCTGCGAACCGCGCATGAGCTACCTGACCGGCGAGAACTTGCATGGCGGGTACGGGGGCGCCGACATACTGCGCGGCTGCACCGTTTCCGTCGACCGGGGCGAGATCGCCGTGATCGTCGGCCCGAACGGGGCCGGCAAGTCGACGGCCATGAAGGCGCTGCTCGGGATGGTGCGGCTGCGGGAGGGAGAGGTACGGCTGGGCGGGCGCGCCATCACCGGACTGACGCCGCAAGACCGTGTGAAGCTCGGCATGGCCTTCGTGCCGCAGACCGACAATATCTTCGCGACCCTGACGGTCCGGGAAAACCTGGAGATGGGCGCCTTCCTGCGCCGCGACGACATTTCCGGCAGCATCGAACAGGTGTTCGGCCTGTTCCCCATCCTTGCCGAGAAGCACCGTCAGCCGGCCGGCGAGCTGTCCGGCGGCCAGCGCCAGCAGGTGGCGATCGGCCGCGCGCTGATGACCCGGCCGGACGTGCTGATGCTGGACGAGCCGACCGCCGGCGTCTCGCCCATCGTCATGGACGAGTTGTTCGACCGCATTCTCGAAATACGCCGCGCCGGCATTGCCGTCCTGATGGTCGAACAGAACGCCCGCCAGGCGCTCGCTATCGCGGACTGCGGTTTCGTGATGGTGACCGGCGAGAACCGGTTTACCGACAGCGGGCAGGCGCTACTGGCCAATCCCGAAGTGCGGCGTTCGTTCCTCGGCGGGTAACCGGTGATGCTGGTCGACGTCGTCAACGCGCTGGTCCTGCTGGCCAATTTCGTCGTCGTCCCGGCCATCGCCTACGGCGCGCAGCTCGCCCTCGGTGCGCTCGGGATCACGCTGATCTACGGCATTCTCCGCTTCGCCAACTTCGCGCACGGCGACCTCATGGCCTTCGGCACGATGGCGGCGGTTCTCGCGACCTGGGTTCTGCAGGGATGGGGCGTCGGTCTCGGCCCGCTGCCGACGGCGCTTCTCGCCCTGCCCGTCGGTATCGCCGCCGCGATTGCCGCCGCTCTCGCCGCCGACAGGACGGTGTTCCGGTTCTACCGCCTCCGACGCAGCGCGCCGATGGTGATCTCCATCGCGTCGGTCGGGGTGATGTTCGTGCTGAACGGCGTTGTGCGGGTCATCATCGGGCCCGACGACCGGTCGTTTTCCGACGGTGCACGCTTCCTGATAAGTGCGCGCGAATTCAAGGTCCTGACAGGCCTCGACGAGGGCCTGTCGATCCGTGTCTCGCAGGCGCTGACCGTCGCCGTGGCCCTGGCGGCGATGGCGGCGCTTTTCTGGTTCCTGCAGCGCGCGCGCGCCGGCAAGGCGATGCGCGCCTATTCGGACAACGAGGACCTCGCCCTGCTGTCGGGCGTCTCCCCCGACCGGGTGGTGGCGACCACCTGGATCATCGCCGCCGCGCTTGCGGCGATCGCGGGCACGCTCTACGGGCTCGACAAGAGCTTCCAGCCGTTCACCTACCTCCAGCTTCTGCTGCCCATGTTCGCCGCCGCTATCGTGGGCGGCATCGGCCAGCCGCACGGGGCGGTGGCGGGCGGCTTCCTGGTCGCCTTCTCAGAAATCGCGATCACCTACCCGTATCGGAAGTTCCTGCGCTACCTGCTGCCCGAGGAAGGGCATCCCGACGGCCTGGTCCAGCTTCTGTCCACCAACTACAAGTTCTCGGTCTCGTTCATCATCCTGGTCGTCGTCCTCCTCTGGCGGCCCACCGGACTGTTCCGGGGACGGGTGCTGTGAGCGAGCGGGCGCGTGCGTTGACCGGCTTCGCGGCCGTCGCCGCGGCGCTTGCGCTCGTCGGTTTCGGCCAATCCTGGTCGGTCAGCCTGACCGTGCTCAACCTCTGCCTGATCTCCGCGGTGATGGCGCTGGGCGTCAATATCCAGTGGGGCTACGCCGGCCTGTTCAATGTCGGCACCATGGCTTTTGCCGCCCTCGGCGGGCTGGCGGCGGTGCTGGTGTCGCAGCCTCCGGTAACCGCGGCGGTGGCGGCCGGCGGCGTCGATCTGCTGCTCGCCGGCGCTGCGGCCTGTGCGACGCTCTGGCTTGTCTTCGCCGCCTATCGGCGGCTGCCGCCCGGCGGGCTCCGCGTACTCGGAACGACGGCGGTGGCGGCGGCGGGATATTTCGCGACCAGCGCCATCTTCGATCCGGCCGTCGACGCGATCGAGGCAATCGACCCCTCTACCAGCGGCTATCTGGGGGGACTGGGCCTTCCGGTCCTGCTTTCGTGGGCGGCGGGCGGGCTGTTCGCGGCGGCGGCGGCCTTCGCGATCGGCCGCATCGCCCTCGGGCTGCGGGCCGACTACTTCGCCATTGCCACCCTCGGTATCTCAGAGATCGTGATCGCGGTGCTGAAGAACGAGGACTGGCTCGCCCGCGGTGTGAAGAACGTGACCGGCCTCGACCGGCCGGTGCCCTACGAGATCGATCTCCAGCAGGCCGGCTGGTTCGTCGAAGCGGTCCGGTCGCTGAACGCCGCCGCACTGGCCGCCCTGCCCGAGGCGGAGCGCACCGCCGCGCTGCGCGAGCTCGCGATCGACGCGGCCAGCATCTTCGTCAAGCTCTGCTACGCCGGCCTGTTCGCGGCCGTGCTCCTCGTCCTCCTGCTGCTCAGCGAACGGGCTCTGCGCTCTCCGTGGGGGCGGATGATGCGCGCGATCCGCGATAACGAAACAGCGGCGGAGGCGCTCGGCAAGGATGTCTACCGGCGCCACATGCAGGTCTTTGTTATCGGCTCGGCGGTCGTTGGCATTGCGGGTGCGATGCTGGTGACCCTCGATGGACAGTTCACGCCCAACGCCTACAGTCCGCTGCGTTTCACCTTCCTGATCTGGGTGATGGTGATCGTCGGCGGATCGGGCAACAACCTGGGCGCGGTGCTTGGCGGCTTCATCGTCTGGCTGAGCTGGATCGAAGCCGAGCCGCTCGGCCTGTGGGCGGTCGAGTTCCTGACCTCGGCGATGGCGCCGGACGACCCGGTGCGCGTCCACCTGGTGGATGCCGCCGCCCACGCAAGGCAGATCCTGATGGGTCTGATCCTGCTTCTGGTGATGCGTTTCAGCCCGCGCGGCGTTATCCCGGAGACTGTGCGGCGCTGACGCCCCGGCGTCCTATCCGCCGAACAGGTTGCCGAATTTCGCGGTCACCCGGGCTTCGAGTTCGGCGCTGTTGCGGACCACCGCGGGGAAGTCCCGGCCGGGCGAGAACGGCTTGCAGGCGTCGACCACGACGCGGGCGTTGCGCCGGTCGTCATGGCTGTAGCACATCGGGTCGAGGTGGGTGCTCCAGCCGCCGCGGATCACCTCCAGCCCCTCGCGCGGATCGCAGCGGGTGCACATTGCCCAGATCACCTCGTTCATGTTGGCGGGATCGATATCGTCGTCGACCACCACCACCCACCGGTTGGCGTAGGCTCCCGCGTGGCACTGCGAGGCGATCAGCCCGGCCTGTTTGGAGTGCCCGCCGTACATCTGTTTGATCGACACGGTGAGCCACATCCGGCTGCCGCCGGCCTCGTGCGCCCACACCCCCCGAACCTCGGGGACGCCGGCCGCCTCGAGCTGGTTCCACACCGCGCCGCAGCGGTAAGTGCCGCGGTAGAACGTATCGTCGTTCGGCGGCACGCCGGGAATGGCGCCCAGCAGGATCGGGTTGTCGCGGTGCATGAAGGTCTCGATGCGGATGGCGGGTTCCTCGTGCATGTCGCCCGCGTAGTAGCCGGCCCATTCGCCGAACGGCCCCTCGTCCACCAGATCGTCCTGGCTGACGAAGCCCTCGAAGGCGATCTCGGCGTTGGCCGGCACCGGCAGCCCGGTCCGCGGCATGTTGATGACCTGCACCCCCTCGCCCAGCAGCCCGCCGGCGCAGTCGTACTCGTTCTTGCCGTGCGGCATTTCGAGGCCGGCGACCATGAACAGCGCCGGATGCATCCCGGCGACGACGGCGACGGGGCAAGCTTCGCCGCGCGCGAAATACTTGTTCATGATCATGTTGCCGTGCTTGCCCTTCGACACCATGACCGACGCGGTGCGGGCGTCGTGCGCCTGGACCCGGTAGGCGCCGTAGTTTACCCAGCCGGAATCGGGATCCTTCATCACCACCATGCAGGCGGTGCCGATGTAGTAGCCGCCGTCGCGCTCGTGCCAGCGGGGCGACGGGATGGTCGTGATGTCGATGTCCTCGCCCTCGAACACGTTCTCGTTGAGCGGCCCGCCATTGACCTCGACCGGGGTGTGGACCGGCTGGTCGCGCATGTAGTCGCGCCAGTGGTTGACCAGCGCGACCTCGGGCGTGTCGACCGGCAGCCCGAGCGCGATGTTGATGCGCGGCACCGAGGTCAGGATGTTGGCGAGCACCCGGTGGCCCTTGGGATAGCCGGGCACCTCGTCGAACATGACCGCCGGGTTTGTCTTCTCGCGCATCGCGATATCGACGATGCCGCCGATCTCCTCCTCGCGTCCGGCGCCGAGGACGGTTTCGACCTGGCCGGCCTCCTCGAGTTCGTCGACCCAGTCCCGCAAATCCCTGTTCGCCACGCCGCGCCTCCCCCGTCTCCTGTCCGATGTGAAGCGCCGCCATCATAGCGGTGCGCGGGGGGCAGCCAAGCGGGCGGCCCGCCGCGCGACGGGCAAGCGCCGGACTTTCGCGGGCGCCCGGCGATGCATACAGTCCGCGGCATCCGGCGGGCGCGCACCCTCGCGGGCCGGCCCCGCCATCCCGGACCGGAGAACGACCGATGGGCGAAGCCCGCAACGTGTTGTGGATCATGGCCGACCAGCTTCGCTGGGACTATCTGTCCTGCTACGGCCATCCGCACCTCCACACGCCCAACCTCGACGGCCTGGCGGAGCGCGGCGTCCGTTTTACCAACGCCTATGTCCAGTCGCCCTTCTGCGGCCCTTCGCGGATGTCTTCCTATACCGGGCGCTACTGCCGGTCGCACGGCGCGACCTGGAACGGTTTTCCCCTGCGCGTCGGCGAGCCGACGCTCGGCGACCACCTGCGCGAGATCGGCGTCACCCCGGCGCTGGTCGGCAAGACCCACATGATTCCGGATTCCGCGGGCATGAAGAGACTCGGAATCGATCCCGGATCCGACATGGGCGTCCATATCTCGGAATGCGGCTTCGAGCCGTTCGAGCGCGACGACGGGCTGCATCCCTACGGCCCCATGGACCCGGATCCCGCCTACAACGACTGGCTCCGGGACCGCGGGGCGAATGCGCCCAACCCGTGGGAGGAACGCGCCAACGCGGGAATCGACGAGGATGGCCGGCTCCGCTCCGGGTGGCTCCTCAAATACTCGAACCTGCCGGCGAACATCGACGAGGAACTGTCGGAGACGCCCTATATGACGGGGCGGGCGATGGATTTCATGGAGCAGGCCGGCGACGCACCGTGGCTCTGCCACCTGTCCTACATCAAGCCGCACTGGCCCTACATCGTGCCGGCCCCCTACCATTCGATGTACGGCAGGGAGCATGTGCTTCCTGCCGTCCGCTCCGAGGAGGAACGCGATACCGACCATCCGGTCTTTCGCGCCTATATCGAATCCCGCATCTGCCGGACGTTTGCGCGCGACGAGGTGCGCGAGCGCGTCATCCCCGCCTACATGGGCCTGGTCAAGCAGATCGACGACCAGATGGGCCGGCTGTTCGCGTGGATGGAGGACCGCGGCCTGATGGACAACACGATGATCGTGTTCACCTCCGACCACGGCGACTATCTGGGCGACCACTGGATGGGCGAGAAGGACCTGTTCCACGACCCGTCGGTGAAGGTCCCGCTGATCGTCTACGACCCGCGCGACGAAGCCGATGCGACGCGCGGCCGGGTGCGCGGCGAACTGGTCGAATGCATCGATCTCGCGCCCACCATCCTGCGCTATTTCGGCGGCCCGGAACTGCCGCACATCATCGAGGGCCACGCCCTCGACCCGCTGCTTCATTCGGCGGACGCACCGGGATCGTGGCGCCGCTACGCGATCTCCGAGTACGACTACGCGACGCGGCCGGCGCGCCTGGCGATCGGCAACGCCCAGGAGGACGCCCGCCTGATCATGATCCGCGACGCGCGCTGGAAATACGTCCACGCGGAAGGATTCCGCCCGATGCTGTTCGATCTGGAAACCGACCCGCAGGAGTTGCACGACCTCGGCGCCAGCCCCGACCCGGAGCACGCGCATGTCCGCCAGACCCTGCACGAGGCGCTGTTCTCCTGGGCGCGGCGCCACCACAACCGGATCACGCTCGACCCCGCCACGATCGAAAGAATGGGCGGAAAGGAACCGCCCGGCATACTGATCGGCTTCTGGGACGAAGCGGAATTCGAAACGGTCTTCGGCAAGCCGTTCGAGGAACGGCCGTGATGCCGCCGGCCCGCCGCCGCATTTCTTGACCGCTCCCCCGGCGCGGGGGATATTCGCCCGGACTCGAGAGTGGCGGGAGCGGATCATGGACGATATTGCGGTTACCGAAGAACAGCTTGCCCACGCGGCGCAGCCGGAGACGATCGGCGGCCTGTCCTCCTCGGCTCCGATGACCGGCGCCGAATATCTCGAATCGATCGACGACGGGCGCGAGATTTACATCTACGGCGAGCGCGTGCGCGGGATCATCGATCATCCCGCCTTCCGCAATACGGCACGCATGGTGGCGCGCCTGTACGACGCGATGCACGATGCCGAACACGCGAAGGTCCTGATGACGCCGACCGACACCGGATCCGGCGGCGTCACCCAGGCGTATTTCCGGGCGCCGCGCAACGTCGAGGAGTCGGTTGCCGGGCGCGACGCCATCGCGCGCTGGGCGCGCCTGACCTACGGCTGGATCGGCAGGGCGCCCGACTACAAGGCGGCGTTTCTGGCGACGCTGGGCGCCAACGCGGAATTCTACAGCCCGTACCAGGAGAACGCGCGGCGCTGGTACCGCTACAGCCAAGAGCGGGTGCCGTTTCTCAACCACGCGATCATCCACCCGCCGATGGACCGCAACAAGCCGCCCAACGAGGTGGCCGACGTCTGCGTCCACGTGGAGAAGGAAACCGACGCCGGGATCGTCGTTTCCGGCGCCAAGGTGGTGGCAACGGGCTCGGCGCTCACCAACTACACTTTCGTCGCCCATCACGGACTGATTCCGGTCCAGGACAAGAATTTCGCCGCCGTGTTCATGGTCCCGTCCAACGCGCCGGGGGTGAAATTCCTGTGCCGGACATCCTACGAGATGACAGCGACGGTCATGGGAAGCCCGTTCGACTACCCGCTGTCGAGCCGCCTCGACGAGAACGATGCGATCTTCATCCTCGACCGGGTCCTGATCCCGTGGGAGAACGTCTTCGTCTACGGCGATGTGGAAGCCGCCAACAATTTCTTCCCGCGGACCGGCTTCCTGCCGCGGGCGTTGCTGCACGGGTGCACCCGGCTGTCGGTCAAGCTGGATTTCATCGCCGGGCTGATCCTCAAGGCGATCGAGGCCGCCGGGAGCCAGGATTTTCGCGGCGTCCAGGCGAATGTCGGGGAGATCATTGCGTGGCGCAACATGTTCTGGTCGCTGACCGAGGCCATGGTGCGCAACCCGATGCCGTGGCTCGACGGTTACGTGCTGCCGAACATGACGCCGGCCAGCGCCTATCAGGTGCTGATGAGTTTCGCCTACTCCAAGATCAAGTACATCATCGAGGAAACGGCAGCGTCCGGGCTGATCTTCCTCAATTCGCACGCGCGCGACTTCCGCAATCCGGAACTCCGCCCCTATATCGACAGGTTCCTGCGCGGCTCGAACGGCTACGACGCCGAAGCCCGGGTGAAGCTGATGAAGCTGCTGTGGGACACCATCGGTTCGGAATTCGGCGGCCGGCACGAGTTGTACGAGATCAACTATTCCGGTTCGACCGAGGAAATCCGCCGCTACGCGCTGTTCGGTGCGATGGCCGGCGGCGACGTCGAAAAGATGAAGGGATTTGCCGAGGAATGCCTCGCCGAATACGATCTCGACGGCTGGACGGTGCCCGATCTGACCGATCCGGGCGAATTGAGCTACCATGTCGGCAAGGGTCGGTAACCGGGAATCTCGCTGGGGAGACAGGATGATGGGCGTGAACGGGAAGCACAGGCAACGGATCACCAGGCGTTCGTTCGTCGCGGCGTCGGGCGCCGCGGTCGTCGCGGCCCAGTTTCCGGCCCCCGCCATCGCGAAGACGAAGACGATCAAGATCGGCTATGTCAGCCCTCAGACCGGCCCCCTCGCCCCGTTCGGCGAGAGCGACAATTTCAATGCCGCCCTGTTCCGCGAGACCATGCGCAACGGTCTGAAACTCGGCGGCATGACCCACAAGGTCGAAATCGTCGTCAAGGATTCCCAGTCCAACCCCAACCGCGCCGCCGAGGTCGCCAAGGAACTGATCGTCGACGACGAGATCGACCTGATGCTGGTCGCCAACACGCCGGAGACGACCAACCCGGTGGCCACCCAGTGCGAGATCGAGGGGATGCCCTGCATCTCGACCAACTGCCCGTGGCAGCCGTGGTTCATCGGGCAGCAGGGCAATCCGGGCGACCCGGCCACGTGGAAGCCGTTCGAGTGGGCCTACCACTATTTCTGGGGGCTCGAGGACGTGATCGCCGTCTTCACCAACATGTGGTCGCTGATCGACACCAACAAGGTCGTCGCCGGCGCGTTTCCCAACGACGCGGACGGCAATGCGTGGGGCGATCCGAAGCTCGGCTTTCCGCCGGCGCTCGCCAAGAAGGGTTTCAAGCTGATCGATCCGGGCCGTTACCAGAACCTGACCGACGATTTCACCGCCCAGATCACGGCCTTCAAGGACGGAAACGCGCAGATCCTCACCGGGGTCATGCTGCCGCCGGACTTCACGACGTTCTGGACCCAGGCGCGCCAGCAGGGGTTCCGCCCCAAGGCGGCGAGTGTGGGCAAAGCCATCCTGTTCCCGGTGTCGGTCGAGGCGCTGGGCGCCGCCGGCCACAACCTGTCGTCTGAGGTCTGGTGGACCCCCTCCCACCCGTTCCGGTCCTCGCTCACCGGGCAATCCGCCGGCGAACTCGCGGCGGCCTATACAAAGGCCACGGGAAAGCAGTGGACCCAGCCGATCGGCTTCGTTCACAGCTTGCTGGAAATGGCGGTGGACGTTCTCAGGCGCGCGGCCGATATCGGCAACAGCGAGGCCATACGCGACGCTATCGCGGCCTCCAATCTGGAGACGATCGTCGGCAAGGTGCAGTGGGACGGCAAGGGCGTTCCGCCCTTCGCGGCGAAGAACATCACCAAGACCCCGCTGGTCGGCGGCCAGTGGCGCCATGTCGGCGGCGGCAAATACGATCTCGTCATTACCGACAACCGCACGGCACCCCATATCCCGGTAACGTCGGACATGCAGGTCATCTCCTGACCGGCGCGTCGGGGGTGCTGCTGGAGCTTTCGGGCCTCTCGAAAGCGTTCGGTTCGGTCGTCGTCGCCGACAATATCACGCTCTCGGTCGCCGAGGGCGAGGCGCTCGGCATCATCGGCCCCAACGGCGCCGGGAAAACCTCTCTGTTCGGCCTCATCTCCGGCGAGCTGGCGCCCGATTCCGGCGTCGTCCGCCTCGACGGCAGGGACCTGACGCGGACACCGCCGCCGGACCGCTGCCGCGCCGGCATCGGACGGTCCTACCAGATACCGAAACCGTTCGAGACGCTGACCGTGTTCGAGAACCTGATGGTGGGCGCCGTCTACGGCGCCGGACTGTCGGCCCCGCAGTCCGCGGCGCATTGCGGAGAGGTGCTGGAACGCACGCGGCTGCTCGACCGCGCCAACCGCGTCGCCGGCTCGCTGACACTGCTCGAACGCAAGCGGCTGGAAATGGCGCGCGCGCTGGCGACCCGCCCGCGCCTGTTGCTGCTCGACGAGATCGCCGGAGGGCTGACCGAACGGGAGTGCGAGGAACTGGTCGAGGCGGTCGTCGAAATCCACGCCGCCGGCGTCACCATCGTCTGGATCGAACACATCGTCCACGCCCTGCTGGCCGCGGTGGACCGGCTGGTGGTCCTCGATTTCGGCCGGCTCACGGCCGACGGCTCGCCGCGCGAGGTGATGGCCTCGCGGGACGTGCAGGAGATCTACATGGGGCTGACCGACTGATGCCCCTGCTCGAAGTCCGCGGGTTGGTCGCGCATTACGGCGATTTCCAGGCGCTCTACGGGATCGACGCGGATCTCGACGAGGGCGAGACGGTCGCCGTCATCGGCGCCAACGGCGCCGGCAAGTCGACATTCCTGCACAGCGTCGTCGGGCTTCATCCGGGTGCGGGCGACGCCGTCCGGTTCGACGGCCGGGCCATCGGCCACCTGCCCGCGGCCAGGATCGTCCGGCTCGGCATCGCCCTGGTGCCCGAGGGGCGCCGCCTGTTCACCTCGCTGAGCGTCGAGGAAAACCTGCTGATCGGTGCGTATCGGGCCGCCCGCAAGGGCCACTGGACCCTGGATACGGTCTTCGACCTGTTTCCGGTCCTCCGGGAGCGCCGCCGCCTGCCGGCGGACAGGCTGTCGGGCGGCCAGCAGCAGATGGCGGCGTTCGGCCGGGCGCTGATGTCCAACCCGCGGGTGCTGCTGTGCGACGAAATCTCGCTCGGTCTCGCCCCTGCCGTCGTCCGGGGCATCTACGCGGCGTTTCCGGCGATCCGGGAGACCGGCGTCGCCGTCCTGCTGGTGGAACAAGACCTCTCCCGCGCCCTCGACGCCGCCGACCGGGTCTACTGCCTGATGGAAGGGCGCGTGACCCTGACCGGGGAGCCGGCCTCGCTCGACCTCGCCGACATCCGGCGCGCCTATTTCGGCATGTGAGGAGCGGGGCGTGCTGAGCTGGATCGACGCGATCTTGCAGGGGGTTCTGCTGGGCGGCCTGTATGCGCTGTTCGCGGCCGGGCTGTCGCTGATGTTCGGCGTCATGCGGCTGGTCAATCTGGCGCACGGCGATCTTATCGTCCTGGCCGCATTCATCATCCTGCTGATCGCCGATTCCTTCGGCGTCAACATCTTCGTCGCTGCCGTCGTCGTGTTGCCCGCGATGTTCGCGCTCGGCTACGCGACGCAGCGTTACCTTCTCAACCTGACGCTCGGCAAGGACATCCTGCCGCCGCTGCTCGTCACCTTCGGCATCTCCATCGTCATCCAGAACGGGCTTCTGGAGACCTTTAGCGCCGACAGCCGGCGGTTGCAGGCATTCGAGATCGAGACCGCGTCGTGGGCGCTCGGCGGCGGCATCGCGGTCGGGGTCCTGCCTCTGATGACCTTCGCGACCGCCGTCGCGGCTATCGTCGCGCTCAACCGCATCATGTACGGGACCGAGCTCGGCCGCGCCTTTCGCGCCACGTCGGACGATCCCGCGACGGCGCAACTGATGGGCATCGACAACCGCGTCATCTTCGCATTCGCGACGGCGATTGCCTTCGTCGTGATCGCGATCTCCGCCCTCTATTTCGGAAACCGCGCCCAGTTCGATCCGACGATCGGCGCGTTCCGCCTCCTCTACGCCTTCGAGGCGGTCATCATCGGCGGGCTCGGCAGCCTGTGGGGCACGCTCGCCGGCGGCATCATCCTCGGCGTGGCGCAGACCGTCGGCGCACGGATCAATCCGGAATGGCAGATCCTGTCCGGGCATGTGGTGTTCCTGGTGATCCTCGTGCTGCGCCCGCGCGGGCTGTTCCCGCGGGCCGTCGATTGATGGCCCGCGAAACCGCTCGTTTCCGGGTCGAGACCCGGACCCGCATCTCGACGGCGACGGCGATCGTCGGCCTCGGCCTGCTCGTCGTGCTGGCGGCGGCGCCGGCCTTCGTCTCCCGCAGCGTGCTCCAGGACCTGTTCTTCGTCCTCACGATGCTCGCCCTCGCGCAATACTGGAACCTGCTGGCCGGCTATGCGGGCCTCGTTTCGGTCGGACAGCAGGCGTTCGTCGGCCTCGGCGGCTATACCCTGTTCGCGGCGACGATCCTCTACGGCCTCGACCCGCTGGTTGCGATCGGGCTCGCCGGGATCGTGGCGCTGGTCCTGGCGGTCCCGACGGCGCTGGTGATATTCCGTCTGCGCGGCGCCTACTTTGCGATCGGAAGCTGGGTCGCCGCCGAGGTCTTCCGGCTGGTTCTCGCCCAATGGAAGAGCGTCGGCGGCGGCACCGGGACATCGCTCCCGCGCAGCGCGACAAGCGATTTTTTCGGCCTCGACTTCATCAAGGACCTGTTCGGAGTCCGGACCTCGGCGGCGCGCGACATCGAAGCCTACTGGCTCGCCCTCCTGCTGGCCGCCGGCACGATCGTGCTGGTCTGCCTCATCCTGCGCGCACCCCAGGGGCTGGGGCTGGCGGCGATCCGCGATTCGGAGACCGCGGCGGGCAGCCTCGGGCTGCGCAGCTTCCGGCTCAAACTGTGGGTCTTCGCGGTGACCGCGTTCGGAACCGGGATGACCGGCGCGCTGATCTATTTCCAGAAGGCGCGCATCTCGCCGGATGCCGCGTTCTCGGTCATCGACTGGACGGCCTTCGTGATCTTCATCGTCGTCATCGGCGGTATCGGCACGGTCGAGGGGCCGATCATCGGCGTCCTGATCTTTTTCGTCCTGCAGAACTATCTCGCCGACTACGGCACCTGGTACCTGATGCTGCTGGGCGCGATCGCGACCGGCGTCATGCTCCGCGCGCCGCAGGGGATATGGGGTTTCGTGGAGAACCGCTACGGGCTGCAGCTGTTCCCGGTGCGGCGCCGGTTGATCGTCGGCAGGGCGGAAGACGGCGGCCCGCCGCCGGGGCGGATCTGAGCGCCGCCGCTTCCGCCCGGCGCCGCCCTCCGCGCGAGGCGGTCTCTACCACGGGTGCTCGCGCCCGTCCCAGTTCCAGAACCGGCCGTGGCGGGAGTCGTCGAGCTCCTCCATGACCCGGTAGATTCCGAGGGCGCTCTCCTCCACCGAAATCGCCGCGTTGCGGCCGCCCATGTCGGTGCGCACCCACCCGGGATGGATGACCGCCGCGAGGCAGCCCCGCCGCCGCCAGCTCCCTTCGAGCACCCGGAAGCGGTCGTTGAGCGCCGCCTTGGATTCGCCGTACTTGCCGAGGCGGCGGCGCGAACCCAGGCGCGCGCCCATCGTGCTGGTCATCAGCGCGATCTTGCGCTGCCCGCTGCGCACCACCGCGTCCAGGAGCAGTTCGGCCATCTCGATGGGGGCCTCGGTATTGACGCAGCGCACGGCGGCCGCGCTCATCCAGTTGCCGTAGACTCCAGCGTTGTGGATGAGCACGTCGATCGCCTCGTCGCCGAGCGCATCGCGAAACGCCCGCTGGTGCGCACGGTCGGTCACCTCGAGGCCGTGGAGATGCACATCGCCGGGCACGCCGCCCAGCGCACCCGGGTTCTCCGGCGTGCGCGTTGTCGCGTGCACCCGCCACCCCTCGGCCGCATAACGCTCGACCAGCCCGAGACCGATCCCCCGGCTGGCGCCGATTACCGCTGCGGTCGGCATGATCCTCCTCTCCGCGATCCCCCGCGCCGGACCGAGCCGGCGTCAGCCGTCGGCGCGGATCGCCGGCAAGACATGCTCGCCGAACAGTTCCACCGTTCCCGCCGGGTCCGAGGCGACGCTGACGGTGAACATGACGCGCCGGAGCCCCGCCGCCCGCGCGGCGCGAAGCCGGGCGAGGCAGCGGTCCGGCGTTCCGTAGACCGCAAACCGTCCGGACAGGTAGTCGAACAGCCCGAGTTCATCGACCAGGCGGGCGTCGGCGTCGCCCGGCCGGGTGCTGTAGCGTCGGCGCAGCTCCCGCAGCGGCTCGTGATATTCCGCCGGCACTCCGCGTTCGGCGAGGTCGTCCGCACCGAGGATATACCCGCCGGCCATGAAGGCGAGGATCGCGCCCAGCTTGCGCCGGGCGGCGTCCTCGTCGCGGTTGCAGTCGAGGCTGGCGATCTGCCAGATCTCGACCTCGTCGGCGCCGCGTCCGGCGGTGCGCGCGCCGTCGGCGACAAGGGCTTCGGAATGGCGCATGTTCTCCGGCGCGATGCCGAAATTGACGAAGGCGCCGTCGGCGATCCCGCCCGCGAGGCGCAGGGTCTTCGGCCCCGAACCCGCGAGAAAGACCCGCCCGCCTCCCTGCGCCCACGGGATATGCGCCGACGCGCCGTCGAGCGAGGCCGGCGCCCCCGTCATCAGCCGCTTGACGAAACCGATCCCGGCGTCGAGACCGCGGAGGCCGGAACTCTCCAGGCCGAGATTCCGCGTGCCGCTGTGGCCCGCGCCCAGCCCCAGCACCGTCCGGCCCGGCGCCAGCAGATCGAGCGATGCGATGGCGGCGGCCGACACCGCCGGATGACGCGATTCCAAGTTGGTGACGCAGAGTGCGATCCGGGCCTGGTGCGTCTCGCGTGCGACCACGGCGGCTGAGATCCAGGGGTCCATCGCGTTGCCGGGCGTATCGGCGATGCCGATCATGTCGTAGCCGTAACGGTCGGCCGCCGCCGCCATGCGCTCGACAAGAGCGGGCGTGTAGGGCCAGAAGAAGAAACCGATCTCCATGTCCCGGCTCAGCCCGGTGCGGCCGGGCGGGCCGGCGGGTGCAAACGGTCGGCCATCGATATGCCTCCTCCCGGCGGGCGGCGGTTCGGTTCGCTCGGCGCCATCATGCCCCGCGGCGGGGGCGGCAGTCGAGCGCGGGAAAGCGGCTGTTGCAGGCGTTCGGGCCGGCCGTCATGGTCGGCGGACAGCCGCCGGCGGGAACAGACATGACCCAGATCGAAGCCGCGCTCCGCGACCTCGTCATCGCCAACCGCATCCTCGCCAACGAGAACGTGGTCGATGCTTACGGTCATGTCAGCATCCGCCATCCGGCCGACCCGGGGCGTTTTTTCCTGTCGCGCTCGCGCAGCCCGGAACTGGTGGCCCGCGCCGACATCATGGAGTTCGGGCTCGACGGCGCGGCGCGCGGCGGCGACGGACGCACCCCCTATCTCGAGCGCTTCATCCACGCCGGGATCTACGAGCGCAGCCCCGACGTCATGGCGGTCGTCCACAGCCATGCCGAGGAGGTCCTGCCCTACAGCATTACCGACGAGCCGCTGCGCCCGGTGATCCATTCCGCCGGCCTGATGGGCGCGCGGGCGCCGGTCTGGGACATCGCCGACAGGTTCGGCGACACGACGCTTCTGGTGGTCGACATGGAGCAGGGCCGCGACCTCGCAGCGGCGCTGGACGGCCACCGCGTCGTCCTGATGAGGGGCCACGGGTTCACCGCCGCGGCGCGGTCGCTCTCCGAGGTCGTACGGCTCTCGGTGATGCTGCCGAGGAACGCGCGCATCCTGACGACGGCGCTCGGGTTCGGCCGGGTGACGGGGCTCTCGCCGGGCGAGATCGGCCGGCGGCTGCAAATGAACCCTGACGGCCCGGAGTTCCACCGCGCGTGGGAGTACTGGGCGACGCGGGCCGGCTGCGGCGGCATGCTGGAAGGCTGAGGATCGAGGACTGCGGCGCCGTGCGATCCTTGAACTCGGGTTTCGCTTGTGTTGGGATCTAACGGTGCGGCAACAGAGCGGAGACCGAGATGACCGCAGAGACCGCCCGCCAACCGGATTTCGAGAAGTTCCGCCTGCGGCGCTTCGTCGACCGGCTGATCGAGATCGACGAAGTCGACATTCACGACGAGCCGGTGCCGCTGGCCGCGCTCGGTGCGATCATCGAAGCCACGCCGAAGGCGGTGCTGTTCAGGAACGCCGGCCCGGAAGGTTTCGAGATCATCGCCAAGGCCTCCGCCGGGCGCGCCCGACTGGCCGCGGCGTTCGGCACGACCTGGGAGAAGGCGTACGACGAGTACCACAGGCGCCTCGCCGCGCCGCAGGAGGTCTTCGAGATTCCCTCCGACGAGGCCCCGGTCCACGAAGTCAGGATCACCGGCGATGACGTCGACCTCACCCGCCTGCCCTTCTATCCGCAGCACGGCTACGACGGGAGTTGCTATATCAGCGCCGGCCTCGATTTCACCGTCGATCCCGAGACCGGCCGCACCAACGTCGGCAGCCGACGGCTGTCGCTGCGCAACCGCACGCAGACGGGAACCAACGTCACCGCCCCGTCCGACCTCAAGCGCATCTACCAGGCGTCCGTCGCGCGCGGCGAACGCCTGCCGATCACCTTCACCATCGGCAACCATCCGCTCGACTTCTTCGCCGCGACAACGCGCAAGCCGGTGGACGAACTCGGCCTGATTGCCGCGTTCCGCGGCGAGGCGGCGCCGGTGGTCAAGGGTCTGACCAACGACATTCGCGTGCCGGCCGACTCGGAGATGGTGCTGGAGGGCTATCTCGACGAACGCGGCTATGTCGAACCGGAAGGGCCGTTCGGCGAGTACATGGGATATTACGGCTCGATCCACATGGATCCGGTGTTCACCTGCACCGCGATCGCGATGCGCCGCGATGCGATGCACCAGACGCTGCAGCACGGATCCGGCTTCGTGCTCGACCAGTGCGACTCCTCGTGTATCAGCGCGCTCCGCTACGAGGCCGAGGCCATGCAGATCCTGCAATCGGCGGTGCGCCATCCGGTCGCGGTCTGCCTGCGCGAATCCTCGGGCGGCTCCACCGGCCTCAGGGTCTCGCTCCGGCAGAGCTTCTACGGCGAGGCGCGCAATGCCATCGCCGCCCTGTTCGGCGGCATCCGCCCCCTCAAGCACATCTGGGTGTTCGACGACGACATCGACATCAGGGACGAACGGCAGGTCGAGTGGGCCTTTGGCACCAGGTTCCAGGCGGACCAGGACATGGTCCTGCTGACCGGCATCATGGGAATGACCATGGACCCGTCGCTCCAGGGGCGGCGGACCGGCGCGAAAGCCGGCTTCGACTGCACCAGGCCGTTCGGCCGCGAAGGGGAAATTCCGCTGATCCGGTCTGCCGCAAGAGCCTATTCCGGCAACGCCCGCTTCCAGACCGTCGAACGCGCGCTCGAAGCCGGTCCGCAGTTCTACGGCGACCTTGTCGAGGCGCTGGGCAGCAGCGACGGCCGCGAGGTGGCCTGTGCGATCGACGAGCTGCGCCAGAAGGGACGGATCGGCCGCGACCGCGACGGACGCTACCACCTCGCCGCGGCCGAACCCGGCACCACGGGCATCGTCGGGCCGCTCTACCACGATCCCAACGAGGGCACCTGAAGCCGGAGGACGTTCGACCGACAGGAAGCCCCGAAAAAAAGGCGACAACGCAACGCAAGGGAGGAAGAAATGAGACTACGTTATCTCGCGGGCGCTCTCGGGATGGCCGCTGTATTCGCGGCGGCGCCGGCGTCGGCCGCCGACCCGGTAACCGTGAAGATCGGCTCCTTTACCCCGCCCAAGGCGGCGTATCTGCAGAAAATCATCATCCCGTTCCTGCGCACCGTCGAAAAGGACAGCGGCGGGACGATCTAGTTCAAGGAGTTCTGGGGCGGTGCGCTGATCCGCAGCCCGCGCAAGCAATGGGAAGGCATCATGAACAGGATTCAGGATGCCGCCCAGGTCCTGCCTGCCTATACGCCCAAGCTCTTCCCCGATTTCACGATCTTCGCCCTGCCCTTCATGTTCCGCAACACCGGGTCGGCAGAAGCCGCCGTGGCGATCTGGCGAATGTACGAAGCGGGTCACCTCGGGGGTCTGGAAAAAGTGCATGTGTTCGGTGTCTACACCAACGACAACAGCGGCATGCACCTCAACCGCAAGATTTCCTCGCTGGCCGAAATCAAGGGGCTCAAGTTCCGGGTCCCGGGGAAGGCCGAGGCCGATGTGGTGAAGAAGCTCGGCGGCACCCCGGTCGGCATGTCGATCCGCCAGGTCGCGGAATCCCTCAACCGCGGCGTGATCCAGGGCGCCCTGGCCGGCTGGTCGGCGCTGGGCACGTTCCGCATCACGCCGCTGATCGAGACCCATGTCGATATACCGCTCGGCGTGCGCACCTTCATTCTCGGGATGCACAAGGACGTGTACGCCAAGCTGGGGCGCGAGGCGCGCGATGCCCTCGCCCGCCACGGCGGCCTCAAGCTCAGTAAAGCGATGGGCAATTACTACGAGGCCGACGGCCGCAAGCTGCGCGCCGATCCGGGCAAGCGTTCGGTCGTCCGGCTGTCGCAGCAGCAGCTTGACGGGCTCTACAACGACATCTTCAAGGCCTACCACACCGAGTGGATCGCCAAGAACAAGGACGGCGAGAAGAAATACGCGGCCCTGCAGGCGATCCTGAAGGATCTCCGCGCCGGAAACTGAGGTTCCGGGAAACGGAAGACGATGAACCGGCCGCCGGGCGGGGCGCTGGACCGCGCGCCGTTCGATACCGGGGCTGCGCTCGGCCCGGCGGCGCGCTGGATCGCGGTCATCGGCGCGCTGGCCATCCTCGGGCTGGCGGCGGCCATCGTGGTCGACGTGCTGATGCGCTGGTTGCTCAACGCGCCCATCCTCGGGGTCGACGATCTCGGCAAGTACAACCTCGCGGTGATCGTCTCGAGCTTTTTTCCGATCTGCCTGATCGGCGGACATTTCGTGACCATCCGGTTCCTCGGCCGGGCGGTCGGGCCGCTCCGCGCGCTGTGGCTCGAGGCCTTCGGCAATCTCGTCACCCTGTTCGTCTTCGTGCTGTTCGCCTGGCAATTCTTCCGCTTCACCCTGTACGACGTGACACTGACCGGCCTCGCCACGGCGGTGCTCGAACTCCCGCAGGCGCCGTGGTGGTGGATGGTGACGGTCATCGTCTTCGCCTGCACCGTTATCCAGGTGCTGGTGCTCCTCGAATCCGGTGTCCGGGCCTGGCGCGGTGCGCCCAAGGCGGCGGCCGCGGCGGTCGATTCCGGTGTCTAGCGGTGTCTAGAAGGCCGGGCCGGCAGGGAAGGCGCTGAGCCGATGGACCCGGTGCTCGCAGCAGTCGTCGGCATCGCCGGGATGCTGCTGCTGATCGCGCTCCACGTTCCCATCGGCATCGCGATGGCGACGGCAGGTTTTTTCGGCGTCTGGCTGCTCGTCGATCTCGAACCCGCGATCAAGATGTTCGCCACCGCGCCGACCCAGGTGCTGGTGACGCAGGAGCTGGGGGCGATCCCGATGTTCCTGCTGATGGGCAGCTTCGCCTCGGCAGCCGGCCTGTCGGGCGACCTTTACCGGCTGTTCTACGCGTTGATCGGGCACTATCGCGGCGGTCTGGCGATGACCACCATCGGCGGGTGCGGCGGGTTCGGCGCGGTGTGCGGCTCGTCGCTGGCGACCGCGTCCACGTTCATGCGCATCGCCCTGCCGGAAATGCGCGAACGCGGCTATCGCCCGTCCCTCGCGGCGGGCTCGATCGCCGCCGGCGGCACGCTCGGCATCCTCATCCCGCCGTCCAACCTGATGCTGCTCTACGGCGTGCTGACCGAGCAATTCGTGATCGCCCTGTTCGCGGCGGCGGTGATACCGGGCCTGATCTGCATCGCGGTCTATTTCACGACCATCGCGGTCTATGTCCGGGTGCGGCCCGGCTCGGGCCCCGCCGGCCCCCGCATGCCGTGGCGCGAACGGCTGTCGGTCATAGGGAGCTGCTGGGGGGTGCTAGCACTTGCCGCGGTGGTCTCGGGCGGCATCTATGGCGGCGTGTTCACCGTCCTCGAGGCAGCGGCGGTCGGCTGCTTCATGGCCTTCGGTTTTACCTGGCTGCGCGGGCGCCTCACCGCCGCCGTGCTGCGCGATGTCCTGGTGCAGACCGCCGCCTCGACCGGCCTGATCTACATCATCATCATCGGCGCGACGATCTTCACCTTCTTCATCACGCTCAGCCAGATGCCGGCGGTGCTGGTGAGCGCGATCGAGAGTTCGGGCCTCGAACCGTGGATGGTCATCGTTCTGCTGCTGGCGATGTATATCGTCCTCGGCAGCATTTTCGAGACCGTCGCGGCGATGATCATCACCTTGCCGGTGGTGTTTCCGCTGGTGGTCGGCCTCGGCTTCGATCCGATCTGGTGGGGTGTGATCAACATCATGGTCATCGAGATCGGCCAGATCACACCGCCGATCGGCATCATCCCCTTCGTGCTGCACGGGATGGCGCCCGACGTGCCGCTCAAGACCATATTCAGCGGCATCGCGCCGTTCTTCATCGCCGATCTGACCCGCCTCGCCATCGTCGCCCTGTTCCCGGCGCTCAGCCTGTGGCTGCCCGGCGTCCTGGGCCTGATGGTCTGATGCCGGCGAGGGGCGGCCCGACGGAGGGCGCCGGGGAGGGGATCGGCCAGCCGGTCGTGCGCAAGGAGGATGCGCGGCTGCTCGCCGGGCGCGGGCGCTTCTCCGACGACGTGAACCTCGACGGCCAGGCTTACGCGGCCATGCTGCGGTCGCCGCATGCGCACGCGCGCATCGACTCCGTCGATGCGGAGGCTGCGGCCGCCGTCCCCGGCGTGCTCGCGGTATTGACCGGCGCGGACCTGCTGGCGGACGGGCTGGCGAGCATCCCGCATCGGCCGGCCCCGACCACCCCGCCGGACATCGACCTGGTCAACCGCGACGGCTCGGCGCGGCGCGAGCTTCCCCATTTCCCGCTGCCCGCCGACCGGGTGCGGTTCGTCGGCGAGGCGGTGGCGATGGTCGTCGCCGAAACGCCGGACCTGGCGCGCGACGGCCTCGAGCGGATCTCCGTCGCCTACACCCTCCTGCCGGCGGTCGTCGAGGCGGAGACAGCCGCCGCCGGCGCGGCGCCCCTCCTCCGCGACGGCATGGACTCGAACGTCTGCATCGACGCCGACGTGGGCGACGCGGCAGCGACCGAACGCGCATTCGCCGGGGCGCACAGCGTCGTCCGTCTGCACACCCGGATCGGACGGGTGACCGGGGTCCCGATGGAACCGCGCGCGGCCGTCGCCGCCTACGCTTCCATCACCGGACGCTAGACCCTCCACGCCGGCGGCGGCGGGGTCGTCCGCCCGAAACGCGAACTCGCCGCAGTGCTCGGGGTCGCGGAGGACCGGGTGCGGGTGATCGCCGGCGACGTCGGCGGCAATTACGGAACCCGCAACGCGTTCTATCCCGAGTTCGCGCTGGTGGCATGGGCGGCGCGGCGCCTCGGCCGGCCGGTCAAATGGACTGCCGACCGCTCGGAGGCATTCGTGAGCGACTATCAGGGCCGCGACCTCGCGGTCGAGGCCGAGCTCGCGCTCGACCGGGAAGGCCGGTTCCTGGCGATGCGCGGCTCGAATATCAGCAATGTCGGGGCTCATACCGTCTCGTTCGTGCCGCTGATCAAGGGCGTCGAGATCATGACCGGCCTCTACGACATCCCGGCGGCGCACTTCCGCGCGCGCGCCGCGACGACCAACACGCCGCCCACCAACCCGTACCGCAGCGCCGGCCGGCCGGAGGTGATGTTCGTCCTCGAACGGCTGGTCGATCTGGCCGCCGAGGCCTGCAGCATCGACCGGGTGGAGTTGCGCCGGCGCAACCTGATCGCGCGCGACGCGCTGCCGTTCGCCAACCCGCTCGGCATGACCTACGACAGCGGCGACTACGCGGCGGCGATGGATGCGGCCCTCGCCGCCTCCGACTGGGCCGGGTTTGCCGAACGCCGGGAACGGAGCCGGCGCAACGGTCGGCGGCGCGGTATCGGCATCGCCAACTACATCGAAACCTCGACCGGCGCGCCGCGCGAACGGGCCGAGATCACCGTCCGCCCCGACGGGAAGGTCGATGTTGTCATCGGTACCCTGTCGAGCGGCCAGGGCCACGAAACCAGTTTCGCCCAGCTCGTCTGCGAATGGTTCGCGGTTCCGTTCGACCGTGTGAACCTGATAACCGGCGACACGGATACGGTTTCGGTCGGCGGCGGCTCCCATTCCGGGCGGTCGATGCGCCTCGCCGGGATCACCATGGGCAATGCGGCGGACATCATCGTCGGGCGGGGCCGCCGGATCGCTGCCTGTCTGCTGGAGGCGGCGGAGGAAGACATCGGCTTCGCGGACGGACGTTTCCGGGTCGCCGGCACCGACCGTTCCGTGGACCTGTTCGAGACCGCGCGTGCGGCGGAACGCGGGGACCCGCTGCCGGCGGACCTGCACGGGCCGCTGGCCGGCGTTTCTGACGAGACGGTGAAGATTCCCGCGTTCCCCTACGGCTGCCACGTATGCGAGGTCGAGGTCGATCCGGAAACCGGCGTGGTGGAGGTAGCGCGCTATTCGGGCGTGGACGATGTCGGCCGCGCGATCAACCCGCTGATCCTGCACGGGCAGGCGCACGGGAGCATCCTCCAGGGCCTCGGCGAGGCGATGATGGAGCGCTGCATCTACGATCCCGCAACCGGCCAGACGCCGACGGCATCGTTCATGGACTACGCGATGCCGCGGGCCGACGACGTGCCGTTCTTCGACACCGAAATCAGCGAGTTTCCGACGCCCGACAACCCGCTCGGCATCCGCGCCGGCGGCGAGGGCGGAACCACGCCGTCGCTTGCGGCGTTCGTCAATGCCGTCGTCGACGCGCTGCGCGACTTCGGCGTCGAGCACCAGGAAATGCCGACCCGCCCGGAAAGCGTATGGCGCGCCATCCGCTCCTCCGGCGGGCCGGACTGACGCAGGGAGAAGAAACCATGTCCGACGAAATCCTGATCCGCAACGCCGGCCGCATCGTCGAGATCACGCTCAACCGCCCGGATGACGGGAACGGCGTGACCAACGATATGGCGGCCACCCTGGCCCGGGCGATCGGGGAGGCTGCAGACTCGCATTTCGTCGTCCTGCGCGGGGCGGGGGACGATTTCTGCACCGGGCGGGCGGGCATGGGGAGGCCGCCCGAGGACCGGCCCGGCGCCTACGAACGCCGGGCGCAGAACGAGGTCATCTTCGATTGCTACGCCGCCTTTCGCCGGTCGCCGGTGCCGGTTGTCGGTCTCGTCCAGGGGCGGGCCGCGGGTTTCGGCTGCGCGCTCGCAGCGCTCTGCGACATCACGCTCGCCAGCGCCTCGGCCACCTTCCGGCTGCCGGAAATGGGCCACAACATCATGCCGACGATGGCGATGTCGTCGCTGGTCGACCGGGTGCCGCGCAAGGCGCTGATGTACCTGGTCTATTCGACCCGGGAGATCGACGCCGGCAAGGCGCTCACCTTCGGCATCGTCAGCGACGTGGTTCCGCCGGACGAGCTCGAAAGCAGTTTCGCGGCGCTCCGCGCCGCCCTCGAGAAAGCGCCGCGGCCCGCCGTCCTCGCGGTCAAGGAATATGCGCGTTCGGCCCTCGCGATGGATGTCGCGAGCGCGGTCGATTTCGCGCGCAACCTGCACGCGACGGTAAACTCGGCGCCCGGGATGCGCGGCTGAAGAGCCGGAGGAAGGAAGCGGCGCGCGAGCACGCTTCCCACCGGCACCTGCCAACGCGCGATGCAGGGGCGATCGCGTCCCCGGGGGGACGCAAAATCGCCCCAAAAATATGGCAGCATTGTTGACCAATGTTTCACGTGAAACATTCGTTTGAGCTTCGCGCCCGCACTTGAAGCAAAATGTGAGGAACGCGCAGGCGCCGCGTCTTTCGCAGGGCAGATGCGGGAAACCCGTTGCCCCGAGTCCCGGCCGGCGCTATCCTGCGCCCCGGTTGCCAATTCCAGTCGGGGTGCGCTCCCATGAAGAAGACCCTTGCGATCGTTCTCGCCGGTGCTTTCGCGGCTTCGATCTCGACCTCGGCGCTCGCTTGCATGGCCGGCAAGATGGCCGAGAGCAAGCCCGCGCCGATAACGACCGCGCTCGACAGCCAGCCCATCACGCCGAAGCCGGAAACCAAGTCGGACGGCTAGGGCCGGCGCGCTTCGGCGCCCGCGCGAAACATCACCGGCGCCGCTGTCTGACGCAGGCGCCGGCATGCCGTGCATGACCCGCCTTCGGGCGGGCTAGGGACAATTTGTTTATGAGCTACAAGGTCGCCGTCGTCGGCGCGACCGGCGCGGTCGGCCGCGAGATCCTGCAATGCCTGGCCGAGCGCGGCTTCCCGGTCGCCGAGGTGGCGGCGCTCGCCTCGGAACGTTCGGTCGGCCGCGAGGTCTCTTTCGGCGAGGACCGGGACCTGCGGGTCGGCGACCTGGCCGCCTTCGATTTTGCCGGCTGGGACATCGCGCTGTTCTCGCCGGGCGCGAAGATCTCCGCCGTCCACGCACCGCGGGCCGCCGCCGCGGGCTGCACGGTGATCGACAACACCTCGCATTTCCGCATGGAGCCGGATGTGCCGCTCGTCGTGCCCGAGGTCAACGCGCACGCCCTCGCCGCCCGCAAGCGCAACATCGTCGCCAACCCCAACTGCTCCACCATCCAGATGGTGATGGCGCTCAAGCCGCTGCACGACCTTGCGGGCGTCCGCCGGGTCGTCGTCGCGACCTATCAGTCGGTCTCGGGGAGCGGCAAGGCGGCAATGGACGAACTGTTCAACCAGACCCGCGGCATCTACGTCAACGAGCCGGTGCGCAACGAGGAATTCACCAAGCAGATCGCCTTCAACGTCATCCCCCACATCGACGTCTTCATGCAGGACGGCGACACCAAGGAGGAATGGAAGATGGCGGTGGAGACCCGCAAGATTCTCGATCCCGGCATCAAGGTCGCGGCGACCTGCGCCCGCGTGCCGGTCTTCGTGGGCCATGCAGAGGCCGTCAACGTCGAGTTCGAGCGTCCGATCACGGTCGCGGCCGCGCGCAAGGCCCTGTCGTCGATGCCCGGCGTCGCCGTCGTGGACCATCGCGCGGACGAGGGATACGTGACGCCGACCGAGTGCGCCGGCGAGGATCAGGTCTATGTCAGCCGCATCCGCAAGGACGCGACGGTGGAGCACGGGCTCAGCTTCTGGGTGGTCGCCGACAATCTGCGCAAGGGGGCCGCGCTCAACGCGGTCCAGATCGCCGAACATCTCGTGGAAGCGCGCCAGGCGCTGCCCGCGGCGTAGGGCAGGAGAGAAACATGGTCGTCGAAATCGCCACCATCCGCGTCAATCCGGAGGACGAAGCGGCTTTTGTGGATGGGTTCCGGTCGGGCATCGAGATCCTGCGCCGCCAGCCGGGCTGCAAGGGGCTGCGCTGGGGCAAGCGG
Source organism: Alphaproteobacteria bacterium (assembly GCA_965200535.1). Taxonomy (GTDB): domain Bacteria; phylum Pseudomonadota; class Alphaproteobacteria; order MPNO01; family MPNO01; genus MPNO01. Next base: position 811,755 of record CBDAUF010000002.1, on the reverse strand, counting down.
GTGGAGCCGGATCTCGCCTACATGATCGCGGTCGACTGGGACCGGATCCAGGATCATTTCGGTTTCCGCGAAACCGATGACTACAAGACCTTCGTCGCGAAGTTCAGCGATTTCCTCGCCGGACCGCCGGAAGTCTTTCACTTCGAACCGGAGGGGTAACCGCCCTCCCCCGCCTTTCGCCCGCCCCGGTCCAGCGCCAGCGCGGCCGGGGCAAGAGGAATTCGCGCCGCCGCGGATTCCCATCCCACGGCACGGGCAACGGCGTTCCAGATCGCCGCGGGAGGCGCGATGGCGGCGCTCTCGCCGACGCCCCGGATGCCGAGCGGATTGGTGGGCGACGGCGTCTCCTGCTCGATCAGACGCAGCCCCGGCGCGCCGTCGGCGGTCATCGCGAGATAATCGGCGAGCGTAAGCGTGAGCGGCTGGCCGTCCGGCGAAAAGACCGCCTCGGTCAGAAGTGCGTTGGCGATGCCTTCGACCGCCCCGCCCGCCACCTGGCCCCGGACGATGAGCGGGTTGAGCGCGCGCCCGATATCGTGGCCGATCACATAATCCGCGATCGCGACGGCCCCGGTCTCCGGATCGACCGCCACCCGCACGGCGTGGACCGAGAACGCCATCGTCGCCGGCCGGTCGGCGCGCCACACCGTCTCCGCCTCCAGCCCGCTCCCGCCGTCGAAAAGCGGCCCGCCGGGCGAGACCGCGCGCGCGATCTCGCCGAGAGAGAGCCCGGTGTCGGCGCCCTCCCGCCGAACGATGCGGCCGCCGGCGATATCGAGTCCGGCCGCGTCGTCCTGCAACAACAGCGCGGCGGCCGCGAGCGCACGCCGGCGCAGGGCCGCTGATGCCTCGAGAACCGCGCTGCCGCCCATGATCGCGCCCCGGCTCGCGAACGCTCCGCGTCCGAACGGGATCAGCGCCGTGTCACCGAGCGCGACCGAGACGCGGTCGAGCCCGACGCCGAGCGCCCCGGCCGCGATCTGGGCGAAGGTCGTCGCCTGCCCCTGCCCCTGCGAGTTCATCCCCGAATGGACAGAAACATCGCCCGACGGGTCGATGCGCACCCGCGCCGATTCGAAATTGACCACGCCGGAAACATCGACGCCTCCGGCGAGGCCCCAGGCAAGGCGCGCGCCGTCGGCCCGGATCTCCACCGCCTCGCTGTAGCCGCTCTCCGCCGCGACCCGGTCGAGCAGGGAGCCGAAGTCGCCGCCCAGAAAGGCGAAATCGGTGCCGCCGAACGCAGTCCCCGTTTGCCAGGGCAGATCCCGCGGCCGCACCAGATTGCGGCGGCGAAGCGCTGCCGCATCCATGCCGAGGGCCCGTGCAGCCCGATCGACCAGGGTCTCGATGGCGAGCGCGGCTTCCGGTTGCCCGGCGCCGCGATAGGTCGCGGCCGGGGTCTTGTTGGTGCCGACCGCGAGAACCTCGATGAAAAAATCGGGGATCCGGTAGGCCCCCGGGATCAGGGCCCCGCAGAGTTCGCCCGTCGCGATCCCGCTGGTGAACACATACGCGCCGACATCGAGGGCGACGGTCGCGCGCAAGGCCTCGAACCGCCCGTCTCCGGCCAGCCCGAGTTCGAGCGCGACGTCGATCCCGCGCGAATGGGTCGTCGCGAGCATGTTCTCGCGCCGGTCCTCGATCCACTTGACCGGCCGGCCGAGGAGGCGGCTCGCCTCCGCGAGGACGATCTCCTCGCCGTAGCAGCGCGACTTGGCGCCGAACCCGCCGCCGACATCCTCGCAGATCACGCGCACCGCGCTTTCCGGCAGTTCGAGCAGCGAGGCGAGATTTTCCCGTACGTTGTAATGCGCCTGGGTGGAAAGCCAGACCGTCAGCGCCCCGCCTGCGCGGTCGAAATCGGCAACCGTGCCGCGGGTCTCGAGCGGGAGCGGGACCTGGCGGGCGAAGCTCGCGTCGTGGGCGACCCGCCGCTCCGCCCGCGCAAGCGCAGCCGCCGCGTCGCCCCGTTCGAAGGAGAACCGGGCGGCGACGTTGCCGGTCCACGTTTCGTGCAGCGCCGGCGCCCCATCCCCCCGCGCCGCGCCGATCCCGGCAACCGCGGCGAGCGGGCGGTACGAGACCTCGACCAGAGCGGCGAGATCCTCTGCCCGGTAGGGGTCGTCGGCAACCAGAAGGGCCACCGGCTCGCCGACATAGCGCACCCGGCCGCGCGCGAGGAAGGGCTGGGTGCCGCCCCGGATCGCCTTGTGCCAGTAGCGCACCACGAAGGACCGTTGCGCGAAGGGAAGATCGTCGGCCGTCAGCACCAGACGCGCGCCGGCGGCAAGCGCGGCCGAGCCATCGACCCGCCGGATCTCGGCGTGCGGGTACGGGCTGCGGATGAAGACCCCGTGCAGCATGCGGCTGCGATGGAGATCGTCGACGAAGCGGGCGGTCCCTCGCAGCAGGCGCTCGTCCTCCCGGCGCGGGACCGCCTGGCCGATGGGGGACGGAAGGGCGCCGTCGGACGCCGTCCGGCCGCTCATCCATGCCTGCCGGGCAAAACGGCCGGCGGCAGCTCGTCGATCGGACCGGTGAGGATCATCTCCGCCCCTCGGTTGCCGTTGGCAGGCGGAATCTAGGGCACGTGCCGGCCGAGATGAAGGCGCCGCGGCCGGGAACGGGCGGAGCAGCGGGCCGCGCTTGCCCGCTGTCGGGGGCAAACCTATATCGACCCGCATGGTGGACTGGCCGGAACGGCTCGACGAGGCTCTCGACAGCGCCGGCGCGGCCGTTGCGGCAGACGCTTCCGATCCCCATCTCTGCGGCATCCAGGGCGCCGTCCGCGGGGAAGAGGCGGCGGCGTACGAACGCCGCATTCCCGCCCTGCCCGCAGCCGGCTGCTAGACGCGCGGTGGCCGCCGCCCGTCCGATCCGCCCCAGGCGCAGCGCGCTCTACATGCCGGGCGCCAACGCGCGCGCCCTGGAGAAGGGGCGCGAACTCGCCGCCGACGTGCTGATCATGGACCTGGAGGACGGCGTACTGCCCGGCGCCAAGGTCGAGGCGCGCAACCGGATCGTCGGCTTTCTCGCGGAAGGCGGGTACGGTGCGCGCGAACTCGTGGTCCGGGTCAACGGCATCGACACGCCGTGGTTCGAAGAGGATATCGCGTCGGCCGCGGCCGGCGGGGCCAATGCGGTGCTGCTGCCCAAGGTCGAGGACGCGGCGACGGTGGCGCGGACGGCGGCGCTGCTGGAAGCGGCGGACGCACCGGACGAGACAGGCATCTGGTGCATGCTGGAGACGCCGAAAGGCATTCTCGACGCGCGCACCATCGCCGGCGCCCATCCGCGCATGGCCGCCCTGACCCTCGGCACTGCCGATCTCTCCAAGGCCCTCCACGCCGATCTCCACGCCCCGGACCGCCTGCCGCTCCTGACGAGCATCGGGCTCTGCGTGCTCGCCGCGCGCGAGGCCGGGCTCGCAGTGCTCGACGCTCCCCATTTCGATCTCGCCGACGATGCCGGGTTCGAGCGCGCCTGCCGGCAGGGCCGCGCGTTCGGCTTCGACGGAAAATCGCTGCTGCACCCGAAAACGATCGCGGTCGCCAATGCCGTCTTCGGCCCGTCGGAAGACGATATCGCGTGGGCGCGCCGCATCGGCACCGCATGGCGCGAGGCAGCCGCCGAGGGCAAGGGGGTCACGCTGGTGGACGGCAAGCTGATCGAAGCGCTCCACGTCGCCGAAGCCGAGCGCACCCTTGCACTGGCCGACGGAATCGCGGCGCTCGCCGGCGGGGCCCCCGACCGGGGCTGATCGGGGCGCGCCCGCAGAGCGCGCCTTGACCGACTTTCCGGTCTGCCGCAGGCCGCGGTCGCGCGGGCGACGCCGTTTTGCATTCGCCGCATAGAAGCCATAAGGTGCGGCATGGTCGGTCGGCAGGTTCATGAAGCGGACGTCCTCATCGTCGGCGGCGGCGTGGCGGCTGCCTGCGCAGCGATCAGGGCGAGCGAGGCCGGCGTCCGGGTGCTCCTGGTCGACAAGGGTTTCTACGGCCGCAGCGGCACCAGCTCCCTCGCATCCGGCGTCTTTCAGGCCTACATGGAAGGCGACGACCTCGACCGCTGGGTCAAGGCGCACACCAACCCGATGGTCAACGTCACGGCGCTGCGCCAGGGAATCCAGGTCACCGGCGACCTGCTGACCCGCATGGACCGGTGGGGCGTCAAATGGATCAAGGAGAAGGGCCGGATCCAGCGGGTAGACATGGCGGTAGGGCCGCTCTTTCCGGTCAATGCGATGATGGCGGAAGGCGGCCCGCAGTTCATGATGGCGCTCCGGAACGAGACGCTGCGCCGCGGCGTCGAGGTGGTGAACCGCGTCATGGTCACCGAGCTTCTGACCTCGGACGGCAACCATCCGACCGGCGGGCGGGTAATCGGGGCGCTCGGTTTCGATACCATCGAAGGCGGCGTCCACGTGTTTCGCGCGGCATCGACGGTCCTGTGCACCGGGCCCGTCCACATCCCCTACCCGAAGGCCGGCGCGGGTTTCCACGGTATGCCCGTCAACTGCACCGGGGACGGCGTGGCCGCGGCCTACCGGGCGGGCGCGCAGCTCAGCAAGATGGAGTTCCTCGCCGGGTGGGGCGTCATCCCGGCGGAGTTCTTTTCTGCGCCCGGCCTCGAAATGGGCGCCGGGCTGGGCGTCCGGTTCGCCAACAGCGAGGGCACGGAAATCGCCGGCGGCGACCGGATTCGCCGTTTCCGGCTGGCCCGGTCGGTGATCCGGGAATACGGCGAGGGGCGCGGTCCGGTCTACAAGGACGCCACGCAGCTCAGCCCGGAAAATCTCCGGCTCTACAAGCAGGTCGTCCCTATCGTGCTCAACACCTACGAGCGCGCGGGTTACGAGCCCGGCCGCGATCCGATCCCGTTCGTCACCATGCTGCCGTTCCAGAGCGGGACCCTGGGCGGTGCCGGCATCCGGGTGACGGAGAACGGCGCGACCACCCTTCCCGGCCTCTATGCGGCAGGGAACACGTCGGACGGCGGCTTCATGGGGCTCGCGCAGGCGCTCAACCTGTGCGCGGTGGGCGGCTGGTACGCGGGCCATGCCGCCGCCGAAGCCGCCCGAGCGGTATCGCCCGCGGCACCGCCGGAGGCGCAGGTCGATCGCCTGGCCCGACAGACGCTCGACCCCATGGAGAGGACGCAGGGAGTCGGTTTCGACGCCGCCCGGTCGGAACTCGAAGCCCTCTACGGCACCGACATCACCGAGGCTCTCAACGCCGAACGCCTCGACAATATTCTCGTCCGGGTCAGGGATATCCGGCACCGGCTGGCGCCGGACATGAAAGCCGGCGACCCGCACGACCTTGCCAAGGTGCTGGGAATGCGCAATTTCCTGCAATGCATGGAGATTTCGGTGCAGGTCGTCCGCCGCCGGACCGAAAGCCGCGGCAACGTCCTGCGCGAGGACTACCCGTACATGGACAACGAAAACTGGCTCAAATACACTTTCGCCAGAATGGGCGGCAACGGCGAACTCGACCTGTTCGACGAGCCTATCCCCGACGACCCGCACCACCGGATCCCGGAACGGACCAGGGTCCTGCATCCCTTCTTTCGGAGCTAGCGCCGGTGCATGTCGAGGTGCGGATCGACGAAATCGTATGCACCGGCTGCGGTGCGTGCGTCGATTCGTGCCCGACCGACGTCATCCGGATGAAGGAGTCGAAAGCCCGCGTCGTCTACGGCGACGATTGCCAGGGATGCTTCCTGTGCGAATTCGACTGCCCGGTCGAGGCCATCTACGTGCAGCCGAGGCGGTATACGGAAGACGAGTGGCGGGCGCTGCTCGCGCGGCTGCGGCGCACCTGCCAGTTCAATCCCCGGCTCTGACGGGCCGCGCAGGCGTTTCCCGTCCGGCCGATGGCTCAGCCGACCCGCTTCACGCCGGAGATGATCGACGCCTATGTGCGTTCCGGCGCCTGGAGCGACACGACGACGCTCGATCTGCTGGAACAGCACGCCGAGGCGCAGCCCGACGACATTGCCGTTGTCGATCCGGTCCATCGGCTGACCTGGCGCGAGGCCGCCGCCGCTGTTGACAGGTTTGCGCGCATCCTGAACCGGATGGGCCTCGACCGGGACACGCCGGTGGTCATGCAGCTGCCCAATTCGGTCGAAGACTGCCTGCTGCGCCTCGCCCTCACCAGAGTGGGGCTGTTGGGCGCATATGTGCCGGTGGTCTGGCGCCGCGCCGAACTGGAGGCGGTGATCGACATATTGCGTCCGCGGGCTCTCGCCGTGCCCGCCGGATTCCGCGGCGTCGACATGATCGGCATGGCGCGGGACCTTCGCCGCCTCCATCCGGCGGTGCAGCCGATCGTCGTCGGGCCGTCCGGGCCCGCGCCGGACTGCGTGCGCATTTCGCTCGGCGACGGGGAACCGTCGACGGACGACGATGCGGCGCCGGACGGGGACAGGCGGTTCGGCCCCCGCGAGGTGACCAAACTGGCGGTGACCAGCGGCAGCACCGGGACCCCGAAGCTCGTCGAGCGGCCCGAACAACAGGAAATCCTGTGGGGCAAGGGTGTGGTCGAACGGGTGGGCCTGACCGAAACCGACACCATCGGCAGCTTCGTGCCGTTGTCGGGCGGCCCCGGATACCACGCCTGGAGCGCCTGGCTGGTCAGCGGCGCAAGGCTCGTCCTGAGCGACGGGTTCGCACCGGAGGCCTTGCTGCCGGCGATCGAGCGCGAACGGGTGAGCGTGATCGTGACGGCGCCGGCCATTCTCGCCCGTCTCGCCGCTTCGCCCCTCGTCGAGGACTACGACACGGGATCGCTGCGCGCCATTCGCGCGGGTTCGGCGAACCTGCCGCCCGCCGTTGCCGCGAACGCCGAGGAGCGGCTCGAATGCGTCGTGCTCAACGCGGGCGGCGCGATGGAAGCATGTTCGTTCGGCCAGGTTTCGGTCCACGACCCGGAATCGATCCGACGCAGCCCGTCGATCGGCAAGGCGGTGCCCGGCGGCGAAATATGCATCGTCGACAGCGCCGGACGGGCTCTTCCCGCCGGATCGGCGGGCGAACTATGGATCAGGGGTCCGGCAACCAGTTCGGGCTATTACCGCAATCCGGAAGCGACCGTCGAGGCATGGGGGGCGCTCGGCCCCGACGGCTGGTTCCGCACGGGCGACGCCGCCACGGTCGATGCGGATGGGTACGTCACCCTGATCGGCCGCATCAAGGAGATGATCAACCGCGGCGGGATGAACATCTTTCCGCTCGAACTGGAGAGCATTCTCACCGAGCATCCGGGAATCATCGAGGCGGCCGTCGTCGGCATCCCGGACGATGTCCTGGGCGAAGTACCCTGCCTCTGCGTCATCCCCGGGGAGGGGGGCCGCGTGACGCTCGACGACGTCACCGGGTTCCTGAACGAGCGGGCGCTCGCACGCTACAAGTTCCCGGTTCGCGTGGAGACATTCTCCGACTTTCCGCGCGGCCAGACCATGCGGGTCAACCGCCGCAGGCTCGCCGAGAGAGTCATGGCCCGCGTCGAGGGAACCGCGCCGCTCCCGAACGCCGCAAAGTGAATGGATTATGAGCGAAAGGCAAACGCTGCCCGAACGGCTGGATCGTCAGCCGTAGGGGAAGCCCCGATACGGGGCCAGGAAGCGTCGTCCAGTTCATCCTCCCGGCGCTTCCGGCAAGGAGTCGCGCCGTTCGGGACGGTCTTCGTCAGAAGAGCGACACGCGCCGGCAACCGGTCTCTGGTCACTGTCTCGGATTGAGGACGAAGCGGAGATCCGCGTCATAGTCCCTTGGCGTGGCCCCGGCCCAGGCCATATCTGTACCGCTCCATCGCTGCTCGGCCGGCCTGCCGCCGCTTGACAGCGGCCACCAGCTGGGCACAGGTTCCCCCCGCAACGTTATCCAGGCCCGCTCCGTCGGGTCACCCGCTGAATAGAACAGCCCTCGATCCGGTGCAGGTTTGGCCACCTGCGCCCGGCGAACAGGCGGGGCTCACCCATTCCTGGATGACGTTGCAACGGCCCGGCACCCCGCCGGGTCCGATAGTTCACCCATTGGAGAATGCGATGACTAGAAGAATGATCGTGGCCTTGGCGGCTGCAACCAGCTTGCCGCTGCTCGCCGGTTGCGGCGGCGGCGGCGCGTCGATCGCCGTGCTCGATCCCCCCACGCGGCCTGTGACGACGGCGCCCACCCTTGCGGATGCGCAATCGGCGGACCCGGCGCAGTTGTACGGCGCCGGTGAAAGCGCCGCGCGGTCGCTCCCGCGGTTCGGGAGCGTCACTCAGTCCTCGAACCGAGAGGTGTCCGGAATCACCGACGATGCGGCCTCGACGGCCTTCGACGGCAACGACGTGACGCTTACGATCAACCGTCGCGACGGCTCCCGCCTGAAGCTCGACTCCGCGATCCATGAACTCACATCTCAGTCTCTTGATGATGGGTTAGCCGGACGTTCAAGCCGCGGCTATTGGCTGCTGGACTACACGAACCGGACCATTTCCGCCGCCGCGGTCTAAACGAACTGGAACAGCACCGACCACACGGATTACCTCGCGGGCGGTTACTGGATACATCTTGAAGGGGATTTCAGTGCGCCATCCGTTAGCGCGGTTGAGATCGGTGCTTTCGTCGATGGCCCTGAACTATCGGGTACGCCAACGGTTCCGGTGCGAGGAACGGCGACGTATGCCGGATCTGCCGCCGGTCTCTACGGCTACCGCTACGGACGCAGCCATTCCGGGGTCCCGAACGGAACCCATGCGATAGGCGAATATGCCGGAGAGGCCAGCCTTACCGCCAATTTTGCCGCCAGGACGATTTCCGGCTGCATCGGATGCAGCGGTGACGTGATCGTTTCCGGGATAGCCGTCACTCCTTCCGGAGAGACCGTTTCCTTCAACGATCAGACATCGGCCAAAGTCCTATTGGGCGCAGCCTCGTTCGACTCCGGCGGGGTGTTCAGAAGCCGCAATGTCGCCGTCCAGCTTCTGGGCCGTACTGTCACGCAAACATCCGGTTCTTGGGGCGGCAGGTTCTCGACTATCGACGACTTCGCCGGATACCCGCGCTCTGTCGCCGGCACGACGGGCGCGGAATGGAACGAATCCGACGGCAGCAAAGGCGTGTTGGTCGGCGCCTGGCTGGGCCTCGCTGAGTAGAGCGGCCGACCGAGCCCCGCCCGCGGCAGCGGGCGGGGCTCTCAACCGGGACTGCAAGGAGGGCTACGAGGCTATAGGGATGCCGTGCGTGTCGCGCGTGCAGCCGCTGTCGCTCACCTGATCGGCTTACCGCCGCGCCACCATGCGCTGCTTGATCGCGCCGATCGCCTGCGCAGGGTTGAGATCCTTCGGGCAAGTCTTGGTGCAATTCATGATCGTATGGCAGCGGTAGAGCCGGAACGGGTCTTCCAGTTCATCGAGTCGTTCGCCCGTGTGCTCGTCGCGGGAATCGGCGATCCAGCGGTAGGCCTGGAGCAAGGTGGCGGGGCCGAGATAACGGTCCCCGTTCCACCAGTAGCTCGGGCAGCTCGTGGTGCAGCAGAAGCACAGGATGCACTCCCACAACCCGTCGAGCTTCTCGCGCTCTCCCGGGGATTGCAGGCGTTCTGCGTCCGGCGGCGCCGGGGTCTCGGTCTTGAGCCAGGGTTCGATCGAGGCGTACTGCGCATAGGCGTCCGTAAGGTCGGGCACCAGATCCTTGACCACGGGCATGTGCGGCAACGGGTAGATTTTCACGTCGCCCGCGATGTCGTCGATGAACCGCGTGCAGGCGAGCGTGTTGGTGCCGTCGATGTTCATCGCACAACTGCCGCAGACCCCTTCTCGGCACGACCGGCGGAAGGTGAGGGTCGAATCGATCTCGTTCTTGATCTTGATCACCGCGTCGAGAACCATCGGCCCGCAGTCGTCGAGATCGACCGTGTAGCTGTCGACCCGCGGCGTTTCTCCGGAATCGGGATCCCAGCGGTAGATCCGGAAGGTTCGCGGCCGTTTGGCGCCGGCCGGCTGCGGATGGTCGGTCCCCTTGCGGATCCTGGAATTGGCGGGCAGCGTAAACTCGGCCATGGCGACTCCGGGGTCAGTAGACGCGGTCCTGGGGCGGCACCGCCTGGACCTCGTTGGTCATCGTGTTGGTATGGACCGGCCGGTAGGCGATCCGGGTCCGGCCGTCGTCGTCGAGCCAGATCAGCGAGTGCTTCATCCAGTTCTCGTCGTCGCGCTCGGGGAAATCCTCGCGCGCGTGGGCGCCGCGGCTTTCCTCCCGGTCGAGCGCCGCATCGACGCTGACCACGGACTGGGCGAGCAGGTTGTCGAACTCGAGCGCCTCGGCGAGATCGGAATTCCAGATCATCGACCGGTCGGACACCGACATGTCCGACCGCCCGTCCCAGATCTTCCGCAGCCGTTCCTTGCCCTCGGCGAGGATCTCCCCGGTACGGAACACGGCGCAGTGGCCCTGCATGATCTGCTGCATCTCGAGCCGGAGCGCCGCGCAGGGCGTGCCGCCCTTGGCGTGGCGGCGCGCGTCCAGACGATCCAGTGCGAAATCGCCGGCATCGGCCGGAAGCGGCGCCTGCGACGCGCCGGGTTCGAGGATATCGACGCAGCGATTGGCCGCGGCGCGGCCGAACACGACAAGATCGAGAAGCGAGTTGGACCCCAGCCGGTTGGCGCCGTGGACCGAGACGCACGCCGCCTCGCCGATCGCCATCAGGCCGGGGACCGTCGCCTCCAGGGCGCCGTTGGCGGCGCCGCGCGCCTCGCCCAGATGGTTGGTCGGCACCCCGCCCATATTGTAGTGCACGGTGGGCAGCACCGGGACCGGCTCGCGTGTGACATCGACGCCGGCGAAGATCTTCGCGGTTTCCGAAATACCGGGCAGGCGCTCGGCAATGACCTTGGCGTCGAGATGCTCGATATGCAGGTGGATGTGGTCCCGGTTCTCGCCGACGCCGCGCCCCTCGCGCATCTCGATCGTCATCGCCCGCGAGACCACATCGCGCGAAGCCAGGTCCTTCACGTTGGGCGCATAGCGCTCCATGAAGCGTTCGCCCTCGGAGTTGGTGAGATAGCCGCCCTCGCCCCGCACCCCCTCGGTGATGAGACAGCCGGCGCTGTAGATGCCGGTGGGATGGAACTGGATGAACTCCATGTCCTTGAGCGGCAGCCCCGCCCGGAGCGCCATCGCGTTGCCGTCGCCGGTCTGGGTGTGGGCGCCGGTGCAGGCGAAATAGGACCGGCCGTAGCCGCCGGTAGCGATCACCGTCATCTGGGCCTGGAATCGGTGGATGGTCCCGTCGTCGAGATTCCACGCCATGACGCCGCGCACCGCCCCCGAATCGTCGACGATCAGATCGATCGCGAAATATTCGATGAAGAACGCCGCGTCGTGGCGCAGCGACTGCTGGTAGAGCGTATGGAGGATGGCATGGCCGGTCCTGTCGGCGGCGGCGGCGGTGCGCCGGGCCGGCGGCCCCTCGCCGTAGCGGGTCGTCATGCCGCCGAACGGGCGCTGGTAGATGGTGCCTTCCGGGGTGCGCGAGAAGGGCACGCCGTAATGTTCGAGCTCGATGACCGCGGGGATCGCCTCGCGGCACATGTATTCGATCGCATCCTGGTCGCCCAGCCAGTCGGCGCCCTTGACGGTGTCGTAGAAATGCCAGCGCCAGTCGTCCTCGCTCATGTTGCCGAGCGCCGCCGAAATCCCGCCCTGCGCGGCCACGGTGTGACTGCGGGTTGGAAAGACCTTGGTGATGCACGCAGTCTTCAGCCCCTTGACCGCCATCCCGAACGTCGCGCGCAGCCCGGCGCCGCCGGCGCCGATCACGATGACATCGTAGCTGTGGTCGACGATGGAGTAGGCCTGGGCCATCGGTTCAGCCTCCGAGCGCGATCTTGAGGACCGAGAACGCGGCACCGACCCCGAACGCGACGGCGGCGAACTTGATCGCCGTCACCAAGGTCATCTTGAGCCATTCGGTGTGAACATAGTCCTCGATCACCATCTGCATGCCGAGCTGGGCGTGATGGAACACCGCCACGATCAGGAGCAGCATCAGCACCGCGGACGCCGGGTTCTGCAGCCACCCCACCACCGCCGAATGGTCGGCGCCGCTCAGGATGACCAGCGAGACCGCGAACCACAGGACCAGCGGAACCAGGGCGACCGCGGTCAACCGCTGCGCCCACCAGTGCGCCGTCCCCTCCTTGGCCGAACCGAGCCCGCGCACCCGGCCGAGCGACGTTCTCAGGCTCATCAGAACGCCCCCCTCGACGCATAGGCCAGCACCCATGCGAGGACCGTGAGCAGACCCGCGGCGGCGACCGCCAGCCATCCGGTCATCGTCACGGTGGAGAGGTCGAACCCGCGCCCCATATCCCAGAACAGGTGACGGATGCCGTTGCACAGGTGGTAGAACAGGGCGAAGGTCCAGCCGAACAGGAACAGTTGCCCGAGGAACGACCCCGCGGCCGCCTGCGCCGCGTCGAACGCATCCGGGCCGGCGGCGGCGGCGCCCAGCCACCACAACAGCGGCAGCAGCCCCGCGGCGAGTACCACGCCGGAAGCGCGGTGGGCGATCGACAGCACCGACGTGATCTGCGGTCGGTAGACCTGGAGGTGAGGCGATAGCGGCCGGTCTCTGTTGCTCATCGACGCTGTTCCCGCCGGGCGCGGCAAGGCCGCTCCCGCGGCCGCGGTTCTCGAACTGAAAGACGGCCCGGTTTAGACCGCGTCCGGAGTCGTGTCAAACCGCCGCGACGGTCGGGGGCCGGCGCGAAGACCGGGGTGGTGCCGCCTGTAGGACTCGAACCTACGACCCCCGCATTACGAATGCGATGCTCTACCAGCTGAGCTAAGGCGGCGAAGGCGCCGACCGTGTTACAGCAATTCGCGGGAGCGGTCCATAACCAAGCGTTGCGCCGCGCGCTCAGGACCGGCCGGAGCGGACTTCCGCGAGCCCGGTGTCGGCGACGGCATCCGGCGGGGCGTCCTCGGCGGGCACCGGCAGCGACGGCGCGGCATCCTCGACCTCCGCATCGACACCGTCCGCGGGGCGGGGCGCAGCTTCCGTCAGAACGCGTTCGCGCACGTGTCCGGGCCTGGCCCAGCCGAGGCTCGCGAAACCCTCGCAGCGGCCGCAGACCGGCGTCCAACGGCGCCAGGCCGCGCCGCACAAGGAACAGACCCAGGCCGGATCGGGCACCGCCTCGGCCGCCGCCAGCAGCCAGCGCCGCGCCGCTTCATTGTCGCCGTGCTCGGCTTCCTCGGCGTCGGCGCGAAGCCGGCACAGGCGGCCGTCTCGCTCCCCCCCGGCCTCGGCCCCGTCGAGATGCCTGCGCGCGGTCGCCCACAGTTTCGCCTCGAGCGCGGCGGCGGCGAGCGCGAGATGGGTCTCGGTATGGCCGGGGTTGTGTGCGGCGAGGCGTTCGATCCGCCGCATCCGGTCGATCGCATTCTCTTCCGCGTGGATGGTGAGGTAGAGGCGCGCCAGTTCCGGATGGGGGGCGTGGCTCCAGGTATCCTGGATCAGCTTGGCCGCCTGGCGCTTCCTGCCGCCGCCGATCAGCAGGCCGGCAAGGCGCAGGACCGCCGGCAGAAGGTCGGGATCGGCGCCGGCTGCGCGTCTGGCGTAGTCGAGCGCCGCCCTGGCGTCTCCCTCTTCGCCGGCAGCGCCGGAACAGGCGAGGAGCACGACCGCACGGCGCCGCCCGCCATCCTCGCCGGCATGGATACCGTGCTTGATCGAGGCCTCCACCGTGCTCAGCGCCTCGCGCCACAGGTTCCGCCGGATCTGGAGGTCGAACAAAGTGGCCGCCACCCACGGCGTCTCGGGGCGAAGCGCATAGGCGCGTTTCGCGTAGTCGAGGGCCGCCGCCTCGTCGCCTTCGTTCCGCGCCGCCACGATCAGCCCGCGCAGGCCGAGAAACACCGTGTCGCTCCGCTCCAGCATGTCGGCGAAATGCTTGCGCGCCGCGGCTTCGTCGCCGACGAGCTGGGCGACCTGGGCATGCAGGAGGGTGATGAGCGGCGGATCGTCCAGCAGCTTCTCCGCGCGGCCGGCGAAACGCCTGGCTTCGCCGGCGTCCCCGGCGGCGACGGCAACCAGCCCCCGGGTCAGCGTGCGGTAGCCCTTCTCGCGCCGGGCCATGCGGCGCCAGAAACGAAAACGACGGGGCATGCCCCACAATGCGGACGCGGCGCGGAAGAGCAGCGCCGCCGCGATGGCGACGGCCGCGACCGCGCCGATCAGGACCGCGGCCGAACTGTCGAGCCGCCAGCCCCGCCATTGCAGCGTAAGCGAGCCCGGATCGTCGGCAAGCCATGTTGCGGCCGCGATCAAGGCGGCGATCGCGATGGCCCAGGAAACCAGGCGTCGGGTCACCGGCTGGCCCCGGCGGCGGAAATCTCGACCGCGCGGCGGCTGAGCCGGGCGAGGGCGTCGTCGGCGTCGGCGCGCGCCCGCGCCTGCTCCCGCCATTCGCCGAGCACACGGCCGGGCGCCCCGCCCACATCGGCGAGCGCGGCGGCGGCGCCGGCGAGGTCCCCCGCCGCGGCCAGCGTCTCGGCGCGGGCGAGCGCCGCGAGCGCACCGCCGCCTTCCTGCGCGCCCTCGCCGACCCGGCGGATCGTCACCACGCGCGAGAGGCGCGCGGCCGTCTTGTCCAGCCAGTCGCCCTCCTCCGGCACGAGCGCAGCCTGCGCCGCCCTGACGGCGAGCGCCGGGAACCGGCGGACCAGCGCCGCCCGGGTCGGAACGCCCTCCGCCGCGAGCGCTTCGAGCGGCCGGGCCGCCTCGCGAATCCCGGGATCGTCGCCGGCTGTCCCGAGCACCAGATCGAGTTCGGCGCCGAACGGCCGGGGCCCGGCCAGCGCCTCGCGCAACTGTCCGACGGCAAGCAACAGCGCGTCGCGTTTGCGGGTCTTACGATCCTCGAGCAGACGCTTCACGTCGGCCTCGATCCCGTCTACCCTGGCATCCGCCGATTCCACGAGGCTGGCAAGCGCCGGATCGCGGACCGTCCGCAACAGCCCCTCGAGCGCCGCGACCCGGTCCTCCATGCGCGAAAGGGCAGCCTGGAGGCGCGCATTCTCCACCGCCCCTGCGGCCGGCGCATCGCCCTCGCCCGGTGCAGCAGGCAGACGCCTGAGGGTGTCGAGTCCCTCGGCAAGCGCCTCGACCCTTTCGGCGAGTACGGCGATCCGTTCATCGTGGGACGGAGGCGCCGGACGGTTCTCCAGCGCCTCGATCCGGGCTGCGAGCTGCGCCGCTTCGGACCGGGGTGCGGCAGCACCGGCCTGCGCCGCCGCTGCGGAGAGATCGTTGCGCAGGCGCGCAACTTCGCCTTCCAGCGCCTCGGTCCTTACTGCGAGCGCGGTAATCGCCGGATCGGGCGGCGCTTCCGCGTCGGCAAACAAATCGGTCACCGCACGCGGCATCAGCGGGGAGATCAGCGGCCAGCCGAGCGCGATCGCCGCCGCGGCAAGCACCGCGCCGCCCGCCGCCCACACCGCCCAGCGCCTGCGCAGCGGCGCCGCCCCCGCCCCCCACGGCTGCGGTTCGTCGCGATCCGGTCCGGCGGCATCGTCCGGGGGCCGTTTATCGTTTCCAGCCATATCAGGCGTTCATCCTGTCGGGTTTCCGGCAATCGTGCAGAGCCTGCGCGACCGCGGCCAGCATCGCCGGCAGATCGGGCCGCGCCGCGCACCGGATCGCCCGCCACGGGAGCGCCGCCGCCGCGTCCGCCACCTGGCGGGAGAGGCAGATCGCGGCAACCGGGCGGCAGCGGCATCCCCGCTCCTCCGCGCGCAGAAAACCGGCGAAAGCATGGACGGCGCCGGCGGAAAAGAACAGAGCCAGCGCCACGCCGCGCTCGGCGAGCAGCCTCTGCGCCGCGGCCGGAAGCGGTATCGGCACCGCCCTGTACAGCACCTCGGGAGCGGCGTCGAAACCCTTTGCCGCGAGAGTGCGGCACAGCAGGCCGGAAGCCGCCTCCCCGGCCGCGTGGACCAGCCGTCCGGATCGCGGGTCGAGCGTCGCCGCGGCGAGACCGGCCAGATCGCCCGCGGTGCCGCCGGCGCTGGCGACCGACCGGAAACCGGCGCTACGGGCGAGCGCGGCCGTCGCATCGCCGACCGCAAGCAAGTGGACATCGCGCCGGTCGGTGGCGCGGGCAAGGGCGCGCACCCCGTTGCGGCTGGTCGCCAGCACCGCCTGCACGCCGCCGAGGTCGAGCGGGCCGCGAACCACCGGTTCGATCTTGGTGACCGGTGCGATCACCGGCTCGACTCCCATCGCCTCGAGTCGCGATGCGGTTTCCGCCGCGTCTTCGGCGGGCCGCGTCACCAAGGCGCGCACCGGGTCGGCCATCGCCCCTCACCCGCCCTTGAAATGCGCCGGCGTGGCGCGGGCCCGGAGTTCACGCGCAGCGTCGCTGCCGAGCGCCGCCGCATCCGCCCGCCCGCCCCGGCGTTCCGTACGGAGAAGACCGGTTCCGTCCGGCCTGACCAGGAGCGCACGCAGGAAGATCGCCGGCCCCTCCGGGACAGCAAGCGCCGCGATCGGCGTCCGGCACGACCCGTCGAGGACGGCGAGCAGGGCGCGCTCGGCCGCCGCGGCGACCGCGCTGTCCCCGTCGTCGATCGCCTGCAGCCGCTCGCGCAGGCCGGCATCGTCGGCGCGGCATTCGATCCCGATGATCCCCTGGCATACGGCGGGCAGCATCGCGTCGGGTTCGAGCACCGCCTGTGCGCGGTCCGCGAGACCGAGCCTCTCGAGACCGGCAAACGCCAGCAGCGTCGCGTCGGCCTCGCCGTCGCCGAGCTTGCGCAGCCGGGTCTGCACATTGCCCCGGAACGTCACCACCTTGAGGTCGGGGCGGGCGTGGCGGACCAGCGCCCCGCGGCGCAGCGAGGCGGTGCCGACCACGGCGCCTTCGGCGAGACCCGCGAGCCCGGCCGCGCCGGCACGGGCGTCGGCCGCAATCAAGGCGTCGCGCGGGTCGCCGCGCGGCAGGACCGCGCCGATGACCAGCCCCGCCGGTAGCCGGGTCGGCACGTCCTTCATCGAATGCACCGCAAGATCGATCCGCCGGTCGAGAAGGGCTTCCTCGATTTCCTTGGTGAACAGGCCCTTGCCGCCGGCCGCCGCGAGCGGGCCCTGCATCAGGCGGTCGCCCGTGGTATGGATCACCTCGACCGCAATCGCGCCCTCGGCGCGGAGGGCGGGGTCGGCCGCGGTAAGACGGCTGCAGACCTCGCTGGCCTGGGCGCGCGCAAGAGGGCTGGCCCGTGTTCCGATCCTGATCCGAGCGCTCATCGAAGACCGCGGACAATCTGTTGCCAAATGGGATCATAGGCGAATCGATGTCAACCGAGACCGTCGAGACGGGCAGACAGGTTCGGGACGCAACCGGATGAGCGTGATCCTCGGAATCGAGACGAGCTGCGACGAGACCGCGGCGGCGGTGGTGGACAGCGGACGCACGATTCTCGCCGACATCGTGCGCGGTCAACTCGATGTGCATCGCGACTATGGCGGAGTGGTACCGGAGATTGCGGCGAGGGCGCACCTCGAGGCGATCGACCGGGTGGTCAGGCGGGCGATGGCCGAGGCCGGGACGGATTTCGAGTCGCTGGGCGGGGTGGCGGCGACCGCCGGGCCGGGGCTGATAGGCGGGGTCATCGTCGGCATCATGACCGGCAAGGCAATTGCCGCCGCGCACGGGCTGCCGTTTTTCGCCGTCAACCATCTGGAAGCCCATGTGCTGACGCCGCGGCTCACCGACGCCGTCGATTTTCCCTATCTCGCCCTTCTCGTTTCCGGCGGGCATTGCCAGTTCGTCGCGGTGGAGGGGGTGGGGCGTCACCGGCTGCTGGGAACCACGGTCGACGACGCGGCGGGCGAAGCCTTCGACAAGGTGGGAAAGATGCTGGGGCTTGGCTATCCCGGCGGCCCCGCGGTGGAACGTGCGGCCATGGACGGCGACGCGGCGCGATTCGCCCTGCCCCGGCCGCTGCGCGGCAGGGAGGGCTGTGATTTCTCGTTCTCCGGCCTCAAGACCGCGGTTCGCCATGCGATCGAGCGATTGCCTCCGGGCCCGCTGCGCGACCAGGATGTCGCCGACCTGTCCGCCTCCTTCCAGGGAGCGGTGGCGGACGTGATGGCCGACCGCTGCGCCAACGCGATCGCCCGCTTCCGCCGCCTCTGCCCGGACGGCGGCGCACTGGTCGCCGCCGGCGGGGTCGCCGCGAACCGGTCGTTGCGGGCGCGCATCCAGGCAACCGCGGAAGCGCACGGGCTCGCCTTCGTCGCGCCGCCGCCTCGTCTGTGCACGGACAACGCCGCGATGGTCGCCTGGACCGGGGTCGAGCGGCTGGCGCTCGGCCTGGCGGACGGGCTGGAGGCGGCGGCCCGCCCGCGCTGGCCGCTCGAGGACCTCGCCCGCTGAAAACGACGATCCGGGACATTGCGAAGCCCGGGCCCGATCGCGACAATCGCCTGCCCCCATGGATGGAACCTCGGATGCCCAGCACCCCGGAACCCGCACGCGGGGCCGGATGACCGGCCCGCTCGATGGTATCCGCGTCCTCGACCTGAGCTCGGTCGTACTCGGTCCGCTCGCCACGCAGGTGATGGGCGACCTCGGCGCCGACGTGATCAAGATCGAGGCGCCCGACGGCGATACGACGCGGCGCACCGGGCCGCAGCGCTCGCCGGGCATGGCGGCGTTGTTCATGGGGGTCAACCGCAACAAGCGCTCGATCGCCCTCGACCTCAAGCAGGCGGCGGCGCGGGACGCGCTGTGGCGGCTGATCGACGGCGCCGACGTGTTCCTCCACTCGATCCGTCCGCAGAAGCTCGCACGGCTGGGCTTCGACCACGACAGCGTCTGCGCCCGCAATCCGCGGATCGTCTATGCCGGGTTGCACGGATACCGGACCGACGGACCCTATGGCGGCCAGCCCGCCTACGACGACGTGATCCAGGGGCGGAGCGGCAGCGCCGACCTGATGGCGCGTCTGGTGGGCGAGCCGCGCTACATGCCGACAATCATGGCCGACAAGACCTGCGCCCTGGTCGCCGCCTACGGGGTGATCGCCGCCCTGCTGGCGCGCGAGCGCACCGGGCGCGGCCAGTTCGTCGAGATCCCGATGTTCGAGACCATGGCGGCCTTCAACCTCACCGAGCACATATACGGACGCGCCTTCGACCCGGGGGAAGCCGCGATGGGCTATCCCCGGGTGCTGGTCCCGTGGCGCCGGCCCTATCCGACAGCCGACGGATACATCTGCATGCTCGCCTACACCGACGAGCAATGGCGGCGCTTCTGGCGCGAGGTCGGCCGGCCGGAGATGATCGACGATGCGCGCTTCGATTCGCTCAAGAGCCGGAGCGACAATATCGACGCGCTCTACCGGATCGCCGGGGAATGCCTGGAGGAACGGACGAGCGCCGCCTGGGCCGAGACCTTCGAGCGGCTGGAGATCCCGGCTGCCCCGGTGACCACGCTCGAAGAGCTGATGTGCGACCCCCACCTCGAGGCGGTCGGTTTTTTTCACCGCGTTCGCCACCCGAGCGAGGGCGGAATCGTGCTGACCGACCCTCCGGTCCGGTTCTCGGACACGGCGCCCGGGATTCGGCGCCTGCAGCCGCGCTTCGGAGAACACTCCGCCGAGATACTGGCGGAAGGCGGATTGAGCGAAGGCGAGATCGCCGCACTCTTTGCCGCCGGCGCCTCGCATGACGGACGAAGGGATACCGACGAACGATGAAGACGATCGGCATCGGGTTTTACTGGGACGATCTCGCGGTCGGCGACCGGTTTCGCACCCTCAACCGGACCATCACCGAGCCCGATATCGTGGGCTTCATCGGGGTGACGGGAATGGTCGAGACGATCTTCACCGACCTTTCGTTCAACGAAGCCGGACACGGCGCGATCTCCGGCCGCGTCGTGCCCGCGGCCTGCACCTACACCATCATCGAGGGGCTGTTGTGCCAGGCGGCGATGCAGACAACCGGGCTCGCCCTGCTCGAGGTCGAGAAGAAGGTGCTCAAGCCAGTCTTCGCCGGCGATACGGTGCATGCGGAAGTCGAGGTCACTGCAGTGCGCCCGACCAGCAAGGGCAACCGCGGAATCGTCACGACAGCCAACGACGTGATCAACCAGAACGGCGAGACGGTGATCGCCTACCGCGCGGTGCGGATGATGGCGGGAAGACCCCGGAACGGCGATTAGGGGCGTTCGCCGGCGAGCCTGCCGGACATGCGGCCGGATAAGACCGTTTGGCAATCTCCGGTTTCGCGCTAGAGTCGGGGTCGATCTCATTTCGTTGGAGCGGATGATGCAGAATTCCGAAGCAGCCCGCGGCCGCGGGGTCGTGATGCAGCCAGGCGACGGCCGGTTGTCCTGGCAGCCGGTGCCGGCAAACGGCCATGTGGCGTCCATGCTGGTGCCGGAAGACACCAGTTTCGAGGGGATGTCCCTGGGCTTCCAGACGGTCGCCCCCAACAGCTACGTGCGAGAGCACAGCCACGCCGACCAGATCGAGGTCCTGGTCGGTTTTTCCGGCCGGGCGACGTTGAAAATGGACGGTGTGCCGCACCCGATGGTCCCCGGTACGGCATGCTTCCTCGGCTATGACGTCAAACATCAGATCATCAACGAGACCGATGAGGATTTCGTGATGATGTGGATGATCGCCCCGGCCGGACTGGAGAAATTCTTCGAGACCATCGGCCGTCCGCGCACGACTGGGGAGCCGGCGCCCGAACCGTTCCCGCGCCCCGTCGACACGGACGCGATCGACCGCCGGAGCGGTATGAGCGCTACCGCGGCGGAGGCCTAGATGCCGAAGGTCGATATCGGCGACGCGGAGATCTACTACGAGGAGGCGGGCAGCGGACCGCCCCTGATGCTGGTGCCGGGGCTGGGCGGTAACGGCTCGTTCTGGGCGCGGCAGGTGGAGGCGTTCAAGGACGACTTCCGGGTGATCATCCACGACCACCGGGGCGCCGGCCAGAGCACCCACTCGCCGATCGCGTATTCGGTCGACCAGATGGCCGCCGATGTCCTCAGGCTGATGGACGCCCTCGA
The DNA here is from genome assembly GCA_965200535.1 of Alphaproteobacteria bacterium. GTDB lineage: Bacteria > Pseudomonadota > Alphaproteobacteria > MPNO01 > MPNO01 > MPNO01. The sequence continues at coordinate 790,665 of CBDAUF010000002.1, read as the reverse complement.
TATCGACCGGGCGCATTTCGTCGGGCATTCGACGGGCGGGGCAATCGGCCAGACCATCGCCCAGGATCACCCGGACCGGCTCAAGACGCTCGGACTGAGCGCGACCTGGGCGGGATCCGACCCGTATTTCCGCCGCAGCTTCGAGATGAGGAAGGCGGTGCTTCAGGCCTTCGGGCTGGAGAGGTACACCGAGATCACAGCGCTGGTGCTGAACCCGCCCTTCTGGGTGGTCGACAACGACGAGGCGATCTCCGGCGCGGCGAAGGCCATGGCGGCCAACAGCCCGCCGGTGGAGATCATGGTGAGCCGGATCGACGGTATCATGGCATTCGACCGCCGCGCGCGGATGGGCGAGATCGCCATCCCGACCCAGATCATCGTCGCCCGCGACGACATGGTGACCCCGATCCATATGACTGAGGAACTGGCCGCCGGGATTCCACATGCCGAGACGGTGGTTCTGGAGCGCGGCGGCCATTTCGTTCCGATCGTCCTGCCCGAGGACTACAACGCGCCGGTGCTTGCGTTTCTCAGGAAACACCGCGCGATCTGACGGGCGCGGGCTGCGCGGCCGCCGCCCGTGAATCGGATCGGCGTCATCGGGGCCGGCGCGTGGGGGACGGCGCTCGCCATCGTCGCACGCCAGGCAGGCCGCGAAGTCCTGTTGTGGGCGCGGCGGGAAAGCATCGCGCGCGCCATCGCCGAGAAGGGATGCAACACCGCCTACCTGGAGGGTGTTGCGCTCGCCCCCGGGGTCGCGGCGACCGCCGATCCGGCCGCCTTGGGGACGGTCGATGCGGTGCTTCTGGCCGTCCCGGCCCAGGCCGTCCGCAGGACCTGCGCGCTCTTCGCTCCCGTCCTCGCACCGTCGGCGCCGGTTGTCGTCTGCGCCAAGGGGATCGAGCGGGAGTCCGCGCGGACGATGAGCGAGGTCGTCGGCGACGAACTTGCCGGCAGGCCGGTCGCCATCCTTTCCGGGCCCACATTCGCCGCCGAGGTGGCGCGCGGGCTGCCGACCGCCGTCACCCTCGCCTGCCACGACCGGGCGGTCGCCGAAGCGCTCGCCGCGGCGCTCGCGACGCCGGCCTTCCGGCCCTATCACTCGGACGATGTCGCCGGGTCGGAGATCGGCGGTGCGGTCAAGAACGTGCTCGCCATCGCCTGCGGCATCACCGAGGGGCGCGGGCTCGGCGAGAACGCACGGGCGGCGCTGATCACCCGCGGGCTCGCCGAAATGACGCGGCTCGCGCGCGCCCGCGGCGGGCGGGCGGAAACCATGATGGGGCTGGCGGGTCTCGGCGATCTGACGCTGACGTGCACGAGCCGGGCCTCGCGCAACTACAGCTACGGAGTCGCAGTCGGCGCCGGGAGGGAAGCGGCGGAGATCGCGGTCGTCGAGGGCGTGCCGTCGAGCGCCGCCCTGGTCCGCCTCGCGCAGCGGCACCGCGTAGACATGCCGATCGCCGGCGCCGTGGATGCGATCCTGCATCGGGGCGCCGGGATCGATGCGGTGATCGCCGGCCTGCTGGCGCGGCCGCGGCGCGCCGAGGCATGATCGCCGGCCGTTTGCGTGCTATGCAGGCCGGAAACTCGAACCGACAGAGGAGGCGGCCGCCGAAAGGCAGCGCGGGGAATGACGCCGTGCGTCGCACGCCGAATCCGACCCCGCCTCCGGGAAGCGCCCGCAGGACCGAGGATGGATACGCTCGCCGCCGCTGCACTCGAGTACCAGTCCGGCTTCGCCAATGCCTTCGAGAGCGAGGCGATCCCCGGCGCGCTCCCGGTCGGGCGCAATTCGCCGCAGAAGGTTCCCTTCGGCCTTTACGCCGAGCAGTTGAGCGGCACCGCCTTCACCGCCGCGCAGGACTATAACCAGCGAAGCTGGCTCTACCGCATCAGGCCGTCGGTCAGCCACGGCCGCTATGCGCGCATCGACAACGGACTGCTGCGCTCCGCGCCGGTCGTCGAGGCGGACTGCCCCCCCGACCAGATGCGCTGGGACCCGCTGCCGGTTGCCGACCGGGCAGGCGATTTCATCGACGGCCTGACGACATTCGTCGCGGCGGGCGACCTGTCGGCCCAGGCCGGCATGGCCGCGCACCTCTACTGCGCCGCCCGCTCGATGGAGGACCGGTTCTTCTGCAACGCGGACGGCGAGATGCTGATCGTCCCGCAGTTGGGGCGGCTGCTGATCGCGACCGAGTTCGGGGCGATTCTGGCCGCACCGGGCGAGATCGCCGTGGTCCAACGCGGCATACGTTTCCGGGTCGAACTGCCCGACGGCCCGTCCCGCGGTTATGTATGCGAGAACTACGGTCGTTCGCTGCGCCTGCCGGAACGGGGGCCGATCGGGGCCAACGGCCTCGCCAACCCGCGGGATTTCCGCACGCCGGCGGCGCGCTACGAGGACCGGGAAGGCGCGTTCGAGATCGTGACCAAGTTCCAGGGCAACCTGTGGGCTGCGCCGATCGATCACTCGCCGCTCGATGTGGTTGCTTGGCACGGCAACTACGCGCCCTACAAGTACGACCTGTTCGCATTCAACGCGATCGGGACGGTCAGTTTCGACCATCCCGATCCATCGATCTACACGGTGCTCACATCGCTGTCGGACCTGCCGGGGACGGCGAATGTCGATTTCGTGATCTTTCCGCCGCGCTGGATGGTCGCGGAGGAAACGTTCCGCCCGCCCTGGTTTCACCGCAACGTCATGAGCGAGTTCATGGGGCTCATTGCCGGGCGGTACGACGCCAAGGAGGAGGGTTTCGTGCCGGGCGGGGCAAGTCTCCACAACGCCATGGCGCCGCACGGGCCGGATGCCGACGCCAACGAAAAGGCGATTGCCGCCGATCTCGAACCGCAATACCTCGCCGACACGATGGCTTTCATGTTCGAGACCCGCTACGTGTGCCGGCCGACCGCGTTCGCCATCGAGACGGAAGCGCGCCAGCGCGATTACCAGGACTGCTGGCAGGGCCTGTCCAGGACCTTCGATCCGACGGACGGCTAGCGGCCGCGGTACGCCGCGGGGCGCTTCTCGCGAAAGGCGCGGATTCCCTCCTTGTGATCCTCGGTGCGGATCAGGACCGACTGGCCGATCCGTTCGAGGATCCGCCCCGACGTATTGTCGATGCTGTCGCAGGTGTTCATGATCACCTTGGCGAGCCCCATCGCGAGCGGCGCCTTGGCGACCAGCTTGCGGGCGAGGTCCATGGCGGCGTCCTGAAGTCCTGCAACGGGCACCACCCGGGTCACCAGCCCGATGCGCAGGGCCTGTTCGGCGTCGATAAACGTTCCGGCCATCACCAGCTCCTTCGCCCAGCCTGGTCCGATCAGGTTGACCAGCCGCGAGCAGCCGCCCGAGCCGGGGATCAGGTTGATGTTGGCCTCGGTGAAACCGAACCGGGCATCGTCGGCCGCAATGCGGAAATCGCACGACATCGCGAGTTCGAGCCCGCCGCAGGCGCAGACCCCCTGGGTCGCACAGATCACCGGAATCTCGATGCGCTCCAGCAGATCGAAGAAATCGTGCACCCAGCGGTATTCGACGCGAAAACGCTCCGTCGGCCAGTCGTTCTCGAACCAGCTCACGTCCGCCCCGGCGCAAAAGGCCCGTTCGCCCTCGGCATTGATGACGATGACGCGGATGGCGGGATTGGCCTCGATACGCCTCGTCAGCCACAGGAATTCGGCCCGCATGTCGTCGTTGAAGGCGTTGAGCCGCTCGGGCCGCGCCAGGGTGACGGTCAGGATTCCATCTCCGTCGATCGCGGCCTTGAGCGCCTTGAAATCGTGGGTTTCGATAATGTCGTTTTCCTCGTCGATCACCGGGTCCTCCTCATGGTGAGTTTGGCAAGACCGCGCCGCGCAGGAGAGCGCGCACCCGCTCCGGCGTTATCGGCATACGGTCGATCGCACCGGGCATGCCGATGGCGTCGTCGACCGCGCTCGCGATGGCCGCACCGACGCTGTTGATGCCGCCCTCCCCGCCGCCCTTCAGCCCGAGCGGGTTATGCGGGCTCGGCGCATCCTCGGTTACCAGACACTCTACCGGGGGAACTTCCGAGGCCGTCGGCAGGAGATAATCTGCGAGGGTTACCGAGAGCGGCTGCCCGGTCTCGTCGTAGACGAATTCCTCCAGCAGCGCCCCTCCCATCCCCTGGATGCAGCCGCCGACAAGCTGACCGGCCAGGGTCGCGCTATTGACCGTGCGTCCGACATCGCAGGCGACGAGAAACCGCTCGACCGTAACGGCGCCGGTCCCGGCATCGACGCGGACGACCGCAACGTGCGCACCGTAGGGAAAGGTGGTCTGCGGGGTTTCGAAGAACTCCTCGGCGGCCAGTGCGTCCGCGCCCCGGATGCGCACGATCTCGCCGAGCGCGATGGACGGGCCGTCTCCGGCGGCGCGCACCATCCCGTCGTCGATCCGCAGCCTCTCCACCGGCGTCTGCAGCAATTCGGACGCCGCGGCAAGCGCCCTGGCGCGGACCGCCAGCGCGGTCGCGTTGACGGCGCTGCCGGTCAGGACGGTCGCGCGGCCGGCGTGGGCGCCGATGCCGTACGGGATACGGTCGGTCTGCCCGTGCACCACGGTAACGCAGCGGTAATCGACGCCGAGCGCAGCGGCGCAAATCTGCGCCATGACGGTTTCGAATCCCTGGCCGAGAGACGCACCCCCGGTAACGACCTCCACTCCGCCGTCGGCGCCGACCGAAATCCGTGCGCCGTCGGACGGGCCGCGGCCGCTTTCCTCGAGAAACAGCGCGAGCCCCGCTCCGACCAGGTCGCCTGCCTCCCGCCGCCGGTCGAGGTCGCGCCGGAGTTCGTCCCAACCGACCGCCGCCAGCGTCTTCTCCAGGAGCAGCGGATAATCGCCGCTGTCGAGCGGCAGGGATTCGACCCCGGGTTCGTCGAAATCGATGACGTACGGCATCTCGGCGGACCGGATCAGGTTGCGCCGGCGCAACTCGATCGGATCGATTCCGAGGCGGTGCGCGGCGGCATCCATCAGCCGTTCGCGCACAAAGCTGGCCTCGAAGCGCCCCGGCGCGCGGTACGTTGCCGCGGGTGTCTTGTTGGTCAGCCGGACATGGCACGAGGCATGGTAGGCCGGTACACGGTAGAGGCCGGTCAGCATGCACATGGTCCGTTTGGGCACGCTGACGCCATGGGTGCGGATATAGGCGCCCTGGTCGTGCCAGATCTCGTCCTCCAGCGCCAGAATGCGGCCCTCGGCATCGACGGCCATGCGCGCTCGGTGGCGCTGGTTGCGGCCCTGATTGGCCGCCGTCAGATGCTCCTGACGATCCTCGATCCACTTGACCGGACGGCCGAAACGCCGCGCCGCGAGCAGGACCAGAATGTCTTCCGGGTAGAGTTCGCCGCGGATTCCGAACCCGCCGCCGACATGACCCTCGTGCAGGTCGATCCGGTCGGGCGCGAGGTCCAGCATGCGAATCAGGGTTTCCTTGTTGCGGTGGGGAACCTTGGCCGCGCCGTAGAGATGCAGCCGGTCGGCGGCGGCGTCATAGACTCCGATCGCACCCCTGGTCTCCATCGGCACGCCGGAATGCCGCCCGGTCCGTAGATCGACCGCGACAACGAGATGGGCCGCGGCGAACCCGGCCCCGGTATCGCCGTAGCGGTGGGTGAGAAACGCCGCCTCGGTACCGACGCCCGGGGCGAACGCGCCGGGCGGCGCATCGGCCTCGACGATCGGGTCGAGCGGGAGGAAATCTATCTCGACCAGATCGGCGGCATCCTCGGCGATATAGGGGGTCTCTGCGAACACCGCAGCCACCGGATCGCCGACGTAGCGCGCACGATCGCCGGCCAGGACATGCTGGCGATAGGGTTTGAGATGCTCCGCGCTGTGGTCGGCGCGAAAGTCGATCGGCGGTATGTCGGACACGTCGGCGGCCGACCAGACCGCATGGACCCCCTCCACCGCCAGCGCAGGCGAGGCATCCACGGCCGCGATCTCCGCATGGGCGTGCGGCGAGCGGACGATTCGCATGTGAAGCTGGCCGGGCCAATCGATATCCGCCGCGAACCGCCCGCCGCCGGTGACCAGCGGCAGGTCCTCGAGCCGCGCGAGCGGCTGGCCGAGGAGCCCCTCGCCGCCGGTCATCGGCGTCCCGCCCTTGTCCGCGGCCGCCGCGAAGCCCTGAACCGACCCCGGGCGCCGCCGCCGAACCCGTCCGTCATCGCGGCTCCGGCCTATACGCGGCCGCCGGGGTCGAGACCGAGAAGCGCCATGCCGGCATGCTCGAGGTTGGACGGCGCGGCCTGGATCTGCTGCGACACCGTATTCATGTCGCGAAAACGCCGCTCGAAGGGGTTCTTCGCGTGGATCGCAGTCGAGCCGGCCCGGTGATAGGCCATCGCCGCAACTTCCCGGGCGCGCCCAGACGCGTAGGCGCAGGCGAGCCGCAAACGGGCGCGCCGCTCGAGATCGAGTTCGTCGCCGCGGCTCAGCACCTCCCAGATCTCTTCCAGCATCTCGGTCAGATAGGAACGGGAAGCGCCGAGATGCCCCTCCGCGAGCGCAACATCGGACTGGACGGCCGCGTTCTCCCGCAGCGTTTTGCTCATGTGACTGGCGGTCTTGGCAGCCGCCAGGGCGATAAATGTATCGAGCATCGCCCGTGCGATACCGAGCGCGACGCTGGCGAACGTTATGCCGTAGAACGCGGTCAGCGCGATTCGGTAAAGGGGGCCGGCCTCGCGCCGGTCGGGGGCGAAATCGCGCAGAAAACTGCGCGATTCCGGCACGAACAGGTCTTCGACCGCGTAGTCGTCGCTGCCGGTTCCCCTGAGTCCCACGGTATCCCAGACGGGATCGACGACCGCGGACGACGCGGGAAAGAGGAAGGTGCGGATGTGCGGTCGTCCGTCGGAATTCATCCGCAAGGCCCCGTCGGGACCGGCCTCCAGGGAATGGGCGCCGATCCAGGTGGCGTTGCGTATTCCGCTCGCGTAGGACCACCGTCCGGTCAGCCGATAGCCGCCGTCCACCGGCACGACGCGGGCGGAATTGTGGACCGGACCCCAGGCCACGACGGTGTCCGGCGCGCCGAAGACCGCGGCCGCGGCGGCCGGGGCGAGGAACGCCGCGGACAGCGAACAGCCGAGCGCCTGGCCCAAACACCACGCGGCGCTGGCATCGGCGCCCGCGACCGTCTCCATGACCCGCGACAGGATCATCGGCGAGACCTCGCCGCCGCCCATGGAACGCGGCAGGCAGATGCGAAACAACTCCGCTTCATGCATCGCGGCCATCGCCGCGGCGGTGACCTTCCCTTCGCGCTCGGTCCGGTCGCCCTCCGCTTCGATCGCGGGCGCTGCGGCGCGGGCGCGCGCCGTCCAGTCGATCCGGCGCGGCGTCAGGGGTTCGGGAGTCGCCATCAAACAGGCCGGGGCAGGGCCGCGGACTTCAGCAAGCGGCGCTGTCGTCGCGCTCGAGCCTGAGCGCGAGCGAGTTGATGCAATAGCGCTGCCCGGTCGGCATCGGCCCGTCGGGAAAAACATGGCCGAGATGGGCTTCGCAGCGCGCGCAGTGCACCTCTGTGCGGACCATGAACAGGCTGCGGTCGGTCGTGGTGCTGACCGCACCGGTCCTGCAGGGTTGGTAGAAGCTCGGCCATCCGGTTCCGGAATCGAACTTGGTCTTCGAATCGAACAGCGCCTGGCCGCAGCAGACGCAGGTATAGACTCCCGCGTCCTTGCAGTTGTTGTATTCGCCGGAGAAGGGCCGTTCGGTGCCGTGCCCGCGGGTGACGGCATATTGCTCCGGCGTCAACTGGGCCTGCCACTCCTCGTCGGTCTTCTCGATCTTGCCGGTTGCGGTTTCCGTCGCCATCGCCTCACTCTCCTCCGTACAGGCGTCCGAGCATGTCCCCGAACGCGCGCAGCGCTTCCGGCGCAGCCCCGGCGTAGCTCGATCCGTGCATGCAGGCGAGCGTCGCCGGTTGGAGCGCCGCGAGCCGGTCCAGTATCGGCCGGGTCTCGCGCGTATAGGGCACCGAATGCGACATCGGGCCCTCGCTCTGCGCGCGGTTGTAGGCATCGGTCCGGGCGATGATGTCGCCCTCGTAGAGCGGCTCGACATCGCCGTTATGGCCGAACAGGTCGGAACAGAACAAGGTCGCCGATTCCTCCTCGAACAGCAGGCTGGCGTCCCAGCCGTGCGGTACGTGCTTGGTCTCGATCAGGCGGAAGCTGTGGCCGCCGGTGGCGATCCGTTCGTCCTCGCCGAGCACCTTCGGCGGCCGGACCGCGAAATCGCCGACCGACGTGCGCGCACCGACGAAGCTGCACACCGCCTCGGCGCGCGGGGCGAGCGCCAGCCAGTCGTTGAGCGTACCGCACTCGTCGGCCTCGAAATGGCTGAAGCCGATCCAGCGGATCGTCGTTGGGTCGAGGACGGACGCCGCAGCCTCGCGGATCTCGTCGAAAAAACCGCGCAGGTTGGTGTGGTAGAGCAGCGGCTCCTCGTCGCGGACCAGAAAGCTGTTGAACTGGAAGTTGGCCTGCGGGTTGAACGCGGACAGGCGGAAAATGTCGGGTGCGATCTCGCTGACTTCAGCCATTGTCGTACCTCACTCCGAGACGGCGGTTCGCCGGACAGCGGCGGACGGTTCGGCGATGCGCGCTCTCATGTCGGGCTCCACGGCCGGGATTTGACGAGGTCCAGGATTTGGCGAAGTCTACAGGAACGCACGCGGCGCCGAAACGGCGCGGCCGCCCGATTGATCTCGTACGGCGCGGGACATCAGAATAGCCGAGAACCGCGACCCCGGAGAGCGCATTCCATGCCCGACGCCATCGCCGCCAACGACCTCGACAGGTTCCGCCTTGCCTGTTTTGTCGACCAGCTGATCGACGCCGGCGAAGCGGAGATCGTGGACGATCCGGTCCCGCTCGCCGAAGTCGCGCGCCATCTCGACGGCAACCCGAAGGCGGTCGTGTTCCGCAACGCCGGACCGGAGGGCGCGACGCTGGTCGGCAATATCATGGGCAGCCGCAGCCGCCTCGCACTCGCGCTCGGGACCGACGAGACCACGCTGCTGGCGACCATTCTGGCGCGCCTCGACGAACCGGTCCCGCCCGTCGAGATCGCGCGCCACCGCGCCCCGGTGCAAGAGGTCGTGCTCGAAGGCGACAACGCCGACCTCACGACGCTGCCGGTGCATCTCCAGCATGCGCTCGACGGCGCGCCGTACATTTCGGCGGGGCTCGACTTCTCGCGCGATCCGGTGACGGGATGGACCAATGTCGGCATGCGCCGGCTGATGCTGCGCGGCCGCCGCGAGGCGGGGATAGACCTCAACGCGCCGAGCGATCTGCGGGCGATCTACGGCGCCGCCCATGCCCGGGGGGAGGGCCTGCCGATCGCCCTTGTCGTCGGCGCACATCCGGTCGATGCAATCGCGTGCCTCAGCATCGTGCCGCCGCAGGACGAACTCGCCCTGCTCGGCGCCGTGCGGGGCGCGCCGGTGCCGGTGGTCAGATGCGTGACCAGCGACCTGCTGGTCCCGGCGGATGCCGAGATCGTGCTGGAAGGCCGGCTCGATCCGGCGGGCTGGGCGGAACCGGAAGGCCCCTACGGCGAATATGTCGGCTACTACGGGGTTCTCAAATCTAACCCGCTGTTCCGGCTGACCGCGATCACGCGCCGGCGCGATGCGCTGTTTCAGACGGTGACGATCGGCGGGCGCTACATGGCCGCGACCGACACCGCGCAGCTTACCGCGCTGCGCACCGAGATCACCTTGTGGAAGGCCCTCGAGACAGCGGTGCGGGAGCCCGTGGGAGTCTGCGTCACCGCGTCTTGCGGCGGCATGTACAACGCCCGCGTCGCGCTCCGCCAGCGGGTGCCGGGCGAGGCCCGCAACGCGATCGCTGCGGTCTTCGGCTCGGGCGCCGACGTCAAGCATGTCTTCGTCGTGGATGCGGATATCGACATCTTCTCCGATCCGGAAATCGACTGGGCGCTGGCCACCCGGTTCCAGGCGGATCGGGACCTTGTCGTCTCGTCCGGCTTCCGGGCGGTTCCCCTCGACCCGTCGCTCCAGGGCGAGAGGGCCGGCGCAAAAGCGGGATTCGACCTCACGGTTCCGTTCGGCAAGTCGGAGGCGCAGGAGTTCACCGTGCCCGCGCCGCCGGAACTCGCGCCCGCCGCGCCGGGGGAAAGGCTCTCGGTCGCCGAGGCGCTCGAGACCGGACCCAAGTATTTCCGCGAGTTGATGGAGGCGGCCGGCTCGGACGACGGGCGCGACATCGTCCGCCAACTGGAACGGTTCTACGCCGAAGGCCGGCTCGGCAGGTGCGAAGACGGGCGCTATGTGCTGGAATAGGCTCGTATATCGTTCGACGACAAACGGGGGAGTTGAGGGATGGATGTCCGGGCTGCGGTCGCGCACGAGCCAGGAAAGCCGCTAACCGTCGAGACGGTGCAGCTCGACGGCCCGAGGGACGACGAGGTGCTGGTCGAGATCAAGGCTACCGGCGTCTGTCACACCGACGAATTCACCCTGTCGGGCGCCGACCCGGAGGGCCTGTTCCCGTCGATCCTGGGCCACGAGGGCGCCGGCGTGGTGGTCGATGCGGGTAAGAACGTGACCTCGGTGAAAAAGGGCGACCACGTCATCCCGCTCTATATCCCCGAATGCCGGCAGTGCAAGTCGTGCCTGTCGGGCAAGACCAACCTGTGCACCGCGATCCGCGACACCCAGGGCCGGGGGGTCATGCCCGACGGGACCAGCAGGTTCTCGCTCGGCGCCGAAAACCTGTTCCACTACATGGGAACCTCCACCTTCGCGAACTACAGCGTGATGCCCGAGATCGCGGTCGCCAAGGTCCGCGAGGACGCCCCCTTCGACAAAATCTGCTACATCGGCTGCGGGGTGACGACGGGCATCGGCGCGGTCATCAACACCGCGGGCGTGGAACCGGGCGCCAATGTCGTCATCTTCGGGCTCGGCGGGATCGGCCTCAACGTGATCCAGGGCGCGCGGATCGCCGGCGCCGACAAGATCGTCGGGGTCGATATCAACCCGTCGAAGAAGACCCTCGCCGAACGGTTCGGCATGACCCATTTCGTCAACCCCAACGAGGTCGAGGGCGATCTCGTCCCCTATCTGGTCGACCTCACCGGCGGCGGGGCGGACTACTCGTTCGAGTGCATCGGCAACGTTTCCACGATGCGCCAGGCGCTCGAATGCTGCCACCGCGGCTGGGGAGTGAGTGTCATCATCGGCGTCGCGGGCGCCGGGCAGGAGATATCGACCCGTCCGTTCCAGCTGGTGACCGGCCGGGTCTGGAAGGGAACCGCCTTCGGCGGCGCCAAGAGCCGCACCGAAGTGCCGAGGATTGTCGACTGGTACATGGACGGCAAGATCAACATCGACGACCTGATCACCCACACCATGCCGCTGGAGGAGATCAACAGCGCCTTCGACCTGATGCACGAGGGCAAGTCGATCCGCTCGGTGGTCACATTCTAGGCGCCGCCGCCGGGACATGAGCGAAGGATCGGGCCGGGTCCGCGCCGACGATCTCCAGTCCTTCGTCGCAGCCCTTTTCGCTGCCGCCGGCGCACCGGAGGCGGACGCCGCGACCATCGCCGAGGTCCTGGTGTGGGCCAATCTGCGGGGCATCGACACCCACGGGGTGCTGCGCGTTCCGGGCTATGTCCGACGCATCGAGAGCGGCGAGTTCAATCCGCGCCCCGACATCTCCGTCGTCGCCGACCTGCCGGCGGCAACGGTGATCGACGCGGACCGGGCGTTCGGTCCGGTCGGCATGTCGCGCGGCATGGACATCGCCATTGCCAAGGCGCGGGACGCGGGGATCGGCGTCTGCATCGTCCGGCGGGTCACCCACATGGCGGCGATCGGCTATTTCGCGCTCCGGGCGGCGAAAGCGGACATGATCGGGCTGGTCTTCGGTTCGTCGAAGCCCAACATGGCCTATCACGGCGCACGGGCGCGGGGCGTGGCAACCAGCCCGATCGCGATTGCCGCGCCGGGCATGAACCGAGAGCCCGTCCTGCTCGACATGGCGACGTCAACATCGTCGATGGGCAAGGTCATACTCGCGCGCGACAGCGGTCGGGCGCTGGAGCCGGGCTGGGCGCTGACCGAGGACGGAGAGCCCACCACCGACCCGGACGCCGCCCGGTTCCTGACCCCGCTCGGCGGGCCCAAGGGGGCCGGCCTGGCGCTGATGTTCGAATGCCTCAGCGGCATCCTCGTCGGCAACCCGCTGATCGCCACCGCGATCGGGCCAGAAAGCGACTGGCGCCATTCGCAGAACGGCTTCGCGCTTGCCATCGACATCGCCGCCTTTACGGACGCGGCGCGTTACCGGGCGGATATCGATGCGCTGGCCAAGGCGTTGAAGGGGCTGCCCCCTGCCGAGAGCGGCGGCGAGATCCTCGTGCCGGGCGAGCGCGGCGAGCGCGAGATGGCGGCGCGTCGGAAGCGCGGCATCCCGCTCCCCGCCGGCACGTGGCGCCGCCTCGCCGAGATCGCCGGCGAGTTCGGAATCGCCATGCCCGCGCCGATGGACGGCTGAGGCCTACTCGACGTCGCGGCGCTCGCTCCTGTAGGCGAGGCGCATCAGCCCGATGCCGAGCGCCAGGCTGCCGATCGCGCCGCCCGCCATCGCGAGCAGCCCCGCGGTTCCGATGTCGACGTCGCCGATCATCCGCCACGCCCAGACAACGACGCCGACCGCCCCCGCGAGCAGCGCGCCGAGCACGATGCAGAGAAGCGCAACCCGTTTCATCCGGGGTATCCGGAATCTCGGCCCGACGCGCGGAACCGGGCGCCGGTTCAGGCGATCAGTGCGTTGCCGCCGAAGCGTTCGCGCCAGCGTGGAAGTACGTCCGGATTGAATACGTTGTCCGGCACCTCGCCGCGCAGCGCAGCCAGGACCGCCTCGGCCGCCCACTGGATCCCCGGCTCCAGGCCGCCGCCCCGGTTGTGGGAAATCATGTGCGGCGACAACAGGACCTCGTTGCCCATGCCGAGCAGTTTGGAATCGCGGTCCATCGGCTCATCGAGAAACACATCGAGGGCGGCACCCGCGATTTCGCCTGCCTCGATGGCGTCGGCGAGCGCGGCCTCGTCCATCGTGCCGCCCCGGGAGGTGTTGACGAACAGCGCCGTCGGTTTCATCGCCCGGAACTGCGCCGCGCCCATCATGCGGCGCGACGAAGGGTTCAGGGTCGGATGCATCGAGACGATGTCGGCCTCGCGCAGCAGCGTGTCGAGATCGACCCGCTCGACGCCGTAGCCGGCGAACTTGTCATCCCCGACATAGGGGTCGCAGACGATCAGCCGCGCGCCCCACGGCCGGAGCAGCTCCACCATCCGTCCGCCGATCCGGCCGAAGCCGACGATCCCGACGGTGAGGCCGGGGTAGCCGTCCTCGTCGCGGCGGCCGAGATAGGTGCCGATCAGCGAATCGTCCTTCCACCCGCCCGCCTTGACGAAGGCGTCCTTCTCCCGGTTGCGCTTGAGCATGGTGAGGATCATCGCCATCGCGCCTTCGGCGACGCCGCCCCAGTTCGCCTGGGTGGGCGCGTGGGTCACGACGATGCCGAGATCGGTGGCTGCCTCGACATCGATGTCGTCGACGCCGACGGTGCACTTGGCGATGATCCGGAGCCGCTGCGCGCCTTCGATGATACGCCGGCTGACCGGCGCGCTGCGGATCGACGTGCCTGTCATCGCGACCGAGTCGGCGGCAATCGCGGCCATGTCGTCCTCGTAGACGCATCCGGGCGTCAGCCACGCCGCATCGCCGAAGGTCAACGAACAGCCCGCCTCCGTCAGCCGGCGGTTGCTCTTGCCCTCTCGGTCGGCGTTGGCGAAGACGAAGACGGTGGGCCCGGACATGGTGCGGCTCGCTCCCTCGGGTTGACATCCGGCGGGATATATAGCCGCCTCGGCAGGCAACGGCCAACGCGCGGGCCGCATTCGATGCCATCGGGATCCCCGTCGCGCCGGACCCCACCGCATCCGGCCACGACGGGACTGATCGGACAACCTGTCACTCGAAGAGGAAACGGAACCCGTCGTTGTCGCGGCGCAGGCGGCATGGCTCGAAATGCGCCGGCAGCACCAGGGTGTCGTTGTCCGCGATGTCGTCGAAGATGGCGCGCCGGGTCGCAACCGCCGTCGGCCTGTGCTCGCAGGCGGCGCTGTTCCAGCCCGGATGGCGCGCCTGGATCGGGTGGTGAACGACATCCGCGGTGACCAGCCCCTCCGCGCCGTCGGATGAAATCCGGATATTGACTTGGCCCGGCGTGTGGCCGGGCGCCGGCTCGAAGCGGATGCCGTCCTCCACGGCGTGGTCGGGCGCGACGAGGTCGGCGAGCCCCGCATCGAGGATCGGCTTGACGCTGTCCTCGTAGACGTGGACGTACTGGCCCTCGCCGGCGGCGTGTTTGGCCTGGAGGGCTTCGAGGTCGACCGCGGTGAACAGATAGCGCGCGTTGGGGAATGTCGGCTCCCACCGGCCGTCCGCCAGGCGCGTGTTCCAGCCCACATGATCGACATGGAGGTGGGTGATCAGGACCAGGTCGATCTCGTCCGGCGTATAGCCTGCCTCCGCCAGGTTCTCGAGATAGGGCCATTGCCCGTTGGACCAGTCGCCGCGCCGGCGCCCCGGCTTGTCGTTGCCGACGCAGGTATCGATCAGGACGGTGTGGTCCGCGGTCCTGAAGACATAGCTCTGCATGCAGGTTTCGAGCAGCCAGCGGTCCTCGTTGAGAAAACGCGGCACCAGCCAGCCGCGCTCGCGCTCGAAATCGGCCGCGGTCGAGTCGGGATACATCGCACCGGGATCGAACACCGGTGTGTCGTCCTCGAGCACCCGGGCGATTTCGAGCTTGCCGAGGCTGAATGCCGGCATGCGTCCTCCATCGTATGCGGCGCCGTCGGGTACGACCCGATTCAACGCGCGAAGGAATTGCGCTACCATCGGATTTTACGACCGTGCGGACGGCAAGATGAAGCCCCCGGACGCCGGCGCCGCGCTTCGCCCGGCGGCGGCACACTCGATCAGCGCTGCGGAGTTCGACTGCGAAGTCCTCGCCAACGAGGCCGTCAACGCCGAATATATGCACATCGTCGCCGCCGCCGAGCCCCTGGCGACCGCGGTCCGGGCCGGCCAGTTTTTCCACATGCTGTGCCCGTCCGGCAGCCCCAACGGGCCGTTCTTTCGCCGCCCGATGAGCGTCTATCGGACCGACCCGGAGGCCGGCACCCTCGCATTCCTCTACAAGGTTACGGGCAGCGGCACCCGCGCGCTGGCTACCCTGGCGCCCGGCGACCGTCTCGACCTGTTCGGGCCGCTGGGCGTCGGTTTCAGGCTGGAGGCAAACTGGCGGCGGATCGTCGTCGTGGGGCGCGGGGTCGGGCTGGCGACGCTCGCTCCGCTCGCGGAACTCGCGGCGTCGAGCGGGATCGCGGTCACGGCGGTGCTCAGCGCCCGATCGCGGGCGGTGATGATGTCGGCCGACCGCTTCGCGGGAATCGGCGCCGAGGTGATCAAGGTCACCGATGCCGAGGGGACCAGCGGGCCGGCGCGGCTGGAGCGCGTTCTTCGCGGACTGATCGCCGACCGGCGGGCGGACGCGTTCTTCACCTGCGGCTCCAACCGCCTGCTGCTGCTGCTCCAGCGCCTGGGCCGGGAATTCGGCATCCCGGGGCAGGTCGCTCTCGAACAGCAGATGGCCTGCGGCCTCGGCATGTGCTTCTGCTGCGTGCGCGAGTTTCGCGTGGACGGCGGTATCGCCCACCGGCGGGTGTGCTGGGACGGGCCGGTGTTCGACCTCCAGGAGGCCGTCTCTTGGTAGACATGCGGGTCGAGATCGGCGGGGTCGCCCTCGCCAACCCGGTGATGCCGGCGTCGGGCACGTTCGCCGACGGGCTCGACAAGGCGGTCGATTTCGAGCGGCTGGGCGCGATGGTGATCAAGACGGTGACCCGGGAGCACCGCACCGGCAACGCGCTGCCGCGGGTCTGCGAAACCCCCGAGGGGATGCTCAATTCGATCGGCATCCCGTCCAGGGGAACGCCATATTTCCACCGCGAGACGCTGCCGACATATGCGCGCTATTCCACCCCGCTGGTGGTCAGCATATCGGCGCCCACGGTGGACGGCTTCGCGAGCCTCGCCGAAGAGGTGAGCCGCCCCGGAGTCTCCGCGATCGAGGTCAACATCTCCTGCCCCAACCTGGAAGAGGACGGCAAGGCGTTCGCCAACGAAACCGCCTCCTCGGAACGCACGGTCGCTGCGATCCGGCGGCGGACCTCCCTGCCCCTCTGGGTCAAACTGTCGCCCAACGTCACCGACATCGCCGAGATCGGCCGCGCGGCCGAGGCTGCCGGCGCCGATGCGCTGGTGGTCGCCAATACTTTCCTCGCCATGGCGGTCGATGTCGAAAGCCAGCGGCCCAGGCTGGGCAGCGTGACCGGCGGCCTGTCGGGTCCGGCAATCCGGCCCATTGTCGTCCGCATGACCTACCAATGCGCGTCCGCGGTGGGGATTCCGGTCATCGGCTGCGGCGGCATCGCGACCGCCGAGGATGCGCTCGAATACATGCTGGCGGGCGCCAGCGCGGTCCAGGTCGGGACTGCGACATTCATCCACCCCACGGCGATGATTTCGGTCCTCGAAGGGATCGAGCGCTATTGCCTGCGCCGCGGCTACGACCGGGTGACCGACCTGGTCGGCGCGCTGTCGGTCGAGGAGGCCGACCGATCCGACATGGAATGGGTCGATCCTCTGAGATGACCGGAACGACAGTCCAGACGCAAGAGGGCGAATTGCGCGCATTGGCGGTGGAGATCTTCGACACCCTGCGCCGCGCCACCGCCGCCCGCCATGGCGTGTCGCGGGAGAGTTTCGGCGCAGGCGAGAACGCGGCGTTCGAGATCCTGGTCGATGTTGCCAAACGATACGGGCTGGAGACCGGCACCGATCGAGCCGCCAATCTCCTGATCTCGCTGCCCGGACGGGCGCGCGAGGCACCCTATATCGCTTGCGGCTCGCACATGGATTCGGTGCCCGAAGGGGGCAATTTCGACGGCGCCGCCGGCGTGGTCGCCGGACTGCTTGCCCTGGTGCGCGCCGGGATGGAGGACGCCGAACCGACGCACCCGGTCCGGGTGATCGCGCTGCGCGGAGAGGAAAGCGCCTGGTACGGCAAGGCGTGCGTCGGGTCGAGCGCGCTGTTCGGCAGGCTTCGACAAGCGGACCTCGCATCCGTCCACAGGGACGGCGCCGGAACCCTCGGCGAGGCGATGAAACGCAACGGAGCCGCCGTCGAGACGATCGAGAAGGGCGTTCCCCTGATCGATCCCGCCGATATCGCCGGCTATATCGAACTTCACATCGAGCAAGGGCCGATCCTCGTCGCCGACCGGCTGCCGACTGCCGTGGTCACCTCGATCCGCGGCAACCGTCGGCATCGGCAGATCCGCTGCATCGGCGAGGCCGGCCATTCGGGCGCGGTCCCGCGGAGCCTCAGGAACGACCCGGTCATGGCGGCAGCGGCGCTGATCCATGCTCTCGACAATCACTGGCAGGACTGGCTGGACCGCGGGCGCGACATCGTGGTGACGGCCGGCATCGTCGAAACCGATGCACGGGCGCATTCGGTATCGAGAATCGCCGGCGAGATCGCCTTCAGCTTCGAGGTGCGCAGCGAGGATACGGCCACTCTCGAAGGATTCTACGACCTGATGCGCGCCGAATGCGACCGCATCGCCGCCGAGCGGCGGGTGATGTTCAACTTCGACCGCCGGGTGGACGCCGAACCCGCGGTCATGGACCGGCGCTGGGTTGACGGGCTGCTCGCGCATGCGCGCGCGCTGTCCCTGCCGGAGCGAACGATGCAGAGCGGCGCCGGCCACGACGCGGCGCTGTTCGCCTCGGCCGGCATCCCGTCGGCGATGATCTTCGTGCGCAACCACAACGGTTCCCACAACCCGAACGAGGCGATGGACATCGACGATTTTCTCAAGGGCACCGACCTGCTCTACCGCGCGCTGATGGATCCGCCGTGACCGAGGGCCGCATCGAAATCGTCCGCCCGGACGACTTCCACCTCCATCTCCGCGACGGCGAGATGCTGGAAGCGGTGGTCGGCTATTCCGCCGCCGTTTTCGGCCGCGCCATCGTCATGCCCAACCTCGTCCCGCCGGTCCGGACTCCGGCCGACGGCGAGGCCTACCGTGCGCGGATCCTGGCGGCGCTCCCCCCCGGCCATCCGTTCGAGCCCCTGATGACCGCGTACATGACCGACACCGCCGACCCGGACGACATCCGGTCCGGGTTCGAGAACGGCGTCTTCAGCGCGGTGAAACTCTACCCGGCGGGCGCGACCACCAACTCGGCGTTCGGGGTGACGCGCATGGACGCCATCCACTCGGTGCTGGCGACGATGGAAAGGATCGGCATGCCGCTCCTCGTCCACGGCGAGGTCGCCGACCCCGAGGTCGACGTGTTCGACCGGGAAGCCGTCTATATCGAGCGCGTTCTCGACCCGATGAGGCGGAACTTCCCCGGGCTCCGGGTCGTGCTCGAACATGTGACGACCGCGGACGCGGTGGACTATGTGCGCGCCGCCGATGCCGGGCTCGGCGCTACGATCACGCCGCACCATCTGACGATCAACCGGAACGCCATCTTCCGCGGCGGGATCAGGCCGCACATGTACTGCCTGCCGGTCGCCAAGCGCGAGCGCCACCGGCAGGCGCTGCGCGCGGCCGCGACGTCGGGCGACCCGCGCTTTTTCCTCGGCACCGATTCGGCGCCTCACCTGCGCCGCGACAAGGAGACCGAGTGCGGCTGCGCAGGCATCTTCAACACTCCCACCGCGCTGCAATGCGTGGCCCAGGTCTTCGACGACGAGGGCGCGCTCGACAAGCTCGAAGGCTTTGTGGCGCTCGCAGGCGCGGGTTTCTATGGTCTCGCGCCCAATACGGACCGCGTTGTTCTCGAAAGGGCGCCGGCACCGGAGCCGGCGCCGGAAGCAGTGGCGGCGGGAAACGACGCGGTCCGGGTGTTTGCGCCGGAAACGCCGGTCCTCTGGCGGATCGCTTCCGGCCTCAGGTGAGCCGCCGGCGCGCGGGCGAATAACGGAGGAGGTGCGGATGCTGCCGACGGCGTTCCCGGACGAGGCACTGGTTGCCGAGATGACGGCGCGAATGCTGATCGAGGTCGAGGCGGTGCGTTTCCGGGCGGACGAGCCCTTTCGTTTCACCTCCGGGTGGGCGAGCCCGGTCTACATCGACTGCCGCCGGCTGATCTCCTTTCCCCGCGTGCGCCAGACGCTGATGGATTTCGCCGCCTCGTCGATCGTCCGCGAGGTCGGGTTCGAGACCATCGACGCGGTCGCCGGGGGCGAGACCGCCGGCATCCCCTTCGCCGCCTGGATAGCCGACCGGCTGATGCTGCCGATGCAATATGTCCGCAAGCAAGCCAAGGGATTCGGGCGCGACGCGCAGATCGAGGGCGATTTCGAAGCCGGCGCGCGTGTCATCTTGGTCGAGGACCTGACCACTGACGGACAAAGCAAGATCCGGTTCTGCCAGGCGCTGCGCGAGGCCGGCGCGGTGGTCAATCACACGTTCGTGATCTTCCACTACGACATCTTCCCGCAAACCCGCGAACTGCTCGACCGGATGGACATGAAGATGCTTTCGCTGGCCACCTGGTGGGACGTGCTGGCGGTGTGCAAGAAGCACGCCTATTTCGACGCCGCGACGCTGGACGAGGTGGAGCGGTTCATGAACGATCCGGTAAGCTGGTCGGCGGCGCACGGCGGCGCCTCCGAACTGTCGGGCTGAACCGCGTGCGGCGGCGCTGCGCGGGGCGCAGCGCTGTGTGGATGAAATAGCAACGCCGCCGGTATTCATCCGGCCGCGCGCTGTTGTAATCTGCGCCGACGCTCTGATCCGCAGAGGGAGAGGAAAGGATGACAAGAAAAATTTCGGCGGCCGCGTTCGCGGCGGCGTTCGCGGCGGCGCTTGCGACCGGCGTGCCAACCGCTTCGGCGGCTACCAAGATCCGGCTCACGCTCGACTGGATCCCGCAATCCACGCACGGGCTGGTCTTCATCGCCCAGTACGAGGGTTATTACAAGGCCGAAGGCCTCGACGTGAAGATCGACGCCGGACGCGGCTCGGCGGACGCCGTCCGCAAGCTGGTCAGCGGCACCCACGACATCGGCCTCGCCGACATCAACGCCTTGATCCAGTACAACGCCAAGAACAAGGGCAAAGAGATCAAGTCCGTGATGATGATGTATGAACAGCCCCCCTTCTCGATCTTCGTGATGAAGAAGTCGGGCATCACGCATCCCAAGCAACTCGTCGGCAAGGTGCTGGGCGCCCCGGTGTTCGATGCCAGCTACAAGCTGTTTCCGGCCTTCGCAAAGGCCATCGGCATCGATCCCAACGCGGTAAAGAGAAAGAACATGGACCCGCGCCTGCGCGAGCCGATGCTGCTCAAGGGCCAGGTCGATGCGATTTCCGGTCACGTCTTTTCCTCGATGCTCAACATCAAGGCGGCCGGCTTCAAGGAAGAGGACGTCACCTTCTTCATGTACGGCGACCACGGCATGGAATCCTACGCCAACGGCGTCTCGGTCAGGCCGGACTTCCTCGCTGCAAACGGGGACGCCGTACGCGGCTTCGTACGGGCCACGATCAAGGCGGCCCGCGACATGGTGCTCAAGCCCAAGCTTGCGGTCGCATCCGCCAAGAAGTTCGAGCCGCTGATCAACGAGGCGGTCGAGGCGGACCGGCTGAGACTGGGCATCAAGTGCTGCATCCTGACGCCGAACGTGCGCAAGAACGGCTACGGCGACGTCGACATGGCGCGGCTCCAGCGCTCGATCGACCAGGCTGCGGACGCCTACGGTATCGCGAGCCCGCCAAAGGCCGCCGATATGTGGCTGGCGGGTTACCTGCCGCCACAGTCCGAACGCTTCATTCACAAGTAGAAGCGCTCGCGCAGGCTTCCGGGGCGGGCGAACGGCTGCCCGCCCCCGGGGCCCTGCCGGCGGACATTGATGGCCTTCATCGAGATCGACGACATCGACCTCACCTACCGCAACACCGCGGGCGATGAGGACGATACGGGTACGCTGGCGCTGCAGGGCGCCAGCCTGACAATGGAGCGCGGCGACTTCATTGCGCTGGTCGGGCCGAGCGGCTGCGGCAAGTCGACCCTGCTCAAGGTCGTCGCAGGGTTGATCCGCGCCAACCGGGGGCATGTCTCGGTCGCCGGCCAGGTCGTCGACCAGCCGCTCAAGATCGTCGGTATGGCGTTCCAGAATGCGACCCTCCTGCCGTGGCGTTCGACCCGCGAGAACGTGCTGCTGCCGATGGAGATCGTCGAGCCCCACCGTCAGCGGTTCCGCCGCGAAAAGGCGAAGTACGAGGCGCTGGCGGACGAGCTCCTCGCCACCGTCGGGCTGGACGGGTTCGGCGACCGCGCTCCGTGGCAGCTTTCCGGCGGGATGCAGCAGCGCGCCCAGCTTTGCCGGGCGCTGGTGCACGAGCCCGACCTGTTGCTGCTGGACGAGCCGTTCGGCGCGCTCGACGCCTTCACCCGCGAGGAACTCTGGGACGTGCTCCAGAAGCTCTACACGGAGCGCAAGTGCACTGTGATGCTGGTTACCCACGATCTGCGCGAAGCGGTGTATCTCTCCGACCGGGTGTTCGTGATGAGCGCGCGGCCCGGACGGGTGATCCTCCAGCGCGACATCGAACTGGACCGGCCGCGCGCGCTCGAGCACATGTACCGCCGCGAAACGGTCGAGCTGGTGCAGGAACTGCGCCACCACATCAACATCGCGAGATCCGACGATGAGTAGCAAGACCGTCGAACGGCTGTCGCCGTGGATCGTGACCCTGGTGTGCCTGGTGATCTGGGAAATCGGCGTGCGGGCGTTCGATGTGCCCAAGGTGGTGCTGCCGACGGCGACATCGTCGTTCTACGCGGTCTGGGAATTCCGCGAGGCGCTCTGGCACAACGCGGTCCCGACGCTTGTCGCGACGCTGCTCGGTTTCGGTATCGCGGTTGTCTTCGGCATCGTGCTCGGCGTGTTCATCGGCATCTCGCGGCCGATCTACGCCGCCCTGTACCCGCTGCTCGTCGCCTTCAACAGCATCCCCAAGGTGGCGATCGTGCCGATCCTGATGGTCTGGTTCGGCATCGGGCTGACGACGGCGACGATCACCGCCTTCATCCTCTGCTTCTTCCCCATCGTGGTGAATGTCGCGGTGGCGCTCGCCACCATCGAACCGGAACTCCGCGACGTGCTCCGCGCACTCGGAGCGCACGAGCGCGACATCGTGATCAAGGTGGGGATACCGCGTTCTCTCCCCTATCTGTTCGCCTCCCTCAAGATCGCCATCACGCTCGCCTTCGTGGGCGCGGTGATCGCGGAGACCGTGGCGGGCGGCGACGGAATCGGCCATCTGATGCTGGTCGCGAGTTCGAACTTCAACATGTCGCTGATGATCGCCGGGCTGATCGTGATCGCCGCCATGGCGATCGGCATGTATGCGATCTTCGCGGTCCTCGACCGCCGCTTCACCGGCTGGGCGACGCGGGGCGACATCCAGTACGCGACCGCGGGCGGTTAGGCGCCGCGCCGTGCCCCCGGGGAAGTCCGTCCCCGCTCGGCGCGGCAAGGCGTCGGCGGCGATCGGGATGCAGTTTGCCCGACACAGGCGCAGGCCAGAGCCGGGTTGCAACCGATTATCGGGTATGATACCAAGCGCTGCCTTCGGGAGCCGGGCTTCGCGCCAGTCGCCGCGACAAGCAAAAATGTCATGTCTTTCAAACGGTTGCCGTCAACACGGTCGGGGTTAGATATTCGTGTCCGCAACACCGGTTGATGTATCCGGGCTTCCCGGCCGCTACGCCAGCGCCCTGTTCGACCTCGCCGACGAAGGCGATCTTCTGGACCAGGTCCGCGACGACCTCGCGGCGCTCCGGACGATGATCCGCGACTCCGCCGATCTGGCACGGGTGCTGACCAGCCCGGTCGTCGGCCGCGATGAACAGGCGGCAGCGATCGACGCGGTGATGGAGCGCGCCGGCATCGGGGATCTGACCCGGCGCTTCGTCAACACGGTCGCCCGCAACCGCCGGCTGTTCGCCCTGCCGGGGATGATCGCGGTCTACGGCGCGCTGCTGGCCGAACGCCGCGGGGAGGTGACGGCCGAGGTGACCTCGGCGCAGCCGCTCGGCGATTCCCAGCGGACGGCGATCGAGGACGCGCTCAGGCGCTCGGTCGGCGGCAATGTCTCGATCGACGTCCGGGTCGATCCCGACATTCTCGGCGGGTTGATCGTCAAGGTCGGCTCGCGCATGGTCGATTCCTCGCTCAGGACCAAGCTGGGCAAGCTGCAGACATCGATGAAAGGGGCCGCGTGATGGACCTCCGCGCCGCAGAGATCTCCGCCATCCTGAAGGAGCAGATCGCGAATTTCGGAACCGAGGCCGAGGTTGCAGAGGTCGGCCAGGTGCTGTCGGTGGGCGACGGCATCGCCCGCGTCTACGGGCTCGACCGCGTCCAGGCCGGCGAGATGGTGGAATTCCCCGGCGGTATCCGGGGCATGGCGCTCAATCTCGAGAGCGACAATGTCGGTGTGGTCATCTTCGGCGACGACAGCACGATCAAGGAAGGCGACACCGTCAAGCGGACCGGCGCGATCGTCGACGTGCCGGTCGGCAAGGGGCTGCTCGGCCGGGTCGTCGATGCGCTCGGCAACCCGATCGACGGCAAGGGGCCGATCGAGAGCGACGAGCGCCGGCTGGTCGAGGTCAAGGCGCCCGGCATCATCCCGCGCCAGTCGGTGCACGAGCCGGTGCAGACCGGGCTCAAGGCGATCGACAGCCTGATCCCGATCGGCCGCGGCCAGCGGGAACTGGTGATCGGCGACCGACAGACGGGCAAGACCGCGGTTGCCGTCGATACCATCATCAACCAGCGCGACATCAACGCGGCCGGCGACGAATCGAAAAAGCTCTACTGCGTCTACGTCGCCATCGGCCAGAAGCGCTCGACGGTGGCCCAGATCGTCAAGCAGCTCGAGGAGAACGGCGCGCTCGAGTACAGCATTATCGTCGCCGCCACGGCCTCCGAACCGGCGCCGCTCCAGTTTCTTGCGCCCTACGCCGGCTGCACGATGGGCGAGTATTTCCGCGACAACGGCATGCACGCGCTCATCATCTACGATGACCTGTCGAAACAGGCCGTCGCCTACCGCCAGATGTCGCTGCTGCTGCGCCGCCCGCCGGGCCGCGAGGCGTTCCCGGGCGACGTCTTCTATCTTCATTCGCGCCTGCTGGAGCGCGCGGCGAAAATGAACGCCGACAACGGGGCCGGATCGCTGACCGCCCTCCCGGTCATCGAGACGCAGGCGGGCGACGTCTCCGCCTATATTCCGACCAACGTGATCTCGATCACCGACGGGCAAATCTTCCTCGAGACCGATCTGTTCTATTCCGGCATCAGGCCTGCCGTGAATGTCGGGCTGTCGGTCAGCCGGGTCGGGTCGGCGGCCCAGATCAAGGCGATGAAACAGGTCGCGGGCTCGATCAAGCTGGAACTCGCCCAGTACCGCGAGATGGCGGCGTTCGCCCAGTTCGCCTCCGATCTCGACGCATCCACCCAGCAGCTTCTCAACCGCGGCTCGCGCCTGACCGAACTGCTCAAGCAGCCCCAGTTCTCGCCGCTCGCGGTGGAGGAACAGGTGGTCGTCATCTTCGCTGGCGTCAACGGCTATCTCGACAACTTCCCGCTCGACGCCGTAGAGCGGTTCGAGCACGGCTTTCTCGCCGAGGTGAAGGCGAACCACCCGGACATCCTTTCGGGCATCCGGGAACGCCAGGAACTCACCGACGATCTCCGCGAGAAACTGACCGGGGCGCTGGACGCCTACGCCAAGGCGTTCGCCGCCTAGACGGCGCGCGGCACAGGGCAAGAGCCAGCGAAAGCCGACCGGCATGCCGAGCCTCAAGGACCTGCGCACGCGGATCAACAGCGTCAAGTCGACGCAGAAGATCACGTCCGCGATGAAGATGGTTGCGGCGGCAAAGCTCCGGCGCGCCCAGGAGCAGGCGGAGGCTGCGAGACCCTATGCCGAGCGGATGGAGCGCATGCTGGGCTCCGTGGCAGCGAGCCTCGGCAGCAGCGAGGGCGCGCCGCCGCTCCTCGCCGGCACCGGCAGAGACGACGTCCATCTGCTGGTCGTCGCGACCTCGGATCGCGGGCTTTGCGGCGGGTTCAACTCGTCGATCGTGCGCGAGGCCAGGCGCCGGATCCGCGACCTGCGCTCCGCCGGCAAGACGGTCAAAATCTTCTGCGTCGGGCGCAAGGGACGCGGGCAGTTGGTGCGCGACTACGGCAGCCTGATCGTCGAGACCATCGACGATGTCGGCCGCCCCAGGTTGGGCTTCGACGACGCGCAGGCCATCGCCGGCCGCCTGCTCGCCCTCTACGACGACGGCGGGTTCGATGTCTGCACCGTGGTCTACAACCGGTTCCAGTCGGCAATCACACAGATCGTCACCGTCCAGCAACTCATCCCCTTCGGACCGACGGACGACGGGGAGAAGGACAGCGAGGACGTCGCGGCGGGCGGCGCCAGGGCGGTGTACGAGTTCGAGCCGGAGGAGGAGCAGATCCTGGCGACGCTGCTGCCGCTCAACCTGTCGGTGCAGATCTACCGGGCGCTGCTGGAGAACGCGGCCTCGGAACAGGGTGCGCGCATGGCAGCGATGGACAACGCAACCCGCAACGCGGGCGACATGATCGACCGGCTGACGCTCGACTACAACCGGTCTCGCCAAGCCGCCATCACCAGCGAACTGATCGAGATCATCTCGGGCGCCGAAGCGGTCTAGGCCGCCCGGGCGCAGAGACTCCAGGCAAGAGGGAACGGAAATGGCAACGACGGGCGAAGCGGGACGTATCACGCAGGTGATGGGCGCTGTGGTCGACGTCCAGTTCGACGGCGCCCTGCCGGGCATCCTGAACGCGCTCCATTGCGACAACAAGGGCAGCCGCCTGGTCCTCGAGGTGGCGCAGCATCTGGGCGAGAACATGGTCCGGACCGTCGCCATGGACACCACGGACGGGCTGGTCCGCGGCCAGGAAGTACGCGATACCGGAGGGCCGATCACCGTCCCCGTGGGACCCGATACCCTGGGCCGCATTCTCAACGTGGTGGGCGATCCAGTCGACGAGCGTGGACCCGTCAGCAGCAACAAGGCCTATCCGATCCACCGCGAGGCGCCGTCCTTCGTCGACCAGTCGACCGAGGCGGAAATCCTGGTCACCGGCATCAAGGTGGTCGATCTGCTCGCACCGTATGCCAAGGGCGGCAAGATCGGCCTGTTCGGCGGCGCCGGCGTGGGCAAGACCGTCATCATCATGGAACTCATCAACAACATCGCCAAGGCGCACGGCGGCTATTCGGTGTTCGCCGGCGTCGGCGAGCGCACGCGCGAGGGCAACGACCTCTATCACGAGATGATCGAGTCCGGGGTCATCCAGCCCGACAGCGAATCGAAGGCCGCCCTGGTCTACGGCCAGATGAACGAGCCGCCCGGTGCGCGCGCCCGCGTCGGCCTCACGGGGCTGACCCTCGCCGAATACTTCCGCGACGAGGAAGGCCAGGATGTGCTGTTCTTCGTCGACAACATCTTCCGCTTTACCCAGGCGGGTTCGGAGGTCTCGGCGCTGCTCGGCCGCATCCCGTCGGCGGTCGGCTACCAGCCGACGCTGGCGACCGACATGGGCACGCTGCAGGAACGGATCACCACCACCAACAAGGGCTCGATCACCTCGGTGCAGGCAATCTACGTCCCCGCGGACGACCTGACCGACCCGGCCCCTGCGACATCGTTCTCGCATCTCGACGCGACGACCGTGCTGTCGCGCCAGATCGCCGAACTCGGCATCTATCCTGCCGTCGATCCGCTCGATTCGACCTCGCGCATCCTCGAACCGCGCGTCGTCGGGGAAGAGCACTACGCCATCGCCCGCGAGGTGCAGCGCATCCTCCAGACCTATAAGTCGCTGCAGGACATCATCGCCATCCTCGGCATGGAGGAACTCTCCGAGGAGGACAAGCTCATCGTCGCCCGCGCGCGGAAGATACAGCGCTTCCTCTCGCAGCCGTTCCACGTCGCCGAGGTCTTTACCGGCACGCCGGGCGTCTTCGTCGGCCTGGAGGACACGATCAAGGGTTTCAAGGGGCTGTGCGAAGGGGAGTACGACGACCTGCCCGAGGCCGCGTTCTACATGGTCTCGACCATCGAGAGCGCGGTCGACAAGGCGAAGCGCATGGCCGCCGAGGCCGCCTGACCGGGCGGGACCGCGCATCATGGCCGATACTGTCGAATTCGAACTGGTCTCGCCGGAACGGCTGCTGCTTTCCGTCCCGGTCGAGATGGTGGTCGTGCCGGGAGAGGAAGGGGATTTCGGCGTCCTGCCCGGTCACGCGCCGATGATCTCGACCGTGCGGGCGGGCGTCATCGCGATCTGGAACGGGGGGGCAGTGGAGCGACGGGTCTTCGTCGTCGGCGGGGTCGCGGAGGTCCAGCCCGAGCGCTGCACGGTGCTGGCCGAGGACGCGGTTCCACTGGAGAAGATCGACGATGGGGAAGCAGGCCGCCGCGTCGCGGCAGCGCAGGAGGCGCTCGACCGCGCGGCGGACGGGGGGCCGGCGGCGGAAGCCAGAAAACGGCTCGCAGCGGCAGAAGCACTGCGCGCGGCGGTCGCGGACGCCCGCGGCTGATCCCGGACGAAGCCGCCTTCACCGAACGGATCCCGGCATGGATGCGCAAGCGCCGCGTTCGGACTATCCCGGGCGCGCGGGCGCGAGGCGGCGCACCGTATCCGCAATCGACATTCCGCCCGAATCCCGTCTTCCCCCCGTCTCCCGCTTGACATGCCGAGAACCCCGGTGATTTGCTAGAGCCTTATTGTCTGGCAGGAGTGGATGTGGTTCAGGTGGGGTGTCGGGATGGCAGGATGGACCCTTGCCGATATTCCTTGGGATGAGTTCGACCCGGCGCGGGTCGATCCGAACATCGTTCCAATCGTCAAGGCGGCAAGCCTTGTCGAGTACAATGCCGAGGACTATCGGGCCTATTTGAACAGCGTCTTCCACGACGACCCGCGCGTGCAGACCGCGATCGATGGCTGGGCGGACGAAGAAGTTCAGCACGGCGTTGCGCTCGGCCGCTGGGCGCGGATGGCCGACCCGGCGTTCGATTTCGAGGCGAGCTTCGCGCGGTTCCGGGAAGGCTTCAGGCTCCCCACCAGCGTGAGCGATTCGGTGCGCGGCAGCCGCACCGGCGAGTTGATCGCGCGCTGCATTGTCGAGACCGGGACGAGCACCTATTACAGCGCGCTCGCCGAGGCGACCGACGAGCCGGTCCTGAAAGCGATCTGCCGGCGCATCGCGAGCGACGAGTTCGCTCACTACTGCCTCTTCCATACCCACATGAAGCGTTATCTCGAGCGCGAGGCGCTCGGTTTCTGGCGCCGCTTGTGGGTGGCGCTCTCGCGCATCGGCGAGACCGAGGACGACGAGCTCGCCTACGCCTACTACGCCGCCAACGGCGGGGAGCGCCCCTACGACCGGCGGCGAAACAGCGGCGCCTACGGCAGCCGGGCCCTCTCTTATTCGACGCCGGGCGTTCTCGAACGCAGCGTGGAGATGGTCTGCGACGCCGTCGGCATCAGGGCGCACCGCTGGTTCTCGAGGTCGGCAGCCGGGCTGTTCTGGGCCCTGCTGAGGATCAGGATGTCGATACTGGCGCGCGGCGCCCGCTAGCGGCCGCGGTCTCCGCCGCGATCCGATCGGCAAAGGCATCGACGAGCGCGTCATAGACCCTGCGCTTGAACGGGACGATCCCTGCCGCCGCGTCCGACAACGTCATCCAGCGCCAAACGTCGAACTCGGGCGGGTCACCCGCGATGTCGATGTCCTTGTCGTCGCCGACGAAACGGGCAAGAAACCACATCTGCGCCTGGCCGCGGTAACGCCCGCCCCATATCCGCGTTCGGAGATCGTCCGGCAGATCGTAGGTCAGCCAGTTGTCCATCGCCTGCACGATGACCGCTTTCCGGGTGCCGGTTTCCTCGGCCAGTTCGCGCAGGGCCGCCCGGTCGGGCGCCTCGCCACGATGGATCCCGCCCTGGGGAAACTGCCACGCGGCGGGCTTGGTGTCCGTCCGGCGGCCGACGAAAACCAGACCGGCCGGGTTGAACAGAACGATCCCGGCGCACGGCCGGTAGCCTGCCGGCGGGCCGACGGACACGGTCATCGGCCGGCGCAGGCCGCCCCTAGTTGGCGACCTTGCCGCTGTAGAGGGCGAGGCCGCGCAGCAAGTCGAGGGCGCGGGCGAGCTGGTAATCCTCCGGCGGTTCGTCCGGCCCGGACTCCTCCGCTTCCTTGTCGCTCGCGTCCCGGCTGTCGCGCTCGTTCGGGTTGCGCAGCGCGCCGCGCAGATCGCCTTCGCGCCTCCGGCCAGCCTCGTCGAGGATCTCGAGCCGGCCCTGTTGGACCACGATATCCGGCTCGATCCCCTTGGCCTGAATCGACCGGCCGGACGGGGTGTAGTACTGCGCCGTCGTCAACCGGATCGCACCGCCCTGGGCCGCCTCGAGCGGGACGATCGTCTGCACCGAACCCTTGCCGAACGAGCGCGTCCCCATGACGATGGCGCGTCTGTGATCCTGCAGCGCCCCGGCGACAATCTCCGACGCCGAGGCGGAACCGCCGTTGATCAGGACGACAATCGGCAGGCCTTCCGCGTTATCTCCGGACTTGGCGTTGAAACGCTGCGCCTCTTCGGCGCGGCGCGCCCTGGTGGACACGATTTCCCCGCGGTCGAGGAAGAAGTCGACGACCTTGATCGACTGTTCGAGCAGACCGCCGGGGTTGTTGCGAAGGTCGAGCACGAGGCCCTTCATGCCATCGCCGATCTCGGCGCGGAGCTTGATCATCGCGCGTTCGATCCCGCCCTCGGTCTGTTCGCTGAACGAGATGACCCGGATGTAGCCGATGTCGCCCTCCGCGCGCGAGCGCACCGACTGGATCTTGATGACCGCACGGGTGATGGTGACGTCGAACGGCTCGCGGTCGGCCCGGCGCACGGTCAGCACGATGTCGGTATCGGGCGGGCCGCGCATGCGTTCCACCGCCTCCGACAGGGTAAGCCCCAGCACCGCCTCGCTGTCGAGATGGGTGATCAGGTCGCCGGACCGCAGCCCCGCGCGGTGGGCGGGCGTGTCATCGATCGGGGAGACCACCTTGACGAGGCCGTTTTCCATCGTGACCTCGATCCCGAGTCCGCCGATCTCTCCGCTGCTCTGGACCTGCATCTCGCGGAAGCTCTTGGCATTCAGATACGCCGAATGCGGATCGAGCGAGGTCAACATGCCGTTGATCGCGGACTCCACCAGCTTCTCGTCGCTGACCTCGTTCACATAGTCCGCGCGCACCCGTTCGAACACGTCGCCGAACAGGCTGAGCAGACGGTAGGTCTCGGACGTGTTCGACTGCGCATGGACCGGCGCCGGAACGGTCAGAAGCAGAACACCCAGGGCCGCTGCGAAGGATTGCGCGCGCATTGTCCGCCTGCCTTGTCGCTGTTTCTCTCTCGCGGGGCGAAGAATCGCCGTCGACGCGGACTCTCGAGAGTTCGAGGACCGCGGGCACGGCATGATATGCCCCGCCGCAACCGCATATCAAGACGGCCGGGGCTTCGGCGCCGACCGCAGCGTCCTTCCAGCGCCCGCCGACAGCTACAGGATCTCGAACGATTCGAGCCGCACCGTGTCCGGCAGGCGTTCGCCGATGCCGACAGCGATTATCCTGTTCAACCAAGCGTATGCGCACGGCGGCGCCTCGAACTGCATCGCTTCGCGGAAATAATATTCCGCCCGGTCGACCGCCTCGCCCGCCGCCATGCGCGCCGCGACCTCCGGAACGGCGTGTCGAATCCCCTGCCCTTTCATGAAGATGACGACGCCGTCATCGGTCCTGAGCGTCACCCGGACATCGAGTTCGGCGACCGCGTCGGGCCGCACCAACTGGCAGTCCGCGCCGCGCGGCAGCAACACACCCGATATGCGCTCGCCGGCGAACCGGCCTCCCGTCACCGCAATGTAGCGCCTGATCCCGTAGGGGCCGTCCGGGACCACATCCGGTTCGGCAACCCGCGCGGTCAGTTCGAACAGGGGGCGAAAGCGGAGCATGACAAGAGATACCTCGACGACGTTGCGCCCGTGCGGGCCCTCGCAGGAAATCCGCGGCACGGGCCCGTCGACATACCATCGCCGCGTCCCGCCGGCCATCCCGCAGCGCTCCGGTCCTTCTCCGCCGTCCGTGCGCGCCGGCAGCGCACCGGTTCATCGGCCGCCGCCGCGGGGGCGGGTCAGCGCAGCCGGGCGGTGAGCACGGCGGCGGCGAAGAGGGCGGCCGCGGCGGCGAGCGACGGGACCAGGAAACTGTCGCCGATGCGGTAGGCGTACCCGGCGAAGGTCGGGCCGATGACCTGGCCGACGCCGAAAGAGGCGGTCATCAGCGCGAGGATCCGGGTCGGGTCGCCCGTCACCATCCGCCGTGCGGCCGTCAGCCCGAGGGCGGTGATCCCCATGAACGTCCCGCCGAGCAGGACCGCAGCGGCGATCACGGCGGCCGGCTCGGCCTCGAACACGCTCGCGGCGATGCCGATCCCCTCGAGCGTGCAGGCCGATGCCAGCGCCGCCGCGCTTCCGAACCTGCGGTCGCACCATGTCCAGAAAGCCACGGACGGCGCGGCGGCGAGACCCACCGCCAGCCACACGACACCTTCCAGGGCGGCGACCTCCGGTGACGTCCGGACCATCTGGGAGATGAAGGTTGCGGTGATCACATAGCCGAACCCGAACAGGCCGTAGGCGGCAACCAGCGCCGGAAATCCGCCCGCAGCGCGGCCAACGCCGCCGCCGCGGCCCGGCGGGGCAGGCCCCCGGGCCGAGTCCTCCGGAGAGTGTGCGATGAGGCAGACGCAGGCGGCGAGGGCGAGCACCGCAACGCCTCCGCTCGCCAACCACAGTGCCCGCCACCCGGCGCCGGCGAACGCCAGCCCGGTCACCAGAAGGGCCGAGACCGCGATCCCGGTCCCGACGCCGGCGAACGGCATCCACGACAGCGCGGTGCGCCCGGCCGCAGCGAGCCGGTCGAGCGCCAGCCCTGCAGCCAGCACGATCACGTAGGCGCTCGCCATTCCGCCGGCGAAGCGCAGCGCGAGAAACGCCGGCGTCGAGGCGGTCGCAGCCATGGCGGCCGTGGTCGCGGCGCTCAGCGCGAGTGCGGCGAGCAGCCAGCGCCGCCGTCCGCCCGGCGTCGTCATCCGCGCGGCGGCGAGCGCGCCTGCGAGATAGCCGAGAAAGTTGGCGGACGCGATCACCCCGCTGTCCGCCGGGGAGAGGCCGAGGTCCTCGGCCATGAACGGCAGGATCGGGGTGTAGACGAACCTCCCGATTCCCATCCCGGCGGCAAGGGCGACCAGTCCGCCGAGCGCGGTTCCGAAAGGCGGACGAAAGACGGTCATCACGCCGGGATATCAGGACTCCGCCCCGGTCCGCGGCGCACTGCCGCGGGCTCCCCTCAACCGCCCGGGCCGGAAGAAAAGGGCGAGAAGCCTTCCTCCCGCGCGGCTTCGCCGAAGCCTTCGCCGATTTTCTCGAGCGCGATGATCTCGAGTACATTGCGGTCGGGGTCGTGGAAGTAACACTGCCGGCCGTGGAAAACCCCTTCGTGGCGCTCCTCCTCGAAGATGATTTCGACGCCGTGCGCCGCCAGATCCCGCTTGGCGTCGTCGTAGGCATCGAGATCGACCCGGAACGCGTGGTGGATCAGGAACTCGTTCCCGGGATTGGGATCGACCGGCGTCTTGCTCCGGGTGAGGATGACGTGATCGTCTCCCGATTTCATGAACACCATGCCGATCGGCGGCACCACCTGGACCGTTTGCAGGCCGAGGACTTCCCGGTAGAACCTCTCGCTCCGCTCGGGGTCGGTGACCGGGATGGTGAAATGCACGACGCCCCTGGTCTCGATCATGCTTCTCTCCTTAACTCGCTGCGGCACGCCGGCCGCTCTCGGATACTGGGCCGCCCGGGCCGTGTGGCCAATAGGGAAGAATCTCGGCATAGTCCCGTCACCGGCTGTCGAGCGGCGCCTCCGCCCCTCGGCGTGCGGCCGGTGGACGGGGAGATCGTCATGACCGGCGCTTCGGATTCGCTGCCCGACCTGTCCCGGCACGACACCGCGCCGAAACTGTTGCGGTGGAACGCCGGCATCCGCGGGGACCGCCCCTGCCTCAGGGAGAAGGCCCTGGGCATCTGGCAAACCCTCACCTGGCGGGAGGCGGCGGTCCAGGTTCGGGAAATCGCCTGCGGCTTCGCGAGCCTCGGGCTGGAGCGCGGAGATCGGGTGGCGATTATCGGCGACAACCGGCCGATCCTCTACAACGCCATTCTCGCCGTCCAGTCGCTCGGCTGCGTACCGGTCCCGATCTACCAGGACTCCGTCGCCGATGAGACCCGCTATGTGCTGAACAATGCCGGAGCGCGCTTCGTCTTCGCGGAAGACCAGGAACAGGTGGACAAGGTCCTCGAAATCGGCGACGGGTGCCCGACGGTCGAGGCGGTGATCTACGACGACCCCCGGGGTCTGCGGAACTACAGCGCCGATGGTCTGTACAGCGCCGAATTCCTGTTGCGCGAAGGGCGCCGCTACGACGCCGAGAATCCGGGGTTCTACGACGGCGAAGTGGACCGCGGCGCGGCCGACGATGCGTCCATCATCCTCTATACCTCCGGAACCACCGGCAACCCGAAGGGCGTCGTCCTTTCGTACCGGAACATCCTGGTCAGCGCGCACAACGCGGTGCGCCTGGAGGGGCTTCGGGATACCGACGAGGTCCTCGCCTATCTGCCGATGGCATGGGTGGGCGATCACATGTTTTCGTGCGGGCAGTCGCTGGTCTCGGGTTTCTGCGTTTCGTGTCCGGAATCCGCGGACACCGTGCTCAACGACCTTTGGGAGGTCGGGCCGACCTATTTCTTCGCGCCGCCCCGCATCTTCGAGAATATCCTGACCACGGTCGCGATCCGCATCCAGGATTCGGGCTGGATCAAGCGCCGGCTGTACGCGCACTTCATCGAGGTCGCCGGACGGTACGGAAAACGGATCCTCGACGGCGAGCGCGTGCCTCCCGGGGTCCGCCTGCATTACGCGCTGGGTTCGCTGCTGGTTTACCGCCCGCTGATGAACACACTCGGTCTCGCCAGGGTCAGGGTCGCCTACACGGCGGGCGAGGCGATCGGCCCCGACATCTTCGACTTCTACCGGGGTATCGGCCTCAACCTGAAGCAGCTTTACGGCATGACCGAGGCCAGCGTGTTTATCACCGTCCAGCCGAACGGCGAGGTCCGGTCGGATACCGTGGGCCGGCCGGGGCCGGATGTGGACATCAGGATCGAGGACAACGAGGTCCAGTTCCGCAGCCCCGGCGTGTTCGTCGAATATTTCCGCAACCCGGAAGCGACGGCGGAGACCAAGACCGCGGACGGCTGGTGCCGAACCGGCGACGCCGGGTTCATTGACGCAGAGGGGCATCTCAAGATCATCGACCGGGCGCGCGATGTCGGCCGGCTCAACGACGGCACGATGTTCGCGCCCAAATACATCGAGAACAAGCTCAAGTTCTTTCCCGACATTTTCGAGGCCGTCAGCTTCGGCCACGAACGCGATTACGTGACCGCCTTCATCAATATCGAGCTCGAGGCGATGGGCGACTGGGCGGAGCGCAACGGCGTCTCCTACGCCAGCTACCAGGAACTGGCCGGCCTGCCGCAGGTCTACGACATTGTCCAGGGCAGGATCGAACGGGTGAACCGCGACCTCGCGGCGGACGCCAACCTCGCCGGCGCGCAGATCAGGCGCTTTCTCGTCCTGCACAAGCAGCTCGACGCCGATGACGGGGAGCTGACCCGGACCCGCAAGGTCCGCCGCCGCCACGTCTCGGAGAAGTACGTATCCCTGATCGAGGCGCTCTATTCCGGCCGCGCGCGCTGCGGCATCGAGACCGAGGTGACGTTCGAGGACGGACGCAAGGGCGTCATTGCCGCGGACCTCGATATCCGCGATGTCGCGCCGGAGCCGACCCCGGCCGAACCGGCGAGGAATGCGGCATGAGCGCCGCGGGGCCGGCCGCAAACGCTGCAGCGCAGACGCCGATGCTCGGCCTGCACCGCATTTCCCTCGCCTTCGGGGGCATCAAGGTGCTGGACGATGTCAGCTTCGACATCCGCGAGAGCGAGATCCGGGCGATCATCGGCCCGAACGGGGCCGGCAAGTCGTCCATGCTCAACGTCATCAACGGCTTCTACCATCCGGACTCCGGCACCATCACCTACAAGGGCGAGACCAGGACCGCGATGAGGCCGGACCAGGCCGCACGGCGGGGCATCGCGCGGACCTTCCAGAACATCGCGCTGTTCAAGGGCATGAGCACCCTCGACAACCTGATGACCGGGCGGAACACCAAGATGCACCGCAATTTCCTGTGGCAGGCGCTCTATCTGGGCCCGGCGCGGCGAGAGGAGCTGGAACACCGCGCCCATGTCGAGAAGATCATCGAATTCCTCCAGATCGAGGCAATCCGCAGGGTGCCGGTGGGCCGGCTGCCCTACGGCCTGCAGAAGCGGGTCGAACTGGGCCGCGCGCTGGCGGCC
Source organism: Alphaproteobacteria bacterium (assembly GCA_965200535.1). Lineage (GTDB taxonomy): Bacteria > Pseudomonadota > Alphaproteobacteria > MPNO01 > MPNO01 > MPNO01. The sequence continues at coordinate 754,811 of CBDAUF010000002.1, read as the reverse complement.
GAACCGGAACTGCTCCTGCTCGACGAACCGATGGCGGGCATGAACTCGGAGGAGAAGGAGGACATGTGCCGCTTCATCCTCGACGTGAACGACGAGTTCGGGACGACGATCGCCCTCATCGAGCACGACATGGGGGTGGTGATGGATATTTCCGACCGCGTCGCGGTGCTCGACTACGGCCGACTGATCGCCGACGGCTCCCCAGACGAAGTGCGCGGGAACGACGAGGTGATCAGCGCCTATCTGGGCGTGGTGCACGACTGAGGCGGGCGGCGGGGCCGGAGCGGAGAAGCGGCGATGGAGTTTCTTGAAGCCATTCTGGTCGTGCCTTTCGTCCAGATCGGCGAGGATTTCCCGGTCTTTTTCGGCGAGGTCGTATTCAACGGCCTGCTGACCGGGGTCCTCTATTCCCTGGTGGCCCTCGGGTTCGTGCTGATTTTCAAGGCGTCCGGCGTGTTCAACTTCGCGCAGGGCGTCATGGTCCTCTTCGCAGCGCTCAACCTGGTCGGGCTAATGGAACTCGGCCTCCCGGTATGGCTCGCCTTCATCGTCACCATCGGCATCATGGTCCTGGTCGCCTACCTGGTCGAGCTGCTGGTGCTCCGCCACCTGATAAACCAGCCGGACATCATCCTGTTCATGTCGACCATCGGGCTGACCTTCTTCCTCGAGGGGCTGGGCGAGACCATGTGGGGCTCCAACGTGAAGAAGCTCGATGTCGGAATTCCCGACGTCCCGCTCGACATCGCGGGAATGCTCATCAACAGTTTCGACCTGATCGCCGCCCTGACCTGTGCGCTGATGGTGGCAGGTCTCGCCCTCTTCTTTCAGTACACGCCGACCGGCCGGGCGCTCAGGGCGGTGGCCGACGACCACCAGGCGGCGCTGTCGGTCGGGATCCCGCTCAAGAAGATATGGATCATCGTCTGGTCCGTGGCCGGCATCGTGGCCCTCGTTACCGGAATCGTCTGGGGCGCCAAGAGCGGCGTCCAGTTCTCGCTCTCCCTGATCGCCCTGAAGGCGCTGCCGGTGCTGATCCTCGGCGGTTTCACGTCGGTGCCGGGCGCGATCGTCGGCGGCCTGATCATCGGCGTGGGCGAGAAGATCGCGGAGGTGTACTGGGGCCCCGCCGTCGGCGGCGCCATCGAGAACTGGTTCGCGTATGTGCTGGCCCTGGGTTTCCTGCTGGTGCGGCCGCAGGGGCTGTTCGGCGAGCGCATCATCGAAAGGGTCTAGGGGCATGTTTTATCGGGAAGCGGGCCAGTTCAAGACCAGCTACGCCGCCGACCAGGCGATTTTCCCGGTCTTCCAGGACCGTATCTTCGTGTTCGCCGTCGTGCTGTTCGCCTATATCGCGGTTCCCGCTTTCGCATCGGAATACCTGCTCCAGGCGGTGATGATCCCGATGCTCATTTTCGCGATCGCGGCGGTGGGGCTGAACATCCTGACCGGATATGCCGGCCAACTGTCCTTGGGGACCGGCGCCTTCATGGCGATGGGCGCCTACTCGGCCTACAAGATAACCACCGGCTTCCCGGAACTGAACATCCTGATCGTCTTCGTCCTCTCGGGCGTCGCAGCGGCGCTGGTCGGCATCCTGTTCGGCCTTCCGAGCCTTCGCATCAAGGGTTTCTACCTTGCGGTCGCCACGCTGGCGGCGCAGTTCTTCCTGATCTGGATGTTCAACCGCGTCCCCTGGTGGTACAATTACAACTCCAGCGGCACGATCGCCGCACCGCCGCGGGAAGTCGCCGGCATCGTCATGACGGGACCGGTAGCCACCGCCGAAACCCGCTACCTGATCGTTCTCTCCTTTTGCATTCTGGGCGGCCTGCTCGCCAAGAACCTGGTGCGCGGCAGGATCGGACGCCACTGGATGGCGATCAGGGACATGGACGTCGCGGCGGAAATCATCGGCATCCGCCTGCTGCCCAACAAGCTGCTCGCCTTTGCCATCAGCTCGTTCTACTGCGGGGTCGCGGGCGCGCTGCTGCTGTTCTCGTACCTCGGCAGCGCCGAGACCGAGGCCTTCGACATCTTCGTTTCCTTCGACGTCCTGTTCATGATCATCATCGGCGGCCTGGGCAGCATCCTCGGCGCCTATCTCGGGGCCGCCTTCATCTGGCTGACGCCCATCGTCCTGACCAACGCGCCGCAGCTGATCGGCCTCTCGATGCCGGTCGATTTCCAGAAACATCTGGAGGTCATGATCTTCGGCTCGCTGATCATCGTTTTCCTGATCTTCGAACCGGCGGGCCTCGCCCGCCTGTGGCAGATCGCCAAGGAAAAGCTCCGCCGATGGCCGTTTCCGTACTGACGGCGGAATCCGGGTTTCCGCGCTGCGGCCCGGTCCGCGGCAGCGTTGCCCGCCGGAACCTTCGTTGACGCCGGATTCGCCGCCATGATAGCCTTTTCGAGGCATTCGCCGCCCCGGTTTGCGCAGCCGGACCGGCGGCAGTGCAGTCCCGGGATCGCACCTGCCGGAATCGATCCGGCGCCGATCGTCGTCAATCACCTGAGGGAGGGCGTAATGAGCATCAAGAAATGGGGCATGCTGGCGGCCGCTCTGGTCGTGGGCCTGCCCGCCGTGCCGGTGACCAAGGCAACGGCAGCGGAAATTTTCTTTCCGCTCCTGGTGTACCGTACCGGACCCTATGCCCCGAACGGCATTCCCACGGCCAACGGCATCATCGACTACCTCAAGCTCCTGAACGTACGCGACGGCGGCATTAACGGCGTCAAGATCGCGTGGGAGGAGTGCGAAACGAAATACAACACCAAGATCGGCGTCGAGTGCTACGAAAAACTCAAAAACAAGGGGGCGACCGGTGCGGCCGTCATCAACCCGTACAGCACCGGCATCACCTACCAGCTCATCCCCAAGGCCGCGGTGGACAAGGTGCCGATACACTCGATGGGGTACGGCCGCACGGCGGCGGGCGACGGGAGCGTGTTCAAGTGGGCGTTCACCGCACCGACCAGCTACTGGAGCCAGGCAACCACGTTCATCAAATATGTCGGCGACCAGTTCGGCGGCCTCGACAAGCTCAAGGGCAAGAAGATCGCCCTGATCTACCATAACAGCGCCTACGGCAAGGAGCCGATCCCCACCCTGCAGCTTCTGTCCAAGCAGTTCGGCTACGACCTCAAGCTGCTGGCGGTCGACCATCCGGGGCAGGAGCAGAAATCGACCTGGCTGCAAATCCGCCGCTACAAGCCCGACTACATCTTCATGTGGGGATGGGGCGTGATGAACCAGGTGGCGATCAAGGAAGCGGCCTCGATCAAGTTCCCGATGGACAAGTTCATCGGGGTCTGGTGGTCGGGTTCGGAAAGCGATGTGCGCCCGGCCGGCGACGGTGCGATCGGCTACACGGCGGCGACCTTCCACGGCGCCGGCCCCAATTACGACATCCACCAGCAGATCCTCAAGACGATCTACAAGGGCGACGTGGAAGCCGCGAAAAAGAACAACTGGGGCGAGGTCCTGTACAATCGCGGCGTGGTCAACATGGTCTACAACACGGAATCGATCCGCACCGCGATGGAGCGTTTCGGCAACAAGCCGCTGACCGGCGAACAGGTCCGCTGGGGCATCGAGAACCTCAACCTGACCCAGGAAAAGCTGACCAAGCTCGGCTTCGAGGGGTTCATGTCGGCCCACCGGATCACATGCGAGGACCACGAGGGCGGCGGCCCCGTCATCTTCCAGCAGTGGGACGGCAAGAAGTGGAAGTTGATCAGCGACTGGTACACGCCGATGTACGATGTCGTGCGCAAGCAGGTCGTGGCGGAAGCGGCCAAGTACGCGAAGGAGAACAAGATCACGCCGCGCGACTGCTCGAAGGAGAAGTAAGGCCCGCCGGAGCGGCTTTGGAACCGTTGGCATGACCGGGGACGGAAACGCCCTTCTCGACGTCAGCAACATCGAGGTGATCTACGACCGCGTGATCCTGGTGTTGAAGGGCGTTTCCTTCCAGGTCCCCGAGGGCGGCATCGTCGCCATCCTCGGGGCCAACGGCGCAGGCAAGACGACCACCCTGAAGGCGATATCGAACCTGCTGCACGCCGAACGGGGAGACGTCACCAAGGGAACCATCGAGTACCGCAACGAGCGAATCGAAAAACTCTCGGCGCACGAACTGGTCACCCGGGGCGTGGTCCAGGTGATGGAGGGGCGCCATTGCTTCGAACACCTGACGGTCGAGGAAAATCTGCTCACGGGCGCCTATGTCCGGGACGACAAGAAGAACTTTCTCGAGGACCTCGAACTCGTTTACCGCTATTTCCCGCGCCTGAAAGAGCGCCGCAAGGCCCAGGCGGGCTACACCTCGGGCGGCGAGCAGCAAATGACGGCGATCGGCCGGGCGCTGATGACGCGCCCGAAGATGATCCTGCTCGACGAACCGTCGATGGGGCTGGCCCCGCAACTGGTCGAGGAAATCTTTGGCATCGTGGCCCGCCTCAACGAGGAGGAGGGCGTGACCTTCCTGCTTGCCGAACAGAATACCAATATGGCGCTGCGCTATGCCCGCTACGGCTACATCCTGGAAAACGGGCGGGTCGTTCTCGACGGCGAAGCCTCGGCGCTGCGGGAGAACGCCGACGTCAAGGAATTCTATCTCGGTCTCTCCTCGTCCGGGCGCAGAAGCTACCGGGACGTGAAGTCCTACCGCCGCCGCAAGCGTTGGCTGGCCTGAACCCGTCCATGCGGCGCAACGACAGGGCGGCGGCTCCGTGAACGCATATTTCGACGAACGCGAAACCGGCCCGCCCGAAGAGCGCGAGGCGCGGCTGATGGCGGCGCTTCCCGCTCAGGTCGCGCGGGCGCGCGAAACCCCCGGCCAGGCACAGGGCCTCGCCGGGATCGAACCCGGCGACATCGCCAGCCGCGACGCGCTCGCGCAGTTGCCGGTCCTGCGCAAGGACGCGCTCATGGCGTTGCAGGCCGCCGCGCCGCCCTTCGGCGGCGTTGCCGGTCTGCGGCCGGGAGAAATGAAACGCCTCTTCCTGTCGCCCGGACCGATTGCCGAACCGCAGGGCCGGCGGCGGGATTTCTGGCGTATGGCGCGGGCGCTCCATGCTGCCGGATTCCGCGCCGGGGACATCGTGCTCAATTGTTTCTCGTACCACTTCACGCCTGCCGGCATGATGTTCGACAGCGCCGCGGCCGAAATCGGCTGTGCGGTAATTCCGGGCGGCACCGGCCAGACCGAGAACCAGATCCAGGTCATTCGCCACTACCGGCCGTGCGGCTACAGCGGCACGCCCGACTTCCTGAAAATCATCCTCGACAAGGCCGATGAGACAGGCGCCGATGTCTCGTCGATCCGGCGGGGCGCGGTCGCCGGCGGCGCCCTGCTGCCGCCGCTCCGCAAGGAGTACGACGACCGCGGTATCGCCGTCCTGCAGGCCTACGGAACGGCGGACCTGGGGCTGATCGCCTATGAGTCAGAGGCGCGGGAAGGCATGATCCTGGGCGAGGATATCATCGTCGAGATCCTGCGCCCCGGAACCGGAAACCCGGTGCCGGACGGGGAAGTCGGCGAGGTCGCGGTGACGCTGCTGGACGAGGACTACCCGCTGCTGCGGTTCGCCACCGGCGACCTGTCCGCGATCCTGCCGGGCCGGAGTCCCTGCGGGCGCACCGCGCCGCGCATCAGGGGATGGCTCGGCCGCGCCGACCAGAGGACCAAGGTCCGCGGCATGTTCGTGGATCCGGCCCAGATCGACCGCGTTCTCCGGCTTCACCCGCGCATCGGCCGGATGCGGCTGGTGGTCGGCGAGAAGGACGGTCTCGACGCCCCGATTCTGCGCTGCGAGACGGACGGCGGCCCGGACGATCTGGCGGCGGCCGTCGCCGAGACCTTCCGTGCGGAGTGCAGGCTGCGGACCGCCGTCGAACTGGTGGCCCCGGGCGCCCTTCCCAACGACGGCAAGATCATCGACGACCAGCGGGACTACGGCTGACCGGAAGAGGCGCGCGCCGCCGCCCCGCCCCTGCCGTACCCCAGTATTCCGGCCCCAGTATTCCGGCAGTGCGTCGAACGACCGCGAGCGCGGCGGTCGCGCCGTCGGCGTCGCCCTTCTCGAAATCTCCCTCTTCGCGCCCGAGCCGGTTGGTGACGTGGGCGAAACAGACCACCGACCGGCCGCGCGCCCCGGCGAATGCATAGAGCGCCGCCGCCTCCATCTCGACGGCGAGAATGCCTCGCTCCCGCATGGCGGCGATCGCCTCCTCGGTCTCGCGGAACGGCGCATCGGTGGTCCACGTCGCCCCCCGGAGCACCGCGACCCCGCCATAGTCCGCGTCGTCCAGCCGGCGGAGCAGGCCGGGCGGCGCTTCGCTCCATTGTGACGGCGGCAGATAATGGTAGCTCGTCCCCTCGTCTCTCAGCGCGCGGTCGATCAGCACGAAATAGGGCGGCTCCTGCACCGGCGCGATCTGGCCGGAGGACGTGATGCTGATCAGGAGTTCGCAGCCCGAGGCAAAGAGCTGTTCGGCAACGAGAACGGCAAACGGCGCACCGACCGCGCAGCCGATTGCACCGACCTGCAGCCCGCCGGTTTCGAACACGAAGAGATCGGTGTGATAGCAGGGCCAGCCGTCGTGCCGCTCCGCCCTGCCCTCGCCCGTCAGCCGGCGGACGATGTCGCCGTCGGGGTCGAGCAGACAGACCGCGGGCACCGGGACGACGGGCAGATCCTTCTGGCGGCGCGCCTCGCGCAGCAGGTTGCCGGGCTCGAAGGCCGAAGCCGAATCGTGATGCTTGTGGGCGAGGATCGGCGGCGTATCTGGCATGGTCGGGTTTCCTGTCCTGGCGCGCCGATACTGCAAGGGAGCGCCGGAGCCGTCAGCCGCGGTGGTAGGGATGACCGGCCAGGATTTCCTGGGCGCGGAAGATCTGCTCGACAAGCATGACGCGCACCAGCAGATGCGGCCACGTCGCCGGCCCGAGAGAGAGGACGAAGTCGGCGTCGGCCAGCAGCCGCGGCGACAACCCCTCCGCGCCGCCGATCAGGAAAACGATGTCGCGCTGCCCGCCGTCGCGCAAGGCTCCGAGCCGACCGGCGAACGCCTCGCTCGACAGCGGCTTCCCGCCGGCGTCGAGCGCAACGATGTGGGCGCCCGCGAGGCAGGCCGCGGCCAGCAGGTCGGCCTCGCGCTCGACCGTCCGGGCCGCCGAGCGGCGGCCCCTGGCCTCGATCTCGCGCAGTTCGACGGTCCAGCGGATCCGGCCGCGGTAACGTTCGAACAGGGTCTGTTCCGGCCCGCCCCTGAACCGTCCGGCGGAGGCGATGACGAGCCGCACGGGACAGGCCGCCGGAGCCGTCAGCCGCCTGTGGCGGACGATCTCGCGCCCTGGTCCACCGCCACGCCCCACATCTTCTCGATGTTGTAGAAGGCCCGGATCTCCGGTCGGAAGAGATGGACGATCACATCGCCCGCATCGAGCAGCACCCAGTCCCCCTGGCGCAGCCCCTCGGGTTTCAACCCGACGAGACCGGCGGCCTTGAGCCTTTGCAGCAACCGTTCGGCCAGCGCCGTCACCTGCCGGGTCGAGGCACCGGTCGCAATGACCATGTTGTCGGCGATCGCCGACTTGCCCCTGAGATCGATGTTCACGATGTCGATCGCCTTCATGTCCTGGAGACAGGCGATCACGATATCGATCAGGGGCCCGGCGCCGGGGCCGGCCGTTTCGTCGGTAGCTATGGGGTGCTCCTGTCCGCGCTCCGGGAACGATAAGACGCGCGGCCGGCCAGCGCAACGCACCCGACGCTCAACGGACCAGCCCCGGGAGCCAGAGGCAGGTCGCCGGCGCGGCGAGGATGATCGCCACCCGGACAAAGTCGCTGCACAGAAACGGCACGATGCCGCGGAACGACTGGCCGAGCAGAACGCCGTCGGCGAGCGAATTGATGACATAGACGTTGAGGCCGATCGGCGGCGTTATCAGCCCGACCTCGACGACGATCAGCGCCAGGATGCCGAACCAGATGGCGATCTCCTCCTCGGTGAGACCGAAATCGAGGCCGGTGACCAGCGGGAAGAACACCGGAATCGTGAGCAGGATCATCGCCAGGCTGTCCATCACGCAACCGAGAACCAGATAGACCAGGAGGATGCCGACCAAGATGGTCATCGGCGCGAGCCCGGAGGCGGCCAGCGCATCGGCCAGTTCGACCGGGATCTGCGAGAGCGCGAGGAAGCCGTTATAGACTTCCGCGCTGATCAGGATGATGAAGATCATCGCCGTGGCCTGCGCGGTCTCGAGCAGGCTGGACACGAAGGCCTCCCAGCCCAGCCTGCCGAATGCAACGGCCACGAGCCCGGTCGCGGCGGCGCCGATCGCCGCCCCTTCGGTCGGGGTGAACACGCCGAGATAGATGCCGCCGATGACCAGCAGGAAGATCGCCGCCACCGGCCAGACCGCGCCGAGGCTCCTTATCCGTTCGCGCAACGGCACCGACGGCGCGACCGGACCCGCCTCCGGCCTGAGCCGCACATAGACGGCGATCGCGAGAGAATAGCCGACGGTCGCGATGAGCCCCGGGATCAGGGCCGCGAGGAAGAGCTTGCCCACCGACTGCTCGGTGATGATCGCATAGATCACCAGGATGACCGAGGGCGGGATCAGGATGCCGAGCGTTCCGCCGGCGGCAAGCGTGCCGGTCGCCAGCGCCCCGGAATAGCCGTACCGCTTCATCTCGGGCAGCGCCACCGAGGCGATGGTCGCGCCGGTGGCGATGGACGAGCCGCAGATCGCACCGAAGGCCGCGCACCCGCAGATCGTCGAGATCGCGAGCCCGCCCCGCCGGTGTCCGACCCAGGCGCGCGCCGCCTGGAACAGCGAACGGCTGAGACCGGCCTGGGTCGCGAACTGGCCCATCAGCAGGAACAGGGGCAGCACCGACAGGGTGTAGCTCGACACCCGCCCGAAAGGCCCGGTATTGAGCAGGTTGAGAAACGCCGACCAGCCGGCGAGCGAGACGAAACCGAACCCGCCGACCGCGAACATGGCGACGCCGACCGGCATCCGCAGGGCAATCAGCAGCAGGCAGAGGCCGAAGAGGAGGGCGCCGAACTCGATATTGGTCATCGACCGAGCGCGCGGAGGTGACGGCACAACACCCAGAGACAGACGGCGGTCAGCAGGCCCGCGCCCAGCAGCGCCGGGAAATAGCCCAGATAGATCGGAATATCGAGGAACAGCGTGGTCTCGCCGTCGCGAAGCTTGTGCAGTCCGCCGACGAGGAGCCGCCATGCGATCAACCCGGCGACCGCGGTGAAGACGACGTTGTGCACCGTGTCCAGCAGCGTCTTGTGCCGCGGCGGCAACCCGGCGGTGAAGAACTCGACGACGATATTGGCGTTCCGTGCGTGGCAATAGGGAAAGAAGGCGAACACGGCGACACCGCAGACGAGTTCGGTGATCTCGTAATCTCCCGGGATCGGCGCGTTGAACAGGTAACGCCCGATGACGCTGATCACCGTCATCGCCATGACCCCGATCAGCAAGAGCCCGCCGGCCAGCGCGAGCGTCCGGCTCGCCCGCTCGAACCGGATATCGAGCGGAGACTCCGCCGCGCCCGAAGCGGGGTTTTCCGGTCCCGCTCCGGACCCGTCAGGGTTCATCCGCTGCGCCCTGGGCGGTCAGCGACTGTACTTGGCGACCAGCCGCCTGGCCTCGGCCACCAGGGCCTTCCCGTCGTGCCCCTTGCCGGTGACCTTCTCAACCCAGGCATCGACGACCGTCTGGGTGATCTTCCGCCAGCGCTCGCGCTCGGCATCGGGCAATGACAGGATCTGATCGCCCCGCTTGACCGCCAGCGCACGACCCGGCTTCTCGTCATCCTGCCACATCCGTCCGAGCCGCTTGGCGAGCGCCATGCCGGTACTGTCGTCGATGATCTTGCGGATGTCGGCCGGCAACCGGTCGTAACTCTTGCTGTTCATCGTCATCAGGAACAGCGCGCAGGAGAGGGCAACCTCGGTGTGGTACTTGGTCACTTCGTGCAGCCGGAACGGGCGCATGATCGTCCACGGTATCCAGGTCCCCTCGACGACGCCGCGCGACAGCGCTTCGTAGACCTTGGGAATGGGCATGCCGACGGGGACGGTGCCGAGCGCTCTCAACATCGCCGCCGAGGCGCGGGACGGCGCGCGCATCTTCATCCCCTTGAGGTCCTCCAGCCGGCGAATCGGTTTCTTCGCCGTGTGGATATGTCCGCGCGCGGTGGCGTGGAACACCAGCGGCCGCGTGTCCTTGTACTCGTCCCTCATCCACCTGGCGTGGAACTCGGTGAGCGCCTGGCTGGTGGCGACGGCGTCGCCGGCCACGAACGGCAGCTCGAACACCTCGGTCAGCGGAAAGCGGCCCGGCGAGTAGCCGGGGAGAGTCCACACGATATCGACCACCCCGTCGCGCGCCTGGCCGTAAAGGTCGGACGGCTTGCCGCCGAGCTGCATGGCCGGAAAAACCTGAACCTTGACCCGGCCCGCCGACTTCTTCTCGATCTCCTTGGCCCACGGCCGCATGAACAGGCGGTTGGCGATTGCCTTGGGCGAGTTGAAATTGTGCAGTCGCAGGGTGATTTCCTGCGCCCCGGCGGCGTCCGAAAACGCCGCAAACGATCCCGCGCCGAGCGCTGCGGCTACCGCAGCGCCGACGATTCCGCGCGTTACGCCCATCTGTCCCCTCCCGTGGATCGGCGAACGGTGGGTCCGCTCAAAACGGCCGGTCGCCCTTGATCGTCACCCGCTGCATGGTGCGCCGCACCGGGTAGTAGTCGTTGGCCGCGTAGTGCTGGGTCGACGGATTGTCCCAAAAGACGATCGAGTCCGGCTCCCACCTGAAACGGAACTGATATTCGGGAATCCGCGGAAGGGTGAACAGAAACGCGAGCAGCGCCTTGCTCTCGTCCTCCCGCATGCCCTTGATGGCGATGGTGAACTGCTCGTTCACGAACACCGCCTTGCGCCCGGTTACCGGGTGCGTGCGGATGACGGGATGCGCCGGGTTGGGGAGCTCGATCTCCATCTCGGCCAGCTTCGCATGCCGTTCCCGCGGTTCCATATGGTCGAACTTGTGGCGGAAATTCTTGAAGTCGTGGATCGCTTCGAGATCCGAGAGAAACCCCTGCATGCGGCCGCTCAGCCCGTCGTATGCGGCGCACATGTCGGCCCACATGGTATCGCCGCCGACCGGCGGAATGGTGACGCAGCGAAGAATCGACCCCGCCGGCGGCTTTTCGCGAAACGTCTCGTCCGAGTGCCACACATCGGTCGAGAAGACCGGGTTGTCCTTGTGGTTGTCGAGCACCATGATCTCGGGCAGGTGTTCCAGATGCGGAACGAACGGGTGGACGCTGACCTCGCCGAACCTGCGGCCGAAGGCGAGATGCTGCTCCGGCGTGATGTTCTGGCCCCGGAAGAAGATGACCTTGCGCTCCATCAGCGCATCGCGGATCGCCTGCACGGTCCCGTCGTCGAGGGACCGGGACAGATCGACCCCGCGGATTTCACCGCCGATGGTCGGCTCGGCGGGGATGACCTCGACCGCGCTCTCCGCGGCGGCGAGGCGGTTCCGTTCGGCTAACTGCGCCATATCCGCATCCCCGATCCCTCGCCCCGCCGTCCTGCCCGGCGAGGCTATCACGCGCGAATCGCAGGCGTAAACCGCCGGGCCAGAGCTACCGCGCGCCCCCGCCGCCCCGATGCGGCATTCTCGCCGTTCCGGCGCCGGCCGTCCGGTAGAGCGTCCTGCCGGCGCGGATTTCGGTCGCCGATGCGGGATGCAACCGGGTGTGGAAGAAGATCCATGCCGGCGGCCTGGTTTCCACCAGCTTGTGGGCGTCCTTGGACTTCATCTTGAACCTGGAGAACGCCTGCGCCGCCTTCTTGGCCAGCGCCCCGAACGAATAGGGCGCCCGGTCGAACACCGCGATGGGCGCCAGATTGAAGACACGGGTCCACTGCTGCCACTGCGAGATCTGCGCGAGATTGTCGGCGCCCATGATCCAGACGAAATGCATGCGCGGGAAGCAGAAGTTGAGCGCTGCCAGGGTATCGGCGGTATAGCGGGTGCCGAGCCGCTGCTCGATATCGGTGACCGAGATCGCCGGATGGCTGGCGAGCGCCCTGGCTCCGGCGAGCCGCTCGCCGAACGGCGCCATTCCGGCCGCCGGCTTGAGCGGGTTCTGCGGCGACACCATCCACCACACCTCGTCCAGACGCAGGTGCCTGAGCGCCAGAAGCGAGATGTGGAGATGGCCGTCGTGGGCCGGGTTGAACGACCCGCCCAGCAAGCCGACCCTGAGCCCCGGCGCGTCGAGGCCCCGGCGAATCGTCGTGTACAGGGTCAGGGCCGAACCTGTCCCGACCCGCGCACCACGTACTTGAAGGTGGTGAGCTGTTCGACGCCGACCGGCCCCCGCGCGTGCAGCCGCCCGGTGGAGATGCCGATCTCCGCCCCCATGCCGAACTCGCCGCCGTCGGCGAACTGGGTCGAGGCGTTGTGCAGCACGATCGCCGAATCGACGGAACCGAGAAAACGCTCGGCGGCATCCCCGTCGGCGGTGACGATCGCGTCGGTATGATGCGAGCCGTAAGCGTCGATGTGGGCGATCGCCTCGTCGAGCCCGTCCACCTGCTTCACGGCGATGATGGCGTCGAGATACTCCGTCGCCCAGTCGCTCTCGTCGGCCGGCGCCACCCGGTCGTCCAGCGCGCGCGTCTCCGCGCAGCCCCTGATCTCGCACCCGGCCCCGGCGAGGTCGTCGAGGATCGGCGGCAGCATGTCACGCGCAACCGCACGGTCGATGAGCAGCGTCTCCGCCGCACCGCAGATCCCCGTCCTGCGCATCTTGGCGTTGAAGGCGATACGCCGCGCCGCCTCGGGGTCGGCGCTGCGTTCGACATAGACGTGGCAGTTGCCGTCGAGATGAGCGATCACCGGCACTCTGCTCTCGTTCTGCACCCGCTCGATCAGCGACTTGCCGCCGCGCGGCACCACGATGTCGATCAGGTCGGGCATGGTCAGCATCGCGCCGACCGCCGCGCGGTCGGTCGTCGGCACCATCTGGATCGCGGCGGCAGGCAGCCCCGCGTCCTCCAGCCCCGCCTGCAGGCAGTCCATGATCGCGGCCGAGGACCGATAGCTCTCCGATCCGCCGCGGAGGATCGCGGCATTGCCCGACTTGAGGCACAGCGCGCCCGCGTCCGCCGTCACGTTGGGGCGCGATTCGTAGACGATGCCGATCACGCCGAGAGGAACCCGGACCCGCTCGATAAGGAGCCCGTTCGGCCGGTCCCAGGCCGCGATCACATCGCCGACCGGATCGTCGAGCGCGGCGACGGCCTCGATCCCGGCGGCCATGCCCTCGATCCGGGCCGGCGTGAGCTTCAGCCTGTCGACGAAGGCGTCGGTCAGCCGGGAACGGTCGACACGCGCGAGGTCCTGCGCGTTGGCCGCGAGGAGCGCGTCTTCGCTCTCCCTGAGTCGCCGCGCCGCCGCGAGGAGCGCCCTGTTCTTGTCCTCCGGCGCGAAGCCGCCCAGCGCCCGCACCGCGGCGCGTGCGTCGCGGGCGAGCCGTTCCACCAGGACATCGATGCCGGCCTCTTCGACCGCTGCTCGGGTCGCCACCGCACTCTCCCTTTCAGTCGAGGACGAGATCGTCGCGGTGGATGATCTCGTCGCGTCCACGGTATCCCAGCAGCGCCTCGATTTCACGGCTTTTGTGGCCGATTATCCGCGCCGCGTCCCCGTCGGAATAGGCGACCAGGCCGCGCCCGACCGCCGCTCCGGCTTCGTCGCGGACCAGCACGGCGTCGCCGCGGTCGAAGCGCCCCTCCACCGCGACCACGCCGGCGGGCAGCAGACTCTTGCCGGCCTCGAGAGCGCGCACCGCGCCCCGGTCCACGGTCAGGACACCGTTCGGATCGATCGCGCCGGCGATCCAGCGCTTGCGCGCCGTGCGGGGGCCGGTGTCCGGGTTGAACCAGGTGCAGCGCCCGCCCGCGGCAACCGCGGCGAGCGGATTGAGCCGCCGTCCGTCGGCGATCGCCAGCCGGCAGCCGGCGGCGAACGCAATCTTCGCCGCCTCGAGCTTGGTGATCATCCCGCCCGAGCTGTAACCGGCCGGAGCCTTGTCGGCCATGGCCTCGATCTCGGGTGTGATGCGCCGCACTTCCGGCACGAACACCGCGTCGGGGTCGCGTCTCGGATCGGCGGTGTAAAGCCCGTCGATATCGGAGAGCAGCACCAGCGCCTCGGCGCTCGTCATCTGGGCGACCCTGGCGGCCAGGCGGTCGTTGTCGCCGAAGCGGATCTCTTCCGTCGCCACGGTGTCGTTCTCGTTGATGACCGGGACCGCGCCGAACCCGAGCAACGACTGGATTGTCGAGCGCGCGTTGAGATGGCGCCGCCGCGCCTCGGTATCGGCCAGGGTGAGCAGGATCTGGGCGGCGGTGATGCCGTGGCGGCCGAGCGCCTCCTGAAAGTCGTGCATGAGCCGCGCCTGGCCGGTCGCTGCCGCGGCCTGCTTTTCCTCCAGCCGCAGCGGCCGGTCGGGCAGGCCGAGCCGGGACCGGCCGAGTGCGATGGCGCCCGAGGAGACGACGACGATCTCGACCCCCGCCGCGCGCAGACCGGCGATATCGTCGGCGAGTGCATCGAGCCAGTCTCTGCGAACCGCGGCCCGCTCGTCATCGACCAGCAGCGCAGAGCCGATCTTGACCACGATGCGCCGCGCCCCGGCCAGGCCCCCGGTCACGGCGCCGCCTCCGCGCCCCCGCGCACGGCGCCGCGAATCCGTCGGAGGATGTCCTGCACCCCCTCTCCGGTGGCGCCCGAGAGCACGGCAACCGGGCCGCCCGACGCAGCAGCGAGGGCGGCGCGCCTGGCCGCCCGCTCGCCCGCGGTCAGCGCATCCGCCTTGTTGAGGGCGACGATCTCCGGCTTCTCCGCCAGCCCGTTGCCGTAGGACGCCATCTCGCCCCGCACCGTTCGCCAGGCGCCGGCGACATCGTCGCCGGTGCCGTCCACCAGATGCAGGAGGATCCCGCATCGCTCGACATGGCGGAGGAACCGGTCCCCCAGCCCGGCGCCGTCGTGTGCACCCTCGATCAGGCCGGGAATGTCGGCGACGACGAAGCTGTCGTGGTCGATCTCGACCACGCCGAGCGCCGGCACGAGGGTGGTGAACGGGTAGTCGGCGACCCTGGGCCGGGCGCGGGAGACCGCGGCCAGCATAGTCGACTTGCCGGCGTTGGGCAGACCGATCAGGCCGGCATCGGCGATCAGCTTGAGCTGCAGGACCACCGTCAGCTCCTCGCCCGGTTCCCCGGGATCGGCGCGCCGCGGCGCCCGGTTGGTCGCCGACTTGAAGCGCGCATTGCCACGGCCGCCGCGCCCGCCGCAAGCGATGCGAAACCGGTCGCCGACCACGGTCAGGTCGCAAATCCGCTCGCCGGTCTCGGATTCGAGCACCTCTGTCCCCTCGGGAACGCGCAGCACCGCATCGTCGCCGGCGGCCCCGGTCCGGTTGCGTCCGGCGCCGTTGCCGCCCCGGCGCGCCTTGTGGTGCTGGCGGTAGCGGAAGTCGATCAGCGTGTTGAGGCCGTCCACCGCCTCGACCCAGACATCGCCGCCGCGGCCGCCGTCGCCGCCGTCCGGGCCGCCGAACTCGACGAACTTCTCGCGCCGGAAGCTCAGGCAGCCGCTACCGCCGTCGCCGCTGCGAACGTAGACCCTGGCCTGGTCGAGGAATTTCATCCGGCACGCCGCGCCCCCGGCGCGGAGCGATTACGGGGCGGCGTCGACGGAAACGTAGACCCGCTTGTTGGCGCGGCGGCGAAACGAGACACGGCCGGCGACGGTAGCGAAAATCGTGTGGTCCTTGCCGATGCCGACATTCTCGCCCGGGTGAAACCGGGTGCCGCGCTGGCGAATGATGATGTTGCCGGGGATCACCGCCTGGCCGCCGGACTTCTTGACGCCGAGCCTGCGGCCGGCGGAATCGCGGCCGTTGCGGGAACTGCCGCCGGCTTTCTTGTGCGCCATTACGAATTCTCCTTCTCGGCCCCGGCGTTCGCCGCGCCGTCCGCACCCCCGGACTCGTTCGCCGACGCGCTTGCCTCGGCGGCTCCGGGAGCCAGGATATCGGTGATGCGGAGCACCGTCAGATGCTGGCGGTGGCCGCGCTTGCGCCGGTGGTTCTTGCGCCGCTTCTTCTTGAACACGATGATCTTGTCGGCGCGGGTCTGGTCGACCACCGTCGCCGCCACCCGCGCGCCATCGACCAGGGGGCTGCCGACCGCCGGGTTTCCGCCGTCATCGAGCATGAGCACCTGATCCAGTTCGACCGCGGCGCCGGGTTCGCCGGCCAGGCGTTCGACCTTGATCACATCGTCCTTGCGGACGCGGTACTGCTTCCCGCCCGTGCGTACGACTGCAAACATTGTTCCAACCAGTCAGAAAGTGCGCGGTCCGCGTTTCCATCCCCGGCGGCGCCTCCATCCCCGGCGGCGCCCGGGCGGCCGCGGAAACCCGCGCCGGTCGAAGCCGGGACTATAGCCGCCGCCGCTTCAATGTCAACGCCGCGGCCCGCGCTCCGGCGCCGCGGCGGCGGGAAACGAATGGCCGGGGGTCCAGACGGGACAAATTTTGTCTCTTGTGATGAAATTTCTTGACACGGGACGCGAATTGAGCCATATTTTCTACATTGGAGAAATTGAGGCAGCGGCATACAGGAGGGGCGTTTGACGGAACCTGTTCTCGAAGGCGGCGCGACGGGCCGTCCCGCGCCGCGGCTCGCGGCACGGCGGCTGGCGCACGGGCGCGGTCGGTATACCGACGATATTACGGTGCCGAGGATGCTGCACGCCGCCTTCGTGCGCAGCCCCCACGCGCATGCGCGCATTCGCGGGATCGATTGCGCGGAGGCCGCGCGCCAGCCGGGCGTCTTCCGCATCGTTACGGGCGCCGACCTCGAGGGGATCTGCGCACCCATGATCGCGGTCGCGGCGCACCGGCCCGGCCACAAGTCGGCGCCGCAGCCGCCGCTGGCCGGCGGCACCGTATTCTGGCAGGGGCAGCCGGTGGCCGCGGCGGTCGCCGAAAGCCGCGCGGCGGCGGAGGATGCGGCGGACCTCGTCGCCGTCGATTACGAACCCCTCGACGCCGTTACCGATGCGGCCGCTGCGCTTGCCCCCGGCGGCCCCGTTATTCACCCGGCGCTCGGCGACAACCTCGCCTTCGCCCACACGGTCGCCGTCGGCGACCCCGCCGCCGTACCCGGCGATTCGGTGACGGTGGAACACGATTTTCGCTTCGGCCGCCATACTGCGGTCACCCTGGAGCCGCGGGTGGTCATTGCCGATTACCGGCCGCCCGACGGGATGCTGGTGGTCCACCAGGCGCATCAGTCGCCGTACCAGATGCAGGAGGTCTACGCCGCCCTCCTCGGCATCGACGGACACCGGGTGCGGGTGGTCTGCCCGGACGTGGGCGGCGGGTTCGGGCTCAAGATCAACGTCCATGACGACGAGATCGCGACGGCGGCCATCGCACGGCTGCTGGGGCGCCCGATCAAGTATTGCGCCGACCGGGTGGAGGCGTTCAGCGCCGATATCCACAGCCGCGACCACACCGTGCGCGGACGCATTTCGGTGTCCGCCCGAACCGGCAGGATCGCGGCGCTCGAGGTCGACGACCTGTCCGCCATCGGCGCCTATACGGCCTACATCCGCTTCGGCATTGCCGAGGGGATGATGGCAGTCACCAACGCGGGCGCGTCCTACCGGGTGCCGGTCTACCGCGGCGAGATGCGGGCAGCCTACGTCAACAAGCCGGTCGTCGGCGTCTACCGCGGGGTCGGGGTGCCCATCGCCTGCGCCGTCACCGAGCAGCTCTGCGACATGGCGGCGCGCGCGCTCGGCATGGACCCGGTCGCCTTCCGCCGCAACAACTATCTCGGCCCCGACGACCTGCCCGCGGCGTCGGTCGGCGGCATCCCGCTTCCGCGTATCTCGTTTGCGGAGGCGCTCGACCGGCTGGTGGAGATCATGGACTACGACGCGCTCCGCGCCGAACAGGCGAGGCTTCGCGCCCGCGGAGTCCATCGCGGGATCGGGGTCGCCACCTTCGTCGAGCCGACCGCCTACGGCCCCGCCTATTACGGCCCCTCCGAAGCCCCCGTCTCCACCCAGGAGGGGACCACCGTCAAACTCGAACCGTCGGGCCGGATTCGCTGCATTACCAGCGTCACCGACCAGGGCCAGGGAACGCTCACCGGGATCGCCCAGATCGTCGCCGACCAGCTCGGCGTCGCCCTCGACGATGTCGACGTCATCGCGGGCGACAGCGCGGTGACGCCGTTCGGCGGCGGGGCATGGGCGTCGCGCGGCATGGCGATGGGGGGCGAGGCCTCGCTCACCGCCGCGCTCGCGCTCAAGGAAAACGTGCTCGCCCTTGCCGGGCCGATCCTCCAGGCCGACCCCGCCGCGCTCGACCTCAGGGACGGCGCGGTCGTCGACCGGCCGGACGGCACGGTGCGTATTCCGCTCGCCGAGATCGCGCGCATCGGCCATTTCCGCCAGGACACGCTGCCGGCCGACCTCCAGCCGGAGCTCGCGGTGACCCGCAGCCATGTCCCCAACCGGTCGCTCTATTATGTGGCCCACGGCGCACTCGGCTGCCATCTCGAACTCGATCCCGAGACCGGCGTGATCGCGCTCCTCGGCGCCTGGGTGGCCGACGAGTGCGGGCGCGTCATCAACCCGCTGCTGGTCGATGAGCAACTGCGGGGCGGCATCGTCCAGGGGCTCGGCGGCGCGTTCTTCGAGGAATGCGTCTACGACCGGGAGGGCCAGCTTCTCAACGGCACGATGGCCGATTATCTGGTGCCGATGGCGGCGGAAATGCCCGACATCGTGACCGCCCATGTCGAGGGGCTGGAACGGACGACGAAACTCGGCGCCAAGGGGGTCGGCGAGGCCGGGACCATCGGCGCCACCGCGGCAGCGTGGCTCGCGGTCAACGACGCGCTCGCGCCGTTCGGGGCCGCGGTTTCGGCGCAACCGTTCACCCCCGAACGCATCCTCGCCGCGCTCGGGGCCGCGGCATGACGGGCGCCACCATCGGCCGGCGGCTGCCGCGCCCCAACGCGCGGCGGGCGGCCAGCGGGCGCGGCCGCCACGTCGCCGACCTCGCCTTCGCCCGTCTGGTCGACATCGCCTTCGTGCGCAGCCCGTACGCGCACGCACGCATCGCTGCGGTCGAGACCGCGCAAGCCGAGGCGCAGCCCGGGGTGGTCGCGGTGCTGACCGGGGCGGACCTCGCCCGACGGACCAGCCCCTGGACGGGGACGATGAAGAACGCACCCGCGCTGGTTTCCGCGCCGCAGTACGGCATGGCGGTCGATTGCGCCCGCTGGCAGGGCGAGCCCGTGGCGGTCGTCGCCGCCGAGGGCCGCGCGAACGCGGAGGATGCGGCCGAGCATGTCCGCGTCGAATGGGAGGAGCTTCCCGCCGTCGCCGATGTCGAGACCGCGCTGGAGGAGGGGGCGCCGCTCCTGCACCGATCGCTCGGCACCAACCGGCTCTACGAACGGTCGGTCGAGACCGGCGACCCCGAGGCCGCGTTTGCCGCCGCCCACCGGATCGTCGAGGGTGAATTCCGCTTCGGCCGCCACACCGGCGCGCCGCTCGAGGCGCGGGCCATCGTCGCCAACTACGATCCCGGCGACCGCAGGCTGACCCTGCATTACGGCGGCCAGGCGCCGCATATGACCCAGGTGCTGTTCGCCCGCCATCTCGGGCTCGCGGAGCGCGACGTCCGGGTGATCGCCCACGACGTGGGCGGCGGGTACGGCATCAAGAGCCACCATTACGGCGACGAATTCACCGCCGCCGCCCTCGCGGTCCTGCTCGCCCGCCCGGTGCGCTACTGGGCGGACCGCCTCGAATCCTTCGTCTCCGACATCCACGCGCGGGACCACGCGGTGCGCGGAAGGTTGGCGGTGGACGAGTCCGGGCGGATCACCGCGCTCGAGATCGACGACCTGGTGGGCGGCGGGGCCTACTCGTCCTACCCGCGGACCAGCTCGGTCGAGGCCAACCAAGTCCTCAACATTTCGGGCGGGCCGTACGCCATCCCGAACTATCGCGGGCGCGCCCGGGTCGCGTTCCAGAACAAGACGCCGATTTCGCAGTACCGCGGGGTCGGCCACCCGGTCGCCATCCTCGCCACCGAGGCGCTGCTCGACCGGGCGGCGGCGGCTCTCGACATCGACCGGGCGGAATTGAGGCGCCGCAACTTCGTCCCCGACGACGCCTATCCGGTGCGGGCGCCCTCGGGCGTGGGACTGAACGACCTGTCCCATCAGGCGTGCCTCGAGAAGCTGGTGGGGCTGATGGACTATGACGGCCTGTGCGCCGACCGGGACGCAATGCGCGCAGAGGGTGTCCTGCGCGGCATCGGGCTCGCCTCCTTCATCAAGGGCACCAACCCCGGCCCGCAGATCTACGGCCCCGCCGGCGTGCCGATCTCGGCGCAGGACGGCTGCACGGTCCGGCTCGAACCCTCCGGCGCGGTCACCTGCGTCGCCGGCGTCACCGAACAGGGCCAGGGAACCGAGACCATTCTCGCCCAGGTCGTTGCGCAGTCGGTCGGCGTACCGTTCGAGGCGGTGACGGCGATTACCGGCGACACCGACGCGGTGCCCTACGGCGGCGGCACCTACGGTTCGCGCGGCGGCGGCATCGGCGGAGAGGCGGCGCGGCGGGCGGGCGAGGCGCTGCGGGACGAGATTCTCGACCTCGCGGCGGCGCTGCTCCAGGCCGACCCGGCGGCGCTCACCGTGCGCGACGGCGCCGTCGTCGAACGCAGCGGCGGCGCGGTGCGGATGACGCTCGCCGAACTGGGCGAAATCGCCTTCTTCCGCTGCGGCGAACTGCCGGACGGGCTCTACCCCGAACTCACCCAGACCCGCCGCTTCCGGGTGCCGGAATATGTCTTCACCAACGGCGCACACGGGGCGCATGTGGAGATCGACAGCGGCACCGGCGCGGTCCGCCTCCTCGGTTACTGGGCGGTCGAGGATTGCGGGCGGCTCATCAATCCGCTGCTGGTCGAGGAGCAGGTGCGCGGCGCCATCGTCCAGGGGCTCGGCGATGCGCTCTACGAGCACAGCCTCTACGACGCCGACGGCCAGCTTCTCAACGGCAACATGGTCGACTATCTGGTCCCGATGGCGGCCGAGATGCCGGATATCGTCCTCGCCCATGTCGAGACGCCGACCTCGGTGTCCGGCCTCGGCGCAAAGGGGGCGGGCGAATCGGGGACCGCCGCCGCGCCCGGCGCCGTGTTCAACGCGGTGAACGATGCGCTCGCGCCGCTGGGCGCCGCTGTCGAGGCGGTCCCGATCACGCCCGAGTCGATCCTGACCGCGCTCGACCGCGTCGGATGACCGACCCGAGGGACGCCAATCTCGGCTATTTCAACCGGGCGGCGACCGCGGCGCACGGCGGCCGCACGGCGATCATCGACCTGTCGCGGTCGCCGCCGGCGGAGATCGCCCACGGCGAACTGGATGCGCGGATGGAGCGGGTCGGCGCGGCGCTCGCCGCGCGCGGCCTCGCACCGGGGGACCGCGTGCTGCTGGCGATGGCGAACCGGTTCGAGTTCGTCGAGGCGTTCTTCGGAGCGATGCGCGCGGGCCTGGTCCCGGTGCCCCTCAACATCCGGCTCGGCGCCGACACGATCCGCTTCGTGATATCGGATTCGGGCTGCAAGGCGGCCGTCGTCTCGCCCGGCGCGCACCCGGAAATCGAGGCCGTCGCCGAGGCCGCCGGGCTCGCGCCGCGCATCGCCGCAGCCCCGGCGCCCACCGGCTGGGAGGACTACGAAACCGTGCTCGCCGAAGCCGATCCGGACGGTTTCGCAGCACCGCCGATCGCGCCCCGGCAGGTGGCGTTCCTGCCGTATACCTCGGGGTCCACCGGGCGGCCCAAGGGGGTGCTGCTCGCCCATGACGGGATGCTGTGGTCGATCCGCTCCGCGCAGCGCCACTGGCCGGCGGCGCCGGACGACCGCGCGCTGATCGCCGGTCCGCTCTATCACAAGAACGCCATGCGGGTGTCGGTGAAACCCAAGCTGCGGGCGGGCGCGTCGGTGGTCATACTGCCGCGGTTCGAGCCCCGGTCCTTCCTCCGCGCGCTCAGCGAATACCGCTGCACCGAGGCGGGCGGCGTGCCGGCGATGTACCGGATGATGCTCGCCGAACGGGACCTGCTGACACGGCTCGATTTCTCCGCCCTCGAAATGCTGGAGATGGGCTCGGCGGTGGTCGGCGCGGACCTGATCGCCGAGGTCGAGGCCGCGTTCGGCGCCCGCGTGATCGAGGCCTACGGCCTCACCGAGGGCGGCGGGCCGCTGCGCGAGGCGACCGACGGCAGGGCGGCGCCGCGCGGAAGCTGCGGCCTCGCCGCGCCCGGGGTCGGCATCCGGCTGATGGGCGCAGCCGGCGAGGAGACGGAGGAGGGGGAGCTCTGGGTGCGTTCGCCGGCGGTCCTCGTCGGCTACAACAACCGGCCCGATCTCGACGCCGGGCGCATCGTGGACGGCTGGCTGCGCACCGGCGATCTGTTCCGGCGGGATTCCGGGGGGTTCTTCTATTTCCAGGGCCGAACCGACGACCAGTTCTCCTGCGGCGGGGAAAACATCAACCCCAAGGAGGTCGAACTGCTGCTGGTCCAGCATCCGGATGTGATCGATTCGGTCGTCGTTCCCGTGCCGCACGCGGTCAAGGATCTGGCGCCGGCAGCGCTGGTGAGGCTCCGCCCCGGCCGGACGCTGGACGAGGCGGCGGTCAGGGCGTTCACGCTGCGCCGCGGGCCGGCCTACGCCCACCCCCGGCGGGTCTTCGCGGTCGAGTCGCTGCCGGTCGGCGGGACGGGAAAGATCGACCGCAAGGCGGCGCGCGCGCTGGTGCTCGACCTGATCGCCGGCAGCCCGGCACCGCGGGACCCCCCGCCGTGACGACCCCGCCGCCGGGTGCGGACCGGCGCGGCTGGCGCGCCCGGCAGGATTCGAACCTGCGACCCCGAGATTAGGAATCTCGTGCTCTATCCTGCTGAGCTACGGGCGCGCCCGTCGAGCTATAGCAAAAGCGGGGCGGCGGAAACAGCCGGCCGGCCCCGCGCCCGGCCCCTTACTGATGGTCGTGCAGGATCTCCGAATAGGTGGGCAGCGGCCAGGTGCGGGCGTCCACCAGGGTTTCCAGCCGGTCGGCCGCATCCCGCGCGGACTGCATCAGCGGCTTCACGGTCTCCTGGGCGTAGGTCGCCGCCTCGCCGGGGTCGTCCTGCGGGAAGGCGTCGTACGCCTCGGCCAGGCGGTCGGTTTCGGCCAGCAGTTGCCCGACGAGTTCCTGCTTGCGATCGAGCAGCCGCGACTTGTAGCCCGACTCCGCGGCCATCGCGGCGTCCTCGATGACGACGGGAACGATGAGGGTCTGCAGGATCCGCAGGAGCGCCCGCGCCTCGATCCCGATCTCGGTCGCGAAAGCCTCCTGCAGGACGGTCTGGCGCGCCGCAACCTCACGTTCGTTGAAGATGCCGAGGTCGCCGAACAGCTTGACGTTCTTGTCCGCGGTCAGCGCCTGATAGGCCTCCGGGCTGCTCTTCAGATGGATCAGCCCCTCCTTCTCCGCGTGTTCGGGAAGCGCATCGGAATAGCCGTCGCCGCTGAACAGCGCCCCCTGGTGTTCCCGGATGGTCTCGCGGATGACGTCGTCGACGGATTTGCCGCCGTCGATCTCGTCGCACATGTGTTTCAGGCTGTCGGCCATCGCCGCGTTGACCATCGTCAGCGGGAAGGCGATGTGCTGGTTGCCGCCGACGGCGCGGAACTCGAAGCGGTTGCCGCACCACGGGAACGGCGCGGTGCGGTTGCGATCCTCGAGGGTGGCCCGGACGTCGGCGACCGGGGCGGTGATCTCGATTTCCTTGTGCTGGCTGCCGTAGCCGCCGAAGGGGCCGCCCTCGGCGACCTGTTTGACATGCGCCTCCAGCCGCACGCCCAGGCCCAAGGTGATGATCGCCGGCGGCGCTTCTTGGGCGCCGAGCCGATGGTCGTTGCCGGCCGTCGATACGCCGCAGCGCAGCAGATCGCCGTGCTTGCTGACCCCGCGCAGCAACGCCGCGACGAAGGCGATGAAGCGCCGGCTGTCCTCCTCGGTCTCGCCCGGCACGAACAGGTTGAGGCCGGTATCGGTATTCAGGCCCCAGTTGTTATGCTTGCCGGTGCCGTTGATGCCGGCGAACGGCTTCTCGTGGAACAGGATGGCGAAATCGTGCTCGAAGGCGAGGTCGCGCAGCACGTCCATCGCCAGAACGTTGGTGTCGGCGGCCAGGTTTGCGAGCCCGAAGATCGGCGAGATCTCGTGCTGCGCCGGCGCCACCTCGTTGTGGGTGCAGTGGATCGAGATGCCGAGCTCCCACATCTTCTCGCGCGCCTCGGCGATGTAGCCGTTGACCCTGGGCGACAGCCGGGAGAAATAGTTGGTCGACATCTCCTGGCCGCGCAGCGGCGCGGCGCCCAGCAGCGTCCGTCCGGCGGCCACCAGGTCGGGCCGCGCCAGATATTTTTCCCGGTCGATCAGGAAGAACTCCTGCTCCCAGCCGACATTGCACACGACCTCGCGGACGGATGTGTCGCCGAGCAACGACAGAAGCCGCACGCTCTGTTCGTTGACCGCCATGTCGGCGCGCAGCAGCGGCGTCTTCTGGTCGAGCGCCTCGCCGGTCCACGATACGAAGGCGGACGGGATGTAGAGCGTCTGCCGGTAGACGAACGGCGGCGAGCCGGTGTCCCAGCCGATATAGGCGGCTGCCTGGTGGGTCTCGCGGAGCCCGCCGTTGGGGAACGACGACCCGTCGGTCTCGGTCTGGAACAGCTCGCGGCCCGACAGGTCGATGATCAGCCGGTCGGTGGCAAAATCCACCCCGACGAAGGTCTCGAGCTTCTCGCCGTGGATCGGGCCGCGCATCGGGGAGAACCAGTGCGAATACCCGATGCAGCCCTTCGACTGCGCCCATTCCCGGATCCACCTGGCCAACGCGTCGGCGTAATGCCGTTCCATCGGCAGCCCGGTTGCCCGGCATTGCGCAAACGCATAGTAGACGTCCGGATCGACCAGCTTCTTGAGAATCGCGTCGTCCAGCACGTTGCTGTTGATTCTCGCCAGTGCGGTCGGCAAGGCCGCTTCCTGCGTCGGTGCATCATGCGTCGAATGGGTGATAGCCATGCGGTTGCCTTCCGAGAGGAGTTTCGCTAATTGCACAGACTAGTCCGCTTGCCGGTCGACAACTAATGGAAACCATTCATGCTCGCGGCCTTTTCTATAAGGTTAGTTGATTTGACGGGGCGGGGTGTCTGGAGGATGCTTCGGTGGCATGATCCGCTGCCGGCTGCCGATGCGGACGGCCGGGGTGCGGAAGCCCCGGGGCGGTCGTAACCGGGCACCGCGCGAGCGGGGAGCGCAAACGGGTATCGACGGAGGGTCCAAGCAAATTTCAGTTCTCGAAATATCCCTGATCAACGATCTCGGCCAGCTCGCCGTCGCGGCCGAACGCGTGGACGAGTTCTGCGCCGACAACGGCGTGTCGACGAGGATCGCGTTCGCCGTCAACGTGTCGGTCGACGAACTGCTGACCAATACGATCAACTACGGCTACGACGACGACGGGCGGCACGACATCTCCATGACGGTCCGCATGGAGGACAGTGTCATGGTGGTCGAAATCAACGACGATGCGCGGCCGTTCGATCCGACCTCCATTCCGGAGCCCGACCTCGAAGCGGCGATCATCAACCGTCCGATCGGCGGGCTGGGCGCTCACTTGGTACGGAACATGATAGACGGGTTTCACTACCGCCGCAGCAACGGGCGCAATATCGTGACCCTGACGAAGGATACGAAAGACGCCGAAGAGACGGAGTAGGCGCCCGGTTCAGCGATCGGCG
Source organism: Alphaproteobacteria bacterium (assembly GCA_965200535.1). Taxonomy (GTDB): domain Bacteria; phylum Pseudomonadota; class Alphaproteobacteria; order MPNO01; family MPNO01; genus MPNO01. Next base: position 728,778 of record CBDAUF010000002.1, on the reverse strand, counting down.
CCGTTGTAGCGCAGCACCAGGCAGGTGATGTCGTCCGACTGCTCGGCGCCGGCCACGAACTTGCCCATCTCCAGCGTTACTTTCTCGATCAACGTGCTGACCGGGGCTTCGGGGCCGGTCGTCAGGGCTTCTGCGAGGCGGCTCTCGTCGAACATCTCGCCCTCCAGGTTCATGGCCTCGGAAATTCCATCGGTATAGAGAAACAGCGTGTCGCCGACGTCGAGCGACAGTTCCTTCTTCTCGTAATCCAGACCCGGCAATACACCGACGGCAACACCGCCGGTCAGCGGCACCGGCTCGACCGCGCCGGTCCGCCGAATCAGGAAGGGCGCATTGTGACCGGCGTTGACATAGGTGAGCTGTCCGGTCTGCGAGTCGAGAATGCCGTAGAACATCGTCACGAACATGTCGTGCGGGTTTTCCCCGGACACCTTGTCGTTGACCAGACGCATGCACTCGCCGGCGTCCGTGATTTCCTGTGCGGTGCTGCGCATCACGGTCCGCGCGATCGCCATGAAAAACGCCGCCGCGACCCCCTTGCCGGAGACATCGGCGATCACGACGCCGAGGCGCCCGTCCGGCAGCGTGAAGTAATCGTAGAAATCCCCCGCCATCTCGCGCGCCGGTTCCATCACCGCTTCGCCCGCATAGGCGGTTTCCGACGGCAGCTCCTTGGGCAGGATCGCCTGCTGCAGGGTGCGCGCGACCTCGAGCTCGTTCTCCATGCGGCTGTTTGCCTCGTCGAGCCGCGCGTTCTTCTCCGCCAGATCCCGGGTGCGGTCGGCAACCTGCGCTTCCAGATGCTCGCGGCGGGCCTGAACCTCGCGCGCCATGGTCCGGAACGTCTGGATCAGCCGTCCGAGCTCGTCCCGCCGACGGCCCACACGATCGAGCGATTCGGGCGCAAAGCCGCCGCGGTCCATCTCCCCGGCCGCCCGGGTCAGCGCCATGACGGGCCGCGTGATCCGCCGCGCCGACAGGGACGCCGCCACCGTGCCGATCAGAAATGCCGCCAACGCCACGGCGAGGCCGAACTTGAGGTAGTCGGTGAGCAGCCGGTCGAGATGGTCGCGCGGCATGTGGATCACGGCGACGCCGGTGGCGACGCCGCCGCGGTCCAGAATCGGCGCCGCCACATGCAGGGCGCGGTCGTTCAGGGCGGACTGCGCGGATGTCCTGACCGCCAGGCCGGCGAGCGACCGGTCGGCTTCGTCGAACGCCGGGCCGTCGGCGCCCCGGGCAGCGTTGGCGGCAACCGCCGCGGTTACCTTGAGCGAATCGTCGAGCACCCAGATCGCCCGGATGCCGGGCTGAGCGGCCAGCGACCCGAGCGCCGCTGCGAGCCCGATGGTGCGGCGCAGGCGCTCGGTCTCGTGACTCAGGCTGCCCACCAGGACCAGGCCGTTCCCGCGGCTGCGGACGCCGGTGTAGTGCAACGATGTCTCCAGCGGCCCTCTCGGCGTCGCCTCGAAGGAAATCGAGGAACGCTGGCCCGACAGAACGGCCTGCAGGACCGCCTCGTCGAGGTCGGAGACCGACATGTCGGCACCCAGGTCGTTTCTGAATCCGTTGATCGTGCGCACCAACGGGATTCCGGTATCGTCCAGCACCCATATGTCGTCGATCCCGCTGTCCGCGGTAATCTCGGCCAACTCCACGGCAAGCGCGCCGGGGTCGTCTCCCGCACTGTCCGCAAGATGGGCCAGCGCGATCGCCTGGCCCCTGTTCTTGGACGAGACGACGCGGTCGATCTCGTCGTGGATGACCCCCACCCGGTTGGCTTCGCCCGCGATGAGCCCGGCGACGAGGCGCGCCTGGTTCTCCGCCTGGTCGATCAGCGCGTCGCGCGCGAGCAGGGCGAGCGCGCCCGCCACGCTGAGGATGGCGATGCCGATCGATGCCGTGACAATCAGGATCAGGTGCCGGGAAACGCTCACGACTGCTTGGCTGCCAGGCGGCGCCGCATCCCGCGCATCAGCAGCGCCACCACCCCGGCGAACACGAGGAACCACACCATCGCGTAAAGGTAGATGACGAACGATACCGATGTCCGGCCGAGCGCACCGATCACGGTCTCCGACCGGTGAACCAGTTCGGGGACGCCGATGACCGAAGCGGTGGCGGACGCCATCACGATGATCATGAAGTAGTTGGTCCAGTACGGCAGGAACAACAGCGCTTCGGTGAACCGACCGCTCCTGAGATGCCGAAGGGCGGCGAGAGCGTTGTCCGAGACGTAGCCGGCCACCGCGATCGACAGCGCCAGCGAGGCCTTGAGCCACACCGGCATCTGCACCGTGACGCCAAGGACCTCGAAACTGCCGGGAATCGTGTAGGAAAGATAAAACAGCATCACGAAGTTCGGCGCGCTGGCGGCAAGCAGGGTGAGTGCGCCGCCGCTCCGGTTAACGACGCGGAGCCGGCCGAAGCGCATCATCGCGAAGACGATCCCGATCCCGGTGCCGATCACCATCGCAACCACTGAAACCACGATATTCCAGAGGAAACCTTCCGCCAGATACGGGGTCCAGGTCAGCAGCACCTCGATCATGTCAGTCATCGCCTACGCCCCGCGCGCTTCGTGCTCGACGCTGCGCTCCCACCTGCGGAGCGCCCAGATGGTGACAAAGACCAGCACGAAATAGGACAGCAGCAGCATGTTCATCATCACGGTGTCATTGCCCTTCTCGGCAATGATCGAGGTGCTGGCGTACACCAGTTCGGGCAGCGCCAGGGTGCTCGCCATACCGGTCGCCTTGACGATATTGACCGAATTTCCGGCAACCGCGGCGTGGCACAGGTCGAAGGCGCGGCGGAATTCGCCCGTCCTGAAGCGCAGCTTGTCGCCGTCCCCGGCCGCCACGTCGGCAGCCTGCGAGAACAGGACCGCGTTGCTTCCGGCGGCGTAGAGCGACAGCACCACGGCGGCGACCGTAAACGCGTCGAGTGTGAAGCCTAACGCAAAGACCACGCCGCCCAGCCCGAAGAAGACGGCGTACATCTGCAAAAGCGGCGGCGTCATGCGCAGCACGGCGCACATCACATGCAGGAGCGGACCGACGATGAACGTCCGCCGATGCATGATCCAGCCTAACACTGCGCCGCCGAAGATGCTGCCGAGCACGGTCGCGATCGACAGCGCCAGCGTCAACGCGAGTCCCTCGAGGAAGGTGCTGCGGTCGACCGGGTCGTAGACCGGGGTGACGTCGAGCCCCGTCGCGTCGTTGACCGCCTGGGCGATCGCCGAGAGGCCGCCGAGTTCCTCGGTGGCGATGAGGGTCCGCTCGCGGCATTCCAGGGGCCAGTTGCCGTTGTCGTCGCGGCGGCAGACGAACTCTCCGGCGGCGTCCTTGCGCTGCCAGACCTCGTGCGCGCGGCGCAGGTAGGGCGAGGGCGGCAGCCCCCATTTTTTCTCCAGCCCCTGCAGGAAACCGCTGCGGTGCCACGACGCGACGGTATCGCCGAACAACCGGTCCAGCTTTCCGCCCGCCTCTTCCTTCTTGATGGCGATCGCCCACGGCAGCAGGAAGCGCGTCGGCAGGGAGATCTCGAAACCGTCCCAGCCGCCGCCTTGCAGCGCGGCCAGCAGATTGACCTCGTCGTACAGCCAGCCGACGCAGTGCCCGTTGCGCAGCGCAAGCGCCGCTTCGCGCGTCGAGTTGAGAGAAACCGGCTCGACCAGCAGACGCTCCCTGGCCAGACGGTTCCACAGCGAGCCATGCAGGCTGCACAGCGACCGGCCGCGCAGATCGTCCCAACTGGTCACACCGGCGCTGGAGCGCAGCAGCACGTTGGCGCCGTCGCCGTAATATTGCGGTTCGATCATGGTAACCAGCCGGCGGCGCGGACGGTTGTCGCCCAGCGTGGCGACGACGACATCGATGTCGCCGCGCGCGAGCTTTTGCAGCCGGTTGGCGCTGGTCACCTGGGTCAGCCGCACCGGGACGCCGGCGGCCTTTGCCAGACCGCGCGCGACATCGACGTCGTAGCCGACCAGATTGGCGTTCTCGTCGCGCGCGCCGAAAGGACGGTAGTCTACCTTGACGCCGGCGATCAGGTAGCCGCGCTCGCGTATCTCCTCGAGACGGTCGGCGGCCGCCTCGCCCGCTCCGGCCAGCCACACGGCCGCCGCGAGAAGCAGCCCGGGAATCAGGAGGCCGGCGCCGCCGCCCCGGCGGCATCCGGCATCGACCGCGCGGGACCCGGCCCGGTTCATGGCCGCGCCACGATCAGGAAACCGTAGCCGACGCCGGTCGGCGCGACCGTGCAGGCGAGGTCGTCCAACAGTCCGACCACGGATCGGCCGACAACGGCGGCCTCGGGGAGCAGGCTTTCCGGCTCGATACTCTCGATCCGGAAGCCGGCGGTGGAAAGCTCGGCACGCGCTCTCGACGGCGTGAAGAGGTGATAGAACATGTCGATGTGCCGGTCTTCCGACCGGCGCTCGTAGAGAATGTCGCCGGGTTCGAGGGCGCCGCTGCGAACCAGCGGGGCCGACGCCAGTTGCTCGGCGTGGAACCTGCGCCGTGCGCTGGGCAGGCTGAGAACGATCACACCGTCCGATTTCAGCGTCTTCCGCAGTGCAGCGAGAAGACCCACGCGCTGCCGCCGGCCGGCAACGTGGGCGAGCACGCCGAACGCCAGAATCGCGATATCGAACCCGCCCCGGTAGACGTCCGCCAGGACCCCGGCATCGCCGCCGCGGATTTCCAGCCGCCCGCTGTCGACGAGTGTGCCCGCGCGTTCGGCAAGCACGGCGCGGGCCGTCGGGCAGATATCCTGCGCGACGCCGACCGCCTGGGTCCGCTCCATGAGCGGCATGGTATAGCGGCCGCTGCCGGCGCCGAAATCGAGAAACCGGCCGTCGTCGGGCACTAGCCGCAGCAGTTTGCGCAGGGTGCGGCGGTTGGGGCGCGGGTAGCGCCGGTCGTACAGCCCGGCGGAGAAGTAGGCATCGTAGCTGTCCGACATGTCCGGCGCCCTCGCCCGCCCGCCTTCCCCCCTCTCCGACGGGGGCACATCGGCGATATCTGCGGTCTGGACAGTGCTGTTGGGTACGATTTCTTCTCTCCGTCCAATTCTCATGCGCAGGGCTGCGGGCCGGCAAGGCGTCGCCGCACACTACCGGCGCTTTACCTATTAGTACCAGCGACCAGTATTGACAATTTCCACTGCCGCTTCAATTGTCATGTTGAAACCGGCTAATGTGAGGCAGCTTGGCCTCCGGCTGGCCGCGGTGCGGCGGCCTGCAAATATATCGTCCCCCGATAGCTGGTCCGGGGGGGTAGAACTTGAGGCTGTACAACAAGAATCCGCTGGGAACGCCGTCTATGGCCATTCCATTTATAGCGAAAACCGCAGCCAGCGCCGCCGTCTTCGTGGCGGCGCTGGCTGCGGTTTTCGTCGAATCGGCCGCGGCCAAGAGCGCTCTCGACCGAATCAGTCGGGACAGAGTGATTCACGCAGGGACCCGGGCCAACGCGGCGCCGTTCGCGCAGAAAACCGGACCCGGCGAATTCCGCGGCTTCTCGGTCGACCTGCTAGAAGAGATCCGCGCCGCCACCGAGCGCTGGGCCAACCGGCCGATTCGGGTTGCGCTCCATGAGGTCACACCGAGCGATCGGCTGCATCGGGTCGCCCGTGGCGAACTCGACATCGTCTGCGGCATCACCACCCCGACATGGGACCGGGAAGAGCTTGTGGACTTCTCCATCCCGTTTTTCCGCGACGGCACCCGGGTCATGGTCTATCGCGGGAACGTCGGAGACAACGTCGATGTCCGGCGGCTCAAGATCGGCGTCGTCAAGAACACCACCACGGTAAACGTGCTGCGCAACAGCCTGCCCGGCGCGGCGCTGCACCAGTACCCGAATATGGGCGCGGCGATGGGCGGGCTGGCCAAGGGCGAGGTCGGGGGTGTGGCCAATGTGGGCGTGGTGCTGCTGGGGCTGGCGGAACGCGCCAAGCCGCGCCGCAGCGTCGTGCTGCTGCCGAGGACGCGGCCGTTGGCGACCGAAACGCTCGCCTGCGTCCTGCCGCAGAACGACAGCCGCTGGCGCGACCTGGTCAACCGGACCTTCGTCGACATGTTCGTCCAGGTGCGGGAGTCGAAAGGCCGCTACGAGGAGGTCTACAGCCGCTGGTTCGGCCGCAACGGGGCGCTGTTCTATCCGCTCGACCGGACGACGCGCGACTATCTTGCCGGCGTGTCGATATGGGCCAGGTAACCGCTCGGCCTTCGACCATCCCGCCGGGCGATGCGGCGCAGATCGCAGACGCCGACGAACCACGAGGACACCGAGTCATGACAGATAACGCAGTACGAACCGGCAACAGGAGGGGGCCGGGTGCCGTCGTCGCGGCCCTGGGGGCGCCTCTCGCAGCCGCCGCGGTGATGTTCCTTCCCTCCGCGGCGCTGGCCGCCGTGGGCGAGGAAACGCAGTTCGTCCTGAACAGCTTCGCGTTTCTGATCTGGGGCGCGCTGGTGATGTGGATGTGCGCCGGATTCACGATGCTCGAATCGGGCTCGGTGCGCACCAAGAATGCATCCGTCATCTGTCTCAAGAATATCGGCCTCTACGCCATCGCGGGGCTGATGTTCTACTTCATCGGCTACAACATCATGTATGTGGACGTGCCCGAAGGCGGCTGGTTCGGCACGCTCACGCTGTTCTACGGCACATCGGGCGAGGAGATGAAGCTGCTGGCCGCCGACGACGCGGCAAAGGCGGCGGCCGGCGCCGCGGTGGTCAAGAACGGCTACGCCACCATGTCCGACTGGTTCTTCCAGATGGTGTTCGTGGCGACCACCGCCTCGATCGTTTCGGGCGCGCTGGCCGAGCGGGTCAAGCTGTGGTCGTTCTTCCTGTTCATCACCATTCTCACGGCGGTCATCTATCCGATCGTCGGCGCCTGGACCTGGGGCGGCGGCTGGCTCTCCGCGCTCGGGTTCCAGGACTTTGCGGGTTCGACCATCGTGCATTCCACCGGCGGCTGGGCGGCGCTTGCCGGCGGCCTCGTGGTCGGCGCCCGGTCGGGCAAGTTCCGCGCCGACGGCACCGTCAAGTCGACGCCGCCGTCCAACGTACCCGCGGTGACCCTGGGCGTGTTCATCCTGTGGCTCGGGTGGTTCGGCTTCAACGGCGGCTCGCAGCTGGCGCTCGGCGGCGCGCTGGACGCCGTGGCGCTCGCCAATATCCTCGCCAACACCAACCTCGCGGCGGCGGCGGGCGTGATGGCCGCGATCGCGCTGTCGCGGCCGCTGCTCGGACGCGTCGATCTGCTGGCGAGCCTCAACGGGGCGATCGGCGGGCTGGTGGCGATCACCGCCGGGCCCGACATCGTCGAGCATTACTGGGCCGTCATCATCGGCGCGGTCGGCGGCGGCGTTGTCATCGTCGGCCTGAAGGCGATGGAACAACTCAAGATCGACGATGTGGTGGGCGCGGTTCCGGCGCACCTGTTCGCGGGCATCTGGGGAACGCTTGCGGTCTCGATCGCCGGCGGCGCGGATTTCTTCGTGCAGCTCACGGGCATCGTCGCCATCGGCGTTTTCGTGTTCGTCGCCTCGCTGCTGATCTGGTTCATCATCAAGGCGACACTGGGCGCCCGCGTCACGCCGACGACCGAGGCGCTGGGTCAGGACGTCGCCGAACTCGGCATCGAGGCCTATCCCGAGTTCGTCGTCGTCCCCGAAGCAGACTGACCGGCGGAAGGCGAGAGGGGTGGCGGACAGGAAGGTCGCGGTCGTCACTGCCGGCGGGCGGGGTATGGGCGCGGCCATCGCCCGGGCGCTGGCCGAGCGCGGCTACGCCCTCGTCCTGATGTCGCCCGGCGGGTCGGCCGAGGCGCTGGCCGACAAGGTCGGCGGGATCGGGGTCAAGGGATCGGTGACCGATCCGGGCGACCTCGCGGCGCTGGTCGATGCCGCGCTCGCCGCGCACGGACGCATCGATGCGGTGGCCAACAACACCGGCTTCCCGCCGAAGGGGCCGCTGCTCGACATCCCGGACGAGGACTGGCTGGCCGGCCTCGACATGGTGCTGATGAATGTCGTCCGCATGGCCCGGCTGGTGACGCCGGTCATGCAGGCGGGCGGAGGCGGAGCCATCGTCAACATCTCGACCTACGCCGCGGTGGAGCCGAGCCCCGCCTATCCGGTTTCCGCGACGTTCCGCGCCGCGCTCTCGGCCTACACCAAGCTCTACGCCGACCGGTACGCCGGCGACCGCATCCGCATGAACAACATCCTGCCCGGCTTCATCGACACCCACGGCGCCGACGAGGCGGTTGCCGCGACCATCCCGGCCGGACGCTTCGGCACGCCCGAGGAGGTGGGGGAGACCGCCGCCTTCCTGCTGTCCGACGCCGCCGGCTACATCACCGGCCAGAACCTGCGGATCGACGGCGGACTGACCCGCTCGCTGTAAGGGCGCCCCGCCGGGCAGGACAGGCGGCCGCGCCCCCGGTCGCTCGACGGCGCTATTGGCGCACCGGGGGCGCTTCGCCATGATGGCGGCGGGCGTACGGGATCGAGAGGCGTCGTTGGACCGGCTGCGCGAAACGAAGGATGGCGCGGCCCTGGCCGGCGCGGCGGCGCGGATCGGCAGCGTGTGGGGTGCGCTGCCGCCCAATTTCCGCGGCATCCTGCTGCTCGCCGGCGGCGCCTTCCTGCTGTGCATCTCGGATGTCTTCGTCAAGACGCTGGGCGCCAAGTTCTCGCCCCACGAGCTCTCGTTCTACCGCTACGTGACGGGCATGATCGTGCTTGCCCCGCTCTTCGTCCGGCTGGGCTGGAGCGGGCTCCGGACCGCCCGGCTGGGGTTGCACGGGCTGCGCATGGCGCTCGCCTTCGTCGCCCAGCTCGGCGTCTTCTACACCATCATCCATCTGCCGCTCGCCGACGCGACGGCGTTCATGTTTTCCAAGCCCCTGTTCACCACCCTGGTCGCGGTGATCGTCCTGTCGGAGGCCGTGAGCGGGCGGCGCTGGACCGCCACCGCCGTCGGATTCGCGGGCGTGCTGGTGATGATGCGGCCGGGTTCGCAGGGCATCGATCCCGTTGCCCTGGTGGCGGTCGGAACCGCGCTCGTCTTCGCCATCGCCAACGTGCTGATCCGCATCCTCGCGGCGACCGAACCGACCGCGCGGATGCTGTTCTACTATCACATCGGCGGGGTGGCGGTCTTCGCCGTCCCGACGGTGTGGGCGGGCCACGCACCGGTGGGCGTCGAATGGCTGCTGCTGCTCACCATCGGCGTGCTCACCACCGGCGGCATGTTCTGCTATTTCCGCGCCTTCTCGATCGGCGAGGCCAACGCGGTCGGCCCGGCCGAGAACCTGCGCCTGATCTACGCGGCGCTGTTCGGCTTTTTCCTGTTCTCGGAGATCCCCTCGCTGTGGACGGTGGCGGGGGCTGCCATCATCGTCGGCAGCACCTACTATATCGCGCAAGCGGAAGCGCGGGGCGGGAGAGGCCGATGATGGAAACCGCAGTCTTCGAGACGGGTAGCTACCGCTATGTGCGGGGGCCGTTCCAGTATTCGGCCGGGGTTGCAGCGGCGCCGGGCTTCGCCGTCGAACGCGCGCAATTCCACCGCCCGCTGCCGCTCGCCGCGGGTTTCGCCGCCATCGAGGCCCTGCTCGGTGCGCGCGGACGGCCGCTCGCCGCCTTCTGCGCCTGCGAACTCCGGTCGCCCGCACCGTTCACCGAGGACGGTTTCACCGCTTTCAACCGGGTCTATGTCGGGACGCTGGAGCGTTGGGGCATCTTCCGCGGCGGCGAGAACCCGGTCGCCCGCGCCAATGTCTGTCCGGCGGTCGATCCGCCGCCCGAGCCCTCGTTCCATGCCTTCTGCTACACGGTGCCCGCGACGGAGGGGAACGACGCGGGGTTCGTCATCGCCGGCGGCGCGGAGGTCCCGGAGGGCGAGGCCAACTACCGCGACCATATCGTGCGCCGGGGCGACACGTCGGCCGATGCGATGCGCGAGAAGGTGCGCTACGTTCTCGCCGCGATGGAGGCGCGCATGGCTGCGCTCGGCGTCGGCTGGGAGGATGCCTCGGCCACCCAGGTCTATACGGTCCGCGACCCGCACCCGTTTCTCGCCGACGAGATCGTCGCGCGCGGCGCCGCGCCGGGCGGCCTCACCTGGCACTACGCGCAGCCGCCGGTGGAGGGGCTGGAATACGAGATGGACGTGCGCGGCGTGCCGCTCGAGCGCACGATAAGGGTGCCGCCTACTCGACGGTGACCGACTTGGCCAGATTGCGCGGCTGGTCGACATCCGTGCCCTTGGCCACCGCGGCGTGATAGGCGAGGAGCTGCGCCGGAACGGTGTAGAGGATCGGCGCGACGAAGGGATCCACCGCGGGCAGCTCGATCGTCGCGGCGGCCATCGCCCCCAGCCTCTCGACGCCCGGCCGGTCGGACAGGAAGACCACCTTGCCGCCGCGGGCGGCGACCTCCTGCATGTTGGAGGCGGTCTTCTCGAACAGATCGTCGGACGGAGCGATCACGATCACCGGGACATGTTCGTCGATCAGCGCGATGGGGCCGTGCTTCATTTCGCCGGCGGCGTAGCCCTCGGCATGGATGTAGCTGATTTCCTTGAGCTTGAGCGCGCCCTCGAGGGCGATGGGAAAGCCGGTACCGCGGCCGAGATAGAGCACGTCCCGGGCCTCGGCCACCCGGCGGGCGAGCGCGGCGATGCGCCCGTCGCGGCAGAGCACGTCGTTGACGCGCGACGGCACCTCGACCAGCGCATGGCAAAGCGCCGCCTCGGCCGCCCGGTCTATCGCCCCCCGCCGCACGGCGGCGCCGATGGCCAGGCAGGCGAGCACGGTCAACTGGGTGGTGAACGCCTTGGTCGAGGCGACGCCGATCTCCGGCCCGGCCTGAGTCCTCAGCACGGTGTCGGACTCGCGGGCGATCGAGCTCTCATCGACATTGACCACCGAGACGATCCGCTGGCCCTGCGACCGGGCGTAACGCAGCGCGGCCAGCGTGTCGGCGGTCTCGCCCGACTGGGAGATGAACAGCGCCATCCCGTCGGCCGGCAGAACCGGCGCGCGGTAGCGGAATTCGGAGGCGATCTCGACCTCGACCGGCATGTTCGCCAATTGGGCGAACCAATACTTGGCGACCAGCCCCGCGTGATACGACGTCCCGCAGGCGACGATGGTGACCCTGCCGATGTCCGCCAGGTCGAACGGCATGTCGGGCAGGGCGACGACCCCGTCCCAGGGGTTGAGCAGGCTGTGCAGCGTATCGCCGATGGCGGTCGGCTGCTCGTAGATCTCCTTGAGCATGAAATGGGGGAAATTCCCCTTGCCGATCATCGCCCCCGACATGGCGGTGCGCCGGATTTCCCGCTCGACGACAGCGCCGCTGCGGTCGTGGATAACCGCCCCGCCGGGCCGGACCTCGGCCCAGTCGCCCTCCTCGAGATAGCAGATACTGCGGGTCAGCGGCGCCAGCGCCAGCGCATCTGAGCCGAGATACATCTCGCCCTCGCCGTAGCCGATGGCGAGCGGGCTGCCGCGTCTGGCGCCGATCATCAGGTCGGGATGGCCGGCGAACAGGATGGCGAACGCGAATGCGCCTTCGAGCCGGCCGAGGGCCTCGGCAACCGCCTCCTGCGGCGTCATGCCCCGGCCGAGATGGCGGCTGATCAGGTGGACCGCAGCCTCGGTATCGGTATCGGTGGCGAAGACGTGGCCGGCGGCGGCGAGTTCGCGGCGCAACTCCTGGAAGTTCTCGATGATGCCGTTATGGACCAGCGCCACGCGGTCGTCGGCGTGCGGATGGGCGTTGCCGACGGTCACCTGTCCATGCGTCGCCCAGCGCGTATGCCCGATTCCGATGGCGCCGGGCAACGGGTCGCAAGCGACCGCGCGCACCAGCCTGGCGAGCTTGCCCTCGGCCCTGCGCCGTTCGATGCGGCCGTCCACCAGGGTGGCGATGCCGGCCGAATCGTAGCCGCGGTATTCGAGGCGGCGCAGCCCGTCGATCAGCAGCGGCGCGGCGGCGTCCTTGCCGACGATGCCGACGATGCCGCACACCGGCCCGGCCCTACCGTTCGGGCTGCGGCCCGGCCGGCGCGGCCGCGGCCTTCTTCGCGCGCCGGCGGGTGCGGAAGGCCGCAGCCCAGCCGGGTCTGACCCGCTGTTCGCCGCGCTCGACGGCCAGCGCATCCGCCGGCACATCCTTTGCGATGGTGCTTCCGGCGCCGACCATCGCCCCGTCGCCGACCGCAACCGGGGCGACCAGCGCGGCGTTGGAACCGATGAAGGCGCCCGCGCCGATATCCGTCCGCGCCTTCGAGACACCGTCGTAATTGCAGGTGATGGTGCCGGCCCCGATATTGGCCCCGGCGCCGACGCGGCTGTCGCCGATATAGCTCAGGTGGTTCACCTTCGCGCCGGCCTCCACCGACGAGGCCTTGATCTCGACAAAGTTGCCGATCCTCGCCCCCTCGCCGATCCGCGCGGCGGGGCGCAGCCGGGCGAACGGACCGACGGTGGCACCCTCGGCGATGGCCGCGCCCTCGATGTGGCAAAACGCCCGGATCGTCGCACCGTCGCCGACCGTGACCCCGGGGCCGAACACCACCTGGGGGCCGACCGTGACATCGCGTCCGAGGACGGTGTCGTGGCTCAGCCGGACGCTGTCCGGGTCGATCAGCGTCGCCCCCGCCGCCATGGCGCGCGCGCGCAGCCGGCCCTGGAGGACGGCTTCGGCGACCGCAAGTTCGGCGCGGGAGTTGACGCCCATCGCCTCTGCAGGATCCGCGACCTCGGCGGCCGCGCAGCGCAGTCCGCGGGCGCGCGCGATCGCGACGATATCGGTGATCGAGTATTCGCCCCTGGCGTTGTCGTTGCCCACCGCCTCGAGCAGGGCTGCGAGACGGCGTCCGTCGACCGCCATGACGCCGGCGTTGCAGAACCCGATCCGGCGGGTTTCCTGGTCCGCGTCGCGGTGCTCGACGATGGCCTGAAGCCGGCCGCCGCGGTCCACGATCAGCCGGCCGTACTCGGCGGTGTCGTCGGGCCGGAACCCCAGGACAAGCACGGCGGGGCCGTCCGGCGCGCCGCAGACATCGAGCATATGGCGGACGGTATCGGCGGCGAGCAGAGGGGTGTCGCCGAACATGACGAGAACCGTCCCGTCGACGCCGCGGAGAAAATCCTTCGCCGCAAGCACCGCGTGCGCCGTGCCGAGGGGCGGGTCCTGGACCGCGGTCGGGACCGGCGCCACCGCCTCGGCCACCCTTTCCGCCCCCGCGCCGACCACCACCGCGACGCGCTCGACCCCGGCCTCGGCCACCCGGTCGAGCACGTGGCCGATCATCGATCGGTCGGCAATCGGGTGGAGCACCTTGGGCAGGGCCGATTTCATGCGCGTGCCCCGGCCGGCGGCAAGCACGACGGCGGCGGGTTTCCTGTTGCTCATGGGAGGGGCACCGGACGATCTCCAGGGACTGTTCGCAGGCCGCTGCGGAAACTGCCACAAAGCCGCACCGGATGCCATGTCGCCGGCCGCAAACCGAGTGTCAGGACGGCAGCCGATAGACCTTCGACGGCCCTGCGCCGGCGGCGCGCGCAGCGGTCAGATGCATGATCGCGAGGCCGAAATCGGTTTCGTACTGGACCCGCACCGGCAGCGGGTGGAAGCCGTCGAACAACCGGGCGAACCAGAATGTCATGGTCTTCTCGCCGCTCGCGAGCCCGCCATAGTCGGACTCCCTGCGGCGGCCGTGGAGGATTTCGACCGTGAGGTCGCAGACCGCGGCCCGACCGGAATAGGCGGACCGGCGCGACGGCGGAAGCTCGTCCTCGCCGTGCGCCTCGAATACGGCGTCGAGGCGGCGACGGCCGTCGAAGACCGGCAGCCGGACCGCGCAGGACCCGGGCTCCCCGGCGGCGCGCGCGGCGCTGACGATGGCGGACACGATGTCGAGCGTGCCGCGCGTCAGTCCGGCGGGCGCCGCAGCGGCTCCCGGGATGGGTCGGGAACTGAGGGCATGCGGGGTCCCGCCGGCGTACTGGAGGACGGTCCAGCGCCGCTTGCCGCGCCAGTGGCTCTCGATCTCGGCGTGCACAGGGACCTTCCGCGGTCCGGCCATGCGTCCCGCCGCGACGGCGCGCATCGACCACGGCAGCACCTGCCTGATAACGCCCGTGACCTCCGCCGAGACGTCCACCCTGTAGCGGTCCCTGTCGAGCGCGAGGCGTATGGCGGCGTCGGCCGTGTAGATCCCGCCGACATGGATCGCATAGCCGAGATCGACGATGCGCGCGCCGGGCGGCTCGAGGCGCGGTTCGGCGGCCGCCGGGGCTGCGGCGGCGATCCCCGCAAACGCGGCGCCGGCCGCGGTCCCGGCCATGCGCGCGGTCCGGCCGGGGCGGAAGCCGGGCGGGCATCCCCGCCCGTCCGGTTTCTTGACACCCGGAAGCGGCGGCCCGTATACCCGCCGGAGTTTGGGCGCGTAGCTCAGCGGGAGAGCGCTCGCCTCACACGCGAGAGGTCGCTGGTTCAATCCCAGCCGCGCCCACCATTCCCGGTTCGCACCGCTTCCGCGGCCTCGATCACCACCAGCGCCCGGACCTCGATGCTCTCGCGGGCAGGCGCGTCGGCCGGCGTATCGGCGAGCGTGAACGCCCCGTGCGGCGTGAAGCGGGCGCGGCCGTCGTCGAGACTGTCCCAGCCCTTGATCAGCAGGACCTCATCCGGAGTCATCTCGGGCGCGTAGTACCAACGCTGCGTCGCTGCGTGCGCGACCTGATAGATCTCGCCGACCCGGTCGGGAAAAACCTGATCGGTGGCGACCAGCTCATCCGACCCGACCGACGACGCATCGGCGACCGCGAGCGGAGACCGCTGCACCGGCCCCGCAATCGGCCGCCAGACGTTGATCTGGACGATATGCGCCCCGCTGTCGGCGAGCCGCTTGGCCTCGTCCCCGCCCAGGATGTCGGCGACGCGCTGCGGGCCGCTGCCGACCGTATAGTCGACATGGACGCGCACCGCCGGGCCGCGCAGCCCGTCGGGGTTGGGCGCGCCCTTGCCGTCGTCGGACCGCCGGGTGGCGTCGAAGACCACCGACCGCGTCGCCCCGAACCGGTCGTTCAGCAACGCCTCGATCTCCGGGAAATAGCGGTCCTCGACCGCTTCGTCGTCGTACAGGTCGGCGACCCCCGTCGTATGGCGAAGGAGTTCGAACCCCTCGCGATCGACCGAAAAGCCGGCGGCGGCCGGGCGCATGTCGGCGATCGGCACGGCGATCGATTCGGTCTCGAAGAACAGCTTCTGCACCCCGCCGGTGAGCGCGGTGCTGTGGAAGGACGGCTTGCTGTCCTGCGGCACGATGAAGGTGAGCGGGGCCACGACATCCGCCCCGTCCGCGGCGGCGCGGGACCGTACGGTCTGGGTCATTCTCTTCCTTCCTCGCCCGCACCCGGGCGCGGGCGGCACTGCTGTCAACGACAAACCCCCAAAGCGGGCGCGCCGGCGACTCTACCCCGCCGCGCCCGTCCTCAATATAGTGCCGCGCCGTGCCGATATCGACCGTGGGAGCCGCGCCGTGGGTTTTGTGACCGACATCGTTCTGCCGCTCGCGCTCGCCTTCATCATGCTGGCGCTGGGCCTCGGCCTCACCCTCGACGATTTCGCCCGCGTGGTGCGCCGCCCGCGCGATTTCGCCGTCGGCGCCGTTTCCCAGGTCGTCGTCCTGCCCCTGGTCGCGTTCGCCCTCGCCAGCGTCTGGCCGTTGGCGCCCGAGCTCGCCCTCGGCCTGATGATCATCGCCGCCGCCCCCGGCGGGGTGACGTCGAACATCCTGACCGCGTTCGCGCGCGGCGATGTCGCGCTGTCGATTTCGCTGACCGCGGTCATCAGCCTGTTGAGCGTCGTCACCATCCCGCTGATCGTGGTCTTCGCCTACGGCCGTTTCATCGGCGAACTGGCGGGGCAGGACATATCGGTCGCCGGCACCGCGGTCAGCGTGTTCCTGATCGTCACCGTCCCGGTGCTGATCGGCATGGCGGTGCGCCGCTTCGCCGCGGGCTTCGCGCTCCGCGTCGAACCGGCGGCGCGGGCGGTGTCGGCGGTGCTGTTCGTCCTCGTGCTCGCCGGAGCGGTGTACCAGGAACGCGGCAATGTCGGCGTCTATTTCGCCCAGGCGGGCTGGTCACCCTCGTTCTCAATGTCGCGATGATGGTCGTCGCCTATCTGCTCGCCCGGATGTTTGCCACCGGCCCGAAGCAGCGCACCGCGATCGCCATCGAATGCGGGCTGCAGAACGGGACGCTGGCGATCGCGGTGGCGGTGCTCCTGTTCGGCGGCGGCCCCGCCACCGTGCCGGCGGCGACCTACAGCCTGATCATGTTCGCGACGGCGCTGGTCTATATCGCCGTCCTGCGGCGCGCGCCGGCCGGCGCCGCCTGACCCGCTCCGGCGTCGGTGCAGGATCAGCGCTGCGCCACCCCGAACAGTTCGTCGATCAGGCGGACCTCGGCATTGCGGGGCTCGATGCCGAGAAGGCGCGCCGGGTTGCGGATCGCCATTGCGCCGATCGCCTCCAGCGCCACCCCCTTCTCGTGCAGGACCTGGGCGAAGCTGCGAAACATCTCGGGCAGCCTGGGGCTGAAGGGCTGGCCGGAGTCGGTGGCGATAATCGCGTTTTCCGGACCCACCGCGTCGATCGCCTCCTTCATCTGGTCGGCGGTCACCGCCTGAAACATCGGCATGCAGTTGACGGCGCAATACTCCATCAGGCAGCCGGCGCGGGCGAGTTCCGTCTGGGCATCGATGGAAAGGTCGGGGCACTGCATCTCGGGATGGGTGACGACGATCCTGTCGTGGCCGCGGGCGAGCGCGTAATCGACGACGGCGCGGATTTCCCGCTCACTCAGATGTCCGGTCGCCAGCACCGCGTCGAAGTCGGCGATCATGTCGATCACCGTCCTCGCCTCGGCGGTCAGGCGGCCGCTCTGCAGCACGCTGTAGGGGCCGGTCGAGGGGTATTTCGATTCGTTGGCGTAGCTGCCCGAGCCGATTGCGCCGAACGCACCTGCGGCGCCGAACACCCGGACATGGTTCTCGGCATCGATGGTCGGCATCCAGACCACCTTGGCATCCTGCCGCAGCGCCTGTTCCACAGCGCCCGGGTTGATGCCGCCGACCCCGCGGTTGAGCGCGATTCCGGCATAGACGCCGAGGTCCGGCACCTCCTTGCGGGCATGGTAGACCTTGGCGATGGTCGCCTCGAAATGGCTCTTGACGACGATGCCGGCCATGCCCGCCTCGCGGCACCAGCGGGCGACGTCGATGGTGTCGCCGATCCGGCGAAACGGCGCCGGGCCGGTATGCACATGGGTATCGATGAACCCTTCGACGGAGATGATGGTCATGCTGCCTCGCCCGGCGCCCCGCGCCCCCTCTATATGAGCAAACCGGCCGCCTCATGGCGAGCGCCGATTCGGGCCGCGGGGAAGACGGAGAGGCTTGCCGGATGCGCGCCCGTCGGCGATGAAGGGAAAGACCGTCCGGCGCCCGCAACGCAAGGGCGCCGGGCTTCACGACGGGAGTTGCTGCGCATGAACCGAGTGAGGCGGGTGTGCCAGCGCGTGGCCGCCGCGCGCACCTTCGACGCCACCATCGTGGCGATGATCCTGATGACCGCCGTCGGCCTCGGCATCGAGACCAGCCCGACCATCGGCGGCCGGTTCGGCTCCGCCATCTCGCTCGCCTACGACGTCGCGCTTGCCGTCTTCGTCGTCGAGGCCGCGGTCAAGCTCACCGCCGTGGCCCCGCGTTTCGCGCGTTATTTCGGCGACGGGTGGAACCTGTTCGACTTCACCGTCCTGGTGCTCGCCTTCATCCCCGATACCGGGGACTTCGCCCTCATCGCCCGGCTTGCGCGGCTGCTCAGGGTGCTGCGGGTCATCACCGTGGTCCCGCAGCTGCGCCTCATCATCGCGACCCTGATCCGCTCGCTGCCGGGGCTCGGCAACGTCATGCTGCTGCTGTCGGTGGTCTATTACGTGTACGCGGTCGCCGGCGTGCACCTGTTCCGCGACCACGATCCGGTGCACTGGAACTCGCTCGGCATCGCGCTGCTCACCCTGTTCCGGGTGATGACGCTGGAGGACTGGACGGACGTGATGTATGTCGCGATGGAGCTTCACCCGATGTCGTGGCTGTTCTTCGTGAGCTTCGTGATGCTGGCGGCGGTGATCATGATCAACCTGGTCATCGCGGTGGTCATCAACAACCTGGCCGACGCCCGGCTGGAGGTGACGGCCGCCGACGGGGAGGAAACGCTGCGCGCGATCCGCGAGGAGGCGGCGAGCGCCCGCAATGCGCTGGAACGCATCGAAGCCATCGTCGCGACGCTGAAGAAATAACGCCGCACAGGGCCCGGAATCCGGAGCGGCGGACACGAAGCCCGTGCAGCGGTCGCCGCCCTTCCCTGTTGGCAGATTGAGGGGCCTGGGGAGCAGTTCGGTCGCTCAACCCTGGCAATTATTCCCCTATAATTCCCTTTCGAAGAGCGATGACGGGTGGCGGGTTTTGACCGTGTGGGAGTGCCATTTGCGGCGGCCGGACGAGGTGCTGTCCGGAATTTACGAATTTCTTGAACGCAGCGAGGCGGCGGCTCCGAACGGGCCGCCCGGACGGCGCCCTCGCCCGACACTCTCTCCCACCGGCGCAGGGGTCTGCCCGTGAACGCCCTGCCCCCGGAAAAGACGGGAACCTGGCGCCCTCCCTACCGCATCACGCCGGACATCCTGCGCCATGTCGCCGAGATCGGCGAGGCCCTGGGCAGGATCGAGGCCGGCAGCCCCGGAGCTGCACGTCCGGCGCTGCATCGGGCCAACCGCATCAAAACCGTACAGGGCACCGTGGAGATCGAAGGCAACACCCTCAGCCTCGATCAGGTTACCGCCGTACTCGACGGCAAACGGGTTCTGGCGCCGCCGCGCGAACTGCTGGAGGTGCGCAACGCTTTCGCGGCCTACGACGCCATGCCGGAATGGACCCCGCATTCGGCCTCCGATCTGCTGCAGGCGCACGCGACGATGATGAACGGGCTCGTCGACCGCCCGGGCTGTTTCCGGACGGGAAACGTCGGCGTCTCGGGGCCGGAAGGCGTTGTCCACGTGGCGCCGCCCGCCGCACGGGTGGATTTCCTGATGTCCGACCTGCTCGACTGGCTCGAGCGAACGGATGAGCATCCGCTGGTCGCCAGTTCCGTGTTCCACTTCGAATTCGAATTCATCCATCCGTTCGAGGACGGCAACGGGCGCCTGGGCAGGCTGTGGCAGACCCTCATTCTGTCCCGCTGGAAACCGCTGTTCGCCGCCCTTCCGCTGGAAAGCGCGGTCCGCGACCACCGCGCCGAGTACTACCGGGCGCTCCGGGACAGCGGCGAGGCCGGCGAGTCCACCGGGTTCGTGGCGTTCGCCCTGCGGATGATCCGCAACGTGGTCGCCGGGTATCTTGCGGCCGAACATGAAAGCGAACAAGTTACCGAACAAGTCGAGCGCCTCGTACGGGCGATGGACGACGGCCCCCTGCCCGCCCGGGAGCTGATGGCGCGGCTGCGGCTCGCCCACCGCCCGGGCTTTCTCTACAGCTACCTCCGGCCCGCCCTGCGGTGCGGCTTTATCGAGATGACGAGGCCCGACGCGCCGCGCGCGCGCAACCAGCGCTACCGCCTGACGCCCGCGGGCAGGAGATACCGGGACAGGGCCGAAACGGGGGCGGCGCGGGTCTGAAGATCGCCGGGCGCCGGGGCCCTGCCCTCTACGCCGCGGCGCGGATGGCGGCGGCGCGGACCTTCTCGTCCACCGCGTCCTCGAACTGCTCGAAATTGGCCTGGAACCGCTGCGCGAGGCCGCGGGCGGTGGAATCGTAGCCGCCCTTGTCGGACCAGGTGTTGCGCGGGCTCAGCACCTCCCGCGGCACGTCGGGCACAGTCTCGGGGACCAGGACCCCGAAATTGGGGTCGGGCGCAACGGCAACGGAGGCGAGCTTGCCCTCGACGGCGGCGCGCACCATGGCGCGGGTATGGCCGATTTTCATCCGCTCGCCGACGCCGAAAGCGCCGCCGCTCCAGCCGGTGTTGACCAGCCAGCAGGCGGCGCCGTGGCGGGCGATCCGCTCGCCCAGAAGCCGGGCGTAGACGGTGGGATGGCGCGGCAGGAAGGGGGCGCCGAAGCAGGTCGAGAACGTCGCCTCCGGCTCGCTGCCGAGGCCGCGTTCGGTGCCGGCGAGCCGCGCGGTGTAGCCCGACAGGAAATGGTACATCGCCTGTTCCGGGGTAAGCCGGCTGATCGGCGGCAGCACGCCGAAGGCGTCTGCCGTCAGCATCACGATGTTGGACGGGTGGCCGCCCATGCCCGACTCGACGATGCTGCCGAGATAATGCAGCGGGTAGGACGCGCGCGTGTTCTCGGTCAGCGAGGCGTCGTCGAAGTCGGGCTCCCGGGTCGCCGGATCGATCACCACGTTCTCGAGCAGGGTGCCGAAGCGGAAGCAGGCGCTGTGGATTTCGGGTTCGGCCTCGGCGGACAGGTTGATCGTCTTGGCGTAGCAGCCGCCCTCGAAGTTGAAGACGCCGTTGTCGGACCATCCGTGCTCGTCGTCGCCGATCAGCGTCCGCGTCGGATCCGCCGACAGCGTCGTCTTGCCGGTGCCGGACAGGCCGAAGAAGATCGCCGTGTCGCCGCCGGGGCCGATGTTGGAGGAGCAGTGCATCGGCAGCACGCCGCGGCCCGGCAGCAGGTAGTTGAGAACCGAGAAGATGGTCTTCTTGATCTCGCCGGTGTAGTGCGACCCGGTGACCAGGATCATTCGTCTGGCGAAGTTGAGGAGAACCCCGACCTCGGAACGCGTGCCGTCGATCTCCGGCACCGAGTGCAGATTCGGCGCATGCAGCACGGCGAACTCGGGCCTGAAACCGGCGCGCTGTTCGTCCGTCGGCGGGATGAACATGTTGCGGGCGAACAGGCTGTGCCAGGCCTGCTCGGTCACCACGCGGACCGCCAGGCGGTGATCGGGGTCGGCGCCTGCGAAGACATCCTGCACGAACACCTCGCGGTTCTGCAGGTAGGCGATCATCCGCTTGTGGGCGATGTCGAAATGCCGTTCGGAGATCCGGTTGTTGACCGGGCCCCACCAGATGTCGCCGGACGAACCGGGCTCGTCGACGATGAACTTGTCCTTGGGCGACCGCCCGGTGTACTCCCCGGTCCGGGTGGCGAAGCCGCCGCCCCGGGCCAGCAGCCCCTCGCCCCGCCTCAGCCCGTGTTCGTAGAGGGCGGGAACGAACGGGTTCCAGTGGACCGCGCCGAGATTGGCAAGCCCGTGATTCTCCAGCCCCCACGAACTTGCTGCGGATCCGGTTCGTTGCACTCTCGATCTCCCGAGTTTGGTGCGGAAAGGGCGTCGCCCCGGGGCACCGGCCCGGCCGGCGCCGCGCTCAGGCAGGACGGACGGGGAGCTTGCGTACAGGCGGCAACCTAGTGCGTGTCCCGCGGCGATTCAACCGGCGCCCGGGCGCCCGGAGAGGGATCGTCGAACCGCCCGGCGGCGGGCTTCTCGAACCAGGCGGGCGACCGCCCGGCGGGCGTCGGCGGGGGTCTCCGCCCGGCATCCGAAGTTGGCGCGCCGCAGTCCGCCGGGGCCGCGGATGTCGAGTCCCTCGGGATCCATTCCGGTCATCGTCCAGACGCCGGCATCCGGCCCATCCGCTCCGGCCAGGGTCGCCAGCGCACGGGCATGGCGGGCATTCATTCGCTCGACGATCCCGGCCTCCGCCGCGGCGAGGGCGGGGGCTGGAGGGATCGTGGCCTCACGGCCGGCGAGCCGGCGGACCGCGCCGAAACCGGCGACCAGATGCGCGCGCTCCACAGCGAGCCGCCACAAGCTGAAATCGCCGAGCGCGAGATAGTCCTCCGCCTCCGGGTGGCGCCTCGTATAGCGGGCCGTGAGCGCCGCGTCCGCGACCGGCTCCATCACGCCCAACAGCGTGACCCTGGGGCCGGACAGCGGATTGCCGCGCCCCGCGGCCGCGTCGAAAGCGATCGCCGCACGCGGGTCCGTGCGGAGGTTGCGGGTGTGCTGGGCCAGTTCGGAAACCAGCAGGAGCGGGCGCGCGCCCTAGTCGCAGGCGGTCAACGCCAGCGAGGCGTAGGGAGCGCGGCCGGATCCGATCAGGGTTGCGAGCGTCCCCGTCCCCGCGCTCCGGACGATCCGGCGCGCCTCGGCGGCGAAGGCGGTCCGCTCAGCCGTCATGGCGGGGACTCTGGACCGCAGCGGCGCAGCCGGTCAACGCCGGGTCTTGCCGCCGCGGATCGCGACCCCATCTAACGGGGCGGCCGCACGCCGCGCCCGGGGGAGCCGTGACACAACGAATCGCGCTGGTCGACAACGACCGCAACATCCTGACCTCGGTGTCGATGCTGCTGGAGGCCGAGGGTTTCGCGGTCTGTTGCTTCACCAACGGGGCGGCGGCGCTTCAGGGTCTGACCGCCGATCCCGCCGATCTCGCCGTACTGGACATCAAGATGCCGCGGATGGACGGGATCGAGTTGTTGCAGCGGCTGCGCAAACGCTCCGACATGCCGATCATCTTCCTGACGTCGAAGGATGACGAGGTGGACGAGGTCCTCGGCCTCAGGGTCGGCGCCGACGACTATATTACCAAGCCGTTTTCGCAGCGCCTCCTGCTGGAACGGATCCGCACCGTGCTGCGGCGCCACGGCAAACCGGACGGCGGAACCGGGGCGGATGCCGCGCTGTCGCGGGGGGCGCTCACGCTCGACGAATCGCGCCATCTCTGCTCCTGGCGCGGCCGGTCGATCGACCTGACGGTCACCGAATTCCTGATCGTCAAGGCGCTGGCCCTTCATCCCGGCCACGTCAAGTCGCGCGGCCAGTTGATGGACGCCGCGTACGGCGAGCACATCTTCGTCGAGGACCGCACGATCGACAGCCACATCAAGCGCCTGCGCAGGAAATTCCGGCTCGTCGATGAAAATTTCGGCCATATTGAAACGCTCTACGGCATCGGCTACCGCTACCGCGAGGACTGACCCCCGCGGCTGCGCCCGGCGGTCGAGGTTCCGCGCATGATCTCGCCTCTCACGCGGCGCGTGTTGACGGTCAACATGCTGCCTCTCGGTGTGCTCGTGGCCGGACTGCTCTATCTCGGGCAGTACGAGGAGGAGCTGGTCGAGACCGAACTCGCCTCGCTCGGCACCCAGGCGGAGATCTTCGCCGGCGCGCTCGGCGAGGGCGCGGTCGGCGCCGCTTCCGGCGAGGGCCGGGCGCTCAGCCCCGATCTGGCCGGACCGATGCTGCGGCGCCTGGTCGGGCCGACCCGCGCCCGCGCGCGGCTGTTCGACAGCGGCGGGGCGCTGGTCGCCGACAGCCGCGACGACATGGTCGGCACCGGCGCCGCGGTGCAGGAAGAGGCATTGCCGCCGCCGGCGGACGAGGGGTTGTTTCCCCGCCTGATCGCCGCCGCCTACGACGGGGCGCTCGACCTCCTGCCCGGCCGCTTCCGGCCGCACGACTACGTAGAGCGCGCACCCCAGAGAGCGGACGACTATCCGGAAGCGGCCGCCGCGCTCGCCGGCGAAGCGCGGGCCAGAGTGCGTTTCGACGCAGAGCGAGAGATGGTGCTGATCGCCGCCGTTCCCGTACAGCGTTTCAAGCGGGTGCTCGGCGCGCTGATGCTGAGCGCCGATGGCAGCGGGGTGCGGGCGGCGGTGCGCGACGTGCGGCTCGCGATCATCCAGGTGTTCGGGGTCGCACTTGCGCTGACGGTGGTCCTCTCGCTTTATCTTGCCAACGCGATCGCGCGGCCGGTCAGGCGGCTCGCCGAAGCGGCGCGGCGGGTCAAGGGTGGCGAGGGGGAACATCAGACTATCCCCGATTTTACCGGACGGCGCGACGAGATCGGCGACCTGTCGGGGGCGCTGCGCGACATGACGGCGGACCTGTGGAACCGGATGGAAGCGGTCGAGCGCTTCGCCGCCGATGTGTCGCACGAAATCAAGAATCCCCTGACCTCGCTCGCCAGCGCGGTCGAGACCGCCGGCCGGGTTCCCGATCCCGCGCGTCAGCGCCAGTTGATGACCATCGCCCGCGACGATGTGAAGCGGCTCGGCCACCTGATTTCCGACATCGCGGAGGCGTCGAAACTGGACACCGAACTCGCCCGCGCCGAGATGGTCGAGATCGACGTGGGCCGCCTGCTGGAAACCCTTGTCGACATCGGCAGGGTCACCGCGGACACGGTCAAACCGCTCGAACTGGAGCGCAGCGTCGGGCCGCTGCGGACCGTGGGTATCGAGAGCCGGCTGGTCCAGGTATTCGAGAACCTGCTCGCCAACGCGCTCTCCTTCAGCCCCGCCGGCGCGCCGGTGCGGATCGCGGCGGCGCAGGAGGACGGCATGCTGCGGATCACGGTGGACGACCTCGGCCCGGGCATCCCGGAGGAAAACCTCGACTCGGTTTTCGAGCGGTTCTACAGCCAGCGGCCGGAAGGCGAGCGGTTCGGCGGCCATTCCGGGCTCGGGCTCGCCATCTCGCGTCAGATTGTCGAGGCCCACGCCGGCTCGATCTCGGCGTCCAACCGCTACGACGGGAACGGGGATATCGCGGGTGCGCGTTTCACCGTACGCCTTCCGGCGGCCTGAAGAATGGCGCTGATCCACGCAAGCTGCGTCGCCGTGGACGGGCGCGGGATCCTGTTGCTCGGCCCGTCCGGCAGCGGCAAGTCGGATCTGGCGCTCCGGCTGATCGACCGGGGTGCCGTTCTCGTCGCCGACGACCAGGTCGATGTCCGGGCGGTGGACGGATCTCTCGAAGCCAGCCCCCCCGCGGTTCTGGCCGGGCAGATCGAGGTGCGCGGGCTCGGCATCCTGACGCTCGGCTGGCTGCCGCGCGCGCGCCTCGCGCTCGCCGTCGAGCTTCTGGCGGACGGGCGCCCGACGCGGCTCCCCGCCGCCGATCGATGGCATTTCGCGGGCGCCGCGCTGCCGCGGCTCCAGATCGCCCCGTTCGAGGTCTCGGCCGCAGCGAAGATACGCCTCGCCGTTCGCGGGCTGCCGACGGATGACGCGGGATAGCCCGCGCCCTCCCCTGCCCGCAGCCTCGCCAATCCCGCCGGTTCGTGACAGGATGGAGCAATGGGTACGATCGGCATGGTGCTTGTCACCCACAGCAATCTGGCGGCCGAACTGGTCGCCGCGCTCGAGCATGTGGTCGGGCCGCAGGAACTGACCGAGACGGTCTGCATCGGCCCGAACGACGATGCGGAGGCGCGCCGCCGCGATATCGCCGACAGCGTCGCGCGGACCGACAGCGGCAGCGGGGTCATCCTGCTGACCGACATGTTCGGCGGCACACCGTCGAATCTCGCGATCTCGCTCATGGAGGAGGGCCGCATCGAGGTCATCGCCGGGGTCAACCTGCCGATGCTGGTCAAGCTGTCGAGCGTGCGCAGCCGCGAGAGGCTGGCGGACGCGGTGGACGCGGCGCAGGAGGCGGGGCGCAAATACATCAACGTCGCCTCGCAACTGCTCGGCGACAGGGGCGGATGACGGCCGACCCGGGCATCGTCCGCCGCGAGGTCGAGGTCATCAACGAACGCGGGCTGCACGCGCGCGTCGCCGCCAGACTCGCGGCGGCGGCGGAGGCGTTCGACGCCGATATCCGTTTCGGCTGCAACGGACACACGGTCTCGGCGCTCTCGATCATGGGTCTGCTGATGCTGGCAGCGACGCGGGGGGCGCGGGTCGAGATCGCCGCGTCCGGCGCCGACGCAGACGCGGCGCTCGAGGCCATCGCGGCGATGTTCGCGAGCGGTTTCGAGGAAGATTGAGCCCGGTTGCCGGGGTCCCGCGCCGACCGGGCGCCGGGAGGAATCAGCCGAGGCGGGCCAGCAGGCGCACCATGCGCTTGACCCGCGGGCCGAACAGGGTCGGCGTGAAGAACGAACCCGCCGCCCGTTTGTTGGCCTCGCCCAAGGTCGGATAGGGCAGGATCAGGCCGGCGACATGCTTGACATGCATCCCGCGCGCGACCGGCATGATCCATGTCTGGATCAGCTCGCCGGCGTGGGGGCCAACGATGCTCGCGCCGAGCACCCTGCCCTTCTTCGACGCGACGATCTTGACGAAGCCGTCGGCCGCCCGTTCGGCCTGGGCGCGGTCGTTCTCCGCGAACGGAAAACGCAGCACCCGGATATCGCCGGCGCGCTCGCGCGCCGCCGCCTCGGTCATTCCGACATGGGCGAGTTCGGGGTCGGTGTAGGTCACCCAGGGGACGGCGCGGTCGTCCACCCTGGCCGGGATGCGGAACAGGGCGTTACGGATGACGATGCCGGCGTGGTAACCCGCAACGTGGGTGAACTGGAACTTGCCGGCGGCGTCGCCCACCGCGAAGACCCGCCGGTTGGTCGTCCTCAGCCGGTCGTCGACCGCGATGCCCGCCCGGTGGCGTTCGATGCCCGCCGCCTCGAGCCCGAGATCGTCGATATTGGGGCGGCGCCCGGCAGCGACCAGAAGGTGGGCGGCCGCGAGGGTCCGGGCGCCCCGGTCGTCCTCGATCTCGACCGCGACACCCCCGTCCGCCGCGGCGACGCGGGCAATGCGAACCCCTTCGAGGATGTCGACACCCTCCTTGCGGAGCCGGGTGGCGACGATCTCGGCGAGTTCGGGATCGTCCTTTCCGAGCACCGCGAACATCTCGACAACCGTCACCTCGGCGCCGAGACGGCGAAACGCCTGGGCGAGTTCGAGCCCGATCGGCCCGCCGCCGATGACGATCAGCGGCGACGGCAGTTGCGTGCGTTCGAACACGGTCTCGTTGGTGAGATAGGAAACGCCGTCGAGGCCGGGAATCGGCGGCTCGGCAGGGCGCGAGCCGGTGGCGATGACGAAGCGCCGGGCCTCGATCTCGTGCTCCCCGGCGATCACCGTCCGCGGCCCGGAGAAGCGGCCGTGTTCCTGGATTACGGTGACCCCGAGGGACTCGAAGCGCTCGACCGAATCGTGCGGCGCGATCGCCGCGATGACCCCGTGGACATGGTCGTGCACCGCGGCGTAATCGATCTCGGGCGCCGGAAGACGGATGCCGAACCTCCCGGCGCCGCGGGCGGCCTCGGCCGCGCCGGCCGCCGCGATCAGGGATTTCGACGGGACACAGCCGACATTCAGGCAATCGCCGCCCATGCGGTCGCGCTCGATCAGAACCACCGAGGCGCCCATCTGCGAGGCGCCCGCGGCGACGCTCAGTCCGCCCGAACCGGCGCCGATAACGCAGAGATCGACCCGATGGCGTGTCACGGGCGCGCTCCGCGCCGGGCCCTCAGACGCTTGTACACGACAGGAATGCAGGCGAGCACCGCGAGCCCGACGATGGGGGCGAGGATGCGCGGCTCGAAAATGATCCCGAGGTCGAGGTCGCCGCCCGCATCGAGCACCGCACCCGCACCGTCGCCGACCAGCGTGTAGACGAACGTCCCCGGAACGATGCCGAACAGCGTGCTCAGGAAATAGGTTCGGATGGATACGCCGAGAAAGGCGGGCACCAGATTGACCAGCCAGAACGGGAACAGCGGGACGAGGCGGAGGATCAGCATGTAGCTCACCGGGTTTTCGTTGAACCCGGCCTCCATCCGCCGCATCGCGCCGCCCGCCTTCTGGCGCAGATAGTCGGCGAAGGCATAACGGGCGGCGAGAAACAGGACGGTGGCGCCGCAGGTCGCGCCGACGACAACGACCGCTGTCGCCACGTAGGGTCCGAACATGAACCCCCCGGCAATCGTCAACACCGCACCGCCCGGCACCGAGAACGCCACCGCCGCCATGTAGACGAGGGCATAGACTAGCCATGCGACAACGCCCTGGGAGGCGACCCATTCCTGGAGCGCTGCCCGGTGGGTCTTGAGCGCATCGAGGGTGATGAACCTGTCGAGGTCGAAGGCGAAGAAGGCGACAAGGCCCGCCACCAGGACGACGATGGGCAGCAGCCGCTTGACGTTCAGCCCGCCGGCGGAAGCGTTGGTCTCAGACATCGTCCCGCACTCTCCGGTAATCTCCCGACCGTGGCTTATCCTACGGCCGCCGGGTTGTCGATGCCCGGATTGCGTCCCGGCGCGGACGAAGGACGGAATCCTGCGGGCGAGCCGACAACCGCCTTGATCTGCGCCACCGCACCGATTTACCGTCGGAAGACGAAAACAGGGAGCGCGAATATGGTCAAAATTTCAACGTACCTGATTGCCGGCCTTGGCGGTCTGGGGCTGTCGATCGCCGGGCTGCCCGCCGCGGCGCAGGACTTTTCGGGCAAGACAATCGAATTCATCGTACCCGCCGGCGCCGGCGGCGGACTGAGCAGGCAGGCGCAGCGCTTCGCCAAGACCTTCTCCGATCACGTCCCCGGCAAACCGACCATCAAGGTGCGCAACATCGTCGGCGGCGGCGGCCAGAAAGGTATCAACTTCGTCTTCAACCGGGCCAAGAAGGACGGCACCCAGATGCTCTGGGGGCCGATGAACTTCCCCGGCCTGCTGCTCGGTCTCAAGGGCGTCAAGTACGTTCCGGCGGAGTTCAATGCGGTCGGCGTCATGGGCGTCGCCTTCATGACCGTCGTGCGCTCGGATCTCGCGGGCGGACTGAAGGGCCGCGAGGACATTCTCAAGGCGAAGGATTTCAATGTCGGAGCGCGGATTCCGGGCGGCGCGCTCGGCCTCTTCTCGCGCTTTTCCTTCGATATGTTGGGCATCCCCTATCGTTTCGCCATCGGCTACAAGAACCAGCCCAAGCTGAAGGCGGCGCTGATGCAGAACGAGATCCAGGCGATCTCGACCGGCGATATCGGCTACTGGGTGTTCTACAAGAAGGACCTGGTCAAGGACGGCCGGGCGATCGACCTGTTCTATCACTCGGCGTTCCCGGAAGGGTCCGACACACCGATGGATCTCGGTGCGCCCTACGGCGACCTGCCGAACTTCGTCGCCTTCTACAAGAAGGTGAAGGGCAAGGCGCCGTCCGGCCCCATGTTCGACGCCTACAAGTGGTTCGCCGCGCACCAGATCTGGGCGATGTGGCTGATGCTGCCGCCGGGGGTCCCGGACAACATCGTGGCCGCGATGCGCGAGGCCTACAAGGCGAACTGGGCCGACAAGCGGACGGTTGCCAACTTCACGAAATCTTCCAAGGCCGAGCCGGCCTGGCTGCCCGGGGAGAAGGCGGGCAACCTGCTCCGCGGTTACACAAAAATCGACCCGAAGGCGAAGGAATACCTGAAGTCGATCATCCGCTGAGGCAGGGGTCCGCGGCGGGCGGCGGGGGCCGGCCCTGCCCCGCCCGGACCCGGTCCGCCCCGCCTCCCGTCCGGCGATAGCCAATGCTCGACGCCCTGGTCACGGGCCTCGCGTCGGTCTTCGAATTGCAGGTCCTGGCGTTCCTCGCGCTCGGCATTTTCATCGGTATCTGGTTCGGGGCCGTTCCCGGACTCGGCGGCATCATCGGCATGCTGCTGCTGCTGCCGTTCACCTTCGACATGGAGCCGCTGAGCGCCATCGCGCTGCTTCTCGGCCTGTTTGCCGTGACCACCACCAGCGACACCATCGCCTCGGTGATGCTCGGCATCCCAGGGACCGCGGCGTCGCAGGCGACTATCCTCGACGGGTATCCCCTCGCCCAGCGCGGCGAGGCGCCGCGCGCATTCGGCGCCGCGTTCGCGGTCTCCGCCTACGGCGGCGTCTTCGGCGCGGTCGCGCTGGCGGTCTCCCTGCCCATCGTTCAGCCGCTGATCCTCGCCTTCGGCTCGCCCGAGATATTCGCGCTCGCGCTTCTCGGGCTCGCCATGGTGGGCGCACTGAGCGGCGGCTCGATGGTCAAGGGTCTCGCCGCCGCCGCCATGGGGCTGCTGCTGTCGACGGTGGGAACCGCGCAGACGGTGGCGGAGGAGCGCTACACGCTGGATCTCGAATTTCTCGTCGACAGCCTGCCGCTCATTCCCGTGGTGCTCGGCATTTTTGCCATCCCGGAGCTCATGGAGCTGGCCACCCGCAACATTTCGATCGCCCGCGAAGCCCGGAGCGCGGATAGCGGCAGCAGCATCCGCGACGGGGTGCGAGATGCCGTCCGGCACGGCTGGCTGGCGACTCGCTGCGCAGCCATCGGCACCTATGTCGGCATGCTGCCCGGCCTTGGAGCCGCGATCGTCGATTGGGTCGCCTACGGCCACGCGGTGCAGTCGGCGCGGGACAAGAGCAGGTTCGGCCAGGGCGATATCCGCGGCGTCATCGCGCCGGAGGCCGCCAACAACGCGACCAAGGGCGGCGCCCTGATCCCTGCGGTCGCCTTCGCGATTCCCGGCAGTCTGGGAACCGCAATCCTGCTGAGCGCGCTGATCCTGCAGGACATCCGGCCCGGCCCGGACATGCTGACGACAGAACTGCACGTCACGTTCTCGATGGTGTGGATGCTGGTGATCGCCAATCTCGTCGCGGCCGGGCTGTTGATGGTGTGGAGCCGGCAGGTGGCGCGGCTCGCCTTCCTGCCGGGGCATCTGCTGGTTCCGGGCGTCATCGTGTTCGTGTTCATGGGCGCCTGGCTCGGCGGCCTCTCGACCATCGAAGCCTGGGTCACCTGCTTCCTGTTCGGCGTCGTCGGCTATCTGATGAAAGCCGGAGGATGGGCCCGGCCTCCGCTCATCCTCGGGCTGATTCTGGGCACCATCGTCGAGAACCGTTTCCTGCTCAGCATGCGGACCTACGACGGCATCGGATGGCTCGGCAATCCGATCGTTCTCATCGTCCTCGCGCTCGGCATCTTGACCATCGTTCTCTCGGCGCGCAGCACGATCAGGTCGAACGCGGAAGCGGGCGCCTCGCAGATTGGCGAGGGACGGGCGAGAAACCCGTTGATGTCGTTCCCGGTCTCCCTGCTTTTCCTTGCGGTGTTCGCCGCCGCGGCGTGGACCGCCGCCGGATGGACGAGAGAGGTCGGGCAATTTCCCTTGGTCATGGCGATGCCTGGGGTCGCCCTCGCGGCGGTTGCGCTGCTCAGGGACGCGCGGTCGCTGCGCGCAGAACTCGCTTCGGGGCTGCGCACGCTGATCGACGCCGGTGCGAACCAGGCGATGCTGACGCGGTCGATTCTGTTCCTGGCATGGCTCGCGGCAACGATCGTCCTCGCCTTCGTCATCGGCCAGAAGCTCGCCCTGCCGATATTCGTGTTCGCCTATCTGCTGACCTGGGGCGGGATGCGGACATCCGTTGCCGCCGTTTACGCGCTGGCCGTATGGGCGCTGATGGTCTGGTTCTATGACCGCATAATCCGCATGACATTTCACGAACCTCTGGCGCACGCGATAATGTCGGCGCCCTTCCCCGCCTGGCTGCCCGAATGGCTCATTCTCTAGCCGCGGACCGCAGGACGTTCCACGGAGACTAAAATGACCGCGTTTCTGACCGCGCCGGTTGTCGAGAAGAACCCCAACCCGAACGTCCCGCTCGTGGCCTTCGTCCGCTTCGAGACCGCCGCTCCGGCCGCGACCAGGCTCACGATCGACGACGGCCGCCGGACCCGCTCGGTCGTCTACGGCGCCGACTGCAATCCCGCCGAAGGCCTGCCGATCGTGGGTATGCGGGCCGACACCGACCATCGCATCACGGTGAAGGCGGGCGATGCGGCGCCGGTGACGCTGGTCTACCGCACACCGCCCCTCCCCGCGGACAGCGCCGAATGGCCGACGATTACCGTTAGATCGGCGCGCACCTCGCAGATGCAGCCCGGCCTCACGCTCCTGAGCGTGCGCCGCCGGGTGAACAGCCGGCAGTCTTTCATGACACCGGCGCAGGTCCGTTTCACCACCCGCTGGGGGTTGCTGATGGCCCTCGACGAGGAGGGGGAGGTCGTCTGGTATTTCCGTTCGGAGGCGCGGATTGCCGGTGTCCACCAACTCGCCAACGGCAACCTGTTCTTTCACCATGTCGATTTCCGGTCGGTCGAGATGGACATGACCGGGAACGTGATCCGCATGTTCTACGCTTCCGGCCGGCCGGCCGGGCCGGTCGAGGGGGCGATCCCCATCGCGGCGGCCAGCATGCACCACCAGCCGCACCAGATGCCGAACGGCAATTTCCTGGCGATGACCGCGAACGCGCGGATGATCGACAACTATTTCACCAGCGAAACCGACCCCGATGCGCCGCGGGCGACCCAGCCCGTCGTCGGCGACCGGTTCGTCGAGTTCACGCCCGAAGGGGAAATCGTCTGGAGCTGGGATACGTTCGACCATCTCGACGTGTACCGCTGGTCGTACCACCTGATGGAGGTCTACTGGCACAATCGCGGATTCCCCAGGCATCTCGACTGGACCCACGGGAACGGCATCACCTACGATCCTGTGGACGACAGCGTGATCGTCTCGCTGCGCCATCAGGACGCGATCATCAAGATCGACAAGGAGTCCGACCGGATCCGGTGGATCCTCGGCGATCACGGCAACTGGAAAAGCCCGCAGAAGGAAAAACTGCTGGAACCGGCGCACGATCTGCGCTGGCACTATCACGGCCACAACCCCCGGGTGACGGTCGATCGAACCATCGTGATGTACGACAACGGCCTGTGCCGCGCCCAGCCCTACGACCCCCAGGCGGCGCCGCACGAATGCTTCGCCCGGGCCATCGAATACGCGGTCGACGAGGACAGCCGGACCGTCCGAGAGGTCTGGACGTCATCGGACGACGACGATCCCGACCGCGTGATCTCCTGGGCGATGGGCGATGCCCACCGCCTCCCCAACGACAACATGTTCATCATCGATTCCACCTGTCTGCCGCAGCGCGAACAGTTGACCCGCACCTGCAACGTCGGGGACCTCACCTGGAATGAATGGAAGCGCGAGGAATGGCATCCCAACGACATGCCCTACTGGACGCGCATCCGCGAGATGAAACGAGACGAGACCAGGGAGGTCGTTTTCGAGCTTCATCTCGACGATCCCAACGAGCTGGTAAGCTGGCAGACCTTCGGCGGCGCCAGGGTGGCATCGCTCTATCCCCCAGGCATCGAGGACGCACTCTCGCCGTAAACGCCCCGGCCCCTTGGCGCATTGACTCGACCGGGGGGAAACCCTATACAGCGGGCCTTGTTTCGGACTCGGTCCGAGCCTGGAGTTTCGCCTTGAAACGCACTTTTCAGCCGAGCGTCCTGGTCCGCAAACGGCGCCACGGATATCGTGCCCGACGCGCAACCGTGGGCGGCCGCAGGATTTTGTCGAACCGCCGCGCCAAGGGTCGCAAGCGTCTGTCGGCCTGAGCGCGCCGCCGTGCTCGAGACACTGAAGAAACGGCGCGACTTCCTGCGCGCGGCGCGCAGCGGGGTGAAGTCGGTGACGCCGGGGTTGATCCTCCAGGTTCGCGCCGACCGGCAAGCGGATCCGCCGGCAGGAGGCGTTCGGGTCGGCTTCACAGTCAGTCGCAAGGTCGGCAATGCGGTCGCCCGCAACCGGACGCGCCGGCGTCTGCGCGCCGCCGCGGAGCAGGTGCTGCAGGGCGGCGCGCGTCAGGCCGGCGACTACGTGCTGATCGGGCGGCGGGAGACGGTATCCCGCCCCTTCGCGGCGCTGGTGCAGGACCTCGAGGACGCCGTCCGGCGCGCCGGGACTCCTGAGGGCAGCCGCGGGACGGGACGGCGCAGAAACGGGGCGGGGCGTGATCGATAGGGCTATCTCCGGCCTCCTGAAGGCGCCCATCTGGGTCTACCGCTGGATGATCTCTCCGGTGCTGCCGATGAGTTGCCGTTTCCAGCCGACCTGTTCGGGCTACGCCATCCAGGCACTCGACCGCCACGGCCCGCTGCTCGGCGCGTGGCTCGCCGTCGTCCGCATCGTCCGATGCAATCCCTGGGGCGGCTGCGGCCCCGACCCGGTGCCGGAGCGCGTGAGCCTGCCCTGGCGGCGCGCGCGCTAGGAGCGTCGCCGTGGACCAGCGCAACCTCCTGTTCGCGATCGTCTTTTCGGTGGCGATCCTGCTCGGCTACCAGTTCCTGTTCGAACAGCCGCGCCTCGAGCGCGAACAGGCGGCGCGGCAGGCGGCGGAAGCCGAACGCCGGGCGGCCGCGGAAACCGCCGGGACCGCCGAACCGTCGGCATCGCCGCCCGGCGTACCCGGCGTCGGAGTCGCCCCGCCGGGCGCGAGGGCCGGGGTTCCGTCCGCAGACGCCGGCACGTCGACGCCTTCCGCCGCACCGGAACCGCGGGTCAAGATCGACTCGCGCCGGCTCAGCGGCTCGCTCTCCCTAAAAGGCGCGCGGATCGACGACCTGCTGCTCACCGAATACCGGGAAACCCTCGAGGACGACAGCGCGCAGATCAGCCTGTTCATCCCGCCCGGCTCGTCGTCGCCCTACTTCGCCCAGTTCGGCTGGGTGCCAGCCGACCCCGCCGTCGCGACTCCGTCGCCGCAGACGGTGTGGTCCGCCGTCGGGGACACGCTCACGCCGGACCGCCCGGTGACCCTTTCCTGGGACAACGGCGAGGGGCTGGTCTTCACCCAGGAGATCGCGCTCGACGCCGATTACATGTTCACCGTCACCCAGCGCGTGACCAACCGCGGCCCGCGCGCGGTCGCGCTCCAGCCTTACGGGCTGATCTCGCGCACCGACACGCCGGATACGTTCGGCTTCTGGATCCTGCACGAGGGGCTGCTCGGCGTTTTCGGCGAGACGCTGAAGGAGGTCGACTACGACGACGTGTCCGATGAGGACGACGGCAAGATCGCGCAGACCAGTGTCGGCGGATGGATCGGCATAACCGACAAATACTGGCTGGCGGCGCTGATCCCCGACCAGGAAGCGAGCATCGCCAGCCGTTTCGTCCACACCCTCCAGGACCGGCGCGACAAGTACCAGGTGGACGTCCTCGGCGAGACGCTGAGCATTCAGCCCGGGGCGACGGCGGAGGTCACGAAGCGGCTGTTCGCCGGCGCCAAGGAGGTGCGTCTCCTCGATGCCTACGAGGCGGACCTCGGGATCGTCAACTTCGACCTGGCGGTCGATTTCGGCTGGTTCTACTTCCTGACAAAGCCGATTTTCTACGTGCTGGAGTATTTCAACCGAATCATCGGCAATTTCGGAGTCGCGATCCTTCTGCTCACCGTCCTGATCAAGATCGCCTTCTTCCCGCTCGCCAACAAGTCGTACAGGGCGATGAGCCGGCTCAAGAAGCTGCAGCCCAAGATGATGGAGATCCGCGACCGCTTCAAGGAAGACCGGGCCCGCCAGAACCAGGAGATGATGGCCCTCTACAAGAAGGAAAACGCCAATCCGGTCAGCGGCTGTTTCCCGATCCTGATCCAGATCCCGGTTTTCTTCGCCCTCTACAAGGTGCTGTTCGTCTCGATCGAGATGCGCCACGCGCCGTTCTTCGGCTGGATCCAGGACCTGTCGGCGCCGGATCCGCTGGGCATTCTCACCGTGTTCGGGCTGATCGACTGGACAGTCCCCGAGATCCTCCAGATCGCCAATATCGGCATCTGGCCGCTCATCATGGGCGGAACCATGTATCTGCAGCAAAAGCTGAACCCGCAGCCGGCCGACCCGACGCAGGCGAAAATCTTCCTGATGCTGCCCATCGTCTTCACCTTCATGCTCGGGCAATTCCCCGCCGGACTGGTGATCTACTGGGCATGGAACAACCTTCTGTCGATCGCCCAGCAGTGGATCATCATGCGTCAGATGGGGGTGACGATGTCGGGCCAGACGGTCGCACTGCCCGGCGGCAGAACCAAGGCGGGATCGGGCGCAGGCACACCCGCGGGCTCGGAAGCGGCCGGGGACGGCAAGCGTTCATCGGGGCCGGCCAAGGCGAAACGGCGCCGCGAGAGTTCGGAGGCAGACGCGGCGCCGCCCCGGACCAAACGCCGCGCCAGCGGAAACAAGCGCACCGGCGGAAACAAGCGCAAACGACCGACCCGCAGCACGTCCTGAGCGCGGCGCGCAATGGAGAGGACGGACAACCGGACGGGAACGGCCGAGGATGGCAGCGACGCGGACGCGGCCATCGAGGACGGCCGCCGCCTTTTTGCCGGGCGCTGCGATTTCATCGCCGGGGTCGCGTCGATCGATGCGCTTCCGCCGTCGGCCCTGTCCGAAGTCGCCTTCGCAGGACGCTCCAATGTCGGCAAATCGACGCTGATCAACGCGCTCACCGGGCGCCGGTCGCTGGCGCGAATCTCGCGCACGCCGGGGCGCACCCGCCAGTTGAACTTTTTCGACCTGGGCGGCCGGCTGATGCTCGTCGACCTGCCGGGCTATGGCTATGCGCGGGCCGCAAAAACCGACATCGCACGCTGGAACCGGCTGGTCCGGGCCTATCTCAGGGGCCGCGCGGCGCTCAAGCGGCTCTGCCTCCTGATCGACGCCCGCCACGGCCTGAACGACAGCGACCGCGCACTGATGACGATGCTCGACGAGACCGGGGTATCGTTCCAGGGCGTGCTCACCAAGGCCGACAAGACGACGGACCGGATGCTGCGGTCGATCGAGGACTCGGTGCGCGAGAGCCTCACCGGCCATGTTGCCGCGCATCCCCGGCTGATCGTCACCAGTGCACGGTCGCGGGCAGGCATCCCGAGGCTCCGCGCCGAACTCGCGGCGCTGGCCGGCGCCAGACCCCTGGGCTAGAGTGCCGCGCCATGACGCGCGCCGAGACACCGACCGCCGAACCCGGAGGCCCGAACGAGGCCGATCACGCGATGTGGCTGGCGAAGGCTGCCACCCTGTCCGAGGCGCTGCCCTACATGCGGATCTACGCCGGCCGGACCTTCGTGGTGAAGTACGGCGGCCATGCAATGGGCGATCCGTCGCTGGCGGCGGAGTTCGCGCGCGACATCGTCCTGTTGAAGCGGATCGGCATCAACCCGGTCGTGGTCCACGGCGGCGGCCCGCAGATCGGCGAGATGCTGGAGCGCCTCAAGATCAAGAGCGACTTCGTCGACGGCCTGCGGGTGACCGACCGGGCCACAGTCGAGATCGTCGAGATGGTGCTCAGCGGATCGATCAACAAGCAGATCGTCACCGCGATCAACCGGGCGGGCGGGGTTGCCGTCGGGCTGTCCGGCAAGGACGGGGACCTGATCCGGGCCCGCAAGCTGCGGCAGATCGACCGGCGGTCGGATTCGAACATCGAAAAAGTGCTCGATCTCGGCTTCGTCGGCGAACCGGTCGCAATCAATGCCGAGGTCCTTGAGACCCTGGAGCGTTCGTCGATCATCCCGGTCGTCGCTCCGATCGGCGTCGGCGAGGACGGTACGACATACAACATCAACGCCGACACGGTGGCGGGCGCCATCGCCGCGGCGATGGGCGCGGCGCGGCTCTTCATGCTTACCGACATCGAAGGCGTGCTCGACCGCGACGGCGGCCTGATCGCAGAGATGATCGCCCGCGAGGCGCGCGACTGTATCCGGGAAGGAACGATTACCGGCGGCATGATCCCGAAGATCGAGACCTGCCTCGACGCCGTCGACAAGTCGGTCGAGGCCGCGATCATCCTCGACGGGAGAGTGCCGCACGCGATCCTGCTCGAAGTGTTCACCGAGCGCGGCATGGGAACCCTCATCCGATCCGAGGCCGGCCGGCCGGCCGCATAGAGCGGACGGACGGCCGCGTCATCCCACCTGCCGGGCACCTTGCAGCGCCGGAAACAGTTCCATGAGCCAGAACCAGGAAACCGAAATGCGCAGCGTCGACGGCATCGAGACCTGGGTGTTCGACCTCGACAACACGCTCTATCGGGTACCGCCGCCGATGTACTCCGAACTCGACCGGCGGATGCGGAGTTTCGTGTCGGACTTCCTTGGCGTCGATACCGACGAGGCCTACGAGATCCAGAAGGACTATTTCCGCAAGTACGGCCTAACGCTGCGCGGACTCATGCTGAACCACGGCCTCGACCCGAGAACGTACGAGAGCTATATGGGCGCGCTCGACTATTCCGGGATCAGGTCCGACTCGCGTATGCGGGACGCCATCGCAGCCCTCGACGGGCGCAAGGTGATCTACACCAACGCCTTCGCGAGCCACGCACGGCTGGTTCTCGATCTGCTGGCGTTGAGCGATCATTTCGAGGCGGTCTACGATATCGAGGCGGCGGGCTACCGGCCCAAGCCGGAGATCGAGAGCTACCGGGACCTGTGCGCGCGGTACGGCATCGACGCGGAGACGGCGGCGATGGTGGACGACATTCCGTACAATCTCGCGCCGGCGGCGAAACTGGGCATGACCACCGTCTGGGTGCGGACCGGCGCGGCCTGGGACGAAGACGCCGCGGCAGGGCCGCACATTCACCACCAGACCCACGATATCGCGGACTGGCTCGAACGACTCTCGGGGCCGTGTTGACAGCGACGGCGCTGCGGTGATTTTCTGCGTACTCAGCGCCCTCGTGAGGCTCCGGAACGCATGAGCGAAGACACGCTTCGATCGACGATCGACGCCGCCTGGGAGGATCGGGAAACGATCTCCCCGGTCACCGGCGGGGCGCTGCGCACGGCGATAGAGGCGGTGCTGGACGGGCTCGATTCCGGATCGCTCCGGGTCGCGGAAAAGGTGGACGGGCGCTGGCGCGTCAACCAATGGCTCAAGAAGGCTGTCCTGCTGTCCTTCCGGCTCTACGACACGGCGCCGATCCCCGGCGGACCGGACGATCCCCACCGCGGTGCGACCCCGTGGTTCGACAAGGTCTCGCCCAAGTTCGCCGGCTGGGACGAAGCGCGCTTCCGCGACGCCGGGTTCCGGGCGGTGCCGAACTGCGTCGTCCGGCGGTCCGCCTATATCGCCCCCGGCGTGGTGCTGATGCCGAGCTTCGTCAACCTCGGCGCCTACGTCGACCGCGGCACGATGATCGATACCTGGGCGACCGTCGGTTCCTGCGCCCAGATCGGGCGGAACTGCCACATCTCGGGCGGCGCCGGGATCGGCGGCGTTCTCGAACCCCTGCAGGCCGACCCGGTCATCGTCGAGGATGACTGCTTCATCGGGGCGCGGTCGGAAGTTGCCGAAGGCGTTCTGGTGGAGCGCGGATCGGTCCTGTCGATGGGCGTGTTCATCGGCGCCTCGACGCGGATCGTCGATCGGACTACCGGCGAGGTTCATTACGGCCGGGTGCCGGAATACTCGGTCGTGGTGCCCGGGTCGCTGCCCGGACGCCCGCTGGCCGACGGCTCCCCAGGGCCCAGCCTCTATTGCGCGGTCATCGTCAAACGGGTCGATGAGGGGACCCGGGCGAAGACCTCGATCAACGACCTGTTGCGCGATTGAGCGCTGTCGTCGACGCGGTCGAACTCGCCCGGGCGCTGATCCGCTGCCCGAGCGTGACGCCGGAAGACGGCGGATCGCTGGCAACCATGGCCGACGCGCTCGAAAGGCTCGGTTTCACCTGCCACCCGATGACCTTCTCGGCCCCGGGGACACCGGACGTGAAGAATCTTTACGCCCGGCTCGGCGACGGTTCGCCCAACTTCTGCTTCGCCGGCCATACCGATGTCGTGCCGGTGGGCGAGCGCGACGCATGGACGGTGGACCCGTTCGGCGCGGAGATTCACGACGGCGTCCTCTACGGCCGCGGCGCCGCCGACATGAAAGGGGCAATCGCAGCCTTCGTGGGCGCGGTTTCGCGTTTCGTGGCGCGGAGCGGCGGCGCGTTCGACGGCTCGATCAGCCTCCTGATCACCGGAGACGAGGAAGGCCCGGCGATCAACGGCACGGTAAAGGTCCTGCGCTGGATGGAGGAGCGCGGCGAGCGGATCGACGACTGCCTGGTCGGCGAGCCGACCAACCCGACCCGGCTCGGCGAGATGATCAAGATCGGCCGACGCGGCAGCCTGTCCGGCTGGATCACCGTCCGCGGCGTGCAGGGCCACACCGCCTATCCGCAGCTCGCCGACAATCCGCTGCCGCGGCTGGTGCGCCTGCTGGCAGCGCTCACCGAGACCCCGGTCGACGACGGCAGCGACCACTTCCAGCCCAGCAACCTGCAGTTGACCACCATCGACGTGGGCAATGCGGCGACCAACGTCATTCCAGCCGCTGCCCGCGCCGCCTTCAATATCCGTTTCAACGACCGCCACAGCGGTGAGGATATCCTCGGCTGGGTCAGGAACCGCCTCGACACCGCGGGCGGCGCCTATGAGCTCGAGACGCACCTGACCGGCGAATCGTTTCTTACCCCGCCGGGACGGCTGAGCGGCCTGATCCAGCGCGCCATCGAATCGACAGTCGGCTCCGAGGCCGTGCTCAGCACCACCGGCGGCACCTCCGACGCCCGCTTTATCAAGGACTATTGCGCGGTCGCCGAGTTCGGCCTTGTCGGACAGACCATGCACAAGGTGGACGAAAGGGTCGCGCTCGCCGATCTGGCCGCACTCGGCAACATCTACGAGAGTGTGCTCGACGGCTATTTCGCGCGTTGACGGGGTGATGGTTACCGCCGCCGAATTCGCTCGCGCCGTCTACGGGGCCTGGCGGCTGGCGCTGCTGGACCGGAACGGGCTCGACCATTTCGACGCGACGACCGAGGCCTACTGGAAATCGTTCAACGCGGCGGTGATCGTCGCGCCCGCCTACGCACTCCTTCTCATCCTCAGGCTTGGAGAAACCGGCACGACGGCGGGCGTGGGCACGATCGCGATTGTCGAGACGCTCGCCTACATCATCGGCTGGGTCGCCTTCCCTCTCATCATGATCTATGTCTGCGATCGGCTCGACCGCTTCGACCGCTACATGCGTTACATCGTCGCCCACAACTGGTCGAGCGTGATTCAGGTCGCGGTGTTCCTCACGGTGACCGTCCTTTCGAAGGGCGTGCTCGGCGGCGGGGCCGCCGTGCTCCTGGGGCTGGCGGGGACCGCCGCCATCCTGTTCTACCAGTGGTTTATCGCGCGTGCTGCGCTCGAGATCCGCGGCGGGCGCGCGGCGGCAATCGTCGGGCTCGACGTGGCGATCAGTATCATCATCAACATGGCGACGAACCGGCTCCTGTAACGCCCGGCGCACCGTAGAGGACCTCGGTCAGACAGAGCCCGCATGCCGGCGCCGTCGGTCCGCCGCGCCGGCGGTCGCGGGCCTCGAGGGCGGCGCTCACATCGTCGGCAGTCCACCGGCCTTCGCCGACCAGCCGGAGGGTGCCGACGATGTTGCGCATTTGATGGTGGAGGAAGGAGCGCGCGCGGGCGTCGATCAGGATTTCGTCGCCCTCGCGCGTGACATTGAGGACATCGAGGGTCTTCACCGGCGAGCGCGCCTGGCAAAGACTCGCCCGGAAGGTCGAGAAATCGTGACGGCCGAGAAGGCGCACCGCCGCCGCCGCCATCGCCGCGGCGTCGAGCGGGGCGCGGATCAGCCAGGCGCGGCCGCGATCGATGGCGAGCGGCGCTCGACGGTTGACGATGCGGTAGCGGTACGCCCGCTCCGTCGCCGACAGCCGAGCATGGAAGCCGGGATCGACCGCTGCGGCCTCCAGCACCGCGACCGGATCGGGCCTCAGATGGGCGTTGAGCGCGGCGGCAACGGTATCCGCACGGGCGGTTCTGGCAAGGTCGAAATGAGCGACCTGGCCGCTCGCGTGGACGCCCGCATCGGTGCGCCCGGCGCCGAACACCCGCGGCGCCTCTCCGGAAAACCGGAAGATTGCGGTCTCCAGCGCCTCCTGGATCGACGGCCCGTTGTTCTGGCGCTGCCAGCCGACGAAGCCGGCGCCGTCGTATTCCACCGTGATGCGCCAGCGCGTCATGCCGCCGCGCCCGGCAGAACCGTTCCCGTCGGCAGGGGGAAACCCCTGAGAAACGCCCGGATGTCGACCACTTCCCTGCCTGCCCGCTGCAACCGTTCGAGCCGAAGCCCGCCCTCGCCGCAGGCCACCGCCGCTCCGTCGTCGACCACGGTGCCGGGCGGGCCGGCAATTTCCGCCGCTGGGCAGGCCGCAAGAACCCTGATTCTGGCGCCCCGGGCCTCGAACCAGGCCCCCGGAGCCGGGCTGAAGGCGCGGATTCGGCGGTGGACGATCCGGGCGGGCTCGCGCCAGTCGATCCGCGTCTCCCCGCGCGCGATCTTGCGGGCGTAGGTCGCGCCGGCGTCGGGCTGCGGAGATGCGCCCAGCCGGCCCGCCGCGACGTCGTCCAACGTCTCCACCGCAAGACCTGCCCCCATCGCGGCCAGCGCATCGTGGACCGCGCCGGCGTCATCCCCGGGCCCGACTGCGAGGCGGCGCTGCGACAGGATCCCGCCGGTATCGAGCCCCTCGTCCATCTGCATGATCGTGATGCCGGTCTCGTCGTCGCCGGCGAGGATGGCGCGCTGGATCGGCGCCGCGCCGCGCCAGCGCGGCAGCAGCGAGGCGTGGATGTTGACGCAGCCGAGGCGGGGCGCCGCGAGAATCGGGGCGGGAAGAATGAGTCCGTAGGCCGCGACAACCGCGACATCGGGAGCCAGAGCGGAGAACCCGGCGGGGTCCTCGAGGCGGGCGGGATGGCGCACCGGCAGGCGCTGGCGGTGCGCGGCCTCGTGGACGGCGGACCGGCGTTCCCGCCGGCCGCGGCCGGCCGGGCGCGGCGGTTGGGTGTAGACGCAGACGATCTCATGCCCTGCGGCGATCAGGGCGTCCAGCGCGGGCACGGCGAACGCCGGCGTGCCCATGAAAACGATGCGCAGCGCCGTCATGTTCAGGCGCCGGCCTTGGCCTCCGAACGTTTCGCCTTCGCGAGTTTCCGGATAATCATGTCGCGCTTGAGCTTGGAGATGTGATCGACGAACAGAATGCCGTCGAGATGGTCGATCTCGTGCTGGATGCAGGTCGCGAGCAGGCCGTCGGCGGCGAGTTCCCGCTGTTCGCCGTCCTCGTCGAGATAGCGGATCAGGGCCTCGGCCGGGCGGACGACCTCCGCCTGGTGCTCCGGCAGCGAGAGGCAGCCTTCCTCATATGTGGCGAGCGTCTCGGACACCTCGACCACCTCCGGATTGGCCATCCGGTAAGGGGTTCGCGGTTCGTCGTCGCGGGCCAAGTCGACCACGATAACCCGTTTGAGAACGCCGACCTGGGGAGCGGCGAGGCCGATCCCGGGCGCTGCGTACATGGTCTCCAGCATGTCGTCCATCAGCGTCCGCACCGTCCGGTCCACGGTGTCGACCGGAGCGCAGGTGCGTTTGAGGCGCGGGTCGGGGGCGGTGATGATGGGAAGTCTGGCCATGTCTTCCGGGCCGGTTGCGCGACCGGACTTAGGTATGCCGCACGCGGTTCGCCGTCAACCGGAGCGTTTTACGGCTCCAGCGGCCGGCGCGCCCTGAGCGCTGCCGACAGCGTGCCGTCATCGAGATAGTCGAGCTCGCCGCCGACCGGAACTCCGTGCGCCAGACGGGAGATCACGACACCGCACCCGGCGAGCCGGTCCGTCAGGTAGTGGGCCGTCGTCTGCCCTTCGACCGTGGCCGAAGTCGCGAGGATGACCTCCCTGACCGCCTCCGAAGCGGCACGGCGCAGCAGTGCATCGACGTTGAGTTCGTCCGGCCCGCGCCCATCGAGCGCCGACAGCGTGCCGCCGAGGACATGGTAAAGACCGCCGAAGGCGGCGGTGCGCTCCAGCGCCCAGAGATCGGCGACATCCTCGACGACGCAGATCGCGGCGCGGTCGCGTGTCTCGTCGATGCAGATGGCACACGGCGCGGCGGTGTCTATATTGCCGCAGACGCCGCACAGCCGGATCGCTTCGGCGGTCTCGGCGAGCGCCTGGGCGAGCGGTTCCAGAAGACCCGTCTTTCGCTTTATCAGGTGCAGTGCAGCGCGGCGCGCCGACCGCGGGCCGAGTCCCGGAAGCCTGGCAAGAAGCTGGATCAGCCGGTCAATCTCGGAGACGGGCATGACGCGGCGGCGCTCGATGAGCCCTCAAAACGGGAGGTTGAGTCCGGGCGGCAGGTTGAGGCCGCCGGCGATTTTCTGCATCTCCTCCGCTGCCCGGCTTTCCGCCTTGCCTCTGGCGTCCGCGCAGGCGGCGACGATCAGGTCTTCCACCACCGTGGCGTCTTCCGCATTGAACAGCGACGGGTCGATCGCGACTCTTCGGACCTCGTTCTTGGCGTTCATCGTCACGGTGACGAGACCGGCTCCGGCCTGTCCGGTGACCTCGATATCGGCGAGGCGCGTCTGCATGTCCTGGATCTTGGACTGCATCTCCTGCGCCTGCTTCATCAACTGGCCGAAATTCTTCATGGTGAGGACTCTCCGTATGTGCCTTCCGCGGCGGGGCCGTCCTCGGCATCGGCGGACGGTTCCCGCGGCGAATCACCGAGGATCTCTGCGGTCTCCAGTCGGCGTACCGCCTCGACTCTGGCGCCGGGAAACGCCCGCAGCGCGGCCTGCACCGACGGGTGATCGATCGCCTGCTGGCGCGCGGCTTCCTCGCGCTCCCGGTCCCGTTCGCGAAGGCTCGGGGCTGCGGGGCCGCCCTCGACCGCCTCGACCGACCATCGCAGCCCGGTCCAGGCGTCGAGCATGCGGCGAACGTCGTTTTCCAACCCGGCGGGGGCGCCGGGGCCGCGCCGGTAGCGCAGCTTCCC
This sequence comes from Alphaproteobacteria bacterium, assembly GCA_965200535.1. Classification (GTDB taxonomy): domain Bacteria; phylum Pseudomonadota; class Alphaproteobacteria; order MPNO01; family MPNO01; genus MPNO01. The sequence continues at coordinate 684,132 of CBDAUF010000002.1, read as the reverse complement.
CGGTGCGCAATCGACGATGCCGACATCGTTGGCGAGATGGGTGTGGAGCACCATCTCCTTCCTGGCCCGGAACAGCGCGACCAGCGCCTCGAAAGTCTCGGGCGGCGCCTGCGACGCTTCCGGCGGGGAGGCGGGCGCGGCCGGGGAGGCCGGCGGGGACGGAGAGTCGGAGCGGGGCGGCACCGGTTCGCTGCTGCCGGCAGCCTGCACGAGTTCGGCCGGCGTCGGCAGGTCGGCGGCATAGGCAAGCCGGATCAGCACCATCTCGGCGGCCTGCCTCGGATCGACCGCCATATGGGTCTCCGAGACGCCCTTCAGCAGAATTTGCCAGCACCGCGCAAGGACCGGCACCGAAAGGCCGTCGGCAAGGGCGCGGCCGCGCTCGAGTTCCAGGTCGGAAACCGCACCTCCCGCCTGGGCATTCCCCGGCGCGGCGTTCAACCGGGTCAGCCAGTGGGTAAATTCCAGCAGGTCCCGAAGGACCGCGATCGGATCCGCCCCCGCCTCGTAGAGGGTGTCGAAAATCCCGAGCGCGGGAGCGATCCGTCCGCGGGTCAGAGCCTCGAACAGATCGGCCGTCTGCATGCGGTCGGCGAGGCCGAGCATGTTGCGCACCTGATCGCCGTCGATCCGCCCGCCCGAGGCGTGGACGATCGCCTGGTCCAGGAGCGACAGCGCGTCGCGCACCGAACCTTCGGCGGCGCGGACGATCTGGCGCAGCGCATCCGGGGCGATTTCGAGCCCTTCGCGGCCGGCCACCGCGCCGAGATGGGCGAACAGGGTCTCGCTGTCCACCCGGCGCAGGTCGAAGCGCTGGCAACGCGAGAGAACGGTCACCGGCACCCGGCGAATCTCCGTCGTCGCCAGGATGAACTTCACGTGCTCCGGCGGTTCCTCCATCGTCTTGAGAAGCGCGTTGAAAGCCTGGCGCGAAAGCATGTGCACTTCGTCGATGATGTAGACCTTGAAGCGCGCCGAGACCGGCCGATAGCGCATCCCCTCGATGAGTTCCCGGGCGTCGTCGACCCCGGTGCGGCTGGCCGCATCCATCTCGATGACATCGACATGGCGGTCCTCGCCGATCGAGGTGCAGTGCACGCAGGCGCCGCAGGGATCGGGCGTCGGCCCGCCGTCGCCGTCGGCGCCGACGCAGTTGAGGGCGCGGGCGATGATCCGTGCGGTGGTTGTCTTGCCGACGCCGCGAATGCCGGTGAGGATAAAGGCGTGGGCGAGGCGCCCGGACACGATCGCGTTGGCCAGGGTCCGGACCATCGCGTCCTGGCCAACGAGGTCGGCGAAGCGGCTCGGCCGGTAGGTGCGCGCGAGCACCCGGTAGGGCCGCGTTTTCGATGAGCCGTTCATGCCTCGCGCGAACCGTGCTGCACTTTCGACGGTGGAGTTCGGTGGAAACCGGCGGAAGAGGCGGGAGGCCGGCCAGCGACCCGAAGCCTTCTCGTTACGGCTGCTTCCTTCCGGACCTGACCGGGTTGGCGAGCGCCCCGTCCGCAGCCGGCCTCCCGCTTCCCTGTATATCAGCAATCGAAATTGCGCGCCACGGAACGCTGTGGCAGTTTTGCTGCTGGAACCTCCCGCCGACGATACGCTGCGCCCGCACGGGCAGCCCGCGCCTTGATGAGCGTGTTTCCATGAGAGCGCCCAACCACTACGCCCAGTACGGGCTCGAACGCGAGGCCGGCCGCCGCCAGGACGAAGACTGGCTCGACGCCCAGTTCGACAACGCCTGCGTGTTGCCGGTCTGGCGGTCGCGCGCCTTCGTCCGGTCGGTCGAGGCGCCGCAGGCGGTGTGTTTCGAACCGGCCGAGATGCGCCCGTTCCTCAACGAGCGGCGGGACGCGGTGTTCCTCGGCGTCAAGGACGGCACACCCTATTTCACATTCGACCTGTCGCATATCGAAGACCCGGAGTCGCGGCCGCCCTTCGCGCGGCGCGGGGCCTTTGTCGAGTTGCGGAGCGTGGGCGGATTGCTGCCGCGCGACCAAGGCGGTCTTCTCGCCTACGCCAAGGGCATCCTGCACTGGCATCGGAGACACCGGTTTTGCGGCAACTGCGGCCAGCCGACCGAAATCCGCGAGGCCGGGCATCTCCGCATCTGCAGCGACCGGGCGTGCGGCGCCTCCCATTTCCCGCGCACCGACCCGGCGGTTATCATGCTGGTCAGCGACGGCGACCGGGCCGTGCTCGGCCGCAAGGCGGAATGGCCGGATGGCATGTATTCCGCTCTCGCCGGCTTCGTCGAACCGGGCGAAAGCCTCGAGGAGGCGGTCGCCCGCGAGGTCAAGGAAGAGGTCGCGATCGACGTCGCCAATATCCGCTATCACTCCTCCCAGCCCTGGCCGTTCCCGGCCTCGCTGATGCTGGGGTTTCATGCCGACGCCCTGTCGGATGCAATTTCGTTCGACCCCGACGAGCTGGAGGACGCCCGCTGGTTCACGCGCGCCGAACTGAAGCAGGGCGTCGGGAGGCCGGTGCGGCGCGCGCGCTCGGATTCCATCGCCCGCCGCCTGATCGACGACTGGGCGCACCGGCGCTGAGACCGCCGGGCGCCCCCCGGTTCAGGAAATCGCCGGGTTGAGAGGTTTGCCGGTGGACCGGAACGCATCGGCGGGATACGTCCCGAGCACCTTCACCTTGTGCGAGAAGAAGGCGAGTTCCTCCATGGCAAAGCGCACGTTGCGATCGTCCGGATCGCCCTCGATGTCGGCGTAGAACTGGGTCGCCGCGAAATCGCCGCCGACCATGTAGCTCTCGAGCTTGGTCATGTTGACGCCGTTGGTCGCAAAACCGCCGAGCGCCTTGTAGAGCGCCGCCGGCACATTGCGGACCTGGAACACGAAGGTGGTCACCGGCGGCCCGTCGCCCTTCCGCCCGCGCCGGGCGGTCTTCGACAGCACCAGGAAGCGGGTCGTGTTGTGCTCGGCATCCTCGATATTGGCGGCAAGGGAGGACAGCCCGTAAACCTCTCCGGCGAGGGCGGAGCCGATCGCTGCCATGGTCGGGTCGCCGCGTTCGGCGATCTCTGCGGCGGCGCCCGCCGTATCGGCGTGGACCACCGGACGGAGGCCGAGCTTGCGGATCAGCTTGCGGCACTGGCCGAGCGCGTGGACGTGGCTGTGGACGGTGCGAACGGTCTTCAGCGTCGCCGCCGGAGGGGCCAGCAGGTGGTGTTCCACCCGCACGAAGTGCTCGGCCACGATGAACAGTTCGGACTCGGGCATCATGCGGTGAATGTCGGCGACGCGGCCGGCGACCGAGTTCTCGATGGGGATCATGGCATAGCGGGCCCGATCGTCGCACACCGCGGCAAACGCATCCTCGAACGCGGCGGACGGCAAGGTGTCCATCGCCGGGAAGATCGACCGGCAGGCGAGTTCCGAGTAGGCGCCCGGAAGGCCCTGGAAAGCGATCGTGTTGCCGGGGTTTTCTGGCTTCGTCATCTGCTTCCGGTGCCGTCGCGACGGTGGGCGGCGGAGTATCGAGTCGGCCCGTTTCCCTGTCAAACCTCCGCACCTGCAGGCCGCGCCCGCGGCCAACTTGCAAAGGGGAAACCCGTTCTGCTAATGACGCCTGCGCTCCCGCTGCCCCGGTCCGCGCAAGGGAAGACCAACCATGTCGGCTATGCTCGTCAACAAGATTGCCGGCGCGATATTGCTGGTCGCGCTCTCGCTCATGGCGATCGGCACGATCGGTAACATGCTCGTCCACCCGCGCGACAGCGGCCCGGCCAAGGCGGTGGTGACGGCCGCCGCGAAACCGGAAACCGCACCGCAGGCGCCCGCCGCGCCGGAAGTGCCCATCGCCGCGTTGCTCGCGGATGCCCAGCCTGCCGCAGGGGCGAAAGTGTTCAAGAAGTGCCAAGCCTGCCACACCGTCGAGAAGGGCGGCAAAGACAAGATCGGCCCCAACCTGTGGAACGTGGTGAACTCCGATATCGGCAAGCGGGCCGGTTTCTCCTATTCCAAGGCATTCGCCGCGAAGGGCGGAACGTGGACGTACGATGATCTCAACGCATTCCTCACCAAGCCAAGGCCTTCATACCCAAGACCAAGATGGCCTTTGCGGGGCTGAAAAAAGCGCGGGACCGCGCCGCGGTCATCGTTTACCTGCGGTCGCTGAGCGACTCGCCGGCGCCGCTTCCCTGACGCCGCCGGCCGCGGGACCGGCTCGGGAAAGCGGCGCGCGATGTCCGCTGTCTGCCCGCCGGCCTACATCGATTTCGCCCACGCGCTCGCCGATGCGAGCGGCGCGGCAATCCGCCGCCATTTCAGGACGTCGGTACCGGTCGAGACCAAGGCCGACGACTCCCCGGTAACCGTCGCCGACCGCGAGGCCGAGGCCGCGATCCGGACAATGCTCGCCGAGCGGTATCCGGAGCACGGCATCGTCGGCGAGGAGTTCGACGACCGGCGCACGGAGACCGCGGAAGTCTGGGTTATCGATCCGATTGACGGAACCAGGGCGTTTATCGCGGGCAAGCCCACTTTCGGTACGCTGATCGCGCTTCTCGTGGACGGACGGCCGGTTCTTGGCGTCATCGACCAGCCGGTCCTCGGCGAACGCTGGAGCGCGGCGGCCGGAGGCGGGGCGCGCTTCTGCGGCGACCCGATCGGGACGCGGATCTGCCGCGGCCTCGCGGGGGCCGTGCTGAACACGACATCGCCCGACCTCTTCGACGGGGCCGACCGCGACGCCTTCCGCCGCGTATCGTCGCACGCGCGCAGCACGCTTTACGGCGGGGACTGCTACGCCTACGGGTTGCTCGCTTCCGGTTATATCGATCTCGTGGTCGAGGCCGGTCTCAAACCCTACGATTTCTGCGCGCTTGCCCCCGTGATCGAGGGTGCGGGCGGATGTATCACCGATTGGAACGGCGATCCGCTCGGCCTCGCCTCGGACGGCCGGGTGGTCGCCGCAGGCGACCGGCGGGTTCACGAGGAAGCCCTGAACCTGCTCGCCGCCAGCGCCTGAGCACGAGGCGGACAAGCGCGCTTGAACGGACCCGGCGCGGCGCACACAATCGCGCTCCGCACCAGCGCCGGCCGGGACGCGAGGGGCTCGAGGCATGCAGTACCTGGAAAAGAATGTCGCGCAGATCGCCGGCGTCCTTGCCGCGGCCGTACTCGCGATCGGCGCTCTCCCCGCGGCCGCCGAGGTCGTCAAGAGCCACGGCCTGACCCTGGTGGGCAAACTCGGCTACCCGCCGGATTTTCCCCACCGCAGCTACGTCAATCCCGATGCGCCCAAGGGCGGGACGGTCAAGCTGCACCAGATCGGTTCGTTCGACAGTTTCAACCCATATATCGTCAAGGGCGAGTCGGTGAGCCTCGGTTTCGTCGTCGAGACGCTCATGACCTCCCCGCTCGATGAGATCTCGGCCGAATACGGGCTGATTGCCGAGACCGTCGAAGTGCCGGACGATCTGTCCTATGCGATCTACAACCTCCGGCCGGAGGCGCGTTTCCACGACGGCAAGCCGGTCACGGCCGACGATGTGATCTTCAGCCTCGACATCCTCCGCAAGAGAGGCCAGCCCTCCTACCGCTTCTACTACCGCAACATCTCCAAGGTCGAACGGCTCGGCCGCCACCGGGTGAAATTCCATTTCAGCGGGCCGCCCAACCGTGAATTGCCGCAGATCGTCGGCCAGATTCCGGTCCTGCCAAGACACTATTGGGAGGGCCGCGCGTTCGAGCAGACCACGCTTGAGCCGCCGCTCGGCAGCGGCCCCTACCGCATCGTCCGTTTCGAGGCCGGACGTTTCGTGGAGTTCGAACGGATCAGGGATTACTGGGGCGCGCACCTGCCGATCAACCGCGGCATGCACAATTTCGACCGCATCCGGATCGACTATTACCGCGATCAGACGGTCGCGCTCGAGGCGTTCAAGGCGAACGAATACGACTACCGTTCGGAGAATTCGTCGAAGGACTGGGCGACCGGATATGCCTTCCCGGCGGTCGGCGCGGGTCTCGTCCGAAAGGAGGAGGTGCCGCACGCACGCCCGACCGGGATGCAGGCCTTTGCCTTCAACCTCAGGCGGGCGAAATTCCGCGATATCCGGGTGCGCGAGGCGATCGGACTCGCGTTCGATTTCAACTGGTCGAACAAGAATCTGTTCTACGGCCAGTACAACCGCACCAAGAGCTTTTTCTCCAACTCCGAACTCGCGGCCAGCGGGCCGATGACACCCGCCGAGAAGGCGCTGCTGGAACCGTTCCGGGGCCGGATCCCCGAGGCGGCGTTCACCAGGCAGTTCACGCCGCCGGCGACCGATGGATCGGGCAATATCCGGCGCAATCTCCGCCGCGCCATCGGCCTCCTCAAAGAGGCGGGGTGGGCGATCCGGGACAACCGGCTGATCGATCCCCGGACCGGCGATGCAATGGAGATAGAGTTCCTGCTCGTCAGCCCCGCCTTCGAACGGATCGTCGCACCGTTCGTTCGCAACCTCCGGCGCCTCGGGATCGCCTCGCGGATCCGGGTCGTCGATTCCTCGCAATACATCAACCGCCTGCGTGCGTTCGACTTCGACATGGTGGTAACCGGCTGGGGCCAATCGGAATCGCCGGGCAACGAACAGCGGGGCTTCTGGAGTTCCGAGGCTGCCGGCCGCGAGGGCAGCCGCAACCTTGTCGGCATCCGCAATCCGGTCGTCGATGCCCTGATAGAAAAGCTGATCGCCGCCCCCGACCGCGCCAATCTGGTGGCCGCAACACGGGCGCTCGACCGGGTGCTGCTGTGGAACCACTATGTCGTCCCGCACTGGCATATTCGATTCGACCGCGTCGCCTACTGGGACAAGTTCGGCAAGCCCGCCAAGAGCCCGAAATACGGCAACGACTTCCTGAGCTGGTGGATCGATCCGGCCAGGGCGGCCTCCATCGAGGAACGCAAGCGCAAACTGGGCGGGGCGCAATGAAAATGCGCTTCCTGCGCCAGGCGGCCGCGGCCCTGCTCGCGCTTGCGGCGGCGGATGCATCCGCCGGCGCGGTCAAGACAAGCCACGGTGTTTCGGTTTTCGGCGATCTCGAACTCGAAGCGGATTTCGCCCATTTCGGTTACGTCAACCCGGAGGCTCCCAAGGGCGGGACGCTGCGCCTCTGGGGGCTGGACACGTTCGAAACCCTCAACCCGTTCATCCTGAAGGGGCGCAAGGAGACGTGGAACGCGCTTGCCTTCGATACGCTGATGGCACGCCACTTCGATGAACCGGATGCGCTCTACGGCCTGGTTGCCGGGGAGATCGAAATCCCGGAAGCGGGCGGCTGGGTCGCCTTCCGGCTGCGGCCCGAGGCGCGGTTCCACGACGGCGCGCCGATTACCGCGGACGATGTGGCGTTCACTTTCGAGACCCTGGTGGCGGAGGGCCACCCGCGCTTCAAGACCCTGTTCCGGGATGTCGCCGGGGTCGAGGTTACCGACCGCCGCAGGATCAAGTTCACCTTCCGGCCGGGGCGGCACCGCGATCTTCCCGTGCAGCTCGCCGCGCTGCCGGTGCTGTCGAAGGCGTACTATGCGACAGCCGCGTTCGGGAAAACGACGTTCGTCCCGCCGCTTTCGAGCGGCCCCTACCGAATCGCCAAGGTCGAGCCCGGCCGCTCGGTGACCTACGAGCGGGTCGAGGACTACTGGGCGCGCGATCTGCCGGTCAACCGCGGCCGCTACAATTTCGACCGGATCAAGGTCGATTACTACCGCGACCGCGACATCGCGTTCGAGGCGCTGTTCGCCGGCCAGTACGACTTCCGCGAGGAATTCACCTCCCGCAACTGGGTAACGCAGTACGACAAGCCGCCGGTGAGACGAGGTCTGATCGTGCGCGAGACCCTGTCGGACGAAACGCCGTCAGGCGTGCAGGCATTTTTCTTCAATCTCCGGCGCGGCAAGTTCGGGGACCGGCGCGTGCGCCGTGCGCTCGACCTTGCGTTCGACTTCGAATGGACCAACAAGAACCTGTTCCACGGCCTCTACGACCGCACGAACTCGATGTTCGAAAACTCGCCGCTTGCCGCCCACGCGCCGCCGGGAAAGGACGAACTCGCCCTTCTCGAGACGCTGCGGGGCAAGGTCCCCGAGGAAGTCTTCACGAAACCGTACAGGGCCAGCGCGACCGACGGCACCGGCAACATCCGCGGTCAGCTGCGCAAGGCCGCGCGCCTCTTGCGGGACGCCGGCTATCGGGTGAAGGACGGGGTGCTGCAGGACCCCTCCGGCGCGCCGGTGACGATCGAATTCCTGCTGTTCGAGGCATCGTTTACCCGAATCGTTTCGCCCTACGTCAACAATCTCAAACGGCTGGGGATCAAGGCGACGATCCGGATCGTCGATGCGGCAAATTTCAAGTACCGGACGGATCACCACGATTTCGACGTCATCGTCCTGCGTTTTGTCCAGGAACTGACACCGGGGCTGGCGCAGCGCAATTATTTCGGCTCTGCCAACGCGGATGTTCCGGGGTCGTTCAATGTCGGCGGCATCAAGGATCCGGCGGTCGATGCGCTGATCGAGAAAGTCATCGAGGCGAGATCCCGCGCCGAACTGACGGCGGCGGTGCGGGCGCTCGACCGCGTTCTCATGTGGAACAACTACACTGTGCCGCAATGGTACAAGGGCGCCCACCACATCGCCTACTGGAACAAGTTCGACCGCCCCCGGAGCAAACCCCGATTCGCCCGGGGCGTCGTCGATACATGGTGGTACAACCCCGAAAAGGCGGCAATGGTCGCAGCGGGGAACGCCCCGCCCAAACCGTGATGCCCGCGCGCGCCGCGGCGGCGGGCGGACCTTATCGCGAATGCTGAGCTATATCGTCCGGCGGCTGTTGCTGATGATTCCGACTCTGCTCGGGATCATGGTGATCAATTTCCTGATCATCCAGGTCGCACCCGGCGGGCCGGTGGAACAGATCATCGCCGAAGTCACCGGCACGGGCGTGGCGCCGACCAGCCGCATCGGAGGCGGCGGGGGGGCAGAAACCGGCGCGTCGCCTTCCGCCGCGCAGGCCGATGCCGCCTCCTCCGCGGTGACCAGCAAGTACCGGGGCGCCCGTGGACTCGATCCCGAGTTCATCGCGCAGCTCGAAAAGCAGTTCGGCTTCGACAAGCCGATGCACGAACGCTTCCTGCTGATGATGGGGAACTTTATCACCTTCGATTTCGGTACCAGCTACTTCCGCGACGAGACGGTGGTCAATCTGGTGCTGGAGAAGATGCCGGTGTCGATCTCGCTCGGGCTCTGGTCGACGCTGATCCTCTACGTGGTCTGCATCCCGCTCGGCATCAGGAAGGCGGTGAAGGACGGGACGCGTTTCGATCTCTGGACGACGATCGTGATGACCATCGGTTTTGCCACACCGTCGTTCGTGCTCGCGGTGCTGCTGATCGTCTTCTTCGCCGGCGGCAGCTTTCTCGACTGGTTTCCCCTGCGCGGGCTGACCTCGGAAAATTTCGACGAGCTCGGTTTCGTGGCCCAGCTCGCCGACTATTTCTGGCATCTGATCCTGCCGCTGGTGTCGCTGGTGGCAGGCGGTTTCCTGGCGCTCACCCTGCTCACCAAGAACTCCTACCTCGACCAGATCAACATGCAGTACGTGCTCACCGCCCGCTCGAAGGGTCTGACCGAGCGCCGGGTGCTCTACGGCCACGTATTCCGCAATGCGATGCTGATCGTCATCGCGAGCTTCCCGGGGGTTTTCGTCGGCATCCTGTTCACCGGCTCCCTCCTGATCGAGGTGATCTTCTCGCTCGACGGGCTCGGCCTGCTGGGCTTCGAAGCGCTGATCAAGCGGGACTATCCGATCGTCTTCGCGACGACCTATTTCTTCACTCTGCTCGGGCTGGTGATGCGGCTGGTGGGCGATCTGACCTACACCGTCGTCGATCCGCGCATCGATTTCGAGGTGCGCGGTGGCTGACCGCAGCGCAGCCCGGGCGCCCCTCGTGCGACTGAGCCCGCTCACCCGGCGCCGGATACGCAATTTTCGCAACAACCGGCGCGCTTTCGTCTCGCTCTGGATATTCCTGGTCTTGTTCGCGGTCACCCTGCCGGCCGAATTCATCGCCAACGACAAGCCGCTCCTGATCCGCTACGACGGCGGCTACTACTTCCCCGTTGTCGCGACCTATCCCGAGACAGTCTTCGGCGGCGATTTCGAGACCGAGGCGGAGTACCGCGAACCCGATGTGCAAGCGCTGATCCGCGCCCGGGACGGCTGGATGGTGTGGCCGCTGATCCCCTACAGCTACCGGACGGTCAATTACGACCTCAAGGTGCCGGCGCCGTCGCCACCGTCGGCCGACAACTGGCTCGGCACTGATGACCAGGCCCGCGACGTGCTGGCGCGCGCCATCTACGGTTTCCGTATCTCGGTCCTGTTCGGCATCTCGCTCACCGTGCTGGGCTCGATCATCGGCGTCGCGGTCGGCGCGGCACAGGGCTATTTCGGCGGCTGGACGGACCTTGCCTTCCAGCGCTTCATCGAGGTCTGGCAGGGGCTGCCGACGCTGTTCCTGCTGATCATCCTGGCGAGCGTGGTGACGCCCAATTTCTGGTGGCTGCTCGGCATCATGGTGCTGTTCGGCTGGACCGCGCTCGAGGGCGTGGTGCGGGCGGAGTTCCTGCGGGCGCGCAATTTCGACTATGTCCGGGCCGCGCGCGCGCTCGGGGTGACCAATATCACCATCATGCGCCGGCATGTCCTGCCCAACGCGATGGTCGCGACCCTGACCTTCCTGCCCATCATTCTCACCGGCTCCATCACCAGCCTGACGGCGCTCGACTTTCTTGGGTTCGGCCTGCCGCCCGGCTCTCCCTCGCTGGGTGAACTGCTGGCCCAGGGCAAGGCCAATCTCCAGGCGCCGTGGCTCGCGGTTACTGCGAGCCTGACCATCATTTTCACCCTGTCGCTCCTGATCTTTGTCGGCGAGGGCGTGCGCGATGCGTTCGACCCCCGAAAGACGGTGAACGAGTAGATCCGGCGATGGACGAAACGCTGCTCACGGCCGACAACCTCTCGGTGTCCTTCGGCAGCGGCGAACGCGAGACGCGTGCGGTGCGGAACATCTCGTTCGCCATCGACCGCGGCGAAACCCTAGCGCTGGTGGGCGAGAGCGGTTCGGGAAAATCGGTCTCGGTGCTTTCGATCCTGCAGCTCCTGCCCTACCCGCTCGCCCGCCATCCCGGCGGCAGCATCCGGTTTCGCGGCGAGGAGTTGATCGGGTGCCCCGAACCCGTGCTGCGCACCGTGCGCGGGAACCGGATCGCGATGATCTTCCAGGAGCCGATGACCTCGCTCAACCCGCTGCACACGATCGAGAAGCAGATTGGCGAAATCCTCAAGGTTCACAAGGGCCTCGGGCGCGGCGCGGCGAGGTCGCGAATCGTCGACCTCCTCAGCCAGGTCGGCCTGCCTGAGGCGGAGAGCCGGCTCCAGGCCTATCCCCACCAGCTTTCGGGCGGGCAGCGCCAGCGGGTCATGATCGCGATGGCGCTGGCCAACGATCCCGAACTCCTGATCGCCGACGAGCCGACGACCGCCCTCGACGTGACCATCCAGGCGCAGATCCTCAAGCTGCTGGCGGACCTGCAGCGCGACCGCGGCATGTCGATCCTCCTGATCACCCACGACATCGGCATCGTCCGCAAGGTCGCCGACCGGGTTGCGGTGATGACCGAAGGGGAAATCGTCGAGACCGGCCCGACCGCGGAGATTTTCGGCAACCCGCAGCACGCATACACCCGCCACCTGCTCGCCGCCGAACCGAAAGGCCGCCCCCCGACCGCCGAGGAGAATACGGAAACGGTAATGGCCGCCGACGGGCTGAAGGTCTGGTTCCCGGTCAAGCGCGGCGTCCTGCGGCGCGTCGTCGGCCACATCAAGGCGGTGGACGGTGTCTCGGTCGCGGTGTGCGAGGGCCGGACCCTGGGCGTCGTGGGCGAGAGCGGATCGGGCAAGACCACCCTCGCCATGGGGCTCCTGCGGCTCGAGCAGAGCCGCGGGCCTATCCACTTCCGGGGACGCGACATCAGCGGCATGTCGTGGTCCGAACTCAGGCCCCTGCGGCGCGAAATGCAGATCGTCTTCCAGGACCCGTACAGTTCGCTGTCGCCGCGGTTTTCGGTCGGACAGATCATCGAAGAGGGGTTGGTGGTCCACGGCATGGCCGGCAGCTACGACGAGCGCCGGGCGGCGATCGCCGATGCGTTGACCGAGGTCGGACTCGATCCCGATGCGCAGGACCGCTATCCGCACGAGTTCTCCGGCGGGCAGCGCCAGAGAATCGCGATCGCGCGCGCCATCGCTCTCAAGCCGCGTTTCATCGTGCTCGACGAGCCGACATCGGCGCTCGACATGTCGATCCAGGCCCAGATCGTCGATCTCCTGCGCACGCTGCAGGAGCGCCACAGACTCGCCTACCTGTTTATCAGCCACGATCTCAAAGTGGTTCGCGCACTCGCCGACGAGGTGATCGTCATGCGCCACGGCCGCGTCGTGGAACGGGGCAGCACGCGCCGCATCTTCGAGGCGCCGGCGGAACCCTATACGAGAGCGTTGATCGCCGCGGCATTCGACATCGAGGCGGTCGCGACGGACGCGGTCGCGACCTGATCCCGGGGAGCGCCGCGTCCGCCCCGGTTCAGCCTGCGCGGGACTGCGTCTTCCCGAACCGGTTCGCGATCAGGGCGTAGAGCGCGCGCATTCCCTGCGCCTCGCCGCCGACCGGGCGTCCGGGCCGGGCGGCGAGGTTCCACGCCATGATGTCGAGATGGATCCACGGCGTGGTCCGGCTGACGAACTCCTCGAGATAGAGCGCGGCAGTAATCGCGCCGGCCATGCCGCCCTCGGAGACGTTGTTGATGTCGGCGGTCTTGCTGTCGAGCATCCGCCGGTAAGGCCGCCACAGCGGCAGACGCCAGAGCGGATCGGAGACCGCCTCCCCCGCCTCCGCAAGGTCCGCGGCAAGCGCATCGCTGTTGCAGAAGAACGCCGGAAGTTCTGCGCCGAGCGCGATCCGAGCGGCGCCGGTCAGAGTGGCGCAGTCGATCAGCAGATCGGGCCGTTCGCTCTCCGCCTCGGTCAGGGCGTCGCACATGATAAGCCGGCCCTCGGCGTCGGTGTTGCCGACTTCCACGGTGATCCCGCTTCGCGTACGGACAATGTCGAGCGGCCGGAGAGCGTTGCCGGACACGCTGTTCTCGACGGCGGGGATCAGCACCCGCAGCCGGATGTGAAGCCCGGCCGCCATGATCATCTGGGCAAGCCCGAGGACATGCGCGGCGCCGGCCATGTCCTTCTTCATCCGCAGCATGCCTTGAGCGGGCTTGAGGTCGAGGCCGCCCGAATCGAAGCACACTCCCTTGCCGACCAGCGTCACTCTCGGTGCATCGGCGGGGCCCCAGCGAAGATCGACCAGCCGCGGTGCGTCGACGCTTGCCCGCCCGACGGCGTGGATCGTCGGATATCCCTGGCGGAGCAAAGCCGCGCCCTCGATTACCGCGACGTCCACACCCTTCGCCTCGCCGATGCGCCGCGCCGCGGCGGCCAGCTCGGCCGGGCCCATGTCGTTTGCCGGCGTGTTGATCAGGTCGCGGACGGTGGTTGTCGCCGCAGCGGCGGCGCGTACATGAGCGCGGTCGGCGCCGTCCGGCCATACCAGGGCGGGAACAGCGGCCGCCGGCGCGGCCGAATAGCGGTCGAACGCGTAACAGCCGAGCGCCCAGCCGAGCGCCGCTCCGGTCGCCGCCGCGCGTTCCATCCGCACATCGATCCGATAGCTGCCGGCGGGAAGCCGTCCGGGAAGGTCCGCATAGGACCAGAACCCGTCATGCGCCTCGACACCGGCGAGAACTCTGTCGAGCCCCCCGTCCCCGCTGGCAACGAGGCTCAGGCTCTGCGGCGCGGCCTTGAAATCCGTCGCGTCGACCCAGGCGCGCAAGACCGCCGGCTGGTCGGCGCGCCAGGCGTCGAAAACATCCTTCTCGATCGGGATGATCGGGACGGTCTTCGCATCCGCCCTCGCCCTGAACTTCGCCCGCACCGTCCAGTCCCCTTGTCCGCCGGAGAGCGTGCGAAGATGGCGCGCGGGCCGACCGTACGCAAGCGGCGCATGCCGGGGTAAGCGTCGGTCAGACAGGGATCCCGGCGCGGCCCAGAATGGCGCGCACCCGCGCTCTCTGGTTGTCGGCGATGGTCAGCCGCTCGGCGAAATCGCGCCCGGACGGCTTGGTCGCGTCGATCCCGACCTTGGTGACCGTGTGGGTCTCCGGGTCCGAGGTCGGATCGAGGATCGCGCCCATCGCACCCGGAATGTAGATCACATCGCTTTCCGCCCGTGTCCGGGTGATCACCGCCCACATCACATCCGACAGGTCGAACACATCGACATCGTCGTCCACCACAACGACGCACTTGACGTAGAACTCGGTGCCGAGCGCGCTCATGATCGCCTGGCGCGGCTGCCCCTCGGCGGTCTTGCGCATCGACACGATCGCCATCAACGCGCCCACAGTGGTCGTCGGCACATGGACCGCACGCACGTTGGGCAGGTTGCGGCGGAGCGCATTGAGGATTTCCGCTTCCCGCGAAACGCTGGAGATCAGGATATGGTCGGCCGCCGTGCCCGACGCGACCGAATGGAAAATCGCGTCGCGCCGCATCTGGATCCGTTCGGCGACGAAGACGTTTTCGGTCGAACGGTAGGAAGCGTAGCCGGTGAACTCACCGAACGGACCCTCAGGCTCGTGCACATCGGACAGGATCTTGCCCTCGATGACGATCTCCGCGCCCCAGGGAACCTCGAGATCGGCGGTCCCGCAGCGGGCCACCCGGTAGGGCGCGCCGAACAGGGCACCGATGATTTCGACCTTCCGCACGCCGGGAGGATAGTGGTAGGCCATCGAGCCCATGTAATGGACGGGGTGGATACCGAGCGTGATAGCCGCCGGCAACGGCTCGCCACGCTCCTCCGCCCGGCGGTGATACTCGTACATGCGCCGGCGTGAATGGAGCGACAGCCCGAGTCTGTCGCGGCCGCGCAGCATGAGCCGATGGAAGCCGGTCGTATCGACCCCGGTCTCCGGGTCGCGCGCCGCGATCTGCCCCGCCGTGATATAGGGCGCGGCGTCGACCCCGAAATGAAGCGGGATCGGCAGCCTGGTCAGATCGACATCGCCGCCTTCCAGCACCACCTCCTGCCAGGGCGCGTCGGCGACCCGTTCCACCGGCAGATAGTTCTGGCAGCGTTCGCGATAGGCGCCCGGCAGGTCATCCGGCGGCACGCCGAGAGCCAAGCCCAGCAGCTTCCTGTTGCCGGCGACATTGGTCACCACCGGCATCTCGAAACCTTCGACGTTCTCGAAGACCAGCACCGGGCTGCGGCCGGCGCGTTCGAGTTCGAACACCGCCGAGGTGATGTCGAGTTCGCGGCGAACGGGTTCGCGAATCCGCAGCACCTCGTCCGGTGCAGCCTTCTCTACCGCGGCGATGAAGCCCCTCAGGCTCTGGTTTTCCAACCCGGCTCTCCGGACCTGTCAATGCGCCGTCGAGCATGCAATCGCGGCACCCCGCTGGCAAGCGGGCGGGCGCTTTCTTGGCGCGCAGCCCGCGGCTATCCTGATTCGGGTGCGGAGGAGGCGGTCAGGTTGAGCGATATCATCGACACCATTGCCGATCCGGCGGAACTGCGCCGCCTGTGCCGAGAGGGCCGTTACAGCGGACCGACCTCGGGCCACGCGTCCGGCTATGTCCAGGCCAACATGGTGATCCTCCCGGCCGCCGACGCCGAGGACTTCGCCGTCTATTGCGCACGCAATCCGCGACCCTGCCCGGTGCTGGAGATCCTCGAGCGGGGCGATCCGGTGCCGCGCAAGACGGCGCCGGACGCGGACATCCGCACCGACTTGCCGCGCTACCGCGTGTTCCGCGGCGGCGAACTGGCTTCGGAGCCGACGGAAATCGGCGACCTCTGGCGCGCCGATCTGGTCACCTTCCTGCTCGGGTGCTCGTTCATCGCCGAGAAAGCGCTGCAGAGCGCCGGACTGACGATCCGCCATATCGCCGAGACCGGCTATGTCCCGATGTACCGCACCGACCGGCAGACCGCTCCGGCCGGCGCCTTCCGGGGGCCGATGGTGGTCTCGATGCGGCCCTTCACGCCGCCGGACGCCGACCGGGCGGACGAGATTACGGCCCGCTACCCGATGGCGCACGGCGCACCGATCCATCGCGGCGACCCGGCGGCGATCGGCATCCGCGACATCGCCGCGCCCGAATACGGCAAGCCGGTGACGATCGACGACGACCAGATCCCGATCTTCTGGGCGTGCGGGGTGACACCGCAGGAAGCGATCCTCAACGCGCGTCCGTCGCTGGCGATAACCCACATGCCGGGCTGTATGTTCGTCGGCGACCGGACCGCCGAATCGACGCGAATCTGACCGGAGAGAGTGCACATGCCAGCGATCATCGCCGCCGACGAGGTTGCCGACCGGCTCCGGGGCCTGCTGGGGGAGCGCGTCTCGACGTCGGCTGTTGTCCGGGACGTGCACGGCCGCGACGAATCGCACCACCCGGCCTTCCCGCCCGACATGGTGGTCTTCCCGGAAACGGTGGACGAGGTGGTCGAAATCGTCAGGCTCTGCGCCGCGCACGAAACGCCGATGATCCCGTTCGGCGTCGGCACCTCGCTCGAAGGCCATGTCGCCGCGCTCGAGGGCGGAGTTTCCATCGACATGTCGCGGATGAACCGGGTGCTCGAAGTCAACGCCGCCGACCTCGATGTCCGGGTCGAGCCGGGCGTGACCCGGAAGGCGCTCAACGCTCATCTCCGCGACACGGGGCTGTTCTTTCCGATCGATCCCGGCGCGGATGCGACCATCGGAGGAATGACCGCGACGCGCGCATCGGGGACCAACGCCGTCCGCTACGGCACGATGCGCGACAATGTGCTCGGCCTGACGGTCGTGCTCGCCGACGGCCGGGTGATCCGCACCGGAACGCGGGCCCGGAAATCGTCCGCCGGATACGACCTGACTCGGCTGTTCGTCGGCTCGGAAGGGACGCTCGGGGTGATCGTCGAGGTGACGCTCCGCCTCTCCGGCATCCCGGAGGCGATATCGGCCGCGGTGTGCGCCTTTCCGACCGTGGAGGACGCGGTGGAAAGCTGCATCGAGATCATCCAGGCGGGCGTCCCGGTGGCGCGGATCGAACTCGCCGACGAGGTGCAGATCGCCGCGATCAACCAATGGTCGAGGACTGCGCTGCCCGTCCGCCCGGTTCTGTTCTTCGAGTTCCATGGCAGCGAGGCGTCGGTCGCCGAACAGGCCGAAACCGCGCAGGCGATCGCCGCCGACCACGGCGGCGCCGGGTTCGAATGGGCGACCCGGCAGGAAGAACGGACCACCCTGTGGCAGGCGCGCCACGACGCCCATTACGCCAACATGGGCCTTCGTCCGGGCTGCCGAGCGTGGCCCACGGATGTCTGCGTTCCAATCTCGCGGCTCGCGGAATGCATCGCGGAAACGCGCAAGGACATCATGGAGACCGACCTGCTGGCGCCGATCGTGGGCCATGTGGGCGACGGCAACTTCCACATCGACTTCGTGCTCGACCCCGATGACGAGGCCGAATTCGCCGCCGCCTCCGCGGTCAACGAACGCCTGATCGGGCGCGCGCTCGCGATGGGCGGGACATGCACCGGCGAGCACGGCGTCGGTTACGGCAAGAAGAAGTACCTCGCCGCCGAGCATGGCGAAGGGGTTTCCGTGATGCGCGCGATCAAACAGGCGCTCGATCCCGCCAACCTCATGAACCCGGGCAAGATCGTCGATCCCTGAACGCGGCGGCCGGGCCTACGGCTGCGGCGTCTCCGCGGTATCCCACTCGACCAGCAGCTTGCGGACGCCGCGGAAGGTCAGCGTCGGCACGTATTCCCAGTCCTGGCCCTCGACCAGGCGCATGTGCGGCAGACGGCGGGCCAGTTCCTCCAGGATGATGCGCATTTCCAGACGTGCGAGCGGCGCCCCCATGCAGAAATGTGCGCCATGGCCCAACCCGAGATGGCGCTTGGCGTCGGCGCGCGAAATGTCGAAGGAGTTCCCGTCGGCGAACGCCTCCTCGTCGCGGCTGCCGGAACCCAGCAAGAGCAGGATTTTCGATCCTGCGGGGATCGCGGTCCCGCAGATTTCCGTGTCGCGCGTCGCGATGCGCCGCCACGAGAATATCGAGGAGTCGAACCGGAGAATCTCCTCCACCGCGTTGGGGATAAGGCCGGGATCGCGGCACATCCTGTCCCACTGCGCGCGGTCGCCCAGAAGCGCCTTCAGGCCGTTGGCCGAGGCCTGGGTCGTCGTTTCGTGCCCGGCGAACTGCATCAGGAACATGACGTTGTAGAGATAGTTCACGGTGAACCGCGAAGGGTCCTCGCGATGGAGTCGGACCATGTCGCCGAGATAGTTGTCGCCGGGCGCCTCGAGCGCGGCGTCCACCAGTTCGGTTGTAAAGGCCCAATGGTCTCCCATGTCCTTCATCATCTCGACCTGCTGGGCCTCGCTGGGCCTGCCCCAGTTGACGATGGCCCGCGCCGACCCGAGCCTCTTGACGAACACCGCGTCGTCGTCGCGGGCGCCGAGAAAGATGAAGATGGCGAGCGCCGGCACCTCGTAGAGCATCTGGGCCACCAGATCGGCATGCCCGTCGACGACGAAGCGGTCGATGTACCGGGTGACGATTGCCCGGATTCGGGGTTCGATCTCGTTGACCCGCTTGGGCGTGAAGGCATCGCCGAAGATGCGCCGATGCTTCAGGTGGGTCTCCGGATCCTCATCGACCAGCGCCGGCTCGATCGATATGTCGAGGCCGTCGCGCACTTTCGCGGCCGCCGGGCAGAGCGGGGTGACGGGATGGCGGGCGAGGGCCGCCGAAAAGGTTTCGGGATCCCTGAGCACTGCAACGATGTCGCGGTATCTCGCGACCACCCAGCATCCGATTTCCGGACTGTAGAAGACCGGCTCCTCCTTCCGCGCGCGCTCGAAGAAGGCGTAGGGATCGGCCAGATAGGCTTCGGAGAACGGCCGGAAGTCGGCGCCGAGGGCGCTTGCCGGACATGAGGCGGCCGGAGCGTCGGCTTCGTCCGGGTCCGACTGGAACATTCCCAGGGTTCCGACTGTGGCTATGATCCTGTCCCTCCTCTGCCCGGCTCGATCTTTCGCCGGTTCGTTTCCCGTTCAGGGCCGGCTGTAACGGGCGTCCACGGTCGCCGGACCGTCGCACAGTATCCGGCCGCCCTCCACCATGTGTTCGAGATGGGCGAGCACCGACCGGCCGGCGGCCCAGTGCATGCGCTGCGGCAGGTGGGCGTACATCCGTCCGACCAATTCGGGAACCGTCGCCGGCCCGTCTTCCAGGCAACGCATGATTTGGCCTTCGCGCATCCGCCGATGGTTGAGGTAGGCGCGCACGAACGGCGACGGGTTCTCGATCGGCGGCCCGTGGCCCGGCAGATAGAGGGCGTCCGTCCGTCCGATGCATGCCTCGAGCGAACGCAGATAGTCCCCCATGTTGCCGTCGGGCGGCGACACGATCGTGGTGTTCCACGCCATCACATGGTCGCCGCTAAAGAGGATGTCTTCCTCCGCCAGGGCGAAACAGTGATGGTTGGACATGTGACCCGGTGTGAATACCGCTGCGAGCGTCCAGCCGGGCCCCTCGATCTCCGCCCCGTCGACGAGATGGATATCCGGTGCAAAATCGTGGTCTGCAGCCTCGAGCGGCGGCTCTCCATCGGCGGGCGGTGCCGGCAGCGCGCCGACGATCGGCGCGCCGACCGCCGCGGCAAAGGTTCGGCTCGCCGGCGAATGGTCGATATGGGTGTGGGTGACGATCACATGGGTAACGGTCTCGCCGGCCACCGCACGCCGCAGCGCCTCGACGTGGTCGGGATCGGCGGGTCCGGGATCGATCACCGCAACCTCGCCTTCCCCGACGATATAGGTGTTGGTGCCGTGGAAGGTGAAGGGGCTCGGATTCCTGCAAACGATTCGGCGCACGCCCGGCGCCACCGGTTCCGCCTCTCCGTAACAGAAGTCCATCTCCCGGCGGAACGGTATCTCGGCTTCTGCCATCGAACCCTCCCGGCGCGGCGGTCGGCGCCGAACGTTTACTGGATGACGATACTGGGCGCGGGCTTGGCCGCGTCCCCGGCGACCGCGGCCCAGACATTATCGGCGATCGCCCGGTAGGCGGCCGCGTGCGGGCCGTCGGGATCGGCGGCCACGATCGGCCGGCCGCCGTCCGCGCCTTCGCGAATCGCCATGTCGAGGGGGATCTCTCCCAGGAAGGGGACCCCCATTCCTTCCGCCGCACGCCGGGCGCCGCCATGGGTGAAAATATCCGACCGGCCGCCGCAATGGGGGCAGACGAAATAGCTCATGTTCTCGATCACGCCGAGCACGGGAACATCCACCTTGCGGAACATGTTGAGACCCTTGCGGGCGTCGATCAGGGCGAGGTCCTGCGGCGTCGAGACGATCACCGCCCCGGCGAGCGGCACGCGCTGCGCCATGGTCAACTGCACGTCGCCGGTCCCCGGCGGCATGTCGACGACGAGGATATCGAGTTCGCCCCAGGCAACGTCGCGCATCAACTGCTCCAACGCGCCCATCACCATGGGTCCGCGCCAGATCGTCGGCGTGTCGGCCGGCACCAAGAACCCGATCGACATCGCCTTCAGACCCCACGCCGTCATCGGGTCGAGAACCTTGCCGTCGGGCGAGGTAGGCCGTTCGTCGATGCCCAGCATCAGCGGCAGGGAAGGACCGTAGATGTCGGCGTCGAGGATGCCGACGGACCGGCCGGTGCCGGACAACGCCAGCGCAAGATTGACCGCGGTCGTCGATTTGCCGACGCCGCCCTTGCCCGAGGCAACGGCGACGATGCGCTTTACGGTGGGCATGAGGGGCGTCTGCGCCGCGGGGCGGGCGGCGCCCCGGGGGGCAGCGGGTGGAGGCGTTTCCTGTTTGTGAGCAGTCAGCACCGCGGTGACGGACAGCACCCCCGGGATGGAGCGGACGGCGCGCTCGGCCTCCCGGCGAAGCGGTTCGAGCGCCGGGCCGCGCTCGGGATCGACCTCGATCGAAAAGCCGACATTGCCTTGCCTGACCGCGAGGCCGGAGACCATTCCGAGGGACACGATATCCCGGCCCCGATCCGGATCCCGGACCGATGCCAAAGCTTCGAGGACGGCGGCTTCATTCAACGGCGGCATTGTTTATGGTCCGGCTTGCGACATATATGCTGTGGCGGGTTACGGCGGCTGCGCCGGCGTGCTGCCTGCCCTATCATGCAGTGCGGGCGCGACGGCATCCTACTACGGGCGCCAGCGCGCTCAAGGCTGAGCTCGGCAGATAACAATACGGTGGTCCGATATGCCATGGAAACAGCAGGGTGGGGGCGGCAGCCCCTTCGGCGGCGGTCAAGGCCCGTGGGGCCGCGCAGGCGGCGGCGGGCGGGGGCCCGGTGGCGGCCAACCACCCGATTTCGAGGACATGCTGCGGCGCGGGCAGGATCGGGTCCGGCGCTTCGTTCCCGGCGGTCTGCGCGGCGGGCGCGGCGTGATCCTGCTGATCGTCGCGGTGATCGCACTGTGGCTGTTGAGCGGATTCTACCGCGTGCAGCCGGACGAGCAGGGCGTGGTGCTGCGCTTCGGCGAATGGATCCGGACCACCCCGCCGGGACTCAACTACCATCTGCCCGGGCCCATCGAGTCGGTGGTCACGCCCAAGGTCACCCGGGTCAACCGAATCGAGGTCGGGCTGCGAAGCGTCGGCGAAACGGCGCGCGGACTGCCGGTGCGCGACATCGCCGAGGAAAGCCTGATGCTGACCGGCGACGAGAACATCGTCGACATCGATTTCACCGTGTTCTGGGTGATCAAGGATGCCGGCAAGTTCTTGTTCAACATCCGCAATCCGGAAGCGACGGTGAAGCTCACCGCCGAGAGCGCCATGCGCGAGGTCATCGGCCAGACACCGATCCAGTCGGCCCTGACCGAAGGCCGAAACGAGATCGAGCAGGCGACGCAATCGCGGGTGCAGGAGCTGCTTGACGACTACGGCGCCGGCATCGAGGTGCGCCGTGTGCAGCTTCTCAAGGTCGACCCGCCGGGGCCGGTCATCGACGCCTTCGTCGATGTCCAGCGCGCACGCGCCGATCTGGAGCGGCTGAGGAACGAGGCCGAAGCCTACCGCAATGACATCCTGCCCCGCGCGCGCGGCGAGGCGGAAAAGATGATCCAGGACGCCAACGCCTACCGCGAGGAGATCACCAACAAGGCCAAGGGTGAAGCGGAGCGTTTCATCAAGGTCCTGGAATCCTACCAGGCATCCAAGGACGTCACGACACAGCGGATCTATCTTGAGACCCTGGAAGAGGTGTTCCGCGGCATGAACAAGGTCATCATCGACTCCTCGGCCCAGGGCGGCAGCGGAGTGGTGCCCTATCTGCCGCTGCCGGAGATCCAGAAGCGCGCACAACAGCAGAACACCCAGGAGGAGGCGCAATGATGACCCGCACCCGCCTAACGATCCTCGGGATCGTGATCATCGCGCTCGGCGTCATCCTGTTCAGCGCACTGTTCACTGTCCATCAGACGCGACAGGTGCTGGTGCTCCAGTTCGGCGAACCCAAGCGCGCCATCCAGCAGCCCGGTCTCCACTTCAAGTGGCCGTTCATCCAGAACGTCGTCGAATACGAGAGGCGGGTTCTCGAATTCGACCCGCCGGCCGAACAGGTGATCCTGTCCGACCAGAAACGTCTGGTCGCCGACGCGTATGTCCGCTACCGGATTTCGGATCCGCTCAAATTCTTCCAGACCGTGCTGACCGAGCAGGTCGCCCGGTCGCGGCTGTCCTCGGTGGTCAATTCGAGCCTCAGACGCGCGCTCGGCAACGTGACCCTGCTCGCGGTCCTGTCCGACGAACGCGAACAGATCATGGCCAACATCCGCCAGGACGTGAACATCGCCGCCCAGCGCCTCGGGCTCGAAATCATCGACGTTCGCCTGCGGCGCGCCGACCTGCCGCAGGAAGCGGCGCAGGCGATCTACGCGCGGATGCGTTCGGAACGCGAACGCGAGGCGCGGGAGGCGCGCGCGCAGGGCTTCGAGAAGGCGCAGCAGATTCGCGCCGCCGCCGACCGCGAACGCACCGTCCTGCTGGCCGAGGCGCGGCGAACCGCGGAGATCACCCGCGGCGAGGGCGATCAGGAAGCGACGCTGATCTGGGCCGACGGGTTCGGCCGCGATGCCGAGTTCTTCCGTTTCTATCGCTCGATGCAGGCTTACCGCGAAGCGCTCAAGAGCGACGATACGACCATGGTCCTGTCGCCCGACAGCGACTTCTTCCAGTATTTCGGCGTGATCGGCAAGCGCGGCGGGCCGAAAGAATAGGCCGGCGATGCAGGGGAGCGACCTCCTAGCGGCGGTCGCGCTGGCGTTGGCGATCGAGGGCGCACTCTACGCCCTGTTCCCGGATGCCATGAAGCGCTTCATCCTGCGCGTCGCGGACCAGCCGGCGAATGCGCTGCGCACCGCCGGAGTGGTCGCGACCGCGGTCGGAGTCGGACTCGCGTGGCTGGTCCGCGGTTGAAGTCGGTTTTTCCCGGCGCCGGATGCGGGGCTGGCGTGCGCACATCTCATTACCATATTGATTGTCTTGGCCGGCGGCGGCCCGGCCATCGAATTGAGGAGAGGTTTCGTGATCGCGAACGATGACAGGCCCGAAAGCGCGGGCCGGCGGCCGAAAGCGCGGGGCCGGATGGGGCTCTGCCTGTCGTTTGCCCTCGTCCTGATAGTCGCCGGACTGGACCCGGCGACGGCGCGGACGGCGCTGGAGAGTTTCGCCGAACTCGCCAGCCGTCTGCTGCCATCGGTCGTCAATATTTCCACCAGCCAGACGTTGAAGGCCGACGACAACAAGCGGCCGGATCGGCCGCGCTTCCCGCCGGGGACGCCGTTCGAGGAATTTTTCCGCGAGTTCTTTGACCGCCAGCAGCAGAACCCGGCGCCCCGACGGCGGGCGACCTCGCTCGGTTCGGGCTTCGTCATCGACAAATCCGGGGTGATTGTCACCAACAACCATGTCATCGCCGAGGCGGAGAAAATCACCGTCATCCTGTCCGACAAGACCCGGCTGGACGCCAAGGTGATCGGGAGCGACGCCAAGACCGACATCGCGCTGCTCCGTGTCGATCCGGGAGAAAAGAAGCTGGCCGCTCTCCGGTTCGGCGACTCCGACCGCGCGCGGGTCGGCGACTGGGTGATCGCGATCGGCAACCCCTTCGGGCTCGGCGGCACCGTCACCGCGGGCATC
The DNA here is from genome assembly GCA_965200535.1 of Alphaproteobacteria bacterium. GTDB lineage: Bacteria > Pseudomonadota > Alphaproteobacteria > MPNO01 > MPNO01 > MPNO01. Next base: position 659,751 of record CBDAUF010000002.1, on the reverse strand, counting down.
GTCTCGGCGCGGCACCGCGACATCAACGCCGGCCCCTACGACGACTTCATCCAGACCGACGCCTCGATCAATCAGGGAAATTCGGGCGGCCCGATGTTCAACCTGGCGGGCGAGGTTATCGGCATCAATACGGCGATCTTCTCACCGACCGGCGGCAATGTCGGCATCGGATTCGCGATCCCGGTCAACCTCGTCAAGCCGATCATCGACCAGATTCTCGAGTTCGGCCGCGCGCGGCGGGGCTATCTCGGCGTGCGCATACAGACCGTCACCGAGGAGATCGCCCAGGGGCTCGACCTGCCGGACGCATCCGGCGCCCTGGTGACCAATCTCGCCGAGAACGGACCGGCGGCGAAGGCGAAGGTGGAGGTCGGCGACGTCATCCTGGTTTTCGACGGCAAGACCATTTCGGAAATGCGGAGTCTGCCCCGAATCGTCGCCGAGACCCCCGTCGGACAGGCGGTCGATCTGGTCGTCTGGCGCAAGGGTGCGAAAAAGACGCTGACGGTCATGCTCGGCGAGTTTCCCGACGAAGAGCAACAGGTGGCGGCCCGGACTCCCGCCGTCGAGCCGCGCGAGGCAACGGTGCAGGCGCTGGGCCTGACACTCGCCGCCGTCACGCCGAAACTCCGGCGGCGCTTCGACCTCGCAAGTGACGCCGCGGGCGTGGTCGTCACCGCGGTCGAGGCGAACAGCCCGGCTGCGGAGAAGCAGATCCGCCCCGGCGATATCATCCGCAAGATCGGCCCCCGGCAGGCGGCGGTCGCCGACCCTTCGGAGGTGGAGAGCGCGGTCGAGAGCGCCAGAAAGACCGAACGGCAGACGCTCCTGCTCCTCGTCGAGCGGGACGGAAACCAGCGTTTCGTCGCCATCAAGGTGCCGAAGGGCTGACCGGCGCCCCTCGCGCCGGTGCACCGGCATGGCCTCCGGCGCGCCGGTGGTCGTTATCGGCGGGCCGACCGCCAGCGGCAAGTCGGCCCTCGCTCTCGCCCTGGCGGAACGCCTCGACGGGGTGGTGATCAACGCCGATGCGATGCAGTTATACGATGCGCTTACCCTCATTACGGCGCGTCCAGGCGCCGAATCCCTGGCGCGGGCGCCCCACCGGCTGTTCGGGATCGCCGCGGCCGACGACCCCTACTCCGCCGGCCGCTGGCGCCGGCGCGCGGCGGCGGAGATCGAGGCAGTCCAGCGCACCGCACGTCTGCCGATCGTCGTGGGCGGCACAGGGCTCTATCTCCGCGCGTTGACCAGGGGGCTGGCCGCGGTGCCCCCGGTCGATCCGGAATTGCGCGGGCGCCTGCGCGCAGCGCTTGCGGAATGCGGCAGCGAAGCGATGCACCGCATGCTTTGCGAACGAGACCCGGCCGGCGCCGCGGCAATCCGCCCGACCGACCCGCAGCGCATCCTGCGCGCCCTCGAGGTGCTGGAGGCGACAGGCGAGCCGCTCCGCGCCTGGCATGCGCGCCAGGCGGAAACGCCGCCCGAGGGGTGGACGGTCAAGCGCATCCTGCTGATGCCCGGCCGCGACGTGGCCTACGCGGCCTGCGAGGAGCGATTCGACCGGATGATCGCCGCCGGAGCGGTTGAGGAGGCGCGTGCAGTCGACGCGATGGGGCTCGATCCGACGCTTCCGGCAATGAAGGCAGTCGGGCTCGCCCCGCTTCTCGCCCATTGCCGGGGCGCACTCGGTTTCGCTGAGGCGGTCGCCGCGGGAAAGCGCGATACGCGCCGCTATGCGCGGCGGCAGATGACCTGGTTCCGCAACCGTCCGGAGCCCGGCCATGTGGTTCCAGCGCAATATTCGGAAAGTATACTGCCTGAAATCTTTTCATTTGTTAGCGAAACCCGGTTGACCCTGCCCCGATAACGCATTAGTTTGCGCCCCCCATCACAGGACCGACGCGGTACCCGGCGGGGGCGGCCCCGGGTGTGGGCAGCCAACGAACATACCGGCCCCGACGGGCCGGTTTCGTTTTGACGCCGCATCGGCGGAAGATCGACGAACGGCGTTCCGGACGGCGAGTCGCGAAGGGAGCAGCGTTATGGCCAGTCGAGAAATGACCGGCTCCGAAATTGTCATCAAGGCGCTGATCGACCAGGGCGTGGATACGGTTTTCGGGTATCCGGGCGGGGCGGTGCTGCCGATATACGATGCGATCTTCGCGCAGAACGCGCTCCGCCACGTTCTGGTCCGCCAGGAGGGCGGCGCGGTCCACATGGCGGAGGGCTATGCCCGCGCCACCGGCAAGGTCGGGGTGGTTCTGGTCACCTCGGGGCCGGGGGCAACCAACGCGGTCACCGGGCTGACCGATGCTCTGATGGACAGCATCCCCGTGGTCTGCCTCACCGGCCAGGTGCCGACCCATCTGATCGGCAACGACGCGTTCCAGGAGGCCGACACCACCGGCATCACGCGGCCGTGTACGAAGCACAACTATCTGGTCAAGGAGATGGCCGACCTGCCGCGGGTCATGCACGAAGCATTCCATGTCGCCCGCAACGGACGGCCGGGCCCCGTCGTCATCGACCTGCCCAAGGACATATTGATGGGCAAGGGCGCCTATCGCGGGCCGGAGGATTTCGAGCACAGGTCCTACCGCCCGACGACCCGGGCCGACAACGCCGGCATTGCCGAAGCGGTCGAACTGATGGCCCGCGCCAGGCGGCCCCTGTTCTACATCGGCGGCGGCGTGATCAATGCGGGGCCCGAAGCGTCGAGGCGGCTCACCCGGCTGGTCCGGCTGACCGGCTATCCGGCGACCGTGACGCTGATGGGGCTCGGCGCCTATCCCGCATCCGACCCCCAGTGTCTCGGCATGCTCGGAATGCACGGCATGTACGAGGCCAACCTTGCGATGCACGGCTGCGACCTGATGATCAACGTCGGCGCCCGGTTCGACGACCGCGTGACCGGGCGGCTTGCGGACTTCTCGCCGAAATCGAAAAAGATTCACATCGATATAGATCCGTCCTCGGTCAACAAGAACGTCCCGGTCGATGTGCCGCTGATCGGCGATGCTGGGGTGGTGCTCCAGCAGCTCCTGCGCGCCTGGAAGGCGCGCAAGCTGGAACCCGACAGGGCGGCGCTCGCCGCCTGGTGGCAGCAGATCGAGCAGTGGCGGGCGCGCGACTGCCTCAGGTTCACCGATTCGAAAACAACGATCAAGCCGCAGCGCGCCATCAAGCGGCTCTACGAGAAGACCGTCGGGCGCGATGTCTACATCACCACCGAGGTCGGCCAGCACCAGATGTGGGCCGCCCAGTTCTTCAAGTTCGAGGAACCCAACCGGTGGATGACGTCGGGAGGGCTCGGCACCATGGGCTACGGGCTGCCGGCGGCGATCGGGGTCCAGGCCGCCCATCCGGAAGCGCTGGTGATCGATATAGCGGGGGAGGCCTCGTTCCTGATGAACATTCAGGAACTCTCGACAGCGGTCCAGTACCACCTCCCGGTCAAGGCGTTCGTCATCAACAACCAGTGGATGGGGATGGTCCGCCAGTGGCAGGAACTGTTGCACGGCGGACGCTATTCGGAAAGCTACACCGCCGCCCTCCCCGACTTCGTCAAGCTCGCCGAGGCGTGCCAGTGGACCGGGCTGAGGGCGACGCACCCGGACGAACTCGACGGCGTGATCGACGCGATGCTGGCGACCGACGGGCCGGTGATCGCCGACATCGTCGTCGAGAAGGAGGAAAACTGCTTCCCGATGATCCCGTCCGGCGCCGCGCATAACGAGATGCTGCTCGGGCCGGACGACAGGGCCGAGGCGCCGGTTTCCGAAGAAGCCATGATCCTGGTCTGATCGGCGGGGCCTTCGGTGAGCGACTCAGAGCGGCATACGATATCCGTCCTGGTCGATAACGAGGCCGGCGTGCTCGCCCGCGTGATCGGCCTGTTTTCGGGCCGCGGCTACAATATCGAGAGCCTGACGGTGGCCGAGGTCGATGCCGCGAACGCCCTGTCCCGGATCACCGTGGTCACCGCCGGTACGCCGATGATCATCGAACAGATCAAGGCCCAGTTGAACCGCCTCGTGCCGGTGCACAAGGTCGTCGACCTGACCAACGAGGGCCCCTATGTCGAGCGTGAACTCGCTCTGGTGAAAGTCAAGGCGACCGGCAACCGGCGGGTCGAATCGCTGCGCATCGCGGATATCTTCCGGGCGCGGGCGATCGACAGCACGCGCGAGTCCTTCGTGTTCGAGATCTCGGGATCGACCGACAAGCTCGACGCATTCATCCGCCTGATGGAACCCCTGGGCCTCGTCGACGTATCGCGCACCGGCGTCGTCGCGATCGCGCGCGGGACAGAGGGGATCTAGGGCCGCAACCCGCAGTCACGAAAGGAAAACCGGATGCGCGTCTTCTATGACAGGGATGCCGACGTAAACCTGATCAAAGGCAAGAAGGTCGGTATCGTCGGCTATGGCAGCCAGGGCCATGCGCACGCCAACAATCTCAAAGACTCGGGCGTCGCCGATGTCGCGGTGGCGCTTCGGCCGGGTTCTGCCTCGATCCGAAAGGCGCAGGACGCGGGCCTCGCGGTGATGACCACCGCGGAGGCGGCGGCATGGGCGGACGTGCTGATGGTGCTGACCCCGGACGAACTGCAATCCGCGCTCTATGCCGGGGAGATCCGCGATCACTTGCGCGAGGGTGCGGCGCTCGCCTTCGCACACGGGCTCGCCATCCACTTTCGCCTGATCGAGCCCCGCTCCGATCTCGACGTGTTCATGGTCGCGCCCAAGGGGCCGGGCCACACGGTGCGTTCGGAATATGTCGACGGCGGCGGCGTGCCGTGCCTGCTCGCGGTGCACCAGGACGCCTCGGGCAATGCGACCGAAATCGGCCTTTCCTATGCCTCGGCGATCGGCGGCGGCCGCGCGGGCATCCTCGAAACCAGCTTCCGCGAGGAATGCGAGACCGACCTGTTCGGCGAGCAGTCGGTCCTGTGCGGCGGGTTGACGGCGCTGATCACCGCCGGCTACGAAACCCTGGTCGAGGCCGGCTATGCGCCGGAAATGGCCTATTTCGAGTGCCTGCACGAGGTCAAGCTGATCGTCGACCTGATCTACGAGGGCGGAATCGCCAACATGCGGTACTCGATCTCCAACACCGCGGAATACGGCGACCTGACCCGCGGGCCGGTGCTGATCGACGAGACCGTCAAGGCGCGGATGAAGACGATCCTCGACGATATCCAGTCGGGGCGTTTCGCACGCGAGTGGGTGCTGGAAAACCAGTCCGGCCAAACCAGCTTCAAGGCCCTCCGCCGGCAGGGCTCGGAACATCCGATCGAGCAGGTCGGCAACCAGCTGCGCGGAATGATGCCGTGGCTCCAGGAACGCGCCCTGGTCGACCGCTCGAAGAACTAAATCCGCCGGAATACAACAAGATGCGGCCACATATCGATTGCGCGCCTGAGAAGGTCGGCGTAAATCTATGCTGGCAGCAGGTTCGCGAGGCGGTTGCGGTCACAGGGATCGAAGCACGCTTTGCGGTCTGCGCCCGGTAGAGAGGACAGCGGCGCGACGATGCCAGCGATGCGGCCAACAGTTGTATCCCTTAGCGGGGCTGCTTCCGCGCGCGGCGGTATCGTGTCGACGGTTCGCGGGGTCGGACGACTTAGCAGCCCCTGAACGGCGGCTGCGACAAGCGGCACGCCGGGCAGGGGAACTTCGCAAGCTGGTCCGACAACCGTGCCATGGGAGTTCCAGGATGAGCCTGAACGCCGACCCGAACCGCGTCATAATTTTCGATACCACGCTGCGCGACGGTGAGCAGTCGCCCGGCGCCTCGATGAACCTGGACGAGAAGCTGCGCATCGCCGAACTGCTTGCCGAGTTGGGCGTGGACGTCATCGAAGCCGGTTTCCCCATCGCCTCGAACGGCGATTTCGAGGCGGTGCAGGAGATATCCAGGCTGGTCAAGGGGCCGGTCATCTGCGGCCTCTCCCGCTCCGGGCGGGCCGATATCGAGCGCGCGGCCGACGCCCTCGCGCCCGCCGAGCGGCGGCGGATCCACACCTTTATCGCAACCAGCCCGCTGCACATGAAGTACAAGCTCCAGATGGAGCCGGACGACGTGCATGCCGCGGTCATCGACAGCGTCAGCTATGCGCGCAGATTCACCGACGACGTGGACTGGTCGCCCGAGGACGGCTCGCGCTCGGACCCCGATTTTCTCTGCCGTTGCGTGGAGGCCGCAATCCGCGCCGGCGCGACCTGCATCAACCTTCCGGATACCGTCGGCTACGCGCTGCCCGAAGAGTTTGGCGGGCTGATCCGCATGCTGCGCGAGCGCGTACCGAACAGCGACAAGGCGATCTTCTCAGCCCACTGCCACAACGATCTCGGGCTCGCGGTGGCCAACTCGCTGGCCGCGGTGGACGCCGGAGCGCGCCAGGTGGAGTGCACCATCAACGGGCTCGGCGAGCGGGCGGGCAACGCGGCGCTCGAGGAGGTCGTGATGGCGCTCCGCACGCGCCAGGACAGGATGCCCTACACGACCGGGATCGACACCGCGGTCATCACCCGGATTTCCCGCCTGGTCTCGACCGTCACCGGGTTTACGGTCCAGCCCAACAAGGCAATCGTCGGCGCCAACGCGTTCGCGCACGAAGCCGGCATTCACCAGGACGGCGTCCTCAAGCACGCAGGCACGTACGAGATCATGACGCCCGATTCGGTCGGGCTGGCGCGCTCGACGCTGGTCATGGGCAAGCATTCCGGGCGCCACGCCTTCCGCGAGAAGATCAGGGAGCTCGGTTACAATCTCGGCGAAAACGCCTTGCAGGACGCATTCCGGCGGTTCAAGGATCTGGCCGACAAGAAGAAGGACATCTACGACGAGGATATCGCCGCCCTGGTCGACGACGCGGTGGTGCGGCGAAATGACAGGATCCGCTTCGTGTCGCTGCACGTGGTCTGCGGTTCGGTCGGCCCGCAAACCGCATCGCTCGAACTGGAGGTCGACGGCGAACGCCGCAAGACCACGGCCGGCGGGGACGGTCCGGTCGATGCGACCTTCAACGCGATCAAGGATCTGTTCTCCCACCGCGCCGGGCTGAAGCTGTACCAGGTGCACGCGGTCACCGAGGGCACCGACGCACAGGCCGAGGTAACGGTCAGGCTGGAGGAGGACGGAAAGACGGTGAACGGCCAGGGTGCGGATACCGACACGCTCGTCGCATCGGCCCGAGCCTACGTCAATGCGTTGAACAAGTTGCTGATCAAGAGGGAGAAGACGGCGCCCGCAGCACTGATCGCCTGATGCGGCCGCGCCTGCGGCGCGCGGATGCGTTCGCCCGCCGCGACGATCGACGGGGTATCGGTAACGGAACATGTTTTCAAAGATACTCGGACTTCTTTCGGCCGACATGGCCATCGATCTCGGGACAGCGAACACGCTGGTCTATGTGAAATCGCGCGGGATCGTTCTTGACGAACCGTCGGTCGTCGCGACCGGCACCGCCAGGGGCCGCAAACACGTCCTCGCCGTGGGCGAGGAAGCCAAGATGATGCTCGGTCGAACGCCCGACGGGATCGACGCGATTCGCCCCCTGCGCGACGGCGTGATCGCGGACTTCGAAGTCGCCGAGGAGATGATCAAGCACTTCATCCGCAAAGTGCATAACCGGCGGCGTTTCGCGAGCCCGCAGGTGGTCATCTGCGTGCCGTCGGGCTCCACCGCGGTCGAACGAAGGGCGATCCAGGAGTCCGCGGAGAGCGCCGGCGCGCGCCGGGTCTACCTCGTTCCGGAGCCGATGGCTGCGGCGATCGGCGCCGGCCTTCCGGTCATCGAACCGACCGGCTCGATGGTGGTCGATATCGGCGGGGGCACGACCGAGGTCGCGGTCCTGTCGCTGGGCGGGATCGTGTACTCGCGTTCGGTTCGGGTTGGCGGCGACAAGATGGACGATGCGATCATCAACTACATCCGGCGCCACCACAACTTGCTGATCGGCCAGAGCAGCGCAGAGCGGATGAAGAAGAAGATCGGTTCGGCCTGCACGCCGGTTACCGGCGACGGGGAACTGATGGAGGTCAAGGGACGCGACCTGATGAACGGCGTTCCCAAGGAGATCGTGATTTCCGAGCGGCAGATCGCGGAAAGCTTGTCGGACTCGGTCAATTCCATCATCGAGACAGTCAAGGTCGTGCTCGAACACACCGCACCGGAGCTTGCCGCCGACATCGTCGACAAGGGTATCGTGTTGACCGGCGGCGGCGCGCTGCTCGGCAACATCGAGGTTCTGCTCGGCCATGCGACCGGACTGCCGGTTACCCTCGCGGACGAGCCGCTTTCCTGCGTCGTTCTCGGAACCGGCAGATGCCTGGAAGAGATGAAGACGCTGAGAAATGTGTTGACCTCCAACTATTGAACGCCATTCTGGGGTTTCGTGATCGTGCAACAGGGGGGCGTTGCCCGCCCACCGGGTAAAAGGGCTTTGCAGCGCTGAGGTACCGGCCAGCACAGATCATTCGCTTGGCGGCGCCTTCGGGTGCGCGCGGCCAGCGCGTCCTCTTCGGAATGCTGATCCTGGCGGCGGTCGGGATTACCGCTCTCGGCAGGACCGAAACGGTTTTTTTCGAGAGGCTGCGCACATCGGTCGTCGACTTCGTCGCACCGATCATGGGCGTGATCGCCCGCCCGGCGGCAGCGGTCTCGGATGCGATCGACGGTGTCGACGAACTCGTCCGTCTGCGCGAGGAGGTCGCCTCGCTGCGCGCCCAGAACGAACGCCTGCTCGCGTGGCAGGCGGCAGGGTACAAGCTTTCGCAGGAAAACGACCGTCTCCGCGAACTCCTCCGCTTCGTGCCCGAGGCGGAATCCGACTTCATCGGCGCCCGCGTGATCGGCGATTCCGGTGGAGTCTTCGTTCGCTCGGCGATCGTCGTGGCGGGTGCGCGGGACGGCGTGTCCAGGGGTCAGGCGGCAATGACGGGAGACGGGCTGATCGGGCGCGTGGTCGCGGTCGGCCACCGGTCGGCGCGCATTCTGCTGATTACCGATCTCAACTCGCGCATACCGGTGATGTTCGAAGGCTCGCGCGGGCGCGCCATTCTGGCGGGCGACAATTCGGCCGCTCCCACGCTCAAGTTCCTGCACCACAACACGCAGATCAATACCGGTGAGCGGATCGTGACCTCCGGTCACGGCGGCGTGCTGGCGCCCGGACTTCCGGTCGGTATCGTCTCGAGCGTCGCCGGAGATGAAATCCGCGTCCGACCGTTCGCCGAGCTCAACCGGCTTGAGTTCGTCCGATTGCTCACCTACCCGGAGACGCCGGGACCTGCGGCAGCGCGATAAGTGGGCGCGATCTTCCGCCAGTTGGACGAACTTGCGACGGGCCTGACCCCCTTCTTCGTCTCGCTGGTCCTGATCCTGTTGTCCACGGCGCCGATCCATCTGCCGGCGACCGGTCCGGTTTCTCCCGAACTCGGCGTGATCGCGGTGTTCTTCTGGACGATCTACCGGCCCGACCGCATGCCGGCTTTTGCGGTCCTCGGGCTTGGCCTGTGGCAGGATCTCCTGAACGCGGCGCCGGTCGGGCTGCACACGATCGCGTTCTTGGTCGTGTACGGCATCGTCGCGTCCCAGCGCACCTTTTTTCGCGGCAAGCCGTTTCCCATCGTCTGGTGGGCCTTTGGGCTGACCGCAGCGCTCGCGGCATCGGTATTCTGGCTTGCGGTCGTCGTCTGGCATCTGCGTTACGTCGATCCGACGCCGCTGCTGTTCCAGTGGGGGCTGACCGTGGCGGTGTTTCCGTTCCTGTATTACGCGCTCTCGCTCGTCTATCGGTCGATCACGCCCCGCGCCAGAATCGGCTGATGTATCTCGACAGGGACAGACACCGGCTGTTCACGCGGCGGGCGGCGATTCTGGCCGGCGGCAAGCTCGCCATCGCCGCGGTGCTGGCCGGCCGGATGTATCAGCTACAGGTGGTCGATTCCGGCCGCTACCGGGTACTGGCGGAAAACAACCGGATCAACATCCGCCCGCTCGCGCCGGCGCGGGGCCGGATCGTCGACCGCTTCTCGTCTCCGCTGGCGGTCAACAGCGAAAGCTACCGCGTGCTTCTGATCGCCGAGCAGACGGGCGATGTCGACCGGACGCTGGACAGGCTGGACAGGCTGATCGACCTCACGAACGCCGAGCGCGACCGCGTGCTGCGGGAGGTCGCGAGGCGCCGCGGCTTCGTCCCCGTGACCGTGCGCGCGGGCCTCAGCTGGCTCGAGGTCGCACGGATCGAAGTCAACGCTCCGGACCTGTCGGGGGTCGCGATCGACGTGGACCTGATGCGCGACTACCCCCATTCGATCAAGACAGCCCATGTGCTGGGTTATGTTTCGGCCGTCTCGGAAGCCGAACGGGGCGCGGACCCCCTGCTGGAGCTCCCCGGTTTTCGCATCGGCAAGGAAGGAATCGAGAGGACCCGCGACCGGGCGCTCCGCGGCAAGGCCGGCGTGAGCCATGTGGAGGTCAACGCGACGGGGCGCATCATCCGGGAGGTCGGACGGGTCGAGAGCAGGACGGGCAGCGAGGTCCGTCTCTCGATCGACACCGCCCTCCAGGTTCTCGCCCATGACCGGCTCGAGCATCAACAGGCCGCTTCGGCAGTGCTCATGGGGGTGGAGACCGGCGAGATCCTCGCCATGGTGTCCACACCGGCCTACGAACCCAACCAGTTCGTCTCCGGACTGAGCGCGGAAACTTGGAGGTCGGTGACCGCCGACCCGATGACGCCGCTGGTCAACAGATCCCTGTCGGGGCTGTACGCCCCCGGTTCGACGTTCAAACCGGTCGTGATCCTGGCGGCGATGAACGCCGGCCTCTGGCAACCCGAACGCCGGATCTATTGCGAGGGCTTCATGGAGTACGGCCTCGGCCAGTTCCACTGCTGGAACAAGCACGGGCACGGTTGGCTCGACCTCGTCGACGCGCTCAAGCATTCCTGTGACATCTACTTCTACCGACTCGCCAACAGGATCGGCATCGACAGGATCGCCGAGGCGGCCCGCCAACTCGGTCTCGGCGCCAGACTGTTGGACGACATGCCCGGCGAGCGGTCGGGGCTGGTGCCGACCGCGGAATGGAAACTGGCGACCACCGGCGTCAGGTGGCAGGGAGGGGAAACGCTGATTACCGGCATCGGTCAGGGTTTTCTCCTGACGACGCCCCTCCAGCTTGCGGTGATGACGGCGCGCATCGCCTCGGGCCGGGCGGTTCTTCCGCGGCTGGTGATCGAGGATGGGAACGGCAGCGCGCCCGCCTCCGGGCCGCATTTCCCGCCTCTCCGGATCCGCGAGCCCGCGCTGGCTGCGGTGCGCCGCGGCATGGACGCGGTCGCCAACGACGAGCAGGGAACCGCCTACCGCTATTCGATCCGCGAAGCAGGAATGAGCCTCGCCGGCAAGACCGGCACCTCCCAGGTCCGCAAGATTTCCAAGTACGAGCGGGGAACCCGCGTGCTCAAGAACCACGAACGACCGTGGGACGAACGCGACCACGCATTGTTCGTCGCCTACGCGCCGGTCGACCGGCCGCGCTACGCCGTTTCGGTCGTGGTCGAGCACGGCGGCGCGGGGTCGTCCGTAGCAACCCCGATTGCGCGCGACATCCTGCGTGAAGCGCTCCGCCGCGACCCCCTGGGGGCGGACGCGGACGACCGCCTCGCCTCGGCCGGGGCGGCGGCGCACCGGGGTTGAACGGCGGCGGCATGGGCATGACCGTCGACCGGGCGGGCCGCGAACGGCTTTCCCTGGGCCGCAAGCTGGCGCTGCTCGACTGGCCGCTGGTGATCCTTCTCTGTGTGCTCGCCGCGGCGGGCGTTGCGATGCTCTATTCGGCGGGCGGCGGACGCTGGAATCCCTGGGCGTCGCCCCAGATCGTACGTTTCGCCATCGCGCTTGGCCTGATGCTGGCGATCGCACTCGTCGATCTCCGGTTCTGGCTGCGCCATGCCTATCTGATCTATCTCGCGGCGATCGCGCTGCTGGTGGCGGTCGAGCTGGCGGGCGCCACCAGCATGGGCGCCCGGCGCTGGATCGACCTGGGCGTCGTCCGCCTGCAGCCTTCCGAACTGATGAAGATCGCCCTGATCCTCGGTCTTGCGCGTTACTTTCACGGTCTGTCGATCGAGGATATCGGGCGGCCGAGCCGCCTGGCGGCGCCGGTGTTGATGATTCTGGCGCCGACGCTCCTGGTGCTGCGTCAGCCCGATCTCGGCACCGCGGCGATGACGGCGCTGATCGGAGGCGCGGTCCTGTTCGCCGCCGGCGTCAGGCTTTGGAAGTTTGCAGCCGTCGGGGCGATCGCCCTGTGCGCCCTTCCCGTGATCTGGGAGTTCCTGCGCCCGTACCAGCGTCAGCGCATCCTGACCTTCCTCAACCCGGAAAGCGACCCGCTGGGCGCCGGCTATCACATCGTTCAGGCGAAGATCGCGCTCGGCTCCGGCGGTATTTTCGGCAAGGGATACATGCAGGGCCCCCAGGCCCATCTCAAATTCCTGCCGGAACGCCAGACGGACTTCATCTTCACCATGCTGGCCGAGGAGTTCGGGCTGATCGGCGGGCTTGCCGTGCTCGCCCTGTTCCTTCTCCTCTTCGCCTACGGCATCGCCCTCGCCATGCGCATACGCAATCACTTCGGCCGCATCGTCGCCATCGGCGTTACCGCGACGGTCTCGCTCTACGTCTTCGTCAACGTCGCCATGGTGATCGGCCTGGTTCCGGTAGTCGGCGTCCCCCTGCCGCTGATCTCCTACGGCGGCACAGCGATCCTGAGCGTCATGATCGGCTACGGCCTCCTGCTGTCGGCCAGCATCCACCGGGATACGCTGATCGGAAGAACGGTGGGCAGCGGCGACTTGTGACGCCGCGGCAAGGGCGGGGAAGCGGTCCAGCGGACTGGCCATCGGCGGGGGGTTTTGATATAAGCGCGGCTCCCGGGCGGGGGCGCATAGCTCAGTTGGTAGAGCAGCTGACTCTTAATCAGCGGGTCCAAGGTTCGAGTCCTTGTGCGCCCACCACCTGAAGCCCGATACCTCCAGATACGGCCGCGCGAAACCCCGCGGGGCCTTCCGCCGTCGCCCGTGTTCAGACCAGACAGTCGATCTCGGCGAGTTCGGCGTCCGACAATTTCCAGTCCGCCGCACGGACGTTCCGGGCGATCTGGTCGGGGGCGGTGGCGCCGGCGATCACGCTCAGGATGCACGGGCGCGAGGACAGCCACGAGACCGCGAGTTCCAGCAGGCTGCGGCCGCGCGCCGCGGCGAACCGTTCCAGCCGTTCGACGGCGTCCCATTCGGCGCCGGAAACCGTGTGGACGGAAAGGCGCGTCCCGCCGGGCGACGGCCGGCCGCGCCTGTACTTGCCGGTCAACAGCCCGGAGGCAAGCGGGTAATAGGGCAGGATGCCGATTCCTGCGTCCTCGCAGGCGGGTACGACGTCCTCCTCGATCCCCCGGTCGAGCAGACTGTAGCGGTTCTGGGCGGTTGCGAAGGCGTTCCACCCCCGTGCGCGTGAAACCGCCTCTGCCTGCCGGATCCGGGCGCCGGAAAAATTGGAACTGCCGATGAAACGCACCTTGCCCTGTTGCACCAGGCCGTCGAGCGCCTCGAGCGTCTCCTCGACCGGCGTTGCCGGGTCGGGCCGATGGAGTTGATAGAGGTCGATAACGTCGGTGCGGAGGCGCTTGAGGCTGCCCTCGACCGACTTCACGACCTTGCGGCGGGACGCTCCGCCGGTCCAGCCGAACTTGGTGGCAATCGCGATATCCTTGCGGCGGGCGCCCAGCGCGTTGCCGATATACGTTTCCGACCGGCCGTTGCCGTACGATTCGGCGGTATCGAACAGGGTGATCCCGGCGTCCAGCGCGGCATGGACGACCGCGCGGGAGTCGCGTTCCCCGAGGCGTCGGCCGAAATTGTTGCAACCGAGCCCGACGACCGAAACCGCCTGGGTGTCGCCGCCGCCTGCGAGAGACCTGTATTCCATGCGCCGCCCTCCGGCGGTTGGCCGACCGGGCTTGGCGATACGCGAGGCGCCCCGCCGCCGTCAACCCGGGAAGGGAGAGCAGGGAGAAACCCGGCCTGTCTGCCATCCCCGGGGGACTGGACGGCGCTCCGGTTGTCAACGATCGGCAAACGAGTCAGGCTGCGCCCGATTCGCCGGGGAATTAAATCCCGCGGCAACCGAGCCTGGAGCGAACGCATGATCAGAACGCTTTTCGCCGGCGGCTTCGCGGCGGTTGCCGCCATTGCCGCCCCGGTATCGGGCGCCGCCGATCCAGTGGCCGATTTCTTCAAGGGCAAGACGGTGAAGCTGATCTCGGGCGGCAGCGCCGGCGGCGGCTTCTCGACCGCCGCCCGGGTGCTCGGCAAGACCTGGGCGAAGCACATCCCCGGCAATCCGACGATCATCGTCGAGGCCAAGGCCGGCGCGGGCGGCGCCAAGATGATGAGCTACATGGCTAACGCGGCAAAACAGGACGGGACGGAACTCGGCGCGGCGCTTCCGATCGCGGTAAACGCGCCGCTGCTGAGGAAGGTCAAGTTCAACCCGGCGGAGTTTCACTGGCTGGGTTCGATCACCCCGATGACCGAGGTCTCGACCGTCTGGCACACGGCGCCGGCAAAGTCGATCGAGGAAGCGAAGAAGTTCGAGGTCATCATGGCGACCTCGAGCAAGCTGTCGTCCGCATACCTTATTCCAGCCTTCATGAACGCGGTCGCGGGCACCCGGTTCAAGGTTGTGCCGGGCTATCGCGGCGCCGGCCCCATGAACAAGGCGATGGAGAACGGCGAGGTCCACGGCCGCGGCAGCTTCTACAATTCCTATGTCGTCACGAAGGCGGACTGGATCCGCGACAAGAAGATTATCCAGCTGGTTCAGGTCGGCCCGAGCCTGGCGGAGCTCGAGGGCGTTCCCAACATGCGCGATCTCGTGACCACCGACGAACAACGCCGGATGGTCGACTTCATGGAAGCGCCGGCCTATGTCGGGCACGGCTTCTTCGCACCCAAGGGTACGCCCGCCGACCGGGTGGCGGCGCTTCGCAAGTCTTTCCAGGCGGCGGTGAACGACCCGGCCTTCCGCGCCGAGGCGAAGAAGCGCGGAATGGTGGTCAACCCGCTCGGGGCGGAGAAGATCCAGCAGGTGATCGCGACCGCGATGGCGACCCCCGAATCCATTCTCGCCAAGTTCCGCGAGATGGTGAAGATCAAGCCCAAGAATTAGCGCGGCGCATGGCGAAGCGGAGACGCGACCGGCTGACGGCGCGGTCGTTCGGGCGCACGGGGCGCATGCGAGACCCGGTGCGCCCATGAAGTTCGGCATCTTCGACCACGTCGACCGCGGCCGGGAGGTCCCGCTCTCCGATCTGTACGAGGATCGGCTCCGGCTGGTGGAGCGGTACGAGGCCGCCGGTATCCACTGCTACCATGTCGCCGAGCATCATGCGACGCCGCTCGGCATGGCCCCCGCGCCGGGCATTTTCCTCGCCGCCGTCGCCCAGCGGACGCAACGCATGCTGTTCGGGCCGCTGGTCTACATTCTGCCGCTCTACGATCCCGTCCGGCTGGCAGAGGAAATCTGTATGCTCGACCATCTCGGACGCGGGCGTTTCCAGCTCGGCGTCGGCCGCGGCATCTCCTTCCTCGAACTCGGCCATTTCGGCATTGCCCATCCGGACGTGCGCGAGATCTATGAGGAGGCGCTCGCGGTAATCCTCGCCGCGCTCGGCGGTGAAACCCTCGACCATGCGGGCAAGCGGTTCCGCTACACCGGCTTCCCGATGGAACTGCGCCCGCTGCAGAAGCCGCACCCGCCGCTCTGGTACGGCCCCGGTTCGCCCGGCTCCGCCGAATGGTCGGCGCGGGTGAAGGCGAACATCGTCATCAACGCCCCGGCGAAGGCAGCCGCGCCGCTGATCGATATCTTCCGGGAGACCTGGGCCGAGGTTCACGGCGCAACGCCGCTGCCGCTGATGGGCATCACGCGCCAGACCTACGTCGCGGAAACCGACCGCGAGGCGGAGGCGCGCGGCCGACCTGCCTTCGATTCATGGTATGCGAGCTTCGCCAGACTGTGGCGGACCTTCGGCGCCGACCCGATCCGCTATCCGGACACTTTCGACGAGGCGCGGCGCCTCGGGGTCGTCGTGGTGGGCTCGCCCGAGACGGTGTGCGCGGAGATCGCCGCGCAGCGGGAGGAGAGCGGCTGCACCTATTTCGTCTCCCGCATGGCTTACGGCGATCTATCCTATGAGGAATCCGTGCGCTCGCTGGACCTCTTCGCCGGCGAGGTGATGCCCCGTTTCGTCGACGCCGCGGAATAGCCGGCCCCGGATCGAACTCAGACCGCGGGGTTCGCGTCGATCAGGACGAAGGCGATCCGGCAGGGCTCGGTGCCGTTGTTGACCCAGGCATGGTTGGTGCCGCGCTGGATCACCGCATCGCCCGCCCTGAGGTGGACATCGTCCTGCTCGTCGTCGAGCCAGAGATCGATCTCGCCGGAAATCATGATCGCGTAGTCGACGCTGTCGGTGCGGTGCGACCCGGGATGGCGGAGCGCCGCACCCTCCGGTTCGTGCGCGCCGAGAGCGCTTGCCAGGGTGCCGGCGCCGTCCCGCCGTTCGATCGCCGATTCGGGCGCGAACTCGACGATGCGGAAGACCGACCCGCCCGCCGGCGGCTTGAGAGGAACGTCCCCGACGACGGCGTCCGCAGATCCGGAATTATCGGCCGGGGTCGAGAAGGTGCGCCAGAGCTGGGTCGAACCGGTCCCGTGCTCGCGTTCGCGCACGTTGGGGGCGTCGCCGTCCAGAATGACCACCGCCCTGCCATCGCTGTCGTGGCCTGTGACCACGCGGCGCACCGCTGCAACCATCGGCGCCTCTCCTCTGCCCGGTCCTGTCCCGCCGCGGATATTTCCCCTTCGCCCCACGCCTTGCAAGCCGGGGTGGACGGCGGGCGCCGCGCGGGCGCCCGGTCACTCGTATCGGAGGGCCTCGATGGGATCGAGCCGCGCCGCCTTGCGCGCCGGGTAGAAGCCGAAAAATATGCCGACCGCGGCCGCGAAGCCGAACGCCAGGACGATGGAGCCCGGCTGCACGATGGCGGGCCACTCGCCCAGCGACGCGACGCCCACCGCGCCGGCCACGCCCAGCGCCACCCCGACCGCCCCGCCGATCAGGGACAGCGTGACCGCCTCGATCAGGAACTGCAGCAGGATGTCCTTGCGGCGCGCGCCGAGGGCCATGCGCAAGCCGATTTCGCGCGTCCGTTCGGTCACCGAAACCAGCATGATGTTCATGATCCCGATCCCGCCGACGACGAGCGAGACCGACGCCACGGCGGCGAGAAGTATCGTCATGATGCGCGACGAATCGGCGCGGGCCTCGAGTATCGAGGACAGGTTCCGGACGTAGAAATCGTCGGGGTGCCCGGGCCGGATGCGATGGCGCTGACGCAACAGGCTGGTCATCTCGCGGATCGTGCCGTCGACCTCCTCGGCCGACCTGGACTTGACGTACACGACATCGACCAGCCGGCCGGAGATGCGCCGGCCGCCGACCAGACGCTTCTTCGCCGTCGACAACGGCACGAAGACCGTGTCGTCCATGTCGTTGCCGCGCGGCGTCTCGCCTTTCGCCACCAGGGTGCCGACAACCGTGAACGGCACGCGCTTGACGCGGATGATTTGCCCCACGGGATTTTCGCCGGGTTCGAACAGGTTTTCCACCAGCGTCTCGCCGATCAGCGCGACCTTGGCCGCCGCCCGCACCTCGTCATGGTTGAACCAGCGCCCCCTGTCGATTTCCCAGTCGCGCGCCTGCCGATATTCGGGGGTGACGCCGTAGATCACGGTGGACCAGTTGCGGTTGCCGAAGACGACCTGACCGGCGCCCCGAACCGTCGGCGCCGTGACGGCAACGGTCGGGATTTCGGTCTGGATGGCGATGGCGTCGTCCTCGGTGATTGTCCGCCGCGAACCCCGGGCGCCCCGCGCGCCAGAGGACGTGGTGGTCCCGGGCAGCACGATCGCGAGGTTCGAGCCGAGGGTTTTGATCACGTCGTCGACCCGTTTCTGGGCGCCCGCGCCGACCGCAACCATGACGATCACCGCGCCCACCCCGATGATGATCCCGAGCGCTGTCAGCACGCTTCGCATGGCGTTGACGCGGATCGCCAGCAAGGCGGCGGCGACGGAGTCGGCGTAGGTCATTCGGCACCCCCGCCCGGCGGGCGTACGGTCCGCAGGAGGGCCTCGGCGTCCGCGGGCTCGTCGATGACCTCCTCGTCGACCACGAGTCCGTCCTGGAAGCGGATCGCGCGGCCCGCGAACCGCGCCACGTCAGGCTCGTGGGTGACGACGATGACCGTCATGCCGCCGCGGTTCAGGCGCTGGAAAATGCTCATGATCTCGAGCCCGGTGCGGGTGTCGAGCGCGCCCGTCGGCTCGTCGGCCAAGATCAGCGCCGGCCGGTTGACCAGCGCGCGGGCGATCGCGACCCGCTGCTGCTGGCCGCCGGAAAGCTGCGACGGGTGGTGATCGAGCCGGTCCGCCAGACCCACCTCGCCCAGCACCTGTCGGGCGGATCGGGCGCGGGCGGCCTTCTCCATCGGACCGTAGAGCAACGGCAGCTTGACGTTCTCGAGGGCCGACGTCCGCGCCAGCAAATTGAAATTCTGGAAGACGAACCCGATCTTGCGGTTCCGGATTTCCGCAAGTTCGTCCGAATCGAGGCCGGCGACGTCCATCCCGTCGAGCAGATACGTCCCCGAGGTCGGCGAATCCAGGCACCCGAGCAGGTTCATCATCGTGGATTTTCCCGAACCCGAGGGACCCATGATGGCCACGAACTCGCCGGGCGCGATGGCGAGCGAAACGCCGCGCAGGGCGCGTACGGTGTTTTCGCCCAGCAGGTACTCCCTAGTCAGCCCATCCACGCGGATCAGGGGGTCCCCCATCCTAGAACCCGAAACGCCAGAACCGGCTTGCCTGCTGTTTTCCCGGGGCGGCGAGGCCGACCAGGACCTCCCGCCCCTCGGCCAGGCCGCCGCCTGCCAGTTCGGTGAACTTGCCGTCGCCGACGCCGATGCGCACGCTGACGAGCTTCGGCGCACCGTTCTCGAGGACCCAGACCCGCCCGCGGCGGACCGGATTGGCGCGCCGTTCGGCGAGGATCGCCGCGTATTTCGTCCGCTGGCCGGGATCGAGGATGGCCATGATCTCCTTGCTCGACTGCTCGCGAAGCTGGCGGGCGGAACGGCGGAACTCCTCGCCGCGGATACCGTTCCGCCGCAGCGAGACGATGCGACGGAAGCTGGCCTGGCTGATCTCCCTTACCCGGCTTTTCTGTTCCTCTGCGAGACCGAGGTTCGAAGCGAGCCGTTCGAGGCGAGCCTCGGCCTGCGCCCGCCGCTGGGCCCGCGCCGCCTCGCCGCCCCGGACGCCGGCTCGCGCAGGCGCGGCGGCCGCCGACGCGCCGGGCGGCGTGAACCGTAGGGCGGCGTTCGGGATGCGCAGGACCCCCGGCCGGTTGGACACCTTGATTTCGACGTTCGCGGTCATGCCCGGCAGCAGCCGGAGGTCGGCATTGTCGGCGGACAGCAGCACCGTGTAGGTCACGACGTTCTGGACGTTTTTCGGCTGCTTGCGAATCTGCGTGACGCTGCCCCGGAATTCGCGGCCGGGAAAAGCATCCACGGTGAACGTCGCCGGCTGGCCGGCCCGCACCTGCCCGATATCCGCCTCGTCGATGTTGGTTTCGACCTGCATTTTCCGCAGGTCCTGGGCGATGGTGAAAAGCGTGGGCGCCTGCAGGCTGGCGGCGACCGTCTGGCCGACATCGACGTCGCGGCCGATGACGACGCCATCGACCGGCGAACGGATGAAGGTGTTGTCGAGATTGACCTCCGCGACCTCGAGGGCGGCCTCCTTCTGCTGCACCTGGGCGCGGGCATGGACAACCTCGGCCTCCGCCATCTCGACCTGGGCGGCGCGGGCGGAAATGGTCGATTGATGCGCCCGCTGCTGCGCTTCGGCAGCGGTGACCTGCTGGACGGCCGCCTCCCAGGCCGCGCGCGCCCTGTCCGCCGTGCTGACCGGAATCACGCCGCGTTTTCGCAGCTCTTGCTTGCGCTTGTAGTCGCGCTCGAGGTCGGCGGCCGTCACCTTGCTGCGCCTGAGGTTCGCCGCTTCCCCGTCGAGCCTGGCCTCGGCGTTCAGCAGGTTCGCCCGGGCCTGGGCCAGCGCGGCGCTCCTGATATCGACCGCGGCCCTGGCAACGGCGAGTTCGGCTTTCACCTGGTTCACCCGCGCCTCTAAGCTCTCGGGATCGATGCGCGCGATGACCTCGCCGGCCCGGACCTCGGAGTTGAAATCCGCCAGGAGTTCCGAGATCTGACCCGATATCTCGGAGCCCACCTTGACGGTGACCACCGCTCCGAGTTCGCCGGAGGCGGATACGGATTTGAGGATGTCGCCGCGCTCGATTTTTGCGGTGCGAAATGTCCCGCCGGTCTCCGTTTCCTCGGTGAGGCCGACGGCAGCGACGCCGAGCGCCGCAAGGGCGCCGAGTCCCAACAGAACCACCGATCTTCGTCTCGCCATGGGATCCCTTCACCACGACACCGACGGGGCAGAGATGGGAACCGGACGCACGAATTTCACCATCGACGCCCGGCCGGACCGGCATTCTATCCCGCTTCCGGCGGTTGCCACGCCGCGTTGTCCCCGCCCGGCGGCGCTCCTCCGTACACGCACCGCAAGCCGAAATCCGTCGCGCGAATCAATCCGCGCTTGTGGCGGGAACCGAAACCCGGCATAACGGGGCCCCATTTCAACAACGGAAAGGAGGTGATCCAGTGTCTCATTGTCGCCAACCGCGGACGCGGGTGACCTGGGTCTCCACCTCTCGGAGGTCCGGCGCCGCCTAGAGCGACGCTCGCGGCACGACGCGGCCGCGGTTAGACAATGGAAGGGCCGCCCCCGGGGGCGGCCCTTCTTCGTCGGCGCCGGGGGCTGTACTCTCGGCCGCACACAACTGGACGGGCGGCATGGCGGAAACCTACGACTACATCGTGGTCGGCGCGGGATCGGCGGGATGCGTCCTCGCCGGCAGGCTGAGCGAAGATCCGGATATCAGGGTCCTGCTCCTTGAGGCCGGGCCGCGCGACAGAGACCCGCTGATCAGCATTCCGATCGGCATCGGCAAGATGCATGCCGACCGGCTGCACGACTGGGGCTACGACGCAGAGCCCGAGGAAAGCCTCGGCGGGCGCACCGTGGAGGCGTTGCGCGGCAAGGTGATCGGGGGATCGTCCTCGATCAACGTGATGGCCTACGTGCGGGGCCACCGGGGCGACTACGACCGCTGGGCGCAGAAGGGCTGCCGCGGCTGGTCCTATGCCGACGTACTGCCCTATTTCAGGCGCAGCGAGAACTGGGAAGAAGGCGGCGATGCCTACCGCAGCACCGGCGGCCCGCTCGGCGTGGTGCGTTCGAAATCCCGCGATCCGCTGTTCGACAGCTGGATCGAGGCCGGCAAGGAGGCCGGTTTCGGCTTCACCCGGGACTACAACGGCGAGCGGCAGGAAGGGTTCGGCCGCAGCCAGTGGACGATCCGCGACGGGCGGCGCTGCAGCGCGGCGGTAGCGTTTCTGCGGCCCGCGATGCGCCGCCGCAACCTCACCGTCCGGACCGAGGCCCTGGCCACCCGCGTCGTGCTCGACGGGTCGAGAGCGCGCGGCGTTGCCTATCTCCGGCGCGGCCGCGAGCACATCGCCCGCGCGGAGCGCGAGGTCCTGCTGGCGGGCGGGGTGTTCAATTCGCCGCAACTCCTGATGCTGTCCGGCATCGGTCCGGCCGACCATCTGCGCGACACCGGGGTCGAGGTGGCAATCGACCTGCCCGGGGTCGGCTGCAACCTGCAGGACCATATCGCGGTCCAGGTGATGAACGCGCGCAACGGCAACGGCCATTTTCACCGCGAACTCCGCCTCGACCGGCTGACGGCGAATATGGCGCGCGCCTATCTCTTCGGCACCGGACCGGCGACCTGGCTGCCCAACGGCATGCACGGATTCGTCAAGACGCGGACCGGCCTCGCCGTGCCCGACATCCAGTTCCTCACCCGCGGCGCGGCCGTCGGGGCGCGCCCGTGGATGCCGGGTTTCCGGCCGGCCCCGCCCGACCAGTACGGCATGCGGCCGGTCGTCCTCCATCCCGAGAGCACCGGCGACGTGACGCTGCGTTCGACCGACCCGGCGGAGCCGGTCCGCATCCGCCAGAACTTCCTCGCCAGCCGGGCCGATCTCGACACCCTGCGGGCCGGGGTCAGGGCGGCGCGCGAGGTGTTCTCGCAGCCGGCGCTCGGCCGCTACCACAAGGCCGAGGTGAATCCGGGGCCAGACGTGAAAACCGATGCCGAGATCGACGCCTGGATCCGTCAGACGGCAGTTTCCGCCCACCATCCGTCCTGCACCTGCAGGATGGGGACGGACGAGGCTGCGGTGGTCGACCCGGAACTCCGCGTCCGCGGCGCCGAAGGACTGCGGGTGGTTGACGCCGCGGCGATGCCGGACCTCGTTTCCGGCAACATCAATGCCTGCGTGCTGATGATGGCCGAAAAGGCATCCGACATGATCCGCGGCCGTCCTCCCCTGCCGCCGGCCGAAGAGGCCTGATCGGGAACCCGCCGACCGGCGCGGGTGTCAGAGCACACGCACCGCGTAACGGTGGGTGAGACGGCGCGAGAGGCGGCGATCCTCGAGCACGATGGTGACGCTCGAGGCGCCGGGCGGTACGGACGCGGCCGCGCCGGGGTGGGCAAGGAGCGCGGTCGCCGGCGGGACCGCCCCATCGTCCGGCAGACCGGCGATGGAGGATACCGCGACCCCGGTCCTTTCCGACCGGCCGCCGTCCGCATCCGCCGCGGTCGTCAGCACCAGGGCGTCCAGATGGCCGACAACCTCGGCGAAGCGCCAGGCGCCGCGCGCAAGCGGCTTGGCGCAGAGTTGGCGGGCGCGCGCCGGGTCGGTATCGGCGAGGGTCCGGTCGATATGGTCGGAGCCGATGCCGATCAGCGCCCCCGCGCCGGAGGCGATCAAGGCAACCGCCCCCTGGCCGACAGTTTCGCCGCCCAGGACCTCGATCGCGTCGTCGCAGGTCAGCCGATCGACCGACACCCGGAAACGCTCCTCCCCGCCGCCGGCCGCGACGACGAGACGGTCGAGCACGATATCCGGCGTGAACACGCCCTCCGCCGTCTCGACATGGGGCCGGTAGACGAAACCAGCACACACGTGGCCATTCTCCTCTGCCCGGGATAGGATGGCGCCCGATGGCCGCCCATCCACACTACAGCGCCGAAGAGCTCGAAAGGCAATACGACGTCACCGTCGGCGTCGACGTGGACGGGATTCAGGAGGGCTACCGCGAGGCCTCCGAACGCGCGGACGCCGGGGGGCGCGGGCGTCGCGACCTCGCCTACGGATCCGACGCGCTGCAACGGCTCGACCTGTTCCCGGCGGCGGGCGGCGGTCCCTCCCCGCTCATGGTCTATATCCACGGCGGCTACTGGAAGGGCGGCGACAAGGCGAACCGCCGCTTCCCGGCTCCGGTCTACAACCGCGCCGGGATCGCCTGGGCGCCGGTCAATTACCGCCTGAGCCCGGGCTGCACCATGGATGACATCGTCGCCGACATCCGTCATGCGCTCGCCTGGCTTTACCGGAACGCGCCGGCTCATGGTGCGGATCCGGACCGGATCTACGTCTCCGGAAGTTCGGCGGGCGGCCATCTCACCGGGATGGCGCTCGCGCCCGGCTGGCATGCCGCCTGCGGCGTACCGGAAGACATCGTCAAGGGCGCCTGCGCGATGAGCGGGCTGTTCGATCTCGCACCGATGCGGCTCACCAGCCACCAGGACAACCTCGCGCTCGACGACGATGCGATCGCCCGCAACTCGCCGATCCGCCACCCGCCGGCGCGGCCGCTGCCGGTCGTGGTCGCCTGGGGGGCGGACGAGTCGGAGGAATTCAGGCGCCAGTCGGAAGACTATGCGGCGGCGCTCGAGGCGGCGGGCTGCCCGGTCACCGTCATCCCCGCCGCCGGGCACAACCATTTCTCGCTGATCGGCGAGATGGCGCGCGAGACGTCTCCGGTCGGCCGTGCAATGCTGGAACTCGCCCTGCCGGGGATCTAGGGTCGCCCCGGCACCCGCCGGCAGGCCGCGACGCGGCAGACCGGCGGCCGGCGGCAACCAACGGGGCGAGACGATGCCGTACACCGATCTTCGCGACTATATCGATGCGCTGGACCAGCGCGGTCTGCTGCACACGATCGACGAACCCGTGTGCAAGGACACCGAACTCGTACCGCTGGTGCGGCTCCAGTTCCGCGGCCTGCCCGAAGCCGACCGCAAGGCATTCCGGTTCCGCAGCGTGACCGACCCGCGAGGCCGCACCTATCCGGGTCCGGTGGTGCTGGGATCGCTGGGCAGTTCGCGCGCGATCTACGGCGCCGCCCTCGGCACGGACGCGGACGGGATCGCCGCCCGATGGGCCGCGGTGGAGGGCAACCACCTTCCCCCGGTCGCCGCTGCGGGCGCCGCTCCGGTCAAGGAAACCGTCGTCAGGGCGCCCGGGCCGGGAACCGGTGTCGACCTGTTTCCCCATCTGATTTCGACGCCCGGCTTCGATCCGGCGCCGTTCATCACCGCCGGCGTGTGGGTGACGCGAGACCCGGAGACCGGAGCCTGCAACCTCGGGATCTACCGTGGAATGATCAAGGCGCCGGACCGGGTCGGCTGCGCCACGGACGTTTCCACCCAGCACCTCGCGATCCAGTGGGAGAAGGCCCGGCGCCTCGGGCGCCATCTGGACGTGGCGGTGTTCATCGGCGGGCCGCCGGCGCTCCTGCTGGCAGCAGCGAGCAAGGTCCCCTACGGGGTGGACGAATACGGTATCGCCGGCGCCCTCAACGGGGCGCCCATCGAGGTGGTGGAGGCCGAAACCGTCGATTGCCGCGTGCCGGCGACGGCGGAGATCGTCCTCGAAGGGCGCATCCGCACCGATTTTCTGGAACCCGAGGCGCCGTTCGGCGAGGCGTCGGGCTATCTCGGCCCGCGCAAGATGGAAAAGGTGTTCGAGGTCGGGGCGATCACGCACCGCGCCTGCCCCGTCTACCAAGGCATCATCAGCGAGTTCCCGCCGAGCGAGAGCACGGTCGTCCGCAAAGCGGCGTTCGATGCGATCTTTTTCAACCATCTCAAGAGGGCGTGCAACATCCCGTCGGTGACCAGGGTCGCCTGCCACGAGATGGCGAGCTGTAACATGTTGTTTGTCATTCAGCTCGACCGGCCCGAACTCGGACAGCCGTGGCAGGCGCTGCGTGCGGCCGCCGCCTTCGACCCCTCGCTCGGCAAGATCTTCATCGCCGTCGATTCCGACATCGATCCGGAGTCGATGGATTCGGTGCTGTGGGCGCTCTCCTACAGCATGCAGCCGCACCGCGATACCGAGGTGATCCGCGGCAAGGTGCCCCGCCTCGACCCGTCGATTACCCCGTCGGAGGATGCGCGCCAGTTCGCCTACCCGGACGGTGCGGGCGCATCCTCGATCCTGATCAACGCCTGCAGGGAGCACCCCTACCTTCCGGTGTCGCTGCCCCGCCGCGATTTCATGGAAGCGGCGCGGGAACGCTGGCAGTCGCTCGACCTGCCGCCGCTCGACCTGAAGGCGCCCTGGCACGGCTACCCCCTGACCGCGTGGACGGAAGAAAACCGGGAGGAGGCGGAACTCGCGGTAACCGGGCGCTATTTCGAGACCGGCGAGAAGCTTGCCGGACGCCACCAGAGTCGGGACGGTGCGTGAGATTCTTCTTTTCCACCGATTTTCCACAGAGTTATTCAAATTGATCTCCGATTTTTCCTTTTTATCCACAAAATATTGTCTCCATGGACCGTTATTTTCTTTCGCCCCGGCCGGGGTGGCAGCTAGAGTAGCGGGGTGGAAACGGGTCTCCGGCCCGGAGCCACAGGGTCCCGGAAGGGTCGAGCGGAAAGCGGATCTCCGGGTCCGCGGAACGCGGGGCCGGGAAGCCGGGGGCCGGACGGGATCGGGAGGCGTCAGGAGCGCTCTCCGGAGCGCGTTGCAGGACCCCGCGTCCAGGCACTTGGCGTCTCCACTTTTTTTGGCTGCCCGCAGTCCCCGACAACCGCATCCGGACCGCTTTCATCGCTCTCTCCGGGCACGGAAAAGGCCCGTCGCGTTTCCGCGCCGGGCCTCCCCATCAGGACTATTGGACCCGCGTCCTTGCACTTGGCGCGCGATGTATGACAGCGGCCCGGCCGCATGTCAACAAAATGTGGGTCGCTGACTGCATCTCCCTACGACATCTTGTGTCGATAACAAATCCCGGCCGCGCCTGGCTCCGGCGCCCGAACCCGCTATGATTCTCCCCGGCGGCGATGCCGCACGGCATTCAACGAGGCGGCAGCGAATGCAGGATCCGATCGAATCGAGAAAGCGCGTCCTGGTCACGGGCGCAAGCGGCGGAATCGGCGGTGCGATCGTCGAGGCTTTCGCGGCGAACGGAGAGACGGTGGTCGCGACGGGACGCAGCGAGGAACTGCTCGCCGCGCTTGCCGAACGCTGCGGCGGCGCGCACGAGCCGATCCTCGCAATCCCGGGCGACCTCACCGACGAATCGTTCGCAGCGCATCTCGCCGAGGCCGCGGCGCCGGTGGACATCCTGGTCAACTGCGTCGGATGGGTGCGCCACACCCCGTTCCTCGAGAGCGACCCCGCGGACTGGGAAAGATCGTGGCGGATCAACGTCCATTCGGTATTGGTGCTGACGCGGCTGGTCGCCCGCGGCATGGCCCGGCGCGGAACCGGCCAGATCATCAACATGTCCTCGGTACTCGCCGACCGCGTCTACCGATACACCCTGTTCTACGCCGCGACCAAGCACGCCCTTCGCGGCATCAGCCGGGGGCTGCGTCTGGAACTCGCCCCGCACGGGATCAAGGTCACGGAGATCGCTCCCGGCCTGG
This sequence comes from Alphaproteobacteria bacterium, assembly GCA_965200535.1. GTDB lineage: Bacteria > Pseudomonadota > Alphaproteobacteria > MPNO01 > MPNO01 > MPNO01. Next base: position 632,679 of record CBDAUF010000002.1, on the reverse strand, counting down.
TCGACACCGACCTGCTGCGCGATGTCGACCACCCGGAGGTGCTGGCGGCCTATGCGACGCGCGACCACGCCCCCCTCCGTCCCATCGACATCGCCGGAGCAGTGGTCGCGGCGGCGGGAACGGCGCCCAACGCCTGCCCCGAACTGGTCGTCGTCAACCCGATGGGCCAGACGATGTAGGGCGCGGCGCGCCGGCGCCGCATTGCCACCGGCGCGCGGTTCTGCCAAAAACCCGGCGGCGCGGGCATCCCGCCGCGCCCCGGAAGAAAGCGAGGGAACATGGCCAACAAGCTGGGCATCGGCGATGCCTTTCCCGACATCCGGCTCGACCTTGTCGGCGGGCAGAGTCTCGACCTGCCGGGCGGGCTGGAAACGAAATACAAGGTCATCCTGTTCTATCGGGGCCACTGGTGACCGTTCTGCCGCCGGCAGTTGGTCGGCTTCGAGAAGGAAAGAGAGACGCTTGAAGGCATGGGTGTCGGTCTCGTCGCGGCCAGTGTCGATCCGCTCGACAAGGCCGAAGAGGTCGCCGCCGAACTGGGCTTCCCCGTGGGCTACGGGGTGACGCGCGGGACCGCCGATGCGCTGGGTTCGTGGTGGGAGGACCGCCGCTCGATCATCCAGCCGTCGGAATTCGTGCTCGGTGCGGACAACAGGGTGGTGGTGTCCTCCTACAGCGACGGGCCGCTCGGACGCATCGAGGCGCCAGACGTGGCGAGGCTCATCAACTTCTACGAGTCCCGCAAGTAACGCCCGGCGCAGCGCGGGGCCGGGCCGGGCGGCGGGGAAGCTTGCTCCGCCCGGCCCGCATCTGCGCCGCCGTGCATCGCGGCCGGCCGCTGCAGCCGCCGGCGCCCCTCCGAATCCTCACGCCCCGCGGATCTCGTCGAGCACGGGCAGGATGTGCCGGCGGAACAGGTCCGGGTTCTCGCTCATCGGGAAATGGCCGAGGCCGGGCATGATGGTGACCCGGGCGCCGGGGATCGCACCGGCGGTGCGAATCGTGTCGTCGGGCGTGCACGAATAGTCGTACTCGCCGGTCAGCAGGTAGAGCGGGCAGCGCGCGGTGTCGATCAGGTGGGTGCGGTCGCGGTAGTCCGAGTCTTCCCGGTAGAAATGCAGGTCGCCGCGAAAGACGCCGGGGCCGCTCTGGAGATAGGCCCAGAGGGTTTCCCAGCGGTGGACCGCCGGCGCCTGCGGCGCGACGAGGCCGGAAATCATCGCCGCGCAGATCTCGCCGCCGTGGACATCCGGCCGGTCGAGCCACGAGGCGTCGTACCACGGGGTCTGGTGGTCCGCTGCCTGGACGCCGATCAACGCGCGGAAGCGCTTGGCATGGCGGGCGGCGATGTTGAGCACGATGCGTCCGCCGATCGAACAGCCCAGCAGGACCGGGCGGTCGAGCTCCAGCGCATCGGCCACCGCCAGGATCGCCCCGGTATAGGACTCGGTGGTCAGCCGGTAGTCCTCGTCCTGGTATCCCGGCGGCGGAAACGACTTGCCGTGCCGCGGCATGTCGAAGGCGATCACCCGGTAGTGGCGGGCGACCGCATCATCGAGCATCAGATGCCTGTACTGGCGGCTGTCGGCGCCCGCGGTATGCAGGCAGAGGAGCGGTATTCCCTCTCCCGCCTCTTCGAAGAACAGGCGGCACGGCCGGCCCTCGAGCTCGACGGTGGCGTAGCGCCCGACGATGGGTTCGAAATCAACCGCCATCGGCCCCTCCCAGCCCGGCCCGCCGCGGCGCCTCCAGCACTTCCTTGACGTAGCGAAGATTGGCCATCAGCGGGTGGAGGTCACCCTCGATCCGGGCGGTGCCGAACCGGGTCATCGCCAACAGGTCGTGGTATCCGGGTTCGGGCACGGCCTGCCAGAACCGGCGCCACGCGTCTGCCCCCGCGCGCACGGCGAAACGCCAGGAACGCATCGGCGGCGGCGCGACCGCGACATCGGCGATCTTACCCTCGCGCACCGTGACCAGCACCGGCAGGTCGCCCGCGCCGACAAGAAACGCGGCGGAAAGATACCTGCCGCGCCGCACCAGCGGCGCATCGCCGTTGACCAGCGCCGGCAGCCGTTGAAGAACGGCCGCGGCTTCCTCCTCGGTCATCTCCGCCTCCAGGGCGCACACCTGTCCCCGGCAAAATACCACGGACCCGATGCGATGCCTTCCAAAGGGGGGCGGCAAACTGATTTACTCGATGCACGCGACCGATGCCGCATCGTCAAACCGGAGGGAGAGGACTATGGCAGGACAGGACGGACGCATCACCGTGAGCCATATCGGCAGCCTGGTCAGGCCGCCCGCACTGATCGAGTTCCTGGAAAGGGAGCAGCGCAACGGACCCTTCGACCGCGGCGCCTACGACACTTGCCTCGCCGAATCCGTCGCGGAAGCCGTGCGCCTTCAGGCGGAGGCGGGAATCGATATCGTGAGCGACGGCGAATACGGCAAGTCGATCAACTGGGCGTTCTACATCCAGAACCGGCTGGACGGCGTCGAACGCCAGCCGATGACCCCGGACGAGCTGGCCGACCCGATGAGCAATTCCGTCGGCGGGCGCGACCGCGAGGCATTTCCCGAGTTCTATGCGGAATACGACGCGAGGGTGATGAAGGCCGCCTCGGCGCCGATCCGGCCGGTCGTGACGGGTTCGATCTCCTACGCGGGCGAGGCCGAACTGCAGCGCGATATCGCCAACCTGAAGAACGCGCTCGCGAAGGTCGGGGATGTCGAGGGTTTCCTGCCCGTCGTGGCGCCGGCGAGCGCGATCCCCAACGCCCGCGACGATCACTACGGCGACGAGGAACGTCTGCTGTTCGCCCTGGCCGATGCCCTGCACGAGGAATACCGCGCCATCGTCGACGCGGGGCTTTACCTGCAGATCGACGACGCCTTCCTGCCCTACATGTACGAACGTCTGGTACCGCCGATGACCATGGCGGAATACCGCGAGTGGGCGGAGCTCCGCATCGCCGCGCTCAACCATGCCCTGCGCGGACTGCCGCCGGAGCGGACGCGCTACCACATTTGCTGGGGAAGCTGGAACGGTCCGCATATGTTCGACGTACCGATGAAGGACATCGTCGACATCGTGCTCACGGTAAACGCCGGGGCCTACGCCTTCGAGGCCGCGAACCCGCGCCACGAGCACGAATGGCAGGTGTGGAAGACCGTCAAGCCGCCGGAAGGCACGCGCCTGATGCCGGGCCTCATCGCCCATTCGACCAACGTGGTCGAGCACCCCGAACTGGTGGCCGAGCGCCTGATGCGCTACGCGGAACTGGTCGGCCCGGAGAACGTGATGGCCGGCACCGACTGCGGCTTCTGCCAGAGCCCGCTGGCCGGGCGGGTCCACCGCAGCATCATGTGGGCCAAGCTGAAGGCGTTGTCCGAGGGCGCCGCGCTGGCCTCGGCCCGGCTCCGGGGATAAACGGCGGGCGCCGCGGCCGGCCGCGCGGGCGTCCTCACCGGCGCGGGGAAGGCTCGGTGCGAACCACGTAGTAGGTTGCGCCGCAGATGACCGCGGCGCCGACCCATATCCAGGCGTCCGGCGCCTCGCCGAACAACAGGTAACCGACGACGGCGGCAAACGGCAGCTGCAGATAGTAGGCGGGCATCGCGATGGCCGTGGGCGCCAACGCCAGCGAGCGGGTGATCCCCTGCTGGGCGACTGCGGAGAACACCCCGGTGGCGGCAAGCCACGGAACATCGGCCCACGCCGGGGTTTCCCACAGCAGCACGGTTGCCGGAAGCGCGTAGAGGCACATCAGGCCGTACATGTAGAACACGATGCCGCTCACGCTCTCGGCCCCGGCGAGAAACCGGGTCGTGGTGTTGACCGCCCCGAAGGCGAGCGCCACGAAGAGCATGATCAGCGCCGGCCAGCCGGTCTCCTCGAAGCCCGGCCGGATGACGATGAGCGCGCCGGCGAAACCGACCACGATGGCGATCCCCCGTCCCAGCCCGACCGGTTCGCGGAGAAAGACCGCGGCGAGCAGGACGGTGCACAGCACCGACAGGAACAGGAGCGCCGTGATATCGGCCGCCGGCGTGAACCGGGCGACGTAGAACAGGCACGACATGCCGACGAAGGCGGCAAGCGCCCGCAGGAGATGCATGGGAAAGTTCGCGGTGCGCAGCCCGCCGACTCCCCTGGCGCAAAGCCAGGGCAGCATGCAGGCCACGGCGCCGCCGGTCTGGAAGAAGACGATCTCGATCGACGGCAGATGATTCACCCGGCGGCCGGCGACGATCATCATCGCGAAGAAGAACGCGGCCAGCACCATCCATGCGACGCCGCGCACGGCGTCCGACGGGCGGCCCCCGACGGGGGCGGGAGAGGAAATACCCGACCCCTGACTCTAGGCGGCGCAGGCGAGGCGGCCGGCGTTCATCCGCCTTCCCTATGCCGCCTCGACGGTGTTGCGGAGCCGGCCGATACGTCCGATCTCGATCTCGTCGTGCGCATGGTCACCGACTGGAGACTGCACGGATCGGCGCTTTCGCCCCGGGCGACCGTCACTGGACCCCTGGGCGCCGAAGCCTGAAGGTGCAGCGGTCAAAAGTCGGCCTCAAACCGGAGAACTAGGATTGTGGGCCATGACGGACCGAAGGCCGGGCGCCATCGATATTGTGACCGCATGATTCATAGAGCACCCAGTTTACCCTTGGAATCCGTGCGGGTCCTGACCGTTGCCGGCTCTCCTTCACCATAAGCATTCTTGTGTCGGAGTTCGATTTCGTATTCGGTATCCGGTTTCAGGTCGATAAAGCTGCACGCAGTCAGAGGTGTTTCAATCCCGAGAAGCCAATCTTCTGTACCTGCCTCCCTTATACGAACAACACTTGTTATGGGCGGGGTCCACTGCGCCTCTATTCCATTCGACGCGTTCGGTGCAGTGTCGATCCCGGTCAAAATAATGTGAAAGGTCTTGGTCTGCGGGTTCCACGAAACAGGAGGTTTGTCCTGTTTCGCACTCGACCATGCGTTTTCAACCATCTTTATCCCTCGCCCTGAGGGTCTGTCTGCCCAAGGCTTCTCCATTGATAAACTGCGTGCCGATCGGGGGAATTGCCTCTACGATGTCCATGTTATCGCTTCGTCATTGTCACAGACGGCGATCTTGCCGGTAACTCCTGAGCACCTTTCCCGCCGCGAACCCGCTCCGAGAGACGCTGCAACGCGCAGGGCCTCCTCGATCCCGGCGGCTCGTCCCGAAGCGCTCCAGCATCCGCAGGTAGCATGACAGGACGATGATAATATTATGGGTTGCAGGCTTGCGAAATTCAAGAGTTGTGTATCGAGAAACAGCGATGTCATGCGGCCTGCCCGCGGCGTTCGAAGGGGAGGACTATTGGAACGGCCGGCGTTCATCCGCCTTCCCTATGCCGCCTCGACGGTGTTGCGGAGCCGGCCGATGCCCTCGATCTCGACCTCGATCGTATCGCCCGGCTTCATGAACAGCTTGGGATCGCGGCCGAAGCCGACACCGGCGGGCGACCCCGTGGTGACCAGATCGCCGGGCTCGAAACGGTACCATCGGGAGAAGTAGGAAAGGATCTCGGCAACCCCGAAGATGAGGTCGTCGGTCTTCGTCGATTGCACGATCTCTCCGTTGAGCGTGGTGGTCAGCTGCAGGGCGTGCGGGTCGGCAATCTCGTCGGCGGTGACCACGACCGGGCCGCAGGGCGTGAAGCCGGGCAATTGCTTGCCCATGATGTTGCGCTCCCACGCCTGGATGGCGCCGAACTTGCCTTCGGCGTTGAAGACCTCCTCCACCCAGTCGCGCGCGGACACGTCGTTGCAGATCGTGTAGCCGCCGATATGCGACATGGCCTCCTCGACCGACACGTTGTGGCAGCGGCGTCCGACGACAAACGTGAACTCGCCCTCGTAGTCGATCATCGACGGACATTGCGGCGGCGCCGGTATCGGCTTGCCGGAACCCGTCAGCGAGCATGCCGCCTTGATGAAGGCGGTGGGATTGGCGGGCACCGGGGTGCCGGACATCTCGGCGAGATGGCGCCGATAGTTGAGCCCCTCCGACAGGATCAGGTTGGGGTTCGGGATCGGCGCGAGAAGCGGCGCATCGGCGAAGGGCCGCAGCGCGCGGCGTTCGCGGAGCCGGGCGCGCTCGGCGTCGGCCATCGCATCCACGGCGTCGACCGTCCGCCGCACCATGTCCAACGCATCGCCGCCGGCGGCAAGAATCCCGCGCACGCTGCCGGGCACCAGACGGGCAGGCGCCGCGATATCCGCCGCCAGCGCCAGATCGAGCGCCGTATCGCCATCGATCAGGACGGCGGGATGACCCGCCCCGCCGACATCGAGCGTCATCAGTTTCATTGTCCGCCCTCCCGTGCGCCTTTGCGCGGCACCCGCGCCGTCCTCGCCATTCTAGCGCCGCCGGCCGGCGGGCGGGACAAACCGACGCAGCCGCCCCGGGTCTGCCGATTTGACTGGCGCAGCGGGGGTCGCCGCGTGCATGATGGCACCGATCGCAAGCCCTCGAATTCGGTCCGCGGCGGCGTGCGGCCGGATCGATGCTCCGTGCATCGCCTGCGACCGACCGGGAAGGACCGCCCATGTTCGCGAAACGCCTGCTCTTCGTGCTCACGTTAGGCCCGATCGCCGGCGCGCTGCTCGGCGTTCTCGCGCTGGAACCCCGCGCTGCGCGCGCCGACAATCCGACGGTGGTCGAACTGTTTACCTCGCAAAGTTGTTATTCCTGCCCGCCCGCCGAACGTTTCCTCGGCGAACTCGCCGCCCGGGAAGGGATCCTCGCGCTCGAATTCCACGTCGATTACTGGGATGATCTCGTCTACGGGAAGGCCGGCCAGTGGCGCGATCCGTTTTCGAACCCCGCCTACAGCGAACGCCAGCGCGACTACAACAGGAAGATTCGCGGCCGCCCGTCGGTCTACACCCCGCAGATGGTCATCGACGGCCGGTTCGAGGTCGTCGGCAGCCGCGTGGGAGCGGTCGAGGACGCGATCGAGAGAGCGCAGAGCCGCCGTGGACCGCGGATCGCGGTTGCCGCGACAACAGCGGGGAACGGCCTCAGCGTTTCGCTTAAGGGCGGCCCGAAGCAGCCGGGCGAGATCTGGCTGGTCTCGTATCTCAGGCGGGAGGTCACGCGCGTGCTGCGCGGCGAAAACCACGGCAAGGTGCTGGTCAACTATTGCATCGTTACGGACCTGCGCCGGGTCGGCGACTGGACCGGAGAGGACAAGACCATCCAGATCGGCGGGGTGCGAAACGAGGAGCGCGTAGGGTGCGCCGTCCTCGTGCAGGCCGGTGCGGGCGGGCCGATCCTCGGCGCGGCTTCATGCCCGGCGGTCGGCTCATGAACGCCGGCTACGCGGATGCGGACGGCGTCCGCCTCTACTGCGAGGAGACCGGGTCGGGCTACCCCGTCGTGTTCGTCCACGAATTCGGCGGCGATGCAGCGAGCTGGGAAACGCAGGTCCGATATTTCGGACGGCGCTATCGCTGCATCGCCTACAACGCGCGCGGCTACACGCCGTCCGACGTACCGGACGACCCTGCGGCCTACGGCCAGGCCAGGGCGGCCGACGACATAGCCGCCGTTCTTGATCACTACGGGATCGGGCGCGCCCATATCGTCGGACTGTCGATGGGCGGCTTCGCGGCGGTTCATTTCGGGTTGCGGCATCCGGCCCGGGCCCGGTCGCTGGTCGTCGCCGGCTGCGGCTACGGCGCACCGCCGGACAAGCACGCGGCGTTTGCCGCGACCTCGCACGCCAATGCCGAGCGTATCGAAGCGATCGGGATGCCCGCATTTGCCGCGGAATACAGCGAGACGGAGGCGCGGCTGACTCTCAAGCGGAAGGATCCGCGGGGCTTCGACGACTATCTCGCGCAGTTCTCGAGCCATTCGGCGCTGGGCGCGGTGATGCACATGCGCCATGTGCAGGGCGCGCGCCCCTCGCTCTGGGACTTCGCCGCGGAGCTTTCCGCGCTCCCGATGCCGGTCCTCGTCATCTCCGGCGATACCGACGGGGACTGTCTCGAAACCGGCATATTCCTGAAGCGCACGATCCCGGACTGCGGCCTGTGGATCGCGGCCGACACCGGCCACGCTGTCAATCTCGAGGAACCGGACGCCTTCAACCGCGAACTCGCAACGTTCTTCGCTGCCGCCGAGACGCGGGCCGCACCCTAGAGATAGCCCAGGAAATAGGCCGCGCCCGGAACGCTAACCGCCATCAGCACGCACCACCAGACGAATGCGGTCCTGAGCGAAATCGGCCGCCCCACCCGGCCGTCGGGCCGTGCGAGGTGCATCCTGACCGCCTGCCTGATCCGGTAGGTGTCGGTCATCCGCGCGCCGCCCGCCGGTATGCGCCGCCCGTCACTGGACCCGCCTGGCCTTCGCACGGCCGGAATCGATTTCGGGTTCGACAAAGATGTCGTCCACCGCCAGCCGCTTCCGGATCAGCCCGCAATCGTGGGAATAGCCGATCGCGGTCTCGAGGTTGCGGCGGTTGGCCTCGCCGAGGCCGTACTGCCACGGGTCCTCGCCGCCGAAAAACGCCGCCTCCTCGTCGCGGTAGCTTGCATACCAGGCCAGCGGAACGATCCGCGGGTTGCGAAGCCGGGCGTAGGCCGCGGCCTTCGATTCCTCGAAGGCGTCGATCAGGTTGCGGGCGAGCCAGGGATGCGCCTCGACCAGTTCCTTCCTGACCGCGGTCACGTGCATGATCGGGAAAATCCCGGTGCGCCGGAAATACGCGCGCTCAACCTCCGCGTAGTTCTCGAACAGGCGCCCGACCCGGGGATCGCCGTTGACGATGGGATCGATCAGGTCGGCGTGCAGGCATGCGTCGATTTCGCCCTCGGCGAGCATGTCCTCGACCCGGCGACCCGCCGGCGCGCGCTCGAGCGTGAGGCCGGGCCCGGGCGTGAACGCGACATCCTCGGTCAGTTCGGAGACCCACCGGACCTCGGTATGCGGCACGCCGTACTCGTGCTCGAGGATACCGCGCAGCCACAGGATCGCGGTGGTCTGGAAGGTCTTCACCCCGATCCGCTTGCCGATCAGGTCGCCGGGCTCGCGGATGCCGGCGTTCCTGTTGATGAAGATGAAACCGTGGCGGAAGCGGCGGTGGAGAAAGACCGGGATGGCCTCGAGCGGGTATCCCTGGTCTCTGGCGACCAGATACGACGAGAGGGAAAGTTCGCACACATCGAATGCGCGGTTCCTCAGCATGCGCCAGTGCCGCGTCGAGGAATCCATTTCGGTGAGGACGTTGAAGGCCACCCCGTCGGGCGCCACCGCGCCCTCCTTGAGCGCACGGATGCTCTCGTAGTCCCCGGCCGCCAGTGTGAGGTTGAGCCTGTTTGCCAACGAATCCTCCCGCCCGCGAGCGCCTGTCGCGGACCATCATAAGAGATCGGCGCGATGGACCCCATAGCGGGGTTTATCTAATGTCAGGCAGCGGCTTGCAGGGTTTGGGAGCGATGGCCGGGCCGGAGCGGGACGAAATTCTTGATGCCGCGCGGGCGCTCATTCCGGTGCTGCGCCAACGTGCGCCCGAGGCAGAACGCATCCGCCGCATTCCGGACCGGACCATCGAGGACCTGCGCACGGCGGGGCTGTGGCGCATTCTCAAACCCGAACGCTATGGCGGTGTGGAGACCGATTTCGGCGCGATGATCGACGTCACGGTCGAACTCGGCCGCGGCTGCGGCGCAACCTCCTGGGTCTACATCAACCTGGTCGCGCACAACTGGATGCTGCCGTACTGGCCGCGCGAGGCGGAGGAAGAGATCTGGGGCGAAAACCCGGAGGCGTTGATCGGCTCGACGCTGGTCTTCCCGGCCGGCCGGCTCACGCCGGCGGCGGGCGGTTATGCGATGTCCGGCCGCTGGCCCTACGCGAGCGGGGTGGATGCGAGCGACTGGATGATGCTCGGCGCGATGGTGCACGAACCGCCGGACGACAGGCCATCCCCGCGCATCGTGCTGATGCGCGCTTCGGACCTCGAGGTGATCGACACCTGGAACGTCTCGGGTCTGGTCGGGACCGGCAGCAAGGACGTCGCCTGCGAGGACGTCTTCATCCCCGCCCACATGACGCTCGACCTCGCGCCCTCGCGGGAGGGCTATACCCCGGGCACCGAGGGCATGAGCGATGCGTACAGGCTGCCGCTGCTGCCGCTCATCCCCCATCTCGTGGCCGCGCCGATGATCGGCATCGCCCGGGCGGCGTACGACGACTACGCCGCGCATCTCGGCGGCCAAATCTCGACCTACAACCGCTCGCGGGTCGCCGAACACACCGCCGTACAGTTGAAGCTCGCGGAGGCCGGCCAGATGGTCGACATCGCTTTGCTGCTGGTCCGCGAGGACTGGATGGAAGCCCAACGCCTGGTCGCCCGCGGCGCGGCGCTGCCGCTGATCGACCGGGCGCGCTGGCGGCGCAACGGCGCGTACGCCGCCTCGTGCTGCGTCAGGGCGGTCGATCTCGTCTACCGCGCCCGCGGAGCTGCGGCCAACTACCTCGACAACGACCTGCAGCGCCAGCACCGCGACGTGCACGCCGCGGCGCACCAGATCCACCTGTCGTGGGACATCAACGGCGCGGAATTCGGCCGCATCGCCGCCGGCCTCCCCCCGGCCAACGCGCTGCTTTAGCCCGCTGCGCCCCCTGCCGGCGGGGCGGTCAGGCTTGACGGCAGAGGTGCAGGCGGGGATTCTGGCTCCTCGGTCACATGTCGAACCATCGGCCGCGCGGCGCGGTCGCAGCGGGGTGCTTTTATGCGTGCGGTATGCTTGCGCGAACACGGCGGGATCGATGCGCTCAGACTCGAGACGGACTTTCCCGACCCGGCGGCGGGAGAGGGCCAGACGATCATCCGGGTTCGCGCGACCTCGCTCAACTACCACGACGTGTTCACCTGCGACGGCATGCCGGGGATCAAGGTGCCGATGCCGATGATCATCGGCCTCGACATCGCCGGCGAGATCGTCGAAGTCGGCCCGGGGGTGGAGGGCTGGCAAGTCGGCGACGACGTGCTGGTCAACCCGCTCGACCCCGTCACGCCGGAGAAGGGGCTGATGGGGGAAATGGTGCTCGGCGGCACCGCAGAATACTGCCTGGTCGACGCGACACGGCTGATCCCGATCCCCGACGGGGTGACCCATGCCCAGGCCGCCTCGCTGCCCGTCGCCTACGGGACCGCCCACCGCATGCTGTTCACCCACGGCGGGCTCAAGCAGGGCGAGCGTGTGCTGATCCTGGGCGCAAGCGGCGGCGTCGGCTCCTGCTGCGTACTTCTCGCCAAGCTGGTCGGCGCCGAGGTGGTCGCCTGCGGCTCGACGCCCGAGAAGCTGGAGGCGCTTCGGGCATGGGGCGCCGACCATGTGATCGACTACACCGAGGCCGCCTTCGAGCGCGAGATCTGGAAGCTCTACGAGAAGCCCCACCGGCGGCGTTTCACCGGCGGGGTCGATATGGTGGTCAACTTCACCGGGGGCGATACCTGGGTGCCGAGCCTGAAGGCGCTCAAACGCGGCGGGCGGCTGATGACCTGCGGTGCGACGGCGGGCTACGGGCCGAACACCGACCTCCGCTACATCTGGACGTTCGAACTCAAGATCCTGGGTTCCAACAGCTGGGCGCCCGAGGACCTGACACGGCTGATGGACCTGATCCGTCAGGGCAAGCTCGAACCGGTGATCGACAGCGTCCTCCCGCTCGAGGAAACCCGGGAAGGCGTCCGCCGGCTGCGCGACCGCGAAGTGATCGGAAAGATCATCATCGAGCCATGACGCCGACGGGCAATCTGGGCTGCGTTTTCGCCGCCCACGCCGGGAGCGACAGGCCGGCGGTCGTCGACCTGTTCGATCCCGACCGGCCGCGCACCCTCAGCCACCGTGAACTCGACCGCGCCTGCGGCGCGATGGCGGCCGGGCTTGCCGCGCGCGGCCTCGGTCTCGGCGACCGGGTGGCCATCTGCGCGGTCAACCGCCTCGAATATCTCGTCACGCTGTTCGGCGCGATGCGCGCAGGCTGCGTGCCGGTGATGGTCAATATCAAGCTCGCCGCCGACACGATGCGCTTCATCGTCGAGGATTCGGGCGCGCGCATCGTCTTTGCCGACGGCGATTTCGCCTTCGATCCGCCGCCCGGAACCGCGGCGGTCTCGTTCGACGACGCGGGCTGGCAGGAATTCACGGCGCCCGACCCCGTCGCCGCCTATGCACCCGGGCCCGGCGACATCGCCGAGCAGCCCTACACCTCGGGCTCGACGGGACGCCCCAAGGGCGTGCTCCTCGATCATGCGGGCCAGTGCTGGATGATCGGGAAACTCGTCGAGACCCGCGGTCTCCGGCCCGACGACACGAGCGTGATCTCGGCGCCGCTCTACCACAAGAACGCCCTGCTGGCCGTCAAGTCGGCGCTCGCGGCGGGCGGGCGCATCGTCCTGTTTTCCCGCTTCGACGCAAGGCGCTACATCCGCGCGATCGAAGAGTACCGCCTCACCATGCTGACCGGCGTACCGACCATGTACGCGCTTATCCTTCAGGAAGAGGCGTTGCTGGCAGAGACCGACCTGAGCTCGGTCCGCGCCTGTTCGATGGGTTCCGCCCCGGCCTCCGACAACCTGCTCGATGCGCTTGCCCGGACGTTCCCGAACGCGGCGCTCAACCTCAACTACGGCGTTACCGAGGGCGGGCCGATCGTCTTTTCCTGGAAGCACCCCGACGGGCTGGTGCGGCCGCGGATGACGGTAGGCTATCCCATCAAGGGGGTCGAACTGCGCCTCGCCGGCGGTCCGGACGCCGACCACGGCACGCTTCACGTGAGAAGCCCGGGCGTGATGGCCGGGTATCACAACCTGCCGTCGGAGACCGCGCGCGTCCTCGCCGACGGGTGGTTCGACACCGGCGACGTCCTGCGGCGCGACCGCGACGGCTGGTACTACTTCGTCGGGCGGGTCGACGACATGTTCGTCACCGCAGGGGAGAACATCTATCCCGGGGCGGTCGAGGCGATGCTCGAACGGCACCCCGACATCATGCAGGCGGTGGTGGTGCCGGCGCCGAACGACCTCAAGGCCCACGTCCCGGTCGCCTTCGTCGTCGCGCGCCCCGAAGGCACGATCGACGAGGACGCGGTCAAGCGCTACGCCCTCGCCAACGGGCCGGCCTACGCCCACCCGCGCCGCGTGTTCCTTGTCGAGGCGCTGCCGCTTTCCGGCACCAACAAGATCGACCGCCGGACGCTCGAGGCGCGCGCCGCAGCCGCAGCGCGCGAGAGCGGGACGGCGGCCTGAACGGCCCCGCGCGCACCGCCGCCACGCCCGGCGCTCAATCCATCAGCGCGCGCACGTATCCCGGCAGGCCGAACGCGGCGGCGTGCGCATCCGGGGTGTAGTAGCGGGTCGCTATGCCGGCGGCGCGGAACCGGCGCTCGATCTCCTCTTTCGGGGTCGCCCGGGGGGCGGTGCTGCGGCTCCCCCAGCCGAGCGTCATGTAGCCCGCGCCGTAGGTCGGCACCTGGGTGAGATAGAGCCAGGCATCGGCGAACAGGGACTTCATGCGTGCATAGGTGGTGCGCGCCTCCTCCTCCTGCATGAAGGTCACGCCGGACTGGGTGACGAGAATGCCGCGCTCGCCGAGACGGGCGCGGCAATCGGCGTAGAACGACCGTTCGAACAGCGCGACGGAGGGGCCGACGGGATCGGTCGAGTCGACGATGATCACATCGAAGGTCTCATCGGCGGCCTTCATGAACGCGGCGCCGTCCCCGAACACCAGTTCGGCGCGCGGATCGTCGAAAGCGTCGCCGCAGATCGAGGGCAGGTAACGGCGCGAAAGTTCGACCACGCCGGGGTCGAGCTCGACCATCACGGCGCGTTCCACATCGTGCTTGAGGACCTCCTCGAGCGCACCGCCGTCGCCGCCGCCGACGATGGCAACCCGCCTGGCGTCGCCGTGGGCGAACATCGGCACATGGACCAGCATCTCGTGATAGGCGAACTCGTCGCCCTCGGTCGTCTGGACGATGCCGTCAAGCGCGAGGACCCGCCCGAAATACGGATTCTCGAAAATCAGCAGGTCCTGGTATTCGGTCTTCTCGCGGTGGAGGACCCTGGCAATCCTGAGGCGCTGCTGATAGTCGGTATAGAGGGTTTCCGTGAACCACTCCCCGCTCATCCGAGGACGCCCCGCTTCTGCACCTCGACCGCCTCGCGGCGCGGCAGGAACCGGCGCCGCAGCACCGGGACCGCACGGCGCGGATCGCACCGGCCGCACATGAAGATGTCGAAGGCGGCGTAGCCGATCTCGGGCCAGGTATGGACGCTGATGTGGGATTCGGCGAGGACCGCGATCCCCGACACGCCGCCGTTTTCCATGAACGCGTGAACGTGGACATGGAGCAGCGTGGCGCCGCAGGCCTCGGCAGCCTCGCGCAGCGCATGTTCGACCGCGTCGGCGTCCTCCAGAGAAGACGCATCCCAGAAATCGATCAGGAGATGGGTGCCCGCGTGCACGACGCCGTCGGTTTGTACGAGATACTTCCCCGCCGCATCGGGTGCGGGGCCGGCGGCGGTAACGGCGCGCGGTCGGGCGGATGCGGTGCTGTTGGCCATTGGCGGGCCTCCCGACGAGCCGTGGCGCGCATCGTGGCGCGGAAACGAGGGACGGGGTTCTTGCGCAAAACCGCGATTGACGCAAGGGCGCGATATGCACCGAGCGCGGTTTCCCGGCGACGGGGCGGATCAGTGCCAGAGACGCCGTTCGTCGAACCCCTCGAGCAGTGCGGCGCCCCCGACCGCGGCGCGCTTGAGGGATGCCGCCCGCGGCAGGATGCATTCGGAAAAGAACCGGGCGGTCTCGACCTTGGAGCGGTAGAACCCGTCCCCGCTGTCGTCCGCCGCCGCGCCGGCGTCGGCAACCGCCGCCGACTGCGCGAGCAGATAACCGCCTGCGACGATGCCGAGAAGCGCGAGATAGGGGGTTGCGGCGGCGGCGCAGGCCTCTGCCGGCCTGCCGTCGAGCAGCCATTCGGTCGCCTCCCGGAGAGAGGCCGCCCCCTCCGCCAGCGCGGCGCGGATCGCCGCGGTCGCCGGACTGCCGCCTGCCGCGGCGAAGGCGTCCATCTCGTCCAGGAAATCACCGACGGCCGCGCCGCGGTCGCCGAGGATCTTGCGCCGCACGAGATCGAGCGCCTGGATAGCGTTGGTCCCTTCGTAGATCGGCGTGATACGCGCATCGCGGTAATGCTGGGCGGCGCCGGTTTCCTCGATGAAGCCCGCCCCGCCGTGGATCTGGATCGCCTCCGAGGTCGCCGCGACGCCGGTGTCGGTGCACCACGCCTTGACCACTGGGATCAACAGGTCGACGCGGGCCTGCCGTCGGGCGCGGACGTCGGGATCCTCGTGGCGGAGGGCAACGTCGAGATCGGCGGCGACCCGGTAGACCAGCGCCCGCATCGCCTCGATTTCGGCCTTCATGGTCAGGAGCGTGCGGCGGACGTCCGGGTGGTTGATGATCGCCACGGGCCCGGCGGCGGGATCGGCGATGGAGCGTCCCTGGATGCGCGCGCCGGCGTAGTCGCGCGCCTGCTGGAAGGCGCGTTCGGCCATCGCCAGCCCCTCGCGGCCGACCCCCAGCCGGGCGTTGTTCATCATCGTGAACATGTACTCCATGCCGCGGTTCTCCTCGCCGACGAGATAGCCGATGGCGCCTTCGTCGTCGCCGTAGGACATCACCGCGGTCGGACTCGCGTGGATTCCGAGCTTGTGCTCGAGGGCGGCGCAGCGCAGGTCGTTGCGCGGGCCGAGCGAGCCGTCGGGATTGACCAGGTACTTGGGCACGATGAACAGCGAGACGCCGCGCGTCCCCTCGGGCGCGCCTTCGATGCGGGCCAGCACCATATGGACGATGTTCCGGGCCATCTCGTGCTCGCCCCAGGTGATGAAGATCTTCTGGCCGGCGATCCGGTAATGGCCGTCTTCGCGCACGGCGCGGGTCCTGAGCGCGCCTACGTCGGAACCCGCGTGCGGCTCGGTGAGATTCATCGTCCCCGCCCACTCGCCGCTGACCAGTTTGGGGAGCCAGGTGGTCCGCTGTTCGGGCGAACCGTGGATCGACAACGCCCAGATCGCGCTCTGGGTCAGCATCGGGCACAGGCTGAAGGCGAGGTTGGCCGCGTCCCAGATCTCGCCGACCGCGGTGGCGACCAGCCACGGCATGCCCTGGCCGCCGTATTCCGGATCCGCGATCACACTGTTCCACCCGCCCTCGGTGAACTGCCGGTAGGCCTCGGCGAAACCCTCGGGCGCGGCGACGACCCCGTTTTCCAGGGTGCTGCCCTGGATGTCGCCGACCCGGTTGAGCGGCGCCAGCACCTCGCCGCCGAACTTGCCGGCCTCGGTCAGAACGGCGCGCACCAGGTCCTCGCTCACCCAGTCGAGCCCCGGCAGGGTGGAGATCGTCTCGAGCCCGATCAGCTCCTCGATGACGAAGTTCATGTCGCGAACCGGTGCGACGTAGTCGGTCATGGCGAATTTCCTTGCGGCGGCGTGGAAGCGCTACGGGCGCGGCGGCGCCAGCACCTTGCCCGGGTTCATCAGGTTGTCGGGGTCGAGCGCGGCCTTGATCCGGTGCATCAGGTCGATGGCGATGCCGGATTTGTAACGGACGAGGGCCTCGCGCTTGAGCTGGCCGATTCCGTGTTCGGCGCTGATGGAACCGCCGTGGCGCGCGGCCGCCTCGTGGACGACGGCGTTGAGTTCGCCCTCGCGCGCCATGAACGACTCGGGCGCGGCGCCGACCGGCTGGCTCAGGTTGAAGTGGAGGTTGCCGTCGCCGACATGGCCGAAGGCGCAGATCCGGATACCGGCGACGGCGGCCTCGGCCCCCGCCGCCGCTTCCTCCATGAAGGCGGGGATGCTGGATACCGGCACCGAGACATCGTGCTTGATCGAGGCGCCGTCGCGCGTCTGGGCTTCCGGGAGGGTTTCCCGCAGCTTCCAGAAATCCGCCGCCTGGGCGCCGCTCGCAGCGATCGCCGCATCGCGCACCAGCCCGTCCTCCATCGCATCGGCGAGGAACGATTCCATCAGATTGCGCATCTCGTCGGCCGCCGCGCCGGACGACACCTCGATCAGGACGTAGCACGGATGGCGCTCGGCGAAGGGATCGCGGGTGCCGGGGATCCGCTCGAACACGAGCTCGAGCGGCAGGCGGAGGATCAGTTCGAACGCCGTCACCCGGTCGTCGGTCGCCGCCCTCGCGCGGGCGAGCAGGGCGACCGCAGCCGCCGGGCCGTCGACCGCGACCAGCGCGGTCTCGAGGGCGCGCGGCCGCGGAAACAGCTTCAGCACCGCGGCGGTGATGATTCCGAGCGTCCCTTCCGCCCCGATGAACAGGTGCTTGAGATCGTAGCCGGTGTTGTCCTTGCGGAGCGCCGACAGCCCGTCCCAGATGCGCCCGTCGGGCAGCACCACCTCGAGCCCGAGGGCGAGATCGCGCGCATTGCCGTAGCGCAGCACGCCGGTGCCGCCCGCGTTGGTCGACAGATTGCCGCCGATCCGCGCGGTCCCCTCGCCGCCCAGCGAGAGCGGAAACAGGCGGTCGGCTTCCGCCGCGGCCTTCTGCACGTCGGCGAGGATGACCCCCGCCTCGACGGTGATGGTGTAGTTGACGGGATCGACCGCGCGCACCCGGTTGAGGCGGGTCAGGCTGACCACCAGTTCGCCGCCGCCCGCGCCCGGGGTCGCCCCGCCGCAGAGCCCGGTATTGCCGCCCTGCGGCACGACGGGGATCCCCTCCGCCGCGCACAGGGCGACGACACGCGCCACCTCCCCGGTGCTCGACGGACGCACCACGGCCGGCGCCGCTCCGCGGTAGCGCCCCCGCTCGTCGGTGAGAAACGGCGCCATGTCGGCCGGGTCGGTCAGCAGCCCTTCCGCCCCGACAATGGCGGCCAGCCGGCCGCGGAGCGAATCCTGGAGCATCTGTTCCATAACCAGTTCTTAGTTGCGCTCCGGCGCATCGACAAGCGGGCGCGGTGCGGCGGCGCGGCGCAGGCGGTCCATGATAGCGCGCCCGAGGCCGGTTTCGGGGACCGGCATGGCGGCGATCCCTGTGCAGTCGGCGCGGTCGAGGTCGTGCAGCGCGGCGAACAGGTTCGCGGCCGCCTCCACCAGGTCTCCCGACGGGCTCAGATTGCGTTCGACGGCGGCGCCGGCGGGCGTATCCGGCCCGAAGGAGAGCAGCGCCTCGCCGGGCCGCGCCCCGTCGGCGCCGATGCGGAGCGGCAGGCGGGGCGCGTAGTGGCTCGCGAGCTGGCCCGGCGAACGGGGCCGGCCGGCGCCGCCGGTGCCGCCGGGCCGCCCCAGCGGGCCTGCCGCGGCCTCGATCTCCTCGACCGGCGCGGCGCCGGGGCGCAGGAGCGCGTTCCCCGCCGCATCCAGGGCGACGACGGTCGACTCGATGCCAAGGGCGCACGGCCCGCCGTCGAGGACGAGATCGACCGCATCGCCGAGCCCGTCGACGACGTGCTCCGCCCGGCTGGCGCTGACAGCGCCCGCCGGGTTGGCGCTCGGTGCGGCGACCGGACGGCCGGTCTGCCGGAGAAGCGCCGCCGCCGCGCCCCGCGGCATGCGCACGGCGAGGGTCGGCAGCCCGGCCGCGGCAAGCTCCGAAACCGGGCAGGCCGGAAGGCGCGGCAGGACGAGGGACAGCGGACCCGGCCAGAACCGGCGCGCCAGGGTCTCGGCATCGTCCGTCCATTCGACCAGACGCCGCGCCGCCGCGATGTCGGCGACATGGACGATCAGCGGGTTGAACCGGGGTCGGTTCTTGGCCTCGAACACACGGGCGACGGCGCGGTCGTCGGTGGCGTCGGCGCCGAGGCCGTAGACGGTCTCGGTGGGAAAGGCGACGAGGCCGCCGCGCCGCAGGATGCGGGCCGCTTCGGCGAGCGCATCGGCGTCAGCGGCTTGCCGGACCGCGCCCACGGGCGATGAACTCGGGGTTGAGGAAGCCGGGCTTGCCGTACAGGAACGGACCGCCGTCCAGGGTCGCCGTGCTGCCGCCGGCGGCCAGCAGCACGGCATGGCCGGCGGCGGTGTCCCATTCCCAAGTGGGTCCGTAGCGGGGGTAGAGGTCGGCCTCGCCGGCGGCGAGGAGACAGAACTTGAGCGAACTGCCGACGGTGCGGTGCGCGGCGACCTCCATGCCGGCGAGGAGGCCGGCGAGCCTCGCGCGGTCGCCGTGCAGCCGGCTCGAAACCGCCACCGGCCCGGCGGTGGGTACCGGCCGCGCAGAGATCGGCTCCGGCGCCGCGTTCCGCCCCGACCGCCACGCCACCCCGGGCACCAGCCCGCCGTAGGTCTCGCCCGACACCGGCGCATGGACCGCGCCAAGCACCGGCGCCCCGTCCTCGATCAACCCGATGTTGACCGTGAACTCGCCGGTCTCGTCGAGGAACTCTGCGGTGCCGTCGAGCGGGTCGACCAGCCAGAACCGCCTCCCCTCGGTCTGCGGCGCGCGGCCGGCGGCGACCGCCTCCTCGGCGATCACCGGGGTTGCCGGATCGAGCGCCGCGAGGGCCGCGGCGATCAACGCCTCGGAATCGCGGTCCGCCGCGGTGACCGGAGACGAATCGGCCTTGCGCTCCACGGCGACGCCCGTGCGGTAATGGCGGAGGATGACCCGGCCGGCGTCTTCGGCGATCGCCGCGATGCGCTCGAGCAGCGCGGGAGAGGGTGTCAACGCGCGCCCGGCCAGACCGCCGCGCTTCCGATCCCAGGCCAGGCGGCGGGGGCGCGGGCGGCCTCGGCGGCTTGCGACGCAGGCAGGGCGGAATCCCATTTGCCGGCGACGAAGCGGCAATCGGTCACCCCGTCGGACCCCTCGGAGGCAAGCCACAGGAGCGGCGCCACCATGACCGTCGGCTGCACCAGGGCGGCGCGGTCGAACGGGGCGTTGTCCGGAATGAAGCCGGTATTGGTCGGACCGCCGGGAACCAGCACGTTGGCCGTCACCCCTGTCCCTTCCAGGTCCTTGGCCCAGCTCGACGTGGCGGCCTCCAGGGCGGCCTTCGACTGGCCGTAGGGCGTGTACGCCTTGCGGTGCATGGTGTCGAGGCTGGTGGTCACGTTGACGATGCGCCCCCAGCCCCGGGCCACGAGATGGGGGGCGGCGAATTTCGCGATCATGAAGGGCGCCTTGAAATTGACGTCCATCATGCGCTGGAAGCGTTCGGTCTCGGCCTCCCAGAACGGCACCGGATCGTTCATGTAGGTCGCGCGGATGGTCTGCATGCCGACGCCGGCGTTGTTGACCACCATGTGCAGCCCGCCGAATACGCTCCGCGCGCGCTCGATCAGGCCGGCGCAGGCCGCTTCCTCGGTGATGTCGGCAACCACAGTATCGAGGCGCCCCGGGCCGTTCCGCCGCCGCGCCTCCTCGTCTACTGCGCGGAGCGAATCGGCGCTGACATCGACGGCCAGCACGCTGGCCCCGCCGCCCGCTAGGCCGAGCGCCATCGCGCTCCCCATGCCGCCGCCGCCGCCGGTGACGATCGCGACCTTGCCGGCCAACGGTTCGGCCACGGACTCCTCCATCGCGTGTTTCGGGGTGCGGGCGCCAAGCGAGCGCGGACCTTACACCGCACCGCCGGGCCCGGCAACCGGATCGGCCGGAGCCCCGGGGAATACGGCTCGGGCCCCGTTTTCCTCATACATCGTGTGAAGAACGGGCTCTAACCTCAAGAGAATGTTTCACGTGAAACATTGGTCAACATCACTGCCATAAATTTCCGCCGATTTTCGGTCCCTGCGGGACGGCGGCGCGCAGACCGTGAGCTTGGGGGGAAAGGCGGGCTCAGCCGCGGGCCGGCCAGACGGTGCCGGCCGCCCGCACCGCAAGCCACGCCCCCATCGCGAATTCCGGAGGAATGGCGATCGCGCCCCCCGGCAGGGGCTGAACCGGCGCGCCGGCCGCCTCGACATGGCGCCGCGTCGCCCCGAGGTCGACGCTTTCGAGGACCGCGGCGGCGATGAACGGAAGGTCTGGCGGGCGCGCCCCGGGGATCAGGCGCGCGAGCCCGGCCGGGGCAACGAAGTCGAGGCGGCCGCGGTCGAGAGCGATACCGGGGCCGTCGCTTTCCCGCCCGGTGTAGCGGGCGTAGCGGGCGGCCGCCTCCGCCGGGTCGGCCACGCAGACCAGCACTCCGGCCAGCCCCGAGACGGCGTTCTCGCGGGCCACCATCGAGGGCTGCCAGACGAGGTCCGGGGTCTCGTGGCGCAATGTCTGGATACGGCCTTCGGCCATCGCCCCGGGTGCGATGCGCAGGACCGAGAAGCCGGCCTCGGCCTCGCCGCCGCCGTCGACCGGCATGGGCCGGCGCAGACGGACCGCGGGGTCGGGCGCGAACCCGGCGGCTTCGAGACGGCCGGCCGCGGCGTCGGCGTCGGCGACCGAGAAGGCGATCAGGTGAAGCCCTTCGTAGCGGGCGGTCGCGGCGCGGTGAGCGCGCGCGAGCGGCGTGTCGAGTCCCTCGACATCGGTGAGGATCTCGAGATAACCGCGGCCCAGCATCGCGCAGCGGTTGGCGGTCCCCGTCGGCACCCGCCGCCCCGCCGCATCGGCGTTCCGGTGGACGGTCAGCGGGGTGAGCGGGAAGCCAAAGCGGCCGAAGGCGCGGCCCGCCGCCGCCATGTCGGAGACGAACCAGCCGAGATGGTCGAGGAAGATCTCGCCGTTCGCGGGGGTCTGGCCGGATGCCGACAAGGGCATGGAACGAACGCGCCGGGTCCGCTCAGTCGTCCCAGACCTCGTCCCAGCTTCCCCGGGTCGCGGCCTTGGAATATTCGGTCGCCCGGTTCTCGAAGAAGTTGGTGTGCTCCATGCCGTTCAGCATTTCGTCCATCCAGGGCAGCGGGTTGCGCTCGATGCGGTAGATCGGCTGCAGCCCGAGCTGGGAGAGGCGACGGTCGGCGATATAGCGGATGTACTGCTTGACCTCCGCCCCGGCGAGCCCCTCGACGCCGCCGAGCTCGAAGGCGAGGTCGATGAATGCGTCCTCGTGATCGACCACAGTGTTGCAGATCAGGTAGAGCTCGCGCCGGAACGCATCGGTCCAGATTTCCGGGTTCTCCTCGACGAAGGTGCGGAACAGGCGAATGATCGATTCGGTGTGGAGCGATTCGTCGCGCACCGACCAGGAAACGATCTGGCCCATCCCCTTCATCTTGTTGACGCGGGGGAAGTTCATCAGGATCGCGAAACTCGCGAAGAGTTGCAGCCCCTCGGTGAAGGCGCCGAAGACGGCGAGCGTCTTGGCGATGTCCTCCCTGGTCTCGGTGCCGAACTGCTGCATGAAGTCGTACTTGTCCTTCATCTCCTTGTAGCGGAGGAAGGCCTGGTACTCGGTCTCCGGCATGCCGATGGTGTCGAGAAGGTGCGAGTAGGCGGCGATGTGGACGGTCTCCATGTTGGAGAACGCCGCCAGCATCATCTGCACCTCGGTGGGCGCGAACACGCGGGCGTAGTGCCGCATGTAGCAGTTGTTCACCTCGATGTCGGACTGGGTGAAGAAGCGGAAGATCTGGGTGAGGGTGTGGCGCTCTTCCGCGCTCAGCTTGTTGTGCCAGTCCTTGACGTCGTCGGCGAGGGGCACTTCCTCGGGCAGCCAGTGGATGCGCTGCTGGGTGAGCCAGGCGTCGTAGGCCCAGGGATAGCGGAAGGGTTTGTAGACCCCGTTCGAGTTGAGCAGGGACATCGGCGCCCCGCCCGCTTCCGGCGCCGGCCCCGGATCTACTGACACGCGAGGCATTCCTCGTAGTCGTTGGCCTCGTAGTCGTTGGCCCCGTCCGCCGCCATCACCATGGGCGCCTCGACGGCGCGCGGCGCGCCGACGACCGCGACAGCGACCTTGTTCGCCACCTTGTCGGCGCGCTGGATCGAGCGCGACCGGCAGTAGTAGAGCGACTTCACGCCCTTCTTCCACGCTTGGAAGTGGATGTCGTGCAGCGTCTTCTTGTGGACGTCGGCCGGCAGGAAGACGTTGAGGGACTGCGACTGGCAGATGAACGGCGCCCGGTCCGCCGCGAAGTCGACCAGCCAGCGCTGGTCGATCTCGAACGCGGTCTTGAAGATGTCTTTCTCGTCGGCGGTGAGAAAGTCGAGATGGGCGACCGACCCCTCGTTGACCGTGATCGAGGTCCATATGTCGTCGGTATCCTGCCCCTTCTCCGCCAGGAGCGCCTTCAGGTACTTGTTGCGCACGCTGAACGAGCCCGACAGGGTCTTGTGGACGAAGGCATTGGCGACGTTGGGCTCGATCCCCGGCGAGGAGCCGCCGCAGATGATCGAGATCGAGGCGGTGGGCGCGACCGCAAGCTTGTTGGAGAAGCGCTCCTCGAACCCGTAATCGGCCGCATCCGGGCACGGCCCGCGCTCAGCGGCGAGCATCCTCGACGCCGCGTCGGCGTGGCCTCTGATATGACGGAATATGTTGCGGTTCCATGCCTTGGCCGCCGCCGATTCGATCGGCACGTTCTGGCTCTGCAGGAAGGAATGGAACCCCATCACACCGAGGCCGACCGAACGTTCGCGCAAGGCGGCGTAGCGGGCGCGGTCCATCGAACCGGGCGCCTTGTCGATGAAATCGTCGAGCACGTTGTCGAGAAAACGCATCACGTCCTCGATGAAACGGGGATCGCTGCGCCATTCGAGATAGGTCTCGAGGTTGAGCGAGGACAGGCAGCAGACCGCGGTGCGCTCCTCGCCGTGATGGTCCGGCCCGGTCGGCAGCGTGATCTCGCTGCAGAGGTTCGACATCCGGACCTGGAGGCCGGCGAGCTTGTGATGCTCGGGCGCCGCCCGGTTGATGTGGTCGATGAAGATGAAATAGGGCTCTCCGGTCTCGATCCGGCTGGTCAGCAGCCGGATCCACAGCGAACGCGCCTTGACGCGGCGGACCACGGTCTTGTCCTTGGGGCTGACCAGCGCCCATTCCTCGTCATTCTCGACCGCGCGCATGAAGGCGTCGGTAATCACCACCCCGTGATGCAGGTTGAGCGCCTTGCGGTTGGGGTCGCCGCCGGTGGGCCGGCGAATCTCGATGAACTCCTCGATCTCCGGGTGGTCGATGCCGATATAGACCGCCGCCGAACCGCGCCTGAGCGACCCCTGGGAGATCGCCAGCGTCAGGGAGTCCATCACCCGGATGAACGGGATGATGCCCGAGGTCTTGCCGTTGGCGCTGACCTTCTCGCCGATCGAGCGCAGGTTGCCCCAGTAACTGCCGATACCGCCGCCGCGGGCGGCAAGCCAGACATTTTCGTTCCACAGGTCGACGATGCCCCTGAGGCTGTCGTCGGCCTCGTTGAGGAAGCACGAGATCGGCAGGCCGCGGCTGGTGCCGCCATTCGACAGCACCGGGGTCGACGGCATGAACCAGAGCCTGGACATGTAGCCGTAGAGCCGCTGCGCGTGCTCCGAATCGTCGCCGTAGTGGGAACTGACGCGGGCGAACAGGTCCTGGTAACTCTCGCCCGGCAGCAGATAGCGGTCGTCGAGGACCGCCTTGCCGAATTCGGTCAGCAGGGCGTCCCGGCTGCGGTCGATCTCGACCGTGACTTCGCGCTTGGACTGAAGCAGATCATGCTTCGAAGAAACCAGATCTAGCATCCGTCACCCCCCGCATTCCCCCGCGCCAACCGACCTTCCGGACCGTCGGGTTGGTGGATCATGCCACCGTTCGGTTCGTTCGCCGAACCCCCGCTGCGACGCGCCGGCGAATCGGTCGCCGCAGCACTGCGAACCTTCAGCTTACGCAATAAATTGCGGTCGGGCAATCGCGTCCCTACCAGACCTTGTGGTCGGTGAGGAAACCCATTCTCCGATCGAATGAGAATGTTCTTGGCATGTACGATTAATATACCATTTATATTCCAATATCGAAACGTGCATTCCACTTTGTTTCCGGTTCGGATTGCGTGAATCGCGGGGATAGAACCCGGATCGGGGCCGACCCGCTACCGGGCGGCGATGGAACCGGCCAGCCGGTCCGGAGAGACCGGAATGTCGTTTACCTCGACCGCAAACGGCGCGAGCGCATCTTCGATTGCCGCGGCCACAGCGGCCGTCGCCGGCACCGTGCCGCTCTCGCCCACCCCCTTGACGCCGAGCGGGTTGTGCGCGGTGGGCGATTCGAGATGGCGAATCGCGATTCGCGGCAGGTCGCAGGCCCCTGCGATCATGTAATCGGCAAGCGTCGCGGTAAGCGGCTGCGCCTCGCCGTCGAAAGCGATTCGCTCGAGGACCGCATTGCCGAGACCCTGGGCGACGCCGCCGCGGACCTGGCCGTCGACGATCAGCGGGTTGATCATGCGCCCGCAGTCATGGACCACGATATAGCGGACGATCGCCACGCGGCCGGTCTCGGCATCGACCTCGACCTCGGCGACGTGGCATCCGTTGGCGTAGCTCAGCGCATCGAACGGCGTCGCCGCGGTGGCCTCCAGGCCGGGGGCGGCGCCGGCCGGGAGGGCGTAGCCCGGCGTGCCGTAGACCGCATTGGCGAGGTCGGAAAATCCGACCGAGAGATCGGCGACCCCGCGGACCTGGGCGCGGCCGCCCGCGAGTTCGACATCGTCGGGCGCCACCTCGAGCCGGGCGGCGGCGAGCGTTCGCAGCTTGTCCGCGACCGCGCCTGCGGCCTGCAAGGCGGACGAGCCCGCGTTGACCGCCTGGCGGCTGGCCGAGGCGCCGATGCCCATGGCGATCGCCCCTGTGTCGCCCATGACCACCTCGACCGCGGCCGGATCGAGGCCGAGACTGTCGGCGCAGATCTGCGCCAGCATGGTCCGCGTGCCCTGCCCGATCGCCGTGGCGCCGGTGATCAGCGTCACCTGCCCCGACGGCGCGACGCGCACCGTCACCGCCTCGAACGGGCCGCGCCCGGTGCCCTTGACGTAGTTGGCAAGCCCGATGCCGAGCCAGCGTCCGCCGCCGCGCGCGGCCTTCTGTCTCGCCCGGAAATCGTCCATATCCGCGGCCTCGAGCGCGGCGTCCTGGCAACCCGGATAATCGCCGCTGTCGAGCACCATCGCGGTGCCGCTGCGGGCGGTCAGTGCGCGGGTATAGGGCATCTCGTCAGCAGCGATGAAATTCCGCCGGCGCACCTCGTCGCGCGGCAGGCCGAGCGTTGCCGCGACGCGGTCGATGAGCCGCTCCATCGCGAACGTTCCCTGCGGGTGCCCGGCGCCGCGCACCGGCGTGGCCGGCACCTTGTTGGTCACCGCCACCCGCACCGCGAGCCGGTACGCCGGCAGCCGGTAGGGTCCCGGAACCACGGTGGCAGCGTTGTAGGAAAGGTTGAGGCCGCGTGCGGTATAGGCGCCGTGGTCGTGGATCATCGTCCCGCGGACCGCCAGCAGCCGGCCGTCCGCGTCGATCGCCGCCTCCATCTCCCAGTACTGGTCGCGCTCCTGGGTGGTGGCGGTGAAGTGCTCGCGGCGATCCTCGATCCACTTGACCGGGCGCGACAGGCGGCGCGCGGCGTGGGCGATCACGACATCCTCGGGATAGACGACGAGCTTCGGCCCGAACCCCCCGCCGAGATCGGCGGCGCGCACGACGATCCGGTTCTCGTCCAGGCCCAGCGCCGCCACCAGGGCGCGCAGCGCGCCGTGCGGCGCCTGACACGACAGCCAGACCGTCAACCGGTCGTCGAGCGGATCGGGGACGGCGACGACGCCCCGGCATTCCATGGCGAGCCCCAGCCCCTTGTGCTGGCGGAGCGAAACCCCGATCCGGTGCGCGGCGGCGGCGAAGGCCGCATCCACATCGCCGTAGCCGACCTCGTATTCGGCCAGCAGGTTATCCGGCAGGCGGCGGTGCGCGGCGGGCGCGGCGGGCGCGAGCGCATCCCGGCAGTCGGCGACCGCCGGAAGATGGCGGTAGTCGACCTCGATCCGGTCGGCGGCATCCTCGGCGGCGTAGCGGCTTTCGGCGATGACCGCGGCAACCGGCTCGCCCACGTGGCACACCTCGTCCCTGGCCAGGATCTGCCGGTCGAGGATGTGGCGGTAGGCGTCGCTCGGCAGGGCGGTGACCAGACGGTCTGCGGCCAGATGGGGCGCGAGGTCGGCGTGGGTCAGCACCGCCGTCACCCCCGGCGCCGCGCTCGCCGCCGCGGTATCGATCCCGGCGATCGCGGCATGGGCGAGAGGGCTGCGCACGAAGGCGGCGTGCAGCATCCCCGGCAGGCGGATGTCGTCGACGAACCTGCCGGCGCCGCGCAGCAGCGCCGGATCCTCGAGCCGACGGATCGGCTTGCCGATGAGCGTGCCGCTCAGCTTTTCCGCCCTTGCTCGATCACCACCCGCTCGAAGGCGGCCAGCGTCTCCTCGCTGACATGGTGCTCGATGCCCTCGGCGTCGGCGCGCGCCGCATCCTCGCTCACGCCGATCGCCTGGAGGAAGGCAACGACGATCTGGTGCCGCCGCCGCGAGGCCTCGGCGATGCGCCGCCCCTCGTCGGTCAGAAAGATCGCGCGATAGGGCTGGGTTGTAACCAGGCCGCTATGCTGCAGCCGGGCGACCATCTTGGTGACGCTCGCATGGGTCACGCCGAGCCGGCGCGAGATATCGGCCGACCGCGCCTCGCCGGTCGAATCGATGAGGTCGGCGATCAGTTCGACATAATCCTCGGCGATCTCGGTCTGGCGCGCCAGACGGGTCTGGCGGTGGTGTCCGGCCTGCTCGTCGGGCTCGACGAGCACCGGCTCCACCTTCGGCAGCTTTTTCCGCGTGTCCTTCGCCACCCGGATCCCCGCTGTCCCCCGCGCCGCGGCCCCTTTCCGGCCAGGCCGGACTATGCCGGAGACCGCAGCGCTTGACAATTCTTGGCCGGAGCCAAATAAGTTAGCCTAAGCTAAGTTTTGGAGTGCAGGGCAAGATTCCAGGTGAGACGAGGCCGGATATCGGGAACGTTACCCGCGGCTGCGCGCGCCGCTGCCGCGGTCTGTCTCGCCGCCCTGCTGGCGGGTGCGGCGGCAGCCCACGTGCCGAGCCGCGAGCAGTGGCATCCATTGGCGGCGGCCTATCTCGATGCGGTCTTTGCGAGCCGGCTGGACCCGGTGGACTGGCAGGGGATCGCTCGCCGCTACGGGAGCACCGATCCGCTCTTCCGCCATGTCGGTGCCGTGCCCGCCCTCGATGCGCTCAAGCGGCTGTCGGGCTTTGCCGGCGCCGACCCGGGCGCGCCGGTCCGCCGGGCGATCGCAGCGCACGACGCGGCGGGACTGCGGGCGGCGGCGGCGCGCGCCAACGCAGCGGCGCTGCGCGCCGGGCTGGAGACGGTCCGCCGCCTGCTGGACCGTCCGCGCAGCGCGCTCGTCGAACTCGCCGCAGCCCGCGGTATCTATCGCGGGTTCGAGCCCGGCCTCCTCGCCGACGATCCGGCCGCGCACGCGCGCCTCGGCCGCACCTGGCTTTCCCTGACCACAGCGCTGTCGGCGCCGGGAGAACGGAGCGAGGCCGAACGGCTGATTGGATTGCTCGACGACGAGGTCCGGGCGCGGTTCGCGGCGGGCGCACCCCCCCTGCCGCCCGCCGGCTTTCTCCCGCCGGGCGCGACACTGGACGAACAGCAACCGCTGCCCCGGGCGGTGCTCGGTTTCGAGCAGCGCGGGATCGACGAAAAGCGTCTCTTTCTCGTCGCCTACGGCGACATGCTCTTCGATTCGCCGGAGATCCTGGGGGAGCGTGCGCGCGCCGCCGGGCTTGCCTGTTCGTCGTGCCACAACCGGGGCGACATCAACCGGGCGCTTTTCGTTCCGGGGCTCAGCCGGCGGGGCGGGGGCATCGACATCGACAACGGCTTTTTCAACCCGCGCGCCAATGACGGGCTGCTTGACCCGCTGGATACGCCGAGCCTGCGCGGCATCCGCTTCACCGGGCCCTACGGCCGCGACGGCCGGACCGCGAGCCTGCGCGAGTTCGCCCGCAACGTGATCGTCGGCGAACTCGGCGGCCCCGAACCGACGCCGCTGATGCTCGATGCGCTGGTCGCCTACATGACCGAGTTCGACTTCCTGCCGGCGCCCCAGCTCGCACGCGACGGCACTCTCAACCACCGGGCGAGCCCGGCCGCCCGGCGCGGCGAGGCAATCTTCAACCGCCCGTTCGCCGGCATGGCGGGCCGGTCCTGCGCCTCGTGCCACATTCCCGACGGCAACTTCGTCGACGGACGGCGCCACGACATCGGCTCGGTCGCTCCATCGGCGCCATATGCGCGCGACGGAGCGCTCGACACGCCGACGCTGCTCGGCGTCCGCCATACGGCACCTTATTTCCACGACGGCTCGCTTCCGACCCTTGCCGCGGTGGTCGACTGGTTTGACCGGCGTTACCGCCTCGGCCTCGATGCGGAAGGACGGGCGGACCTCACCGCCTACCTGAAAGCGGTCGGCGACGGCGAGAGGCCTCACGAGACGTTCGATGAGAAGAACACCCGTTTCAAACTCGGTTTCGAGGAAGCATCCACCTTCCTCTCCACGCTCGACACCCTGATCCCGGCGCGGGACCGGCGCCACACCCTCATTCTTCTCGAGACGGTCGCCCGCGACCTGCGCGCGGACGCGGCGGGGATGGAGAATATCGACGCGACGGACCGGGTGTTCGACCTGGTCCGGCGGATCGACGCCATCTCGCACGCCGTTTCGGCGGCGGACTGGAGAGCGGCGGCAAGGCTGTGGGCGCAATACAGGACGGCGGAGGCGCGCCATGCGGCGGAACTCTACTGACCGCCTCCGCCGGGGGGCCGCGGTGGCGGTTGCCGCGGTCGGCGCGTTCCTCGCCGGACCCGCATCGGCGGAGGCGAGGGATACGCTGACGCTCGCCTTCGTTCCGCAGGAAAACCCCGAGAAGCTGCTCGGCGACACCCGCGAGATCGCCCGTTACCTGGAGGCGGCGACCGGCATGCGGGTTGCAGCGCACGTGACCGCCGACCATGCCGCGGCGGTTGAAAGCCTCGCCGGGAAGACCGTCGATATCGCCTTCATGGGCGCCCTGCCCTACGTCATGGCGCGGGCGCGGACGGGAGCGCAGGCGGTGCTCTCCGAGGTCTATCGGGGGAAGCCCACCTACCGCGGGGCGATCTTCGTGCGCCGCGGCCGCGGGATCGCGAGCCTCGACCAGTTGCGGGGAAAGTCCATCGCCTTCGCCGATCCGATCTCGGAGTCGGGGTTCCTCTATCCGCTCGACCTGTTTGCACAGGCCGGGCTGGTCGCGCCGCGGGGCGATCCGAAGGCGTTCTTCGGCCAGGTTTATTTCGCCGGCGGCTACCAGCAGGCGATCCAGGCGGTCGCCAACGGGCTGGTCGATGCTGCAGGGGTGAGCATCTACGCGACGCTGCTGCTCGACGCCGCCCGGCGCACCGCCGTCGAGGCGATCGCGCGGACCCCGCCGATCCCGTCTCACGTGGTGGTGGCGAGACGCGGTCTCCCGCCTGCGGTCCGGGCTGCTTTCGTCGAGGCGATGCTGGCCCTCAACGCGCCGGAAAAGCGCCACCTGCTGAAGCATGTCTATGGGCCGGACGGCTATGTCGCGCCCGACCACGCGGCCTATGACAGGGTCTCCGCGGTCGCGCGGAAATACGGGTTGATCGAGTGACCGGGGACGCGATTCGCATTTCCGGCCTCCGCGCCGGCCGCACGCCGGACGGCCGACCGGCGCTTTCGGTGGACGCGCTCTCGATCGCCAGAGGCGAACGGGTCGCAGTGATCGGGCCAAGCGGGTCGGGCAAGACGACCCTGCTGCGCGCCATCCGCGGACAGGTCGCCCCTGCCGCCGGCGAGGTTTCGGTCGAAGGGATCCCGACGGTCTCCCGGGCGGCGCGAAGGCGCGCCTTCCGGCGTCGCCACGCAGCCGTTTTCCAGGAGTTTCAGCTGGTCGACCGGGCCACGGTGCTGCACAACGTGCTGTGCGGGCGGCTCGGCCATGCGCCGATCCTCGGCAGCCTGTTCGGGCTGTTCGCCGCCGCCGACCGGGAGGCCGCGCTTGCCGCGATCGAGGCAACCGGGCTCTCGGCATTCGCCGACCGGCGCGCCGACACGCTGTCGGGCGGCCAGCGTCAGCGCGTCGCGATCGCCCGCGCGCTGGCCCAGGCGCCGACCCTGATCACCGCCGACGAGCCGGTCAGCAATCTCGACCCGGCGATGGCCGACGACATGCTGCGCGCGGTGATGGGGCGGCCCGGCCAGCGCGCCGTCGCCGCCATCGCGGCGGTCCACCATCCGGCGCTCGCCACCGCGCACGCCGACCGGGTGGTCGGCTTGGCCAGGGGGGAGATCGTCTACGACAGCGCGGCCGGTACGCCGCTCGACGCGCCGGCGCTCCGGCGGATCTACGGGCGCAGCCTGCCGCCGCAGATCATTCGGGATCTCGACCACCGCACACCCGGCGATGGACAGCAACGCGCGCCCCGCAACGTGGCGTAGCAGCCTCGCCCGCACCGCCGTCCCGCTCGGCATCGTCCTTCTGGTCGCCTGGGCATGGGCGGAGACCGGGTTCGATCCGGCCGGTCTCGGGATCGGGCTGCCGCGCCTCGGCGATTTTCTCGCCCGCATGGTGCCGCCCGATCTGACGATCGCCAGCGTCGTCTTTCGGGCGATGCTGGAGACCGTCCAGATCGCAGTCCTCGGCACTGCGCTGGGCGCGGCGCTGGCAGTCGGGTTCGGCCTCCTGGCGGCGGCCAACCTGACGCCGGGCTGGGTCCACCAGCCCGTCAAGTGGACACTGGGCGCCGTCCGCGGCATTCCGGTGATCCTGCTCGCGTTGATGTTCGTCAGCGCCTACGGCCTCGGCCCGCTGCCGGGCGTTGCCGCGATCGCGCTTCATTCGGCCGGAATGCTCGGCAAGTTCTATGCCGAGGCCTTCGAGGCGGCGCAGCCCGGCCCGGTCGAGGCGCTGCGCACCACCGGCGCGGCATGGCCGCAGGTCGTCCGTTTCGCCGTGCTGCCGCAGATCGCGCCGGAACTCGCCCGCGACACTCTGTTCCGTTTCGAACTCAACCTCCGCGAGTCACTCGTCCTCGGTCTGGTGGGTGCGGGCGGGATCGGCTTCTACATCCAGCTCTACGCGCGCTCGTTCCACTACGACAAGGTGGCGACGCTCACGCTGGTGGTGCTGGCGATGGTGGTGCTGGTGGAGCAGGCGAGCATTCTTGTGCGCCGGCGCCTGCGCTGACCGGCGGCGCCGGTCAGGGCGCCTCGAAACGATCCTCGAAGGCGATTGCTTCGTCGAACCCCATCAACTCGTTGAATCTGCCGAACGGGTAGAGGGCGGCGCCCGATGCGCCTGAAGCCCCGTGGTCACGCAGCCCGCTGTAGACCCGGCTCAGCGCCTCGGTCGCGGCGAGGAAGCCGGCGGCGGGGAAAATCGCCACGCGAAAGCCGATCTCCGCGAGTTCTTCGGGGGTCAGGACCGGCGTCAGCCCGCCCTCCACCATGTTGGCCATCAGCGGTCCGTCGAGCAGCCGTGCGGCCTCCTTCATCTCATCGACCAAGGACGGAGCCTCGTAGAACAGGATGTCGGCGCCCGCCTCCTGGAAGGCTTCGAGCCGGCGCAGCGCCTCGTCCTTGCCAGCTGCCTTGCGCGCGTCCGTGCGCGCGATGACGAGAAAGTCGTCGCTGAGCCGGGAATCGAGCGCCACCCCGATCTTGCGCACCATCTCGTCGAGCGGGACAAGACGCTGGCCCTGGGTGTGCCCGCATTTCTTGGGGAACGCCTGGTCCTCGATCTGGATTCCGGCGACGCCGGCCCGCTCGTAGCCCTGTACCGTGTGGCGGACGTTGAGGGTCCCGCCGTACCCGGTATCGGCGTCGGCGATCAGCGGCGTCCGTGTGCCGGCGGCGATCTGGCCGGCGCGCGCGACCATTTCGGTGTAGGTCGCGATCCCGGCATCGGGCAGGCCGAGATGCGAGGCGACGACGCCGGAGCCGGTCATGTAGAGCGCGGGGAACCCCATCCTGTCGGCGATGCGCGCCGAGATCATGTCGTAGACGCCCGGCGCGGCGATGAACGCGCCGGACCGCAGGCGTTCGGCCAGAGCGCGGGTCTTCGGAACGGTGCGATCGTGCATGGCCTTCGGTTCCCCTGTCGGACAGCGACACCCTAACCCGTTTGCCGCCGCTGTCGAGCGGGGCGGCGGCGCGGGGCCGCTGCGGGGCGGCCGCGAGGAAAGTCGAATAGCCCCTTGCGCGCACGATAATGCGACATATAGTTGTCAAAATTAGCGGTACTACGATATGTAGTACCTCAGAGGGGGCGATCGATGACTTGGACACAGGAACGAGTTGAGAGCCTGATACAGCTCTGGTCGGACGGTCTGTCGGCGCGCCAGATTGCGGACAAGCTGGGCGGAGTGACGCGAAACGCCGTCATCGGCAAGGCGCACCGCCTCAACCTTCAGCGCGGCGTACCCCGGCCGGAACCGGAGCCCGAACCGGAGCCGGCCCGGCTCGACTATCCGGTCACGCCGATGCCGGAGGCCAAGCCCTGGATGTGCCGCTGGCAAATCGACGAGCCGGGCCGCTTCGGGCTGCATATCTGCGGCAAGACCGTCCAGCCCGGACGCCAGTTCTGCGCCGAGCACTTGACGATGGCGTACCTGATGAAGCGCAGCGTGGCCTGAGCCCTCTGCGCCGGCGGTACGGGCCTGCGGTGCGCTAACGCGCCGCGATCGCGCGCCAGGCCCAGTCCGCGAAACGGATCAGCCGGTCGTCGTCGCCGACGGCGCCGACCAGTTGGACGCCGACCGGGAGCCCTTCGGGGCCGCTGAACCCGGGAAGGTTGATGCACGGTCCGTGCATCAGCGTCCAGATCCGGTTGAACGACGATTTCTGGATTCCTGTCAGATCGGCGGTCGGCTCTCCCGGCGCGCTGGCGGTCAGGATGACGTCGAAACGCTCGAACACCTGCATCATGGCTTCCCGGCACCGCGCGGCGGTTTCGCAGGCGGCGGCGTAGTCGGCCTCCGTGGAGCGCTCCCCGAGCGCCGCCTGGCCCCCGATCCAGGCGTTGAGCCGGTCGCGGTGATGGGCGATTTCGTAGGCGAGAGAGCGGCCGCCCTCGACCGCGGTGATGGTTGTGAAGGCGTCTTCGGCGGCGTCGAAGGCGGGCGGCAGGACGATATCGGCGAGCGTTGCGCCGGCCCGTTCCATCGCCGCGGCGGCGTCATCGACCGCGGCGACGGTCGCCGGTTCGGCCTCTTCCCAGTGGGGAGCGCGGCAGACGGCGATCCGCGGCGGCGGCGTTCCGTCGAGCGGGATTGGGGGCGCCGCCGACATCGCCGCGCGGACCAGCGCGATGTCGGCGACCGAGCGGGCGAATACGCCGATGGTATCGAGGCTCGGGCGGAGATGGCGAAGGCCGCCGCGGTCGATCCCGTCCAGGCTCGCCTTGTAGCCGACCACGCCGCAGGACGCGGCCGGCATGATCATCGACCCGCCGGTCTGACTGCCGAGAGCGACCGGCGCCATGCAGTCGGCGACCGCCGCAGCGGACCCGGACGAGGACACTCCGGGGCTGCGCGAAAAGTCGCGCGGGTTCCTGACCCCGGCCGGGACCGGGCTCGCGAACTCGGTCGTCGCCGTCTTGCCGAGGATCACCGCACCGGCCCGCCTGAGCGCCGCGACGCAGGCCGAATCACGCGTCGGGCGGTGCCCGCGGTGGATCGGCGATCCGTAGCCCGTGGGCAGGTCGGCGGTATCGAAAATATCCTTGATGCCGACCGGTATCCCGCGCAGCGGACCCGGGCCGGCGGCGTCGGACATGCAGGCCTGGCCGAGCGCATGGGCGGGCTCGACATGCGTCCAGGCGCGAAGCTCGCCGTCGCGTTCGGCGATGCGGTCGAGGCAGGCGGAAACCAACGCCCGCGAGGTCATCCGGCCGTCGGCAATCCGCGCCGCGGCTTCCGCGGCGTCGAGTTCGTGAAGGCCGGCGCCCACCGCGCGGCCCTCAGCTGAACCGGACATATTCGAAGGTCGACGGATCTTCGTGGTTGATGCCGCGGGCCGGCGGCGCGACCCATCCCGCGATCTTCCCCGGCTCGACGACGCGCGTCATCAGCGACTGGACGAAGGCGCGGTCCTGCTCTGTCGGCAGCCAGCCGCCGTGCTCGCGGGTCCATTCCGCCTCGGAAACGATCCTGCCGGAGGGCGAGACCCTGACATCGGCGAAGTTACCGATGCGGCGGTGGAAGGCGCGGTGCGGAAGCCTGAACCGGAAATCGATTCCGGCCCTCTTGATATTGCGGTTCCACCGCGTCATGCCGCGCTGGCAATCCTTGATGTATTCGTCGCGCAGCCTTTCGTTGACGGCGTTGAGCGCCGGCTGTTCCTCGGCGACGATCTCTTCGCCCCTCACCGCGTGGACCGGCCAGACGCCGTCGAGGAGGCGGTGGTCGTCCGCGATCGCCGCCTCCTGGAAGCGGCCCTTCAGGCTCTGGTTGAAGTAGCTGGCAGCGTTGGTCGAGGTTTCCTGGCCGAACAGGTCGAGCGACACGCTGAAGTGGAAGTTCATGAACTTCTGCAGGGTCGGCATGTCGACCGCACCGGCGGCGCGCACGCGCTCGGGATCGTCGGTGCCGAGCTCGTTCATCACCTCGCAAGTGCGCTGGATGACCCGCCCCACCCCGGTCTCGCCGATAAACATGTGGTGGCCTTCCTCGGTCAGCATGAACTGGCAGGTGCGGGCCAGCGGATCGAAACCGGATTCGGCGAGCGAAGCGAGCTGGTACTTGCCGTCGCGATCGGTGAAGTAGGTGAACATGAAGAACGACAGCCAGTCGGGCGTCTTCTCGTTGAAGGCGCCGAGGATCCGCGGCTTGTCGGGATCGCCGGAGTGGCGCTCCAGCATGGCCTCCGCCTCCTCGCGGCCGTCGCGGCCGAAATAGGCGTGCAGCAGATAGACCATCGCCCAGAGATGCCGCCCCTCCTCCACGTTGACCTGGAAGATGTTGCGCAGGTCGTAGAGCGAGGGGCAGGTGAGCCCGAGCATCCGCTGCTGTTCGACCGAGGCCGGTTCGGTGTCGCCCTGGGTGACGATCAGCCGGCGCAGCGTCGAGCGGTATTCGCCCGGCACTTCCTGCCACACATCCTCACCCTTGTGTTCGCCGAAGCCGATCTTCTTGTCCGCCTCGGCAGGGTTGACGAAGATGCCCCAGCGGTAGTCCGGCATCTTGACGAAGTCGTAATGCGCCCAGCCGTCGGGCTCGACGCTGACCGCGGTGCGGAGATAGATGTCGAAATTCCGCGTGCCCTCGGGGCCGAGCTCGTGCCACCAATTCAGGAATTCCGGCTGCCAAGCCTCGAGCGCGCGCTGCAGGCGCCGGTTGTCGGCGAGGTCGACATTGTTGGGGATCCGCTCGTTGTAGTTGATCGCCATGGTCAAACCCTCCGTTTGTCGTACTGGCTCTTGCGGCCGGTGCCGTAGAGCTTGAGAGCGCCGTTCTCGCCGGCGGCGTTGGGCCGCTGGAAGATCCAGTTCTGCCACGCGCTCAGCCGCCCGAAGATCTTGGTCTCCAGGGTCTCCGGGCCGGCGAAGCGGAGGCTCGCCTCCATCCCGGTGAGCGCATCGGGGGAGAAACTGGCCCGCTCCTCGATGGCGATGCGGATTTCGTCGTCCCAGTCGATATCGTCGGGCGCGAACGTGATCAGCCCGAGCGCCTCGGCCTCGACGGCTTCGAGCGGCCGGCCGATCCGCCGCCGCGCCTCCTCGACCCGCTCGGGCGCAGCAAGGAAGCGGCTCTCGATCCGGGTCAGGCCGCTCGACATCGCGTACGGCCCGAAGTTCATGCCGGTCAGGGCGACCGTGGCGGGCGGCAGGTTGCTGCCCTCGAAGACGCCGTCCAGCATGTAGGTCCGGTCGCTGGCGAGCACCGGTTCCAGCAGCGTCCCGGCGAAGCAGCTGCCCGGTTCGACCAGCGCGATCAGGCTGCGCGAACTGACGTCGATGCGCTTGAGCACTCGTTTGAGATAGAGGACGATCTCCCGCACGAGCCAGTCGTCGGCATGGTCGAGAAGCGCCTGATCGGCCGCCGCCACCAGCGCCGGATCGCCCGCGGTGCGGAACACCCAGGTCCCGATCTCCTGCTCGTTGAGCCTGAGTTCCATGATCGCGTCATCGAGTTCGCGGGCGAGCGCGAACGGCCAGAACGCGGTGCCGGCGGCATGGATGTCGGCCACCGCGGCGGCGGGGGGCTCTTCGGGCGCGCGGACAGCGATGGTCGCCGTGGACACGCCGCGGTCGATCGTCACCGTCACATGGTCGTATTCGATGCGGTCGCCGTCGATGGTGCGGGCGAGCGGCCCGAGGACGACGCCCTTGGCGTCCTTCGGGCGGTCCGACCCCGCGGCGAACTCCCCGGCGCGTTCGGCGACGATCTCCTCGAAACGCGCGCCGGGAACGAGCTCGTCGATCAGATTCCAGTCGACCGCGCGCCTGCCCCGCATGCCCTCCGAGGTGGTGCAGAAGAAATCCGCATGGTCGTGGCGGACCTTCCGCTTGTCGACCAGGCGGGTGAGACCGCCGGTCCCGGGAAGGACTGCGAGCAGCGGGAGCTCGGGCAGGGAGACCGTCGAGGAGCCGTCATCGATCAGCATGATGTAGTCGCATGCCAGTGCGAGTTCGTAACCGCCGCCCGCCGCGGTGCCGTTGATCGCGCAGATATAAGTCTGGCGGGAGTTGCCCGTAGCGTCTTCGATCCCGTTGCGGGTCTCGTTGGTGAACTTGCAGAAGTTGACCTTGTGGGCGTGCGACGACCGGCCCAGCATGTTGATGTTGGCGCCGGCGCAGAACACCCGCGGCTTGTCCGAGGTCACGACGACGCAGCCGACCTCCGGATGCTCGAAACGCAGCCGCTGGATCGCGTCGTAGAGCTCGATATCGACGCCGAGGTCGTAGGAGTTGAGCTTGAGCGAATAACCCGGCGCCAGGGTCGCATTCTCGTCGACGTCCATCGCAAGCCGCGCAACGTTGCCGTCCACGGTCAATTTCCAGTGGCGATAGGCGTCGGGACGGGTTTGAATGTCGATCCGTCCGGCGCCCTCGTCGGCGCGGACATCGCCAGCGGTCTCAGCCATTGCCCCCTCCGGATCGGAACATCGACGGTCTGGCGCGCGGTCTCGCGCTGCCGCCGAAGATCATTTAGACATCAATTGTTGGGTTGTCAACAATTGATGTCGCGACAGATCGCACTTGAGGCGATCCGGCTCCGCGCGATACCCTTGGCGCGAGGCCTAACCTAAGACACACCGTGAACATGCCGCAAGCAGATCGACGCCCCGCGGCGGCCGCAGCGACAGCCCCGGCGCGGCCCCCGGAGCATGCGCTTCTCGCCTGGCTCGAGGATGCCGCGGCGCGGTTTCCGGACAAGGCGTTCGTGCACAGCATCGACCAGCGCCGCGCGATCACCTATGCGGAGATGCACGACATGGTCGGGCGCGTCGGGGCGGCGATGCGCGTCAGGGGCATCGCCGCCAATGACCGTGTGGCCCTGCTCTCCGACAACGCGCTCGAACATCTGATCGTCTATCTCGGCGCGATGTGCCACGGGGCGACGATCTGCACCGTGCAGGTGGAGATGAACCGCGCCCATCTCGACGGGATTCTGCGGGCGCTCAGCCCGAAGCTGGTGCTGCACGAGGAGGCGCTGGGCCTCGGTGCGGCGGGCGCCGCCTCGCCCGGCGAATGGCTGCCGCTCGGGCGCTGGGACGGCGGTGCGGGCGCGGGCTTCTTCGCCGAACTCGCCGGCCGGCCGGCGGCGCCGCAGGACCCCCTCAACGCCTACGGCGACGTCGCCTCGATCTTCTACACCTCGGGGACCGCCTCGAAGCCCAAGGGCGTCGTCTGCACCTTCGCCGAACTGCTCGAGAACGTCGCGCCCACGGCGGACGCCTTCGGCATCGCCGAGAACGACCGGGTGCTCGATTTCCGCTCCTACAACTGGATGTCGGCCCAGGTCCTGAGCTTCCTCGGTCCGCTCTGCCGCAGCGCGACGCTGTGCATGGCCCGCAAGTTCTCGCAGAGCCGCTATTTCGACTGGATCCGCGCCTACGACGTCACCGTCGCCGCCGGCAACCCCACCGCGATCAACATGCTGGTCAACCGGCCGATCCCGGTGACCGGCCGCGACCTTCCGCGGCTCCGCTACATCACCTCGAGCTCGGCCGCCCTGATGGCGGCCGACTGGAAGGCCTTCGAGGAGATGTACCGAATCCCGATCGCCCAGGGCTACGGGTCGAGCGAGACCGGATGGATCGCCGGGTCGAACGAGCGCACGAGGCGCCTGGGCTCGGTCGGCCGGCCGCACCGCTACCAGAACGTCGCCATCGTCGACGACGCCGGCGCCCCGCTCCCGGCGGGCGAGATCGGTGCGATCGAACTCGGCCGGCACCCCGACAACGCCTTCCGCTACCTCGGGGAAGACGGGAGCTACCGCGTCAATTCGCGGGGCCGCGCGCGGACCGGCGATCTCGGCTACCTCGACGCGGACGGATACCTCTACGTCACCGGGCGGGCGAAGGACCTCATCATTCGCGGCGGCATCAACATCGCGCCGACCGAGATCGACAACCTGGTGCTTCAGATGCAGGCGGTCGCGGAGGCCGCCGCCGTCGGCGTCCGCGACCCGATCTACGGCGAGGACGTCGTAGTCTATGTCGTGCGCAGGCCCGACGCCGCGCTCACGGAGGCCGCTGTCCTCGCCCATTGCAAGGCGGCGCTGCCGCCCGCCAAGCGGCCCAGGGAGGTGATCTTCCGCGCGGCCCTGCCGAAGACCGGGCGCGGCAAGCTCGACCGCCAGGCCCTGGCCGCAGAATGGCAGGATAACGGCCCGGCCGCCGCGCGCGCATGAGGAGAGACCGGATGGACCCAGCCGCTGCCCTACGCCCCCGCCGACCGCAGACTTTCCGCTACGAAAAGCCCGCCGGGCAGTCGCACGACAAGGCCATCGTCTCGCTGTGCCAGACCGATATCATCCGCGGCGCCGTCCAAGTCGTGCGCGAGGGCGGCGACAACAACCTCCATTCGCATCGCGGGATGGACGGTTTCTGGATGGTGCTGAGAGGCCGGGTGCGCTGGCACGGGCCGGACGGGCCGATCGGCGAGTTCGGCGTCCACGAAGGCGTCGTCATGCCGAGAAACGCCCAGTACTGGTTCGAATCCGTCGGCGACGACACGCTCGAACTTCTCCAGGTGGTCGCCTTCGACCGCAACGTTAAGAACGAGCGCGTCGACGTCGAACCGCGTAAATTCGACATTGATGCGACCGAGCGGTTCAACGGCCGCATCTCCTGACGCGCTTCTGCGGCACGCGCCACACAACCGGGACACGAAAATGGCCAAGCGCCCCAATTTCCTCCTGTTCATCACCGACCAGCAGCGAGCGGATTATCTGGCCTGCGCCGGCCACCCGGTGCTGCGGACGCCGAACATCGACTCGATCGCGCACGGCGGGCGGCGCTTCGACCGGTTCTACGTCGCCTGCCCGATCTGCATGCCGAACCGTTCGACGCTGATGACCGGACGCATGCCCTCGCTGCACGGGGTGCGGCAGAACGGAACCGCGCTCAGTTTCCGCGCCAACACCTTCGTCGACCTGATGCGGGCGCACGGCTACCGGACGGCGCTCCTCGGCAAGAGCCATCTCCAGAACATGACCGGCCTGCCGGCAATCCTCCAGCCTCCGGACCTGCCGGACGATTATCTGGTGCCGCCGGAATCGTTCGGCGAAGCGACGCGCCGCAGCGGCGAGGACGGACCGGTCGATGCCGAGTCGCCGCAGGGCTGGCGCGACGACCCGGATTGGGACCTGAGCTACCCGTTCTACGGCTTCGAGCGGGTCGATCTCTGCACCGAGCACGGCGACCTGGTGGGCGGCCATTACTGGCAATGGCTCAAGGAACGCCACGACGATCCGGACGGGCTGCGGGGTCAGGAGAACGCCCTGCCGCACGACTACATCATGCCGCAGGCATGGCGGACAGCAGTGCCCGAAGCCCTCTACCCCACCCGCTATGTCGCCGAGCGCACGGTCGATTTTCTCGAAAG
The DNA here is from genome assembly GCA_965200535.1 of Alphaproteobacteria bacterium. Taxonomy (GTDB): domain Bacteria; phylum Pseudomonadota; class Alphaproteobacteria; order MPNO01; family MPNO01; genus MPNO01. The sequence continues at coordinate 591,561 of CBDAUF010000002.1, read as the reverse complement.
CCATGCGGGCGCGGGCGGCGATGCCCCGTTCTTTGCCATGGCGTCGTTCCCCGACCCCCACCACCCCTTCACCCCGCCCGGCAAGTACTGGGACATGTACAGGCCCGACGACATGCGGCTCGACGCCTCGTTCGCCGCCAACCACGAACCGCCGCCGCACGTCCGCTGGGCGCGCGAGCAGCGCGAGGCGGGCAACGCTGTCACCAACAGCCAGGTGCTGTTCGCCGTTTCGGAGCGCGAGGCACGCGAGGCGGCCGCGCTGACCTGCGGGATGATCGCGATGATCGACGATGCCGTGGGTTCGGTGCTGTCGGCGCTCGACCAGCTCGGCCTCGCCGACGACACGGTGGTCATCTTCACCGCCGACCACGGCGATTTCCTCGGCGATCACCGGATCATGCTCAAGGGTCCGATCCACTATCAGAGCCTGATCCGGGTGCCTTTCCTGTGGAAGGACACGGCCGACCGCGGGGCGCCGGCGGGTGCCTCTTCCACCCTCTCGGGCACGCTCGACATCGCCCGCACCGTGCTCGACCGCGCCCGGATCGCGCCCTACAACGGCGTCCAGGGCAAGTCCCTGATGCCCCTGATCGACGGTGCGCCGGACGACGCGGACGCCGACATGGTGATCGAGGAAGACCAGCAGCGCATTTCGCTCGGCTTTACCGAACCCGTCCGCGTGCGCACGCTGGTGACCCGGCGCTGGCGCCTGTCGCTCTACCACGGCGTCGATTGGGGCGAACTCTACGACCTCGACAACGATCCCTCGGAACTGGTCAACCTGTGGGACGATCCCGCCGCCCGCGATACCAAGATGGCGCTGACCGAGCGCCTCGCCCGCCGTCAGATGGCTCTCGTCGACCGCAGCCCGTTTCCGACCAACCGGGCCTAACCGGCGGGCGCCCGCCTGCGGTCGTGCAGCACCGACAATACGCCGAACAGGCATGACCCCGCCGCGGCGCCGGAAACCGCCAGCATCACCGGCAGGGCGGTGCCGTCGTAACCGGCGGCAACCGCCTGGGTGAGCACGGCGCTCATCAGGAACTGGGCGAAGACCACCATGCCGGAGGCGGTGCCGGTCAGCGCCGGGTCGGCGGACATCGCCGCCGCCTGTGCCTGGGGCATCGACAGACCCTGGCCGATCGAGAGCACCAGACAAGGGACGAACAGCGCCAGGGGCGTGAGCGCAAAGCCGAACGCCGCAGGCGCCAGGGAGAGAGCGCCGGCAAGCGAGACCACGGCGCCGGCCGCGATCAGCGAACCCGCGGACCAGCGCCCGCTGAGCCGGCCAGACACGAAATTGCCCAGCATGAAGCCGAGCGGCCCGAGCATGAAATAGAGGCCGTACTCGGTCCCCGGCCGCTCCAGCACTTCGATCATCAAGTAGGCGGCGCCCGCGTTGAGCGACATGAACGCAGCCGATCCGAAAGCCGGATTGAGCAGGTGGAAGACGAAGCGCCGCTGCCTGAGCAGCCGGCCGAACCCGTCCGCGACTCCGGTCCGCGGCGCCGGTCCGCCGCGCTGCGTCTCGCCGATCACGACGATCGCGAGCAGGATCGTCGCCAGACCGAACACTGCCGGAACGATCATGATCGACTGCCAGCCGAGCGTGTCCGCGAGCCCGCCGCCGATGGCGGGTGCGACCATCGGTCCGACGACGTAGGCCGTGGTCAGGTAAGCGATCATCTGGGGCAGCCGCTCCTCGCCGTAGACGTCGCGCACCATCGTCCGCGCGAGAACCACGCCGCAGGCGGCGCCCAGCCCCTGCAGCACGCGGCCGCCGATCAGCACCTCGACCGAGGGCGCCACCGCACCCACGGCGGCGCCGCCGGAGAACAGCGCGAGTCCGCCGATCAGGGTGGGCAGCCGCCCGATCCGGTCCGACACCGCGCCGTAAACCAACGTGCCCATCGCCATCGACAGCATCGACAGGCTGAAGGCCAGTTGCGCCGTCCCGGCATCGACCGCGAAGGCCCGCCCGACGAACGGAACCGCAGGAAAGAAAAGGTGGACGGAAAGCGGCCCAATCAGCGTCACACCGACCAGGGATGCGAACAGGACAGCCCCGGGCTCGCGCGCCGCCGGGGCGCCTCCGGCCGAGCGTCCGGCCATCGGCGCCGTCGGCCGCGCCGCGTCGGTTTCGCCCGCCGGGCGGTCAGTGCATGACCAGACCGCCGTCGACCAGAATGGTCTGGCCGGTCATGAAGTCGCTTTCCGCCGAGGCGAGGAAAACCATCGTGCCCAGCAGATCGTCGGGCATCTCGTCGCGCTTGAAGGCGCGTCCGGCGAGGTTCATGTCGATGTTGAACTGGAGTTCCTCGCGCTGATCCTCGATCTGCTCGCTCATCGTGAAGCCGGGCGCGATCGAATTGACCCGGATACCGAAATCGCCGAGTTCGCGCGCCGCGGCGCGGGTCATCGCATCGACCGCACCCTTGGAGGACACGTAGTGGAGCATCCAGGGAACGCCCGCCTGGACGGTTCCGGAGGAAATGTTGACGATCTTGCCGTAGCCCTGTTCCTTCATCTGCGGCACCACCGCCTTGATGCAGACGAATACGCCGCGCACGTTGACCGCCATCAGCCGGTCCCATTCCTCGACCCCGATGTCGAGGAACGAGCGCCGCTGGATGGTCGCGAAGACCGCTGCATTCGGCACCATGATGTCGACCCGGCCCCAGGCCTCGACGGTCCGGGCAACCATTTCCGCCACCTGGTTTTCGTCGGACACATCGACCGCCATTCCGAGCGCCTCTCCGCCCGACTGGGTGATGGTGTTGACGACATTGGTGCAGTCCTTGACGTCGCAGATCGCGACTTTCGCGCCCTCTTCGGCGAACCGCTTTGCATAGGCGGCGCCGATTCCCTGCGCCGCACCTGTGACGATGGCAACCCGGCCGTCGAGACGTCCCATCCGTCGTTCCCCTTGTTCCTAATCGCTGCGCGAATGCGATCGATCCGGAGGATACCGCAACGGGCAGCGGGGTGCGATACTGGCCGCGGGAGGATGAACCGGATGAGCAAACCCGAGGTCGTCGCGGACGGCAACGCAATCCTGGGCGAAAGCCCGATCTGGTCGCCGGACGAGGCCGCGCTTTACTGGGTGGACATCAACAACCCGACGGTCCACCGGCTCGACCCGGCGACCGGGGAGCGCAGACACTGGCTCATCGAGACCGAGATCGGATCGATCGGCCTCGCCGGGGCGGGGCGGCTGGTCGCCGGGCTGCGCACCGGCGCCCACTATATCGACCTCGAGACCGGATCCATCGAACCCATCTGCGACCCCGAGGGCGAGGGCCGCTTCAACCGGAACCGGATGAACGACGGCAAGGTCGACAGCGCCGGCCGGTTCTGGGTGGGAACGATGAACGATCCCGGCCACCGTCCGGTCGGCACGCTGTACCGCATCGACCGGGACGGCGGCGCCAGCCCCCTCGTGCGCGAGATTCAGGTGCCCAACGCGCTGTGCTGGAGCCCGGACAGCAGCCTGATGTATTTCACCGACAGTTACAGCCGCGAGATCTGGGCGTTCGATTTCGACCTCGGGGCCGGCGCGATGGAGAACCGGCGCGTCTTCGCCACGATCGGAGAGGACGCCGGCGTTCCGGACGGGGCCACGGTCGATGCCGAGGGATTCGTCTGGTGCGCCCACATGTTCGGCGGCCGGGTAAGCCGCTTCGCACCGGACGGCAGGCTGGACCGGGTGATCGAACTGCCGGTGCCGCAGGTCACGTCGTGCGCGTTCGGCGGCGAGAACCTCGATACGCTCTACATCACCACCGCCTCGCTTCGCATGGATCGGGCGGCGCTGGCCGAACAGCCGCTCGCGGGCGCGGTGTTCGCCGTGGACCCCGGCGTGCGCGGCCTGCCGGAGCCGGTCTTCGGCGCCTGACCGACAGGGGAAGGCGGCCTTCGCGCGCCGCTTCGCGCCTGTCCGCACCGGCCGGTGTCTGCGGGAACCCCCATGAACGACACCAGTCCAACAACGTCCTGGCCGGCGGTCGGGCTGATCACCGTCGCCGGTATCGTCGCCACCTTCCAGATCGGCAAGCTGCCGGCGGCGCTGCCGACGCTGCGCGCCGATCTCGGCCTCACCCTGGTGGAGGCCGGCTGGGTGATCTCGGCGCTCGCCGCCGTCGGCGTCGCGACCGGCATGATCTGGGGTTTCGTTGCCGACCGGCTCGGACACCGCCGGATCATGCTGTCCGGGATGGCGGTGATCGTTGTCGGCACCATGCTCGGCAGCCTCGTCGGAACCGGGGCGGCCCTTGTCGCCACGCGGCTGATCGAGGGATGCGGCTACATCATGGTGCTGACCGCCGGCCCGACCCTGATCGGCGCCTTCTGCCGCGAACGCGACCGCTCGATCGCACTCGGGCTGTGGGCCTTCTACATGCCGGTGGGGCTCGCCGGCATGGTGGTGATCTCGCCGGTGATGATCGAGGCCGCCTCGTGGCGCGGGCTCTGGCAGTTCAACGGCGCGGTAGCCGTCGCCGCCATCGCGGCTGCCGGCCTCGCCACGCGGGGCGCACGCGGGGCGCGCAGCGCCACCGGCGCGAGACCCGGCCTGCCCATTCTCACCGCTATCGGCAAGACTGTCGCGAGCCCCGGCCCGCCGACGCTCGCGCTCTGCTTCACGGCCTACTCGCTGGTCTATATCACCGTCTCGGCCTTCCTCCCGACCTTCCTGATCGAGCGGCAGGGCTTCGCGCACGACGCGGCCGCCTACTGGGTCGCGGCGACGATGATCGCGAACGCGCCTGGCTGCGTTCTCGGCGGCTGGCTGATCCGGCGCGGCTGGTCCGCCGCGCGGGTGATCGCCCTCGCCTATCTCGGCATGCTCGTCTGCATACCGGGAATTTTCGCCGACGACATCGACCCGGGGCTCCGTTTGACACTGGCCATCCTGATGCCGTTCGTCGGCGGGCTGATTCCGCCGGCCGTGCTCGCGCGCACCGGCGCCCTCGCCGCCGCCCCCGGCCTCGCCTCGACCTGCGTCGGGCTGATCAGCCAGACCCTGATGTTCGGCCAGTTGATCGGCCCGCCGATCCTTGCCGCCCTGGTCAGCGGGCTCGTTTCCTGGGAGCGGGCGAACTGGCTCGCCGTACCGACGATTCTGCTCGGGCTCGCCGCCTCGTGGGCGCTGTCGCGGATCGACCGGGGGAGAACCCCGTAGGGCGCCCTACCCCGCCGCGATGACCCCCTCCCGCACCCGCTTGCGGATCTCGTCGATCGTCGCCTGGACGGCGACCAGGTAACCGCGCGCCATGCCGTCGGCGAAAGCCCTTTCCGCGGCGCTGCCATGTTCCAGCCCCTCCCGTTCGAGGGTGAAGGCGAAACGGAGGCCGAGCCCGCCGTCGGCGTCCTCGAGGATCTCGTTGACGATGGTTCCCGTTTCGATGCCCGCGGTGCGGATGAACTCCACCCGTTCTTCCGGGTAGAACACGATCTTCTCCGCCATCGGCTCGCCGTTGAAGACGATGTCGCGGAACAGCCCGTTCTCGAACCGCCCGGTCACCTTGCAGTAGGTCATCGCCGGGACGAACGGGACCGCATCCTCCGCCTTGAGCTTCAGACCGAGCCAGACATGGCGCCGCGACAGGCGGGGGGCGTCGGGGGCCAAGTTGGCGTTGACCGGCACGCTGCGCTCGACCGAAAACATCGCGCCCTCCGGGCGGTTGCCGATGGCCGATCATCGCAGCTTCGCCGTCGCCTTGCCAGAATTTCGGCCGGGTGCAATCTTGCGCCTGCGCGCCGTCCCTGCGACCTGGATGAGGAGCCCGAGGTGAGCGATACCGAACCGCGGCCCCGCCGCAGCCTGCTGTTCGTACCGGGGTTGAGGCCCGACCGGTTCCCGCGGGCGCTCGCCTCGGGGGCCGACATCGTCTGCGTCGATATCGAGGATGCGGTGGCTCCGGCGCGCAAGGCGGAGGCCCGCGAACGGACGCTGGCCCTGTTCGCCGGCGAGGCGGACGGCGGCGTCGAATGCATGGTGCGCATCAACCCGCTGTCGACCGAAGACGGGCTCAAGGACGTTCTCGCGCTGCGGGCGTGCAGCGCACCGCCGCCCGCCCTGATGCTGGCGAAGGTGGGCTCGGCGGCAGAAATCCGGCTTTACGATGCGTTACTGGACGGCGCCTGCGCGCGGATCCGCTACCACGTGATCATCGAATCGGCGGAGGGTCTCGCCAACGTTCACGACATCGCCGCGGCGTCGGAGCGGATCGACTCGCTCCTGTTCGGCGCGGTCGACATGTCGGCCGACCTGCGCGCGGAGAAGTCGTGGGAAACGCTGCTCTATGCGCGCTCGGCGGTCGTCCACGCCGCCGCCCGGGCCGGGCTCGACCTGCTGGACGTCCCCTGGCTCAACCTCGACGACGCGGAGGGGCTCGCCGCCGAGGCGCGGTCGGCCGCGGCGCTCGGCTTCACCGGCAAGGCGGCGATCCATCCCGACCAGATCCCGGCGATCAACGAGGTCTTCTCCCCCTCCGCCGAACAGATCGAGCGCGCCCGGCGGATCATCGCTGCGTTCGCGGAGAGCGCGACCGGGCTGTTGGTCGTCGACGGCGAACTGATCGAGCGTCCGGTGCTCCGCGCCATGCGCCGCGCGGTGGCGATCGCCGACCGGCTCGGGCGATGACGCCGTTCGCCGAAATCCTGGCCGAGGCGGAGAGCCGCGCCGGCGGCGCGCAGGCGCTCGCCGAACGCATGCCCGACGTCTCGCCGCCCGCAGCGCTGCGGCGCATCCCGGACGACCGCTACCTGTCCCTGATGTCGCGGCGCGTCTTCCGCGCCGGCATCAGACACCGGGTTGTGGACGACCGCTGGCCCGCCTTCGAGGAGGTGTTTTGCGGCTTCGATCCGGCGGCGGTCCGTGCGATGGACGACGAGGCGCTGGAAAACCTGATGAACGACACGCGCATCATCCGGCACTGGGGCAAGATCAGGGCGACGCGGGACAACGCCGCAGCGATGCTCGGCGTGGCGGAGGAATTCGGCTGCTTCGGCGACTATATCGCTGACTGGCCGGGAGAAGACACGGTCGGGCTGTGGGCCGACCTCGCCCGGCGTTTCTCGCAGCTCGGCGGCAACTCGGCGGCGGTGTTCCTTCGCATGGCCGGGAGGGACAGCTTCATCCTGACGCCGGACGTGGTCCGCGGGCTCAACCGGACCGGGGCCTATGACGGAACGCCCAGGGGGAAGCGCGCCGCAGCCGCGGTGCAAAAGGCGTTCAACGCCTGGGCCAGAGAGAGCGGACGCCCGCTCTCCCACATCAGCGTGGTGCTCGCGATCGCGAGCGCGTCTTGATCCCGGGCGGATCCGGCCGGGCCGCCCGGCCGCCGACGAATACCGGGGTGCGGCGGCGCATCGATGCGGTCTGATCTCGCGCGGCGCATGGCCGCGGTCCCCGCGCCGATCCGGGGCGCCGTTTGGATGATGGGCTCGACCGCCTCGTGGGCGGTCATGGCGACGCTGATCCGCTACGTCTCGGACGAAATCCACGCCTTCGAGATCGTCTTCCTGCGCAGCGTGTTCGGCATGCTGTTCCTGCTCCCGTGGCTCCACCGATCCGGCCTGAAAGGCCTGTACACCCGGCGCTTCGGAATGCATCTCGCGCGCGCCTTCTTCGGCCTGCTCGCAGCCTATCTGATCTTTACCGCCATCACCCTGGACTCGCTCGGAGAGATCGCCGCGATTATCACCACGCGGCCGATCTTCGCCTCCGCTGCGGCAATCCTCATCCTGCGCGAGGCGGCCTACGGGCGCCGTTGGTCGGCGGTGATCCTGGGTTTCGTCGGCGCCCTGATCATCCTCAGACCGGGCATGGTGGAGGTCTCGACCGGCGCGCTCATGGCATTCTTCGGCGTCTTCGCCATGGCCGGGGTCGCGATCACGATGAAGTCGCTGGCCCGCACCGAGCGGCCCGACGCGATGGCGACGTGGCAGATGGTGATCTTCGTTCCGGCTTCCCTCGTCCCGGCGCTTTTCGTCTGGACGATGCCGAGCCTCGAGGCGGTCGCCGTCCTGCTCGGCATCGGCTTCGCCGGGACCCTCACCCAGCGGGCGCTCGCCCGCGCCTACAAGGCAGCGGATGCGACGACGGTGCTGCCCTTCGAGTTCACCCGGCTCATCTTCTCGGCGTTGATCGGGCTGATCGTCTTTTCCGAATTCCCCGATGTCTGGGTATGGATCGGCGGCGCGGTCATCCTGGCCGGGATCGTCACCATGGTCCGGCTCGAGGCGAAGCACCGTCCGGCACACGGCTGAGCGCTGCCGGGTGAGGCCGATAGCCGTTGCGCCGGTACCGCCGCCGCGCCATCATTCCGGTTCCCGGACGCGAAGGGAGAGGCGGGGTGCAGAGCTTCGAAATCAGGCCGCTTTCGGACGCCCTCGGCGCCGAAATCGTGGGCCTCGACGTATCGGCGCCGATCGCCGCGGACACCGCCCGGGCGCTGCGCGCCGCATGGCGCGACCACATCGTGCTGCTTTTCCGGGCGCCCGGCCTGACACAGGAACAGCAGCTTCGCTTCGGCGGGGTCTTCGGCAGGATCGGAGCGCGCCCCCGGCCGAAGGAAGAACGGCCCGAAGACGGCGCCACGGTCGACGATGCGATGATGCTGATTTCCAACATCCGCGTGGACGGCAAGCCGATCGGCTCGCTGCCGGACGGCGAGATGTATTTCCACCATGACACCATCTTCAAGCCGGTGCCCAACCGGGGCACCATGCTCTACGCGATCGAGGTGCCGAGCCGCGGCGGCAACACCTTGTTCGCCAACCACTACCTCGCCTACGAGGCCTTGCCGGAGCGGATCAGGGCGCAGGTCAGGGGCCGGACCGCCTATCACCTCTACGACTACGTTGTCTACAACAGCCGCGAAGGCAAGGGCCGCGAAACCGGCACCCTGGACGGTTTCGCCCATCCGGTCTGCATCACCCACCCGGAGAGCGGACGCACCGCGCTCTATGTCGACCGGCTGATGACCATGCGGATCGACGGTCTGGCGGAACAGGAAAGCGACGAACTTCTGGCCGAGATGTTCGACATCTCAGAGCGCAAGGACTTCGTCTACGAGCACGTCTGGACGCCGGGCGACCTGCTGGTCTGGGACAATCTCTGCTCGTCCCACGCCCGGACCGACTTCCCCGCCGAAGAGCGCCGGCTTCTGCGCCGATGTCAGATCGCGTCCGACGGACCGCCGGTCGAGTAGCGGACGGCTATCGGGACCATTTGGTCTTCGGCTTTTCCAGTTCCCGGCCGTCGACGAAAATCGCATCGACGTTCTCGTTGTAGAAGCACAGCAAGCCCCTGATCCTCGGGCACTCGGGGATCGGGTCCGGATAGCTCCAGACGATGTCGCCGTACGTCCCGCCCCCGACCCCGGCCGACCAGTAGACCGCCTTTCCCTTGTACGGACAGCGGGTGGCGCTGTCGGTCGGCGTCAGGACATCCATCCGGACATCCTCGCGCGGGATGTAGTAGCGGACCGGCAGACCGGTTTCGAACAGGAAATGGGCGCGGGTGGTTTGCGCCACCGTTTCCCCGCCCAGCACGACCCGTACCTCGCGCGAGGAGAGGATGGCGTCGACCCGCTTGTAGGGATCGCGCGCGTGGACGAATACCTCCTCATCCTCCTCGTACCAGCGGTCGACCTTGCGCCAGTAGAAAGCGCCGAGGCCGGCGAGTTCTGGCACCTCGTCGAATGGCGTCTCGTAGCTCCAGAGAATGTCCTCAACGATCCCCCCGCCGACGGCCGCCGACCAGTAGGACGCATCGCCCTTGTACGGGCAGTGGGTCTGGCTGGCGGACTTCGTCATCAGGTCCAGCCGGATATCCTCGAGCGGGAAATAGTAGACCGGCAGATGGTTCCGTTCGTGCAGCAGCGACATCCGCGTCGAATCGGCGATGGTCTCGCCGTCGAGGACCGCGCGGACACGGCGGGGGCTCGGCTCTAAACGCACATAGTGGTCCGGGTTCTTCGCATAACCGGGGCCCGGACCCGATGTCGTGGCGCGTACCATCTCGATTTCTCCCTGCAACCTGCCGGAGTGTCCTCCGGCCGCCGAACGGACGCAACCGCGCGGAACCGGAGGCGCCACGCGATTGCCGCCGCTGCGCCCCGGCAATAGCACGGCGGGCGGGAGGATTTCCACGATCGGCTCTCGCAGCGGAAGCGCCGCGCTGCCGGCAGGCCGGCTCGGCCGGCGAGAGGACGCCGTCTACGCGCCGGCCGCGGGCGAAAGCGAAACGGGCTGAACGAGTGCGGGGCCGTCTCCGACCTCCGACAGCGTGCCGGGGCAGATCCGGATCGGCGCGGCGGCGTCGGTCCGGGGGCCGACCGCGCCGATGATCGCAGCATCCGCGTAACCGGCGGCGCGAAGCGCAGCCAGGCAGTCGGCCGACCGGTCGGCCGGGATGCTTGCGAGCAGCCCGCCCGCGGTCTGCGGATCGAACAGGACAGGATGCGGGGCGGCCGCGCCCTCGCAGCGGAGCACACGCGCCTGGCGCGCGTTCTGGTCCTGGAGCGTGCTCTCGATCCCCATGGCGAAGCATTCGCGCGCGCCGTCGAGCACGGGAAGATCGGCGGCGGCCAGCACCGCGTCCACCGCCGAGGCGCGGACCATTTCGACCAGATGGCCGGCCAGCCCGAAACCGGTGACATCGGTGCAGGCCCGCGCTCCGTGCCGGGACAGGATCTCGGCCGCGGTCCGGTTGGAGGCGAGCATCGAGGCAAGCGCGCCGTCGATCCAGCGCCCTTTGGCCTTGCACCGCATGTCGGCGGCGAACAGCGTGCCGGTGCCGAGCGCCTTGGTCAGGATCAACCGGTCGCCCGGTTGCATCCCCGACTTGCGCAACAGGCGCTCGGGATCGGCCCGGCCGCTGACCGCGAGCCCGAGCGCGCGTTCCGCGCCCTCGCCGGTGTGGCCTCCGACCAGCGCCGCCCCGGCTTCGGCTAGGACCTCGTTCACACCCTGCATCATGTCGGCGATCTCGGTCTCGATCTTGTGTTCCGGCCCGTAGGGAACGGTAACGATCGCCAGCGCCGTCTGCGGCGCGGCGCCCATTGCGTAGATGTCGCCGAGGGCATGGTTGGCGGCGATCCGGCCGAACAGGTAGGGATCGTCGACGAAGGAGCGGAAGTGATCGACGGTCTGGACCACCGACATGTCGGGCGGCACATCGAACACCGCCGCATCGTCGGGATCGCCGAGGCCGATCAGCACGTCGTCGCGCGCGGTGGGCGCGATGCCGGCGATGACCCGTTCGAGGACGCCCTGGCCCACCTTCGCGCCGCATCCGCCGCAGCGCATGCCGGGATCGGCCGGCAACGGCAGCCCGGGCGCCGGCGCCGGAGGCGGCTCGGACGACATTTCCGGCAGGTCAGTGTATTTCCGCATCCAGCGCCGGTCGATCCAGTCCTTGGCGCGCCAGACCCAGCGCCCCGCCACCGCGAACCGGCCGCGCGAGGCGACCGCGGCGGCGTCGCCGGTCGAGATCAGGCTCAGGAACGCGCGCTGCGGCCGGTAGGGGCGGAGCGGGCGCCCGGTCAGCGCCCGGCGCAGGTTTTCGGCAAGCACCGGCCCCTGCCGGACCGCGAAGACGCCAGCCTTGGGCAACGCGTGGTTGGTCATCGAAGCCACGTCGCCGCTGGCGAAGATTTCCGGATGCGATGTCGAACGCAGGCAGTCGTCGACGCGGATGAAGCCGCCTTCATCGACATCCAGCCCGGCGCGGGCCGGCCATGCCTCGGCCGCCGCGCTGGTCACCCATAGAATTTCGTCGGCCGCAATCGATCCGCCGCCGTCGAGCGCGAGCCTGCCGGGCTCGACCCGGACGACGGCGCGGCCGAGCGCCACCGCGATCCCGCGCGCCGCCAGAAGCTTCGCGAACCGCGCGCGGGTCGCGGCGTTGTAGCCGGGGAGCAGCGTGTCTCCGGACTCGACAACGGTCATCGCGACGGCGGCGCGCCCCAGGCGATATTGCACCGATAACGCCAGTTCGATCCCGCCGGCGCCGCCGCCGACGACGGCGATGCGCACCGTACCGCCGCGGCGCACCACGCGCTCGGCGAGTGCATCCCAGTGCGCCACGAAACGGCCGATTGGCTTGACCGGCACCGTGTGCCCGGCAGCGCCCGGCACGTCATCCGTGCGCGGCGCCGAACCGATGTCGATCGAAACCGCATCGTAGGGGATCGGCGGGCGACCGCCGCAAAGCACCAGCCGGGCCTCGGGGTCGATACCGGTTGCCGCCTGGCGATAGATGCGCGCGCCGGCCAGGTTGGCGAGCGGGCGGAGATCGATATGGCAATCGTCGAGGGCGTAACGCCCGGCGACGTATCCGGGGAGCATGCCCGAATAGGGGGTGTGCACATCGCGCGTCACGAGCGTCGTCCTGACGCCCGGCAGCGGCTTCATCGCGAATGCCTTGAGGACCGCGACATGGCTGTGTCCGCCGCCGACCAGCACCAGATCCTTGACCACGGGCGCTTGCGGTTTCATCGACTGCGGTCCCGGGAACCGGAAGGGCCGCGGCCCGGTCAGTCGTCCCGGTGGGTGCGCTCGCGCCGCTCGTGGCGCTCCTGGGCCTCGATGCTGAGGGTGGCGATCGGCCGCGCCTCGAGCCGCCGGAGACCGATCGGCTCCTCGGTCTCCGCGCAAAAGCCGTAGGTGCCGTCCTCAATCCGCATCAGCGCCGCGTCGATCTTGGCGATCAGCTTGCGCTCCCGGTCGCGCGTACGCAGCTCGATCGACCTGTCGGTCTCGACGCTGGCGCGGTCGGCGAGATCGGCGGAGGGAGCGTGGTCGCCCTGCAGGTGCTCGAGCGTGGCGAAGCTTTCCTGCAGCAATTCTTGGCGCCACGCCAGCAGCCTGTTGCGGAAATACTCGCGTTGTCTGGCATTCATAAAGGGCTCGTCCTCGCGCGGACGGTACTCCTTCGACAGCCTGACCCTTTTTGCCACGGGCGCTTCCCTGCCTTGCCGGCGCCGGAGTATAGGGACGACGGCGCGTTTGACAAGATGGACGCCCGGCCTATACTCCGCGCTCCTCCCGACAATGTGGGCGGTGCGCCCCGTTGTCCGCTCCGGCGGCCGACCGATCGGGACAACAAACAACCCGCCAAGGAACCGTCGATGACCAAGCGCGTACGCTCGAAATACAAGATCAACCGCAGGCTCCGGGTAAACCTGTGGGGCCGGCCCAAGAGCCCGGTCAACAAGCGCGACTATCCGCCGGGCGAACACGGGCAGCGCCGCCGCAAGGTATCGGATTTCGGCACCCAGCTTCAGGCCAAGCAGAAGCTGCGCGGGTATTACGGCAATATCACCGAAAAGCAGTTCCGCCGGCTCTATCAGGAAGCGGTGAGGCGCCGCGGCGATACGGTCGAGAACCTCGTCGGGCTGCTCGAACAGCGCCTCGATGCGGTGGTCTACCGGCTCAAGTTCGTGCCTACCGTCTTTGCCGCGCGCCAGTTCATCAGCCACAGCCATGTGCGGGTCAACGGGCGGCGGGTGACGATCCCGTCCTTCCGGGTGCGGGTCGGCGACGAGATCGAGGTGCGCGAACGCTCGCGCAACCTAGGGCTTGTTCTGGAAGCGATGGATTCGCCCGAACGCGACGTGCCCGACTATTTCGACGTGGACTACAACAAGATGATCGGCAAGCTGCTGCGCATACCGCAGCTTGCCGAGATCCCCTATCCGGTCCAGATGGAGCCGAACCTGGTCATCGAGTACTACTCGCGCTGACGTTCACGCGCCGCGCGCAAGGCGCCGGGAACACGCGCCGCGCGCGAGGCGCCGGGAAAGGCGGGCCCGCCCTATTCGGGGTTGGCGAGCTGGATGTCGACGCCGCTGTTGGAAAACAGCTCCATCAGTTCACCGGACCCGTACATCTCGCGCACGATGTCGCAGCCGCCGACGAACTCGCCCTTGACGTAGAGCTGCGGGATCGTCGGCCAGTTCGAGAAATGCTTGATGCCGTCGCGCAGTTCGGGGTCCTGCAACACGTCGACGCCCTTGAACGGCACGCCGAGATTGCTCAGCGCCTGAACCACGGTTGCCGAGAACCCGCATTGCGGGAAGACCGGCGTCCCCTTCATAAACAATACGACATCGGCCTCTCCGATATCGTCGCGGATACGCTCGAACACAGCGGGTTCACTCATTTCAGGCTCCTGTGGCAATCGGTATGTCAGACGTCGCTGGGAACCGCGGTCTGGAGCGCGAGCGCGTGCAACTCGCCGCCCATCCGCCCCTGAAGGGCCTGGTAGACCATCTGGTGCTGCTGGACTCTCGTCTTCCCCCTGAACGCTCCGGAGACGACATGCGCGGCATAGTGGTCGCCGTCGCCGGCGAGGTCCTGGATACTGACCACCGCATCGGGAAGGCTTTCCTTGATCAGGCGCTCGATGTCGCCGGGGTCCATTGGCACGGCTGCGATCCTCGATCTCCGTTCCGCGGGGCTAGCGCCCCGCCATGAAGCGCGGGAACCACGCCTCACGGGCCTCTCTCAGCCTCGCAAGGGATATATGGCCGCGGCCGGAAACAGTCAACGCCGCCCCGCCGGTGCGCCCGACCGCCGCGGCAGGCACGCCGGCGGCCGCCGCGGCCGCGAGCACCGGGCCGGCGTGGGGGACCGCGACGAGATAGCGCCCCTGGTCCTCGCCGAACAGCCAGCCCAGCGGGTCCGCGGCCTCGGGCAACGCGATTTCGGCGCCGATCCCTGACGCGAGGGCCATCTCGGCGACCGCCGCCAGCAGCCCGCCATCGGAGATGTCGTGGCAGACGCGAACCAGGCCGTCGGCGATCGATGCCTGCACGAAGAGGCCGTTCCGCCGCTCGGCACCGAGATCGACGGGCGGCGGCGGGCCGCCGGGGGCCGCCAGCACATCGCGCAGCAGCAGCGACTGGCCGAGATGGCCTGCCGTCGCGCCGACCGCGACGATTGTCTCATCGGGTGCGGCGAAGGCGACGGCTGCCAGACGGTCGAGGTCGTCGATCAGGCCGAGCCCGCCGATCACCGGCGTCGGCAGGATCGCCCGCCCGTCGGTCTCGTTGTAGAGCGAGACATTGCCGGAAACCACGGGGAAGTCGAGGGCGCGGCAGGCATCGCCGATCCCCTCGATACAGCCGACCATCTGGCCCATGATCTCCGGCCGTTCGGGGTTGCCGAAATTGAGGTTGTCGGTCACCGCAAGCGGCCGCGCTCCGGCCGCCGTCAGGTTGCGCCAGGCCTCGGCGACCGCCTGGCGCCCGCCCTCGCGCGGATCGGCGGCGCAATAGCGCGGGGTGCAGTCGGTGGTCAGCGCGATCGCCCGCCGGCTGCCGTGGATGCGTACCACCGCGGCATCGCCTCCCGGCCGCACCACGGCATCGCCCATCACCATGTGGTCGTACTGCTCCCAGATCCAGCGGCGCGATGCGAGGTCTGGCATGCCGAGCAGGCGTTCGAGCGCCGCCAGCGGATCGACCCCGGCCCGTTCGAACGACGGCAGCGCGGGCGGCGGGATCTCGACATGAGGGCGCCGGTAGCGGGGCGCCTCGCTCACCAGCGGGCCCACCGGCATGTCGGCGACCGTGCCGCCGGCCTGCGAAAGCGTGACGCGGCCGGTCTCCGTCAACCGGCCGATGATCGCGAAGTCCAGGCCCCATTTTGCGAATACGCGCCGCGCGGCGCCTTCCGCGCCCGGGCGGAGCACCATCAGCATTCGCTCTTGGCTTTCCGACAGCATGATCTCGTAGGCATTCATGCCCGTTTCGCGGGTCGGCACGCGGTCGAGGTCGAGAGCGATCCCGACGCCGCCCTTCGCCGCCATTTCGAGCGCGGACGACGTCAGCCCCGCCGCGCCCATATCCTGGATCGCAACGATCGCATCGGTCGCCATCAGCTCGAGACAGGCTTCGAGCAGCAGTTTTTCGGTGAACGGATCGCCGACCTGGACAGTCGGCCGTCTGGCCTGCGCGTCGGCGTCGAACGCGGCGGAGGCCATGGTCGCGCCGTGGATGCCGTCGCGGCCGGTTCTGGAGCCGACATAGACCACGGCATTTCCGACGCCCTTCGCGCCGGCGTAGAAGATTCGGTCTGCATCGGCGATGCCGACGGCCATCGCGTTGACCAGGATGTTGCCGTTATAGGCGGGATCGAACCCTGTCTCGCCGCCCACGGTGGGAATGCCGACGCAGTTTCCATAACCGCCGATTCCGGAGACCACGCCGGAGACCAGATGGCGGGTGCGCGGATGGTCGGGGCTGCCGAAGCGCAGCGCATTCAGCAGCGCCACCGGCCTGGCGCCCATGGTGAACACGTCGCGCAGGATGCCGCCGACGCCGGTGGCCGCGCCCTGGTGAGGCTCGATGAAGGAGGGGTGGTTGTGGCTCTCGATCTTGAAGACGGCGGCTTTCCCGTCGCCGATATCGACCACGCCGGCATTCTCGCCGGGGCCGCAAATCACCCACGGCGCCTCGGTCGGAAGCGCCGCGAGCCACGCCCGCGACGACTTGTAGGAACAGTGCTCGGACCACATCGCGGAAACGATGCCGAGCTCCACCGGGTTGGGTTCGCGGCCGAGCAACCGGAGGAGGCGGGCGTACTCGTCCGGCGTGAGCCCGTGCTCGGCGACGAGCTCGGGCGTAATCACCGCTTCCGCGTCCACGGTCCGCGCCGCGCGGCGAAGGCGATCGGCCGCCGTATTCTGGCACCCGGCCGGCTGTCCCACAGCGGGACATGGGGAAGCTTGAAGACAAAGATCAGCGCCGCCCCGGCGAGGAAACCGCCGATATGCGCCCACCATGCGATGCCGGCGTCCCGGGCGCTGCTGGTCAGCGCGTTGAGCACTTCGAGCCCGATCCAGCTTCCCAGCACGATCACCGTCGGCAGCCGGATCGGAATGATCCCGAACAGCAGCCCCCACACCCCGACCCGCGGATGGAGCACGAAATAGGCGCCGAGCACGCCCGCGACCGCGCCGCTCGCGCCGACCGTCGGAATTGTCGAGGCAGGGTCGCTCCCGGCATGGGCGAGTCCGGCGATGGCGCCGCACAGGAAGTAGAAGACGACGAACCGGCGGTGGCCCATCGCGTCCTCGACATTGTCGCCGAACACCCAGAGAAACAGCATGTTGCCGATCAGGTGGAGCCAGCCGCCGTGCAGGAACATGCTGGTGACCAGCGTCGCCGCAGCGGGAATCGCGGCGGCTTCGGCGGGGAGCACGGCATTGCCCCACAGCACCGCCGGAATGACCCCGTAGCGGAAGAAGGCGAGTTCGTGATCCCGCCCGGCGAGGCCGATCTGCCAGAGGAAGGCGAGGATGCAGGCCGCGATCAGGATCATCGTTACGAAGTGGTAACGGATCCACGTCCGCGGGTTCTCGTCGTTCAGGGGGACGAAGGCCATGTCAGGCGGCGAGCCCCTGGGCCAGAGATTCGAACAGCACGCGCCCGTCGGTCCCGCCGAGGAG
Source organism: Alphaproteobacteria bacterium (assembly GCA_965200535.1). GTDB lineage: Bacteria > Pseudomonadota > Alphaproteobacteria > MPNO01 > MPNO01 > MPNO01. The sequence goes on along the minus strand of CBDAUF010000002.1, from coordinate 574,097 downwards.
GGATTCGGCGGCGCGTTCGGGGTGCGGCATCATGCCCAGGATCCGGAGGGTCGGATCGAACACGCCGGCGATACCGGCTGTGGAGCCGTTCGGGTTATCCCGATAGCGGAAGGCGATCATCCCTTCGCCTTCGAGACGGGCAAGGGTTTCGCTGTCGGCGACATAGTTTCCGTCATTGTGGGCGACCGGCATGGAGACCGTCGCGCCCGAAGCATAGCGCCCGGTAAAGATCGTATCGCTGCGCTCGACCCGAAGCGCGACGTCGCGGCAGACGAAGCGCAGCCCGGCATTGCGGATCAACGCGCCGGGCAGCAGGCCGGCCTCGGTCAGCACCTGGAAGCCGTTGCAAATCCCGAGCACCGCGACGCCCGCCCGCGCCCGCGCCGCGACCTCGCGCATGACCGGCGAATGGGCCGCCATCGCGCCGGCGCGCAGATAGTCCCCGTAGGCGAAACCGCCGGGAATGACGATCGCATCGACCGGAGGCAGCGCAGTGTCGGCATGCCACACCATCGCGGGCGACCGCCCCGTCGCCGCCCCGATCGCGACTGCGCTGTCGCGGTCGCAGTTGGAGCCGGGGAAGACAATGACGGCGGTTTTCACGCCGCCGGCGCAACGGGCAGTCTCATGGCCTCATCGCTCTCTGCCGCGGGCGCCCATCAACCCGCGAGCGTTATCTCGTAGTCCTCGATGACAGTGTTGGCGAGCAGGCGCCGGCACATCGTTTCCAGGTTCGCCCGGGCGCGGGCCGCATCGGTCTCGGCAAGGTCGATATCGATCACCTTGCCCTGGCGAACCTCGCCGACGCCCTCGAAACCCATCGTCGAGAGCGCCTGGCCGACCGCCTTTCCCTGGGGGTCGAGGACGCCGTCCTTGAGCGTGATATGGATCCGCGCCCGCACGGATGCGCTATTGCATCACCGCCGGGCCCTTGAGGTCGCCGGGCGCGCCCTCCGGCAGGATGCCGAGGCGGCGCGCAACCTCCTGATAGGCCTCTTCGACGCCGCCCATGTCGCGGCGGAAGCGATCCTTGTCCATCTTCTCGTTGGTCTTGATGTCCCACAGCCGGCAGTTGTCGGGGCTGATCTCGTCGGCGAGCACGATACGCATCTCGTCATTGTCCCACAGCCGGCCGTACTCGAGCTTGAAATCGACCAGCCTGATGCCGACCGTGACCAGCAGCCCGGTGAGGAAGTCGTTCACCCGCAGCGACATTTGCATGATCTCGTCGAGCTCCTGCGGAGTCGACCAGCCGAAGGCGGTGATGTGCTCTTCGGCGACCAGCGGATCGGACAATTCGTCGGACTTGTAATAGTACTCGACGATCGAGCGCGGCAGCGGCGTGCCCTCGACGATCCCGAAACGCTGGGCGATCGAGCCGGCGGCAACATTGCGCACGACGATCTCGACCGGGATGATCTCGACCTCGCGGATCAATTGCTCGCGCATGTTCAGCCGGCGCACGAAATGGGTCGGAATCCCGATTTCGGCGAGCTTGAGCATCAGGTACTCGGAGATCCGGTTGTTCAGCACACCCTTGCCGGTGATCGTGCCGGTCTTGGCGTTGTTGAACGCGCTGGCATCGTCCTTGAAGTACTGGACGAGGGTGCCCGGCTCCGGCCCTTCGAAAAGGACCTTCGCCTTGCCCTCGTAAATCCGTCTGCGGCGGGCCATGAGGTGCGACTCTGGGACAGAAGGAAAGGGATGCCGCGTGCGGGACCGCGGCAGCCTGGTCCATATAACAATTTGTTCCGCCGCGAACAATGCCGACGAGAGAAGTCTCTCGACGACCCGATCCGCCGCCCCCGCTAATCGTCGCCCCACACCTCGCGCGCAACCTCGACAACGAGGCGGAGTTTCGCCATCTGGTCGGCTTCGGCGATCGGATTGCCCTGGTAGACGCCGGCAAAGCCGCACTGGGGGCTCAACCCGAGCCGGTCCATGGGCGCGCAGCGGGCGGCTTCGTCGATCCGGCGTTTCAGCATGTCGCCGGTCTCGAGCGCTCCCGTCTTGGTCGTCACCAAGCCCAGAACGATGAGCTTGTCATCGCGTTCGAGGCGGCGAAGGGGGGTGAAATCGCCGGCCCGGGGGGTGTCGTATTCGAGAAACAGGCAGTCCACCTCGAGAGCGTTCAACAGCGCGTCCGCCACCGGGCCGTAATCGCCTTCCGACGCCCATGCGCCGCGCACGTTTCCCCGGCAGACATGCAGGCCGACGCGCTGTCCGGCGGGCCGGTTGCGGATGCATGCGTTGATCATCTGCGCGAAAAAGCCGGGAAGCTCGGCGGGATCCTCGCCAATTCGCCGGTAACGGTCGCAAAGCTTGGGATCGCACATATGGGCGAAATTGGTGTCGTCGATCTGGACGAAGTCGCAGCCGGCCTCCCACAGCGCATGGAGTTCGGCGTTGTAGACCTCTGCCAGCGCGGCGACCAGGGCATCCCTGTCCGGGTAGAGGTTCTTGTCGATGCCGGCCCGGCCGGCCCGGATGTACAGGTATGTGGGGGACGGAATACAGACCTTGACCGTGCGGTCGGTCAACGCACTGGTGAACCTGTAGTCCTCGACCGTCAGGCCCTCGCGCGGATGAGCGAGCGGTGCGGTGATCTCCAGCACGGGCGGGGCGTAGTCGACGTCTCCGTGCTCGCCGCGAAAGCGGAGCTCGGTCCGGCCGGTCAGTTCCACGCCCTCGATCCGGGTCAGGATCGGCGTGTGGAACTCGTAGCGGCGAAACTCGCCGTCGGTGACGACCGGGATCCCGGTTTCCTCCTGCAGGGCGACGACCGAGCGGATGCAGCGGTCCTCGATCCGGCGCCGCGCCCGGTCGGTGATTTCGCCGCGCCGGTGTTTTTCGATCGCCTCCTTCAGTTCGGCCGGCCGCAGCAGACTGCCGATCTGATCGGCGCGAAACGGCGGTTTGCCCGATCCCATCGCCGCCTTCTCCTCCAGGTTGCCGCTCCCGACGCCCTGCGCCCGTCGGGGAGTATGTTACATCGCACCGGTCGGTCGCAAACTCCGCACGGGCGCGCAGGCGCCGCCCGGAACGCCGGGCGCCGGGGTGAACGAATGCCGGAATCCATCGGCGCAGACGAACCGGCGGTCAGGTTCGGTTTCTTCGCCGGCATCCTCGTTCTCATGGCGTTGCAGGAACTGACGGCGCGCCTGCGGCCGTCCCGTCGATGTCGAACGCTGCCCGGGTCTCGACCGCCGTCGATGTCAGGAGAAGACCACCTGGATATCGGTATTTTCCAGCAGCCCCTCCTCGCCGAACTCGACGCCGAAGCCGGAACGCTTGACCCCGCCGAAGGGGGCGTTGGGCTGGATCATGCCGTGCTTGTTGATCCAGACCGAGCCGCATTCGAGCTTGCCGGCAACCTCTTTCGCCTTTCGGATATTTCGGCTCCAGACCGAACCGCCCAGCCCGTTCGGGTTGTCGTTTGCCTTCTCGATCGCCTTTTCGATCCGCCGGTAGCGGATAACCGGGAGAACGGGGCCGAACTGCTCCTCGTCCACCAGACGGTCGCCGTTGTCGAGGTCGGCGACGATCGTCAACGGGTAGAAATATCCCTTGCCGCCCGTCTTCTTCCGCATCTTCCCCGGATTTCCTCCGAGAAGAACCCGTCCCCGCGATTTCGCGCTGCGCACGAGGCCGGCGACGATATCGTATTGCCTGGCGTTCTGGACGGGGCCGATCGCGACATCCTCCTTCGTTCCCTTGCCGACCTTCATCTTCCGCGCGAACGCGACCAATTCGGCGCAGACGTCGTCGTATACCTCGTCGTGGACGTAGAGCCGCTTCAACGCCGCGCAGGTCTGGCCGCCGTTGATGAATGCGCCCCAGAACAGGCCTTCGGCGATCTGCTTCGGGTCCACGTCGAGCAGGACGATACCCGCGTCGTTGCCGCCGAGTTCGAGGGTCAGCCGTTTCATGGTGTCCGCCGCACCCGCCATGATCTTTCGCCCGGTGGCGCAGGAGCCCGTGAACACGATCTTGCCAATCCGTTCATGGGCGGCCATCGCCGCGCCAAGCCTGTCCTTGCCGGTGACGCAGCTGACCACGCCTTTCGGCAACACCTCGTTCATCAGTTCGATCAGGCGCAGCGTCGACAGGGGCGTATAGGGAGACGGCTTGCACACAACCGTGTTGCCGGCCAGGACCGCCGGCACGATGTGCCAGGTCGCGATCAGGACCGGAAAGTTCCAGGGGGTGATGGAACCCACGACGCCGATGGGCTTGCGGTGAAGTTCGACCCTGCCCTCGCTATTGTCCTGGAGCACCTTGACGGGCAGCGAAAGGCCGGCCGTGTACCGCGTCCAGGCCACCGCGCCGCCGATTTCCCAACGCGAACCGAGACCGTTCAGGGGTTTGCCCTGTTCGGCGGTCAGGAGCCGGGCGAGTTCCTCGGCGTTCTTCTCGATCTTTGCGGCGACCTTGAGGCACGCCGCCTGCCGGGCGGCCTCGGGCACTTCCCGCCATTTTGCGAACGCCTTCCCTGCGCTGCGCACGGCTTCGTCGAGGTCCTTCCTCCGCGCAAGCGGCGCGAGCCCGGCCGGCTTCTCGTTCGCCGGGTTGAGCACCTCGAAACACCGCTTGGTCGGGACCTTCCTGCCGTTGATGACGAGACGGAACGGCTCCATTGCGGATTCCTCCCTCAGTTTCTTTTCGCCGGTTCCGCGCCGTCGTGCCAGTCGCGGAAGTGGTGCTTGTGGGTGTCCAGATAGGCCCCCGGTTTCATGTGCCTGTCGTAGAAATCGAGGTCGAGATGGTGCGCCTGGATCATCAGGGTCATCTGGATGGGATCGACGGTGGCCGGAAACTTCCCGAACGTGTCCAGTATGTAGCCGCAGATGTCCTTTACGCAGCGGACGCCCTCCGGCGACGCCTGGACCGTCGCTGCGTCGAATTCGGCGTTGGGCGCGACGTGCGGCTTCAGCATCCCCCGCGCTTCCCAGTCGTCCATGCTCATCGTCGCCCCCTCGATCGCCGCGTCGACGGCGGCGTCCATATCGGGGAAATAGGGCGGGCACAGCGCCTCGAAGACGCCGTCTCGTCCCACGGGAACCGGAAACGGATCGGAAGCGGACTGCACGAACCGGAAGCCGAGGCCGCGGCAGGTCGGGGTTCCCCCGAGAACCACGAGCGAGGAAAAGCCGCCATAGACCCAGCCGCCCAGACCCGTAGCCTGCATCGCCAGGGCCATCAACTGGCCCATGAACGCCCCCTCGGCCAGCATCCCGTCGGACAGCATTTTCTCGAGCCGGGACAGGGGCAGAACCTTTCGTTTCGACAGGAAGCCGCTGTCCACCCATTTCCGGTTGCCGCAGGGGCGCATGCCGTTCCGATCGTCGACGATGTAGTAGCCGCCGTCCCGGGCGTAACGCCCGGCGTTGGAGTCGCAGAGGTTCAGGATCAGCTTGATCATGTCCTTCGTGACATCGATGACAGGCATGAACAGGGTCGTGCCGGGCTTGTTGGTGACCCACTGGTTGTGCAGCCAGACGCCGGGTTCGACCGGCGGCAGGTCCATGCGCCCGTCGTCCAGCTTTTCCACGCAGGCCTCGTAGAACCCGAGCACCTTCTCGCGGTCCGCCGGGCTTTCGTATTCCCGCATCCGGGTCATCGGCGCTTGGTCCGCCTTCACGACGTAAACGCCGTGATCGTCGGTGAAGAAAAGGCGCGCGCGATGAGAGCCCATGGCCGACGGGTAGGGCTTGCCGATCGTCTTTACCATCCCCCCCGGCAGTTCGGTTTCCGCCAGGATGGGGCCGGTGGTGGCCGTCGCAGCGGCCACCAGCATGGCGGTCTCGAGAGCATCCAGGCCGATCGGCTGCTTGTCGGACCGATGGCGAAACGGCCCTTTCGCCATTTCCATACCGAGGCCGAAGCGCCGCGACCTGCGCCCCATGATCGCATCGAACAGGGGATAGTCCCACGCCGCCTCGGCCTGCGGCGGCAGCCCCTCCGGCTTCCGGTCATTCATCCGTCGCGCCTCCCGCCTTCCTGTTTCGTCCAAACACCGCGTACGGCAACAGTCTCAGGGAAAAACTCCAGAAGGACGGATTGCCGAGCGTCAGGCGCAGCAATTTCAGGACATCGTCCCGGTTCATCGCGGTCTCGGCCTCCCATACACCCATCTTCCCGACGAGGACGACCTCGGTCCCCGCGACCCTCAGGGTCTCGATGCGAAACTCGAACTCTCCGGCGGCAGATTCGATTTTCATGGTCGCATCCTCGGTTCGAGGGTCACGGGACCATTTTCCAGTACGCGTCCTTGCGCGCGATGAGACCGTCGCGGATCTTGTAGAGGTCCATGCCTCTCGACTTTTTCCATCGCCCGTCGGGACCGCGATATTGGACGCGGTAGGTCTGGATCACCGTCCTGCCCCTGAAGCGCCAGACCGAGCGGCTGAATCTGGGGCCGTCCGGCATCGCGAAACGCTTTTCCATGGCCGCGAGAGCGTTTTCCCGGCCGTAGGCAACCTCGCCGTTGGGCATTCGCCATTCGAACGAAGGAAGCAGGCATTCGGCGATCATGCGCAGGTCCTGCTTCATGAACCCTTCTTCGAATTTCGCCACCAGCTTTCTGTACGCGAGCTCCGGGACGGCTTCTACCGTCGCCGGGTCGCGGGGGATTTCCTCGACGCGTTGGCCGGCCCTGTTCCGAACGATTTTCATCGGCCTTCCGCGCCCCCGTCCGCCGTCAGCGCCCGAGCGCCGGCAGGACGGTCGCGATCTCGGGCACCGCCACCACCAGGGCGATCAGCGCGACCAGGGCAACGCAGAACGGCAGGACGCCCATGAACACCTGCGCAAGCGAGACGTCGGCGGCCAGCCCGCGGATCACGAAGACGTTGATCCCCATCGGCGGCGTGATAAGCGCCAGTTCTACGGCAATCACCACGACGATGCCGAACCAGACCGGATCGAGGCCCATGCCCGAGACGATCGGAAAGAAGATGGGCACCGAGAGAATGATCATCGCCATGGTGTCGAGAAAGGCGCCCAAAAGAATGTAGATGCCGACGATGAGGACCACCGTCATGGTGGGGGAGAGTTCGAGGCCGACGATCCAGCCGCCCAGCAGCGCCGGGGTGCCGCTCAACGACAGGAAGCCGGAAAACAGTATGGCGCCGATCAGTATCAGGAAGATCATCGCCGTCGTCTGGACGGTATCGATCAGGCATTCGGCAATATCCGAAAGGCCGAGCCGGCGCATTGCGGAGCCGATGGCGAGCGCGCCCGCCGCGCCGATCCCGGCCGCCTCGGTGGGGGTGAAAACCCCGGCGTAGATCCCCCCGATCACCAGCAGAAACAACACCATCGTCGGCCAGATCTTGCCGAATACCGCGGCATCGGAACCGGATTGCGGCCCGTCGGGCAGCTGCGGTGCGCTCGACGGATCGATGCGGACGACGATGAGCACCGCGATCATGAAGAAGAGAGTGAGGAGAATTCCCGGGATGACGCCGGCGATGAAGAGGTCGCCGATGCTGGTCTCGGTAAGGATGCCGTAGATCAGCATGATGACGCTCGGCGGAATGAGGATGCCGATGGTGCCGCCGGCGGCGATCGCGCCGGTGGCCAGCCGGTCGCCGTACCCGAAACGGCGCATTTCCGGCAGCGCCACCCGGCCCATGGTGGCCGCCGTCGCCAGCGACGATCCGCAGACCGCCCCGAACGCGGCGCAGGCGGCGATGCTGGCGTGCGCCAGACCGCCCCGGCTGCGCCGCAGCCAGACGTTGAAGGCGGCGTAGAGGTCGGAACTGATACCCGACTTCGCGGCGAAATCGCCCATCAGCACGAACAGCGGGATGACGGCCAGATCGAAACTCTGCGCGGACTCGAAGACCGAGATTCCGGCGAGCGAAAGCGCCGCGTCGGGCCCGATGATCATCGCGGTGCCGAACACCGCGGCGCCCGACATCGCCAGCCCCAGGTGGGCCCCGAGGAACAGCGCGCCGAACAGGAGTGCGAACACCAAGGGAACGAGGAGAGCCGTTTCCATGACGGTCAGTTCCCCGCGCCTTCCCGCCATTGGCACAGATCCCCGATGAGCCTCGCGACCAGCGCAAGCAGGAACAGGCAGATGCCGACGCACATGATCAGGGCCGTGGGCCAGAACGGCAGTTCCCAGATCTGGGTATATTCCTGCTCCTCGACGATCTCTCCGGTCTTCACCAGGAGCCGCCAGGCGAGAAAGCCGGTCACGACGACGGCGAGCAGGGAATTGACGATCTCGGACAGGCGGCGCGCGGGCCGGGGAAACAGGTTCTGGAAGGTTTCGACGACGATATGCCGGCGGTTGATCTCGGTAATCGCGAGGCCGCAGAATACCAGAATGCCCATCATCAACTCGACGCTCTCGACGGTGCCGACGAGGGCGCGGCCGAAGAACGTCCGCCCGACGACATCGAGGAACGTCAGGGCGACGATGGCCGCGAGAACCAGCGATGCGAACCGGGCGAGCGCCGCGGCAGCCCGCCCGATTCCGCGGTTCAGGAAGGGGATCACACCCGGCTAGCCGTCCGTCAGAGGCCCGACACGATGGCGCGGTAGTCGGCCAGCAGCGCCGGCCCGTCGAGCCCCGCCTCGTTCGCCTTTGCCACCCACTGATCGGTGATCGGCTGGACCATTTCCCTGACTTTCGCGGTTTCCGCGTCGCTCAGGACCGTGATCGTGTTGCCATCCGCCTTGGCGGCGTCGATTCCTGCCTGTTCCGCGGCATCCCATTTCTTCGAGATAAACCGCGACCCCCATTCGCCGCTCACCTTGTCCACGGCTTCCCTCTGGCTCGCGGACAACTTGCTCCAGGTCTTCGGGCCCATGGTCAGGAAGAAAATGCCGGCATAGGTCCCGCCGGGGATCTTCAGGTGATGGCTCGTCACGCCGGCGAGGCGGAAGCCGGTGATCGACTCCCAGGGAAATTGCGTCGCATCCAGCGTGCCCTTGGCCAGCGACTCATTGGTGGCGCCGGGCGGCATGAAGACCGGCACGGCGCCGAGGATCTTGGCGATCTTCACGCCGTTGCCGCCGGTCCGGATCTTGAGGTTCCTGAAATCGGCGAGCTTGGTCAGCGGTTTGGCGCTGTGATAGAGGTGGGGTGCATGTGCGAACAGGGCGAGAAGCTTGGTGTCGCTTGTATCCTTCGCCATGAAGCCGTGCTTCTTGTACCAGCGCCATGCGGCGACGCCCGCCGCTTCTGCGGTGGGGGCGGCAAAGGGCGTTTCCACCGCCATCAGCTTCCAGAAGCGCTTCGGATGGTAGGCGGCGACGCTCCAGGCGATATCCACGATGCCCTTCTTCGCGAGATCGTATTGTCCGTCCGGCTTGGCGAGCGGAGCGGTCATGACCTCCACCTCGAGCTCGCCTCCGGATGCCTTCTCGAGCTCATCCGCCCACGCCCGCAGGGTCGCCGACATGTGATGCACGGGCGGCAGCCAGTTGGCGACCCGCAGTTTCGTTGCGGCGGCCCCGTCGTGGGCCGCGCCCAGCATTGCGACGCCCGCAAACACGGCTGCCGCCAAACCGAATCTCTTCATCGCTGTCCCCTTCGCTTCGAACCGGGCCGGTCCCGGCCCTCCGTCCGGCTCGCGCGGAACGTTAGGACGCCTGGACAACCCTGTCAAGAAAAAATGAATATGAATTCATATATTGTTGACCTCTCCGGATGCCACGGGCTAGTTTCCGAGGATGGTCGAATGCTCCGCGATTGGTGACGCGCCGACAGAGCCGCCGATGCTCGACGACGGTGTACCGGGCGTTTTCGAGGCCAGGCAGAAACGGAGCATCCGCATAAGGGACGCCTATATCCGGGCGGGCATCGAAACGCTCAACTCGATGCGCTTCAGGGATCTGCGCGTTTCCGATCTCGCCGAAGCCTGCCAGTGTTCGGTGGGCAGCTTCTACACCCGGTTCCGCGACAAGGAAGCGTATTTCCGGGCGCTCACCGCGGCGACCATCGCCGATTGCAACCGGCAGATCGACGCACGCGTATCGGAAGACAGACTTCGGGCGCTCGGCCCCGGGCCGGCGCTTGAGGAACTGGTCGATCTGATGGAGGATATCTTTTCCGGACGGTTTCGCGGGGTGCTGCGCGAAGCGCTGTTACGGATACTCGAACCGGACGATCCCTGGGCGCCGATGCGCGCCTCGGCGAGACGGATCATCGCCAACTATCACGCCTCGCTCTCCGACGCCTTTCCCCTCTTCGGCGAAGAGGACACGAGAAACCGGCTGAGTTTCTGTTTCCAGATCGTCGTCGGCGTTCTGCAGAACGACCTGGTCAACGATTACCACGTGTTTTCGACGCGGGACCGGGCGGTGCGCGCCGCCCTGAAGGACACCGTCCTGCGGTACATGTCGGGTTAGCGGGACCGCCCGCCCGCTCGGCCGCCGTCACGGCGTCCACGAAAAGGGCCTGGTGAGCGAAATCGTCCTTTCCTTGGCGTCGTACCAGCCGACCGGCCGGTGTTCGTCCGTATGCATGTAGCAGCGCACGCGAACCTCGCGGCTGCCCGGCGCGAAGGTCAGCACCCGGCTGTGCGGCATCGCATGATCCTCGACGAAAAAGCGGGTAAGCGCCGCGGCGTTGATGAAGGTCGTGCCGCCGTAGCGGGTCTCGACATGCGATTTGCCGCCCCGCTCATCGTCCGGGTCGGTGTGGGTGTGGCCGCCGAACCAGAGATCCACCGATCCGGGATGGTCCTCCAGATAACGTTCGAACCGCCCCGAGTCCGGCGCGCCGCCGACCCAGTACAGATAGGAGGCGCCGTTCGGCGTCCCCCTGGCGTAGTAGCCGTGATAGTCGGTGCGCCACGCACCGTCCGGCCCTTTTTTCATTCCCTCCCATTCGCCGCTCGCGACGGTGGTGTCCTTGAGGACATAGTGGTGGACCGTCGCCACGATCCGGTCGCCGCGGCTGCGCTCGACCATGTCGACCCACCAGTCGAAGGTTTCGCCGCTCACGACGCCGCCGGGATTGCCGCCGAGCGGGCCGCGGCCGAGTTCCTGCGACTGCTCGTTGACATCGCTCATCATCAGGAAACGGATGTTGCCGATGTCGAACCAGTAGCGCTCCCACGTGCCGTGGACAGGGAACGGATAGGCGCTGCGGTCGACGCCCGATGTCGGCGTGTTCTCGCCCATCGGATCGATCCACTTGCGGAACCAGTGTCCTTCGGGCTCGCCCAGGGGGTTCCGGTCGTGATTGCCGCAGATGCTGTAGACCTGTTCGCGCCGGTGATCTGTCATGGCGCCGAACTGCCGGACGATCTCCGCACCTTCCTCGTCGTTGGGCGGGCCGAAGGCCGCGCTGTAGTCGCCGATATTGATGCAGATGTCCCAGTCGAACGGCGGTGCGCCGCCGGCGTCGCCCCGCTCCGACTGGCGCAGGGCATCGGCCAGGCTTTCGCGCCCTTTCGATTTGTCGTGGATCACGTGCGCGCAGCCGTTGGCCCACAGATGGAAACGGCGGCCGCCGGCGGTCATCGGACGGGGCTCCGGCGGGGACGGCGGCGGAACCAGAAGATCGCCGCGACGCTCAGCGCCAGCATGGCGATCATGAACGGGTGGCCGAGGACGGCCGAGGGCCCGTCCAGCAGGATCACGGTGTGGCGCAGGGAACGTTCCACCATCGGCCCGAGGATAAAGCCGAGAATGAAGGCGACAATCGGGAAGTCCAGCTTGCGCATCAGGTAGCCGATTATCCCGAACGCCATCATCGTCGCCACCGCGAACAGCCCGCCGCCGGCGACGAAGGATCCCGTGATGCACAACAGGGCCACGGACGGCATCACGACGAAGCGCGGGGTGCGGACGGCGAGCGAAAACAGGCGCAGGCCGACGCTGCCGACCAGCAGGTTCATCAGGTTCGCGGCGATCAGGCACCCGAACATGCCGTACACCAGCACGCCATGGTCGCGGAAGATCATCGGGCCGGGCGTGATGCCGTGGATCAGGAAGGCGCCGGCGAGCAGGGCCGCGGCGACGTTGCCCGGAATTCCCAGGGTTAGCAGCGGGATGAGGTTGGAACCGACGACGGCGCTGTTGGCGGCTTCCGTCGCGGCAACCCCTTCCAGCCGCCCCGTGCCGAACTCTTCCGGATGTTTCGACGCCTTCATCGCCGCACCGTATCCGAGAAAGCCTGCGAGGCTGGTTCCCAGCCCCGGTATCGCGCCGACCACGGTGCCGATCACCGCAGAACGGGCGACGGCGCCGCGCACCTGCCGAAAATCCCGCAGCGTGAAAGCGTTGTCCTCCGGCGAGTTCGAGAAACCGGTCGCGCGCCTTTCGCCGGCATCCTTTCCCATGAACGACCGCTCCATCTGCAGCACGACCTCGGAAAAGGCGAGCAACCCGATCGCGACCCCGGCGAAGGACAGCCCGTCTTCCAGTTCCAGCACGTCGAAGGTGAGGCGCGGGAGGGCGGCTTCGGGATCGATCCCGACCAGGCTGAGCAGGACGCCGAGGGTTGCCGCGATCAGCCCCTTGACCGCGGAGTTGCCGAGGAGGGCCGTGACGAAGGTGAAGGCGAAGACCAGAACGCCGAGCAACTCGGGCGGCCCCATCCTCAGGGCGATGACGGCAAGCGGCGCGGCGACCAGGATCAGCACGATGTCGCTGAAGGTATCGCCGGCGACCGAGGAGTAGAGCGCCGTTTTCAAGGCCTTTCCGGCCTTGCCCTGGCGTGCCAGCGGATGCCCGTCGAGAGCGGTTGCGGCCGCTTCCGGCGTTCCCGGGGTGTTGAGCAGGATGGCTGAAATGGAGCCGCCGAACTCTCCGCCCTTGTTGACGCCGAGCAGGAAGGCGATCGCCGCCAAGGGGCTCATGTAGAAGGTGAGCGGAACCGCGATGGCGATTGCCATGGGGCTGCTCAGCCCGGGTATCGCCCCGACGACGATGCCGAGCACGACGCCGAACAAGACGAAGCCGAGCGTCGCCGGAGTCAGGGCTTGGGCAAGGCCCTGAAGGACGGCTTCCATCGGCTCAGGGAAGCGGAACGGTAAGGATCTGCCAGAACACCGCCCAGAGGACGAACGGCGCGCCGCAGGCGAGCGCACCGATCGGCAGGGGCCGGCGTATCCGCATCAGCAGCATCGCGCCGGCAACCGCAACCGCGCCGCCGGCAAGATATCCGGCGAGCGCAATAGCGAGAAAGGCCGACGCGAGCCAGACGGCCGCCAAGAGGACGAACCCGGCATGGCCGCGGCCGAAAGCCGGTTCACCGTCCACCGCAGGGCGGAGCAGGCTCTGCACCGCCAGCATCGCGGCCAGCCCGGTCAACAATATGGCGGCCGCCTGCGGCACGAAGGCCGGCGACAGGTCGTCCATCCCCGGATCGTCGATGGTGCCCGGAATGAAGACGAACAAGGTGGCCAGACCGAGTGCGACGAGCAACCCGGCCGCAACACTGTCGGCGGCGCGCATCGAAGGCGCGTCCGCAGGCGGTCGACGCCGGCCGCTACTTCTTGTTCTTGCCGAGGGCGGCCTTGACCTTCGCCCATGCGGCGGCTTCGGCGCGGACTTCCCGGGTGAGATCTTCGGTTCCCAGATAGTTGGGCGCCAGCTTCCGGCGTTCGATAAAGGTCTGGACCGGGCCGGAGAGGATTGCCGCCTTGAGCGCCCCGTCGAGCGTCTTCTTGACGTCCGCCGGCAGACCCTTCGGGGCCGCCATGATGTAGGCGCCGCAGAAGGAAATCTTGTAGCCCATCTCCTTGAGGGTCGGGACATCCTGCGAGGGCGCGTTGAGGCGCCGGTCGTCGGTCGCCGCGATCACCCGCACCTCGCCCGTCCGCAGGTAGGGAATGTGATGGCCGCCGCTCCAGCCGAGATCGACATGGTCGCCCAGGACCTGCTGGATGACCGCGGGCGTGCCCTTGACATTGACGACGCGCAGCTTCACGCCGTTCTGCGCCGCCAGATGACGCATCAGGAATGTCGCCGGCGGCGCCGGGGACGACGCGGAGAGCGCGTGTCCGCCCTTCGCAGCCGCCAAGGCGTCCTTGAGAGACTTGAACGACGATTTGGAGGACACGAAAACCGCGCACTGCGCCCGCGCGATCGACGCGAGCAGGGTGGCGTCGCCGACGTCATAGCGCTTCTTTCGGGCGAAGACCGGGTTGAACGACCAGGTGCTGGTGACCGCGATACCGATCGTGTAGCCGTCCGGCGCCGCCTTGGAGAGCGCCGCTGCAAGAACCCCGCCGCCGGCGCCGGCCTTGGCCGTCGGCACCACCGGCTGGCCGAGCGTCGTCTCCATGTGCTTGGCGATCAACCGCCCTACCGTATCGACCCCTCCTCCGGCGCGGAATCCGACGAGCATGGTGACCGGTTTCTCGGGATATGCCGCCGCCAGCGCCTGTCCGGCGAAAGCGGTCGCACCCAGCAGCGCGGCCAGGCCGACCGTCGAAAGCCGCACCGCCCGTCCACTGTTCCGTCCCATGGCAAACCTCCTCCCGTGCCGCTGCCAACTCCTGCGATTCGAGCATATCCGAAGCCGCGGCTGCCGACCAAACCGGCTGCTGTCACCGGCGCCGGCGGTTGTGCGCACCGCCGACCGGTCCCCCGTCCCGCGGAGCGAAGGCCTGCCGGGCCCGCCGCGGGGGCGGCCGGTCAGGTAAACCGGGCACGAACCCGGCGCTCCAGAAACGATGTCGCCAAGAATGCGGCGACCGAGACTACGGTGGCGATGACGCTGGTCCCGAAGGCGCGTTCGGTCAGAAACTCCTGCTTGGTGACCGCGAACAGGTAACCGAGACCCGTGGTCCCCATCAGGAACTCGGCGATCATCGCGGCGAGGATCGCGTGGGCGGCGGCGAGCCGGAGCGCGATGGCCATGTTGGGCACCGCCGCCGGCAACGCAAGCCGCCTCAGCGTCGCCCGCCGCGATGCACCGAGGACCGAGAACAGATCCTGGCTGCCGTGCGGCAGGTCGCGGAGTCCCGCCGTCGTGAAAACGAATGACGGGAAGAAGGTAATGATCGCAACGATGGCGATTTCCGTCGCCATGTTGTAGCCGAGAATCCGGGCGATGACGGGAATCAGGGAAACGACGGGGACAGAGCTGAACAGCACCGCCGTCGGGCTCACGAGACCGCTGAGCAGGGGCGAGAACCATGTCAGGACGGCGAGGCCGGTGCCGACCGCAAGGCCGCCCAGCAGCCCGACCGCGGCGACGAACAGCGTCGCCGCCATGTTCTCGGCATAGATGCCGGGGTTCGAGACCATGTCGGCGAGCACGCCCTGCGGGGACGGCATGACAATAGGATTGAAATCGTTCGCGGCAACCCAGCCTTCCCAGGCGACGAGGATCAGAAGGATCCCCCAGTTGAGTGCGAAAAACCGGGTAACCACGCCGCGCGGCCACGGCCCCCCTGCCTGTTCGGTCATGGCGGCCCCCATGGCAGCCCGCTACCGGAAACGCCGGTAGGCCGCCCGCTCGAGCAGCGTCAGCAGGCCGAAGAAGAAGAGCGACACCAAGGCGGCGAGCAGCACCGCCGACCACAGCAGGTCGATCTGGAAGTTCTGCATGGCATTGATGATGAGAATGCCGATACCGCGCGGCGCGCCGAACCATTCGCCGATGATTGCGCCGATCAGCGCCGCCGGCCAGGAGAGGCGCAGCCCGCTGGCGATGGCCGGGACCGCCGACGGCAGGCTGAGGCGCAGGAAGCGCTTCAGCCGGCTGGCTCCCAGGGCGGAGAACAGGTCCTCATGGGCCCGCGATGCGCTGGCCAGACCGGAGTTCATGGAAACGTAGACGATGAAGAAGACGTGGATCGACGCCACCCCGGCGGGAGTGGCTTCGCGGCTGATCAGGATCAGAAAGATCGGTCCCAGCGCGATGGAGGGTATCGAGTTGACGACCGCGGCGAAGCGGTCCGAACCACGCTGCAGAACCGGCAGCGTGTATGCCGCGCTCGCCAGCGCCATCCCTGCGAGAGCGCCCAGCGTATAGCCCGCCAGGCTCGATCGCAGCGTCGCTTCGATCGCCCGCATGAACAGCCCCTGTCGGTCCGGATCCAGCAGGTAGCGGAGCACCGACGTCAGCGGCGGCCACGACAGGCCGGCGAGTTGGTAGTAGCCGATGATCTGCCAGAGAACGAAGAAACCGGCGAGCCCGGCGGCGCCATAGGCAGCCGTCAAGAGACGGGCGCTAACGCCCGGCATCGGCTGGCCCTTCGTCGGGATGAAGGGCCTCGGTGAGGTCATCGACCAGATCGTGAAACGCCGGGCTCCGCATCACCGAGGGGTCGCGCGGACGGTCGAACGGGGTCGTCACCTCGCGGACGATTCGGCCCGGCCGCGCGCTCAGGACCAGAACGCGGTCGGCGAGAAAGAGCGCCTCATCGACGGAATGCGTGACCAGCACAGTGGTGATCCGCTGACGCGACCAGATCCGCTGCAGTTCGATGTTCATCTGGCGGCGGGTGACCGCATCGAGTGCACCGAAGGGCTCGTCCAGCAACAGAATCTCGGGCGACAGGACCAGCGAGCGTGCGATCGAGACGCGCTGGCGCATGCCGCCGGACAACTGCCCCGGGCGCGCATTTTCAAAACCCGTGAGCCTGACGAGGTCGATCAGGCCGCGCACCGCCTCACGGTCGACCGGACGGTTGGCGAGGCCGAACGGCAGGGCGATGTTGCCGCTGACGGTAAGCCAGGGCAGCAGCGCGTGGTCCTGGAAGGCGATGCCAAGCGCATGGCGTGACGCCAGACTGCGGGGCGTTTCGCCGCCGATGCTGACGCTGCCGTCCGTAGGATGCTCCAGGGATGCGACGAGCCGCAGCAGCGTGCTCTTGCCGCAGCCGCTCGGCCCCAGCAAGGCGACGAACTCGGATTGTGCGACCGAGATAGACACGTCTTCGAGGGCAAGGACGCCCTCCTTTTGCCCCTTGAGCGGGAATCGCTTGGTGACGTGTTCGATCGAGATCGCCGCGCCGTTCATGCCAAGGTCTCCGGACGCCGTTTCTCAGCGCGCGGCGCCCTGGAAACGGTCCATGATCCCGGGCAGGCGGGTTGCCAGTTCCCGGGTCAGCCTGTCGCGGTCCACCGTCAGCAATTCCCTGTCCTTCATCACCACTCGACCGTCGACGACGACGGTCCGGACGTCGCGCCCCACCGTCATGGCAGCCACGGCGAACAGCGGATCGTAGCGCGGTATCTGGTCCAGTTCGCCGCATTCCACGATCAGGATATCGGCCTTCTTTCCGACCTCGAGGCTGCCGACCTCCTCCTCGATTCCGAGCGCCGCCGCGCCGCCGTTGGTTGCAACGCGGATCAGTTGTTCGCTTGGCATGATGTCGTGGAAATGCATCGGCGTACCGGACACCGCCTGCTGGCCGATGCGCGCCGCGTGGGCGGCCCTGAAGAGATCGAGGGAACTCCACGAGGCCGCGCCGTCGGTCCCGAGACCGATGCGTATGCCGCGCTGCCGCATCCGCAGGAGGGGATGGGGGCCGACATGGTAGTTGTTGAACGGGCAGTGGCCGACCGAGCAGTCGCGCTCGGCGTAGAGTTCTATTTCGCCGGGCGAGGCCAGGGTCGAATGGGCGGTGTGGAGGAAGTTTCCCAGCCCGTCGATGCTCGCCACGTACTCGGCGGGGCGCCTCCCGAACCGCTCCATCGTGTAGTCGACTTCGTAGGAGCCCTCGCACAGGTGGATGTGGACGCGGGTATCGAGCTCGCGCGCCGCTTCCACCGTCATGCGGATCAAGGGCGGCGAACAGGTGATGATCTGGCGGAGCGAAAGCCACGCCCGGACCCGGTCCTGGCCGGCCCATTGCCGTACCAGATCGACATTGGCCTGCAGCGCGCGGTCGGTCTCCATCCGCATCGAGTCCGGAAAGGCCTCGCCCTGGTCGATGGTCGAGTGCGCCAGAAAACCGCGAATGCCGGTCTCGAGGGCGGCCCGGCCCATTGCGCCGGGATGCGGTCCGCCGGCCTCCGCAAAACAGGTTGTGCCCACGCTGATCATGTTGGCGTAGCAGGCGAGGGCGCTCAAATAGACATCCTCGGGATCGAGCATCGCCTCGAACGGGATGTAATAGTTCTTCCAGATCGGGATCTTCACCCTTTCGCGGCGGGCAATCTCGGCGATCTTGCCGCGCAGCAGATGCTGGGCGGTATGGACGTGGGTGTCGATCAGACCGGGCATGGCGATCCTGCCCGACCCGTCGATCGTGGAGGCCGCGTCGAACAGCGTCCGGGCGTCTGAAGCGGGGCCGATCCATAGAATACGGTTACCGGTGACGGCGATTGCGCCGTCGGGCACGACCGTTCCGGCCCCGTCGAGGCATACGACGTCGGCGCCGACGATGAGCAGGTCTGCGGTCTGCAGTCCTTCGTCCTTCACGCGGCCATATTCCGGCAAGCTCCCGGACGCTTGCGCGCCCGCCTCGGGGCCGGGTGGTCGGGCCCCGAGGCGGGCGCAGGTCGTGCCGTTATCTGAGGCTGTCGTAGACTTCCTTCATGAGCGAGGCATCGGCGATCCTCGAGACCGGCGGCAGATCCTTGCGTCCTGTCGCCCTGGCCGCCGCGTAGAGCGGGCCGGCGATCGTCGCCGGATCGATAACCAGCATCTTCTGTGCCGGATTCTTCGGATCCTTCATCATCTCGATCTGGATCTGGTTCTGGCGCAGTTGCTGTTTGGGATTCAGTCCGAGATCGGCGCCGTACTTCTTGACGGCCAAGTCGGCGGCGGCCTTGGGATCGCGAACATTGTCGATCCAGCCCCGTGTCACCGCCCGCAGGAATTTCACCACCGTCTCCCTGTTTGCATCCAGATAGGACCGGGTGGTGAAGATGTTGGTGCCGTAAGACCGGTAACCGAGGTCGGCGAACGACACGAAGTGGAAATCCTTGCCGCGTTTGAGGCCCTTCAGTTCGAGGGCAACCGCCTGGTTGGTGCCGAAGGCGGTGTAGCCGTCGCCCTGCTTGTTGAGCAACGGTCCCGGCGAATAGCCGGCCGGAACCGCCTGCCACGTGTCCGGCAGGTTGTTCAGCTTCAGCATCGCCGAGATGGCTTTGCGCTCCTTGGCCCCCTACGCAAGGATCTTCTTTCCGACGACGTCGCCGGGCTTAAGGATCGGATTTCCGCCGAGCGAGAGGATACCGAGCGGCGAGACCGAGAAGCTCGCCGCGATGAGGACGAAATCGTTGCCCCGCGAGACAGCGTCGAGAAACGGAAGCCAGCCGCCGTAACCGATGTCGATCTTGCCGGCGGCGAGCGTCACCAGCGGCTTGGGCGCGTTGGGCCCGCCCGGGAAATACTTGATGTCCAGTTTTTCCTCGGCGAAGTAACCCTTCTCCAGAGCCAGCCAGACCCCGCCATATTCGACGTTGGGGATCCAACTCATGCCCACGCGAACGGTCTTCATGTCCTGGGCTCCGGCGGCCTGCGAGACCGCTATGGACCCCGCTGCTGCGGCCAGTAAAGCCGCCGCAGCGGTCGAAAGAATGGCTCTGCGTTTCATTCGATGTCTCCCCGATGTGGACCGCGCGAGGCTGCAGCCGGGAAGGCTGCCTGCCGCAAGACCGGACCCTGTGTCGCGCGCAAAATCCGAATACCAAAATGGGCGGTGAAATTGTAATCCGGCGCCCGCCACCGGGGCAATCCGCCGGGACCCGATTCGCCGCAGCGCGATTCCCGCTTCCACCGGCGTCGTCTAGAGCCAACCGGGGGGCAAGGCCTCGGGGACGGTCACTCCGCCGCGGCGCGCGTGTGGCTCCCTTCGAAGGCGGGTGCGACCTCCTCAATGAACTTGTGCATCTGGTCCTTGACCATCCCGTGCGGTTTGCGCCCGACGTTGAAGTAGAGGATGACCTCGTCGATACCGTCGGCTTCGACCCGTTTGAGCGTCTCGATCACCGCGTCGGCGCTGCCGATCAGGATCGACTTGTCGGACAGGGTTTCCTTGGTCATGCCGCGGAGGATCTCGTTGATTTTCATGAAGTAGTGCATCGTGGGCGGCATTTTCGACGGGTCGTCGGGGAAGGCCCGCAGCACGCAGTGGCGGAAATAGTCCATCATCGCCTGGCGGCCGAAATCTTCTTCCGCCGGGGTGTCGGCAAGGTGGATGAAATAGCTGCACTTGGCGCGGCCGGGTTCGTTGCCCTTGGCGAGGCAGGCCTCACGGTATTGCGCGACGGCAGGTCCGAGCCCGCCGAAGATCATCGAGGCCGCGAACGGCGCGTAGATGATGTTGAGACCGCGCGCCGCGGCCATCTTCATGCTGGTGCCGGAGAAGCAGGCGATATAGACGGGGATCGGCTGCTGCACCGGCCTCGGGGTGATCGCCATGTCCGCGATGTCGTAGTAGCGGCCCTTGTGCGACCATTCGCCGGGTTCCGTCCACGCCTTGACCAGGACATCGATCCCCTCGTCGAAGATTTCCCTGGAGGCCATGAAATCGGCGCCGAACGGTTCGTACTCGGCCCGGTCGTAGCCGCGGCCGGTGGCGTAGTCGACCCGCCCGCCGCTGATCAGGTCGAGCGTCGCCCAGCACTCCGCGACGTGGATCGGGTGGTGGATCGGCAACACATTGACCGCGGGCGCCAGGCGGATCCGGCTTGTCTCCGGCACGATGCTGGCGAGTACGAGATCGGGGCGCGAATTGACGCCGAGCCGGTCGAAGTGGTGCTCGCCGATCCAGGCGGAATGATACCCCAGCCGGTCGGCGAGGATGGCCTGCTCGCGAATCTCGAGCACGAAGTCGTTCGCGCTTCGCGGATTGTCGGGATAGTAGTTGTCCGACAGGGTGAAATAACCGAATTCCATTACGCCTGCTCCCGTCCCGGGCGTGCCCGATTTATTTGTAAGCCCGCGCGATACCGGCCGCAACGCGGCGGCGGTTCTTTCGACGGCCGCTGTCGGGAGGGCGGCCGTCCGGCGGGCAGCGTTGACGGGCCTTCCCGCCGGATGGATCATGGCGCATCGCCACGGGAGAACGGAAATGAGCGATACGGGGATCGGGGCGCGCCTCCGACGCAAGGAAGACCGGCGTTTCCTCGCCGGGCGGGGCAGTTACGTCGCCGATATCGCCGCCGCCAACGGGGTGGCGCTGGCCTTTGTCAGGAGTCCGGTCGCGCACGGCCGCATCCGCGGCATCGTCAAACCGGAAGGCGCGGAAGGCCGGGTGTTCGCGGCCGCGGACGTGGACGGCGTGGCGCCGATGCGGGCGCCGTCGAAGCTCCCCGGATACAAGGCGTCGGACTATCCCGCACTCGCGTCGGGCAAGGTGCGGTTCGTCGGGGAGCCGGTCGCGGTTTGCGTCGGCGAGACCCGGGCCGAGGCCGAGGACCTCGCCCAGGCGGTCGAGGTCGACTACGAGGAGCTAGAGCCGGTCGTCGACATGCTGGAGGCGCGCAAGCCGGGCGCGCCGCTGGTCCACGAGGGTTGGGGCGACAATATCGTGCTCGAAACCCGTGTCGACGGCGACATGACGGCTGCGCGGGCAAAGGCCGCGCACACGGTGACCCGCGAATTCCGCATGAGCCGGCAGGCGATGGTGCCCATGGAGGGGCGGGCCGTGCTCGCCGAGTGGGACTCCCGAATGGACCAGTTGATCGTCCACACCTCGACCCAGGCGCCGCACCTGATCCGCGCCGGCCTCGCCCTCTTTCTCGGACTGCAACAGCGCCAGGTCCGGGTCGTTGCGCCCGATGTGGGCGGCGGATTCGGGCTCAAGTGCTATGTCCAGCCGGAGGAACTCATCGCCTCGTGGTACGCGATGAAGCACCGCCGTCCGGCGCGCTGGATCGAAGACCGGCGCGAGCACCTGATTGCCGACGCCAACTGCCGCGAGCACCATTACATCGTCACCGCCCACGCGGACGCCGACGGCAGGATCCTGGGCCTCGAAGGGGCGGTGACGGTGGATGCCGGCGCCTATTCGATCTACCCCTTCACCAACTGCCTCGAGGCAGCGATGGCCGGCGGCAACCTGCCCGGCCCCTACGCGATCGAGGCGTACCGGGTGGAGACCTGGACGGTCGCAACCAACAAGCCGCCGTTGGTCCCCTACCGCGGGGTGGCGCGGCCCGGCGTGGCCTTCGCCATGGAGATGCTGGTCGATGCGGTGGCCCGCGCGGCGGGGCGGGAACCGCACGAGATCAGGATGGCCAACATGGTGCCGCCCACGGCGATGCCTTACACCAACGTCGCGAAGAAGACCTTCGATTCGGGCGACTACCCGGGAGCGGTCGCCAGGGCGGCGCGGATGATCGATGTCGCGACGGTGCGCGAACGCCAAGCGAGGGGCGAGCCCGACGGCAGGCTGATCGGCCTCGGCTTCGGAAGCTATACCGAGCAGACCGCGCACGGGACCTCGGTATTCGCGAGTTGGGGCGTCCAGATGGTGCCGGGCTACGAGCAGGCGGGCGCCAAGCTGACGCCGGACGGCGGTCTCGAGCTCAGGGTCGGGGTGCAGTCGCACGGTCAGGGGATGGAGACCACCCTCGCCCAGGTCGCCAGCGAAATCCTCGGCATCGACCCGGAACGGGTCGCGGTCATCCACGGCGACACCGGCCTCACCCCCTATTCGACCGGCACCTATGCCTCGCGCAGCATCGTCATGGCGGGCGGCGCTGTTTCCCGCGCCTGCAAGGTGCTGGCCGGACGGATGCAGGCGATCGGCGCTCACCTGCTGCAGTGCGAACCCGGCCAGGTGCGGGTCGTCGACGGCAGGGTGATGGGGCCGGGCGGAGACCTCCCGTTCTCCGAGATCGGCCGCGTGTGGTACGTCAACCCGGAGGAGCTTCCCGCCGATGTCGATACCGACGGGGTCGAAGCCGTCGTCGGCTACCGCCCCGACCCCGATCACGGCACCTTCTCCTACTCGACCCACGCCGCGACGATTGCGCTGGACCCGGACACCGGTGCGGTCGAGGTGCTCGATTACATCGTGGTTGAGGATTGCGGGACCATGGTCAACCCGATGGTGGTGGACGGCCAGGTTTTCGGCGGCGCGGCTCAGGGCATCGGCACGGCGCTCTACGAGGAATCGCCGTTCGACGGGTTCGGCCAGCCCCTCGCCTCGACCTTCGCGGACTACCACCTGCCGGGCGCAATGGAGGTGCCGTCGATCCGCATCGAGCACATGGTGACCCCCTCGCCCCACACCGAACACGGGATCAAGGGAATGGGCGAAGGCGGCACCATCCCGACTCCTGCGGTGATCGGCAACGCGGTCAACGACGCGCTGCGGCGCTACGGCGCCGAGGTCAGCCGGACTCCGATCACGCCGCGCCGCATCCTCGCGGCGATCGGGGCTGCGCGGGCGGCAAGAACACAGGGAGAAGCGGCATGAAACCGGCAAGGTTCGATTATGCGCGCGCGCGCGATGTCGCCGAAGCGGTCCGCCTGCTCGGCTCGACCGACGGCTTCAACAAGCCGCTCGGCGGGGGCATGTCGCTGGGGCCGATGATGAACCTGCGCCTCGCCCAGCCGGATCTTGTGGTCGAGGTGCGCGGGATGGACGCACTGACGGCGGTCGAGGACGAAGCCGATTGTCTCGTCGTCGGCGCGGGCATCACCCATGCGATGATCGAGGACGGCAGGATCGCCGATGCCACCAACGGGATGATGCGCTTCGTGGCCGGTCAGATCGCCTACCGCGCGGTGCGCAATCGCGGAACCATCGGCGGCAGCATCGCCCATGCCGACCCGGCAGCCGACTGGCCGACGGCGCTGCGCGCGCTGGGCGCCGAGGCGGTCGTCGACGGGCCGGACGGTGTGCGCATCGTGCCGCTTGCCGACTTCCAGTTGGGGGCGTTCACGGTAGCGCTGGAACCGGCCGATCTCGTCACCGCGCTGCGCATCCCCAAGCTCTCTGCGCACGCCAGTTGGGGCTACTACAAGATCTGCCGCAAGCCGGGAGAATTCGCCGATTCCATCGGTGCTGTCGTGCACGATCCCGGCCGCGGCCAAACCCGCGTTGTCCTCGGTGCGACCGACGGGGCGCCGCTCGACGTGCCGGCCCTGGCGGACGCGGTGCGGGCCGGAAGCGAGGTCAGCATCGACGACGCGAAGGCGGCGCTGGCCGGACAGGGGGCGGTGTTCGACGATTACGGAACCCAGATCCATGCCGTCGCGCTGAGCCGCGCGATCAAGGGAGCGCTCGCGCCATGACCCAGATCAGCCTCACCATCAACGGCGCATCGGTGACCGGGGATGTCGAGCCAAGGATGAGCCTCGCCGATTTCGTGCGCGAGACCCGACGCCTCACCGGCACCCATCTCGGCTGCGAGCACGGTGTCTGCGGCGCCTGCACGGTAGAGATCGACGGCGAGCCGATGCGCTCCTGCATCACCTATGCGGTGAGCTGCGACGGCGCGTCGGTGACCACGATCGAGGGCTTCGACGACGACCAGGTCATGGAGGACCTGCGGCAAGCCTTCACCGAACACCACGGCCTGCAATGCGGCTACTGCACGCCGGGGATGCTGGTCGCGGCGCGCGACATCGTGAGGCGCCTGCCCGACGCCGACGAGAAGCGGGTCCGGCTGGAACTCTCGGGCAATCTCTGCCGCTGCACCGGTTATGTCGGGATCGTCCGGGCGATCCTTGCAGTGCTGGAGAAGCGCCGGGGCTGACCGGCGCCCGTATTTCCGCCGGCTTCACACCGGGGAATCGTCCGACGCCTCCGCGTGGATCGCGAGGAGGGACGGGATCGTCGCAGGATCGCGGCGGCCGAAACCGCATTCGGTCGCAATCCCGAACGAGGCGGCGCGGCGGGCGGCGGCGGCGATCCGGCGTCTGGCTCCCCCGGCGCCGTCCGTGTGGTGGACAAGGCCGAGATAGAGCTCGGTCCCGGCCGGCAGGGAGAGGCCTTCAAGCGGCGCGAAATAAGCGTCGTCGTCACGGGACCGGGGCACCGGCATGTGGATGAAATCGACCCTCCGCCCGGCCGCTCCGACGACACCGTTGGCAAGGGCGACGCAGGTCCCGAGGTCCGCGGGCTCGATAATGTGCCGATGTCCGGGATCGCCGTAGCACAGGTGAATACCGGCCTCGACATCCGGCGGTACGAAATCCACATGTCTCGCTGCGCGCTCGCGCGAGGCGGCGACGATCGCATCTTTCGCACCCTCCCCGTCCGGAGCGGCGCCGTAATGCAGCGGCATGCCGCCATCGGCGCCGACGACCTCGTGGCACACATCCCACTGGATGGCGAGGCGGTCCGCAGGGATGGCATCGACGATGGCCGCAACCTCGCGGGCGAGCGCATTTTCGACGATCGGCTCCACCGCCGCGCGCCTCGGCACGCGAAAGAAGCTGCCGACAAGCGCCGTCGTCGTCGGCAGGGAGACCAGGAAGCGCACCGACGGCGGCACCACCCCGTCGCGGCGCAGCCGGGAGAACACCGCATAGGAAGCGACGGCCGCGCGGGCGTAGCCCATGTCGCCGATCGACACATCTCCGGCCTCGACCCCGGCGCGGAGCCGGTAGAACGGCCGGTCGACGGAATCGCTGTACTTGCCGATGGATGTGGACGAACCGTCCGCGGCAAAATCGGGATGGTCCTCGAACGTCCGCCTCTGCCACCGGATCCACTGGCTACGCACGCCCGTCTCCCCGTCCGGGTAGCGCTGCGCCCGCACACCGAGGGTCGCCGCGAGGGCGCGGAACACCGCTTCCGAATCCTGCAGCGGGACGGAGCCGACGAGGTGGACGGGGCGGGGGCGGGGCGCGTCCATCATGTCACCGTGTCGCCGCCCGAACCCCTACAATTTCGCGGTATTCCGTTCCGCGCCGTCGTAGAGGACCTCGAACACCGCCTGGGCAGCGCGGACGTGGAAAGCGACGGCTTCCTCGTCGAAGTCGCGAGCCGGGACCGGGGTGTGCTCGAAATGACCGAACCGGTCCTCGCCGCGCACCAGGGCCGCCGAATCCCAGTCGCCCACCACCTGCGCCGTGTCGGGCGGCATGAAATGCATCGAGATGCCGATCCGCCGGTCGTCCGAGAGGTTGGGGCCCGAAGCGTGCGCGAGCCGGTAGCTGTGGAGCGACATCTGGCCAGCCTCGAGCGGCATGTAGACCGCGGTCTCGTCGTCCACCCCGTCCACGATCTCCTGCCCGCGCGTGAGCATGTTGTCGTCGTGGTAACTGTCGTGGTGGGTCAATCCCTCGCCGATGTGGGTGCCCGGCATCACCCGCATGCAGCCCGCCCGGATGCTCGCCGGCGAAAGCGCGAGCCAGGCGCTGATCACCCGGTCGCTCGACAACCCCCAATAACGCGAATCCTGGTGCCACGAGACGAAGCTGCGCGAGCCCACATCCTTGATCCAGAAGATCGTGTTCCAGCACAGGATATCGGGGCCGATGAGCTGCTCTACGGGGTCGAGAACGCGGGGGTCGCGGATGAGGTCGTCGAGCCACTTGAACAGGAGATGCGCTTTGTTGCGCTGGCGGCTCAGGAGCTTGCCGCCGTTGCCGGCCTCGACCGCTTCGAGCCGGGCGCGGATGGGCGGTATCTCGTGCGCCTCCAGCACCGGCAGCGGAAAGACATACCCGTCACGGCGGAATTGCTCGATCTGTTGCGGGCTCAGCGGCATGGCCCCCTCTCCGTTCTCGCGATATGATCCTGCCACAGCCCGGGGGCGGGGAAAAGAGATGGCGAGGATCCTGACCGACGACCAAGTGGCGGGCGCGCGGCGCGACGGCTTTGTCTTCCCGGTCCCGGTGCTGACCCGGGAACGGGCGCACGACTATCTCGATCGGTTCGAGGCGTACGAGCGCGACCATGCGGCCAACGCGCCGCGCAGGCTGATGGTCAAACCGCATGTCCTGTTCCCGTGGATGGTGGAGCTCGGCACCGCTCCGACCCTGCTCGACGCCATCGAACAGTTGATCGGGCCGGACATTCTGCTGACCAGTTCGGCGGTCTGGGTGAAGAACGGCAACGACCCGTCCTTTACCACCTGGCACCAGGACTCGGCCTATTTCGGTTACCAGCCGCTCGAGGTGTGGGGCGCCTGGATCGGACTCACCGACTCATTCGTCCGGCACGGCTGCCTGCGGTACAAGCCGGGATCTCATTTGCGGGACGAGATGGAGCACACCGAGACCTGGGCCGACGGCAACCTGCTGGCGCGGGGGCAGATGATCCCCGACTTCGACGAAACCGGCGTGGTCGACGCCGAGGTCCGAGCCGGCGAGGCAACGATCCATCACTTCCGCACGGCGCACTCGTCGAAACCCAACACCACGGCGGAGCGGCGGATCGGCGTGCTCTTCGTCTACTGTCCGCCGCACGTTCGGCCGAGCCTCGGCCGTTTTCCGGCGATGCTGGTGCGCGGCGAGGACCGGTACGGCCATTTCGACCGCGACCCGGTGCCGAACCGGGTGATGGAACCGGCGATGGTCGAGTATCTCAACGGATTCCTCGACGGCTATTTCGACCCGGCGCTCCGGTCCGAGGCCGAACGCAAGGCCGCACAGGGGTAACGCGCGCTCCACCGCAATCCGCGGACGCCCGTGCCGGGTGCGCGGGCGAATCCGAAACGGAAAGATCCAAATGAAGGCAGCCTACTTCGAAAAACACGGCGGACCCGAAGTCCTGCAACTCGGCGACCTACCCGACCCGACGGCCGGGCCCGGCGAGATCGTGGTCGACATCCACGCCGCCAGCGTGAACGGCGCCGACTGGAAGGTGCTGGCCGGCCGCTACAGCCAGATCACCGATTTCCCGTACGTGCTCGGGCGCGACTTTTCCGGCACCGTCGCCGCCCTCGGCGACGGGGTGGACGAGTTCGCACCGGGGGATCCGGTCTTCGCCGTCTGCGATGCGGGTCAGGAAGGCACGTATGCCGAAAAGATCGCGATTAAGGCCTCTCTCGTGGCCCGGAAACCGGACAGCGTGTCCCACGCCGGAATCGCCGGGCTCGCGTTGATCGGGCTGACCGCCCTGGTCTCGATCGAAGACATGCTGGAACTCCGGCCGGGCGAAAAGATCCTGATCCAGGGCGGCGCCGGCGGGGTCGCGGGATTCGCCATCCAACTCGCCAAACATATCGGCGCGTATGTCGTCACCACATGCAGCGCCGCCAATGTCGAATACGTCCTGGGTCTCGGCGCCGACGAGGCGATCGACTACAACGCGCGCGACTTCGCCGAGGCCGTCTCCGACTGCGACGCGGTGTTCGAGACCGTGGGCGGCGCGGTCGCCGAAAAATCCTTCGCCGTGCTCAAGCCCGGCGGGCGGGCGGCGTTCATCGCCTCAGGCTCGACCGCGCCGGAGGCGCCGCGCGGCGACGTGGTCTCGTTGCGCCCGCGGGTCGGGCGCGACCGCCCGCATCTCGAACGCATTCTTGCGCTTCTGGAAGCGGGCGCCGTCCGGATCCCCGAGATCGCGCTCTATCCGCTCAGCGAAGCCGCGTCCGCGCTCGAGACCAGCGCGGCCCGTCATCTCAGGGGCAAGCTGGTCCTCCAGGTCCGCTGAGCAGCGGCTCAGATCGGCAGCGCCGCGGGCTCGTTCTCGTAACCCAGGACATAGTTCCAGTTGCTGTGGTCCGGGTTGCGGTTGATCAGCGGCCGCGCATACAGCGGATGGGTCATCGACCGGACCTCGTGCTCGAGGGTGAACAGGGTCTCGCCGCTGTCGGGATCGACGATATCGCGGAAACGGTACTGGTGCTGGCCGTCCTCCTGGCTCACCAGCCCGCGTTCGCGAAGCCGCTCGTAGGGGCCGGAGAAATTGGCCACATAAACCTGGATATGGTGGTCGTCGTAGTCGGCGGCCGGCGCTTCGCTCTCGCGGAAGACAAGCGACTGGTTGTGGCCGACCGATACGAACGCTGCGGGCGCTCCGTCGTCCTCTCCCGACGAGGCGTCCGCACCCACGACCTCGTCGTAGAAACGCGCGATCCCGTCGGCGCTGCCGACCGGCACGTCGGCGCGGACATAAGCCATGCCGAGCCGCATGCGCCCGAACCGCTCGCCGGGCGGGTGCAGCCGGTACAGATTGCCCCACGGGCTGGTCGCATCGACATGGTCGTTGGCCGGGGCGAAGTCGAATGCGGTGTCTTCCAGCGGCTCGCGCACTCTTTCGAGGCGCCGCACCAGCCCCTCGAGATCGGGGATTACCAGCCCCACCATGCCGCGCAGCCGCTGGGGCTCGCCGGTCGGCAGGTGAAACTGGCTGCGCCCGACATTGACCCACATGTTGTTGGTGCTGGTCATCAGGTAAGGATCGCGGGTGAGACCGAGGCCGGTGACGTAGAACAGCGTCGACAGGCGCTGGTCCGGTATGCGGACATTCACGTGTTCCAGGGCGACGATATTGCCGAGGTCTTCGGTCGCGCGGTCGAGTTTCTGGGCCATGGTTCCCTCCAGGCGGATCGCAGCCGCAGGCTAACCCGGACCGACCCCGGCGAACAGGGTCTATCGGTGCGGGACCGCCGCAATATGGCCGGCCCCGGCAATCGGCATCCCTTACCCCGGGGGCGGCCGGTCGCTAATCTGGCGGCAATGTCTCACATCGATCGCATCGTCGAAAGAATGCTGCCGTGACTGGCCGCAATTTCGTGAGCGACAATGTCGCCCCGGTGCACCCGGCCATCATCGCCGCGCTTGAGGCGGCCAACTCCGGGCCTGCCGCTTCCTACGGCGCGGATGCTTTCTCGGCGCGCCTCGACGAGGCGTTCGGCCGCGTGTTCGAGACCGAAGTCCGGGTGGTTCCGGCCGCGACGGGCACCGCGGCAAACGCGCTCGCGCTCGCCGCCCTGGCGGAACCGGGCGCCCGCTTTTACTGCCACGAGGAAGCCCATATCGCGGTAGCGGAGGAAGGCGCACCCGAATTCTACGTCGCCGGCGGACGCTGCGTCGGTGTCGCGGGCGGGCAGGCCCGGATCGATCCCGCGGCGCTCGAAGCGGCGCTGCAGGACCGGGCAGAGGGAACCGGAGTCCTCAGTCTCACCCAGGCAACCGAATGGGGGACGGTCTATGCTCCGGCCTCGATCGCGGAGCTCGCCGGCCTGGCGCGCGAGGCCGGGTTTCGCGTCCATCTCGACGGGGCGCGGTTCGCGAACGCCGTCGCCGGGGTCGGCTGCAGCCCGGCGGACATGGCTGCCCGGGCCGGGATCGATGCCCTCGCCTTCGGAACTTCGAAGAACGGCACCCTGAATGCGGAAGCCGTGGTTCTCTTCGACCCTGCGCTGGCCGACCATCTGTTCCCGGTCCGCAAGCGTTCCGGTCACGCCTATTCCAAGATGCGCTATCTCGCCGCCCAGCTCCAAGCCTATCTGGCTGACGGTCTCTGGCTGGAGCTTGCCGCCCACGCCAACGCGATGGCGCGGCGGTTGGGAGGCGGCCTCGCTGAGTGCCCGGAGATCGCGCTGCTCGCCCCTGTCGAGGCCAACCTGGTGTTCCTCGACATGCCGCGCGCCGCGGTCGACGGCCTCCGTGCCGCAGGGTTCGCCATCGAGACCCGGCGCGGGGGCGGTGCGGTACGGTTGGTGACCAGCTTCGCGACAACCCCCGACGATGTGGACCGGCTGATCGAGGCGGCGGCGCGTCAATCCTGACTATCGAGCCGCCGGCGCCGGCGGGTCATCTTCTCGGCGAGCCTGGGCGCGGTCCCGGTCCGGCTCCACGGACAGACCGCGATGCAGATGCCGCAGCCCTGGGTATCGTTGAAATAGGGGATGCACCTGTCGAAATCGACGTACCAGCGTTCGACGCCCCGCACCCACTGTTTCTCGCGCGAGATGGCGTCGGGCGGACAGGCGTCGGTGCAGACCTGGCAGTTGGTACAGAAGTCGTCGGCGCCGAACACGTCGCGGCCGTCGGCCATGAGCGGCATGTCGGTCAGCACGCCGGCGAGGCGAAACGAGGAACCGTAGGTCCGGTTGATCATCGAGCCGTGCTTGCCGAGTTCGCCCAGCCCAGCCTCGATCGCCGCGGGGATGAGCGTCACCGGTCCGGCCGTCGGCCCGCCATGCGGGCGGGCGCGGTAGCCCGCGGCCTGGATCAGGTTGGCGACGGCGCGGGCGGCGCGGGTGCCCCGGTTGTACTGCGCCATGGTTTCGACCGCCGCCGGAATCGCCGGCGCCTTGGCGAGTTCATCGTGGTCCATCGCCACGCCGATAACGACAATCCAGGGTTCGGGCGCCTCGTAGCCCTCGAACACCCATTCCGGTTTCACCCGGGTTATGCCGACGAGATCGCCCTCGCTTGCCAGGGCCCATTCCTTCACTCGGCGCGACCAGTTGACCGGCGTGTCGGTTTCCGCGGTGTCCGGTCTGTCGGGCCGCTTGCTGTCGCCGCGGCCGCCGTATTTGAGATGGAAATCCTGCAGTTCGGGGAACGCCTGGAACCGTTCGAGATAGTAGTCCTGCAGCGCCTTGTGCGGGATCTCGACGCCGTAATGCCAGAACAGGGGGCTCGGCCGGCGCACATCGCGCTCGCCGCGGCCGTTGACGGTGTTGCCTGAAATTTCCGGAAACAGCCGACGCTGCTCGTCGGGCGTCTCGTAAACCGGAGTCTTGCGCATCGCTCATCGCCTCCCGAAGCTGCGGCAGGGGTCTCGATCCGGCACGGTCATACCACGGCCCGCCTGATCAGGTTGGCGCCGATCACGATCAGGAACACGAACACACCCTTCGAAAACACCTCCTGCGAAAGGCGGGCGCCGATCCACTGCCCGATCCACATTCCCGCGAAGGACGGCGCCAGGGCCGCCGTCCCGACCGCCGCGGTCTTCACGGTAAGCGCCCCCTCGGCGATCAGGGTCCCGCCCCAGGGGAGTGCGGTGAGGAAGAATGCGAGGCTCACGGCTTGCAGAAAGGTCGCGCGGTCGAGGCCGAGGGCCTGGAAGTAGACCGCCACCGGCCCGCCGACCGAACCGGTCAACCCCGTCAGCAAGCCGGACAGCAGGCCGACGCCGGGCGAATACCAGGACTCGTGCGCCGCCGGAATGCGGAACCTGAGCGCGAAGATATTGACCAGCGCGTAGATGATGATCACCACCCCGAGGAGCCCGCCGACCAGCGCCTCATCGATGAGGAAGAGAAGCACGGTGCCCATCCAGGCGCCGACGCCGAGCAGCAGGTTCATTGACCAGAACCGTCTGAACAGCGGCACCAGCATGCCGCCCCGCGTCATCTGCCAGGCGTTGGTGACCAGCACCGGCACGATGATCAGCGGGACCGCCTCGCGCAGCCCCATCGCGATGGTCAGCACCGCAAGCGCGGTCAGCGGCAGGCCGAGCCCGATTACCCCCTTCACGATGCCGGCCGCGGTGAACGCCGCCGCCGCAATCGCTATCAGGGCGAGGTCTATATCCATCCCGAGCGGAGCGTCCGGCGATGAGTGCATGACCTGGCGGCCGGTGGTCTGTTGCCGGCAACCGGGGCGCTCATTAGCATTGCGCGATGGCTTTGAGTCCACCCCTTTGCCGGCTGATCGAAGCCGCCGCGCCGCTGTTTGCTGGCGAGGCCGAGGTCGTGCGCACCTATTGGGATTCCCCGGTGCGCACGATCGAAACCGATCTGCACTGGCTCGAACTACAGGTGTTCAAGGAGTTCAAGGGCTCGGGCGTCGGCGACTACGGCAACCGCGGCGTGATCATGGGGCCGTTGACCGAGGTGCTCGAGGTCCTCCCCAAGATGGATATCGACGTCTCGCGTCACCGCATCCGCGACCTGCTCGAAGGGCTCTACGAGGAGTTCACGCACCTGGTCGCCTTCGCCGACGTGTACGACGCGATCCGCCCGCCCGGCGCGGCCACGCTCGATCCCCACCGCTGCCAGGGCTGGGAGGAGGACACGGTTCTCACAAAGCTCCGCTACCGGATACTTGCCGAGCACGGCGAGATCGGGATGCGCGCGTCGAAGTTCTCCGAGGGCGGGTACTGCACCCTGTTCCGCGAGGGCATGCGCATCGCCGCACGCGGCGGCAACGACGCATTGATCGCCGACGCCTGCTCGCGGGTCTACGACGACGAGTTCGAGCACATGCTGGGCGGCATCGTCGGGCTCGATTCGCAAGAGATGACGGAAGCCGAGTGGGGCGAGATGGAGGCGCTGGTCGCCGAACTGCTGAAGGCCCGCGTGGTCATGCGCAACGGGCAGTTCTCGAACCCGCTGCCGCCGGAGCGCGTCGCGGCGATCCACGCGGGCGACATCGACCCCATCGCGTTCGACTACGACAAGGCCGAAGCCCTGATGGCGGCGTAAGCGCCGCCGGACCCGGTTCCCGGGCGGCGGCCGCCCGGTCCCCTCAGTCGATCCCCTCGATGACCCGGAAGTCGCGCTCGACCGCTCCCTTGAGCTTGGCGAGCGCCGCCTGGTAGGCCTCCCCGTCGTGGGTTGCCAGTGCCTGCTCGAAGGACGGGAACTCGACGACGACGGTGCGTTCGTTGACGCCCGCCTCGAACGCTGCGATCCGCCCGCCGCGGGCGAGGAATTTGCCGCCGCCTTCCTGGATCGCGGGGCCAGCAATTTTCGCGTATTCCGCCAGCGCATCGGGATTGCTGATCGCCCGGTAGCAACTGACCCAGTAGCCCTTCGCCATTGTGCCCTCCTTTCGGCGATGCGTACGGCGCCTGCTGGCGCCGCCGGAGCAGGATAGTCTAGCCCAGCCCGTCGTCGACCCTGACGTTCTCTGGCTCCAGCGGGTGCCCGGCGCCTTCCGCTTCGTGCTGCAGGATAACGGAGAAATCGATGTCGGTATGTCCCTTGCCCACCACCTGGGAGACGATCTCGCGGGTCAGCGCCGCGACCGGCATGGGCACGTCCAGCGCACGGCTCAGCGCGAGGCCGAGGTCGAGATCCTTGCGCAGGAGCGGCGGCGTGAAGGTGGTGGTGTAGTCGAGGTTGACGAAGGCGGGCGACTTGTAGCGGGTGAATGTCGAGCCCATCACGGACGCGTTCATGAACTCGAGGAAGGCTGCGCGGGGCACGCCGGCGCGCTCCGCGAGGACGGTAATTTCGGCGAGACACTGGGTGACGACACCGAGCATGACGTTGTGGCAGATCTTGCAGGTCCGGGCGAGATCGCCCTCCCCGACGTAGGTCACGCCCTGCGGCGCCATCGCCTCGAGCAGCCCGCGCACCTCGTCGAACACATCCCTGGGGCCGGAGGCGACGATGGTGAGCTTCCGCGCCTTGACCACCTTGCCATTGCCGCTGACCGGCGCGACCAGGAACCGGGCGCCCCGTTCGGCGAGCGCCCGGCGCACGTCTTGCGAGGCCTCGTCGTCCACGGACGAACAATCGACCACGATCCGGGGCGTCGAGGACGGGTGGGCGAGCACGCCCTCGGGGCCGGAGATCACCTCGCGCAGGTCGTCCGGCCCCGCGACCATGGCGAATACGATATCGCGGTCGGCGAGATCGGACGGCTTGGCGACGATCCGGGCGCCGTAGGCGGCCAACGGCTCCGCCTTGGCCGCGGTGCGGTTGTAGACCGAGACATCGGCCCCGGCTTCGAGCAGCAGTCGGGCCATCGGATAGCCCATGCGTCCTGCGCCGATCCAGCCGACGGCCGGTCCGGCGGCGGTATCATTGGTCATCGTTTGCTCCCTCTCGTGTGGATGGCAGGCGGCGGGCGGGATCAGGCAAGGCCCAGCCCCTTCAGCTCGTCCGCGCGGAAATCGGGCGTGGTCGGGCCGAACCCTTCCGGTTCGTCCGACAATGGAGGCGGCGGCCGGGCGAGCGCCGCCTCGGCGGTGAGGATCATCCCGGCAACCGAGGCGGCATGGCGGAGCGCCGCCACCGTCACCTCGAGGGGATCGTGAATACCGGAGGCGACCAGGTCGCAAATCTCGCCCGTCACGGCATCGAAACCGAGGTCTGGATCGGCGGTCTCCGCCAGCCTCGCGGCAACGGCGCGGCCGTCATGGCCGGCATTGTCGGCGATCTGCCGGACCGGGGCGGCGAGCCCCGCCGTCAGCACCCGGCGCGCATGGTCGTTGCCGGACATGCGCACGAGCGCGCGCGCGGCATGGAGGAGCGCCGAACCGCCGCCGGGAACGATCCCCCCCGCGAGCGCGGCCCGGGCGGCGCGGGCGGCGGCCCGGGCCCGTTCGGAACGGACGGCGATCTCGGCCCGGGACGCACCGCCGACGCGCACCACGGCGGCCCCGCCGGAGAGCCGCGCCAGCCGGTCGGCGAGAAGCCTGCGGTCGTGGTCGCTTCGCGCGGCCGCGAGCGCCGACCGGATTTCGCACCGCCTCTCCTCGATCCGCGCCTCGTCGCCCGCCCCTTCGACGAACAGCGTTTCCTCGCCCGAGACCACCGCCCGCCGCGCGCTGCCGAGAAACCCGGGCCCGGCATTCCGCAGCGCGAGGCCCTTGTCTTCGGCGATCACGGTAGCGCCGGTGAGAACCGCCGCGTCCTCGAGGGCGGCGCGGCGGCGGTCGCCGAAATGCGGCGCCGTTGCCGCGACCAGGCGAAGCCCGCCGCGAACCTTGTTGGTTGCAAGGGTATGAAGCGCCTCGCCCTCGACCGCCTCGGCGACGATTGCCAGTGCACGCCGCATGCGAACGGCGGCTTCGAGCAGGCCGAGCAACGGTTCGTGGCGGTCGAGCCGGCCGTCGTAGAGGAGGATCAGCGGCTCGTCGTAGGTGCAGAGCAGGGTTTCCGGGTCGGTCATGAAGTAGGGCGAGACATACCCCCGATCGAAACGCACCCCGCTCACGATCTCGTAGTCGACGCCGCGCCCGTGGCCGTCCTGAACGTCGATGACCCCGTCCTCGCCCGTCGCCGCCGCCTCGGCCGCGATCCGGCCGAGTTCGACATCGCCGTCCGCCGCAATCGAGGAGATGCGCGCGAGTTCCGCGCCTGGATCGACGGGGCGTGCAGCGGCGCGCAGCGCAGCGATAACAATATCGGCGCCCTCGTCCATCCCACGCTTCAGCGCTGCCGGATCGGCGCCTGCCGCGACCGCCGGAAGCCCCTCCGCTATCAGCGCCGCCGCGATGACGGTGGCAGTGGTCCGCCCGTCGCCCGCCTCCCGGGCAACGCGCGCACCCGCATTGCGCACCAGCCGCGCCCCCATGTCGGCGAAACGGTCGGCGAGTTCGATCGACTGGGCGACCCGTGCGCCGTCCCGCGTGATGCGCGGCGCCTTGCCGTCCTCGTCGATCATCACCGTGCGCCCGGCCGGGCCGAGCGTCACCTTGACCGCGTCGGCGAGGGTCCTGACCCCGGCGTAGAGCGAGGCGCGGCCGTTCGCACCGAAGGTCAGACGGGAGACGGTCACGCCCGACTCAGGCTTCGCCGCCGGCGTCGCGGCGGTACCACGGGAAGTATCGCCGCATCGCCCAGTTCATCGCCGCCTCGAAACCGAGGCCGAAGAGCGCGAGCGTCAGTACGCCGACCACCGCCTCGTTGTGGGCGAAGGACCGGGCGTGGGACAGGATGTAGAGGCCGATCCCCGGCAGGCTCACGAAGAACTCGGCCAGCACCGCTCCGACCAGGGCGCGCCCCGCAGCGAGGCGGAAGCCGGCGATCAGGTAGGGCAGCGAGGAAAGCAGGGTGATCTCGAACCAGATATGACGCCGCGAGGCGTGGTAGGCGTGGGCGACCTCGAGATATTCGGGCGGCGCCGAGCGCGCCCCGTCGCGCGCGTTGATGGCGATGGAGAAGAAGCCCGCGAACACGATGGTGGCGATCCGTGCGCTGTCCTCGTAGCCGAACCAGATGGTCAGCAGCGGCAGCACCGCGATCATCGGCATCGTGTAGAAGCCGTTGACGTAAAAGTTGAGGAAGCGGTCGAAGACCTTGACCCGGCCCATGGCCACGCCGACCAGAGTGCCGGCGACCAGCGCGATCAGCAGGCCCTGGATGACGGCGGAAAGCGTGTTCCAGCTTGCCTGGAGGAATTCCCGTTCGACGACCACGTCGGGCAGCACCGCAAGCACGGTGAGCGGCTTGGCGACAAAGGGCGGTGCGAACAGCGAGACGACGACGTGCCAGAGGAGCAACAGCAGGACGCCGGCCAGGATCTTGACGCCGAGCCCGCCAGAAACCAGCCGCCGCCAGGGGCCGGCGAGCGGCGCGGTCCGGTCGGTGAGCGTAGCTCGGGCGGCGGGGTTCGCCATCTACTCGACCCCCCGCCAGGCGGCGTAGCCCCGCTCGAGGGCCTGCGCACCGCGCATCAGGAGCACCCCGAAGACGGTGATGACCACGATGGTGGCAAGGACGCCCGCCATGTCGAAATTGCGCGACGCGACGACGATCTCCTCCCCGAGCCCGCTGGTCGCGAGGAAGAACTCGGCGGCGACCATGCCGACGAGGGCGCGCCCCGTGGCCTGCCTTATC
Organism: Alphaproteobacteria bacterium; assembly: GCA_965200535.1. Lineage (GTDB taxonomy): Bacteria > Pseudomonadota > Alphaproteobacteria > MPNO01 > MPNO01 > MPNO01. The sequence continues at coordinate 536,834 of CBDAUF010000002.1, read as the reverse complement.
CCGGTCAGCGCGAAGGGAAGCGTATAGGGGATGAGGATGTCGAACCAGATCTCGCGCTCGCCGGTGCGGAACGAATGCGCGACCTCGAGTAGTTCCGGCTTGACGCTGCGCGCACCTTCCAGGGTGTTGTAGAGGACCGGGAAGAAGGTGAAGAGCACCACCACCAGCACCTTCGGCCAGAAGGCGAAACCCAGGATCGAGAGGATGAAGGGGATCAGCGCCACCATCGGGGTGACGTAGAGGATGAGGATGTAACTCTCGAGGGCGACCCTGAGCAGCGCCCAGCGCGCCATCAGGATGCCGAGAGGCACCGCGGTCAGCACACCGATGGAAAAACCGGTGACGAACAGCGCCAGCGAACTCGCGAACGCATCGCGGAACTCGGGATCGTTGAAGACGTACTCGAGGAGCCGGGGCGCCGCCCCCTGCCCTTCCCCGCCGACCAGCGGCGCCATGATCGAGGGGTTGAACTGCCGCCCGACGATTTCCCAGACGAGCGCCCCGGCCGCCAGGCTGGCCAGCAGCGTCACGAGCCGGACCCAGCGGACATCGGAGTTGAGAAGGCTCAGCACGTCGGCACCGCCCCGCAGCAGCCCCGGAGCCGGCCGCACCGGACCCGGCGAAGCGGGGCCAACCGTCCTGCCCCCGCCGCCGGTACGGCCGGCCGCCCGGCCCCTATTTCATCTTGTTCATCAACGCCTGGGCGTCGGCAAAGATCGACAGGTCGGTAAGCTGCTGATAGCTCGCCGGGCTCTTTTTCGGGTTGATTCCGCTCTTACCCTTGGTGCGCTTGCCGACGCCGGTCTGGATGGCAACCGCGCGCTTGATGCGCTTCTCGGCGAGACCGGCGGTGGTCCGCGGCCAGTAGTCCATGCCGGTGAAAATCTCCAGCGCCTTGATCGAATCGCCGACATTGCGGCCGGTCGGCGCCGCCATTTTCGCGATCTTCTGCCAGTTCGCCTTGTCGTACAGATAGTTCATCGTCTCGTTGTGGGCCGCGACCAGACGGACCAGGGTGTCGCGGCGCTCGGCGATCACCTTCTTGTTGGTGACCAGAACCGCGTAATGGCTGCCGGGCGAAGTTTCCTCGACCCGCGCCACCACGGTCACCTTCTTGCCGCTTTCGCGTTCGATCACCGGGATGTCGTCGCTGTGCAGCACCCCGAAATTGATCTGGCCGGCGACCATGGCGGCGCCGACGTTGGTGCTGAGGTTGACCGTGGGCACGTCGCGGTCGGGACGCAGCTTGCACGGGCGGATCATGTTGGCGAGCTGAATCCAGCGTGCGCCGCGCGGGCTGTCGACGCCGACCGCCTGTCCCTTGACGCTCTCGCAGCTGTTCTTCGCCGGGTCCATGGAGCCCAGCATCCAGTCGTTGATTTCCATCCCCTGAATCATCACCAGGGGGACCCCCGCGTTGGACACCATGACCGCGACCGGCGGAGTGGGAGACATCGAGACATCGACGGCGCTCGACACCACGGCGCGCGCCGCGCCCACGCCGGAATTGAACGGTTTCAGGGTGACGTCGAGACCGTACTTCTTGTAGAAACCCGCGTCGCGCGCGACATAGGCGTAGACCGCGCCGAAAATCGGCGGCACGCCGGGCAGCGCAAAGGTCACTTTCTTGTCCATCGCCGCCGCCGGGGCGCATGCAACGATCAGCGCCAGCGCCATCCCGGCAGCCGTCGCCGCCAGAGTTCCGGTCCGCCGGCATTGACTCCCATCGGTCATTACGTCTCTCCAGTCATGTGGGTGTTCTCTCGCGGAACTTCGCCGGGCACAATAGCATGGAGGCGGCGCTAGATTTCGAACTCGGCGGCGCGCGCCTCGTCCATCAGGGTGCCCCACACGTGCTCGCGCACCTCGGTGAAACGGGGATGCGACAGGGTCGCCCGGTCGCGCGGCTCCGGCAGGTCGACATCGATGACCTCGTGGACGCCGGACGGCCGGCCCTTGAGCACCACCACCCGGTCTCCCATCAGCACCGCTTCCTCGATGGAGTGGGTGATGAAGACCATCGTCGTCGGCCGCGTCTCCCAGATCCGCAGCAGTTCGAACTGGAGGATTTCCCGCGTCTGGGCGTCGACGGCGGCGAACGGCTCGTCCATCAGGAGTACGCTGGGCTCGATGGCGAGAGCGCGCGCCAGCCCGCAGCGCTGCTGCATCCCCCCGGAAAGCTGGTGCGGGAACGCGTCCTCGAACCCGCCGAGCCCGACGGTGGCGATGAATCGCGGCACGCGCTCGGCAATTTCGACACCCGACGCGCCAGCGAGCTTCAGCCCGTAAGCGACATTGTTGTAGACGGTCTTCCAGGGAAACAGGCCGAAATGCTGGAACACCATTGCGACGCCTTCGCGCGGTCGGCGAACCTCGGTTCCCTCGATGACGATCCGCCCGTCGTCGCAGGGAATCAGCCCGTCGATACAGCGCAGGAGCGTCGTCTTGCCGCAGCCCGACGGGCCGACGACGGTGACGATTTCGCGTTCGCCGATCGCCAAGTTGATGTCCTGGAACACCTGGAGCACACCGAAGCGCTTGCCCACACCCTCGAGGGAGATTCGCGTCCGGGTCTCCGCCATCCGGTCAGACCATCAACGCCAGTTCTTCGAGCAGATAGCCGCGGAAGAGCGGGTAGTTCTCGACCATCGGGAAATGGCCGATCCCCTTCATCACGGTGAAACGGCAGCCGGGGATCGCGTCTGCCGCCTCGCGCGTCATTTCGGGCGTCGCGGAATAGTCGTACTCCCCGGTCAGCAGGGAAACCTTGCAGCGGGTGGTGTCGATCCGCCTGATATCCTCGCGGGCATCCCAGTCCTCGCAATAGTAGTACACGTCGCCCTTGTACACGCCCGGTCCGGACTGGCTGTAGTACCACCAGTTCTCCCGGCAGCCGGCCTCGGGGGACGCCGGACCGTTGAGCCCGTAGGTGTAGCAGGCCGCGAGCTCGCCTCCGTGGATCGCCGGGTGGTGGAGGAAGTTGTTGTCGCGCCCCTCGGCGAAGGCTGTGCTTTCCAGCCCGACAATGCCGCAGATCTCGTCCTGATGGTCGGCGGCGACCTTGAGCACGATGGCGCCGCCCATCGAACAGCCCATGATCACCGGACGTTCGAGGCCGAGCGCCCGCCAGAAGTCGCGGATCAGGCCGAGATAGACCTCTGTGGTGAGGCGGTATTTTTCGAGCCACCATCCGTCCGGCGGATTCGAACGGCCATGAAACGGCAGGTCGAAGGCGAGGACGCGGAACCTCTCCGCGATCTCCGGATCGTTGAGCACATGCCGGAACTGCCGGCTGTCGGCGCCGGCCGTATGCAGACAGATCAACGGCCGGCCCGCACCTGCCTCTTCGTAGTAGATCCGGTAACGGCGCCCGCCGCTGTCGAGATTGAGATAGCGTCCGATCACCGGCTCGAGATCAGGCATCGAGCGGCTCCATCGTCTTCAGGATGTTCATCATGCGGTGGAGGGCGCGCGCGTTCTGCATCGCGGCCAGCGAATCGCCGTCGATCCCGAACTCGGGAACGCGCATCAGCATGGCGAAGAAATCGTGGTAGAGCGGTTCCGGCTGGGGGCGGATGAACCGGGCCCATACCTGCAGAGGCGCCGAAATCGTGAACCGGGACGGCAGGTCGAAGCGCGGGCGGTGAACGATGTCCTCGATTCGACCCTGCCGGACCGAAAGCAGGTAGGCATCGCCCCCGAAAGAGAGTTTGAAATCGAGCGAGAACCACTCGCCGACGACCTGCATCTCGCGGTCGGCGTTGACCCGCGCGCGGTAGCGCTCCATCCAGTCAGGCGTCGGCGCCCTGCCCATTGCGGCGTCCCCGGGGATCTAGGCGGCCAGCCCGTGACCGGCGAGGAACGACTCCATCGCCTCGACGCAGGCCTCCGGCTTTTCCAGTTGCAGCATGTGGCCGGTGCCGGGGATCGCAACGTAGTCGAAGCCGCCCTCGTCGGCCATCGCCTTATTGGTGACCGCGGTCGGCGACGGCCGCTCGAGATCCGGATCGGCGCCGACCAGCAGCACCGGACCTCCGAAATCGGACGCCCTGGGCCAGAGGTTCATCGGAATGTTGGCAATATAGGTTTCGGCCTCGAGCGCACCCGGATAGCAGAGCTCCCAACCCTCGCCGTTCCCGGCGGGCCGGAGGATCGAGCGCGCCATCAGCGCATGCGCGCCGTCCACCCAGTTCCGGTGGGCGCGGCCGGCGGCATACTCGGCCGCCTGCTCGGACGGGTCGGCGAAATGCGACGGCCGGGCCTTCGCCCATTCGGCGAGCCGGTACTCGAACTTCACCATCATGTCGAAGAGCGGGTGGCCCTCGGGCGGGATATCGGGCGGATCGAACAGGACCAGGGCGTCCCAGCGCCAAGCGGTGTCGACTGCATCGCGCATGGCGGCGCGGCCCGACATGGAATGAAAGGCGCCGACCGACGGCTTGACGCCCAGCCGCCGCGAGACTTCGTCGTGGATCTCGGCCATATCGTACGCCATGTGGTCGTAATCGTGGTTGGGTGTTGTCGAGGGCGGGTTGCGGCCGTGATTCCGCATGTCGAACACGATGACGTCGTAGCGCGGGCAAAGCAGCCGCCAGAACGGCAGGTAACCATCGATGGCGAAGCCGTTGCCGTTACTCGCGAAGACCCGGACGCGGGCGTCGGGGCTGCCGTGGCGGCGCACGACGATATGCGCCCCGTCGGACATTTCCAGGTCGATGACCTCGACGGGTTGCGGGACTTCCAAAACGCCGGACAAGCGGTCCTCCCCCTCGCAATCGGGCCGCGCCCGGAGCGCGACGCCGCCTCTATACCGAAACGGCGCCCGCCGGCCAATGTTCCGATAGCCGGGCCGGACGTCGCTGCCGGGGGGTCAGGTCGTTACCGAGAGGAAGTTCTCGTTGAGCTTGCGGTCGTAGTAGAAGATCGCCCGACCGACCTCGTCCTCGGTCCAGGTCAGCGTCGGCCGGTCGGGATAGTAGATATACCCGCCGCAAAAGGTCTCGTTTCGGTTGCCCGACGGGTCGAAGAAATAGATGGTTCCGCCCCGCGTGATGCCGTGCCGCGTCGGACCGATATCGAGCGGCACCCGATGACGGGTGATGATATCCGCGCAGTGCTGGATGTCGTGCCACGACTCGAGGAAGAACGAGGCGTGGTGGAACCTGTCCTTCTCGGGCGAGCGTATGAAGGCGACATCGTGCGGCTTGGTCGCCGCCGACAGGAACGCGCCGATCAGCGTCCCCCGGTCGGGCGTCACGATCCGCTCGGCGACACCCAGGCCCAGCACCCCGGTGAACAGTCTCACCGTGCCGTCGAGATCGTCGCCGTACAGCAGGCAGTGATCGAAGCGTGTGGGTTTCATCCCCCTCAGATCGTCCGGCCAGACTTCCGGATTGTCCAGCGACATGCCGTTGCCCACCTGCTCCATCTCGGCGTAGAGCTCGATCGTATGACCGGTGGGAACCACGAATTGCAGGCGTTCCCCGGTCGCCCGCTCCTGCTCCTCGGGGATGCGGGTGACGGTGACGCCGGACTCCTCCAGCCGGCGCTCGAAATCGTCGAGCGCGTCGTTGTCCGACACCTTGAACCCCATATGGTCCATCCCCGCGCTCTCCGCCTCGCGCAGGACGACGCTGTGATGGTCGTGCTCGTCCCACGCCTTGAGATACACGCGGCCGTCCGGGCTTTCGCCGGTCTGCAGCAGCCCCAGAATTTCCGTGTAATGGTGCAGTGCCGGACCCATCTCCTTGACCCGGATCTGCACCTTTCCCGCGCGCATCACCCCGGTGATCGCCATCGTTCCCTCCCGCGAGCGCGTTGCCGCTTCCCTTCGTTTCGGGCGCACCGTTACGTTCGGCTGCCCGCGGGCGGTCGTCAAGGCGCGCGTGCGGGAGTCCTCGGCCGGCAGGCGGGGAATAACGTTTGCCAAAGCCGGCTGCGCGAACCGATATTGCCGCCCGGCAACAACCGGAGACAGAATGTCGATGCGAAGACGCGGCGGGCTTGCGATCGTCGCTGCAGTTGCCTGTACGGCATCGTGGACGGTACCCGCGGCGCCCGCGCCGGTCGATTCCGACGTTCTGGTCTTCGCGGCGGCGAGCCTGAAAACCGCACTCGACGACGTGGCGCGCGAATGGCGGACGACGACGGGAACGCGACCCGTCATCTCGTACGCCGGAACGTCGACGCTCGCCCGCCAGATCGTCGGCGGCGCGCCGGCCGACATGTTCGTCTCCGCCAACCGCGAATGGATGGACCTACTGGACGGGAAAGGGCTGATCCGGCGCGAGACCCGACGCGACCTCGTGGGCAATCGCCTCGTCCTGATTGCCCATGGCCCGAAGGCCGCGACGGTGGAGATCGCCGGTCTCGGCCGCCGTCTGCGGGACGGGCGCCTCGCGATGGCCCTTGTGGACGCGGTGCCGGCCGGGATCTACGGCCGCCAGGCGCTGACCGCGCTCGGCATCTGGGACGCGGTGGCGCCGCGGGTCGCCCAGGCCGACAACGTGCGGGCAGCGCTCGCCTTCGTCGCCCGCGGCGAGGCGCCCTTCGGGATCGTCTACGCCACCGATGCCGCGGCCTCGAACGCGGTGAGCATCACCGCCGTCTTTCCGCCGGCAAGCCACCAACCCATCGTCTACCCGGCCGCGATGACCGCGGGCGACGCCGGGCCGGCGGCCGAAGCCTTCTTCGCACATCTATTCTCCGCCCCGGCCCGACTGGTCTTCCGGCGGCACGGGTTCGCGGCCGTCGAATGAGGCACGGGTGACCGACTGGCTGTCGGCGGAGGAGTGGACGGCGGTCGGGCTGTCGGTTCGCGTCGCCTTCTGGGCGACGGCGGCCAGCCTGCCGGTCGGCGTGGCGACGGCGCTGATGCTCGCCCGCAGCCGGTTCTGGGGGCGCCAGATCCTGAACGGCCTCGTCCACCTGCCGCTGATCATCCCGCCGGTGGCGACCGGTTATATCCTGTTGATCCTGTTCGGCCGGCACGGGCCGATCGGCGGGTTCCTCGCCGACACCTTCGGTATCGTCCTCGTCTTCCGCTGGACGGGCGCCGCGCTCGCCGCCGCGATCATGGCGTTTCCCCTGATGGTGCGGGCGATCTGGCTCGCTATCGAAGCCGTCGATCCGCGGCTCGAGGAAGCCGCGGCCACGCTCGGCGCGGGCCGGGTTTGGACCTTCATCGCGGTGACCCTGCCGCTGATCCTACCCGGCATCGCCGCCGGCGCGATCCTTGCCTTCGCCAAGGCGATGGGCGAGTTCGGCGCCACCATCACCTTCGTTTCCAACATTCCGGGCGAGACGCAGACGCTGCCCTCGGCGATCTATACCTTCCTCCAGGTGCCGGGCGGGGAATCGTCCGCGCTGCGGCTTGTTATCGTCTCGGTCGCGATCGCGATGGCTGCGCTCTTTGCCTCGGAGTTCGTTTCGCGGCGCATCGCTCGGAGAATCGCCGAAAGATGAGCCTCGACGTTTCGCTCCGCCATCGTTTCAGCGGCTTCGAGCTGGATGCCGCCTTCTCTGCACCGGACGGGATCACTGCGCTGTTCGGGCGTTCCGGCGCCGGCAAGACAACGGTGGTCGACGCCATCGCCGGCCTGCTGCGGCCTGACGAGGGGCGGGTTTCGGCCGGCGACACGGTACTCCTCGACACCGGCCGCGGGATCGCCCTGCCGGCGTACCGCCGTCGCATCGGTTACGTGTTCCAGGAGGCCCGCCTGTTTCCCCATCTCACGGTGCGCCAGAACCTCGCGTTCGGCCGCTGGTTTGCGCCGCGGGACGGCCGCGCCGGGGCCGCCGAGCGGCGCCACATCGTGGAGATCCTGGGCATCGGCCACCTTCTCGACCGGAGGCCGGCGCGGTTGTCCGGAGGCGAGAAGCAGCGGGTCGCCATCGGCCGGGCGCTGCTGAGCGCGCCGAGGATTCTGTTGATGGACGAACCGCTGGCCTCGCTCGACGGGCCGCGCAAGGCGGAGATCCTGCCCTATCTCCAGCGGCTGAGGACGGAAACGCGGATTCCGATCCTGTATGTGAGCCATTCGGTCGCCGAGATCGTCCACCTCGCGACCACGGTGGTCGCGATGAGCGCCGGCCGGGTGGTCCGCGCCGGACCGGCTTCTGCGGTGCTCTCCGATCCGGAGGCGGTGCCGGACATCGGCGTCGCCGAAGCCGGCGCGGTGTTGCCGGCGACAATTCTCCGCCACGACCGGGCATCCGGCCTCACCGTGCTCGAAGTGAGCAGCGGGCGCCTTCACCTGCCGCACATCGACGCTGCGGTCGGCAGCGCGCTGCGCCTCCGCATCCACGCCGAGGATGTGATTATCGCGATCGAGAAACCGTCCGGGCTGAGCGCGCTCAACGTGCTGCCGGCAACCGTCAGCACCATCCACCAGGGCGAGGGTCCGGGCGCGGCGGTCGGGCTGCAATCGGGCGAGGACCGGCTGCTCGCCCGCATCACCCGGCAGTCCGTCCATGCGCTCGGTCTCGCCCCGGGAACACCGTGCTATGCCATCATCAACTCGACCGCCGTCGCGCGCAGCGATATCGGCGGACTCGAAGCGCGAGGAGACCGATAACCGATGGTGCACCGGCCATTATCCCCGGCTGTCATGCGGCCCTCCCATACCGCCGCAACCGGAAGACTCCCCGCGGCAGGACGTTTGCTGTTCGCCGCGGCGGTTGCGTTCGCGTCGTTCGCCGTGCCGGCCGTCGGCAAGGCCCAATTCTCTGCGGCAATCGTCTACGACACGGGCCGGAAGTTCGACCGGTCGTTCAATCAGGCCGCATGGGAAGGCGCCGAGCGCTTCAGGACCGAAACCGGCGTGGACTACCTCGAGCACCAGGTCGAAGCCCCGGCCGGGCGGGAACGGGCGTTCCGCGCCCTCGCGAAACGCGGCGCCACAGTCATCGTCGCCGTCGGGTTCGCCCACACTGCGGCGGTGGAAAAGGTCGCCAGGGACTATCGAGGGGTCAGGTTTGCGCTGATCGACGATGAGGTGGACCTGCCCAATGTCCGGTCGATCCTGTTCAGGGAACACGAGGGGTCGTTTCTCGTCGGCATGGCCGCGGCCATGGCCTCCGGGGCCGGAAAGATCGGGTTCGTCGGCGGCATGGATGTTCCGTTGATCCGGAACTTCGCGGCCGGTTACGCCGAGGGCGCACGTTACATCGATTCCGGGATCGAGATATTCGTGAACATGACCGGCAAGACGCCGGCCGCCTGGAGCGATCCGGCCAGGGGAGCCGAACTGGCGCGCGGTCAGTTCAACCGCGGCGCCGATGTGATCTATGCTGCGGCGGGCCGGACCGGCCTGGGCGTCTACCGGGCCGCCGTCGAGGCCGGAAAGCTCGCGATCGGCGTCGATTCCAACCAGAACTACCTGCATCCGGGAACGATGCTCACCTCGATGATCAAGCGGGTGGATGTCGCGACCTACCGGGCGTTCAAGGATGCCTGGCAAGGGACATGGACAAGCGGGGTGAGAAGTCTGGGACTTGCGGAGGACGGCGTGGACTGGGCGCTCGACGAACATAACCGCGGTCTCGTCAGCGCCGAGATGGAGGCCAGGATCGAACAGGCGCGCAAGGACATCGTCGCCGGACGGATCGCGGTCGAGGGATACAGGGCGCAATAGGCGTTTCCGGGCGAGGCGGGACAGGGCCGGCCGCTGGACCGGCTTCCCGCGCTCCCCTACTGTCCGCGCGGTACCGACCGACGGAAGACCTCCATGGCCGGGGATGGACGGCGCTGGCTCCTGATCGCGTTCATCGCGCTGTCGCAGTTTTCGAGCTCCTTCATGCATTCGATCGTCGGCGTACCGTTGCCGACGATGGCGCGGGAGTTCGGCGCGAGCGGGCTGCAGCTCAGCCTCCTCGACACCGTGTTCCTCGGAACCGCCGCCGCGCTGCTGATGCCGATCGGGCGGCTCACCGACGTCACCGACAAGAACTCGCTGTTCAAGTGGGGCCTGGTCGCGCTCGGCATCACCACCTTCGCCATCGGTCTGCAGCCCACCATGCCGATGGTCATCGCCTGCCGTTTCCTGCAAGCGGTCGCGGCGGCGTTCCTCATCGCGACTTCCATGGCGATCGTCGCCGACATCGCGCCCAAAGACCAACTCGGGCGCATGGTCGGGATCGCCATCGGCGCGACCTATGTCGGGCTTGCCTCCGGTCCCTACTTCGCGGGTCTCGCGACCACCCATCTCGGCTGGCGCTGGGTGTTTTTTCTTGCCGCGGTGCCGCCGCTGCTCTCCTACGCCCTGTCGCGCATCGCGCTGGAGAGCCGCTGGCGGCCGCCGACCGCGCCGGTGAATGTGACGAACAGCGCCCTCCTGGTGGCCGCGATCGGCCTCCTGATCGCGGCGTCGGCGATGCTGGGGCGCGAGCCCGCGGGGTACCTCCTGCTCGTCGCGGGCCTCGCGGTGGGCGGGCTTTACCTCGCTGCCGAACGGCGGTCGGCCAATCCTCTCCTGCAATTGACCGCCATCGGCGCCAACCGCCGCCTGTCGCAGGCGCTCCTTGTCCAGTTCCTGGTCTATTGCGGGACGGTGGGCATGACGTTCCTGCTGGCGATCTATCTCCAGGTGATCCGCGGTTACACGCCCGAAGGCGCAGGGGAAATCCTGATCGTGGGCCCCGTCGTCATGGCCGTCTTCGCCCCGTTCGGCGGGCGGCTCGCCGACCGGTTTCCGGCGCATCTGATCACCGTCATCGGCGCGGCGTTCATCCTGTGCTCGACGATACTCGCAGCGCTGCTCGACGAGAGGTCGGGGGAAGCCCACATCCTTGCGCTGATGATCTTCCAGGGGCTCGGCTTCGCTTTTTTCTCGGCCCCCAACATCTCCAACATCATGACCAGCGTGCCGCCCCGGGAGCGGGGCCTCGCCTCGGCGCTGTCGGCGGAGATGCGCTCGCTCGGCATGATGATCTCGATGGCGATCGTCACGGTCGCGATCTCGGTCCGCCTCGGCACGGCGGCGATCTCGTCCGCGCCCGACCGTTACCTCTCGGCGATGACGCTGGTCTTTGTTGTCTTCTCGATCCTGACGGCGCTCGGCACCGTCGCGGCCGTCAGGAAACCGCCGCCCGCGCCTGCATGAACCGCGCCGCGTCGGCGAGCGCATCCTCCATCCGCCGCCCGCGGAGATCGGACGGAAAGATCTCGAACTCGTAGAGCCCGGTATAACCGTCCGCCTCGAACCCGGCGATCAGGGCCGGGAGATCGACCAGCCCGCGGGAGAGAAATTCCCGCTCCAGGGCCCCGGGCGAGGGCTCCACCACGTTGCAGACCTGCAGAAGCGCGACCCGGTTCTGCGGACCGCGGCAGACGCCGGCAAGCGACGCATCCCACCACGAGTGCCGGATGTCGACGATGATACCGACCCCGTCGATACCCTCGATCATGGCGAGGGCGTCGGATATGGAGTTGACGCAGCCCTTGGTCATCAGATCGGCCGGATGAATGGGCTCGAGGCCGAGCCGGACACCGGCGGGCCGAGCCATTTCGGCCAGCGCCTCCAGCCCCTCGCGGACACGTGCCTGAGCGTCTTGCAGGGAGCGCCCTTCTCCCCGCCCCCCTGAGATCACGCAGAGAACGCCGGCATCGAGGATCGCCGCCGCCTCGACCATCCGCCGGTCGTGTTCGTCCACGAGCACGCCGTCCTTCGCAGCGAAGTAGCCCGCGCTGTTGACCGAGGAGGCGATGAGGCCGCGCTCTTCGAGCATGGCGCGCAACGTTCCCGCACCCGTTTCGGCGACCGCCCGCGCGGTGACGCCGATCCCGACCGCGCCGACCGCCGCCGCGGCGTCGAGAAACGCCGATACGCCCATCCCGTCCGGGCACACATAGTGATTGATCGAAAGCCTGTTCACGGCCGCCCCGTTCCGGCAGGATCGCTGCGGTCTACGGCAAACATACGGACGGAGCCGGGCAATGGGCAGGCTCGATGGAAAGGTTGCGCTGGTCACCGCGGCGGCCGGCGGGATCGCAGGTGCTGCGGCGCGGCGCTTCGCCGCCGAAGGCGCCTCGGTCCTCGCCTGCGACATCGACGCGGAGGGCGCCGGGAAGACGGCCGATGACATCGCGGCGGCGGGCGGGACGGCCCGCGCATGGCACTGCGACGTGGGGGACCCGCAATCCGCCGCCGCCGCGGTCGAGGCCTCGGCCGCCTGCTTCGGGGCGCTCCACATCCTGATGAACGGGGCCGCCGCCCGCGAGCCGGTGGGAAACGTCGTCGATCTCGCCCTCGAGGAGTGGGAACGTGCGATGCGGGTCAACCTCACCGGCATCTTCCTGATGTGCAAGTACGCGATCCCCCGGATCGCCGCGGCGGGCGGGGGCAGTGTCATCAACGTCGCCTCGCAGCTCGGCAGCGTCGTGGTCCCCAACCGGCCCGCCTACGTGACCAGCAAGGCGGCGGTCATCCAGCTCTCGAAATCGATGGCGCTCGACTTCGCCGGGCACAATATCCGGGTCAATGCGCTGTCCCCGGGAGCGACCGAAACCGGGCGGCTCCTGGTCCAGCACGGGACGATGGACAACGCGCGCCGGGCGCTGGCGCCGCTTCACCCGATCGGGCGGCTCGGCCGGGTCGAGGATATCGCCGACGCGGCCCTCTTCCTCGCGAGCGACGAAGCGGCGTTCGTCACCGGCCACAACCTCGTCGTCGACGGCGGCTATACCGCGGTGTAGCGGGCGGGCGCGCCCTCACACCGGGTCGCCCTGCGCCTCGAGTTCGTCGAGGATGCGCCAGATGCGCTCGATATGTGAGTCCTTCTCGGTCCGCTCGTAGAGAAAGCCCGCCGCGCGTACCGGGTCGCCCGCGAAGTAGCGCTCGTAAAGCTGCTGACGCCCGGAAAAGCTCGACATTACAGCGTCGTAGGCGAGCCGGAACAGCTTGATCCGCGCCCGCGAGCCGGCCCCGGCGGCCTGGTAATAGGTCTCGACATCGGCGGCCAGCGGCCCGTCCAACTCGGCGAACGACGGTACCATCACCAGCCCGCCCGCCCCCATGGTCTGGATAATCTCGCAGCTCCGGCGGAACATCTGCGGGTAGAGGAAGCGGATTGCATCGAGCGGGCCCGCCGCCGGCAGCACCGTCCCGTTGGGTCCGGGCTCGAAGTCCGCCTCGCTGGTCAGCAGGCAAGAGCGCACGACCTCGGTGTAGTTGATCAGTTCGGCCAGCATGCCCTGGATGTGCTGGTGCACGTCGATCCGGGTGGTGCGCACCAGGGTGAAGGCGAGCGCCATCATGAATTCGGCCTTGGCCAGGTTCTTGGTCGAGAACTGATGCGCCATGCCGGGTCCCGCCCGGGTGCGCGGATAGACCGCGTTGAAGGCGTCCACGTCGCGGTAGAGGAATATGCGCTCCCACGGCACCTCGACATCGTCGAAGACGACCATGCAGTCGGTCTCGTCGAGCCGGCTGGAAAGCGGAAAGTCGAGCGCCGAACCGGCGGCTCGGTGAACCACGGCGGGCCGGCAGATGAGGCGTATGCCGCGGGTTGCCACGGGCACCGCGAAGCCGATTGCGAAGGGCTTGGCGGCTTCGGTGACGGGAAGCGGATAGGACGGGGCCGGCATGACCACCAGCTCGTCGGAAAATGCGCCCAGCGTCGCGAGCATCCGTGCGCCGCGGATGACGACGCCGGCATCGGTCTCGCCCACCGCTTTCGCCGCGAGGTCCATCGGACCCTTCTGTTCGGAGACGTCCCGCGAACGGTCGACCTGGGGGTTGGTGAGGGAATGGGTGGTGACGAGGTCGTTCTCGCGCACCAGTTCATAGTAGCGCCGCACATTCTCGCCGTGGACGCCGAACGCCTCGGGGCAGGCGCCGAAGCCGGCGAGCATTGCGTTCATGAAGTCCGGCGCACGGCCGAACATCCCGAAGGTATGGTCGTGCCAGTGCTTGACCATCGTCCGGCGCCCGGCGAGGTCCTCGCGTGTCCGGGGCTGGACGAAGGAGAGGCCGACCCGGTCGCCCGAAGTCGGCGAGGCGTAGGTCATCTCCCCGACCAGCGCCTCGCGGTGCTGCATGTCATACAGTTCGCCGAGCGTTCGCAGGCCGCCGGCGAAACGGGGATCGCGGGCGAGGTCGTGCACCCGTTCGCCGTCGATGTGGATCTCCCGCCCGTCGTCGAGCCCGGCGATCACCTCCGCGCCCGTTCGAATGCCCACGCCGCGGCCTCCCCGGCTTCCGCACCGCGGGCGATGATAGCCGGACGCTGCAGGCGGGTCGAACGGCGGAGACGCCGGCGCGGCTTGTCACCCGCCGGCCCGGCAGCCCATTATGGCGCCCCACGGAGGCGGAAAGAGAAGATGAGAAAAGCGTTTCGCGATTTCTTGGACGACCTCGAAGCCGCCGGCGAGGTCCAGCGCGTCGGCAAGCCGGTCGATCCGCGCGACATGTCGGGGCTCGCCGCGCAGTCCGACAAGGCGGTCCTGTTCGAGGCCATCGAGGGCTACCCGGGCTGGCGCGCCGCGACCGCGCTCCTGTCGTCGCGGCGGCGGCTCGGCATCGTTCTGGGCTGCGAGGAAGACCGAATCGCCCAGACGTTCGAGGCCCGTTCGGCGCGCGCCATCGAACCCGAGATGGCGGCGGACGCACCGTGCCAGGAGGTGGTGATGGAAGGCGATGCGGTCGATCTCACCGCGCTTCCCCTGCCGATGATGCACGTCTACGACGGCGGCCCGTACATTTCGGGCACCTTCGTGGTCTCCAGGGACGCCGAGTACGGGCGCAACGCCGGCTCCTACCGGCTGATGTACAGAAACCGGCGCGAGACCGGGATCGACCTGGTCTCGCCGTCCGACATGCGGTTCTACTACCAGCGCATGCTCGATCGGGGCGAACCGCTGCCCATCGCGGTGGCGATCGGAGTCCACCCGTTCGAGATGCTGGCGGCGTCCTACAAGGCGCCGATCGCCTCCGACGAACTCGCGCTTGCCGGCGGGCTGCACGGTGCGCCGGTGCCGATGGCGAAATGCCGGACGGTCGACCTCGAAGTGCCGGCGGACGCCGAGATCGTCCTCGAAGGCGAGATCCTGCCGATCGGCTGGACCGCCGACGAGGGGCCGTTCGGCGAGTTCTCGCAGATTTCCGGCGACGTCAAGTGGAACCCGGTGTTGCGCGTCAACTGCATCACCCACCGGCGCGACCCCATTTTCTACATGTTGCAGATGCCCTGGGAGAACGACTGGCTGTCGGCGCCGGTGACCGAGGCGGCGGGACTGCAGGCGCTCCGCACGGCCAGCGTCGAGCCGGTGGCTATCCGCGCGCCGGTCGGAAGCTGCGGCTACTGGACCCTGATCGCCTCCATCCGCAAGCGTCCGGGCGAAGGCAAGAACGCGCTCCTCGCCCTGCTTTCGGTGGCCGAGGTCAAGCTCGCCATCGTCACGGACGAGGACATCGACATCAACAATCCGGACGACATCGATTGGGCGCTGACCTTCCGGGTTCAGGCGGACCAGGACCTGATTACCCTGTCGGGCGCACGCGGCAAGCATGTCGATCCCAGTATCCGCGCCTGGGAAATGGGCCAGGGAGGGCTGCCGCTGACCGCCAAGCTCGGTATCGACGCGACGATTCCCGAAGGCATCCCGCGATGGCTCTACAAGCGGATCGAGCCCTATGGCAAGAACCGGGTCAGGCTGGAGGATTACCTGTGAACGAACTCGCGGCAGCCATCGAGACGGCTCTGGCCGAGGAACCGCTGCAGTTCGGCGAACTGGCCGACCGCCACCGTTCCGTTGCCTGGCGCGACTTTCTCGACGCCTGGGGCAAGGTGCGCGAGAAGGACGTGCTCAAGCGCGACGATATCGGGCGCTACTACATCCCGGGCGGGCCGGCGGAGGCGGTCGCGGCGGCGACCAAGGCGACGTAGCCCGGTCGGCCCCCGCGCGGCCGTGCGCCCGCCGGGGCGGCCTCAGGCCCTGGTGACGTTCCAGATCTCCTCGATAACGGTCCCCGCCTCGCGGATCACCTTGGAGACCGGACAGTACATCGGCAGTTCGGTCCTGACCTTTTCCATTTCCTCGTCGGTCGCGTCGGTGGAGACGTTGATCGTCAGCACGATCTTCGGGAACGGCACCGCGATTTCTTCCGTCAGCGAGACGCCGCGCCGGTCGAACGTCGCATCCGCCTCGATGGACATATCGCCGAATTCGATGCCGTGCTTGTGGGCGATCTTGTGGCTGATCACGTTGGTGCAGCCGATCAGAGAGGCGATCAGAGTCTCGGTGGGGGTGAAACCGAGGTTGGTGCCATCGCGTTCGCGCGGTTCGTCGATCACCGATTCGAGGTCGCGCACCCGCAGGTCGGTGCGCGAATGGGTGGGGCAGGTCGCGGCGATGTGCTGCTGCACGGTGGTCTTCTGCCTGACTGTGACCAAGTCTCGTCTCCTCTCGCTGTTCCCGGCCGCCGGATGAGGCCGGGTCTGCTCTTTACCGTATTCCCACTGCGCGGAAAACCGTTCGACGGTCGGCTGCCCGGCGGTTGTCTGGCAGGCTGCCTGTCTTGATCGCCGCCGGCCGTTCATGGATCATTCCGGGCAGGCCCGCCCGGGGGAGGATGGCAATGGGGATCGGCGCCCGAGAGGCGGAACGCGCAGGCGGCGACATCGTCGAGCGCTTCAAGGCAATCTGTCGCATGTGCCACGGCGGCTGCGGCACGGTGGTCGAGAAGGTCAACGGTACCGTCCGGCGGGTGCTGGGCGATTTCGCCAACCCGGTCAACGAGGGATTGCTGTGCTCGAAGGCGGGGACTCCCTCGGTCGAGCAACTCTACCACCCGGATCGGCTGGACCATCCGCTGATCCGCACCGGCGACCGCGGCGCGGGCCAGTGGCGCAGGGCAAGCTGGGACGAGGCCCTCTCGCTGATCGCCTCGAAGATGCAGGAGACGAAGGCGAAGTACGGCGCCGAGGCGGTCGCCTTCGGCCGCGGCACCGGGATCAACAACACCCACATCGTCTCGCGCCTCGCCAACCTGTTCGGCACGCCCAACGTCATCTCGATCGGTTATTTCTGTTACGGACCGCGGGTCGCGGTGTGCAAGGTCACGGCGGCCGGCAGTTTCACCGGCAAGTCGTGGGACACGGTCGCCGTGCCGGACTTCTATTCCGACCCGCGCTGCATCGTCGAATGGGGTTCGCAGAAGCGCACCAGCAACGACCACGGGCTGATCGGCCACAAGCCGATGACCAACGCTCTAAAGAAGGAGCATGTAAACATCGTGGTCGATCCGCGCAAACCGGCGTCGGCGGGGCGGGGCGACATCTGGCTGCCGCTCAGGCCCGGCACCGATGCAGCGATGGCGCTCGGCTGGATGCGGGTCATGGTGGACGAGGGCCTCTACGACAAGGAGTTCGTCGAGAAGCACTGCCACGGTTTCGACGCGCTGCGCGAACGGCTCGAACGCTATCCGCTCGACCGGGTCGCGGAGATCACCTGGTGCGATGCGGACGAGATCGCGCGGGCTGCGCGAACCTATGCCACGACCCGGCCCGGCTGCATCGTCTGGGGCAACGGCACCGACCAGCTCGGCAACAACACCTTTCAGGCGACGCGGTCGCTGCTGATCCTGATGGGTCTGAGCGGCAATCTCGACGTACCGGGCGGCAACGTGTTCTGGCCGGCGCCGAAGCTCGACTACCCGGAACTGTGGGACAAGCTGCCGCCCGAACAGGATGCCAAGCGGCTCGGCGGCAACCGGTTCAAGGCCCTCAACCTGACGCCCTACGCCTACGCCCACCCGCCGAGCCTGTTCAGGACGATGCTGACCGACGACCCCTACCCGGTAAAGACGTTTATCGTCGTCGGCAACAACACGGTGACCTGCTTCCCCAACACGGGGATGATTATCGAGGCGTTGAAAAAGCTCGATTTCTTTGTCGTGCAGGACATTTTCATGACCCCGACGGCGGCCCTCGCCGACGTCGTCCTGCCGGCCGCGGGCAATCTGGAGCGCGATGAGCCGAGGCTCCACCTCCACATCAAGGGCCCCGGCGGGACCTTCATGGACGCGGTGTCGCAGAAGGTCGTGGAGATCGGCGAACGCAAGTCGGACTGGGAGTTCGTCATCGAGCTGGGCCGCAAGCTCGGCCTCGAGGAATATTTCCCGAGCCTGGAGGTGTTTGCGGAAAATGCGCTCAGGCCGATGGGCGTCACCTGGGACGAACTCAGGTCGCAGGACTACATCAAGATCCCCACCGAGTTTCGCAAGTACGAGCGCACCGGCTTCGGGACGCCGACGGGCAAGTTCGAACTCTACTCCACGATCATGGAGGACTGGGGCTACGACCCGCTGCCCGACCATGTCGAGCCGCCCGAGAGCCCGGTCTCCACGCCCGAGCGCTACGAGGAGTATCCGCTGATCCTCAATACCGGGGCCAAGCAGCCGATGTACTGGCATAGCCAGGGCCGCCAGCTGCGCTCGCTGCGCCGCCTGAGCCCCGAACCGCTCGTGGAAATCAACGACAGGACGGCGGCTTCCCTCGGCATCGGCCGCGGCGATTATTGCTGGATCGAAACCGTGCGCGGCCGCCTGAGGATGAAAGCCAATCCGCACAAGCGGACCCACCCCAGGGTGGTGTCGGTGCCGCACGGCTGGTGGCTGCCGGAAGCGCCGGGGCCGGATTACGGCGTTTTCGAGGTCTGCTCCAACGTGTTGACCGACGACGACCCGGACAATTGCGATGTCGCGCTCGGCTCGAGCCCGCTCAAGGGTCTGCTGTGCAAGGTCTACAAGGCCGATCCTCCGGAGATGAAACGTGCCAACCTGCCCGACGAGGTGCCGGAAGCGGCGCCGGCCCGCGAACCGGCCTGAACGGGGGCGGCCATGATCGACGACCCGGTGATCCGCGACGACTGGTACGTGGTCGGACGTTCGCGCGACCTCAGGGAAGGCGGGGTGATGGAAGCCCGCCTGCTCGGCGAGGCGCTGGTGTTGTGGCGCACCGGCGGCGAGGTGGCCGCCTGGAAGGATCTGTGCATCCACCGCGGCGCGAGGCTGTCGCTGGGCTGGGTGAAGGACGGGCAGATCGTCTGCCCCTACCACGGCTGGCATTACGACAGGACGGGCGCGTGCACCCTGATGCCGGCCCATCCCGACGTCCGCCCGCCGGCGAAGGCGCGCGCTGTCTCCTACCGGGTGCGCGAGGCCTACGGCATGATCTGGGCTTCGCTGGGCGAGCCGGACCACGGGCCGCCGCCGTTCCCGGAATGGCACGACGACGGCTTCCGCAAGGTGCTCGCCGGACCGTACTTCTTCCACGCCAACCCGTTCCGTACGGTCGAGAATTTTCTCGACGTTTCGCATTTTCCTTACGTCCACGCCCATCTCAACGGCGATCCGGACAACCCGGACCCGATCGAGGACTTCGACGTGTTCGTCGGCGAGGACGGCATCCGCACCAGCGAGATCATGGTGTACCAGCCCTACGGCGATCACCGGGGCATCCCGGTCCACGCCGGCTACACCTTTCACTGCCCACGCCCGTTGACCGCCTATTTTTCCAAGAACACGGGCGAGGGAAACAGGTTCTGCACCTTCCTCACCGTCACTCCGCTGGCGCCCGACGACTGCATCGTCTGGCTCCAGGTCGCGATCAACTTCGGCGAGGAACTGACCGAGGCGCAGATCCTCGCGCGCCAGGACAAGGTATTCGCCCAGGACAAGCGCATCGTCGAAACGCAGCGCCCCTACGAGATCCCGCTCGATCTGCGCGCCGAATTGCACGTGCGGTCGGACAAGTACTGCGTCGCCTACCGCAAATGGCTCAGCGACCTCGGCGTGGCCTGGGGAGCCAGCGCATAGCGTCCGCCCCGTCCCTCCCGTCGGCCGCACCGGCGTGATCCTGCCGCGCCGCTTGCTCGGCTATGCGATGGCGGTGGCCGCCTCGCTCAGCTTCGCCTTCGGCACGGGGCTTGCCGTCTACACCTACGGCTACGGGACGACGCCGCTCACGGTGACCGCCGTGAGAACGACGTTCTCGGCGATCTTCTTGGTGCTGCTGATCCGCGTGACCGGGGGGTCGTTCGCCCTGCCGTCGGGCGACCGGCGGATCGTCGTCGCCCTCGGCTGTGTGCTGGCTGTCCAGTCGATCACCCATTACATCGCGATCCTGCTGCTGCCCCTCGCCCACGCGACGCTGCTTCTCTACCTCTACCCGTTCTTCATCGCGATCGGCTCCCACCTGACCGCTCAGGAACGAATCACACCGGCGATTGTGACCGCCATGTGCGTGGCCTTCGCCGGGCTCGCGCTGGTTCTGAAACTCGGCGGCGATTTCGATTTCAGCGTGCTGGGCGTGCTTCTGGCGATTGCAGCCGCGATATCGTTCTCGATCGTGGCCCTCGTCTCCCAGCCGATCATCCGGCGCTCGCCCGACAGCCGTTCGGTCACGCTGCATCTTCATCTCGTGCCGTTGATCTCGTTCGTGAGCGCCTCTTTCGCCCTCGACGAATTTTCGCTGCCGACGACGCAGGATGCGTGGATCGCTTTCGTCTGCGTCCCCTTCTTCTATTGCTTTGCGGTCACCGCGGTGTTCTACGCCATCGGCGCGATCGGATCGGTGAGGATGTCGCTCATCATGAACCTCGAGCCGTTGGCGGCGATCGCGTTCGGTTTTGCGATTCTCGGCCAGCATCTCGACGGGCTGCAACTGATCGGTGCGGCGCTGGTGGTGGCGGCGGTGGTCGCGGTCCGGTGGATACCGGCGCAGCGCGAGGCCAGGGCGAGGGAAGCCGGACGCTGAGCCGGCGCGGCCGGCTGCGGCCCGGCTGCGGATTTCAGGCCGGCGCCTCGGCCATCCGCCGGGTCGGCTTGTCGTCCATGAACATCTGGGCGATCCCGGCGGTGATTCCGATGGCGACGCCGATCTGCCAGGCGAGGTCGTAGTTGCCGAATGCGTCGAACAGGAGGCCGCCGCCCCACGCGCCGAAGAACGAGCCCGCCTGGTGGCTGAAGAACGCGATCCCCGACAGGGTGGCGACGAAACCGAGGCCAAAGATCTGGACCACCAGCCCGTTGACCAGCGGCGCCACGCCGAGCCACAGAACGCCCATCAGCGCGGCAAAGACCAGCGTCGTCGCCGGCGAAGCCGGCAGGGAGAAATAGACCACGATCAGCAGCGAACGGAGGATGTACACGGTGCCGAGCAGGATGTGCTTGGGAAACCGGTCGCCGAGCCAGCCGAGCAGGTAGCAGCCCATCGCGTTGAACCCGCCGATGACCGCGAGCGCCTGCGCGCCCAGTTCGGGCGGCTGGCCGCAGATATGGAGATAGGCCGGCAGGTGGGTCGCGATAAAGACGAGCTGCAGCCCGCAGACGAAGAAGGCAACGGCCATGATGACATAGCCGCGGTGCCGGGCGGCCTCGCCCAGCGCCTGGGTGAAGGTAAGCCGGGCGCTGCGGTCCTCCTGGACCGGCACCGCGGTATCCTTCGGACGGTCGCCCGCACCGACGAAGACCGCGGCCGGCAGCATCAGCGCGCACAACCCGAGGAAGCCGATCAGCGCGAGCTGCCATCCTCCTTCCGCCATCAGACCCTGCGCCAGCGGTGCGGCGACGAAGGCGCCGATGGAGCCCGCCGCAGCGACCGTGCCCAGCACCATCGAACGCTTGAAGGGCGAGATCACCTTGGCGGTCGCCGCCAGCCCGAGGTTGAGCGCCGTGCAGGCGAGCCCGACTCCGACCAACAGCCCGAGCCCGACCACCAGCGCCGCCGGCCCCGTCGCGAACAGGGTGAGCACGAGTCCGCCGGCGTACAGGAAGGTGCCGAGCACGGTGACGATGCGGCAGCCGAAACGGTCGGCGAGAGCGCCGATCAGCGGTTGGCTCAGGCCCCAGACGAGATTCTGGACCGCCAGCGCGAGGGTGAAGTCGGCGATCGATACGCCGACGCCCTCGGACACCGGGGCGACGAACAGACCGAAGCTTTGCCGCATCCCCATCGACAGGGTCAGCATGAAGCTGGCGGCGGTCAGCACCGTCACTGTCTGGCGGTTGGTGTAGCCCGCCCTGTTGATCGCCATGCCCGACCCCGCGCCCGAACGCACACCCGGCCGCGGTCACGCAAAGGATACGGGGCCGCCCGGCGGTTCTATCTCGAATACGTTGAGTGTGAAGGAGATCAGGCAGTAATAGCCCATCAGCCCGACCAGATCGACCAGCCCTTCCTCGCCCAGCGCATCGAGTGCTGTGCGGTAGGTCGCATCGCACGCGCGGCGGGTATCGAGCACCTCGACGCAGAAGGCGTGCACCGCGGCCTCGGCAGGGTCGGAAAAGCGGGGTGGGGAGGCGGTGCGGATCGCCTCGATTGCCGCCGACGCAAGCCCTTCCGCCTCGGCGATCGGCGCGTGCGCGTTCCACTCGTAGCTCGCGCCCCAGTGGCGTGCGACGGTGAGAATCGCGAGTTCCCGGAGCTTGCCGGGCAACCGGCTCTCGTAGCGCAGATAAGAGCCCGCCCTCTGCACTGGATCGGCCAGACCGGGGCTGCGGACGAGGACCGGGAACGGCCCGCGCACGCCCTTTCGCGGGCCCGCCGCAATATCGTCGTGGACCCGCCGCTGTTCGGCGGTCATCGCGTCCGGTTCGAGCGGGGGCAAACGGCTCATCTCGGTCTTTCCTGTATCGATCGTGCGTGGCAGTTTGAGCTTATCACGAAGGTCGAGGAACGTCGCGGGATGGAAGGCGCGGTGCACAGAGCCGGCGGTGCGGCCGACCGGGTGGACGGCGGCCGGCTCTGGCGGCGATTGATGGAGATGGCGGAAATCGGCGCCATCCCCGGCAACGGCGTCAACCGGCAGGCCCTGTCGGACGAGGACATTGCGGCGCGGGAACTGCTGATCGCCTGGGCGCACCGGCGGGGCTACGCGGTCTCGGTCGACGAGGCGGCCAACCTCTTCATCCGCCGGGACGGCGATGAGCCGGGCCTGCCGCCGGTGCTGACGGGGAGCCATATGGACAGCCAGCCCCGCGGCGGCCGGTTCGACGGGATCTACGGGGTGATTGCGGGCCTCGAGGCGATGGAAGCGCTCGACGACGCGGGCGCCACCACCCGGCGCCCCGTCGAACTCGCCGCCTGGACCAACGAGGAGGGCAGCCGATTCGATCCGGGCTGTATCGGATCGATGGTGTTCTCGGGAGCGGCCGCGCTCGAACGCTTCGAGGACACCGTCGACACCGACGGCATCTCCTTCGGGCGGGCGCTCGCCAGGACCATCGCTGCCGCGCCCGATATCCCGCAGCGCGGCGAACAGGCGCCGCCGGCGGCCTATGTCGAGGCCCATATCGAGCAGGGGCCCGTGCTGGAGGCGGCCGCGGTCCCCATCGGCGCGGTGACCGGCGTTCAAGGGTCGCAGCGCTTCGTGATCGAGATCGGCGGCGCGACCGCGCACGCCGGCACGACCCCGTCGGCGGTCCGGCGCGACGCCCTGCAGGCGGCGGTCCGTGCGGTGACCGGCCTGAACGAGGCCATGTCCGACCCGGAGGATATCCTGCGTTTCACCGTGGGCCGTTTCGAGGTCGCACCCAACTCGCCCAACACGGTGCCGTCGGAGGCCGTCTTCTCGATCGATCTGAGGCACCCGGACGGCAGGGAGCTCAATCGCCGTGCGCAGAGGATCGCCGCCGTGTGCGAGGACGTCGCACACCCGTGCCGCATCCGGGTGGGCAAGACGTTCGACCAGAAACCGGTCGCGTTCGAGCCCGGGATCGTGGCCCTGATCGAACGCACGGCGGAGGCGTTGAGGCTTCCCGCGCTGCGGCTTCCGTCCGGCGCCTTCCACGACGCCGCCATGGTCGCATCGCTATGCCCGACGGCGATGATCTTCATCCCCTGCCTGCACGGCGTCAGCCACCACGAGAGCGAATACGCCTCGCCGGAGGACTGTGCGGCCGGCGCACGGGTGCTCGCCGGAACGCTCTACGAACTCGCCAACCGCTGAGGAGCAGAGATGGACGACCCCTACCCCCGCGACTTCGTCGGTTACGGACGCACGACCCCCGATCCCGAATGGCCGGGCGGCGCCCGGATCGCGGTCCAGTTTGTCGTCAACTACGAAGAGGGCGGGGAGAACACCGTGCTCAACGGCGACCGCCATTCGGAAACGTTCCTGAGCGAGACGCCGGGCGGGGCGCCGGTAACCGGGGCGCGCAACATCAACACCGAAACGATGTACGAATACGGGAGCCGGGCGGGATTCTGGCGCCTGATGCGGCTCTTCGAGTCGCGCGGCATCCGTTTCACCTGCTTTGCCGTCGGGCTCGCCATCGAGAAGCACCCGGACGCCGCGATCGCCATGCACCAGGCCGGACACGAACTCGCGACCCACGGCTGGCGCTGGATCGACTACCAGCATGTCGATGAGGCGACCGAGCGCGACCACATGCGCCGCGCCATCTCGGCTCACGAGAAGATTCTCGGAGAGCGCCCGCTCGGTTGGTACGGCGGCAGGGTGAGCCCGGCCACCCGGCGCCTAGTGGTCGAGGACGGAGGGTTTCTGTACGATTCGGACGCCTACAACGACGATCTGCCCTACTGGGTGACGATCGACGGCAGACACCAGTTGATCGTGCCCTACACCCTCGACCAGAACGACATGAAGTTCGCGGTGCCGCCGGGTTTCACCTCGGGCGAGGGTTTCTACGGCTATCTCAGGGATGCGTTCGACGTCCTCTACGCCGAAGGCGAGACCGCCCCGAAGATGATGAGCATCGGCCTCCACTGCCGGCTCGCGGGAAGGCCCGGGCGCACCGCGGCGCTGGCGCGGTTCATCGACCATGTCCTCGACCGCGACCGCGTCTGGGTGTGCCGGCGCATCGACATCGCCCGCCACTGGCACCGGCGGCACCCGCCCGCCTGACGCCGCGCAAGAGCAACCGGGAGGAACCCATGGCCGGACCCCTCGAAGGCTTCCGCATCGTTGACCTCACCTCGGTGATCTCGGGTCCGCTGGCGACGATGATCCTCGCCGACCAGGGGGCCGACGTCATCAAGATCGAGACGCCCCGGGGCGGCGATTTTACCCGCGCATCGGCCAACCGGCGGGGCGGGTTCTCCGCCTCCTTCGTCAACAACAACCGCAACAAGCGCTCGGTCGCCCTCGACCTCAAGAATCCGAAAGGCCTCGACGCGCTGATGGCGGTCGTCGCGGGCGCCGATGTCTTCGTGCAGAATTTCCGCCCCGGCGTCGCCGAGCGCATCGGCGTCGGCGAAGAGGCGGTCCGCGCGGCCAGGGCGGATATCGTCTACGTCTCGATCTCCGGCTTCGGCCATCGCGGCCCTCTCGCCGGCCGGCCGGTCTACGACCCCCTGGTCCAGGCAATCTCCGGGCTGACGACGGTGCAGGCGGGCACGGACGAGGCGCGCCCCCGGCTGGTTCGCACCATCGTCCCCGACAAGCTTACCGGCGTGACCGCGTCGCAGGCGATCACCGCCGCGCTGCTCAACCGCGCGCGGACCGGAAACGGCCAGCACGTGCGGATCTCCATGCTGGACAGCGTGATCGCCTTTCTCTGGTCCTCCGACATGGGAAGCCAGACCTTCGTCGGCGGCGAACTGCCGCAGCAGGCCGCCCAGAGCTTTATCGACCTGATCTACGAAACCGCGGACGGATATATCAGCGTCGCCGTTCAGACCGACAAGCAGTGGCGCGGGCTGGCCGAGGCGCTCGGCCGGCCGGAATGGCTCGACGATCCCCGTTTCCGGACCCAGGCGCTGCGCCAGGACAACATCGACGACCGGCTCGGCCTGACCCAAGAGGTGCTGCGGACCGATACGTCCGCCCGCTGGCTCGCCCGCCTCGAAGCCGTGGACGTTCCCTGCGTGCCGGTGCTGACGCGCAACCAGATGATCTCGCACGAGCAGATCGCCGCCAACGAGGTCGTCATCGAGACGGAGCACCCGGACGCCGGCCGGCTGCGCCAGGCGCGCCCGGCGGCGCTGTTCTCGGCAACGCCGACCGCGGCGCCCCGTCCGGCGCCCCGCCTCGGCGCCGATACGGCGGCGGTGCTGGGCGAGGCCGGCTTCGATGCGGCGGAGATCGACGCGCTCGCAGCCGCGGGCGCGTTCGGCGGCGGGGACCAGGGAAACGCCGCATGATCGACGCCTGCCGATAGACGCCGGACCGGGCACCGGGCAATCGGCGGGCGGGGCTGCGGCTCAACTTCCGCGGTAGGTGGTGTAGCCGAAGGGGGAAACCAGAAGCGGCACGTGGTAGTGCTCGTCGGCAGCGGCAATTCCGAAGCGGATTACGACCACGTCGAGAAACGGCGGCGAGCCCGTGTCGCGGCCGGCATCCCGGAAATAGTCGCCGATGTGGAAGATGAGCTCGTAGACGCCGGGCCGGAACGCCTCGCCCTCGCAAATCGGCTCTTCGCAGCGGCCGTCGTCGTTGGTCGTCGCCGAGGCCACGGCCCGCATGGGATCCTCCGCCCGGTAAAGCGCCACCCGGACGCCCGCCGCCGGCCGGCCGGCCGCCGTATCGAGAACATGCGTCGTCAGCCTACCCATCGCCGTTTACCTCGCGCAGGAACAATACCGGGGCCAGGAAACGGCCGACATCGCGGTTCGACAGCGTCCGGATCCTGTCGTCGCGGCCGATCTTGTAACCGCTCGCGCTGACGCAGAGCCCGAGAATGGCCCGCCGCAGCCACGGATCGGTCATCGGCAGATAGGTAAGGCGGTCGCGCGCGACGCCGTTCCGGCCGACCCGGAACCGGCAGGCCGAAAGATTGCGGCCGATCTCGAACGGGCCCTCCCAGGCGCCGTCCCACTGGTGGTAGGCGCCGTCGTAGGCCGCGGTTCTGACCTGCGCGCCGCCCTCTCTCAGGTCGGCCGCGATCTCCATGCAGCGGGCGGGATCGATCAGCGCATCCTCGGTGCCCCACATCATCAGGACGGGAGCGCCGGTCGCCCGGTTGTCTTCGAAGCGGGCCAGGCAGGGGCCGTAGAAGGCGACGTGGGCGGCGAAGCGAAGCCCGCCCGGCGCCGCCTTCTCCGCGACCTGCGCGTACGCGGCGAACACCGCCGCCATGCCTCCATAGGAAAACCCCATGAGCGCCACCCGGGCGGGATCGATGAGCCGGTGGCGCCCCAGATAGCGGAGCCCGGCATAGGCATCGGCGATCATCATCGTTTCGGTCACTTCGAGCAGGCGCTCGACGAATCCGGCGGCCCGATCGCGCCGCGCGGCGAAGGTGTCGATCACCAGCGCGCCGATGCCCATCGCCGCAAACTGACGCGCGTAGGCGAGTTCGCGATGGTGGAGGACGCCGGCGGCGCCGTGGAGAAGCACCACCGCCGGTATTCCGCCGTCTTCCGGCGGACCGGAGGGCAGGAACAGCCGCGCCGGCGCCTGCACCCCGGCGGCCGCGCCCATCTCGGACAGCCCGAACGGGCTCGAGCTTTGTAGCACGACCGGGACGCCCTGCGCCCCGGCGAAGGGATCGACGGCGGGCCAGTTTCCCGCGGCGAAATCGGCGGCGATATCGACGGTGCGGGCCTGAACCCCCGCGGACCACGCCGCCGCGGCCAACAGCAACGCGGCCAGCGCGGGGCGGCAGAGGCGGCTATTCAATCTCCGCCCCTTCGACGATCCAGCGCCCGAGAACGCGGCGCTCCTCGTCGGTCATCTCCGTTTCGTTGCCGACCGGCATGGTTTTGGTGAGGACGGCGACCGCCCTGATCTTCGCCGCCTGGGCCCGTATCTGCTCGGCCGTGTCGAAGACGACATCCTTCGGCGGCGCGTCGAAGTTCTCGTCGGCGGGCCGCGCGGCATGGCAGGAAACGCAGCGCCGGGCCACGATGTCGTAGGCTTGGGCGAAGGTGACCGGATCGGCATCCGCATCGGCCGCGGTCGTCGCCGCATCCGGCAAGGTCGCATAGGCGGCCGCGAGAACGAGGACGACCGCTGCCGGCACCGGCCAGATGCGGCTTCTCCCCGCGTTGCGCAGATTGAACCAGTGGCGGACCAGCGCACCCGCGGCGAAGACGACGATGAGTATCGCCCAGCCGAATTCGTGGCCGAACGTCGTCGGATAATGGCTGCTGATCATGATGAAGATGACCGGCAGCGTCATATAGTTGTTATGGACCGACCGCTGCTTGGCGTTGAAGGCCAGGTTGGCATCCAGCGCCGTTCCCGCCTTCGTCGCCTCGACCAGTTTGCGCTGCGCCGGAATGACGATCATCCACACATTGGCGACCATGATGGTGCCGAGCATGGCGCCGACATGCATGTAGGCGCCGCGGGCGCTGAAAACGTGGGTGAGCCCGTAGGCAACGGCGATGAGGAGCGCGAACCCGATGCATTCGACCACAGCGCCGCGGTGGCGGAGCGGCGACTTGTAGAGTGCGTCGTAGACCGCCCAGGACACTGCCAGCAGGCCGAGGCCGATGGCGATCGCCTCGATCCGGGACAGGTCGGCGACCGCGCGGTCGATCAGGTAGATCTCCGCCCCGTAGTAATACATCAGGCAGAGCAGCAGGAATCCCGAGATCCAGGTCCAGGCCGCTTCCCATTTGAACCAATGAAGGGTCCGCGGCACCTCCTCGGGCGCAAGGTCCATCTTCTCGACGACGTAGAAACCGCCGCTGTGGGTCATCCAGAGCTCGCCCTCGACCCCCTTGCGCGGCGGATCGGGCTTTTCCAGATGGCTGTCGAGCCACATGAACAGGAAGGACGAGCCGATCCAGGCGATCCCGGTGATGATATGGGTCCAGCGCAGGACCAGATTGAGCCATTCGCTCAGGGTCGCTTCCATGGGGCCGCCCCGGAGGTGTGGTGACGCTTCAGTCGTCCAGCAGATCGAACAGCCGGAACCGGCCGATCATAGCGATATTGCGCAGCGCCTCATCCATCTCGACCGCCGCCTCGTTGGCCAGCCGACGCTCGAAAGCCTTGAGGATGCTGTTCTTCGTGTGGCCGCGCACCGCGATGACGAAGGGAAAACCGAAGCGCGCGCGGTAGGCGCCGTTGAGCCGGTGGAAACGCGCGAACTCCGCCTCGGTCAGCCGGTCGAGCCCGGCATCGTTCTGTTCGCGCGTCGAATGCCCGGTCAGCGCGCCGGCCCTTGCCGCCTTGCCGGCGAGGTCGGGATGGGCGTGGATCAGCGCCAGTTTCCGCGCCGCGCCGGCCGCCCCGATCGCCGCCGTCATGGCCGCGAACACGTCCTCGGCCGCGGCGAAGGGGCGCGCGCGCCAGGCTTCTTCGGCGATCCACGGCGAATGCTCGAAGACAGGGCCGAGAACCGCAACGAAGTCCGGCCGCGCCGCCGCGTTGAGATCGGCGATCGTCGTCTTGCCGGGCGGCCGATCTGTGTGCAGGGGTAGTCCTCCCGTCGAACGCGCGGCGGTTCAGAACGAGGGCATCACCGACGGCAGGAAGATCGCGAGGCCCGGAAGCAGAAAGATCAGCGCCAGGACCACGAGGTCGGCGACCACGAACGGCACCACGCCGGCGAAAATCCGTGTCAACTCGACATCCGGGATGACCGACTTGACGGTGAACACGTTGATGCCGATCGGCGGCGTGATCAGTCCGAGTTCGACGACGATGATCACGACGATCCCGAACCAGACAAGATAGAAATCGGGGTCGATCGCCGAGTCGCCCGCCACCGCCTCGAGCGAGGGCAGGAAGACCGGGACGATCAGCAGCAGGATGCCGATGCTCTCGAAGATCATGCCCATCACGATGCAGATGGCGCAGATCACCAGCGGCAGGGTCAGCGGGCCGAGATTGAAACTGTCGGTGAAATCGACCAGCGCGCCGGAGAGTCCTGCGAAGTTCAGGAACTGCCCGAAGATCAGCGCCGCGCCGCCGATGATGAAGATGCGCGCCGAGATGACGGCCGCATCGGCCGCAACCTCGACGATCTCGCGTATGCTCCACATGCGCCCCCGCGACAGCGCGAAGGCGAACGCGCCCACGCAGCCCACCGCGCCGGCCTCGGTCGGGGTGAACACGCTGAGATAGATGCCCCCCAACACCAGGAAGAACAGCACCAGGATCGGCCAAATCTTGTAGAGCGTCCGCCACTTCTCGGCCCGGTCGACCGGCTCTCCGGGCGGGCCGAGCGCGGGATTCATCATCACGCGGACGCGGACCGCGCCGAGATAGGAGAGCGTGAGCAGCAGACCCGGCACGATCCCGGCGATGAACAGGAACCCGATATTGGTCTCCGTCACGATGCCGTAGATGATCATCGGGACGCTGGGCGGAATCATGATGCCGAGCGTGCCGCCGGCGGCGAGCGTCCCCGACGCCAGCGAATCCTGATAGCGGTAGCGGCGCATGGGCGGCATCGCGACCCGTGCCATGGTGGCGGCGGTGGCGAGCGAGGAGCCGCTGACCGCGGAAAACCCGGCGCAGGAAAGGACCGTCGCCATCGCCAGCCCGCCCTTGTACTTGCCGACCCAGGCGTACCCCGCCTCGTAGAGTTCGTCCGAGATGTTGGCGCGCTGGATCAGCGTCCCCATGAGGATGAACAGCGGAACCACCGACAGCCCGAACAGGGTGGAGAAATCGAAAATCTCCTGCCCCGAGAGCACGACCGCGGCGGTGACGTCGCCCCGGACGATCCAGAATCCGACGAATCCGACGGCGAGCGTCGCATAGGCCAACGGGATGCCGACGAAGCTGAGAAGGAGGATGACGGCGAACGCCGCGATGGAGATTTCCATCAGAGCGGATCTCTCGGGGTGCGCTCTGCCGCAAGCGGCCCGCTTTCATCGCCGGCCGGGCGGAGCGTCTCCATCTCGAACCCCTTGAGCGGCGACCGCACGGCGCGCACCGCCATCGGGATCGCCAGGGCGGAGAGCGCCGACAACAGCGCCCCCAGCCACCACCAGGGCCAGTGGCGGATCTCGGTTTCGTTGCCCTGGCCGTACATGAATACGGTGTAGTTGGTGATGAGATAGGTGACCGCGGCGATACCGGCCACGTTGGTGCCGATCCCGAGCCACCGGTAAGCACCCGGGATCTGCCGCATCAGCAGCCGTTCGAACAACGTGACCACGATGTGGGACCGCTCCCCGGTCACGATCACCAGCCCGCTGAACACCACCGTGCCGAGAAGAAACTCGGTCATCTCATTGCTGCCGAGGATCGGCTGGCCCAGCCAGTAGCGCAGATTCACGTCGATGAAGGTCAGGGCCATCATGGTCAGCAGCGCAGCGGCCGCGAGCCACTTTGCCACGACGTGGATGCGGTCGGTCAGCCGGATCATGCGTCATGTCCGCCCGAAGGGCGGGCGCGGATCCGATTTCGCGGATTGGCGCCCGCCGGACGGAGCGTCCCGTTGCGCGGCCTACGAGCCCAGTTCGCCGACGATCCTGTCGAAATCGGCGAGCACCTCGGCGCCGTCCACGCCCATCTTCTTGACCCGTTCGATCCACGCGCGGGTCTGCGGCTGCGCCACCTTCAGAAGCGCCGCCTCGAACTGCTTGTCCGCCTTCACCTCGACCACGCCGCTCTTCGCGAGCTTCTTCGCGGCGATGACTTCGTACTTGTCCGCCTCGACCCCCACCGCGCGGGCGAGCGTCTCGCCGGACACCGACATGACCGCCTTCCTCTGGTCGGCGGTCAGCGCATCCCAGCGTTTCTTGCTGACCATCCATGCGAAGGACGGGGCCATGATCGTCTTGCCGGTGAAGGTGCCGGATTTCGGGAACTGGACGCCGGCGAAATTGACGATACCGGCCCGCGTGATCCCGGCGAGCCCCTGGACGACCTTGGTCTGGGTGAACTCTGCCAGCCGGGCTGCGGGGCCGGAGACATGGGCGACGCCGGCCGCCTTCATCGTGCGCGAGGATGTCCCGGCCAGGGCCCACATCTTCTGGCTCTTAAGATCGGCGATCGCGTTGATCGGCTTGTCCTTCGCCGTCCAGAAATGGACGCCCGGGAACTGGAACATGGAAAGGATCTTGATCCCGTCGTCCTCGAACTCCTTCTTCGGGCCGAAATGCTTGTTCCAGGTGCGCCAGTAGGCGACCGAACCCTCTTCCGCGGTTCCCTCGCTGAGGAACGGAAGAATGCCGAACTGCGGCCCCGCCGCCCGCTTGGCCGTGAAGGCGTGGAAGATGAATGCACAGTCGTAGGTGCCGGCGACGATGCCGTCGATCTGCTTCGGCGGCGGCGCAGCGCTGGTCGGCAGGAAGTTGACCCTGACCTCCCCCTTGGTGACCTCGCGAACCTGCTTGCCCCACGGTTTCAGGGCCTTGTTGATGAAGTGCTTCGGGCCGGTGAAGACGTTGCATGTCCAGCGTTCGGCGGCGTGGCTTTCGACGGCAAGAAGCGGCGCGAGCGCGGCGATGCCGGCAGCGGCGGCGAGTGTCCGTTTCATCATTTTGACGCGATCTCCCCTGGCGGTCGTCATGTCGATGATCGTCTGACGATTCGCGGCGAACTGTAGCCGAGCCCCTTGCCGGCCACAACGAAACGCCCGCGCGCCCCGCTGCCGTTGCCGGCGGAGCCGGCCGCGGCCGGAATGCCGGGCGCACGGCTCCGGATGGCTGCGCACGGCCGAACCCATCCTGCACCGGGAATGGGGCGGTGGATGGCGAAATTTACAGAAATTTTCTTATAAGGAAAATTATTGCTTGACACGGGACGTGAATCCGGGTAAATTTGCCATGATCGCGAGATGAGGGCGCCGGCAGGACCGGCGTCCTTTTTTTCACCGACGGAGGCGGGAAATCACATGAATTCCACGAACTGCAGCGACAACCGGGGAGCGCAGGTGCCGGGCGCCGGTTTCCCCTTCGCGATGCCCCGCGCGCGCCGGCAAGCAAGCGGCGAACCCGCGCGGGGTCTTCTTCCGGCAGCCGGGCGGGCGGATCGCCGATCAGAGGCCGGCGATATCGACCAGGGTTTCGCCGGCCTCGCGCTGCCGGCGCTGGGTTTCCTCGATCGCCTTGCGGACCTCCGGCGGCGCCTCCACCTCGCGGGCGAATTCGCGCCGTTCGCTCAGCGGCCGGAACCAGGCGAACAGCCGCGGGTGCAGACGTTCCACCGGATAGCCGCAAAGGATCAGCCGGTTCACATAGATGAACCAGGCGATGTCGGCCAGGCTGATTTGCGCGCCCATAATCCAGGGCGCAGCGTCCAACCGACGGTCCAGATCCTCGAACGACCGCCGGAACTGCGCGATCGAGGCGCGCGCTGCCTCGTCGGTGATCCCGTCCCGCGCAATACGCTCCCAGAACGCGATCTCGGCCGCCTTGCTGGCGTCGGCCTCGCCCTGCACCGTGCCGCTGCCGCCGGCGCGGTACTCGGCCAGCGTCTCCGCCGATTTGGGCGCACGGCTGCGCGGCCGGGTGAAGCGGAACGAGACGGTCCGCAGGTCGTGGTGCAGCTCGTCCTCGTGGCGCAGCGCATCGGACATTTCGGTCTCGCGGCCCTCCGGAATCAGGCGCGGGTCGGGAAACCGCCGGTCGAGTTCGGTGACGATGTCGTTGCTTTCGATATGGACCTCGCCGTCGATCACCAGCGTCGGCACCATCCCGCGCGGGTTGATGCCGAGATACCAGTCGCCGATGTTCTCGCTCGCCGAGATGTCGATGGGGTGCGCCTGCCAGTC
This sequence comes from Alphaproteobacteria bacterium, assembly GCA_965200535.1. Classification (GTDB taxonomy): domain Bacteria; phylum Pseudomonadota; class Alphaproteobacteria; order MPNO01; family MPNO01; genus MPNO01. The sequence goes on along the minus strand of CBDAUF010000002.1, from coordinate 503,247 downwards.
GACGCCCTTGAGGTTGAGGACGATCCGCGTCTTCTGCGAACATGACGAACCGTGGAAGTGGAACAGGTGTACCCCTTTCCAGCCGAGCACCTCGCGCGTGCGGATATCGCTTTCCAGCAGCTTGACCATGACGGGCCCCTACCCCGCCGCCTCTTCCGCGGCGTGCGCCGCCTTGACGCTGTCGCGCGCGCAGAACCGCTCGTGGAACGCCGCGACGTTGGGATGCTGGCCGAGATCGTACTTGGCCGGCTTCGACCAGTTGAGGATGGCGCCGCAATAGACGTCGGCGATGGTAAAGGTCTCGCCCATCAGCCATTCACGGCCCTCGAGCGCGCCGTCGAGGAAGCCGAGCCGCGTCTCGAGCCGGGCCCGCGCGACCGGCCGCATGGCGTCCGGCACGTAGGGGAGGAACAGCATCGGAAGCCCCTTGTGCAGTTCGCCGCCGGTGAAGCTCAGCCACTCCTGCACTTGGTAGCGTTCCTCGGTTCCCGCCGCCGGCGCGAGGCCCGATTCGGGCATCCGGTCGCCGATCCATTGCAGGATGACCGCGCATTCCGCGAGCCGCGTCCCGTCGTCGCGTTCCAGCAGGGGCACGTAACCCCGCGGGTTGACCGCGAGATAGTCGCCGCCGTCGGCGAGAGTCTTTTCCCGCAGGTCCACCGCCGCCAGCTCGAAATCGAGACCGGCCTCGCGCAGCCCGACATGCGGCGCGAACGAGCATGTGCCCTTTGCGTAGTAGAGTTTCATGGCAATTCCCTGGATTTGCGGTGGAAGGCTGGCGAATCCTCGCCGATTCCGGCGGCGCCGCGCAAGGGGCCGCCTTTCCGGCGGACGCCGCGGGGGGCGCGGGGACGGAGGCCGTTCGGCGGCGTGTCGTTTTCAGGCCTCGGGAGGCAGCGCGCAGACCCGGTCGTAGGCGAAGCGCTCCTCGATCAGGCCGTTGCTCGCATAGACGTCGAGGGTTGCCTCGAAGGCCTCCCGGGTAATTTCGATATGCGGCGTCCAGCAGCCCAGTTTCCGGTAGGCGGCGATACAGCGCTCGAGCACCGGCAGGTCGATATCCGGGAAACAGGATTTCTCGACCCGGGCGACCTCCTCCGCCGGCGTCTCGTTCAGCCACCGGCGGGCCTTGCGGTAGGCGCGGGTGAAGGCGCGGGCCATGTCGGTTTCCAGCCACTCCGGCCGGGCGCAGAGGCTGGAAAAACCGCAGCGGCCGACCTGATGCCCGACCTGCGCCACCACGTGTCCGACCCCGTCGGCCTCCAGTTGCTGCGGGAACGGACCCTGCTGCTGGACATAGGCGCCCTGCCCGTCGCGGAAGGCGCGGTCGATCTCGGCGGCGTTGCCGGGGTGGACGGCCTTGAGGCGGCCGTAATCGATACCCGCCTTGAGGCAGGCGTATTTGAACATGGCCAACGGCTGGCCGCCGCCGAACAGCACGACTTCCGCGCCCTCGAGCTTGCGCCAGGCGAAATCGGGGTCGGGTTCCCGGCCGGTCAGGAAAAAACCGTCCATCTCGTTGACTTGGGCGAAATGGACGACGCCGGGATCGTCCCCTCTCGACAGCGGCGCGAACCCCTGGCTGAGCGCCGACTGCACGACATGGGCGGTGCCGTCCTTCAGCGCCGCAATGGCCGAGATGCCGGGCGGCGAGACCGACCATTCGGGCTCCAGCCCTTCCTCGGACAGGAACCCGGCGGCCATGGTCGCGATCAGCGGCGAGTAAAAGGCCGAAAACAGGGAAAACTGAATGTTGATCGTGGTCATCGGACGGGTTCCTCGATGCGGTGTCGGGTGGGCGCACCCGTGTTAGCCCGCCAGGCCCGCACCGTCCATCGGCGCGTCGACACCGGCCTCGCGGTCAGCCCGCTTCGGCCATCCAGCCCAGGGTCTCCTCGGTGGTCCGGCTCGGCCGGTATTCCGCCGCCGCCCAGCCGCCGTAGCCCAACCGGTCGAGGGCGGCGAAGACCGCCGGGAAGTCGATGGCCCCGGTGCCGGGCTCGCCGCGGCCGGGATTGTCGGCGAACTGGATATGGCCGATACGCGGCGCAATCTCCTCGAGGCGCGCGACCAGCCGGCCTTCCATGATGTCCATGTGATAGAGGTCGTGCTGCAGCGCCAGGTTGTCGCAGCCGGCCCGGTCGATGACGTCGAGCGCATGCTCGCTGGTCGACAGCAGGAAGCCCGGCCGGTCTACCGTGTTGACGGCCTCGACGACCGCGCCGACCCCGATCCCGCCCAGCAGGTCGGCCGCGATGCGGAGATTTTCCGCCAGGGTCTCGAGGCAGCGGGCGCGGCCGTAGCCGTGCCGTTCGGGGTAGCCGGGCAATATGTTGACGCTGCGCGGCCCGAGCACCGCCGCGACATCGCGCGCCGTCTCCGCTGCCAGCCGGAAATCCTTCTCCCGGCCCGGCGTCGCCGCGAGGCCGGGTCCGCCGGTCAGCATGTCGCCGACCGGCGCGTTGATGACCGAGACGGCGAGCCCCGCCCGCTCGATCGCCCGCAGCCAGTCTTCCGCCGGCCGGTCGTAGGGGAACTGGATCTCGACCGCCTCGAACCCGGCAGCGGCGGCTGCCGCGGGCCGGTCGAGCCAGGCGCGTTCGGCAAACAGCATCGAGATGTTGGCGGAGAAGCGGGGCACGGCCGGGGTCGGGGAAGGAGCGGAGCGCGGCGGCGGTGCGCGGTCAGCCGAGCACCCGGCGGTAGAGTGCGAAGGCGCGTTCCCAGTCGCGTGCGGCGGCGTGCTTGTCGAATACGTCGCGGTCGGGGATGGCGTAGCCGTGCTGCGCGCCCCGGTGAACGATGTGCTCGAAACGGGCGGACGAGTTCGAGAAAGCCGCCCGGACCGTCTCGACGACCTCCGGCGGGGTGAACGGGTCGTGCTCGCCGTAGCCGATATAAACCTCGCCGGCGCATTTCGCGGCGTCGCGCCAGGGTGCGGCGGGCCCGTCGTCGCCGACCAGCCGGGTCGGGTGCAGGCCGACCGTCGCCCGGAAACGTCCCGGATAGGCGCCCGCGGCGCGAATGACGTGGCGCCCGCCCATGCACCAGCCGATCGAACCCACGGGTCCGCCGCGAACCGCAGGATCGTCGTCGAAGAAGGCGAGCAGCGCGCCGCAGTCGGCGACCGCCATGTCGTCGGACAGGTGCTTTTGCACGGCGAGAACCCTGTCCTGGTCCTCCTGCGGCAGGTCGTGCAGCGAGCGCGTGCGGCCGTCCGGATGGCGGTAGTCGAACGCCGGTCCGCCCTCGCGGTAGTAGAGATCCGGCACCGCGGCGGCGTACCCGACCGTGCCGATGCGCCGGGCGATGTCGCAGAGAAGCTCGCGAAAGCCCCATACGTCCATGAACAGCACAACCGGCGCGAAGGGCCCGCCGCTCTCCGGGCACGTCACGAAGGTCGGCATGGCGCCGTCCGGGGTCGGGACATCTATGGTGCGCTCGATCATGGCGGGTCTTCCTTCCGGCGGGTCCTGGCGCTGGCGGCGGGGGCGGCCCGATGCCGGCGATCGCAGGATCGGCCGGTCATTCTCCGAGATAGCGGAACGCGAAGGCGTCGTCTTCCGCGACAATACGGCCCGCGGTCGGGTTGGGGAAATGCGACGGCATGATGGTCACGCCGGTGTCGGCGTAGCGGTCGAGAAAGGCTTCCCGGGTCGCCCGCGCCGCTGCCCGGTCGGCGCAGGCGATGGTGCTCCAGGCGGGAATATGACACTGGATCATGTGGTGCATCAGGTCACCGCACAACATCGCCTCGGCGCCGCCCGAGGCGATGTGCAAACCGACCTGCCCCGGGGTGTGGCCGGGCAGCGGGGCGAGTGCGATCCCGTCCTCGATCTGGTGGTCCATCTCCACCAGCAGGTCGCGTTTCGCCTCCAGGATCGGGATGACGCTGTCGGCGACATAATCACCGGTCCGGGTCATCAACCCCTGTTCGGACTGGGCCAGCCAGAAATCCAGTTCGGTGCGGGCGAAGATGTATCTGGCGTTGGGGAAGGTCGGCACCCAACGCCCGTCCTCGAGGCGGGTGTTCCAGCCCACGTGATCGACGTGCAGGTGGGTGCACAGCACGAAATCGATCTCTTCCGGATGCACCCCGATCGCCATGAACCGGTCCATCCACGGGAACCGGGCGTCGTTGAAGATCTCCCGGTTGCGCGGTTTCCGGTTACCGACGCAGCTGTCCACCAGGATGGTGTGGCGGGGCGTCCTGATCAGGAACGCCTGGATCGCCAGCACCACCATCCCGGTGTCGGGCCGATAGTGCCGCGGCACCATCCAGCCGGCGTGCGGGGCGACGGCGGCCTCGTTCCAATCGGGAAAGAACGCCTTCGCCTCGAGCAGCGGCATCTCGGTTTCGACGATCCGGGTGAGGCGGATGTCGCCGAAGGTAAAGTCGTACATGGCCGGTCGCCCCCTCTGCACCGCCGGGTTCCGCGTCCGGCCGTTCCCGCGGACAGGCGTCAGGCGGTCGGACCTATCCTGCGGCCGTCCTCGTCGAAGAGGAAGAGATGTTCCGGGGTAAAGCTCACCCCCAGCTCGGTGCCGGCGCGGTACGACGAGACGCCATCGACCACCGCGATCAGATCGCGTTCGCCGCCGTAGTCGAAGTAGAGGAGGGTGTCCTTCCCCAACGGTTCGACCAGGTGGATTTTCTCGACCAGCTCGCCTTCGGTGCCGACGGCCAGATGTTCGGGCCGGATTCCCAAGGTGCCGGACCCCGGCTCGGCCCGCGCGAACGCCGGCGGCAGCGGAATCGATGCGCGGGGATTGTTGAAGACGGAGCCGCCGTTCGTCCGCTCGATCTTGCCGGGGATCAGGTTCATCGACGGGCTGCCGAAGAAATCGGCGACGAAGAGCGAGACCGGATCGCTGTAGATTTCGAGCGGCGAGCCGACCTGCTCGATCTCGCCGGCGCGCATCACCACGATGCGGTCGGCCAGCGTCATCGCCTCTTCCTGGTCGTGGGTGACGTAGATGAAGGTCTTGCCGAGCTCCTGGTGGAGCCGGTCCACCTCCGCCCGCATCTCGCGCCGCAGTTTGGCATCGAGGCTCGACAGGGGCTCGTCCAGCAGGAAGGTATCGGGATCGGTGATCAGGGTGCGCGCCAGGGCGACGCGCTGGGATTCGCCGCCCGAGCACTGGCCGGGCATCTTGTCGAGCAGGTGGGTGATCCGCACCATTTCGGCCACCTCGCGCACCCGCCGGCGGCGGACCTCGGGATCGACCTTCTGCATCCTCGGGCCGAACTCGATGTTCTGGGCCACGGTCTTGTGGGGAAACAGCGCGTGGCTCTGGAAAACCATGCCCAGGTTGCGGTCGCCGGGTTCCAGGTCGTTGACCACGGCCCCGTCCATGCGGATCTCGCCGGCGCTGGGGTCCTCGAAACCCGCAATCATGCGGAGCGTGGTGGTCTTGCCGCATCCCGAGGGGCCGACCATGACGAGGAACTCACCGTCGTCGATCACCAGGCCGAGGTCCTTGACCGCGACCACCGACCGGCCGAATTCCTTGCGCAGGTTCCGCAGTTCGATCTGTGCCACGCCGCTACCTTCTCACCATGCCGAAGCTGAACCCGCGCGCCAGGTGCTTGCGGATGAAAACGCCGATGATCACCAGGGGAATCGTGACGCCGACGGCGAGAGCGGCCTGCCGGCCGTAAACCCGGCCCTCGGTCGATCCCTCGTACTTGCTGAGTTCGACCGGGAGGGTCACCACCTCGGTCTTGGACAGGATCAGGGCCAGGAGATATTCGCTCCAGGTCAGGATCAGGATGAAGAGGAACGTGGCAACCAGACCGGAGCGGACCAGCGGCAGCACCACCTCCCAGATCGTTCGCCAGCGGCTTGCGCCGAGAATCATCGCCGCCTGCTCCACCTCCCGCGGCACCTCGTCGATGAAGCTCTTGGTCATCCACACCGCGTAGGGGAGGGTGGTCAGGAAATAGACGATCACAAGCCCCAGGACGGTATCCAGCAGACCGAGCGTCGAATAGTAGAGCGAGAGGGGCGCCACCACGACGATCGGCGGCACCATGCGGAGCATCAGAAGCTGGAACATCCGCACTTCCGACAGGATCCGGTAGCGCGAGACCCCGTAGGCGATGATCGCCCCGAAGCCCACGGCCAGAATGGTCGAGGTGAGCGAGATGACCAGGCTGTTCCTGAGCGCGATCCAGGGCTTTTGCAGCGACTTGATATACTGCGTGTCCTCGTATTCCGAATGGTCGGTCCAGACGTTGAGGTAGTTGTTCAGCGTCGGTTCCTGCGACCAGTAGACCGGCGGCCAGGCGAACCATTCGTGATCGGGCTTGAACGAGGTGGAGATCACCCAGAAGATCGGGAAGGCCACGATCAGCAGCCAGACCACGAGTATCGCGTAGCGCCCGGCCTCGAAAACGGTCTTCTTCCGTGCGCGGCTCATCGCCATCGCTCAGCCCGCCCTGTCCTCTGCCGCGACGCCGTACATCTCGTCCAGCGCCCGCTTCTCGCGCCGCAGCAGGTAAATCGCGGCCAGCACGATCCCGATCATGATCATCATCACGACATAGGACATCGCGGCGCCCTTGGAGACTTCGAAGTACTGCCACGTGGTGATGTAGAGATAAATCGGGATGGTCTCGGTGGCCGAGCCAGGCCCGCCCTGGAACAGGGACCAGGCCTTGGGAAATTCCGCCATCGCCTCGAGGAAGCGCAGCACGATCGCGAGGATGATCACCGGCCGCAGCAGCGGCAGCTGGATTTCCAGGAATATCCGCCACTTCGAGGCGCCGAGGATCTGGGCCGCTTCCTGCGGCTCCTTCGGCAGGGAGGCGAGGCCGGCGATCATGATGATGAAGGAGAACGGGACCCAGTTCCAGATTTCCAGCAGCATCACCGTGGTGAGCGCCATCCTCGCATTCGCCAGCCAGATGACGTTGATGTCCCGACCGGTGATCCAGCTCAGCACGTCGTTAACCGGACCCTTCTGGTAGAGCAGCATCTCGCCGGTGTAGGCGATCACGATCGGCACGGTGAGCATCGGCAGGATGAAGACGATGTAGAACATCGCCTGGCCGCGGAACGGCCGGTACATCAGCAGCGCCAGGCCGAAACCGATCACGAAACAGCCGATCGTGGAGCCGGCGGCGAACAGCAGCGAGCGGATGATGGCGATCCCGAGCCGGGGGTCGGTGACCACCTCCTCGAAGATCTCCAGACCCGCGAACTCGGCGTCCCACCAGCTTCCGAGATAGATCGAGAAATCGTGGAACGAGAAGTACAGCTGCAAAAACAGGACCGGTCCGAGCACGCCGATCATCAACGCCAGGAACACGCCGAGGACCGTCCATTTGAAGCGGCGGACGGCGCGCGCCTGGGTCATCTCGCGCGTGCTGGCCCGCGCTTCCCACGGGGCCGCGGCTGCGTTGGTCGCCATCGTGTCCGGGTTCCGACGGCCCAGGAGGCGCGCGGCCTGGGCGCGCCTCCTACGGCCTTACGACTGAACGCGGATCAGGTCGGGACGTCGACCTTCGGGAAGACCGCCTTGTAGCTGGCCAGCTCCTTCTTGAGCCGGCGCTTGCCGATGCGCCTGACGATCTTGCCCCAGGCCTCCTCGGTATCCTTGAGGACGCTGTCCGCCTTCTTCTGCCCGACATAGGCTTCGGACAGGTTCTTGGCGAGCTGGTCCTGGAACTCGAGGTAGCCGGTCAGGTAGATCGGTGGCGAGGCGACCTTCAGGCTGGTCTCGATCGCGGCCAGGCCGCCCGGCGTGTAGGCCGTCTTGACTGCATCGGATGTCATGTGGCCGGTGTGCCACGGGTCGTGGAACGTGTTGACCCGGTCGGCGACGATCTCTTCGGAGTTCTTGAGCGAGCCCCACCACATCGCCATGTAGGCCGCCTTTTCCTTGTTCTTGGAATAGCGGTTGACCAGGATCGCGCCCAGCGGGGACGAGATCGAGCGGTGGATCAGCTTGCCGGAGAACTTCGAGCCGGGCGCCAGGCTGTAATGCCACATGCCGGCCGTCTTCGACTTCTTCGGGTTCTCGTTGAGCGCGATGATGCCGTCCCAGTACTGGCACGCAAACGCCTTGCCGGAGGTAATCCGCGGGATCATCTGCGGCGTACCCCAGCCCGGCGCCTCGGGATGGGAAACCTTCTTGATGTTGAGATAGGTCTCGACCGCGTAACGTCCCGCCGGCGTGTCGAGGGTCGGGTTCATGTCGTCGTCGAACGGGAAACCGCCCGCCGAGTAGAAATACATGTACCACCAGGTGACGCCGTTGGCCCGGTTGCGCAGGTTGGCCGAACCCCAGATGCCCTGATCGGGCCGATGGAAGAACTCCATCAACTGCTGGTCGTCCTCCCAGGTCACCGGATAGTCGAGCTTCTTGCCGTGCTTGTCGGCGAAGCGCTTCTGCTCGTCCGGGTTCTCCATGAGATCCTTGCGGGTGAATTGGACGTGGACGTTGCCGTCGGTCGGAATGCCGTAGGTATTGCCCTTGTAGCGCATGAAATTGCCGTAGGTCCCGACCGCATCGATCGAGAAATCGGCCTTTTTCATGTATCCGTCGAGCGGCTCCAGAAGCCCCGCCGACGCGAGCGAGGGGATCATGTTGGAATCGACATGGAAGAAATCGAATTCCGGCGAGCGCGACAGCGCCTCGGCCATCGCCCGCTGCGGAATGACGAAGATCGAAATGTCCTGAATGCTGCCGACGCCGATCCCGGTCGCCTGCTTGAACCGCTCCATCGACGGCGTCATGGCGACGTAGTAGTTCGACCAGATCATGCCTTTCAGGTCGCCGCCGCCCGCGCCCTTCGCGGCCGCGACGATCCTTTCGTCCTCGGTCGCACCGTAGGCGAGCCCCGGAATGCCCACCGGCAGCGCGGAAAGCGAGGCGATGGTCAAACCGCCCTTTACGACGTCGCGTCTCGAATACCTGCTCATTCGACGGATCCCCCCCAATTCCGTTGTACAACCTGTCGGTTGACCACACCCGGCCGGCAGGTTAGCGAAGTCCCCGAGGGCGGACAAGGTCACCCGGCCGCGGCGCGGCGGCGGGGGACTGTCCGAACAAGACAATTGCGCTTTCGGAAAAATTCGCGACATTGGTCGGGCGAGACCCTGCGCGGTGGGAGACACTGGATGAAAGCGGCGCCGTTTGCCTATCACGGTCCGTCGACGCTGGACGAGCTCACGGGGCTGCTGGCGGAAAAGGAGAACGCCAGGCTGCTGGCCGGCGGCCAGTCGCTCATGCCGATGCTGAACATGCGGTACGCCATGCCGGACCATCTCATCGACTTGAACGGCGTCGAAGGTCTCGCCGGCGTGAAGGAGACGGACGACGGCATCGAAATCGGCGCGATGACCCGCCAGCGCGATCTGATGGCCGACGGCGCAGCGCTCGGCCGCTTTCCGATTCTCGCCGAAGCGCTCGCGCAGGTCGGCCACTTCCAGACCCGCAACCGCGGCACCGTCGGCGGCAGTCTCTGCCATCTCGATCCGTCCGCCGAACTGCCCTGCATCGCCGCGGCTGCCGATGCCCGCCTGTCGGTCCGCAGCCGGGGCGGAGAGCGCGAGATCGCCGTCGCCGACTGGCCCCTCGGCTACATGACGCCGAACCTCGAGGCGGACGAGGCGCTGGTCCGCATCCGGCTTCCCGGGCACGCCGCCCTCGACGGCCAGGCCTTCGTCGAGTTCGCCCGGCGCCACGGGGATTTCGCCATCGTGGGCGTGGCGGCGATGCTTTCCCTCGAAGGCCGGACGATCCGGCGCGCGGCGCTCGCGGTGGCCGGCGTCGGTCCGCATCCGGTCCGCCTGGCGGAAATCGAGACCGCGCTCCAGGGCGAAACCGCGAACGAGGCGGCCTTCGCCGCGGCCGCAGGCGAAGCGCGGGGGATCGAGGCGTCGAGCGATGCCTATGTCAGCGGCGCCTACCGTCAGAGGCTGACCGGCGTACTGGTCGAACGCGCACTTGCGATGGCGGCGCAGCGCGCCGGGGAGAACGCCTGAGATGAAGCACAGCCACCCTATTTCGCTCAGCGTCAACGGCGAGTCCGTCGAGGCGGAGGTCGAGGACCGGCTGCATCTGGCCGATTTCCTGCGCCGCGAACTCGGGCTGACCGGCACCCATCTGGGCTGCGAGCACGGAGTCTGCGGCGCCTGCACCGTCCTGGTGGACGGCCATGCCGTGCGGTCCTGCCTGATGCTCGCGGTCCAGGCGCGCGGATCCGACGTGATCACGGTGGAGGGGCTGGCGGGCGAGGACGGTGCGCTTTCGCCGCTGCAGGAGGCATTCCGCAGCCATCACGCCCTGCAGTGCGGGTTCTGTACGCCCGGCATGCTGACGTCGCTGACCGCGTTCCTGCGCGATAATCCGGCGCCGACGGAACGGCAGGTGCGCGAGGCGATTTCGGGAAATATCTGCCGCTGCACCGGCTATCAGCCGATCGTTGCCGCCGCACTCTCCGTCACCGCTGCCGACACCACCGAGGAGCAGGGCTGAGCCATGGGCGTTCGCTATTTCGGCGCCGAGGTGCGCAGGGTCGAAGATCTCCGGCTGATCACCGGAAACGGCCGCTATGTCGACGATATCCAACTGCCCGGCATGCTCGAGGCCGCGATGGTCCGTTCGACCGAGGCGCATGCGCGGATCCGCTCGATCGACACCGCAGCCGCCGGCGCGCTGCCGGGGGTTCACGGCGTCTTCACGCTGCAGGATTTCCCGGCGGAGTATCACGACCGGCCGATGGTCCAGCCCTACCCCGCGCCGATCCTGACCCAGCCGATCACCCAGCATCCGCTGGCCCGGGACGAGGTGTGTTTCGTGGGCCAGGCGATCGCGGTCGTGGTCGCGGAGACCCGCCATATCGCCGAGGATGCGGCCGGCCTCGTGGCCGTCGATTACGAACCGCTGCCCGCGGTGGTCGACTGCCGGGAAGCCGCCGGGAGCGGCGCGCCTCTGGCCCATCTCGACTCTCCCGACAACATCGCCGCGCGGCTGCGGGTGGCCTTCGGCGATATCGATGCAGCGTTCGGCAAAGCCGCGCATGTCTTCGAGGAACGTTTCATGCAGCACCGCGGCGGCTGCCATGCGATGGAATGCCGCGGCGTGATCGCGGAGGACAACCCTCATCACGACGGTCTCACGATCATCTCGGCGACCCAGTGCCCCTATCTCGTGCGGCGCAACGTCGCCGCCTATCTCGGCCGCGACGAAGGGCGGGTGCGGGTGATTGCGCCCGATGTGGGCGGCGGGTTCGGGCCCAAGGCGGGCGTCTACGCCGAGGAGATCATCGTCCCTCTGGCGGCGTCCGCGCTGGGCCATCCGGTCAAGTGGATCGAGGACCGGCGCGAGCATTTCGTGACCACCAATACCCAGCGCGACCAGGAATGGACGCTCGAGGCGGCGGTCGACGCCGACGGCAGGCTGCTCGGCGTGCGGGGGCGCGTCGTTCACGACAACGGCGCCTTCGTTCCCTACGGGCTGCTGCTGCCCATGACCTCGCTGACGCCGCTGCCGGGCCCCTATGCCCTGCCGGCGCTCGATGTCGCCCTGCAGGTGGTGTTCACCAACACCGTCCCGAATTCGCCCATCCGCGGCGCCGGGCGGCCCAATGCGGCCTTTGCGATGGAGCGCCTGATCGCCCGCATCGCCCGCGAACTCGATCTCGACCAGGCCGAGGTGCGGCGGCGGAACTATGTGCCGGCGGACGGGTTTCCCTACGATACGGGGCAGAAATTCCGCGACGGGTCGGCGATCAAGTACGACAGCGGCGACTTCGCGGGCTGCCTCGACAAGGCGCTGGCGCTTTCCGACTACGAGGATTTCCCCCGGCGCCAGGCCGCGGCGCGGGCGGAAGGCCGCTATCTCGGGATCGGCGTCTCGAGCTGTATCGAGGATACCGGGGTCGGGCCCTACGAGGGGGCCACGGTGCGGATCCAGCCCGACGGGAAGGTCCTGATCCAGACCGGCGCGGCCAGCCAGGGACAGGGGCACGAGACGATGCTGGCCCAGATCTGCGCCGACCGGCTCGACGTCGCGATCGAGGACGTGTACGTGCTCGCCGCCGATACCGGCGCCTTCCCGCAGGGCGTCGGCACCATCGGCAGCCGGGTCGCGGTCAACGCCTCTACGGCGGTCTTCGATGCGGCGGGAAGCGTCCGGGACAAGGCGCTGCAGCTCGCCGCCGAGCGGCTCGAGGCCTCGCTCGAGGATCTGGTCGTGGAGGACGGTGCGGTCGGGGTGGCCGGCGTCCCCGAGATGAAGGTCACGTACGGCGATCTCGCGAAACAGCTCGCACCGATGGCCGGCGGCATAGTGCCGGCCGGATTCTCGCCGGGGCTCGAGGCGACCTCCTACCGCACCTCGGAAGGCATGCCCACGGCATCCGGCTCGAACGTCGCCGAGGTCGAAATCGACATCGGGACCGGCGAGGTCCGGGTGCTGCGCTATTCGGTGGCGCACGATTGCGGGAAGATGATCAACCCGATGATGGTCGACGGGCAGATCGTCGGCGGCGTGGTCCACGGGATCGGCAACGCGCTGTTCGAGCGCATGGTCTATGACGAGTCGGGGCAGCCGCTGAACAACAATTACGGCGAGTACCTGCTGCCGATCGCGACCGAGATGCCGCCCATCGCGGTCACCCACCAGGAGACGCCCTCCCCGCTCAACCCGCTCGGCATCAAGGGCGCGGGCGAAGGCGGCACGATTCCCGCCGCCGCGGCGATTATCGCGGCGATCGAAAACGCGCTCGAACCCTTCGACGTGGTGATCGGGTCATACCCGGTGAGCCCGGAAGAGCTTTGCGACCTGATCGACGCGGGGAAAGCGGAGCGCGCGTCCGGTTGAGACCCTCCCGCCGCGCCGTCAGCCGGGGATGACGGGCAGCAGGAGATGGGAGGGCCGGCCGGGGCCCGTGTGGATCGTCACAGTGCCGCCGTAAACGCCGGCCGGCCGGTCGCCCGAATGGTCGTGCTTGAACGGGCCGACCCCGGTGAAGACCGCTCCCAGAGTTCCGAGCCCCGCCGCCTGGCCGCCCGGCCATTCGTAGTCGCGCCCGCGCACGGACAGCCCGATCCGATAGCCCTTGGGCACGACGATACAGCTCGGCCAGATCTCGACATCGAGCTCGTAGACCTCGCCCGGCGTCAGGGGCTGCACTTCGTCGTGCGTGTGGTAGGGCCGGTAGGGCAGCGAGAGACTTTCGTCGAGCTTGCGGTGCGAGGCGCGCAGCCAGCCTTGCGCGATCGGCGTATGCGGATCGAGCGCGCCCTGGAACGTGACCTCCTTCAGGTCGGGCGCAAACACGCGCACCACGAGGAAGAGGTCGGCATCCTCGGTGTCGGAAGAGATCCACAGCTTGGCCGCCATCGGGCCGGTGATTTCCGTGTCCTGCGCCATCGGCCCGGTCAGGAAGGTCGCGCCGTCGCCGAGCCCGGCATAGCTGACCGCGCCGTCGGCCGGCGCCGGCTGCCCGGTCAGGGCGTGGCCGTCGGCGGCGAGGTAGAACTTCGTCCACCGGGTGCGCGGAAGAGGCCAGTCCTCCTCGCGGCGCTCGACGAATTTCTCGCCCGGATGGCGGACCTGCAACTGCACCCTGGGCTGCTCCGCCCAGCCGGTGTCCTCCCCTTTCAGGAAATGCCCGAAGAACTTCTTCTGCAGGGCCACCCCGTAATCGGTGTAGAACTCGGTCCAGTGCTCGATGCCGTGCACTTCGAGCCATTTCTGGTCCGACGCCGAACGCACGAAACCCTCGAAGTTGCCGCGCGGATGGAGCCCTTGTCCGCCCCAGTTGCCGGACGAGAACAGCGGCACCTCGACCTTCGACCAGTCGGGCATGCGCGACCGCCAGTATTCGGCGCTGTCGAGCGGGTTGTCGCAGCAGTCCTGCCAGAAGTCGGCGCGGTTGGAGCCGAGCTCTTCCTGGGTCAGCGTCGGCGGACCCGCGACCCAGTCCCCGTTCATGCGGCTGCGGAACCCGTTCTCGCCGACGCCGTGCTGAACCGTCTTGACCTGGGACGGATACCAGGCGCGGCCGAAGGCGCACAGGATGCCGCCGTGATAGGCGAGGTCGCGGTAGAAATCCGCCGCCCCCTCCCAGATGCAGATTGCCGCGAGATGCGGCGGCTGCAGGGCAGCGACCTGCCACTGGTTCATCGCGTAGTAGGAAATGCCGTTCGCGCCGACCTTGCCGTTGGACCATTCCCGGGTCCCGGCCCATTCGATGCAGTCGTGGAAATCGCGCGCCTCCCGCGCCGACCAGATATCGAGGAAGCCGGGCGAACGCCCGGCGCCGCGGGAATCGACGCGGACCACCGCATAGCCGTCCGGCACCCATTTTTCGGGATCGACCACTTCCCAGTTCTGATAGAGGTTGGACGACCCGGCGACCACGTCCGGATGATCCTCGGCCATTCGGCGCCACTGATCGGTGTACAGGTCCTCGAAATGCAGAAGCTTGCCGTAGGGGCCGTACGAGATGATGACGGGGTACTTGCCGTCCGCGACGGGGCGATAGACGTCGCAGCGAAGCACGACGCCGTCATCCATTTCGATCGGCGCGTCCCATTCGACGGTCATCCCGTCCCTGATCTCGATCCTGTGGTCGCTCATGAAGGTCTCCGCACGTTGACGACGCCGCCGGATTTGCTCTCCGGCGGTTTTCTGATACGACCACTATACGCGACAGCGAACTTCGGGCCAGGGAGGGGCGGACGTCATGGCGGAACGCAGGGTGGAGATTCTCGACCGCTCGGAGATGATCGAGAAGATGACGGGTCTTCTCAGGCTGAAGCCGTCGGAGACCGCGATCGTCACTGTCGATATGCATCGCGGCCATCTCGACCCCGAGGTGGCCACCATGCCCGCGACCGCCGAGGACAGCGCGCGGGTGATCGCCAATGCGCAGGAAGTCCTCGACCTCGCACGCGGATACGGGATACCGGTGATCCACGTCATTCTGGTCTACCGCAAGATCCCGGGGCTGGGCAGCGAAGGCATGACGGCGCCGTTCTGGGCCGCGATGTCCGAGATAACCGACGAGGAAAACCGCCTCACCCTCGGCCGCAAGTCGACCGTCAACGACCACAATATCGAGGGCAGCCCGGGCACCCGGATCGTTCCCGCGCTGTACGCCGAGACCGACTACGTGATCGACAACAAGAAGCGGCTCGACTGCTTCATGGGCACCGATCTCGACATGCTGCTGGAAAACCTGGGGGCGCGGACCGTGTGCCTGATGGGCATCAACACGAACACCTGTGTGCTGAACACCGCCTTCACCGCGCACAACAAGAACTATGCGACCGTCGTGCTGTCGGACTGCGTCGCCAGCATGTACGGCGACGACCTGCACGAGTTCGGACTCCAGAACGTGATGCGATGCCTCGGCTGGGTGCTCGACAACGAACAGTTCGCGCGAAAGCTTGACGAAGGGCGCCGGCTCAACGACTAGCCGTCGGCGGGAAAATCGGGCTGCCGGCTCGGATGGGCGTCCGCGAAGGCATCGAGCGCCATGCAGGCCTCGAAGATCCGCATGGCCGTCGGGTAGGGATCCAGCGGGTTGCCGAACATGCGGCTGCCGAAGATCTGCGGCACGAGGCACAGGTCCGCGAGGCCCGGCGCGTCGCCGTGGCAGAAGGCGCCGGTGGCCGTATCGCCGGCCAGATGGGCCTCCATCGCGGCGAGGCCGTCGCCCGTCCATTTGCGGATCCAGGCCGCGAGCTGCTCTTCCGACAGCCCCAGTTCGCCGGTCAGATAGGCCCGGATGCGCGGGACCACCAGCGGATGCGTATCCGAACTCGCGATCTGTGCGATGCCGCGCACCCGCGCGCGGCCGGCGGGATCGGCCGGGAGAAGCGGCGGCTCCGGATGGGTTTCGTCGAGATATTCGACGATGGCAAGCGACTGGAAGAAGGTCGCGCCGCGGTCGACCAGCGTGGGGACGACGGATTGCGGATTGACCGCAAGATAGGCGCCTGCGAACTGGTCCCCCTTCAACAGATCGAGCGTCTCGATGTCGCAGGGGATGCCCTTGAGGTTGAGCGCGATGCGCACGCGAAAGGACGCGAGCGAGCGCCAGTAGCTGAAGAGTTGCATCGTTTCTTTCCGCAATGTCCCGGGATCACGCCATGAGCGATACAGAAACGCGCCGCTTTGCCAAGCTTTTTTCGCCCGGTCGGATCGGCGACGCCGCTCTCGGCAATCGGGCCGCGGTGGCGCCGATGACGCGGATCAGCGCCGGCCCGGGCGGGCTCGCGACCGATGAGATGGCGGCCTACTACGCGGAGTACGCGCGGGGCGGCTTCGGGCTGGTCATCACCGAGGGCACCTATATCGACGAGGCCCACAGCCAGGGCTATGTCGATCAGCCCGGCATCGCCAACGAGGCCCAGTGCGAGTCGTGGAGGAAGGTGGCCGACGCCGTCCACGCGGAGGGCGCGCCGATCTTCATGCAGCTTCTGCATGCCGGCGCGCTGATCCAGCACAACGACTATGTCGGCGAGGCCGTCGCTCCGTCGGTCGTCGCGCCGGTCGGCGAGATGGCGCCGCACTACAAGGGCCAAGGCAGGTTCCCGATCCCGCGCGAGATCTCGCGCCGGGAAATGAAGGAGATCGCCGCCGCATTCGGCGCCGCCGCGCTGCGCGCGGTCCGGGCGGGGTTCGACGCTGTCGAGATCCACGGCGCGAACGGATATCTGGCCGATCAATTCCTCACCGACTACACCAACAAGCGCAACGACGAATACGGCGGCCCGACGGCGCGGCGGGTGCGCTACCACACCGAAATCGTGGCCGCGGTCAAGCAAGCGCTCGACGGCCGCGCGCCGTTCGGGATCCGCATCTCCGAAACCAAGGTCAACGATCTCGCCCATAGCTGGGCGGGAGGCGCAGACGATGCCAGCGCGATCTTCGGTGCGGTCGGCGAAGCCGGGCCGACCTACATCCACGTCAACGCCCATCGCGGCTTCGAACCGGTCTTCGGCTCGGGCAAATCGCTCGCCCGTCTGGCCCGCGAAGCGGCGCCGCGCGATGTGCGGATCATCGCCTGCGGCAAGCTGCACGACCCGGTCCTCGCGGAAGGCCTGCTCGAGGACGGAACCGCCGATGCGGCTGCCATCGGCAAGGGCGCGCTTGCCGATCCGTGCTGGCCGGCAAAGATCGTGCGGGGCGAGGCGCCCGCCGCCTTCGATCCGGCGATGCTGCGCCCGTACGCGACGCTGGAAAATGTGAGGACGTGGAAAGAGGCCCGCGGCCTTCGCGGGTGACCCGCGCGCGAAGGCTGCGGCGCCCGCTCACTCTTCGCAGAAATCGAAACGGGTCGAACCGTTCCTGGACCTGATGCGGCCCGCGGATGCGCCGGGGAAATGGGCCGGCAGGATTACCGTGTCGGTATCGGTATAGCGTTCGACGAACGCCGTCCGGGTCCGCCGCGACTCCTCGGGATCGACGCAGTAGACCGTGGAAAGCCGGGGCTCCGGCACCTGCAGCGGGTGGTGCATGAGATCGCCGGAGAACACCAGCCTTTCGCCGCCGCGGGCGAGATTGAGGCAGTTGTGGCCGGGCGTGTGCCCGGGCGTGGGCTCGATGGAGAGGCCGGTATCGATCTCGAAGTCCTTGTCGACGAAGGTGACTTTGCCGGCCTCCACCACCGGCAGCACGCTGTCAAGGAACATGTCGCGCATATAGCCGATCTCCTTGTGCGCCGTTTCCCAGTGACGGTATTCGGTCTCGCCGAACAGGTAGGTCGCATTGGGGAAAGTCGGCACCCAGCGGCCGTTTTCCAGCTTCGTATTCCAACCGACGTGATCGATGTGCAGGTGGGTGCAAAACACGAAATCGATGTCTTCCGGCGCTGCGCCGGCGGCCTTCAGGTTGGCGAGCCAGGGCCATTTCTTGCGGTGCCAGGCGGGCCAGTCGGGACGCTCCTTGTCCTCGCCCACGCATGCGTCGATCAGGATGGTAAAGCGCGCCGTCCGCACCAGATAACTCTGGAAGGCGAAGATCATCCGGCCGGTTTCGGGGTCGATGCAACCCGGTTCGAGCCAATCGCGGTGCCGGTCGACGAGTTCGGGGGTGGCGTCGGGAAAGACCTCCAGGGGATCGCGGTAGGGCCGAACCGCTTCGCGCACCGCCCAGATTCCGACGTCGCCGCAATGTCTCGGTTTCATCCGTCTCCCTTTCACAATGTCCGGACTGCCCCGCCGTTCAGCCGCGGGCGTCCTCCAGAACCATGGCTGCGCCCTTTTCGGCGATCATGATGGTCGGGCTGTTTGTGTTGCCCGAAGTGATCGTCGGCATCACCGAGGCATCGATCACGCGGACATTGCCGAGGCCGTGCACCCTGAGCCGGTCGCAAACGACGGCCTGCGGATCCCGGCCCATCCTGCAGGTGCCCACCGGATGGAAAATGGTGGTCCCGATATCGCCCGCGGCCGCGGCCAGTTCGGCATCCGACCGGCGCTCCTCGCCGGGCAGCACTTCGTGCGGCGCGTAGGCGCGGAGGGAGGGCGCGGCGGCGATGCGGCGGGTGAGCCGTATCGCGTCGATTGCCGTGCGGCGGTCGCCCGGTGTCGAAAGGTAGTTGGGTGCAATAGCCGGCGCTTCTTTCGGATCGGGAGATTTGAGGGTTACGGCCCCTCTGCTCTCCGGCCGCAGGTTGCACACCGACGCCGTGAATGCGGGAAACCGGTGCAGGGGCTCGCCGAACCGGTCGAGAGACAGGGGCTGGACGTGATATTGCAGATTGGCGGTTTCGCGCGACGGGTCGGATCTGGTGAACACGCCGAGCTGGCTGGGCGCCATGGTCAACGGGCCGCGTCGCAACAACGCGAACTCGAGCCCCATCGCCATCTTTCCCAAAAGGCTGTTGGCGCGCTGGTTGAGCGTCAGGACGTTGGCCACCCGATAGATCAGACGGAGTTGCAGGTGGTCCTGCAGATTGCCCCCGACGCCGGGAAGATCGTGGTGCACGGCCACGCCCTTGCCCCGAAGCAGGGCGCCGGGCCCCACCCCCGAAACCTGCAGCAGGTGCGGCGAGCCGATCGATCCCGCGGCGAGGATCAGCTCGCCGGCGATCTCGACCCGGGTTTGCGCGCCCCTGCGCCAGAATTCGAGGCCGCCGGCCCGCCGGCCGTCGAGCAGGATGCGTTTGGCGTGGGAATGGGTCAGCACCGTCAGGTTGGGCCGGCGCCGCGCCGGGTCCAGGAAGGCCTGGACGGCGCTCCAGCGGATACCCCGGCGCTGATTGACGACGAACTTGCCGGTTCCCTCGTTGTCGCCGTCGTTGAAATCGGGCGTCGGCGGGACGCCGATATCGTTGCAGGCGCGTTCGAAGGCATCGAGGATTTCCCAGCCGAGGCGCTGCCGCTCGACCCGCCACTCGCCGCCCACATCGTGGAACGCGTCGGGCGGGCCGAAATGGTGCTCCGATTTCTTGAACCAGGGGAGAACGTCGTCCCAGCCCCAGCCGCGGTTGCCCATTTGTGCCCAACCGTCGTAATCGCGCGCCTGACCGCGCATGTAGATCATGCCGTTGATCGACGAGCAGCCGCCCAGCACCCTGCCGCGCGCATAGTTGAGGGCGCGGCCGTTCAGGCCGGCCTCCGGCTCGGTCCTGAAGCACCAGTCGGTGCGCGGGTTGTTCTGGGTGTAGAGATAGCCGACCGGCACCTTGATCCAGAAATAGTCGTCCTTGCCGCCCGCCTCCAGCAGCAGCACCCGGTTGCGCGGATCCTCGGACAACCGGTTGGCCAGGACGCAGCCGGCCGAACCGGCGCCGACGATCACGTAGTCGAACCTGCCGAGGCCTGCGGTCCCGGTCATCGGCCGGTGACCGGCATCGGAGGATACAAGGCGGGCGCTTTCCGCACCGCAGTCCGCCGCTTTTCGCCCGGCGCCATCGAACCGTCCCCGGGGGATGAAGGAAACGCAAGGGTAGCACGCTGTACCGCTCCTCGGCCGCACCCGATAACGCGGGGCGGCAAATCGACATCGCCGCTCCCTGCGCGCTATAAGCGTGTTCGATCAATCGCCGGAGACGCGGAGCCGTAGTGCCCGCGGAGGAGACATCGGCCGTGACCTCGTATGCCTTGCGCAACGCAAGGGCGGCGTACAGCCTGCTCGCCGACCCGCCGGACGATCTGGAGGTCGATGCCGAGGGCCTCGCGCGCGTCGATATCGCGGTCGATGCGGGCATCGTTGCCGCCGTCGGCCGTCCGACGGGGCGCGTCGGGCCGGGCGACCGGGATCTCGACGGCGGACAGGTCTGGCCGTGCTTCGCCGACATCCATACCCATCTCGACATCGGGCACATATGGGCGCGCGCGCCCAACGCCGACGGCTCGTTCTGGACCGCGGCCAGGGCGGTGGCCGGCGACCGCGACGCCAACTGGTCGGCGGACGACCTCCGCGCGCGCATGGAGTTCGGCTTGAAATGCAGCTATGCGCACGGAACGCGCGCCATCCGCACTCATTTGCAATCGCCGCCGCAACAGGCGGCAACGACCTGGGGGGTGTTTCGCGAGCTGAGGGAAGAGTGGCGGGGCAGAATCGACCTGCAGGGGGTCAACCTGCTGATGGCGGAGGAGTTCCGCGACGGCCGGAGCGATGCCGTCGTCGATCTCGTCGCCGAGTCCGGCGGCCTTGTCGGGGCGGTGATCTTCATGATCCCCGACATCGACGACGTGCTCGACCGCATCTTCAGGCTCGCTTCGGAGCATGCGCTCGATCTCGACCTGCATGTCGACGAGAGTCTCGACATGCGCGACCGGACCCTGCGCCACGTGGCCGAAGCCGCCAGGCGCAACCGCTTCGCGGGACGGATACAGTGCGGCCATTGCTGCAGCCTCGCGGTACAGTCTGCGGACGAGGCGGACCGCACTCTCGACCTGGTGGCGGAAGCCGGCATCGCGGTCGTCAGCCTGCCTCTGTGCAACCTGTTCCTGATGGACCGCGAACCGGCCCGGACGCCGCGCCGGCGCGGCGTCACCATGGTCCGCGAGATGGCGGCGCGCGGCATCCCGGTTTCGTTCGCGAGCGACAATTGCCGCGATCCGTTCTACGGCTACGGCGATCACGACATGCTGGAAGTGTTCACCCAGGCTGCACGCATCGCCCATATCGACCTGCCGATGGACGCCTGGCCGCGCAGCGTCACCGCGACGCCCGCCGGGGTGATGGGGCTCGACAGCACCGGCTTGATCGGGGTCGGTGAGGCGGCCGACCTGGTGCTGTTCAGGGGGCGCGGCTACAGCGAACTGCTGTCGCGCCCGCAGGGCGACCGGGTTGTATTGCGCCGCGGCGAGCCCATCGACACCGCACTGCCGGACTACAGGGAGCTGGACGGCATCCTCGGCGGCCCGGCATAAGCCCCGCTCCCGCGAACCGCGGAAACCCATCGATAACCATCCCTTGCCGGAGTCACTTTGATGATCGATGCCTATTACTGGCCCACGCCGAACGGTTGGAAGATTTCCATCGCGCTGGAGGAGATGGGGCTCGATTACCGTATCGTGCCGGTGAATATCGGCCGCGGGGCGCAGTTCGAACCGGAATTCCTCGAGATCAGCCCCAACAACCGGATGCCGGCGATCATAGACCGCGATCCGCCGGGCGGCGGGGAACCCGTGCCGGTGTTCGAGAGCGGCGCCATCCTGCTCTATCTCGCGGAGAAGACCGGAAAGTTCATACCCTCGGACCTCCGCGGCCGCGTGGAGGTGATCGAATGGCTCATGTGGCAGATGGGCGGACTCGGGCCGATGCTGGGCCAGGCCGGGCACTTCCGGTTCTACGCGCCGGAGAGGCTTCCCTACGCCTTCGAGCGCTACAACAACGAGATGCTGCGTCTCTACGGCGTGCTCGACCGCCGCCTGGAAGGGCGCGAGTTCATCGCCGGCGACTATTCGATCGCCGATATGGCCTGCTGGCCCTGGATCATCACCTACAAGCGCCAGGAGGTGGACCTCGACGCCTTCCCGAACGTCAAGCGATGGTACAAGGCGCTGCAGCAGCGCCCGGCGCTCAGGCGGGGCTATGAGATCGGCAAGGAGTTCGGCAAGCCCACCGGCACCTGGGACGAGGAGGCGCGCAAACACCTGATGGCGCACGCCACGCCGGGAGCGACGCGATGATCCAAATCAACGGCATGGCGCATGTCATCCTGACCGTCGGCCGTTTCGACGAGGCGCGGGCCTTCTACAGCGAACTGCTGCCTTTCCTCGGCATGCACAAGGTCTATGACGGCAACAACTTCCTCTATCACGTGGGCGGGCGCACCGCGCTCGGTATCCAGCGCGCGGCCCCGGACTACGAAGGCGAGCGGTTCGTGCAGAACCGCGTAGGGCTGCACCATCTTTGCCTGCGCGCCCGCTCGCGCGGGGATGTGGACGCGGCGGCCGCAAAACTCCGCGAGATGGGGGCGGCGATCGACCGGGGGCCGGTCGAGGGGGGCTGGGCTCCCGGCTACTACTACATCGTTTTCGAGGATCCGGACGGGATACGCCTCGAAATCAACCATGTTCCCGGCAAGGGGCTGCTTGCGGGCGACACGCCGCTTTCTCCGAGCGACGACCCGGACTGGGATCAGAATCCCTGAGCGCCGCCCGGGATCCCGACGGCTTCGCCCGTTCCCGGCGAAGCCGGCTCTCGAACGCGCCGCGCCCGCACTCACTCCACCGCGCGGTCGAGCACGGCGCGGAGCAGCACCTGGGCGCCGGCGGCGCAGTCCTCGCGGGCCGCGTTTTCGCTTTCGTTGTGGCTGATGCCGCCCTCGCACGGGATGAAGATCATCGCCGCGGGGGCGGTCCGGGCGAGGTAGACGGCGTCGTGGCCGGCGCCCGAGACGATGTCGCGCCAGCGGTAGCCGCCCTGTTCGGCGGCGCTGCGAACGGCGGATACGCAGGTCTCGTCGAACGCCGTGGCCGGGAACTCCCAGAAATCCACGATCTCGACCGTGCAGCCCGAGGCATCGGCGATTTCGGCGAAGTCGGAGCGCATCCGGTCGTTCATCGCCGCCAGCGTCCCGTCGTCGGGATGGCGCAGATCGACAGTGAAGAAGACCCGGCCGGGAATCGTGTTGCGGGAATTGGGGCTCGCCGAGATGAAACCCGAGGTGGCGCACGCATGGGGCGGGAAGGCGTGGCCCAGCCGGTTGACTGCATCGATCATGCGGGCGGCGGCGACCAGCGCATCCTTGCGCAGCGGCATCGGCGTCGGGCCTGCATGAGCCTCCTGCCCGGTCACGGTGATTTCGAACCAGCGCTGTCCCTGGGCGCCGGTGACGACGCCGATGGTCGCTCCCTCGTTCTCGAGGATCGGCCCCTGTTCGATGTGGGCCTCGAAATAGGCGCCGACCTCCCGCCCGCCGACCGGGGCGGCGCCGTCGTAGCCGATGCGCTTGAGCTCGTCCCCCAACAGGTCGCCGGTGACATTGTCCGGCCGCGCCAGCACCTCCTCCGCCGGGAAGATACCGGCGAAGGCGCCGGAACCCATCATCGGCGGCGAGAAGCGGCTGCCCTCTTCGTTGGTCCAGGCAACGACATCGACCGGCGCCTCGGTCTCGATCCCGAGATCGTCGAGGGTGCGGACGACCTCCAGCCCGGCGAGCACACCGTAGGCGCCGTCGAACTTGCCGCCGGTAGGCTGGGAGTCGAGATGGCTGCCGACCATCACGGGCGGGCGCGCCTCGTCCCTGCCGGGCCGGCGAGCGAAGATGTTGCCGACCCGATCGACGCTCACCGCGCAGCCGGCCTGCTCGCACCAGCGGACGAACAGGTCGCGGCCGGCGCGGTCCTGATCGGTCAGCGCGAGCCGGCGCACCCCGCCCTTCTCCGTCGCGCCGATCCGCGCCAGTTCCATCAGCGACTGCCAAAGCCGCTGACCGTCGATCCGGACGTTCTGCATGTTCGGGTCGCCTCCCGCCGCGCCACGCCGCCCCCGCCAACCCTGTTGCAATAGGCGTCGATGCGCGGCGCCGCAACTGGGGCGGCGCCCGACCCGCGCGCCGGCACGGGAAACGGGGGCGCCGTTCCGTGGTAATCTGGGGTTGAGCGGGCCGGCGGACGGGCTTTCCGTTCGCCGCGCCCGCTCGAAACATCGGCAGGGAGCGGGAGACTGGACGCCCCATGAAAGTCTGGCAGATCGTCGGCGACGGCGGCATCGACGCGCTCGAACTGGCCGAGCGGCCCTCGCCCCTTCCGGCCCCGGGGCAGGTCAAGGTCAGAGTGCGGGCCAATTCGATCAACTACCGCGACCTGAACGCCGTGCGGGCGCCGGGCCGGGCGGGCCTTGCCTTCCCGCGGGTTCCGAATTCCGACGGGGCGGGCGACGTCATCGCGGTCGGGCCGGGCGTCTCCGGCCTCGCCGTGGGCGACCGGGTCGCGGGCTGTTTCTTCCGCAACTGGGCCGCAGGCGGCATTTCCGCCGCTGCCATGGCGAGCGCCCAGGGCGGGCCGGTGGACGGCATGCTGGCCGAAGAAGTCGTGCTCGACGCCGACGGCGTCGTGCCCGTCCCCGCTCATCTGGATTATGCCGATGCGGCGACCCTCCCCTGCGCCGCGCTCACCGCCTGGAACGCGCTGGTCGAGAAGGGCGGCCTCAAGGCCGGCGACACGGTGCTGCTGCTCGGCACCGGCGGCGTCTCGATCTTCGCCCTGCAGTTCTGCGTCCTGGCGGGCGCACGCGCCATCGTGACCTCGAAGAGCGACGACAAGCTCGCCCGCGCCCGCGCCATGGGGGCGTGGCGCGCAATCAACTATTCGGAAACCGCGGACTGGGCCCTGGCGGCGAGGGACCTGACCGGCGGCATCGGTGTGGACCACGTCGTCGAGGTCGGGGGCGGCGGCACCCTGGCGCAGTCCATCGAGGCCGTGCGGATCGGCGGCCATATCGCCATGATCGGCGTGTTGACCCAGGGTGCGGTCGATCCGACGCCGATATTGCGCAAGTCCATCCGTCTCAACGGAATCTATGTCGGCAGCCGGGACATGTTCCTCGACATGAACGCAGCCATCGAAGCCGGCCGTCTGAAACCGGTGATCGACCGGCGCTTCGCTTTCGCGGAGGCGCGGGATGCCTACCGCTGCATGGAAGAAGCCGGCCATTTCGGCAAGATCGTTATCGAGTTTCGCGACCTCGGGAACACCCGGCCGCAATAGGCCGCCGCTTGCCGTCGCGATCTTCCGCGCCGTCGGCGTAAACGACGGGCTGGGCGGTCAAGCCGCGGATACGCTTTCGTTCTGCAACTCGGGCATGATTTCGCGCGCGAACCGGCGCAGCGTCTCGATATCGTCCGGCAACAGCATGAGGACGTATTCGAAGCCCATCCGCTGAAGCTGGCGGAGCCGACGGAGAACGGCGTCCGGATCCCCGATCAACGCATCGGAGGCGCGACCGGGATCGGCGTAGGTCTCCGGCTGCTTCCCGCGGAGGCCCGGCAGGGCGCCGTAGGCCCCGACCATGCGCGCGACGCGGTGCTCGCGCGCCGCCACGGCGGCCTCGTATTCGCGTTTGTCCGCGACGATGACGACGGCGCGGGCGAGGCCGACCTGCATGGGGTCGAACGGCCGGCCGGCGCGGGCGCAGGCCGCACGCCATACGCGGAGCCGTTCGTCGGTGCGGGGGAACGCGGCGAACTGGTCGAACAACACATTCAGGCCCGCCTCGGCGACCCGGGCGATGGACTCGTCGGTGCCGGCGCCGGTCCACAGCGGCGGGTGGGGCTTCTGCATCGTCGGCGGCTCGACCACGATGTCGCGGTACTGCCAGTGCTTGCCGTCGTGGCTGAAACGCTCGTCCGAAGTCCAGGACTTGAGGATCAGCGCGAGCGATTCCTCGTACCGCTCCTGCGCCTCTTCCTTGGGAATCCGGAAACTCTCGAATTCGACGTCGCGGTAACCCTTGCCGATCCCGAAATCGAGCCGCCCGCGCGATAGCAGATCGAGGGTTGCGGTCTGCTCGGCAAGCAGAACCGGATCGTGCCACGGCAGCACCGTGACCGCCGTCCCGAGACGGATCCGCTCGGTCTTCGCCGCCAGATAGGTCAGAAGATTGATGGTCGCGGAGATCTGGCCGGCGCCGGTGAAGTGGTGCTCCACCAGGAA
Organism: Alphaproteobacteria bacterium; assembly: GCA_965200535.1. Classification (GTDB taxonomy): domain Bacteria; phylum Pseudomonadota; class Alphaproteobacteria; order MPNO01; family MPNO01; genus MPNO01. The sequence goes on along the minus strand of CBDAUF010000002.1, from coordinate 477,160 downwards.
GATGCTGTGATAGCCGAGCCCTTCCGCTTCCTGCACGAGGTCGATCAACTGGCCGTAGCCCCGGCTGTCCAGGGTTTCGTCGCCGCGCCTGGCGGTCGCGCCGCCGAAGAGTCCGAACTTCATGACTTCTCTGCCTGCGAATTTCCGGCCGCCGGTCCGATCAGACGCAGCGGCCGCCGTCCACCTCCAGCGCCACGCCGGTGATGAAACTTGCCTCGTCGCTCGCGAGCCAAAGGGCCGCCTTGGCGACATCTTCGGAAGTGGAGAGGCGGCCGAGCGGCACCGTTGCCTCGAAAGCCTCGCGGGTGTTGGCGCCCAGAAAGGACGGCAACAGCGGGGTGTCGCCGGCCACCGGGCAGAGCGCATTGACCCGGATGTTGTCCGGCCCCAACTCGGCGGCCATCGACTTGGTCATGGTGATCACCGCGCCCTTGGATGCGTTGTACCAGGTCAGGCCGGGCCGCGGGCGCAGTCCGGCTGTCGAGGCCGTATTGACGATGCAGCCGCCGCCCTGCCCGCGCATCAGCGGCACGACTTCCCTGGCCGCGAGGTAGATCGCCTTTACGTTGACGTCGAAAATGCGGTCGAACTCCTCCTCGCCGACCTCGAGCATGGGCCGGTTGACATGGGTGACGCCGGCGTTGTTCACCATCACGTCGATCCCGCCGTAGCGCTCGACCGCCGTTCCGACCATCGCCCGCACATCGTCCCCGTCGGCAACATCGGCATGAACGTAGGCGCCGCCGATTTCGTCGGCCACCCCGCGGCCGCGCTGATCGTTCAGATCGGCAACGACGACCCGGGCGCCCTCCCGGGCGTAGCGCCGGGCGATGGCTTCTCCGAAACCGGAAGCCGCGCCGGTCACGATGGCGACCTTGCTGTCGAGCTGCATGACAGTGACTCTCCGCCGATCCGGGGATGTGCGGCGGGCAGGTTGCCTTCCCGGCCGCTCACTGGCAACCGAAAGGCGGAGGGCCGGGCCGAACCGGCGGTTCATCGGCAACCGGCTGCGTTCGGACCATGCCGAACGCCCGTTCCGTCGTCGACGGCGCCGATATCGTGTGCTCCACCACCAATTCGGCCGAACCCGTGGTGTTCGGCGAATGGCTGGCGAACGAGCAGTACGGTATCGGGTAATCCGCCCGCCGTTTTACGGCGGCGCGGGCGGGACCGGACGCATGAATTCGAAATCGCAGCCCCGATCGGCCTGGAGAACCTGCTCGGCGTAGAGCCGGTCGTAGCCCCGCCGCCGCGTCCGCGCCGCGTGCGGCTCGCCGATCCGTGCCCGGCGGCGTTCGAGCTCGTCCTCGTCGACCAGGAGATCGATCGTCTTGTCCGCGACCGAGAGCCGGATCCGGTCTCCGGTCCTGACCAGGCCCAGGGGTCCGCCGGCCGCTGCCTCGGGAGTGACGTGCAGCACCACCGTGCCGTAGGCGGTTCCCGACATCCTGGCGTCCGAAATGCGCACCATGTCCCTGACCCCCCGTTCGGCGAGCTTTCGGGGGATCGGGAGATATCCCGCCTCCGGCATGCCGGAGGCGCTTTCCGGTCCGGCATTCTGCAGCACGAGAAAGTCGTCCTCCATCACATCGAGCTCGGGGTCGTCGATGCGCATCGAAAGGTCCTCGAGAGACGAAAAGACAACCGCGCGGCCCTCGCGTTCAAACAGCGCGCTGTCCGCCGCCGAACGCTTGAGAATAGCGCCGCGCGGCGCCAGGGAGCCGAACAGGGCGACCAGCCCCCCCTGCCTCTCGACCGGGCAGTCGGCGGCGGCGATCACACCGCGGTCGGCAAGGTCGGCCTCGCCGGCCAGGCGTTCGCCCAGCGTCTGGCCTGCCACCGTGGGACAGTCGAGATGGAGCAGCGGTCGCAGTTCGCGAAGCACCGCCCCGAGACCCCCGGCGAAAAAGAAGTCCTCCATGTAGTTTTCGCCGGTCGGTTTGAGATTCACGAGGACCGGGGTGGTGTCGGAAAGGCGGTTGAACCATTCGAGGTCGATGTCTATCCCGCCGCGGCCGGCGATAGCCGTCAGATGGATGATCGCATTCGTCGAGCCTCCGACCGCAAGCAGCACGCGCAGCGCGTTCTCGACCGACTCGCGGGTGACGATCCGGCCCGGCACGACGGGATCGGCGGCAAGGCGCACCGCCGCGGCGCCGGTTGCTTCGGCAGCCCTGAGACGATCGGCGTGGACGGCGGGAATGGCCGCGGTGCCGGGAAGGCACAGGCCGAGCGCCTCGCTGACGCAGGCCATCGTCGAGGCCGTGCCCATGACCGCACAGGTGCCGGCAGTCGTCGCCAGCTTTCCCTCGACCTGACGGATTTCTCCGGCGCTGAGCTTTCCGGCCCGATACTGCGCCCAGAAGCGGCGGCAGTCGGTACAGGCGCCGAGCCGTTCGCCCTCGTGGCGCGAGGTCATCATCGGACCGGCGGCAAGCTGGATGCACGGCCTCCCGGCAGAAACCGCGCCCATGAGCTGGGCCGGTACGGTCTTGTCGCATCCTCCCATCAGGACCACGGCATCCATGGGCTGGGCCCGGATCATTTCCTCGGTGTCCATCGCCATGAGATTGCGGAACTTGAGGCTGGTCGGGCTGAGGAACACTTCGCCGAGCGAGATGGTCGGGAATTCGAGCGGCAGGCCGCCGGATGCGAAGACACCGCGTTTGACGGCCTCCAGCAGTTCCGGGAAATGACGGTGGCAGTTGTTGAAGCCCGACGCAGTATAGGCGATCCCGATGACGGGCTTGGCAAGCATGCCGTCGGAATAGCCCATGGACTTGGCAAACGACTTGCGCAGATAGAGCGCAAAATCCGGGTCGCCATAGTTGGTCAGGCCGAGGCCGAGACCTCGTACAGAGTTTTTCATCGCAGTTTCCGTAGCCGGCGGATCCGCTCCGTCCGGCGCAGGGCCATCCGGTTTCAGAGAACCCGCTCGCCGTTGAGGTCCACCGTCAGGCTCCAGTCCACGCTGTCGCCCAGGGTCGCGTGCAGATAGCACGTACGGGCGGCAATCCTCATCAGGGTCTCGAACGTCTCGTCGTCTTCCCGGCCGTTGAGGAACAAATGCGTATCCACGGGTTCGACGACGCCTTGCAGCCCGTCGGGCGTCTCCTTCACCCCGTAGGGGCAATACTGAACGATGCGCACGCCGTCGATCGCGAACTTCATGTGCTCAATGTAGCGGGAGATCTGGGTCATGTAGCAGAAAGCGATCCCCGCAGACAGCAGCGAAAGGCCCGACGGGGCCGTTCTGCCGTCCGGCCGCTCATCCGAAACCAGGCTGAAGTGACTCATTCCCGGAAGAGCGAGCCAGGTTTCGGTCTCGGTCACCCCGCCCTCGTCGACCAGATGGCTGACGCCCCGGACGGAGCGGGTGATACGCGACCTGGTGCCGGCCTGGGCAGGCTCGACGGCGCCTGTCTCGGTGGCGCCCGTCATTCGGATGATGTCGCCGGCCGCGCCGGCCAACGGCGCCGGCGGTTGGCTGTAAGTCGTAAAGGGATCGGGGGCATCCGCGCTGCCGGACGGCGTCATGGTGGCGACGTCGCGCCGCCGGCCGTTCACGTAAATCGCAAAGCTGTTGGTCAGCGGCGTCCGCAATGCCGCGAACGCCGGGGAGGCCGCGACGGCGTCGGTGACGAGCCGCACGATCCGGTCCGCGGACGCGGCGGAACGCATGGCGACGCGAACGGCGGAAGGTTCTGCGAAGCCCTGACCGTCGCCCCGGAAGAAAGAGCCTGTCAGATAGTAGGCGTTGTCGAGCTCCAGCCTCACGTCTTCGATCGCGATGGCGCGGTCATGCGCCATCGCGGCCATGCGCCCGAGCAGGTCGCCATGCATCCCGGCGTTGAAGAAACCGAGCGGAAAAGGCGCAAGGTCGGTGCCTTTCAGGTGCTTCCCCTCATCGCTGGTCAGCCGCCAGGCATTTCCGTCGCCGCCCTCGCGCACCACGGCTTCCTTTTGGTGGGTGCTCATCTGCCGGGCGTCGACCCGAAAGACATCGCGGCCGGTTCCGCTGCCCAGCAGGGCGGGCCTCCGATTGCCCTGCACCGCGCAGAAGCCGAGCGGATAGCCCGCTATATCGATCGTGTCGCGTGGTGCCATCGGAAGTCTCCTGCCTGTTTTGCCGTTGCTGCGCAATCGGACGGCCGCCCTGCCGGCGCCGGGGCGGCCGCACGCGTTGCGTCATTTCATCGAGGTGAAACCGGACAGTTTGGTCTCGTCGAGGACGATGCCGAGACCCGGACGCTCGGGCGGGCGCACGACACCGTCGCGAATGGTTATCGGATCGCGGACGATGTCGTCCACGAGATACTGATTGGTGACGCTGACGTCCCAGTCGAGCTGCGGCAGGGCCACCGCGAGGTGGGCGATCGCGGCGCTCGAGATGCCGGTTTCGGCCAGCTTGCCTGCGAGATTCACATGCATGTCGAGGTCCTGCATGACGCGCGCCGCCTCGACGACGCCAAGAGCGCCGCCGAGCTTGATGGTCTTGAGGCTGCCCCCGGCCGCCGCGCCCGCATCCCTGTGGCGGCGGATATCGTCGAGAGAGTGGAAGCCTTCGTCGGCGCCGAGCGGAACGCTGGTCGCGGCTGCACAAGCAGCCATGCCCTCGAGGTCGCTGGACGCAACAAGCTGCTCCATGAAATCGAGGCGGGCCTGGGCCGCGCCCTCGGCGAAGCCCAGCGCTTCGCTGCGCGAATAGCCCTGGTTGGCATCGGCGGAGACGCGCGCCTTGGCGCCGGCAACCGCCCGCACGGCGGCAGCCCGTTCCAGGTCGCGTTCGGGTTCGGCGCCGCCGACCTTGACCTTGAACGCGCGGAAGCCCGCATCGCGCTGACGCTTGGCATCGTCGATCTCCGATGCCGGATTCCCGCCCGCCACCATGGTCAGCACGACCGCCTCCTGCCGCGCCCGGCCACCGAGAAGATCCCACAGCGGTTTCCGCCCGCGCTTTCCCTGAATATCGAGCAGCGCCACCTCGATCGCCGCCTTGACGCCGTGATTGCCGTAGAGGAAGCGGTCGAGCATCCGATGAAGTGCGCCGAAATCCTCGATCTCCCGACCCTCGAGCCACGGTGCGAGATAGCGGGCGGCGGCGAGCATCCCCTCGGGGGTCTCTCCGGTCATGGCCGGCGCCGAAGCGGCCTCTCCCCAGCCGACGGCGCCGTCCGTGTCGGCGATCCTGACAATCAGGTTGTCGGCGGTCGAGATTTCCACCCCGCCAAGCTTCATTGGCGAAACCAGGGGGATTCGGACGATGCGGGCTTCCATGCCGGAAAGTCTCAAAACGCCTCCAAGCCTCGGTTTGACGGTTGTCCGCCGGTCAGGGTAAGGGCATTGTGCAGTGCAAGTCCAGAAACCACCCTGCAGGCTGCCCGTCCGGCCCCGCCGCGGCGGGAGAGCGGGAAGGCGATGCGCCGCCGCAGGGGCCTGCGCCCGGTCGACGGGCGGCGCCGGCAGACAGGTCCGTACCCGAGGACGCTGCCGAAAACCGCAAGAGGGAGGCTGTCATGCCGCCAAGGGTCGCGCTGGTCACCGGAGCCGGGACGGGAATCGGCCGCGCGGCCGCGCTTGCGCTGCACCGCAGCGGCCATGCCGTCGTGCTCGCCGGACGGCGCCGCGCGCTGCTCGAGGAAACCGCCGCGCTGGCAGGAGAGAACGGGCCGGAAACGGTCGTGGCGTCGGTCGATATCACGGTTCCCGAACAGGTCCGTTCCATGTTCGCCGACATCCGCACGCGGTTCGACCGCCTCGACCTCCTGTTCAACAACGCGGGCATGGGGGCGCCCCGGATTCCCATGGAGGACCTCGACCTCGACGACTGGAAACGCGTTGTGGACGTCAACCTGACCGGCTCTTTCATCTGCGCCCAGGAAGCGGTGAAGATCATGAAGAGCCAGGATCCGAAAGGGGGCCGGATCATCAATAACGGTTCGATCTCCGCGCATGCGCCGCGGCCCGACACGATCGCCTATACCGCGACCAAGCACGCGGTGACCGGCCTGACCAAGAGCATCGCTCTCGACGGGCGCAAACATGACATCGTCTGCAGCCAGATCGACATCGGCAACGCCGACACCCCGATGGGCGGACGCATGAAGCACGGCGTGCCCCAGGCCAACGGAGAAGTCATGGTGGAACCGGTGATGGATGTCGCTCACTGCGGCGACATGGTGGCCTGGATCGCCGGCCTGCCGCCGGAGGCGAACGTCCTGTTCGTGACCATCATGGCGACCAAGATGCCCTTCGTCGGCCGGGGCTGAACGAGGGCAGCCGGGGCCGGTCCGGGCAGGCGGCCGGGCGGTGTCTCCCGGCGCCGTGCCGGGCGGGCGCCGGAAACGTCGGAAATCAATCGGAAAGGAAAACGATGAACAGCGAAATCAGGGATTGCATTCCACCCGACAGGAACCCCCGCCGGCCCGGCATTTCCCTGCCGCCCGGTTCGGTGGACACGCATGTCCACGTGTTCGAGAACCGCTACCCGCTGTCGCCGGGCCGCGGATACAACCCGCCCGAATCCACGCTGGCCGATCTGAAACACCTGCACGCGACGCTCGGTGTCGACCGCGTGGTGTTTACCCAGCCCTCGATCTACGGCGTGGACAACGCCGCGATCATGGACGGGATGAACGCGCTCAACGCCGAAACGCCGGATCGGGCGCGCGCCATCATCGCCTGCCGGATGGATATTACCGACGAGGAGCTGGCAGCCTTCGATGCCGCCGGCGCCCGCGGTATTCGCCTCAATACGGACAACAAGGGGGGAATGCCGATAACGTTCGACCAGCTTCCCGAGCTCGCGGCCAGGATTGCCCCGCTCGGCTGGCATATCGAGTTCCTGTTCCCGGGCAAGGATATTCTCGACCTCATGCCGGTCTTTCGCGCCCTGCCGGTCCCCATGTCGATCGCCCATTTTGCCTACCAACCCGCCGCGGCGGGGGTTTCCGCCCCGGGTTTTCAGGCGCTCCTCGATCTCGTCCGGGAAGGCAATACCTGGATCAAGATTTCCGGCGCCAACCGGGTCAGCGAAACCGATCTTCCCCCCTATGACGACGTCAGACCGATGGCCCAGGCGCTGGTCGAGGCCGCCGAGGACCGGATCGTCTGGGGCACCGATTGGCCCCACCCGAACAAGTACGAGGTCAATCCCAACGACGGCGACCTCGTCGATGCGTTCGGAGACTGGATCGCCGACGAGGCGCTGCGCCGCAAGATCATGGTCGATACGCCGGCCGCCTTTTACCGGTTCTGACCCCGCTCCGGGCACGATGCCGTCCCTGCCCGGCATCGGGCGCCGGCTTTCCCGTACCAGGACGTAACCACCAACCACGGTGTGACCGCAAATGAGCCGTAGACCGAACTATCTCTTCTTCATCACCGACCAGCAGCGCTCCGACTGGCTTGGCTGCTATGACCATCCGGTCCTGCGTACGCCGAACATCGACCGGATCGCCGCGGAGGGAACGCGCTTCGACGACTTCCACGTCGCGTCGCCGGTCTGTATGCCGAACCGCGCCTCGCTGCTGACCGGGCGTATGCCGAGCGTTCACGGGCTGCGGTACAACGGCTGCAGCCTGCCCTGGAACACCCATACGTTTCTGGACGTTCTGCGGGCGGCCGGCTACGAGACCGCCAGCATCGGCAAGAGCCACCTGCAGCCGTTTACCCCGCACGGCGCCGTCGGCCTCGACGACGGCAGGGAACGGCTGATCGAGGAAGCCCGGCGCCCGGACCGCGCCGACTATATGCAGGAACAGCCGGACCGTTACGCGGCGGCCGAACGGTATCGGCTCGAGCTTCCGTATTACGGTTTCGAGCATGTGGATATGGTTACCGCGCACGGCGACCGCTGCGGCGGCCACTATGTGCAATGGTTCCGCGACAATTGTCCGGACTGGGAAGCGCTGCACGACGACGCCAACGAACTGCCGCACAATTACAGCTGCCCGCAGGCCTACCGCACGCCGGTTCCGGAGGAACTCTATCCGACCGCGTACGTCGCGGACCGGGCGATCGACTATCTCGAGGCCCGCGGCAGCGACGACGCGCCGTTCTTTCTCTTCGTCTCCTTCCCGGACCCCCACCATCCATTCACCCCGCCGGGCCGTTACTGGGACCTCTATTCGCCGGAGCAGTTCACGGTGCGCCTGCCTTACGAGGCGCACAGCAATCCGACACCGCCGATGCAGTGGATAAGCGACAACTGGAAGCGCGGCGAAGGACAGCGAACCCGTCAGACCGCGATGCGGGTCGATGAACAGCATATCCGCGAGGCGATGGCGCTCACCGCCGGGATGATCGCCATGATCGACGACCAGGTCGGGCGTATCATGGCCGCCCTCGACGACAAGGGGCTGCACGACGACACCGTCGTCTGCTTCACCTCCGACCACGGCGATTACATGGGGGATTACGGCCTGCTCCTGAAGGGCGCACTGCCGTTCCGCTCGATAACCCAGGTTCCGATGATCTGGTCCGATCCCGAAGACCGCACGGCCGGATCGACCCGGACCCTGGCGTCCACGCTGGACCTTCCGGCGACAATTCTCGACCGGTGCGGACTGACGCCTTACCGGGGGATGCAGGGGAGGAGCCTGATGCCGACCATCCGCGAGGGCGCGGATCATCGCGATGAACTGCTGATCGAGTACAACGACAGTCTCGCGCGCCTCGGATTTCCGACCCCGGCGCGGGTCCGGGTCCTGCGTACGCCGGAGTGGCGCTTTACCCTCTATCTCGATGAGGAATGGGGCGAACTCTACGACGTTGCGAACGACCCCGATGAATCCCGGAATCTGTGGGACGACCCGCAGCACGCGGCCGCGAAGGCAGCGTTGTCGCTCCGGCTCAACCACCAGATGACGGCGCTGATGGACGAGAGCCCCGTCGCCGAACGCATGGCCTGAACCCGTCGGGAACGCGGCCGCGGCCGTTCCCGGGACAGGATCCGGGTGCGGAGTCCGGTCCCAGGCAGCAATCCGGACGCCTAACCCTTCCAGACGCCGGCTTCCTTGTAGAACTTCACGGCGCCGGGATGGAACACCATGTTCCCCTTCTGGGTGGCGAACTCGATCGACACCGCGTTCATATAGGGCGCGCTGCTGCGGATGCCCTTCAGGTTCGACCAGAACAGCTTGGTCATGGTGTAGACGGTATCGTTGTCGAGGCCCTCGCGCGCCGTGACGCCGAGAATCGCGCCGTTGCTGTGGACATCGGCCTCGTTCGCCTGGGCCGAGCCGTAGACGCCCTTCTTGATGACGCCCTTGATCCGGCCGAGCGGGCTGAAGAATTTCTTGAGCGCCGGCGTCTTGTCGAGGTCGGCCGCGTTCGGCAGGCCGAGGAACCGGATCTTGGAGGTCGCCGCGACCTGCTGGAGCTGCGCGCAGGGATCGAGGCAGGCGATGGTGTAGACGTCGATCTGGCGATCCTGGAACGCTTGCAGGGCGGAGATGAAGTTGAGGTTCACGCTCTTGAAATCGCCGCTCTTCGGCGAAAGCCCGGTCACCGCCTTGACGAAGGCGAGTCCGGTCACGAGCTGGCCGCCGGACGGCGGACCGATAAAGGCGCGCTTGCCCTTGAGGTCCGCCAGCGTCTTCATTCCGGAGTTCTCATAGACGGTGTAGTGGAAGGCGCCGGCGGGGAACCAGAACACCGTCCTCAGCTTCTTGGCCAGTTCCTTGACGCCCTTCAACTTCTTGTAGACCCGGGTCCCGTTTTTCATCCAGTGATAGGCAATCGGTGCGGTCATCGACATGTCGATCGAGCCGCGCGCAACGTCGACCATGTGCTTGGTCGCCGTGCCGGTGGCATCGACGGTGATCTCGAAATCCTTCTGCCCCTGGTTCACCAGATTGGCAAAGGTGGTCATCACGAGATACATCGACGTGCCCGGTGCTATGGTCGACATCTTGATCTGCCGCTTCTGCGCCTCGGCGGGCGCCGCGGCCACGGCCGCCAGCAGGCCGGCGGCGGCCAGTACGCTCCAACGTTTCATCATGTTGAGCCTCCCTCTTTTTGGTGCGCCGCGCGCACCGCCATGGACGGGCCGGACATCCGGCTTTCGACCAGGAACGATGCCGCCACGACGGCGGTGCAGACGCCCGCAACCAGCAGATCCGGCACCAGCACGGCGACGCCGGCCACGACCCGCACGAGTCGTTGTACCGGCCCGATAGGCCCGATGGAATAGGCGCCGAGCCCGGTCGCCAGCGCGACCGTCGAGACGGCGAAGACCCCTATCCCCCATGCCAGCCCCGCATAGCTGAAGCCCGGATCCACCAGCACGACGCTCGAATGGTAGACGAAGACGAACGGGATCAGGAACCCCGCGATCGCCAGCCTGACGGCGACGACGCCGGTCTCGATCGGTTTCGAGCCGGCGATGGGTGCGGCGGCGAAGGCGGCGATGGCAACCGGCGGCGTGATTGCCGACAGCACCGCGTAGTAGATGACGAAGAGATGGGTGAGCAGCAGCGATAACCCGAGCTTGCCGAGCGCCGGCCCGATGATCAGCACGATGATCAGGTAGGCCGCGCCCACCGGCACCCCCGTGCCGAGCAGCAGGCAGCCGACCGCCATCACGACCAGCGACAGGAACAGGCTGTCCCCCGCGATCGACAGGATGGTTGCCGCGAACTTGATGCCGAGGCCGGACATGTTGACCATGCCGACCACGAAGCCGATCGCGGCAACGACGATCATGATGGTCGCGCAGGTGCGCCCGCCGCGCATCAGGGCGGCCAGAATCTTCCGCGGCGACCGGAATTCCGGATAGAGGACGAGCGACAGCACGAAGGCGGCGATCAGCCCGTAGAAACCGGCGTTCTGGGCGGTCCGCCCGGTCATCAGCACGTAGACGATGACACCGAGCGGGACGAAGAACGAGATCGAGCGGATCCAGTCGGTCGCCTCCAGCCGGACGCGCTCTTCCTTCGGCGTCGGCCGCAGCCCCTGCCGCCGCGCCTCCAGCCAGACCACCGAGAACAGGCTGAGATAGTACATCAGGGCCGGGATCGCCGCCGCGACGATGATCGTGAGGTAGGGGATCCCGGTGAGATCCGCCATCAGGAATGCGACCGCGCCCATCACCGGCGGCATGATCTGGCCGCCGGTCGACGCCGCCGCCTCGACCGCGCCGGCGAATTTGGGCCGGAAGCCGGTGCGCTTGATCATCGGGATGGTGAAGACGCCGGTGGTCACCACGTTGGCGACGGCGGCGCCGTTCATGGTGCCGAAGCTGGCGCTGCCGATGATCGCCGCGTGCGCCGGGCCGCCGCGCAGCGGGCCGGTCACCGCGAAGGCGAATTTGAGAAGCGTCGCGCCCGCGCCCGAGGTCTCCAGGATCGCGCCGAACAGGATGAACACCAGCACGACCTGCCCGACCACGGCGACCGGCCGGCCGAACACCCCGTCGGTGCTGTACCAGAGCTTCTCCGAGATCAGGAACCACTCGACCTCCGGGATGTTCAGCGTGCCCGGAATCAGGTTCCCGAAGAGCAGGACGACCAGCGAGAGCAGGCAGACGAGGAACAGCGGGGCGCCGAAATGCCGGTAGGTGAGGTAGAACAGCAGCGCGACCCCGGCGAAGCCCACCAGGTAGTCGAACGTCGAAAAATCGACGAAGAAGTCGAGCTGCTCCGTCATCAGGGTGATCCACAGATAGTAGATCGGCGCGAGCGCGAGCAGCATCACGGCGTTGAGCGCGATCGACCCCCCGGTGACGGTCTTGCGCCTGACGTCCATGTTCTCGGTGGAGAAGCAGAGGAGCGAGATCAGGATCGGCAGCCCGGTGGTCGCGGCCCGGACCCAGACCTCGTCGAAGACCCCGAACCCGGCAACATAGATCGCGAACGCAGCCAGCCCGAGCGAAAGGACATCCGCCAACCTCCGGCTCCAAGTGACAACGCGAGCGCCAGGCGACATCCTCAGCAGGCTCCTCCGGCAGGCCAAGGCCGGATTATAGCAAGCGAAGCGGGGCCGGGCGCCACCGCCGGCGGAAGGGCGCCGGGCGACGGGCCGCCTGGTCAAACCGGGGCGGGCATGCGGCTATACTGACCCCCTCTTCCATTTCCCGGGAGCCATTCGATGCCAGCGCAAGCCGTTACCGAACCGAGCGTGCATCCCGATCTCGCGGCCCAGATGGCGCTCTACAAGACGCCGCGGATCATCACGACGCGGGGCCATATCCATACGGCGCACTGCTACACCGGCTCGAACTGCACGCTCATCGTGGGCGCCGACGGCTGCGTCCTGGTGGACACGCTGAGCGGCGAACTGCCCGGCGATGAAGCCGCGGCCGCCTTCCGCGAGATCACCGACCTGCCGATCAGGGCGGTGATCGTCACCCACTTTCACGGCGATCACGTCAGCGGCATCTTCAGCTTCGTTTCCGAGGAGCACATTCGGTCCGGCAGGGTGGAGGTCATCGCCCAGTCCGAACTGACCGACAACCTGCTGCGCGACGAAGGCATTCTCGCGCCCATCCGGCGCCGCCGCGGCCCCTATCAATTCGGCGCGCATCTCGGCTTCGGCGAGACCGGCTCCTTCGGCAGCGCGATCGGCGCCCCGCCGCGGCGCGGCAAGGCGGGCTTCGCCAATCCGACCCGGACCTTCGAGGACAGGATCGAGGTCGAGATTGCCGGCATCCGGCTGCACATCGTGCATGTGCCGAGCGAAACCGACGATCAGAGCGTCGTCTGGCTGCCCGACGAAAAGGTGCTGATCTCCGCCGACGCCATCCAGGGCATGACCTTTCCGAACGTCTATGCGCTGCGCGGCACGCAGTTTCGAAACCCCATGCTGTGGGCGAAGGGAATCGATCGGCTGCGCGCGTTCGGCGCCGAGATCCTGATCCCCCATCACGGGCCCACCGTGGAGGGAGCGGACGCCGTCGAAGACGTCTTGACCGCGCATCGGGATGCCATCCAGTACCTGCACGACCAGGCCGTGCGATGGATCAACAAGGGATGCACCTGGGACGAGCTGGCGGAAAGGGTGGTCATGCCGCCGCACCTCGCCGAGCACCCCTGGCTGGGCGAGTTTTACGGCAGCTACAAACACTCGGTCCGCAGCGTCTATGCGGGCTATGTCGGCTGGTTCCAGGGCGATGCGGTGGAATTGGACCCGCTGCCCTGGCGCGAACGGGCCGAGCGTTATGTCCGCGCGATGGGCGGGCGCGACGCCGTGCTGGCGGAAGCGCGGAAGGCGATAGAGGACGAGGAGTTTCGCTGGGCGGCCGATATCGCCACCTGGGCCGTGCGGGCGGACAACGCCGACATGGAGGCGCGGGGCGTCAAGGCGGCGGCATTGCGCGGCTGGGGGTACCGGCAGAAGACGAGCACCTGGCGCAACTGGGCGCTGTGCCAGGCGCTCGAGCTGGAAAATCGCCTGGGCGAGATCCGCGGAGGCCACCGGATCCAGGCCAACCAGGCCCGCAACTACCCGATGGGCGGACTGCTCGAACTGCTGACCGTCCGCCTCAGGGCCGAAGACTGCATGGACACCCGGATCGCCCTCGGCTTCGCGACGACCGATACAGGGGAGTCGTTCGCCCTGGAAATCAGGCGCGGCATTTGCCAGTTCCACGAAACGCCGCCGGAGGGATGCGACGCATCGCTGACATTCCCGCGGCAATTTCTCAGCGCCTGGGCCGGCGGCGGTCCGAGCTTCGAAGAGGGGATCGAGAGCGGCGCGGTCGCGCTCGAGGGCGACCCAGCGATCGTCGCCGAGTTCTTCTCGAAGTTCGAGCCGGCGGGCGGCGCCGGCGATTTCGCGCTCGGCGTGCGCTGAGGCGGCGGCGCGGTTGCGCTGCTAACCTAACCCGCCGCCCGTTCGATGCGTTGCAGAAGCGCATCGATCGCCGCCACCTCGGGCGAGCCCGGGTCCGCACCCCGCCAGCCCTTGGCCGCGCGGCGCAGATTGGCGGCCCCCTCTTGCCGCTTGCCTGCGCCGATCTGCGCGCGGCCGAGGCGGGACAGGTCGCGGACCGTGGGGCGCGGGTCGAGCCGGCTCCTCTGCAGGTCCTCGGCGTCGGCGAAACGGCCGGTGCAGAGACAGGCCTCGATCAGGGCGTCCCAGAACACCTCGTGCTGGGCGTTGCTGCCGCCGACGCCGCCGATGCGCCCGATCGCGGGCGCCATCGAGCGGATGGCCGCATCGTAATCCCCGCGGGCGAACGCCCAGGCGCCCTCGACCAGCGGCAGCCCGACCTCTGCCGCCGTCGTCCGGCCGCCCGCGCCCAGTTCGCGGATGGCGCGGCAGAGTTCGTTCTTGCCCGCCTCGTTGCCGGCGCCGGCGAACGCGAGCGCGGCGTTCATGCCGTCCCATTCGCCCTTCGCGGGCCCGGCGACGCCGTCGGCCAACGGCTGCAGTTCGTCCCACTGCCGCGCCGTCGGCGCGTAGCCGTAGACCATGCAGCGCCACAGGAACGAAGCCGAATTGTTGAGCGTGCTGCGGTGCTTGCAGACCGCCGGGCGCACCGCCGTCCGGTAGATTTCCATCGCCCGCGCGTGGCGTCCGCGCCCCAGCTCGAACAGGGCCAGATGCCACGAGGTGTGCCCGAACATGGGCGCGCGCGGATCGAAGTCGCCGAGCCACGGGCCGAGGAAGGCCGCGCCCGCCTCGTCGTCCTTGGTGTCGGCGTGGACGTGGGCGAGCGTATGGGCGGCCCAGAGGTTCTTCGGGTTGAGGGCGAGCGAGCGCTGCGCCGCCTCCACCGCCTTCCCGTAATGGCCGCATTCGCCCAGCGCGAAGCCGTACTGGCCGGGAAACCACCAATCGTCGTCATAGTCGCGGGCGAACCCGTCGAGCAGCTCGAACTGCAGCTGCTGGCGGTTCTCGCCGCCGCTGTAGAACAGGTAACGGTCGGCGCCCAGCAGGACCATGGCGTCGCGCGGGAACTCCGCGAGATGGGCCTGCATCAGCGCGAACGCGCGCGGCCCGTCGCCGCCGGCGAGGACGGCGACGGCCTCGACATGCTGCCTTTCGCGCCGGGTCGCCCCTGCGGCCAGCGACCGCGCGCGGGCGGCGTGCTCCTTCGCCTCTTCGCGCCGGCCGGTCTCGCGCAGCACCATGCTCAGCGCGGCGGGGGCGAGAGCGAAGCCGGGGTCCGCCGCCGCCGCCTCCCTCAGCGCCGCCTCGCCGCCCGGGTTCCCGGACATGTGGAGATCGACCCCCGCCTGATACCGTGACGCCGCCTCGCGGCTGGCCGTGCTGACGGTCAGTCCGAGCCGATCCCGATGCACCGCATTCCCGGTCATGTCTCCCTCCCCGCGGACACCGGCTTGGCAAACGCCGGATGCCGGAACTCTAGCACGACGACCGCGCCATGCCCGGCTTTCGGTCGGCCGGGGAGAGCGTTATTTTCCGTCGCAGGGCGCCCCGCAGCGGCCCCCGGCCGCGGACGGACCGGGGCGCCCGCCCGGACGTTTGCATCAGGGAGCGGAGACGTGCTCGAACTCTATCATCACGGTTCATCGGTGTGCGCCGCCAAGGTCAGGCTCTATCTCGAAGAAAAGGAGCTGGCATGGACGGGCCACTATATCGATATCCTCAAGGGCGAGCAGTTCGCGCCGGATTATCTGAAGATCAATCCGAAGGCCGTCGTTCCCTCCCTGGTGCATGACGGAACCGTGATCCGGGAATCGACGAATATCTGCGAATATCTCGACGATGTTTTCCCGGAAAATACGATCCGCCCCGCCGACCCGGTCGCACGCGCGGAGGTGCGCTACTGGACCAAGGCCATCGACGAGGAGCTTCATCCCGCCTGCGGCGCGCTGACGTTCATGTCGTCGCACCGCCACACTATTCGCGCCCTGGGCGAGGAGGGAATGCGGGAGTTCCTCGATTCCACGCCGCCCTTCTCCGTCTCTGCCGACTGGCACGCGCAGAAGAAGGCGTATGTCCAGTTCGGCTTCGAGGCGCCGGACGCCCGCAAGAAGGTCGAACTCTACGACCGGTATCTGCACAAGATGGAAGAAGCGCTGCAAGAGAGCCGCTGGCTCGCCGGCGACAGCTTCACCTTCGCCGATATCGCGATCATCCCCTACGTGATGCGGCTCGACATGCTGTCGATGCAGCCGCTATGGGAAGATGGGCGGCTGCCGCGGGTCGCGGAATGGCTTGTGCATATCAAGGCCCGCCCGTCCTTCGAGCCGGCGATCTGGCGCTGGATGCCCGACGGGCTGGTCCACGATCTGAAAACCAACGGCGCGAGGAGTTGGCCGGAGGTCGCAGCCATTCTCGGCATCGCAGCCTGACTGCGGAAACAGGCGGCGGCAGGTCTCCCCGCCGCCGCCTGCCCGGTCTCAGAACCGGCTGTCGAGGCGCAGGACGGCGCCGTGTTCGGCGGGGCCGGCGGCGTCCTTCCGGTGCTCCAGCGCGAGGTTGATCCGCACCGGACCCTCCAGCGCGACGCCCGTGCGCAGCCGGTGCGCGGCGCCGTCCGTGAGCCAGAACTCCGCGTACGGGCGCAGCATCTCGCGGTGCGCGATCAGACCCGGGACCCGGATGCCCCACGAGATGCGCCCGTCGAGATGCGCCGCAGGCGTGTGCTCATCGGCATCGCCGTCCAGCGTGCCCAGCAGGCCGCTCTCGCCCTGCTGCGCGCCTGTCGCGCCCCAGCCTGGAGACAGTGCGAACGCGAGACCCGTCCCGTCGCCGCGCGCACGCAGGCCCACCGCGGCACGCACGCCCCGCTCGCCGAACCCGGCGCCCGTCGTCTCCGCCGTGTACCAGCGGCCTTGCGCGCCCACTTCCCAGCGGCCCCACGCGTGGCGGACCTCGCCCGACACCTCGGCGCCAGACGCCGTCTCGCCGTCGCCGCCGTCCACCCGCCCGCCGATGCGGAGCGACGACGCCAGACCGCCTTCCGCATACCGGCCAGACACCGCAACCCGCGTCCGCGTGACCGTCGCCGACACACCGTCCGCCGTGCCGCCCGAGACCGCGAGCCGCGACCAGCCGGCATCGCCGACCGCGGAGATGCTGAGACCGTCGGCCTCGTACAGAACCTGTTCCGCACCCGCCATGCCGAGGCTGAACCCGAGACCGCCGGCGAGATCGATCTCCACCGGACCCGATCCCGGGGCAAACCCCGTCCACTTGCTGTCCACGCGGCCCTTGCCCCAGCCGGCCAGGCTCCAGAGTTCCAGACCCGAGGCAAAGCGGCCCCGCGCGTAGGGGTAGACCGCCGTCACCTCGCTCTCCGCGAACCCGGAGACGCGCGCGTCCCCGTGCTTGAGACCCGACGAGGCGATGGCGCCGCTCTCGGCAAAGGCGATCCCCGTCATCCAGCGCTCGCCCATCGAGGCGTCCATGCCCCAGAACATCGCACCGTCCGAACCGCCCCCGGCGCCCTGGCCCCACAGGGTCAGCTGCATCCCGGCGTCATCGGCCGGCGCCTCCTCCTGGGCGAAGCCCATGGTCGGCAGCGGGCGGTTGAGCGAGATCGCAAAGCCCTGGCTCTTCATCAGGTCGCGCAGGTCCGAGAGGCTGTACGAACGGTCCGTACCGCCGCCGCCCCCGAAGCCGTGGCCCTCGAAGCCGCTGCCCGCGCCGCCGAAGCCGTGGCCCGCGCCGCCGAAGCCGCCGTGCGTCTGCGCGAGGGACTTACTCTCCCCGCCGGTCACGCAGTCCTCGATGCTGTCCTCGAGCGCACAGCCGCCCGGTCCCTGGCCCCCGAGCAGACCGGCAAACGCCGACAGCACGTCGCTGCCCGCGCCGCCCGACGACATCCGCCGGCCGATCACCGACGATGCATCCTCAAGCAGGCTGCGCGCCTGGCCCGCGAGCGCGCGCTTCAGCGCCTCGCCCGCAAGGCTCTCCGCACCCGACGCCGTCGATGCCGTCGCCGACGTCCAGTTCGAGGCGAACAGCCGCGCACCCTGCCAGTCGATCTTGCTGCGCACGAACAGGCGGTAGGCGGTCCCCGGCTCGAGACCGTCCACCTCCGCTTCCTTCACGCCGAAGGCGGGGACCGAAGACAGCAGCGTCTCCGGCGCGCTGGCGGTCGTGTCCTTGGCGTAGCCGATCTCGTAGGCCGCCTGCAGGTTCTTCTTGCCGCCGATATTGCCGATGCGCCACGCGAGCTTCAGCGCCGTCTGCGACGCCGGGTCGGTCGGACCCGCCTTCGCGCCCTTCGGCGCAGACGCCGGCGAGGCGCCGTAGACCATCTCCGAAGGCTCGCTGCAGGTCGCCTTCGAGATCTTCGCGCCGCAATAGCGCAGCTCCACCTCGTAGACCCGCCCGATGGCGAGAAACGCCCGCGTCGTGCCCTCGGCCCGGCCGTTCTTCACATAGACCCGCTTCAGGCTCCTCCACCCCGTCCGCTTCGCGCCCTTCTTCATCCCGAGCACGCGGATCTGGGTGTTCGATGCAACCCAGCCCGTCCGCGCGGGCGGCGCATCGAAGGCCACATCCATGGACTTCCACGCCGTCGCCGCCGTCGTGGCGTTCGCCACGTTGGTCGGCCTGGTCACCGGAGACTCCGCCGCCACCGTCAGCGTCGGTGCCGCCTCGTTGCCATTGCCGGCCGCGTCCTCGACCGTGCCCGCCGCGAGGTCCACCGTCAGGTCGCCGGAGAACCCCTCGTCCGGGGTCACGGTCGCCGTCCACGACGCATCCGAGCCTGCGAGGTCCGAGACCGCGCCGTTGGCAACCGTCAGGTCGGCCAGCGCAAAGCCCGTCACCGGCTCGCTGAAGGTCACCGCGATGCCGAAGGCGCCGGTAACCGGGGTCTCGACACCGTCCGCCACGGACAGCGCTGCCGTCGGGGCCACGGTGTCGGCGGCCTCGGTCACCGCGACGGTGAAGGCAAGCTCGGCCGTGTTGCCGTCCTCATCGGCGGCGGTCAGCGTGTGGCTTGCCGCCTCCGCGGCCGCAGCCGGCGTGCCGGAGATCTGGCGCGTTGCCGCGTCGAAGGCGAGGCCGTTGGCGAGCGCCGGCGCCACCGAGTAGGTCAGCGCCCCGCTGCCGCCGCTTGCCGCAGGCAGCGTCACCAGTGCGACCGCCTCGCCGGCGACGAAGCTCAGCGCGGGAGACTCGACGCCCTCGTAGCTCGGCCCCTCGACCGGTGCATTGTCCGGGGCCTTGGGCGTCGCCGTCACCGTGTCCGACCACGGGCCGGCCTCGCCGTTCGTCACCGAACGCACCCGGAAGGCGTAGCTCACGCCGTTCTCGAGCGCCTCGATCACGGTCGAGGTGTCGGGCACCGTCTCGGTGTAGCCCTCGCTCCAGTCCGCGCCTTCCTCGGTGTAGCTCACCTTGTATTCCGGCGCCGCCGGCTCCTCGGACTCCGCGCTCAGGCCCCGCACCATCCGCAGGCCGCGCTCGATCAGCGAACCGATGGAGCGCAGGGAGCCGATGGACTGCCCATTGCTGCCGCCGTTGCCGCCCGCATCCTCGTCCGCCGACTGCCAGTCGAGGCGCACAAAGCCGTTGCCGGGCTTCGGTTTCGGCGGCGGCGGCGCGGTCTGCGCGGTGCCGACGGAGAGTGTGGCGACACCCGAGGGGTCCGAGCTATAGACCTCTCCCTTGCCGTATTCCGCCGTCACCGCATAGCGATGCGTCACCCCCTGCTCCAGCGGGACAGGCATCTTTCTGGGCTTCGTGCCGTCGTTGAATTCCTTCGTATAGGTCGGAATCCACTCGGTGCCCTCCCCGTTCTTCTTGTTGGCCAGGCCGCCGACCCGGTCGTAATAGCTGGACTTGGGATCGCACTCGGCCCCTGTGCAGCGCCAGATGACATAGCGGTGATAGCCGTCCTTCAGCGTCGGCTGTTCCGGAGTGTTGAATGTGTGATCCCAGGTCAGCGTGGCCGTCGTGGCCGAGCCGCCGGCATGGGATATCTCCAGATTCGTCGGTGCCGCCGGCGTCGGATTGTTCGGGTCCGGGTCGTCGTCATAGATGCGCACATCGACCGAGGCGGTCTTGTTGTTGAAGTTCGAATCCCCGGAAGTCGCCGTGTGCGAAATCGTGACTTCGCGGTGGTCCGGTTGGTGCGTGGTGTCATCCACCCCGGCGATCGTCACCACCTGGACCGCGTTCCAGTTCCCGTTGGGGCCGACGGTGAAAATCAGGGTCTGGCTCGAAGGCTCGATCTCCACCGCATCGACATCGCCGGAGGCGGACAGCTTCACCGTTACCGTGCTCGACGGCACTTCGGTGCCGGCGAGCGACACGCCGTAGCGCGCCTTGCCCCCGTTGTTCTCCTTCACCGACACCCAGGTCGACGAGACAACCACCGGGCTCTCCGTGGCCGGCGTCGCCGTCGCGATATCCGACCAGGGGCCGTCGCCATTGGCATTCACGGCCCGCACGCGGAAGTCATAGGCCGTGCCGTTGTTCAGGCCGGACCTGGTGAGCGTGGTTGCGGTGCCGCTGTGGCCGGCGTCGGTCCAAGAGGTCGCCGAGGACTCGCGGTATTCCACCTTGTAGCCGTCGATGTTGTCCGCCGGCGGCGTGGGAGGTTCTTCGGGGATGTTGTCGTACGGCTCGACCCAGCTCGCCGTGATTTCGCGGTCGCCCGCGACCAGCACCAGATGGCTGACCTTGTCCGGCACTGCCTTCGGCGTGCCGTTTTGCGACTGGGACCAGAAGCCGTCGCCTTCGTCGTTCTTCGCCCGCACCTCGACCCAATACTGGGTGTCGTTCTTCAGGTGCGTGAGCACGGCCTTCGTCTCCGTGCCCTCATGGGCGTGATAGTGCCATTTGTCCTTATTGGCAGCGCCGTACTCCCGGAACCGCACGTCATAGCCGCTGACCGCCGGTCCGAGATTGTACGACGGCTTCGACCAGGTGACCTTCAGTTCGCCGCTGCCCGCCGTCGTGACCGTCGGCTGTCCCACCTCGCCGGGCGGCTCGCGGACGTCGGTTATCGTGATCTTGACAAACCCCGACGCCGTCAACTCGCGGTCGCCCGTGCCGCTCTTGACCGTGACCATCACATTGTAAAAGGGACTCCCGTCCTCATCGAAAGCGCCCCCTCCGAACGGATCAAGGCGCTCGTAATCGAGGGTACAATAGCCGCTGTCAACGTGCACTGTCGCGCCAATCATATCGAAGCACCCATTGTCGGTATGATCCTGATCCAGCTCATAGCGGAAGTTAGAGTTGTCATCGCTGTCCGAATCGCTGGCCGTGACTGTCAGGACCGTGCCCGTGCTGTTCTCGGCAATGCTCCCCGCATCCGGGAGGGCGAGGACCGGCGGGCTGTTGGGCTCCTCCGTCGGCGTCGCCTTCGCGGTGGCCGACCATGCGCCGTAGGCCGGCCCGTTCACGGCCCGCACGCGGATGTCATATTTGGTGCCGTTGGTGCGGTTCTCGATGGTGTGGGTCGTGTTGGTGTGGCTGAAGCTGGATTTCATCCACGAGCCGCTCGGCGACTCGCGGAATTCCAGTTCGTAGCCGGTAATGTCCGAAGGGTCGTTGCCCGCCGCCGTCCAGCTCGCCGTGATTTCGCCGTTGTTCGTCGTCAGCGACAGGCCGGTGACCTGCTCGGGCACCTGGACGATCTTCACGGCGATGTCTGTGTCGCCGCTCGTCAGATCGAGAGAACCCTTGGCAATCCGGTGCACGTTCGCGTTGGCGTCCTGGGTCCATCCCCCCTGGTACGCGGTGGAATCGATGGTCACGTGGAAACTGTTGAGGACGCCCAGGGGAAGCGGGGGCGTCGTGCTGATCTCGGCGTGGGTCGGGGTGTGGCCCAGATGGGTTATGTCGTAGGTCCCGCCGTCATGTACGAAGAAGTCCTTTCCGAGGGAGCCTGCACTTTCGCCCTTATTGAAGCCGAGAAAACCGCTCAGCGTCCCGACGGTCATCGTCGTATTCAGATAGGTCTGGGCGTGGGCCGGCCCGGCCGCGAGCGCGGCGAGCCCGAGCAGGAATGCGGAGAGCCCGGGAAAGACCCGGCTCCAGGGTCGGCGGGATCGGTGCTGCGTCGAAAGGTTCCGGCGCATAATGCCGCGCCCGCACTTCTGGCCGCTCGGCTCGGCTCGGCTCGGCTCGGCTCGGCTCGGCTCGGCTCGGCTCGGCTCGGCTCGGCTTGGCTCGGCTTGGCTTAATTATACCGGAGCGAAGCCCGGCCCGGCTTGTCAGCCCCTGCGGGAAAATTCCTTCGCCCGGGTTGCCCGCCGCCCCGCGGACGGCCCCGGCTATCGACCCGTGACACAGCGCATTCGCTGCAGAATCGCTTGAAATATACATCGCGGTCCCCTCCCGTCTCCGGCCAGCAGGTTTCGACGACATCGTCTGCGATAACGCTGGCAGGAAAGGAGCGAATCGGCAAAGCCGTTTCTTATCATCAACATATGGTGTCCAGCTAATCTATATGGTCAGGATATAGCGGTATCGGCGCCGGCGCAGCGTCCGGCGGCGGGCGGGCGGTCCGGCTATCCGGCGCCCGCGGGCGGGGGGGAGTGTCCGGCGCCCGCCGCCCGGTGGATCTTCTCGATGTAGTGATCGGCGAGGCTCACCGCCTCGCCCGTGTCGTCGAAGATCCCGCCCAGCATCGCGTCGTAGTTGGGCTGATGGAAGAAGACCAGCGAGATACGGTCGCGCTGGGCGGCGCCCTCCGGCGGGTTGGAGACCCGGTGCAGGGTCGATGCCCAACGGCCGCCGGTCCAGCGCGCCATCGCATCGCCCAGATTGCACACGAAGGCGTCGGCGGGCGGGCGCAGATCGGTCCAGCCGCCCTGCTTCAGTTTGACCTGCAGCGTCCCCGGCACGTCGTCCCCGCGCAGGATGGTGAGCGTGCCGTAGTCGGTGTGGGCGCCGGCGCGCAGCTGCCGCTCCGCCGGACGATCGCTCTGCGCCGGGTAGCGGATGAGGCGCATGGCGCAGGCCGGCCGGTCGATCTTGTCGGCGAAGAACCCCTCGTCGAGCCCGAGGGCGAGCGCCATCGCCCCCATCAGGCGGTTGCCGAGGCCGAGCAGTGTGCGGAAATACTCGTCCACCGTCTCGCGGAAGCCTTCGGGCCGCGCCGGGTACCGGTTGTCGGCGAAGAAATAGGCCGCCGTCTCGCCCCGGTAGTAGGGATCGTCGGGGACATCGGGCGGGCCCATGGCATAGGCCTCCTGCAGGTCCGGCGGCGTCTCGACGCCGAGCGTGTAGGCGAGCGACCGGTCGGCGAACGGGTAGTAGCCGCGCCCGACGCGGTTCGCCGGCCGCAGGATCAACCGCTTCTCGGCGGCCGGCAGGGCGAAGAAATCGGCCGCCGCCTGCCGGGTGCGGGCAATCAGACCGGCGGGAACCCCGTGCCCGACGATACAGAAAAACCCGGATTCTTCGCACGCCGCGGCGATCCCGTCCGCCACCCTGCGCCGCTGCTCCGGACCGCCCTGCAAATAGGGGCCGATATCGATGACCGGGACCGACATTCGCGTCTCCTTCCCCGGGGCCGGGCGCGACCGCTCTCCGCCCGCCCGGCCGAACGGCGCGGCATCCCGTCCGAAAAGGCGGGACGGCCAAGTCTCTGATAGAGGATTCCGCGCGCGATCTCCACCCGATAGGCGCCCGCCGCGCACCATGCGCAGCTTGCTCCGCGGAAACGCCGGCCGTAGAGTGCGCATCCTCCCCCCGCCGCCCGGAGACCCGCGCTATGCCGCTGGACGCCGCGCCCGAGATCGTTCCCTCGACCTGCCCGCACGACTGCCCCAGCACCTGCGCGCTGGATGTGGAACGCCTGGACTCCGCCACGATCGGCCGCATCCACGGCGCCAGAAGCAATCCCTATACCGCCGGGGTGGTGTGCGCCAAGGTCGCCCGCTACGCCGAACGGGTGCACCACCCGGCCCGCCTGACGCATCCGCTGCGCCGCACGGGGGCCAAGGGCGAAGGCGTCTCCGCATTCGCGCCGGTGGGCTGGGACGAGGCGCTGGACGAGGTCGCCGACAGGCTGCAGGCCGCCGCCGCCGAATGGGGCAGCGAGTCGGTGTGGCCCTATTTCTACGCCGGCACCATGGGGCTGGTGCAGCGCGACGGCATCGACCGTCTGCGCCACACCATGCGCTATGCGCGCCAGCACTCGACGTTCTGCGTCGCCCTGGCGGACGCCGGCTGGCGCGCCGGGGCCGGCGCCAAGCGCGGCACCGATTCGCGGGATATGCAGGAGGCCGACCTCATCGTGGTGTGGGGCGGCAACCCGGTGAACACCCAGATCAACGTGATGACGCACATCGCGCGGGCGCGCAGGGACCGGGACGCCCGGCTGGTCGTCATCGACCCCTACCGCACGGGCACGGCGGAACAGGCGGACATGCATCTCGCCCTGCGGCCGGGCACCGACGGCGCGCTGGCCTGCGCGGTGATGCACATCCTGTTCCGCGACGGCTACGCCGACCGGGAGTTCATGGAGCAGTACGCCGATTGCCCGGCGGCGCTGGAGGCCCATCTGCGAACCCGGGGGCCGGACTGGGCCGCCGCCATCACCGGGCTCTCGACCGCCGAGATCGAAGCCTTCGCCGCCCTCTACGGCCGCACCGACCGGGCCTATATGCGGGTCGGCTACGGTTTCACCCGCTCGCGCAACGGCGCGGCCAACATGCACGCGGTGAGCTGCATCCCGACCGTCGCCGGCAAGTGGCGCCACCGCGCGGGCGGGGCGCTCTATTCCAACGGCGACCTCTATGGCGTCGATTTCACCCTGATCCGCGGGCTCGACGCGATGGACAGGTCGACGCGGCTGCTCGACCAAGCGCGGATCGGCCCGGTCCTGACCGGCGATGCGCGCGATATCGGCGGCGGGAGCGCGGCGCAGCCGGTCAAGGCGATGTTCATCCAGAACACCAATCCGATGATGGTGGCGCCGGAAACCCGCAAGGTTCGCGAGGGCTTTCTGCGGGACGACCTGTTCGTCTGCGTCCACGAGCAGTTCATGACCGAGACCGCCGCCATGGCCGATATCGTGCTGCCGGCGACGACCTTCCTGGAGCACGACGACATGTATGTCGCGGGCGGCCACACCTTCCTCCAGGTGGCGCGCAGGGCCATCGAGCCGCTCGGCGCGTGCCGGTCGAACCACGCCGTGCTGTGCGGGCTGGCCGAGCGCCTCGGCATCGACCATCCCGGCTTCCGCATGAGCGAATGGGAGATCATCGACGCAACGCTCAGGGCCTCCGGGCTCGGCGACGCCGACACGGCGGCCGACGGCCGCTGGATCGACTGCGCCAGGCCGTCCGCAGAGATGCGCTTCCAGAACGGGTTCGGCCATGCGGACGGCCGGTTCCGCTTCCGGCCGGACTGGTCGGCGACCGGCCGCGACGGGGACCGGATGCCCGAACTGCCGGACCATCTGGCGATCGTCGATGAGGCCGACGACGAGCGCCCGTTCCGCCTGGTGACCGCGCCGTCACGCAGCTATCTCAACAGCAGCTTCACCGAGACGCCATCCTCGCGGAAGCGCGAGGGCAGGCCGACGGTCAAGCTGCACCCGGAGGACCTGGTGGCGGTCGGCGCATCCGCGGGCGGCCGGGTGCGGGTGGGCAACCGGCTGGCCAGCATCGTCGTCCATGCCGAGCCGTTCGACGGGATGCAGCGCGGCGTGGCGATCATCGAAGGCATCTGGCCGAACGCCGCGTTCGAGGAAGGCCTCGGGGTCAACGCGCTGGTCAGCGCCGAACCCGGCCCGCCCTACGGCGGTGCGGTCTACCACGACACCGCCGTCTGGATCCGGCCGGTCTGATACCCGTCCGGCCGGGGCAGGGTCTCAGGACACCGCCTCTCCGACCGCGCTGACGATCCGGCGCTGCACGGCGGGATCGAGATAGGCGTGCAGCGGAAGGCTGACCACGCGCCGGCTCAGCTCCTCGGAAACCGGCAGACCGTCTTTCGCCGCCGGGAAATCCCGGTAGACCGGCTGCCGGTGGAGCGGCTGCGGATAGTAGACCGCCGTGGGGACGCCGCGTTCGCGAAGCCGGGCCCGGAACGCATCGCGGTCGTGACCGTCGAGCAACAGCGTGTATTGGGCCCACACCGATGTCGCACCCTCGCGGATCCGCGGAACCGCGAGGGCGTTCAGCCGGCCGAACGCCTCGGAATAGCGCGCGGCGACGGCGTCTCTTCGTGCGATCTCGTCATCGAACACCGAAAGCTTTTCGAGAAGGACCGCCGCCTGGAGGGTGTCGAGCCGGCCGTTCATCCCGATCCGGACATTGTGATACCTGTCCTCGCCCGCGCCGTGCTCGAGGATCGAACGAATGGTGCGGGCGAGGGCATCGTCGTCGGTGAACAGCGCGCCCCCGTCGCCGTAGCAGCCGAGCGGTTTCGACGGGTAGAAACTGGTGGTCGTCACCGTGCCGATGGTGCCGACCCTGCGGCCGCGATAGGCCGCACCGAAGCTCTGCGCCGCATCGCACACCAGCCACAGCCCCAGTTCCCCGGCCGCCTGCTCGATCGGATCGTAATCGGCGGGCTGGCCGAAGAGGTCGACGGCGATGACGCCGACCGGCCGCAGACCCCGGTCGACGGCCGCGGCCGCGCCGGCCTCGAGGGCGTCTTCGGCGAGACAGAACCCGTTCCGTTCGATATCGACGAAGACCGGGGTCGCACCGACGAGGACGACGGCTTCGGCCGTCGCCACGAAGGTGAAACCCGGAACCAGCACCGCATCGCCGGGGCCGGCGCCGAGCGCCATCAGGGCAAGCAGCAGCGCGTCGGTTCCGCTCGAACAGGCGATCGCATTTCCCGCCCCGCAATATCCGGCAAGCCGGTCCTCAAGCTGCCGGACTTCGGGACCCATGATGAAGGCGCCGTGGTCGAGGACGCGCGCGATCGCAGCCTCGATCCGGCCGTCGAGGCGCGCTCTCTGGGCGCCCAGATCGATAAAGGGGATCATCGGCCGGCCCCGGTCGCACGGGATTGCGCCCCGGGCGGGCGGCAGGCGGCCATCTCCACCCGCCCGCCCGACGCCATGGACCGGGCAATGGCCGCGAGAGCGCGGACGACCTCGACCCCCTCCGCGCCGCCGGTCAGCGGTTCCCGGCCGTTGGAGATACACTCGACAAAGTGCTCGCACTCGATACGCAGGGGCTCTCCCCGTTCGACCGCGATGCGGTCGCTCCCGCCGCCGTCGCGGTAAATCGTCACCTTGCTTTCCCAGTCCTCGCAGTCGTCGAACACGATCGCGCCGGTTTCTCCCGATACGATGAGTTTCTGTTCCTTGACGTGATTGAACCAGGAGACGAACAGGTCCGCCCTTATCCCCGAGGGGAAGTCGAACACGGCCGTTGCAACGTCGGGGCCCCGCCGTCCGGGGCTGCAGTCTCCGAGTGCGGCGACGCCCGTGGGCGCTTCGCCGGTCAGCGCGAGGATCATCGAAATATCGTGCGGCGCAAAACCCCAGAGCACGTTTTCGTCGCGGCGGAAAGCGCGGCTCGCTCCCCTGACCGTGCGGATATGCCGGATGCGGCCGATCCCGCCCGCATCCACGATGCGGTGGAGTTCCCGGAAACACGGGTGATATCTCAGCACGTGACCGACCATCAGCACGCGGCCGCGGTCCCGGGCCGCGGCGGCCAGGGAGAGCGCTTCCGCATCGGAGACCGCCATCGGCTTCTCGACAAAGACATGCTTGCCGGCGGCAACCGCGCGAAGCGCCAGCTTTCCGTGGTCTTCCGCCGGAACCGCGATGACGACAGCATCGATCCGATCCGCATCCAGCAGGTCTCCGGCGGTCAGGGCAGGAACCCCGTAGCGGGCGGCAAAGGCGGCCGCGGTTTCGGCGTCGATGTCGCTGACCGCTGCCAGCAAGCCCATCTCGTGAACGTTGCGGACCAGATTCCGCCCCCAGCGGCCGCAGCCGACGACCCCGATCCGGAGTTTTCTGCGTTCGATCATCGGACGCGGTTCCACATTGACTGCCGTGCGGCGGGGGAAGCGGCGGGCACTGGACTGGCGGGGGAACATAGACCATCGCGGGAGACGAATCTCCAGTGCCGCGCAGAATCGCTGCGGCCCGCGGTCTACCCGGCGGCTTGCCCCGCAGGAGGCCATTTGCCGCCTGCGGCGGCGGCGACCGCGGCGTTGAACGCGTCCGGCCGTTCGAGGGCGGCATAGTGCCCCGCCCGCTCGACCGCGACGAGGTGCGCACCGAGGCTGCGGCAGCGTTCCGGCGGCGCCAGAGGGTCATGCGCGCCGGCGATCACGGTGACCGGTGCGGCGACCCGCGCGATGTCGGACGGAAGGTCCGCGTTTGCCATCATCGCGACCGCCTGCCGGTAACCGGCCGGGCGTGCAGCCGCCATGCCGTCGACGACCTCGGCGACGAGCTCTTTCGGCGCGCCGGGAGCGAGGAGGCGCGGCGCCCGGTCCAGGGCGAAGGCGTGCGGCCCCAGCCGCTCGAACGCGCCCGCCCTCTCCTCGACAGCGGCCGCGCGCCGGGCGGGCGGCAGCGCCCCGAATCCGAACAACGGGTGGGCGAGAACCAGGGCGGCGACCCGTTCGGGCCGGGCGCGCGCAAGGGACGCGGCGATCAGCGCCGCCGCCGACTGGCCAACGACGCAGGCCGCGGCGACGCCGATCTTGTCGAGCAGGACGGCCAGCGCACGGGCGTACTCCGCCGGCCCCGGCATCCCCGGGAGCGGGTCGGAACCGCCGTAGCCCGGCATGTCCCAGCCGAGGACGCGGAAGCGGTCCGAAAGCGCAGCGTATTGCCGCCGCCACATTGCGGCGTTCCCGCCGAGACCGTGCAAGAGAACGATGGCGGGCCGGGAGGCATCGCCCGCCTCCCGGCAGGCGATGCACCCGTGGTCCGCCTCGATCAGCCGGGAAAGGGGCGCCGCGCCGGGGTTCGGCATCGCACGCCGCACCATGCCCGGGAACCGCCGTCCCGCCCCGTCAGACGCGCTTGCCCCGCCCGCTCCGGTACTGCGCATAAACCTCGTCGAGGGCGGCGAGGCAGACCGGATCGAGATCGCGCCGAGGCTCGGGTTCGGGTTTCCAGTGGCCGTGGGTGTCGCGCCCCCGCACCACCAGCGCGGTCGCGTCGTCGAACGCCGTCTGGCGCACGTGCGGGGCGATATAGTGGATCGACAGGCCGATCCGCGGGCGGGCGGACGTGTTGGCGTTCGACCCGTGCACCACCGATTCGTGATGGATCGAGATCTCGCCGGGGGAAAGCTCGCAATCGACGGCCCGGGTCTCGTCGATCCCGTTGATAGTCTGGCCTTTCATCAGCAGGTTTTCGGGGTCCATCGTCTCCTCGTGATCCAGGATCCCGCCCCTGTGGGTTCCGGGAACGAAGCGGACACAGCCGGACTCGATCTTGCTGTCGGTGAACGCAACCCACGTGGTGACGGTCTCGGCGGGGCGCAGCCCGTAATAGGTCGAGTCCTGATGCCACGAGACGAAGCGGGGGTCGTGCGCCCGCTTGGTGAAGAAGCTCGAGCCCCAGCACAGGATATCGGGGCCGATCAGGTCCTCCACCGCATCGAGCATGACGGGGTTTCGCACCAGGTCGTTGAGCCAGGTCAGCGGCAGGTGCGCCTTGATCTTGAACCGGCTCTGCAATTCGGCCCCGGTCTCGGCCTCGAGCGCGTCGAACCGCCGGTGCAGGGCGTCCGCCTCCGCGCGCTCCATGATCCGGACCGGGAATACGAAGCCGTCCCGCCGGTAGGCCTCGACCTGAACGGCGCTCAGCGCCTTGCCCACGAAGCCTCTCCCTCAGACCGGCCGCTCGTCGCTCTTCACCGTGGTACGCCACAGGAGCCGCCGCTCGGCGGAGGGGAAATCCCGCCGGGCGTGCATCGAGCACCGGTTGTCCCAGAGCAGCAGGTCGCCCTCCTGCCAGACATGTTCGTAGACGAACCCGTCCTGCTCCGAATGGTCGAACAGCCGGGTCAGGGCGGCATCGCTTGCGTTCTCCGCCATGCCGTCGATCGACATGGTGATCAGGCGATCGACATAGACCGCCTTGCGGCCGGTCTCGGGATGGGTGCGAAAGACGGGGTGCCGGGACTCCGAGAAAGCCGGCGTGCCGATATCGTCTCCGCGGTGCTGCGAGCCGTAATTGTAATGGTGGAAGGCGCACTTCCCCTCGAGCCCATCGCGGAACGCGGGATCGAGCGTCTCATAGGCGGCGTAGCCGCTGGCGAACAGGGTCTCGCCGCCCTCCGACGGGATCTCGACGGCGTAGAGGCAGGTCGCCTTGTCCGGGATGTCGGCGTGGATCATGTCGTGGTGGAACATCATGTCGCCGTCGGGCAGCGCGCCGATGGGCTCGCCGTTCGCCCGCACGTTGCTGATGAGCATGATGCCGGGCAGCATTTCGTGCTGCCCCGAGGTGCGGTATTCCTTCGGCCGCGCATTGGCCCCGGGCTCGCCGAAATACCCGGTGACCTCCAGCAACGTCTCCTGGGTCAGCGACTGGCCGCGGAAGACCACCAGAAGCCTGTCGAGCCAGAGATCGTAGAGCCGTCCGATCGTCGACTCGTCGGGCCTGCTGGAGAGGTCGAGCCCGATGACCTCGACGCCGATATGCGGAGACAGCATTTTCGTTCTGAACGCCATTTCATGGCCTCCTATTCCGCCAGCGCTTCGCCGAGGATGGTGCAGCGCCGGAGCAGCCGGCGTTCGGTTGCCGGAAAATCGGTGCGCGCGTGGCACGAACACCAGTTGTCCCACATCACCAGATCGCCCTCGCGCCAGACATGCTCGTAGATGAGCCCGCGGTCGCCGGTAAACGCGAACAACTCCTCAAGCAGCGCGTCGCTCTCCGCCGCCGGCAGCCCCTCGATACGAGCCGTCATCAGCGGATTGACGTAGAGCGCCTTGCGCCCGGTCCTCGGATGGGCGATCGCGACCGGCTGGACGCAGTGCGGGTATGCGTCCAGATCGCTGTCCAGCGAAACCCGTTCGGTAACCGAGTAGTTGTAAATCTGGAGCGCCTGCAGACCGGCGATCCGCGCCCTGGTGGCGGGGTCGAGACGGTCGTAGGCCGCATACATGTTGGCGAACAGGGTGTTGCCGCCGGTCGTCGGGATCTCGAGCGCGTGGAGCATGGTGCCCCGGTACGGCTCGGCCACGTAGCACATGTCGTGGTGGAACCACATCTCGCCGTCGGGCAGGGAGCCGATCGGCCGGCCGTTCTCGCGAATATTGGAGACCAAGATGATCGCCGGGTGGAAATCGGCGCCCTCGGGCCTGAGCGCCGCCGGCCGCGACCGTTCGCCGACCACGCCGAACTGCGCCGCGAACCGGAGCTGCGCGTCCTGATCGAGTTTCTGGCCGCGGAAGACGAGCACGATGTGCTCGAGCCACGCGCTCTCGATGCGGGCGGTTTCGGCGTCGGACAACGGTTTCGCGAGATCGACGCCGACAATCTCGGCGCCGATGGAGTCGTGAAGTCTGTCGATGCGGAAACCCATCTTCCCTCTCGCGCCGCCCGCCTCCGATCCGGTGCAATAATACGGTCGTCCGGCCGGCAGACAACATCCGTCCGCACATCCGTCCCGTCGCATTCGTCGCGGCCGCGCGCTTTGCCGGTCGTGGAGAATACTTGTACTCTGGCGAACCTGGGTTCGATCCGGGAAACCGCCGGCTTGCGGCGGGCCGGACAGGGGAAGGGGTAGAGGCGGTGAAGCGCGGACTGCTGCGCATACTCCTGCTCGTCGTCGTGCCGGGGGCGGCTATTGCCGCAGGCGCGCATTTCTGGGTCGCCGCAGGCCGCTACGTGACAACCGAAAACGCCTATGTGAAGACCAACCTGATCCGCATCAGCGCGGAAATATCGGGCCGGGTCGCCGACGTGTTCGTGCGGGAGAACGCGCTCGTGCAGACGGGCGATCCGATCTTTTCCATCGACCCGGCGCCTTTCCGCGTCGCCCTGGCCGAGGCCGATGCGAGGCTGGCGTTGGTCAGAAACGAGATCCACGCGCTCCGCGCCTCCTATCGCGGCGCCCAGACCGAGCTCGAGGAGGCCGAACAGGAGATCGCCTACCACAAGCGCGTCTTCGATCGCCTGAGGTCGCTCTCCGGGCGAGGTCACGCCTCGCGCGCACGGTTCGAGGAGGCCGAACAGAAGCTGGCAGCGGCCCGCCAGCGGGCCAGAACGATCCGCCAGAAGGGTCTCCGTATCCTCGCCAGCCTCGGCGGCAACCCCGAACTCAGAGCCGAAGACAGCCCGCAGTTTCTCCACGCGCTGGCGGCGCGCGACCGCGCCGAAATCGATATGAAGCGCACCGTGATCCACGCGCCCGCGGACGGCGCCATCGGACGGATCCGGCTGCAGGGCGGCGAGTATGTCGAGGCGGGCGAAGCGGTCATGCCGCTGATCCAGACCGCCGGCGCCTGGGTCGAGGCCAACCTGAAGGAGACCCAGCTGACCCACGTCGAGGTCGGGCAGGAGGCGGAGATTGTCGTCGACGCCTATCCGGACCTCTCGTGGCGGGCGCGGGTTGCAAGCATCAGCCCGTCGACAGGCGCCGAACTCTCCGTCCTGCCGCCGCAGAACGCTTCCGGGAACTGGGTCAAGATCGTCCAGCGGGTGCCGGTGCGGATAGAGATCGACGACGCGACCGGGCGGCCGTTCGACATGCCGGCGGGTGTCACGGTGTCGGTCAGCATCGACACCAAACGCGACATTTCGCTGTTCGATTTCTTCGGCTCGGCCCTCGCGTTCATGGCTCCGGGCGAATGACGTCGGCCGCAGGGCCGGACCCGCCCCGGTCCGACCTGGCGCGTTCGATGGTTACCGTCGCGGTGATGATGGCGACCACGGTCGTCATTCTCGACATGACCATCGCCTCGATCGCGCTGCCTCACATGCAGGGAAGCCTGGGCGCCAGCCAGGACCAGATCGGCTGGGTGATGACCACCTATTTCGTCTGTCAGGCGGTGTCCACGGCATGCACCGGCTGGGTGGCGGACCGTATCGGGCGCAAGCGCACCTTCCTGCTCGCCCTCACCGGTTTCATGGGCTTTTCGCTGTTGTCGGGAAGCGCGACATCGCTGCCCGAGATCCTCGTCTACCGCGCCTTCCAGGGAGCGATGAGCGCGCCGGTGATCCCGATCTCCCAGGCGCTGATGCTCGACAACTACCCGCCCGAACGGCACGGCGCGGCGCTTGCGATCTGGGGAACCGGAGTGATGTTCGCCCCGGTCATGGGGCCGGTGGTCGGCGGTTTCGTCACCGAGAACTATGGCTGGCAGTGGATCTTCTTCATCGGCATTCCCTTTGCCCTCGCCGGCCTCGCGCTCGGGCTCGCGTTCATGCGCGAGACGCTCGCCAAGGAAGACCGTCCGTTCGATCTGTTCGGCTTCGTCGCCCTCGCCTGCGCGCTCGCCGCGCTGCAACTCCTGCTCGACCGCGGCGAACTCAAGGGCTGGTTCGAGTCGCCCGAGATCGTCATCGAGGCGGCGGTCGTCGTGCTCGGCTTCTACATCTTCGCCGCCCATTCCCTGACCACCGACAATCCCTTCATCTCGCGCGGCATCCTGTCCGATCGGAACCTCGTGCTCGGCCTCTTTTTCATGTTCCTGCTCGGCGTCTGCGTACTCGCCCTCAACGTGATCCTGCCCTTGTTCCTGCAGGCGCTCCGCGGGCTTCCGGTGATGACCGCCGGGTTCGTGATGGCGCCGCGCGGCCTCGGCACCTTCGTCTCGCTCCTGCTCGCCGGATGGCTGGCCCGCCGCGTGGACGGCAGGCTGGTCGCAGCGCTGGGCTTCGCCTGCGT
Organism: Alphaproteobacteria bacterium; assembly: GCA_965200535.1. GTDB lineage: Bacteria > Pseudomonadota > Alphaproteobacteria > MPNO01 > MPNO01 > MPNO01. The sequence goes on along the minus strand of CBDAUF010000002.1, from coordinate 443,489 downwards.
CGCCGTCTCGTCCTATGATCTTTCGACGTTCTCGCCCGATGTCGACCTCTACGATGTCTCCGTGGCGGCATTCGTCAACGGGCTGGGCATCGGCTTCATCTGGGTGCCGCTCACCGTGATCTGTTTCGAGACCCTGCCGGCGCGCCACAGGACGGAGGCGTCCACCCTGACCAGCCTGGCGCGCAACTACGGCTCCGGGGTCGGCGTTTCCATCGTCGTTGCGATTCTGAGCCGCACCCGGACGGTCTCGCACGGTGAGATTTCGTGGCGGGTGAACCCCTACAGCGAGGGCGCCCTTCCCCCCTACCTGCCGCAGGACTGGGATCTCTCGACGCCCGCGGGCCTGGCGTCGCTCGACAGCGAGATCTTCCGCCAGGCGCAGGCGATCGGGTTTGCCAACGACTTTCACGCCATCGCCATCGCGGCCCTGGCAACGATTCCGCTGGTCGCGTTGTTGCGCACCGCCGGGCCTCCGCGGCGGCGGAGGGCAGGCCCGTGAGGCTGCCGGACAAGCCCAGGCTGCGTTCGGCGCTGAGAAAGCTCCATACGGCGAAGATCGACTGGTCGGACCGCTACATCCACCGGACAGCCGAACAGGAAGCGATCGATTTCGTTGCGGCGATGGCGGGGATCAAACCGGTCTACGTGTCGGGCCGCGGGTTCGACCACGACGGCTGGTGTGCGGTGGTGCTCGATCTCGCGGCGGCGAACCGGCTCCACGTCGTGCCCGGACCCTACTGGCAGGCGGAACCGGCAGCCTCCGACCTGCCGGAGTGGTTCACCGCCCCGTCCCGAACCCGGATCGAGGGCGGACGGGCGCACTACGTCGCCAGGGCCCGCGCCGTTGCGGAAGAGGTCAAGGCGCTCGCCGCCTCCGGCGGGCGTCCGACCGTCGCGCAGGAGGCCCGGCTTCTCGGCTTTCCCCGGTGCTGCGTCGCGGCGCACTACGAGGAAGCGGCCGCGTTCGAGCGCGCGACATTCGATCTGATGCTGCGCCGCGCCGGCGGCGACGAGGCGGAGATGCGCCGCCGCATCGAAGGCGGGGAATCGCTTCTCCCGCAAACCGGGGAGGAGCAGGCGCAGATCGCCCGGGCGGTCAACGTTCGGCCTGCTCCCTATACCAGCCTCAACATGTGTGCGGCCTGCGCCGCCGACCCCGGCAGCCCGGCGGCAAGGCTGTCCGCGCGATACCGGGAAATGATCGCGGCCCTCGCCGGAAAGCGGCGGCGGTGATGCGCCCGGCCGATGGAGGGCGGCCCCGATCCGCGGCAAATTGACCGCGCCGCTCCCGGCTAGAATACTGGCCGCCGGTCGACCGATTGGCTTCCGAGCCTTTTCCCCGATCCCGGAGTTTCTGCATGAACGGCGAACGGCGGGCTGCACTGGTGACCGGATCGTCGAGCGGCATCGGCGCCGCGGCGGCCGTGGCGCTCGCCCGCGCGGGCTACGACGTCGCCGTCAACTACGCGGCCTCCGGGGCGCGCGCGGAGGAGACGGTGGCCGCCTGCACAGCGGAGGGCGCAAAGGCGTTCGCGGTCAGGTGCGATGTCGCCGATGACGCCGGCGTCAAGGCTATGCTCGCCGCCTGCGAGGACGCTTTCGGCCGCCTCGATGTCCTGATCAACAACGCCGGCACCACCGTCGAGACCGGACCGAAGGACATGGACGGCGTCGATCTCGACGCCTGGGACCGCGTCTTCGCCGTCAACGTGCGCGGCCTGTTCCAGGTCACCCGCGCCGCCGTGCCCCTGCTGCGCAAATCCTCCGATCCCTGCATCGTCAACACGTGCTCCATCGCCGGGCTGCGGCCCGGCCCGCAGCCGCTGCCCTACGCCGCCAGCAAGGCGGCGGTGGCCAATCTGACGCAGACGCTGGCTGGCGCGCTTGGCCCCGAGATCAGGGTCAACGCGGTGGCCCCCGGCTGGATGGAAGGCGAGTGGATGGAGCGCACTCTGGCCGGGAATTACGAAGGGCTGATGGCGCGGCGGGCGCGCTACACGCCTCTGAAGCGGATCGCCACCGCGGAGGACGTGGCGGAGACCATGCTCGGCCTGATCGAGGGCAACAGGTTCGTCACCGGCCACATCGTCGTCATCGACGGCGGCTTTACCGCCGTCACCTGAACCGCCCGGGAGGCCGTCATGCTGGAAGGCGTCGTTCCCTTTCCCCCGGAGTTCCGGAAGATCTACCGCGAAAAGGGGTACTGGGAAGACCGCACGCTGCGCGAGGAGTTGCAGCCGTGCCTGGAAAGATTTGCCGACCGTGTGGCAGTGATCGACGAGACCGGACAGTACACCTACGGCGAACTCGACCGGCTGTCGACCAACCTGGCGCTCAACCTGGTCGCGTTGGGCCTGCAGCCGCTCGACCGGGTGGTCGTCCAGCTTCCCAACGTGCGGGAGTTCGCCGTCCTCTACGTGGCCTTGCAGAAGGCCGGCTGTATCCCCATCGCCGCGCTGGTCACTCACCGATTCGCCGAAATCAACCAGTTCGCGGCGCTCTCGGGCGCCGCCGCCTGCGTGGTTCCGGATGTCATACGAGGCTTCGACTACCGCGCCATGGCGGTGCGCGTGCAGGCGGAAAACAGCCATCTGAAACACCTCATCGTCATGGGCGACGCGGAGGGGGAGGCGCTCTCGCTGCACCGGCTGATCGAACGGCCGGCGCCGCTCGATGCCGGGGCGCTCGCCGCCATCGATATCGATCCGGCCGACCCCGCCGTGTTCCAGTTGTCCGGCGGCACCACCGGGATCCCCAAGCTGATCCCGCGCAGCCACAACGATTACGCCTACAACTCGAAACAGGCGGCGCGGGAAACCGAGGTGACGCCGGAGTCCCGCCTGCTGATCGTGCTGCCGATCGCGCACAACCTGCCGCTCGCCTGCCCGGGATTGCAGGGCTACCTGCTCTCCGGTGCAGCGGTGGTGTTGTCGACCAGCGCCCGGGCGCCGAACGCCTTCGCGATGATCGAGAAGCACCGCGTCACCCATGTCATCGGCGTTCCGGCGCTGCATATCGGCTGGATCAACGATCCCGCGGCCGCCGATCACGACCTGTCGTCGGTGCGGATGATCGGCAGCGGCGGCCAGCGCCTCCAGCCCGAGGTCAAGCGCAGGATGCGCGAGGTCTATCCCAACGCCTTCGTGCAGGAGAATTTCGGCATGGCGGAGGGCACGCTGATGTTCGTCAAGCGCACCGACAGCGAGGATGCGCAACTCGAAACGGTGGGTCAGCCGATGTGTGCGGACGACGAGGTGATGCTGCTGGACGAGGACGACAACGTGGTGCCGTTCGGCGAGGTGGGCGAATTTTGCGTGCGCGGCCCCTACACCCTGCGCGGTTATTTCGCGGCGGAGGAACACAACGCGCGGGCCTTCACCAACGACGGCTTCTACCGGTCGGGCGACCTCCTGCGCCAGCATCCGTCCGGCAACTACATCGTCGAAGGGCGGATCAAGGACCTCATCAACCGCGGCGGCGAGAAGATTTCGGCGGAGGAGATCGAAAACCTGATCCTCATGCACCCGGCGGTGCGCAATGTGGCGTGCGTTCCGATGCCCGACGCCCGCCTCGGCGAGCGCATGTGCGCCTACCTGATCCTCCATCCGGGCGGGCGCGTCGAACTGGGCGAGTTGGTCCGGTTCCTCGAGGCCAAGGAAATCGCCCGCTTCAAGCTGCCCGAGCGGATCGAGATCGTCGACAGCTTCCCGGTCTCCGCTTTCGGCAAGGTCTCGAAGAAGACCCTGGTGGAGACCATCTCCGCGAAGCTCGCGGCAGAGGCAGACGGTTAGCGGCGGGCCCATCGATGCGCATAATCGACCTGCACTGCTATCCCAACACCCAGCCCTGGATCGACTGCCAGGGGCCCTATGTCGAGGCGCTGGCGGAGTACTGGAAACGCGACTGGACCGCCAAAGAGGAAGAAGAGGTGGTCCGCGATTTCGCCGAGGCGGGCGTCGATGCCGTGCTGGTGGCGCTCGACCTGGAGACCACCGTGGGCACCCCGCCATGCTCCAACGACTACGTCGCGGGCATGTGGAAGCGCCACCCGGAGCGCATCGTCCAGGCATGGGGCGCGGTCGACCCCCTGAAGGGAGAGGCCGCCATCGCCGAGGCCGAGCATGCGGTCGGGGATCTCGGGATGCTCGGCTTTCACTTCCACCCCATCATGGGCCATTTCGCGGTCAACGAACGCCGCTTCTACCCGCTTTGGGAAGCCATCGCCGCCCTGGGGGTTCCGGTGATGATCGATGTCGGCACCACCGGTATGGGCGCCGGGATGCCGGGGGGTCTCGGCGCCAGGATCCGCCATGCCCACCCGTCGTCGATCGACGACATCGCCGCGGACTTCCCGACGCTCACCATCGTGGCGGCACATCCCGGCTGGCCGTGGATCGAGGAAATGACCGCGGTCGCGCTGCACAAGGGCAACGTGTTCTGGGAAATGTCGGGCTGGGCGCCGAAATACATCCCCGCCTCGCTGCTCCGCGACATGCGCTCGCGCCTCAGGGACAAGGTCATGTTCGGCAGCGACTACCCGTCGATGCCTTACCCGCGGCTGTTCGAGGAATGGGGCCAGGTCGGCTACAGCGACACATTCCTGGAAAAATTCTTCCACGGCAACGCGGAGTCGATTCTCGGGCTGTAAGGGCGCCCCGATCCTGCAACCGCCCCGCGGAGGCTGCCGGGAGACGGTCGGGATGCCGGGTTATGTCATCAATCGGGGAAGGAACAGGGAAATCTCGGGGAAGGCAACAAGCAGACCGACGACCACGACTTCGCAAGCGAGGAACCAGGTCACACCACGGAAGATGGTGCCGAGGGGAACGTCGTCGCCGACCACGCTCTTGACGATATAGACGTTGAAGCCGACCGGCGGTGTCATCAGCCCGATCTCGAGATATTTGATGACCAGCACGCCCAGCCACACGAGATCGAGGTTGAGGGCCTCGAACATCGGCAACAGCAAGGGCAGGGTCAGCAGCATCAGCCCGAGCGGCTCGAGAAACATGCCGAGCAGCACGTAGATCAGCGAGGTCGCAAGGACCAGCAGCAGCGGATCGAGCGCCCAGTCGCCGATCATCTCGCCGATGAAGAACGGGACGCCGCTCAGAGCCAGAAACCGGGTGAGCAGCACCGCGCCGATGGCGATGAAAAATATCTTCGCCGTGCCGACAAGGGCTTCCATGACGCTGGTCCTGAATAGATCCCAGCTCATGCGCCCCTGGAATGTGGCGATAACCAAGGACAGGAACGCGCCGAAGGCGCCCGCCTCGGTCGGCGTCACCAACCCGGAGTAGATGCCGCCGACGATCCCGAGGATCAGGACCAGGATCGGCCACACATCGCCGAGCGCGGCGAGTTTTCGGCCGAGCGGGACCCGCTCCCGGACCGGCGGGGCGAGCGCAGGACTCAGGCTGCAGCGCGCGACGATCATCGCGGCGTACACCACGGCGGTGAGGATGCCGGGCAACACGCCGGCGATCAGGAGCTGCGCGATCGAGGTCTCGGCGAAGATGCCGTAGAGCACCATCAGGATGGAGGGCGGGATGAGCGAACCCAGCGTCCCCGCCGCGACCACCACGCCGGTCGATAGCCCCTTGTCGTACCCGTGACCGATCATCTCGGGGATGGTGATCCGGCCCATCGCGGCCGCGGTTGCCAGGCTCGACCCCGACGCAGCAGAGAAACCGGCACAGGCGAAGTTGCTGGCGACCGCGAGCCCGCCGGGCAGATTGCCGAGCCATAGCCGCGCCGCCTGGAACAGCGACGCACTGATCCCGGAATGGTGCGCGACCGCCCCCATCAGCAGAAACATCGGAATCGCGGAGATCGACCAGTTGGCGGCGAACTCGAAGGGCGTATTCTTGACCACGCCGGCTGCGACGTCGGGGCCGCGGATAAAGATGATGCCGACGATCGATACACCGCCGAGCGCCACGCCGATCGGCACCCGCACCGCGATCAGCGCGAGGACCGCGCCGATCCCGGCAAAGCCGATCTCGAGGTGGGTCACGTCAAGCGTCCCGAACGCTCATTCGCGCCGCCCCGGCTCAATAGGCGTCGCGGGTGGGGATTTCGAGCCGGGCCCACCCCGGTTCCGGGGAGCGGCGGCTGAAGTGGCGGGCCAGCGCCAGCGCGACATAGAGCGCCATCGCCGTGAGGCCGACGGTCAGGAACCAGCGGCTCGGCCAGACCGCCACGAGGTCGACCGAGGTCTCCCACGCCTCGCCTTCACGGGTGCGGCGAACCGCCTCCACCGCGGTGTGGTAGATGAAGAACAGAAGGTACAGGAGCGTTATCAGTCCGGCGGCGCCCACCAGCGCGGCAAGCGGGCGGCCGCCGATCCGGACGGTAAACAGTTCGACGATCAGGTGTCCCTCGGCAATCGTCACATAGGCCAGCGGCAGGAACACCACCGCAACCATGTAGTAGGCGGCGACGATCTCTGTCGTGCCGTCGATCGGATCGTTGAACAGGTACTTGGTCGCGACGTCGGCAACGATGTGCAGCATCATCAGCACCAGCGCCGCGCCGCCGCCGATGGCGAGACCCTCGCCCAGCCTTCTGAGCGGACGCTCGGGGTTGAACCGCGCCATACCACCTCCCCCGCTTCAGTTCCCGCAGCGGTACGATCTTTGACTTGAGGAACCCGGACGATGCAGTCTGGCAGGATTGCACCCAATCACAAACGCCCTGCCGGGCCGGCTCGGGTTCCGAACGGGGCAGAACGACGAGAACCGGGAGGGAATACGAAATGTCGAACAGATGGATGCTCTCGACGGGTGTTGCCGCTGTGCTGGCCTTTGCGGCACAGTCTGCGGCGGCGGCCGATTACGTATACGGATCGTGGAATAGCCCGAAGAACGTGGTGCTGACCCAGGGCGTGGTGCCCTATTTGAAGGCGGTCACCGGGGAGACGAGCGGATCGCTCAAGTGGAAAGTCCTCGCCGGCGGACAGTTGTTCGGCGGCCGCGCCACATTGGCCGGCATCCGTGACCGCATCGCCGACGCGGGCGGGCCGGTCATTCCGGCGTTCACCCGCAAGGAACTGCGCGCTGCCAACGTCGTTTACGATCTGATCAACGCGTCGGTGTCGCCGGTCGTCATGGCGGGCGCGGTGGCCGAGACCTATCATCTCGATTGTCCGGCATGCAAGGCGGACTTCTCCAGGAACAACGCGCTGTTCCTGGCCAACTATGCATCGACGCGGTTCAATCTCCTGTGCCGTGCGCCGATCACCAAGGCGTCTGACATGAAGGGTCGGCGGGTGCGGGTCGTCGGCGCGCTCGGCCGCTTCCTCAAGTCGCTCGGCGCCGTTCCGGTCGGCGGAAGCCCGGCGAAGGCGGTGCAGGCGATTCAACGCGGCAATCTCGACTGCATAGCCGGACCTATCAGCTGGCTGCAGTCGTTCGGGCTGTGGGATCTCACAAAGCACGTGCTCGATGCGCATCTCGCGATCCAGCCGACGCCGTCCGGCATGGTGGTCAACCGCGACGCCTGGAAGGCGTTGTCGACGTCCGAAAGGACGGCGATGGTCAAGCACGCTCCCGGCCTGATCGCCAACATCACGATCCGGGGCTACATGGCGGAGGACGTGCACGTGCGCGCGGAGGCGGCCAAGCGGGGCGTCACGATCACCGTCGAGGATGGCTCGATGGCTCCCGCGTTCGAGGTCTACAAGAAGAAGGAACTGGACATCGTTCCCTCCCTGGCGAAGAAGGACGGGGTCAAATCGGCGGATGCGATCGTCAAGGCCCATCTCGCCAACGTCGCTAAATGGGAGAAGATCCACCAGAATATCGGCGACGACCCCGACAAGTTCGCGCAGGCGCTGTGGGACGAGGTGTTCAGCAAGCTCGATCCCGACCGGATCTAGGACCGATCCGGCAGGCGGGGATCGCCCGCCGTACTGCCGCTTCCCGGACCGCGGGCAAGGTTGTGGCGTCGAAGCCATAGCGGAGCCCGCGGTCCGATACCGCCCGAAACCGGACAATCTGGTGCAACGCCCGGGTTCGCTGCGCCTCCCACCTGGAGGCACAACGCCGGTACGTCGGGATCAGATCATTCCCGCCCGCTCGAGCACCCCGTCGAGGCGCTTTTCCAGTTCGGGGAGGGCGGGGACCATGGGCAGGCGGTGCTCGTTCTGCGGGATCAGGCCGAGCCGTTTCATCATGTACTTGATGGGGATCGGGTTGGTGTCGAAGAAGACCGCCTGGTTGATCTCGAACAGCGCATAGTGGATGTCCCGGGCCTTCTGGAGACTGCCTTCCCGGACCGCTTCGCACATCGCCGCGAGCCGCGCCGGCTGGAGGTTGCCGACCGCGTTCATCAGCCCGCAGGCGCCGACCGCCATCATCGGGTAGCTCAGATCCTCGAGCCCGACGAAGATGCGGAACCGCATGCCGAATTTCGCCAGGCAGCGGCTGACGAAGCCGAGATCGTCGACCGCGTGCTTCATGCCGACGAAATTGTCCGCCTTGCCGGCGATTTCGGAGAGGGTGTCGAGGGTCACGCCGACCGCGGCGCGGCCGGGGATGTGGTAGATCATCCACGGCAGGCCGGTCTCCCCGGCGAGTTCGAGATAATAGGCCACCAGCCCGCGCTGCGGCGGGCGCAGGAAGTACGGGGTGACGATCAGCAGCGCGTCGGCGCCCGCCCGTTCCGCATGGCGGGTCAGCGCTCCGGTGTCGGCGAAGGACTGCGAGCCGGTGGCGGCCACGACCGGCACCCGTCCCGCCGCCGCCTCGACCGCGATATCGACCGCGCGGTTGCGCTCCTCGACGGTCAGGGTCGCCGGTTCCGAGGTCGTGCCGTTGACGAGGATGCCGTGCGAGCCCTCCCGAATCTGGAACTCGACCATCTCGGCGTAGGCGGCGTAGTCCACCGCCCCGCCGCGGAACGGGGTGATCAGGGGCGGGATCGAACCGCGCAGGAAATCGTCGGGCAGATCGATCATCGCTGCAGACACCTATTCGCCGAACGCCGCCTGGATCTGCTCCTTGTTGGTCTCGAAGCCGACATTGGCGCCGAGCACCGACCACGGATGCTTGAGGTCTTCCTGCCAGAGGAGCGATTCCATGGCGATGTTGAGCGGCTGGTCCTGGATGGTGAGCTCGTAGACCGCCTCGTCGTGAGACGCATGGTTGTGGACCGCCCAGCCCGGCGCCGACAGCATCAGATCGCCGGCCTTCCACTGGTAGACCTTGCCCTCCACGGTGGAACGGCCGCTGCCCGAGAAATAGTAGTTGATCGCCGCGGAGACGTGGCGGTGCGGGCGGTCGACGATCTTCGGCGGCCGCACCGTCATGGTCGCGAAGAAGTTGGGCGTGGTGCCGTTGAAACGGCCGGTCATGGGATTGAACAGGAGATAGAGGCGCCGGCCGCGATACTCCTGACCGAGGTCCTGCAGCTTGTCGAGCTCGCGCTTCACCTCCTGCCACGGCCAGTGGAGCGCCGGCGAATCCACCGCCGCGGGGTTGATCAGCGTCTCGTAGGGCATCAGCCACGCCCCGTCGTCGGTCAACTGGAACGTGCCGTAGGGGTTGACGTCGCGCTGGTCCGGCGCCGCCTCGGCGGCCGGTTCCGGCTCGCCGCCGACTGCCTCGATCAGCGGCGGCGGATCCTCATCGACGATGTGGACGTTCATCTTCTCCAGCAGCGGCGCGTTGGAGTAGGTGAGCCGCACCTGAAGGTCGTCGGTGTCGTTGACGTGCCAGTAGGTTGCCATCGACGGGAAGTTCCACACGTCGTAGCGCGCGAACGGGATGCGCCTGCCGTTGACGATCGAATGGCCGCCGCCGCCGATGCAGAAATTGACCTGGGTCGAGTTGTGCCGTATCGGCGCCGATTGCTCACCCGGCTTCAGGACCTCGAGGGTGACCCGGACTCCGGGCTGAAGCCCGGGCCCGACGCCGAGCGACTGCCAGTCGGGGTGGGCGACAACCGAATGGCGCCGTCCGTTGTGCGGCCGGTCGAGGCCCGCGAGACGCCCGGCCTCCTCCTCGATCTCTTCCCTGGTAATGACGACGGGTTCCCAGAGATCGATATCGGGTGTCCGGTACCCGCTGCGGTCGATGAAGACGGCCTTCTTCTGCGTCATCTCGGAACTCCTCCCGTGGCGGCGGCGGCGCGCCGACGGTCTCCGGCCCCGTCGGTTGCGATGCAGGGGCGCGGAACGCCGGCGGCTGCGGGATTTCGGCGAAGCGTAATCGCGGCTCGGGCGGCGGTCAATCAGGCCCCGAGGGCATCGACGACCGTGCGTATCTGGCCCGTCACCTCGTCGATTCCGGCCATCCCGTCGACGGTCCTGAGAACGCCGCGTTCCCGGTAGTACGGCAGGAGCGGCGCGGTCTGCGCGTGATAGGCGGCAAGGCGGGTCTTGACGGTCTCGGCATTGTCGTCGGGCCGCTGTTTGAACTCGGTGCCGCCGCAACGGTCGCAGATTCCCTCGCGGACGGGCGGCTGGAACCGCCGGTGGTAGCCCGCCCCGCAGCGGGCGCAGGAGAAGCGCCCGGCGATGCGCTCGACAAGGATGCCGTCGTCGACCGCCATCTCGATCACCGCATCGAGCCGCCTGGCCTTGCGCGCGAGCATCTCGTCGAGCGCCTCGGCCTGCCCGACGGTGCGGGGAAACCCGTCGAGGATGAACCCGCCGGCGCAGTCCGGTTCGTCGATGCGCTGCTCGATCATCGACACCATTACGTCATCGGGAACCAGTTCGCCCGCTTCCATGATCGCCTTCGCCGTCCGGCCGATCTCGCTGCCCGAGGCGACGGCCGCGCGCAGCATGTCGCCGGTCGAAAGCTGCACCGGCCCGCACGCCTCCTCGAGGCGGCTTGCCTGGGTGCCCTTCCCCGCGCCGGGCGGGCCGAGCAGGATCAGGTTCATCCGCGGCGGCCCCGCAGCCGCGATTTCTTGATCAGCCCTTCGTACTGGTGGGCGATCAGGTGCGACTGGACCTGCGCCACCGTGTCCATCGTCACGGTCACGACGATAAGCAGACTGGTCCCGCCGAAGTAGAACGGCACCGCATATTGCGAGATCAGGATTTCGGGCAGGATGCTGATCGCGGTCAGGTAGATCGCGCCCACCACGGTCAGCCGGGTCAGGATGTAGTCGAGATGGTCGGCCGTATTCTTCCCCGGCCGGATTCCGGGAACGAAGCCGCCGTACTTCTTGAGGTTGTCGGCGGTCTCCACCGGATTAAAGACCACGGAGGTATAGAAGAACGCGAAGAAGACGATCAGGGCGCCGTAGATGAAGAGATAGATCGGCTGGCCCCGGCCCAGAAGCGCCGTGACGTCGCCGAGCCAGTCGGGGCCTTGCTGGGCGGAAAACCCGGCCACCGTGATCGGCAGGAGAAGAAGCGAACTCGCGAAGATCGGCGGTATGACGCCGGCGGTGTTGATCTTGAGCGGGATGTGCGAGGCCTCGCCGCCGAACATCCGGTTGCCGACCTGGCGCTTGGGATACTGCACCACAACCCGGCGCTGGGCGCGTTCGATGAACACGATGAAGGTGATCACGGCAACCGCGAGCACCAGGAGGGCGACGATGAACAGCGCCGACAGCGCGCCGGTGCGGCCGAGTTCCAGCGTTCCGGCGAGCGCCGCCGGGAGATTGGCGACAATGCCGGCGAAGATGATCAGCGAAATGCCGTTGCCGACGCCGCGCGCGGTAACCTGCTCGCCCAGCCACATCAGGAAGATCGTTCCGCCCACCAGGGTAATCACGGTGGTCGCCCGGAAGAACATGCCGGGATCCTGGACTGCCGAGCCCTGGCTGCCGGTCATCCCCTCGAGCCCGACGGCGATGCCGTAGGCCTGGAGCGCCGCCAGCACGACGGTGCCGTAGCGGGTGTACTGGTTGATCTTCTTGCGGCCCGGTTCGCCCTCCTTCTTGAGCTGCTCGAAATAGGGCGAGACCGCGGTGAGCAACTGCATGATGATCATCGCCGAGATGTACGGCATGATGTTGAGCGCGAAGATCGTCATGCGCCCGAACGCGCCGCCGGCGAACATGTCGAACATGCCGAGGATGCCGCCGGCCTGCTGGCGGAAAATGTCCTCGAGGATCGTGGGATCGATACCCGGCAGCGGGATGTAGGTGCCGAGCCGGTAGACGATCAGGGCGCCGAGCGTAAACCAGATGCGCTTCTTGAGTTCGGTCGCCTTGGCGAAGTTGGCAAGGTTGATATGCGAGGCGAGCTGTTCGGCCGCCGAAGCCATGGGCTAGCCTCCCGCCCCGGTGCCGTCTCCGTCGTCCGCCGCGGCGCCCCCCGCCGGTTCCCCTCCGCCTGCACCGGCGTCGCTCGACAGGGTGCCCCCCGCCTTCTCGACCGCCGCGACCGCGGCCCTGGACGCGCCCGAGACCCGCAGCGTCACACTCGCCGTGATCTCGCCCTGCGCGAGCACGCGAATGCCGTCCCGGCGGGACTTGACCAGCCCCGCGGCAATCAGCGTCTCCTCGGTGATCGGCTGGCCGGGATCGATCCTGCCCGCATCGATCGCCGCCTGCAGGCGGCCGAGGTTGACGATCCGGTAGTTCTTGCGGAACGGGTTGTAGAACCCGCGCTTGGGCAGGCGCCGGTAGAGCGGCATCTGGCCGCCCTCGAAACCGACCAGCGAAACGCCGCTCCTCGATTTCTGGCCCTTCTGGCCCTTGCCCGCCGTCTTGCCGGAGCCCGATCCGATGCCGCGGGCGATGCGCTTGCGCGGCCGCCTTGCGCCCGGGTTGTCGCGGATTTCGTTCAGCCTCATCGCGTCGCTCCCGCCCCGGCCAGACTCTAGCCCCGTTCCTCGACCGAAACGAGGTGTGAAACCTTGCGGATCATCCCGCGCACGGCAGGCGTGTCTTCCAGAACCCGCGTGCGGTGCAGCTTGTTGAGCCCGAGGCCGATCAGCGTCGCACGCTGGTCGGCCGGACGGCCGATCGGGCTCTTGATCTGGGTCACGGTCACGGTCTTTCCCGCCTCAGCCATTGGCCGAGGCCCCCGCGGCCTGCGCCGGCGGCTCATCGCCCGGGCGGCGGCCGAGAATATCGCCGATCTTCTTGCCGCGCCGCGCCGCGACCGCGCGCGGCGAATTCAGCCGGGACAGCCCGTCGAACGTCGCCTTGACCATGTTGTAGGGGTTGGCGGTGCCGATCGACTTGGCGACGACGTCGTGGACGCCGAGGGTCTCGAACACCGCCCGCATGGGTCCGCCGGCGATGATCCCGGTCCCGGGCGGCGCCGCACGGAGCACCACCCGGCCGGCACCGAAACGGCCGACGATGTCGTGGTGCAACGTCCGCCCCTCGCGCAGCGGTACGCGGATCAGCGTGCGCTTGGCCTGTTCGGTCGCCTTGCGGATCGCCTCGGGCACCTCGCGCGCCTTGCCGCTGCCGTAGCCGACGCGCCCCTTGGCGTCGCCCACCACGACCAGCGCCGCGAAGCCGAAGCGCCGCCCGCCCTTCACCACCTTGGCGACGCGGTTGATGCTGACCAGCTTGTCTACAAGCTCGTTTTGTTCCGAATCGTCCGTCCGCTGGTTGCGGTCGGATCGCGGGCGTCGTGCCATCGCCAGATCCCCAGCCAGAATCTCAGAATGCGAGGCCGCCCTCGCGGGCCGCCTCCGCCAGGGCCTTGACCCTGCCGTGGTAAACGTAGGAGCCGCGGTCGAAAACGACCTCCGTAACGCCGCTGGCGAGCGCGCGCTCGGCGATCAGCCGGCCGACCGCGGCGGCTGCGTCGGTGTCCGCCCCGGTCTTGAGGCCGGACCGCACATCCTTCTCCAGGGTCGAGGCCGCGGCCAGCGTCCGGCCGATGCGGTCGTCGATCACCTGGGCGGAGATATTCTTGTTCGACCGATGGACGGAGAGCCGCGGACGGTCGGTATTGTTCCGCCTGAGCCGCCGCCGCACTCTGGCGCGGCGCCTCGCGGCGAGATGGGAGACGCTTGTCATCGGTCGTTCCTACTTCTTCTTGCCTTCCTTGCGGACGATGACCTCGTTGGCATAGCGGATGCCCTTGCCCTTGTAGGGTTCGGGCTTTCGATAGGCGCGGATTTCGGCCGCGACCTGGCCCACCTGCTGACGGTCGATACCGGATACGGAAATCCGTGTCGGCCGCTCGCAGGCGATCTCGATCCGGTCCGGGATCGCGTGCCGAATTTCGTGGCTGTAGCCGAGCTGGAGCACGAGTTCGCGGCCGTCCACCGCCGCTCGATAGCCGACGCCGGTGATCTCGAGGTCGATCTTGAACCCCTCGCTGACGCCGGTGACGACATTCTGCAGCAGGCTCCTGGTTGTCCCCCACAGCGCGCGAGCGCGCTTGGTCTGACTGCGCGGCGTCACCGTCAGCCTGCCGTCTTCCTGGGTCAGCCCGACCTCGTCGGGCAACGTCAGCGTCAACGCGCCGAGTTTTCCCGTTGCGTTCACCTCGCGCCCGGCGATCGCCACCTCGACGCCGGCGGGAAGCGTGACCGGAACCTGTCCAACGCGCGACATGCCGCCTCCTAGAACACCATGCAGAGAACTTCGCCGCCGACATTGGCGGCCCGCGCCTCGCTGTCCGACATCACGCCCCGCGGGGTGGACAGGATCGAGATGCCGAGACCGTTATAGACCGGCGCCAGATCCCTGATCTTCGAATAGACCCGCCGCCCCGGCTTGGAGATCCGCCGGATCTCGCGGATCACCGGCCTGCCCTCGTGATACTTCAACTCGATGCGGAGTTCGGAAATCCCCTTCTTGAGCTGGCTCTCGCTGTAACCGCGGATATAGCCCTCGCGCTGGAGCACGTCGAGCACGTTGGCGCGCAGCCTCGAGGCCGGCGCATCGACCGCCGTCTTGTGCGCCCTCTGCCCGTTGCGGATACGGGTCAGCATATCGCCCAGGGGATCGCTCATCGTCATCGTTGCGCCCCTCCTACCAACTCGACTTGACCATGCCGGGGATCAGCCCGAAGGCAGCGAGGTCGCGCAGCGCGATGCGCGAAATGCGGAACTTCCGGTAATACCCGCGCGGCCGCCCGCTGAGTTCGCAGCGGTTGCGGATGCGTACGGGCGAGCCGTTGCGCGGCATCTTGGCGAGCTTGAGCCGCGCGTCATAGCGCTCTTCCATCGGCAGGCTGCGGTCGTTCGCGGCCGCCTTCAGGGCATTGCGCCTCTCGCGGTCGCGAGCGGCCAGCCGCTGGCGTTTCCTGTTTCTTTCCTCGGCGCTCTTCTTCGCCATCCGATCGTTCCCGGTCCTTGCCTCAGTTCACGAAGGGAAACTGGAATCCCCTGAGCAGCGATCTCGCCTCGTCGTCCCGCTTTGCGGTGGTGACGACGACGATGTCCATACCGCGCATCTGGTCGACGGTGTCGTAGTCGATCTCGGGGAAGACGATCTGCTCCTTCAGCCCCATCGCATAGTTGCCGTTGCCGTCGAAGCTCCTCGCCGACAGGCCGCGGAAATCGCGCACGCGCGGCAGCGCGATGGTGATCAGCCGGTCGAGAAACTCGTACATCATCGCCCGCCGCAGGGTGACCTTGACGCCGACCGCCATGCCTTCGCGGAGCTTGAACTGGGCGACCGACTTGCGGGCGCGGATGACGATCGGCTTCTGGCCGGCGATCAGCGCCATGTCGCGCGCCGCCGCCTCGATCTTCTTCGAGTCGCCGACCGCTTCGCCCACCCCCATATTGAGGACGACCTTCTCCAGCCTCGGCACCTGCATCGGGTTGCTGTAACCGTACTCGTCCTGCAGCGTCTGCCTGACGACCTGTTCGTAATGTTCCTGAAGGCGCGGCATCCCTCTCGTCCCTAATCGATCACCTCGCCGGACGCCTTGGCGTAGCGCACCTTGCGGCCGTCCTCGAGCAGGCGGAACCCGACCCGCGTCGGCTTGTCTGAAACCGGGTCGATCAGCGCCACGTTGGAAACGTGGATCGGGGCTTCCTTTTCGACGATGCCCCCAGTCTGGGTCTGCGACGGGCGCGTGTGGCGCTTGACAACATTGACGCTCTGCACGATCAGCCGCGCTTCCTTCGGCATCACCCTGAGAACGCTGCCGCGCTTCCCTTTGTCGCGCCCGGTCAGGACGATCACGTTGTCGCCCTTGCGAATCTTCTTGATCCGGCCGCCGCTCCTGGCTGCCCGTCCCATGTCACAGCACCTCCGGCGCGAGCGAGATGATCTTCATGTACTGTCTGGCGCGCAGTTCGCGGGTGACCGGGCCGAAGATACGCGTCCCGATGGGCTCGCCGGCGGGGTTGATCAGGACCGCCGCGTTGCGGTCGAAACGGATGGCGGTGCCGTCGGGCCGGCGGATCTCCTTCGCGGTGCGCACCACGACCGCCTTGTGGATGTCGCCCTTCTTCACGCGGCCGCGCGGAATCGCTTCCTTGACCGAAACCACGATCACGTCGCCGACCGACGCCCAGCGCCGCCGCGACCCGCCGAGAATGCGGATGCACTGGACCCGTCGGGCGCCCGAATTGTCCGCGACTTCGAGCTTGCTTTCGGCCTGGATCATCGCGTCCTCACGTCGCCGGCGCCGCGCCCGGCTCGTCGATCACTTCCCACCGCTTGGAACTCGACAGCGGCCGGCACTCGCGGATACGCACCACGTCGCCTTCCTTGCACCGGTTCGCGGCGTCGTGCGCGGCAAACTTGCCCGACCGGCGGATGAATTTCTTGTAGAGCGGATGCCGAACCCGGCGTTCGACCCGCACGACGACAGTCTTGTCCATCTTGTCGCTTACCACGACACCCTGCAGTACGCGCCTCGGCACCGCTCAGTCCTCCGCTACGGCCGCTCGGCGGCGCTCGTTGATGATGGTCTGGATGCGCGCAATGTCACGCCTGACCTCGCGCATCCTCGAAGTCGCCTCGAGCTGCCCGCTGGCGCGCTGGAACCTCAGGTTGAGCGCTTCCCTGCGAAGCGTGCGCAGCGACTCGGCGAGTTCGTCGGGCGTCTTCTGCCTCACTTCCGCGGCCTTCATGGTCAATGCCCTTCCGCCAGCCGCTGGACGAAGCGAACCGGGATCGGCAGCTTCGCCGCAGCCAGTCCGAGCGCGGAGCGGGCGATGTCGGCGGGCACGCCGTCGATCTCGAACATGATCCGGCCGGGCTTGACCCGGCATGCCCAGTACTCGGGCGAGCCCTTGCCCTTGCCCTGGCGAACCTCGGCCGGCTTCTGCGACACCGGAACGTCGGGGAAAATGCGGATCCACACCCGCCCGGAACGCTTCATGTGGCGGGTGATCGCCCGCCGCGAGGCCTCGATCTGGCGCGCCGTGACGCGGCCCGGCCCCATCGCCTTCAGCCCGTAGGCGCCGAAATTGAGCGTCGTGCCGGCCTTGGCGTTGCCGTGAATCCGGCCCTTGTGGGCCTTTCTGAACTTGGTTCGTTTCGGGCTCAGCATCGCTCCGTACCCCTACCACCGCGCCGCCTAGCGGGCGGTCTGCAATTGCTGTTCCGTCTTGTCGAGCGCCATCGGGTCGTGCGCCATGATTTCGCCCTTGAATACCCAGACCTTGACCCCGCAGGTGCCGTAGGTGGTCCGCGCCGTCGCGATCCCGTAATCGACATTGGCGCGCAGGGTGTGCAGCGGCACGCGGCCCTCCCGGTACCACTCCATGCGCGCGATCTCGGCCCCGCCGAGCCGCCCGCCACAGTTGATCCGGATGCCCTCGGCGCCGAGCCGCATCGCCGACTGGACGGCGCGCTTCATCGCCCGCCGGAACGCGACCCTGCGCTCGAGCTGCTGGGCGATGTTCTCCGCCACCAGCCTGGCGTCGATCTCGGGCTTGCGGAACTCGACGATATTGATGTGAACATCCGAGTTGGTCATCCGGGACACGTCGAGCCGGAGCCGCTCGATATCGGCGCCCTTCTTGCCGATCACCACGCCCGGGCGCGCGGAATGGATGGTCACCCGCGCCTTCTTGGCCGGCCGTTCGATCACCACCCGGCTGACGCCGGCCTGCGACAGGCGCCGGAACAGGTAATCTCTCAGCTTCAGGTCCTCGTGCAGCAGGTCGCCGTACTGCGCATCGGCGTACCAGCGCGAATCCCACGTGCGGTTGATACCGACCCTGAGGCCTACCGGATTGACCTTCTGACCCATCAGGCGTTCTCTCCATCTTCCTCGCGTTCCCGCACGATGACGGTCAGGTTGCTGAACGGCTTTTCCACCCGTCCCACCCGTCCGCGGGCGCGCGCGCGAAATCGTCTCATCACGAAGCTGCGGCCAACGAAGGCCTCGGCGACGACCAGCCGGTCGACATCGAGTTGGTGATTGTTTTCGGCGTTGGCAATCGCCGACTGCAATACCTTGCGGACATCGCCGGCGACGCGGCGGCGCGAGAAGGCAAGGGCGTTCAGCGCGCGCGAGACGTCCATGCCGCGGATCATCCCGGCGACGAGGTTGAGCTTGCGCGGGCTGGCATGGATGCCCTTGAGATAGGCCATCGCCTCGTTCTCGTCGAGCCGCCGGGGTGCCGAGGGCTTGCCCATCTCAGCCCCGCCGCGCGCGCTTGTCGGCCGCGTGGCCGTGATAGGTGCGGGTCATCGCGAACTCGCCGAACTTGTGGCCCACCATGTTCTCGGTCACCAGCACCGGCAGGAACTTCTGGCCGTTGTGGACGCCGAAGGTCAGGCCGACGAACTGGGGCAGGATGGTCGAGCGCCGGGACCAGGTCCGGATGATCTCCTTGCGCCCGGACTCCCGCACCCTCTGGGCCTTCCTGAGAAGATAGCCGTCGACGAACGGGCCTTTCCAAACCGAACGAGACACGGTCTGCCTCCCCTACCTCTTGTGGCGGCGGCGCATGATGAGCGCATCGCTCTTCTTCTTGCCGCGCGTCCGCTTGCCCTTGGTGGGCACCCCCCAGGGCGTCACCGGATGGCGCCCGCCGGAACTCCGCCCCTCGCCCCCGCCGTGCGGATGGTCGACCGGGTTCATGGCAACCCCGCGCACCGAAGGCCGCTTGCCGAGCCAGCGGTTGCGGCCGGCCTTCGCCTTCTTGATGTTCTGATTGTCCGAATTGGACACGGCGCCGATCGTCGCCATGCACCGCGCCGGCACCATGCGGGCTTCGCCCGAGGTCAGGCGAAGCTGGGCGTAGCCCGAATCCTTGCCGACGAGCTGCGCATAGGTCCCCGCCGCCCGGGCAATCTGCGCGCCCTTGCCGGGCCGCATCTCAATGTTGTGGATGATGGTGCCGACCGGGATGTTCTCCATCGGCATCGCGTTGCCGGGCTTCACGTCCACCGACCTGCCGGCAACCACCGTATCGCCGACCGCGAGGCGCTGCGGCGCAATGATGTAGCTCTGCTCCCCGTCCTCGTACTTGAGCAGCGCGATGAACGCCGACCGGTTGGGGTCGTACTCGATCCGCTCGACCGTCGCCGGCACATCGAACTTGCGCCGCTTGAAATCGATCTTGCGGTAGAGCCGCTTGTGGCCGCCGCCGCGCCGCCGCGCGGTGATCCGGCCGGCATTGTTGCGCCCGCCCTTGGACGAAAGACCCTCGGTCAGCGTCTTGACCGGACGCCCCTTCCACAACTCCGCACGGTCGACCAGGATCAGCCCGCGCTGCGAGGAGGTGACCGGGTTGAACTTCTTGAGCGCCATCGCCTAGACCCCCGTCGTCACGTCGATCGAATGGCCCTCGGCGAGCGAGACCATGGCCTTCTTGGTGTCCGGGCGGCGTCCGACGCGGCCGCGGAAGCGCTTGACTTTCCCCTTCTGGCGGATGGTGTTGACGGCCAGGACCTTGACGTCGAACAGCTTCTCCACCGCCGCCTTGATCTCGGGCTTGGTGGCGTCGAGCGGCACCCGGAAGGTGATCTGGTTGTGCTCGCTCGCCACCGTCGATTTCTCGGTGATGACCGGGGCGCGCAGCAGCTCGCAGGCCCGCCCCTCCGACACCCGAACCTGCCCGGTGCGTTTCACGACAGCCGCTCCTCGAGATGGGCCACCGCATCGCGGGTCAGCACCAGCGTCTCGCAGCGCAGTATGTCGTAGACGTTGGCGCCCTGCTGCGGCAGCACGTCGATATCGGGAAGATTGCGGGCGGCGCGGACGAAATTGGCATCGAGGTCCGGCCCGTCGATGATCAGTGCCGAGCGCCAGCCGAGGGCGGCGATCCGGGCGGCCAGCGCCGCGGTCTTGTGGTCGTCCGTGCGCGCGGCGTCGAGAACGATGAGTTGCCCCGCCTCGCGCTTGCTCGACAGCGCCGCACGCAGGGCCAGCCGGCGCACCTTCTTCGGCAGCTTGTGAGAATGGTCGCGCGGCTTCGGGCCGAAGATCACCGCCCCGCCGCGAAACTGGGGCGACCGGCGGCTGCCCTGGCGGGCGCGGCCGGTGCCCTTCTGCTTGTAGGGTTTGGCCGTGGTCCCGCGGATTTCGCTGATGCCCCTGGTACTGTGGGTGCCGGCCCGCCGCTTGGCCCGCTGCCAGTTGACCATGCGGGCGAGGATGTCCCCGCGGATCGGCGCCGCGAAGACCGGATCGGCGAGCTCGATCGAACCCGCCGCCTCGTTGTCGAGGGTCACAACGTCAATTTTCATCGCCGCCCCCGGCCTCTTCCGGCGCCGCGTTCCCATCCCCGCCGTCGGCCGCGCCGCCGGCCCTGACCGCGCCCGGGAACGGCGCGCCGTCGGGCGCCGGCCGCTTCTTCGCGTCCGAGACCAGCACATAGCCGCCCTTCGCACCGGGCACCGCACCGGTCACCATGATCAGCCCCCGCCCGGCATCGGTGGAATGGATCCTGAGATTTTGCACCGTGGTCCGGGCGTCGCCGAGATGGCCGGCCATCTTCTTGCCCTTGAACACCTTGCCGGGATCCTGGCTGTTGCCGGTCGAGCCGTGGCTGCGATGGCTGATCGAGACGCCGTGGGTGGCTTCGAGCCCGCCGAAATTGTGCCGTTTCATGGCGCCGGCGAACCCCTTGCCGATGCTGGTGCCGACCACGTCGACATACTGGCCGGCAACGAAATGCTCGACGGTCAGTTCGGCGCCGACATCGAGCAGCGCATCGCCGGAGACGCGGAATTCGGCAAGCTTGCGCTTGGGTTCGACCCTGGCTCCGGCGAAGTGCCCGCGCATGGGCTTCGAGACATTCTTTACCCTGGCCGTTCCGACGCCGAGCTGGAGCGCGGTGTAGCCGTCGCGTTCCGCCGTCTTGACGGCCACGACCTGGCAATTGTCGACGCTGAGGACCGTCACCGGGACGTGCGCGCCGTCGTCGCGAAACACGCGGGTCATGCCAAGTTTCCGGGCGATCAGGCCGGTCCGCATCGCCCCGTCCTCAGAGCTTGATCTCGACATCGACGCCGGCGGCGAGGTCGAGCTTCATCAGCGCGTCCACTGTCTGCGGTGTCGGGTCGATGATGTCGAGCAGCCGCTTGTGGGTGCGGATCTCGAACTGCTCGCGCGACTTCTTGTCGATATGGGGCGAGCGCAGCACGGTGAACTTCTCGATCCGCGTCGGCAGCGGAATCGGCCCGCGCACCTCCGCGCCGGTGCGCTTGGCGGTGTTGACGATCTCGCCGGTCGACTGGTCGAGCACCCGGTGATCGAACGCCTTGAGGCGGATGCGTATGTTTTGATTGTCCATTTGCTGCTCTCCGCCCGGCGTTGTCCGTCACTCGATGATCTGTGCGACGACGCCGGCGCCGACGGTTCGGCCGCCTTCGCGGATGGCGAAGCGCAGCCCCTCGTCCATCGCGATCGGCACGATCAACTCCACATCCATCGACACATTGTCGCCCGGCATCACCATCTCCGTCCCCTCCGGCAACGCCACCTGGCCCGTCACATCCGTCGTCCGGAAGTAAAACTGCGGCCGGTAGTTGCTGAAAAACGGCGTGTGTCGGCCGCCCTCGTCCTTCGTCAGAATGTACGCCTCCGCCTTGAAACGCGTGTGCGGCGTGATCGAACCCGGCCGCGCCAATACCTGGCCGCGCTCCACCTCCGTCCGACCGACCCCGCGCAGAAGACAACCCACATTGTCCCCCGCCTCGCCGCTGTCCAGAAGCTTGCGGAACATCTCGACACCCGTCACCACCGTCTTCGACGTCTCCTTCAGACCGACAATCTCCACCTCCTCGCCGACCTTGATCGTCCCGCGCTCAATACGGCCCGTCACTACCGTCCCGCGACCCGAAATCGAAAACACATCCTCGATCGGCATCAGAAACGCCATGTCCTTCGGACGGTCCGGCTGGGGAACATAACCGTCAACCGCCGCCATCAACTCAAGAACCGATCCCGTCCCGGACGCATCAGACACTCCCTCCAACGCCGACAGCGCCGAACCCCGAACCACCGGAATGTCATCCCCGGGAAAATCATAACTCGACAGCAGCTCGCGAACCTCCAACTCAACAAGATCCAGCAACTCCTCGTCGTCCACCTGATCGACCTTGTTCATGTAAACCACAATCGCCGGAACCCCCACCTGACGCGCCAGCAATATGTGCTCCCGCGTCTGGGGCATCGGACCGTCCGCCGCAGAAACCACCAGAATCGCTCCGTCCATCTGCGCCGCACCCGTGATCATGTTCTTCACATAGTCCGCATGACCCGGACAATCCACGTGCGCGTAATGACGCTCCCCCGTCTCGTACTCCACATGCGCCGTCGCTATCGTGATCCCCCGCGCCTTCTCCTCCGGCGCCTTGTCGATCTCGTCGTACGCCGTGTACTCCGCACCGCCCGCCTCCGCCAACACCTTCGTGATCGCCGCCGTCAACGTCGTCTTGCCATGATCCACATGACCGATCGTCCCCACATTGCAGTGCGGCTTCGTCCGCTCAAACCTCGACTTCGACATCCCTCTCCCCCCTCTACGCTAGACACTCACTAACTACGGCGACAGCGGCACTCACGCCATCTTGGCGCGGACTTCCTCGGCGATGCCCTGCGGCACCTGTTCGTAGTGGTCGAAATGCATCGTGAACTGCGCCCGGCCCTGACTCATCGAACGCAGGTTGTTGACATAACCGAACATGTTGGCAAGCGGCACGACTGCGGCGATGACGCGGGCGTTGCCGCGGCTGTCCATCGCACTGATCTGGCCGCGGCGGCTCTGCAGGTCGCCGATGATGTCGCCCAGATAGTCTTCCGGCGTCACCACCTCGAGCCGCATCACCGGCTCGAGCAGCTTCGGTCCGGCGCGGCCGACACCCTCGCGAAACGCCGCACGGGCGGCGATTTCGAACGCCACCGTGGAGGAGTCGACCTCGTGGCTGTCGCCGTCGAACAGGGTGACGGCGACGTCGACCACCGGGAATCCGGCGAGAACCCCGACCTCGCTTGCGCCGCGGACGCCCTTCTCCACCGCCGGCACGAACTCGCGCGGCACCGCGCCGCCGACCACCGCGCTCTCGAACATGATCCCGGCGCCGGATTCTGCCGGTTCGAACCGCAGCGCCAGCCTGGCGTACTGGCCGGCGCCGCCGGTCTGCTTGCGGTGGGTGAACTCGTGCTCGATCGTCCGCGAGATGGTTTCCCGGTAGGCGACCTGGGGCACGCCGAAATTGGCGTCCACCCGGAACTCGCGGCGCATCCGGTCGACGAGGATCTCCAAGTGGAGCTCGCCCATCCCGCGGATCAGCGTCTGGCCGCTCTCGGCATCGACTGCAACGCGGAAGCTCGGGTCCTCCTGCGCCAGCCGGGCAAGCGCCGAAGACATCTTCTCCTGGTCGGCCTTGGTCCTCGGTTCGACCGCAATCTCGATCACCGGATCGGGGAACTCGATCCTCTCGAGCACCACCGGATGGCCGGACGCGGACAGCGTCTCGCCGGTCGTGGTGTCCTTGAGTCCGGCGAGCGCGACGATGTCCCCGGCGCGGGCCTCGTTCACTTCCTCGCGCGAATTGGCATGCATCAGCAGCATGCGCCCGACCCGCTCGCGCTTCTCCTTGACGGTGTTGAGAATGGTCTCGCCGCTCCGGAGCACGCCGGAATAGATGCGGATGAACGACAGGGATCCGACGAAGGGATCGGTCATGATCTTGAACGCCAGCGCGGAGAACGGCTCGTCGTCGCTGTTGCTGCGCAGGATCTCCTTGTCGGTGCGCATTTCCACGCCGCGGATCGCGGCGGTCTCGTCGGGCGCGGGCAGATAGTCGACCACGGCGTCGAGGAGCGGCTGCACCCCCTTGTTCTTGAACGCCGAGCCGTTGAGGACCGGCACGAAGGCGCCGGCGACAGTGCCCTTGCGGATGCATGCCCGGAGGGTCCGCTCGTCGGGCTCGATGCCCTCGAGATACGCCTCCATCGCCGCATCGTCCTGCTCGACGGCGATCTCGACCAGCGCGTCCCGGTGTTCCCGCGCCGCATCGGCGAGCGCGGCCGGAATCTCCTCCTCGACGAATTCGGCGCCGAGCGATTCGTCCTTCCAGACGACCGCCTTCATCCGCACCAGGTCGACCACACCGGCATAGTCTCCCTCCGATCCGACCGGCAGCTGGAGGACCAGCGGCACGGCGCCGAGGCGTTCCTCGATCATGCCGACGCAGCGGGAGAAATCGGCGCCGATCCTGTCCATCTTGTTGACGAAGCAGATGCGCGGCACCTGGTACTTGTCGGCCTGGCGCCAGACGGTCTCCGACTGCGGTTCGACCCCGGCGACGCTGTCGAACACGGCGACCGCGCCGTCGAGCACCCGGAGGCTGCGCTCGACCTCGATGGTGAAATCGACATGGCCCGGCGTGTCGATGATGTTGACGCGGCAGTCGCGCCAGGAGCAGGTCGTCGCGGCGGATGTGATGGTGATGCCGCGCTCCTGCTCCTGCTCCATCCAGTCCATGGTCGCGGTGCCGTCATGCACCTCGCCGATCTTGTAGGACCGTCCGGTGTAGTAGAGGATCCGCTCCGTCGTGGTCGTCTTGCCCGCATCGATGTGGGCCATGATGCCGATGTTGCGGTAACGGGAAATCGGGGTCTTGCGCGGCATGACGAACTCGGACCGGGAGGCGGCAGCTACCAGCGGTAATGGGAGAAGGCCTTGTTGGCCTCCGCCATCCGGTGGGTGTCTTCCCTCTTCTTCACCGCAGCGCCGCGCGAACTCGCCGCGTCCTGCAGTTCGTTCGACAGCCGTTCGGCCATCGTGTACTCGGACCGGTTGCGCGCGCTGTCGATGAGCCAGCGCAGCGCCAGCGCCTGGCGGCGCGACTGGCGAACCTCGACCGGCACTTGGTAGGTCGCCCCGCCGACCCGGCGCGAACGCACCTCGACCATCGGCTTGACGTTCTCGATCGCCTCGTGAAAGACGCGCAGCCCGTTCTGGCCGGAGCGGCGTTCGATGGTGTCGAGAGCGCCGTAGACGATCTTCTCGGCGGCGGATTTCTTGCCCTGCAGCATGATGCAGTTGATGAACTTGGTCAGCACCGCATCGCCGTACTTGGGATCCGGCAGCACCTCCCGCTTCTCCGCCGCGCGTCGTCGTGGCATGACCGGATCTCCGTTTACTTGGGCCGTTTGGCGCCGTATTTGGAACGGCGCTGGCGCCGGTCGGCGACCCCCTGGGTGTCGAGCGTGCCGCGAATGATGTGATAGCGTACGCCGGGCAGGTCCTTGACGCGCCCGCCGCGGATCAACACCACCGAGTGTTCCTGCAGGTTGTGCCCCTCGCCCGGGATATAGCTCGTCACCTCGAAGCCGTTGGTAAGACGAACCCGCGCGACCTTGCGCAGCGCCGAATTCGGCTTCTTGGGCGTCGTCGTATAGACGCGCGTACAGACTCCGCGCTTCTGCGGACAGCCCTGCATGGCCGGCACCTTGTTGCGCACAACCTCCGGCGACCGCGGCTTGCGAATCAGCTGGTTGATCGTCGGCACGCCTCTTTCCCCTTTCTCGCCGTCCGCAAAACGCACGCGGCCGCGCGCGTTCCCCGCATCGCGGTTGATCTGAGGCCGTTCCGGCCCCGGTTCGACTTGTCGCCCCTGCCCAAGTGGGGACTGCGTCTAGGATGCTGCCTACCGCCAGCCCCGAAATGAGCGGCGGAATATAGTCGCGCCCCCGACCCCCGTCAAGCGGATGTTGGGGCCGGCGGCGATGCCGTTCGCGGTAGGTATTCGCGGGTCCCGCCGGTCTCCGCGCTTCCCCCGCGGCGGCGCCGTCCGCCGCATCCCGGCCCGACGGGCACGAGGATAAGGGGGGCAGAGTCCCGGGGGGACGGAAATCGCCCGAAATTTATGGCAGCAATATTGACCAATGTTTCACGTGAAACATTGATCATGAGACTGCGCGGTCTTCTTCGCACGATGGATGAGGAACGCGGGAATTGCCGCGTTGCCGGATACCGGCCGGCGCGCGTTGATCGGCGGAGCCCTTGCGGTATCATCCGGCGCCTTTCGCAGACGGATGCACCCGCCATGCCAGAGCCGATCGAGCCTCCCGAGATCGTCGAGGTCGAAACCCGCGAAGTCGCCTGCGACGGGGGCGGCCCGCTGGGCCACCCGCGGGTGTATCTCAGCCTCGCCAACGACGGGCGGGTGGAATGCCCCTACTGCGACCGGATGTTCGTGCTGAAACCCGCGGGCGGTTGAACCGCGGTCCGCGTCGACTCAGAGGGCGGAGCGGATCCATTCGACGATCTTCGATTTCGGCAGCGCACCCACCTTGGTGGCGGCGAGTTCGCCTCCGTCGAAGATCATCAGCGTCGGGATGCCGCGCACGCCGTATTTCGACGGCGTCATCGGGTTGTCGTCGATATTGAGCTTGGCGACCGTGACCTGGCCGCTCATCTCATCGGAGATCTCCTCGAGATAAGGCCCGATCTGCTTGCACGGACCGCACCATTCGGCCCAGAAGTCGACGACGACGGGCCCCTCTGCCCGCAGCACGTCGGCATCAAAGGAGTCGTCCGAAATCGGCTTGGTCGCCATGATCAAATCCCCGTCCGCGCGGGATTGCGCGGCTGTCTTCTAAGTAGGTATCGCCGCTGTGCCGGTCAAGGTCGGGCGAGCGCCCTGTCGAGCAGCGGGTCGGGGACCGCCATCGCCGCCGGCCCGACCGTCCACACCAGCGTGCTTTCGATCCGCCTGTCCGGATAGACCCCGGACAGCAGCGCCCGGTAGGCGGCGATCTGCCGCAAATAGGGGCGCGGGATGTCGGCCGCCGCCGCGGGCGGGTCGCGGTCGGTCTTGAACTCGACCAGCCGGACCGTTTCCGCGTCCACCGCGAGCCGGTCGATGGACCCCGAATACGCCCGTTCGCCGATGCGCCCGGCGATCGCGACCTCGGCCCGCGATCCGGGAGCGAAAACGGCGGCCACGCGCGGATCGGCGAACAGCGCCGCGATCTCCCCGGCGATCGCAGCGCGTTCGCCGGCCGCGAGTTCGAACACCGGGCGGGCGAGAGAGGCTTCGACCGCCGCGCGGATATCGGCCGGCGGCGGCGCCGGCATCCGACGCAGGATGTCATGGACGATCCGCCCGCGTCTGAAAGCGCCGTCCCCGCCGGGCGACCGGACCGGCGTCGCGTCATCGTCCAGCCGGGACGGGCTTCGCACGGGCCGCACGGCCGGCTCCTCCGCCGCCCTGCGCCGCACCCAGCCGGGAAGCGCCTCTTCCGCCGGCGTTTCCCCGCGGATCCGCCCCGCACGGTCGGGCGGGGCGGTCTGCGGTTCCTCGAGGACCAGCCCCGGCCCGGTCACGACGATCCCTTCTTCCGGCGCCGCGAGGCGCATCTCGCGCGGTTTGGCGATGGGCTTCAGGGCGCGCTCCACCATGTCGTACCAGCACCCTTCGGGCACGGCGTTGCCCGACATGTAGCCGGCGACGTAGAGCCGGTCCTCGGCCCGCGTCATCGCGACGTAGAGCAGGCGGCGGTATTCCTCCTCCCCGCTCATCTTCGCCCGGTCGACAAGGCTGTCGGAGATTCGGTCCCGCGCGGCCTCCGACCGTTTCCAGACGAGAACCGGCGGCGACGTGTCCGACCACAGGACGGGATCGCGGAGGACGGGGGCCTGCATCCGGTCGGCGAGGATGACGACGGGCGCCTGCAAACCCTTGGCCCCGTGGACCGTCAGCACCCGGACCTCGTCGCGCGCGGCCTGCTCGAGATCGCGCTTGATCTCGGCCCGGGCATCGTTGAACCA
This sequence comes from Alphaproteobacteria bacterium, assembly GCA_965200535.1. Taxonomy (GTDB): domain Bacteria; phylum Pseudomonadota; class Alphaproteobacteria; order MPNO01; family MPNO01; genus MPNO01. The sequence goes on along the minus strand of CBDAUF010000002.1, from coordinate 415,404 downwards.
GGCGACGAAACCCTGAAGGGACGGCGCATGCTCGCGCTCGTAATCGAGAGCGAGCGAGAGGAACTCGTCGATCGGATCCTCCGCCTCCGGGCCAAGGCGGGCGACGATCCTTTCGCGCCCGCCCAGGGCGCCGAGGATGCGGCTGAAAAACTCGTAGGGCGGCACGAAATCGGCCATCGCCAGCACCGGGCGGAGCGCCGCGTGGGCATCGGCGAAGCGCGGGTCGCCCGCCCGCCCGGCGAGGCAGGATGCCAGGGTCGCCTTGTCGCGGCCGTAAGCGAGCTCGAACAGCGCCTCTTCGTCGAGCCCGATCAAGGGCCCCTTCAGGACGGCGGCAAGGGTAAGGTCATCGTCCACCATCAGCGCCGCCTCGGCGAGTGCGAGCAGGTCCATCACTGCGAGCTGCCGCGACAGAAGCAGACGGTCGACCCCGGCGACGTTCACCGACCGCTGCTTGAAGGCGCGGACCAGGTGATCGACGAATTCGGTCCGGTGCCGGACCAGCACCATGATGTCGCCGGCGCGCACCGGCCGGCCGCGGCTCTCCACCCGCTCCCCCGATGCAATCCACCCCTCGACGGCGGCGGCTGTGACCTCGGCAAGGCGATAAGCGGCGGTCTGGTGAGCGAACGGCGCCGCCGCCGTCTGCCAGGGATCCGCGTCCTCCCCGTCGCTCGGCCGGGCCGGCGGCCAGAGCGCGACCAGCCCCGCCTGCCCGATACGGCTGGCCGCGTGCCGCACCGGCCGGCCGCCGAGGCCGCGCCGCGCATCCTCGTCGGCGAACACCGCATCGACGGCGCGCAGCACCGCCCCGGTGGAGCGGAACGAACGTCCGAGTTCGACCCCCTCCCACGCCGCACCGGACTGCTCGACGCGCTGTCGGAGGTCTTCCCGCACGGCGGCGAAGTCGCCGGCTTCGACGCCCTGGAAACTGTAGATCGACTGTTTCGGATCGCCGACGGCGAAGACGGTGCGTGCGCCCTCATGGGCGCTCTCGCCGGAGAAGAAGTCCCCGACCAGCGCCCGGACAACCGCCCATTGCCGGGGGTTGGTGTCCTGGGCCTCGTCGATCAGGACGTGGTCGATGCCGCCGTCGAGCTTGTAGAGAACCCAGGCCGCCGCTGCCTCGTTCTCGACCAGGCGCTGCACGCGAGCGATCAGGTCGTCGTAATCGAGCCGGCCCATGAGGACCTTTTCGGCCCGGTAGGACGAGAGCAGCGCGGCGCCGACGCGGGCGAGCGCAGCGCTCTCCTCCGCGGCAGCGACGGCAAGCAGGCGGTCGCGGACATCCTTCACCCGCACCGCCTCGGTTTGCCAGACCTCGGCCGCCGCGGGCGCCGCCGCCGCGACCGCCTTCGTCGGCAGCCGTTTCCGAATCTCGCCGGCGCGGGTCAGGAAGGCCTCCATGTAATCGTGGAAGGAGTCTTCCCGCGAGGCCGGATCGGCGAGCCAAGCGCCGATCGCCTCGCCGGCGGCCTGGTCGGTTTTCCCTCCCCCGGAAAGCGCGTTCGCGGCGCGTCTGAGCCCCTCGCGGTCGAACGCGCTTTCGGCGCAGGCCGCGGCGAGAACCGTTTCCACGGTCTCCTCGGGATCGAGATCGAAATACCGGTGCGTCTCCGACTCGATATCCGGCAGGGCCTTCCCGGCCAGCGCCTCGACCTTGCTGCGGGATCGGGAAAGCTGGCCCATCAGCGCGTCGAACCCGCCCTCGCCGGCGCGCTCGGCAACGATTCCGAGCGCACCGGCAAGCGGGGAGCCGGGGTCGCGCGCGGCTTCCGCGATCACCGCGTCGCGGGCGCGCTGCAGAAGCTCTCTCTCGGTGCGCTCGTCCATCACCCGGAAATGCGGGTTGATCCCGGCTTCGAGCGGGAAGCGGCCGAGGACCGACTGGCAGAAGGCGTGGATGGTCTGGATCTTCATTCCGCCGGGGGCATCCAGCACCCGGAGAAACAGCGCCCGGGCGCGGGCCACGGTGTCGTCGTCGGGCGGCTCCTCGAGAAGCTCGGCGAGCGTGCTGCGAAGCGCCCGGTCGGACAACCCTTCCCAACGGCCGAGTTGGGAGAAGATACGGTTGGACATCTCCGCCGCGGCCGCCCGTGTAAAGGTGAGCGCAAGGATCCCGGACGGCGGCGCGCCGGCGAGCAGCAGACGCAGCACCCGGTCCGCCAGCACCTTGGTCTTGCCGGTCCCGGCGGAGGCATCCACCCAGGCGGAGACCGCAGGGCGCGAGGCAACCGTCTGGCCGTCGGCCCCGTTCATCGTCGCCGCCCCGCGGTTCGTCCCGGGGCATATTCGGCGAGGCGTTCCAGATGTTCGTAGTCGTTGAACCCCGGCGCGCGGCCGGCGTGCGGCTGCGGCACGTAGGGGACTTCGGCATCGTCGAAACGGGCGATCAACCGTTCGAGGCCGGCCCGCGCCGCCGCGTGGTTGGCGTCGATCGCCACGATTTCCCCGGCAGGATCGCCGCCGGTGAGTCTCCAGTAGGCCGCCCGGGGGTCGGGCGCGCCGTAGAGGCCGGCAAACCCGCCCGCCGCCAGGATCGCGGCTTCGAGAGGCAGTTGCGGCGCCGCGCCCGTCAGGACCTCCCTGCGCGACGGCGTCGCCCCCGTCTTGTAGTCGATGATCTCGACGCTCCCGTCGGCCATCGCATCGATGCGGTCGGCCCTGGCGGTCAGGGTGAACGGCCCGGCGGGCGCATCGAACCGGAGTTCGCCGGTAATTTCAGTCCGGGTCTGCGCGATGTTCGCCCGGCGGCTGCGCTCGCAGGCGACGAACCAGCGCGCGATCCGCTCGAAGCGGGGCCACCAGAAGGCGCGCACCCCGGGCCGTTCGCTCATCTCGCGGAGTTCGTCGCGGCCGAAGGCGATCAAACGGTCATAGGCGTCGGCCGGCAGAGTGTCCGGGAAGGCGTGCAGGAACCGGTCGAGCGCGCCGTGGACGAACCGGCCGCGATCGGCCGCGCCCGGGTCAGCGTCCAAGGGATCGAGCGGGACGAGACCCAGGATGCGGCGGGCATAGACCGCGTAGGGGTCGCGGATCAGGGTTTCGACCTGGGTCACGGACAGCCGGCGCGGGCGCACCTCGACCGGCGGGGCTGGCGCCGGCGCCTGGATCTGTTCGTATTCGGCCGGCCGGTCGAGCATCGCCTGCCAGCCGGTCCATCGCCGCGCCCCCCGGGAGAACTCGGCGACGCGGTCGCCCAGCGCATTGTCAAGGCGCATCAACCAACGCGAGGGGACGGTGGGCGTGCCCGCCATCCGTACGGCGCGGGTCAGGAACACCTCGTCTGCGGAGAAGAACTGGGTGAAGTCGTGCGCAGCGAGCCCGATCCGGCGTTCGTGCGGGGGCAACCCGAAGGCCTCGCGCATCGGCCGGCCCATCCACGGGTCGGTCGGCGGATGGGCCGGCCAGACCCCCTCGTTCAGCCCGCCCAGGACCAGGCGGTCGGCGCTCTGGAGACGGGCTTCGAGCACACCCAGGATCCGAAGACGCGGATGGCGACCGTAGCGCGGCCGGACCGCACGGCCGCGCATCAGGGTATCGAGCAGGTCGGGCCAGGCACGCCCCTCGACCGGCGGCAGACCGCGCGCCGCACCCGCGAGCTCATCCATGAAGGACGCCGCCGCGGCACCGTTTTCCCCGGCCCACAAACGCTCCGCGCCGCCAGCGTCGGCGCTCGCCGCCAACCGCTCGGCGGCGGCGACATGGGCGTCGACCAGGGCCGCGACACCGACCTTCCCGCCGCCCGCAACGAGACTGTCGAGCGGCGCCGCCGCGGCGGCGAGCGCGTCCACCCATGCGGCCAGTCCCGGGTTTCCGGCCAGCGCCAGCCGGAGACCCCGGGCACCCGGCGCCGGGCGCGGGCCGCGAAGCGCCCCGCGTTCGAGCGCCCGCACGCGGGCGCGGAAATCCCCGACCGCCATCCCGCCGGCGGCCAGCGGATGCTTGAGCACCGACAGCAGCGAGACCGGCGCCCAGCGGTCGGCGAGCGCCCGGGCGAGAAGCCGGAGAAACGCGCCGGGCGGCGTCCGGGCAAGATCCGTGCCGCCCGAATCGTCGATCTCGATTCCCCAGCGCAGCAGTTCGGCAGCGACCCGTCGGGCGAGCGAACGGTCGGGCGTAACCAACGCCGCCGTCTTGCCCGCGCTCTCCAGCGTCTCGCGCAACAGGAGCGCGATGGTCGCCGCCTCTTCCCGCGCGCCGGCGCAGTCGATGCGGCAAACGCCGTCGAGCGCAGCGTCCTGCGCGGCCTCGTCGAGCGGCGGCGCTTCGGTCCCGGCGGGACGCATGGCGGCGGCGAGCAGACGGGCGCGGGCGGCCGCGCGCCGCGGCGGCGGCGCACCCGGCCAGAGCGCGACATCGGCGGGCTCGACACCGAGAGCTTCGAGGACGAGCTTGAGGCCGTACTGCGGATGGCTCGCATCGAGCGCATCCCAGACTGCCGGTTCGAGCGTCCGGTCGAGCCCCGGGAGGACCACCGCGCCGTCGGGCAGTTCGGCGACGGCAGCCATCAGGGCGCGCGTCGCGGGCACGCTCCCGGTCGAGCCGGCAAGGATGACCTTCCCGTCCGGCGGGGCGGCGCGCCAGGCCGCGATTCGGGCCTCGATCAGCCGATTGCGCCGCTCGGCGGGGCCGACCGCGCCCTCCGCGGCGAGCACCGCCGGCCAGTGGTCGGTCACGATGCGCAGGAAATCGAGTGTGATCTGCCAGTGCGCGGCGAGCGTTTCCGGCGCCAGGCCGGCGAGCCGGTCGAAACCGAGTCCCTCGGTCTCCACCTGATCGAGGAAGCGGGCGAGTTCGAAGGCGAGACCCGCCGCGCGCGCCGGATCGCCGCCGCCGGGCGACTCCCCGCGGGCGCCGACCAGCTCGGCGAGCAGGAGCTGGCGGCGAAGCGCCGGGATCGCCGGCGGCGGGTCGAGCACGGCCGGCGCGGCGGTGTCTCCGGCGTCCAGCTCCTCGTCGATCTCGACATCTCCGATCGGCAGGATCGCCGGCAGCAAATGCGTCTTCGCGGGGCTGACCCGCAACACGGCCTCGACAAGCTCGCGGCAGGCCCGCCGGTTGGGCAGCAGCACTGTCGTCCGCGCCGCCTCCCGGCCGCCGGCCGCCGTCAGCAGGCCGCGCGCCAGGGCGTCGAGAAAGGAGGTCCCGGCGGGGATGGTGAAGACGCGCTGCCGGTCTGCCGCCATGCGAGTCATCCAACGTGGAAGTCGTGCGCGCCCGGCCGGCCGAGCAGCCGGTCTTCGGCGGTCTTGAGCGCCACCGGAGTGCCGATATGAAACCATTCGCCGTCATGGACGATGCCGAACAGGCGTCCGCCTTCCTCGGCCCGGTCGTAGAGCCGGTTGAGCGAGAACGGTCCGTTCGGCGCACCCTCGAACAGGCGCGGATGGAGGAGCTGCACGCCGGAGAAAACGTAAGGGGAAACCTCGTGGGTCGAGCGCCGTCGGAGGACGCCGAAGGTGTCCATGAAATAATCGCCGCGGCCGGTATAGCCGTGGGCGCCGACGCAGCGGCTCATCAGCAGGAGCGCGCTCATCGTCCGGTCGTCCCAGGCCTGCGCAAGGCGTTCGAGCGCCGGCGTCGGCCCGTCGAGCCAGACGATGTCGGCGTTGAGCGCGAAGAACGGGGCGGAGCCCAGCCGGTCGAGTGCGCCGGCCACCCCGCCGCCGGTTTCCAGCAGGGTCTCCTCGCGGCTGACGACTGTGCCCGGGCTCTGGCGGGCGGCCAGACGGGCCTCGATCCGCTCGCCGAGGTGATGGGTGTTGACCACCGCCTCTTCGATCCCGAACGCTTCCAGCCGGTCGAGGACGCGGTCCAGCATCGTCCGCCCGCCGACCTCGATCAGCGGCTTGGGCACGCTGTCGGTCAGCGGGCGCATGCGCTTGCCGAGGCCGGCGGCCAGCACCATTGCCCGGCGCGGCCTCACGCGGCCGTCCCCGCGCGCGGGACGGTGCGCATGGCGGGCGGAATCGCCTCGTCCAGCCAGCCGCGCACGTGATCGAGTGCCGGATGCGCTGCGGCACCCTCGAGCAAGCGCCAGACCCGCGGAATATGGCGCAGGTAGCCGTCCTTCCCGTCGCGCCGGGACAGCCGCGTGAAGATGCCGATCACCTTGCAGTGCCGCTGTGCGCCGAGGACCGCGCACGAACGGTCGAACGCTTCCGGGTCGAGATCGGGGAAAGCCGCGAGGTAACGGTCGCGCAGCGCACGGGCGAGCGTCGGTGCGACATCCCGCCGCGCATCCTGAACGAGCGACACGAAGTCGTAGCTCGCCGGGCCCGACACCGCGTCCTGGAAATCGACCAGTCCGCAGGCGGCGGCCTCCGGCCGGCCGTCGAGCCGCATCAGGTTATCGACGTGGAAGTCGCGCAGCACCAGGGTCTCCGGAACCGCGCGGGCCTCGGCGAAGGCCGCGCGCCAGCGCTCGCGGTAGTCGGACCGTCGTGCCTCGTCGATCGGCGCGCCGACGGCGGGTGCGTACCAGTCGATCAGATGCGCCGCCTCGGCCAGCAGGAGATCGTCCGAATAGGACGGAAGCCGGGGCGGGACCGCATCCGGACGGCGGTGGAGCGCGATCAACGTATCCACGGCGAGCGCGTAGAGGGCGGCCTCGTCCGCGCCGCGGTCGAGCAGCCGGGTGAAGGTGTCGTCGCCCAGATCCTCGAGCAGCAGAAACCCGGCCGACGGATCTTCCGCCGCGATCCGGGGCGCACTGAAACCGAGATCGAGGAGGTGGCGAGCCATGGCGGCGAAGGGTTCGACCGGCTCGCGGCCGGGCGGGGCATCCATGACCACCGCCGTCTCCCCGCCCCGCCTGACCCTGAAATAGCGGCGGAACGAGGCGTCGGCAGCCAGCGGTTCGACCGCGGCGCCGCACCAGCCCGCACGGGCCAGGAAGCGGTCGATCTCGCGGCTACGCGCGGAAGCGTGCAAGCGCCCCTCCGATCCGCTCCCGCCAGCCGGGACCGGCCTCGACCGCGGCTTCCCGAGCGTCGACGCCGGCCCCCTGACGGAGAACGATAACGAGCGCATCGCGGGGCAGCAGCGGGCCCAGCCTTTCCGGCCACTCAACCAGCGAAATGCCGGTTGCGAAGGCATCCTCGATGCCGAGCTCGAACGCATCCTCGGGCGCTTCGAGGCGGTAGAGGTCGAAATGGTACACGGTGTCGTCGCCGATATCGTAGGGCTGGACGAGGGTGAAGGTCGGGCTCGGGACTTCGACCGGCCCGGACCCGGCCGCTGCCGACCGGGCGTTGACGAAGGCGCGGGCGAAGACTGTCTTGCCGGCGCCGACCGGACCCGCGAGCCCGATCGTATCGCCCGTCCGGGCGGCGCCGGCGAGCGCGCCGGCGAGCGCCCGGGTGGCGCCCGGATCGGGGAGGGCGAGACAGACGGGCGCGGCGGACGGGGGCGCCTCGGACAGCGGGGACGCCGGCATGGCAGCGGTTCTACCGACCGCAGCCGCGGCCGGCAAGCAGGCGCAAACCGGCCTCAGTAGCGGTAGTATTCGGGCTTGAACGGCCCGCCCCTGTCGAGGCCGAGATACTCCGCCTGCTGCGGCGTCAGCTCGGTCAGCTTGACCCCGAGCTTGTCGAGGTGGAGCGCCGCGACCTTCTCGTCGAGCCGCTTGGGCAGGACATAGACCTCGTTGCCGTAGTCCCCGTGGTTCTGCCACAGCTCGATCTGCGCGAGCACCTGGTTGGTGAAGGACGCGCTCATGACGAAGCTCGGATGCCCGGTCGCGCAGCCAAGATTCACCAGCCTGCCCTCGGCGAGGACGATCAGCCGCTTGCCGTCGGGAAACTCGATCTCGTCGACCTGCGGCTTGACGTTCTCCCACCGGTAGTTGCGCAGCGCGGCGATCTGGATCTCGCTGTCGAAATGTCCGATGTTGCAGACGATCGCCCGGTCCTTCATCGCCCGCATGTGGTCGAGCGTGATCACATCGATATTGCCGGTGCAGGTGACGAAGATATCGCCCGCCGGGGCGGCCTCGTCCATCGTCCGCACCTCGTAGCCCTCCATCGCCGCCTGCAGGGCGCAGATGGGGTCGATCTCGGTGACGACGACGCGCGCGCCCTGGTTGCGGAGCGAGGCGGCGGAGCCCTTGCCGACATCGCCGAAACCGCACACCACGGCGGTCTTGCCGGCGACCATGACATCGGTCGCCCGCTTGATCCCGTCGACCAGGCTCTCGCGGCAGCCGTAGAGATTGTCGAACTTCGACTTGGTCACCGAATCGTTGACGTTGATCGCGGGCACCCGGAGCGTCCCGTTCTGCGCCATCTCGTAGAGCCGGTGGACCCCGGTGGTGGTCTCTTCCGACAGACCGAGGACGCCGTCGAGCAGGGCGGGGAACTTCTCGTGCATCACCTTCGTCAGGTCGCCGCCGTCGTCGAGCAGTAGGTTGGGGTGCCAGCCGTCGGGCCCTTCGACGGTGCGGTCGATCGCCCACCAGAACTCGTCCTCCGACATGCCCTTCCAGGCGAACACGGGAACGCCGGCGGCGGCGATCGCGGCGGCGGCATGATCCTGGGTCGAGAAGATGTTGCACGAACTCCACCGCACGGTGGCGCCCAGCGCGGTCAGGGTCTCGATCAGGACGGCGGTCTGGACGGTCATGTGCAGGCAGCCGGCGATGCGCGCGTCGGCGAGCGGCTTGGCGGCACCGAACTCGGCGCGGAGCGCCATCAGCCCGGGCATCTCCGTCTCGGCGATGGCGATTTCCTTGCGCCCCCAGTCGGCGAGGGAAGGATCGGCGACCTTGAAATCGTCTGCTGCACTCATGCGCATTCCCCGGTTCGGGCGGTTTTCATCGGCAGGGCGGGCGGCGCGATATAGCAACCGGCGCGGTGCGGGGCAACCGGGCCAGAGGACGGCGGCCGCGCACGGCGCCGGCGTCCGCCGCCCCTACCAGAGCTGCTCCGTCGCCAAGCGGGCGCCTTCGGCCATCGCTTCGAACTTGGCCCATATGACGGTCGGATGAACCTCGGTGTGGTAGCAGGCCTGGGAAGAAAAGCCGCAGTCGCCGCCGGCGAGCACATTTTCCCGGCCGACGCGCTCGGCGTAGCGCACCAGGCGCTCGGCGATCAGGGCCGGGTGCTCGACGATGTTGCTGGCGTGGGTGATGACGCCGGGGATCAGCGCCTTGCCGTCGGGAAGTTCGATGTCCTCCCAGATATGGTACTCGTGCTCGTGGCGCGGGTTGGCCGCCTCGAAGGAATAGCTGCCGGCGCGGATGTCGAGCATGTATCTGCATACCTCGTCCATCGGCGCTTCGTAGATGCGCGGCCCCTCGTTGATGCCGTAGCAGGTGTGATAGCGGATCCGCTCCTCCGGGATGCCGCGCAGCGCGTGGTTCAGAGCCTCGACATAGAGCCGCGACTTGCGGTCTTTCGCCGTCTCGTCCAGCGCCGGGTCGACGAGGATGTCGCAGAGGAACGGATCGTCCACCTGCAGCAGGAAACCCGCCTCGACGATCGCCAGATACTCGGTCCTGAGCGCCTCGGCGACGGCGGCCGCGTATTCTTCCTCGGTCCGGTAATAGGCGTTGTAGCCGACGCCCGCCGGCGAGATCGCGGGCACGAAGGCGTCGTGACAGGATATGTCGGCAAGCGCCGCCTTGAGGTTGTCGAGATCGCGGGCGAGCGCGGCCCCGCCCCTGTAGGAAACCGGGCCGACACGGTACATCGGGGCCATCGCCACGATCGCGCCGCCCATCATGACGCGGGCGAAATACTCGGCGTAGTACTCGGGAAACGCCGCGGTCTCGGCTGCGAAGAGGTTGTATTTCTCGTCCCGCCGGGGCTCGAAACCCTCGATTCTCTCCTCGATATACGCGAAGAAACCGGTCTTCGACATCTCGCCGTCGGCGACCACGTCGATGCCGAGATCGATCTGGCGTCTGACGATGTCCGCGACGCCGGTGCGGATTTTCCGCCTGTACGCGTCTTCGTCGTACGGTTCGCCCTCGTGCCTCGCCTTCATCGCATCGAGCACCTCGACGGTGCGCGGCAGGCTGCCGACGTGAGTGGTGAGAATCCGGTCCTTGTGCCCCTGCATGGCGCGCCTCCTTCGATCCGTCCCGGCGACGGTTCGATTGTAGACCCAACCGGGGCGGACGCCACACCCCGCCACCGTCCGTTCGACGCCGCGCCTACCCCGCCCCGCCGGCCCTCGGCTTGCGCGAGGACACGGTGACGCCGGCGACGATGAGCGCCGCCCCGATCAGGTGGTAGGCGCTCAGCGTTTCGCCGAGGAAGGGGACGCTTATCGCCGCCGAGAAGACGGGCACCAGATACATGTAGAACCCGGCGCGCGAGGACCCGAGCCGGGCGATGGCAGTGTTCCAGCCGAGGATGGCGACGACGGAGGGGAAGATCGCGACGAACGCCAGCGAGACGACGGCCCTCGTGCTGGCCGGAGGGAGCCCCTCCTCGACCAGTTCGACGGCGAAGAAGGGGACGTGGCAGGCCGCGCCGACCGCGCAGACCGTCGTCAGCAGCGTCAGGGTATGGACCTCCCGCGGCATCAGGCGCGCCGCCACGCCGTAGCCCGCCAGGCACAGGTTGCAGAGCAGCAGCACCGCATCGCCCCGGTTGAAGGCGAGGCCGAGCAGTACCGCCGGATCGCCGCGCGAAACCATGTAGAGCAGACCGGCGGCGGCGAGGACGACGCCGAACGCCTGCAGGCGGGTGGCGCGCTCGCCGAGGACGATCCAGGCGAGGACCAGGATCAGCACCGGCAGCGACGTCTGGATCACCCCGCCGTTGATCGCGGTGGTGTAATTGAGCGCGACATAGGTGATCCCGGCGCCCATCAGCGGCATCAGGAAACCGAGCAGGCAGAACAGTTTCCAGTGCCGGCGGAGCAGCGCCCTGTCGCGCCAAATGGGCTGCCAGGCGAAGGGCAGGAGAACGAGGGCGCCAACCGTCCAGCGGGTAAAGCCCAGCGTGTAGGGCGCGACCTCCCCGGCGGCCCAGCGGCCGATCACGTAGTTGAGCGCGAATATCAGCGCCGCCAGCGCCATCAGGACGTGGGCTATGCCGTCGCCGGCCGCCAGAGAAGCGATGGGGCGGCGGGTCATGCCGGTTGCAGCGCCGGCCCTCTTTCCCGGTCCTCGGGCACGAACAGCGACAGGCAGCCGGCGGCGGCGACCGCCAGCGCGGCGACGATCCAGAGTTCGTCGTAGCGCGCCCACAGGGTGTAGAACGCACCGCCGAGATAGGCGCCGATGGCCGCGCCCAGCCAGTGCCCGCCGAAGATGATCCCCATCGCGAGGCCGATCACGCCGACCCCCATGCGGCTTGCGATAATGTGCGCGATGACGGGCATGGCGGCGAAGTTGAGGAAGCCGTAGAGCGCGGCGAACACGAACAGGAGGGTCAGGCTGCCGCTGATCTGCATCAACAGCAGGAACAGGACCACGCGGGTGAAATAGACCGAGGCCAGAAGGCGCGGACGATGCAGCCGGTCCGAGAGGAAACCGAATAGGACGACGCCGATCATGTTGAAGCCGCCGTGGACTCCGTAGGCCGTCGCCCCCTCGATGGGCGCAAAGCCGCAGAACTCGGCGTAGGGAATCAGGTGGACTTCGATCACGCCCGCGGTGGTGAAGCCGCAGATCAGGAACCCGATCGCCAGCAGCCAGAACGTGCCGCTCGACAACACGTAGCGCAGGCGCTCGCCGAGGGGCGCCTCGGCATGCGCGTCGGGCGCCGCGGCGGATTGCGGGCGGCGGCGCAGCACCAGCCAGCAAACCGCGGCAATGGCCAGCGTCACGATGCCGAGCGCCATATAGGTGCCGCGCCAGCCGACCGCGGCAACCAGGAGGCCGAGGACCGGCAACGCGACGAGCTGGCCGCCGGTCGCGCCGGAGAAACCCACCCCGCTCGCCAGGCCGCGCCCGGTCGAGAAGTACTGGGCGACGGCGGCTGAGACCATCGGCATGGCGATGGCGCCGGAGCCGATCCCGATCAGCCCGCCGTAGAACACCGGCAACTGCCAGCCTTCGGTCGCAACCGAGGTCACGAGGATACCGACGGCAACGCAGAACAGACCGCCGGCGCACACCGTCCGCGGGCCGAACCGGTCGATCAGGTTGCCCGCAAAGGGCGAAACGATCGCCATCAGAAACAGCGCGAGCGCCCCGGCATTGGACGCCAGTTCGCGGGTCCAGCCCGGCTCGTCCTCCCAGAGCGGCATCATCAACCCGATGGAGCTGCGGGTCGAATAGACCGCCATCAGCGCCGCGAAGCAGAGCGCGACGACCAGCCAGCCGAACGGGTTGGCGCGGAGCGCGGCCGGAATCACACCGGTGCCTTCCGGGCGGCGCGGTGCCGCGCGGGCCCGGCTACATCGACTGGAAACACCTCAGCACCGACGCGCGCGAGGCGGCGGCCGCCGCGGCCTGATAACCTTCCTTGTAGGGCATCGAGAAGTTGTGGGTCGCGCCCGGATGGACGACGATCTCGGCATTATCATGCCCGCTATAGGCCTCCTGGATCGCCGCCACCTCATCCATCGGCACCACCGGGTCCTCGTCGCCGAAGTGGAAGCTGACAGGGCAGGCGATCCGCGGGGTGTCGTCGAGCGCCTCGCCGATCCGGGTGCCGTGGAATGCGCCGGCGGCGTCGATCCCGAGGCGCGCGGCGCCGAGATGGGCGTAGAGGCCGCCGAAGCAGAAGCCCAGCATCGCCACCTTGCCGTTGCACCGCGGCCGCGACCTGAGATCGCGCAGCAGATCCTCGATGTCGAGCATCCCCTGATCCTGGTCGAACGCTCCGTAGCGGGCGAAGGCCTTTTCCATATCGGCGGTCGGCCCCGGCATCACCCGCCAGAAGATGTCCGGGACGGAGACCAGAAACCCGTCGGCGGCCCAGGCATCGGAGAGTTCCTTCATCTCGTCGTCGATGCCGAAGATCGCGGTGATCAGCAGCAGGCCGGGCGCCTTGCCGTCGCCGTCCGGCTCCGCGAGGTAGCCGTCGAAGGTCTCGCCGTTGCGCGTCGCGTAGGTGATGTCGGTGCCTGCCATGGCGCTCTCCCTTTGTCCGTCCGCCCCGATGCCGCTAGCCGTCCTCGGCGAGGCGGATACCGGTGAACGGCCAGCGTTGATGAGGATAGAAGAAATTGCGGTAGGTAACGCGAATATGCCCTGGCGGCGTCGCGCAGCAACCGCCGCGCAGCACCATCTGGTTCGACATGAACTTGCCGTTGTACTCGCCCACCGCGCCGGGCGAGGTGCGGAATCCGGGATAGGCAACATAGGGGCTGGCGGTCCATTCCCACACGTCGCCGATCATCTGGAGAGGACCGGCATGGCCGTTCTCGGCGCCGTTGGCGGCTGCGGCCACGGGGTGCAGGCGATCGGCGGCGAGCAGGTTGGCCGACGCCTCGTCGACCGGGGGCGCGGCGGCCTCCCATTCCGCTTCCGTGGGCAGCCGCTTGCCGGCCCAGGCGGCGTAGGCTGCGGCCTCATAATGACTGACGTGGCAGACCGGCGCGTTGTCGTCGAGCGGGACCTCGCCGGCCAGGGTGAACTCGGTCCACCCGTCGTCTGTCCGGCACCAGTAGAGCGGTGCCTCCCACCCCTCGGCCCGGACGGCTGCCCAGCCGTCGGCAAGCCACAGCAGCGGGTCGCGGTAGCCGCCGTCGTCCACGAACGCGCGGTATTCGCCGTTGGTGACCGCCCGCCCGGCGAGGCGGAAATCTTCCAGTACGATCCGGTGGCGCGGCCGTTCGTTGTCGAACGCGAAACCCGCCCCGCCGGCGCCGAGACGGCCGATCCTGCCCTCATGTTCGGTCCAGGCCGTCTCGGGCGCCGCCTCCGCGACGCGCGCATTGCGTTGCCGGTAGGCCGGCCGCAGCGGGTTGCGGGACAGAACGTGCTTGATATCCATCAGCAGCAGTTCCTGATGCTGCTGTTCGTGGTTGAGGCCGAGATCGATCAGGTCCGCGGGTTCGGCCCACGCCCGGTCCGGCACGGTCTCGAACAGCCGCGCCATCGCCTCGTCGACATGGGCGCGGTAGGCGATCACCCCGGCCAGCGAAGGCCGCGAAAGGAGTCCCCGGTCGGGGCGGGGATGGCGGGCGCCGACCGCCTCGTAATAGGAGTTGAACAGGTAGCCGAAGGCGGGATCGAACGGCGTATACCCGGGGAGATGGGGCGTGAGTACGAAGGTCTCGAAAAACCACGTCACGTGGGCAAGATGCCATTTCGTCGGGCTGACGTCCGGCATCGACTGGATCTGCTGGTCTTCCGGCGAGAGCGGCGCGGAGAGCGCCTCGCTCAGCGACCGGACATCGCCGTAGCGCCGCGCCAGACAGGCGCGCGATGCTTCGAGATCGTCGGAATTCACGCAGAAAGGCCCCCGAAACGAGCGCCCGCCGCGCCCGCCGGCGAAGCTAACGCATTACGCCGGGCAACGGAACAGCCGCCCGGCGCGCGCTACCGGATCGATCAGCCGGCGCTGCCGGTATCCGCCGGAGACGCGTCCGGCTCCGCCTCGGGCAGCGCCCTGGCAACCCCGACCCGGGCTGCGCGCAGCAGGCGGCCATTCAACACGTAACCGGTCTGTACGACCGTGACCACGGTGCCGGGCTCCGCGTCCGCGGTCGGCATCTCGAACATCGCCTCGTGCAGGTTGTGGTCGAACTTCTCGCCGGCGGCATCGATCTTCTCGATCCCGTGGCGCTGAAGGACGGAGACCAGCTCCCGTCCGGTGAGCTCGATCCCGCCGACCAGCGAGGCCAGCGCCCCGCCCTCCTCGTCGTCTCCGGCCGGAGCCTCTCCGGGCACCGCTTCGAGTGCGCGCTGCAGATTGTCGGCGACCGACAGCACGTCCCGGGCGAACGCCGTGACCGCGAACTTTGCGGCGTCCTCGCGTTCCCGCTGGGCGCGCCGCCTGACATTTTCCGTCTCGGCGAGGGCGCGCAGGAGCCGGTCCTTGAGCTCGTCCACCTCCCTGCTGAGGTCGGCGTTCTCGGTTTCGAGATCCCGTTCTTCCTGCGCCTCGGCCGCCTCTGCGCTCCCGGCCTGGTCCTGCGCCGGTCGGGCCTCGTCCGGAGATGCGGCCTCCTCCGGCTTCGCGTCCGCCGGGGCCGGAGCCTCGCCTGGACCGGTATCCTCTTTCTCCGTCTCGCTCATGCCTCAGGCCTCGATGTCTGCGTTCGCCTCGCCGCCCATCAGTCGGCCGACCACCTTCGCAGTGTAGTCGACGATCGGAATGATGCGCGCGTAGTTGATCCGGGTCGGGCCGATCACGCCGATCGCGCCGACGACGCTGCGCGTATCGTCGCCTATCGGAGCGACGACCAGCGAACAGCCGGTCATGTCGAACAGGGTGTTCTCCGAACCGATGAAAATCTGCACCCCGTCGCCGCCCCTGGTGAGATCGAGCAGACGAAGTACAAGCTCCTGGGTCTCGAGCGCCTCGTAGAGGCCGCGCACCCGCTCCAGATCGCTGAGCGCGGCGACATCGTCGAGGAGATGGGCCTGGCCCTTTACGATCAGCGCTCCGGCGGTGCGCTCGCCGACCCAGGTGGCGAGGCCTGCTTCCACCAGTTTCGCGGTGATCGTGTCGATCTGCGCCCGGCGTTCCTCGATCTCCTGCTTGATGTCGCCGAGCGCCCTCTCCACCGTGCGGCCGACCAGCCGGGCGTTGAGATAGTTGCCCGCCGCAACCAGGGCGGACGGCGGGGTGCCGAGCGGCAGGTCGATCAGCCGGTTCTCGACGATTCCGTCGGCGGTGATCAACACCACCAGCGCCCGACCGTCGCCGAGATTGACGAACTCGACGTGCTTGAGCGGCCGGTCGGTCTTGGGCGCCGCCACCAGACCGGCGCAGCCGGCGAGTCCCGACATCACCGCCGTCGCCTCGGCCAGCACCTGGTTGAGGCTTGCTCCCTGCGCCGCGCACTGGCTCTCGATCGCCGCGCGGTCATCGTCGGAAATCTCGCCGACCTGGAGGAGGCCGTCGACGAACAGCCGCAGTCCGGCCTCGCTCGGCATCCGCCCGGCCGAGCTGTAGGGCGAAAGCAGCAGCCCCATATCCTCGAGATCCGCCATGACGTTGCGGATCGTCGCCGGCGACAGGGGTTGCGCGAGGCGGCGCGACAATGTGCGCGACCCGACCGGCTCGCCGGTCTGGACGAAGGTCTCGACGATCTCGCGAAAGATCTCCCGCGATCGTTCGTTGAGTTCGCCGACAACGCTTAGCGGAGTGCTCTGCATGGGTTGTCCGGAATGTAGTTGCGGCCCCGCACACCGTCAACGGAGAGAGCCGGTGGAAACCCCAAGCCGTTGGATTTGCGGCAGGACAGCCGCTGCTGTTACAAGCTCCGCGAATGCGGAAATGCGAAACCGGAACGAGCGGATGACACGATGAGACCATCCGGCCGGAAGGCGAACGAGATGCGCCAGGTCGTACTCGAACCCGGCTTCTCGAAGCACGCCGAGGGGTCTTGCCTCGTCCGTTTCGGCGACACCCACGTACTGTGCACCGCGACCGTCGAGGACAGCGTGCCGCGCTTCATCCGAAATACCGGTGCCGGCTGGGTTACGGCGGAGTACGGTATGCTGCCCCGTTCCACCCACGAGCGGACCGGCCGCGAGGCCGCGCGGGGCCGCCAGAGCGGCCGCACCCTGGAAATCCAGCGTCTGATCGGCCGTTCGCTGCGCGCCGTGGTCGACATGCGGAGTCTCGATGAACGCCAGATCAGGCTCGATTGCGACGTCATCCAGGCCGACGGCGGCACCCGGACCGCCGGCATCACCGGCGCCTGGGTGGCCCTCCGCATTGCCATCGACAGCCTGCTGGCCAGGCGGATCCTCGCGCGCGATCCGCTGACCGGCTCGGTGGCGGCCGTCTCCTGCGGCATCGTCGGCGGCGCGCCGTGTCTCGACCTCGACTATGTCGAGGACAGCGGCGCCGACGCCGACGCCAATTTCGTGCTGACGGGCGGCGGCGGCATCGTCGAAATCCAGGGCACCGCGGAGACGACGCCATTTGCCCGAAGGGATTTCAACGCGCTGCTCGATCTCGCCGAACAGGGGATCGCGGCGCTCACCCGGCATCAACTGGCCGCGGTGGGACGGGGTTGAGGCGGTGACCCGCCGCTTTCGCGGCCGCCGGCTGGTCATTGCCAGCCACAATGCCGGCAAGGTGGCGGAGATCGCCGAACTCCTGGCGCGGTACGGCATCGACGCGGTTTCCGCCGCCGCGCTGGGCCTGCCGGAACCGGACGAGACGGGTACGACCTTCCGGGAGAACGCGGCGATCAAGGCGCTTGCCTGTGCGGCTTCGGGCGAAGCCGCCCTGAGCGACGATTCCGGGCTCGAGGTGGCCGCGCTGGGCGGCGAACCCGGCATCCGCTCGGCGCGCTGGGGCGGCCCGGAGCGCGATTTCGCGATGGCCATGCAACGGGTCGAGGACGCGCTTGCGCCGGACGCCGCGCGGGACGCCGCCTTCGTCTGCGCGCTCGCGCTGGCATGGCCGGACGGCCATGTCGAGGTCTTCGAAGGGCGTGTCGAGGGCCGTGTCGTCTGGCCGCCGCGCGGCACCCGCGGCTTCGGCTACGACCCGATGTTCGTGCCCCAATGCGGCACCCTGACATTCGGCGAGATGGACCCTGCCGCCAAACACGCGATCAGCCACCGGACCGTTGCCTTCGAGCGGCTGGCCGCGGCCTGTTTTCCGGACGCCTCGTGACCGCCGCCTTCGCCCCCGATGCCCGCTCTCTCGGTCTCTACATCCACTGGCCGTTCTGCCGGTCGAAATGCCCCTACTGCGACTTCAACAGCCACGTCTCGGCAACGGTCGACCAGAAGCGCTGGCGCGCAGCCCTGACCGCCGAGATCCGCCATTTCGCCGGGCTGACCCCGGGCAGACGCCTGGAGACAATCTTTTTCGGCGGCGGAACGCCATCGCTGATGCCGCCCGAAACGGTCGCCGCGGCGATCGAGACGGCGAGGGCCTGCTGGGAAACCGCGGAAGGGGTCGAGATCACCCTCGAGGCCAACCCGACATCGGCGGAGGTCTCGCGGCTGGCCGCGTACCGTGCGGCGGGCGTCGGGCGCCTGTCGCTCGGCGTCCAGTCCTTTCGCGCCGACGGCCTCGCCGCGCTCGGGCGCGAGCACAGCGCGCAAGAGGCGGTCGATGCGATTGACGCCGCGAGATCCCTGTTCGAGCGGGTCTCGTTCGACCTCATATACGCCCGGCCCGGCCAGACCCGGGAGGACTGGCGGCAGGAGCTTGCGGTGGCGCTCGACCATGCCGGGTCGCATCTGTCCGTCTACCAGCTCACCATCGAGCGCGGCACCGCATTCCACAGGCTGCACCGGCAGGGAAAGCTGGCGCTGCCCGCCGAGGACCTCCAGACCGCGTTCTTCGAGGATACCTGGGAGGCGCTCGACCGGGCCGGTCTGCCGGCCTACGAGATCTCCAATCACGCGCGGCCGGGCGCGGAGTGCCGCCACAACCTGATCTACTGGCTGTCCGCCGACTACGCGGGCGTCGGACCCGGAGCCCACGGCCGCATTGCGCGCGACGGCTGCGCTGTTGCCTATGCTCAGCGCCGCGCGCCGGAGGCATGGCGCGATGCGGTGGAGGCCGCCGGCCACGCGACCGAGGCCGAAACGGTGCTGGACCCTTCCGAACGGGTCGAGGAAATCGCGATGATGGGGCTCCGCCTGACCGACGGGCTGCCGCGGAGCCGGCTTGCCGCGCTGACCGGCAAGGAACCGGAAGCACTGTTCGATCCGGCGGCGCTGGACCGTCTGGCGGCAGGCGGGTTTATCGAACTCGACGGGCGCGGGCTGCGCGCGACACCGGCGGGGCGCCTGCGGCTCGATGCGGTGCTGGGGGCGCTGCTCGCCCCGGCGGGCCGCTGCGCCGCTGCGTCCCCGGAAGGCCGGATACAGTGACCCGCGGCCGGCCACGGGAACCGGGCGACGAGGCAAAGGCCGCGCCGGGCCTCTATCTGGTTGCGACGCCGATCGGCAACCTGCGCGACATCACGCTGCGGGCGCTCGACACGCTGCGCGCCGCGGACCTGATCGCCTGCGAGGACACCCGGATCACGCGCAAACTGCTGAACGCGCACGGCATCGCCGGCCGGCTGACCTCCTATCGCGAGCACAACGCTGCGCGCGCCGGGCCGGCCCTGATCGGACATCTCGAGGCGGGGGCGATCGTCGCGCTGGTGAGCGACGCGGGAACGCCGCTGATCTCCGACCCCGGCTTCCGCCTCGTCGGCGATGCACTCGCGCGCGGCATCCCGGTGACGGCGCTCCCCGGCGCTTCGGCGCCGCTCGCCGCCCTGCTGCTGTCCGGTCTGCCTGCGAACCGCTTCCATTTCGCGGGCTTCCCGCCGCCGCGCCGGACCGCGCGCAGGGCCTTCCTGGAAAGCCTCGCCGAAGTGGACGCCACGCTTGTCCTGCTCGAGGCGCCCCACCGGCTCGTCGCCGCCCTCGCCGATATGAGCGCGGTCTTCGGGCCGCGGCCGGCGGCCGTCGCCCGCGAACTCACCAAGCTTCACGAGGAGGTGGTCCGCGGCGACCTTCCGGCCCTCGCCGCCGGATACGCCGCAGACGGCCCGCCGCGCGGCGAGATCGTCATCGTCATCGGCCCGCCGGCGGAGGACCGACGGACCGGCGACGCCGCAACCGACTCGGAGATCGACGCCGGCCTGCGCGATGCCCTCGCGACACTGTCGGTGCGCGACGCGGCCGCCCTGGTGGCAGAGGCCACAGGTTCCCCGCGCCGCACCGTGTACCGCCGGGCGCTTGCGCTCGCCCGCACCCCGTGAGCGGCTCGCGTTTCACCGAACGATTCGGGCGCCGTGCGGAATGGGCGGCGGCGGTCTACCTGGCGTTCAAGGGCTACCGCATCCTTGCCCGGCGGTTCCGATCCCCGGCGGGCGAGATCGACCTGATCGCGCGGCGCGGACGGATGGTGATCTATGTCGAGGTCAAGGCGCGCAGCAGCGGTCCGGTCACGGTAAACGACCGCCAGCGCCGCCGTATCCGCCGGGCGGCGGAGCATTTTTTGAAACTGCACCCCGGTCTCGCCTCGTGTTGCCAGCGGTTCGATGCCGTCCTGGTCCGCCCCGGCGCACTGCCGACCCATGTGCGGGACGCTTGGCGGGAGTAGCGCCTGCCCCCACAATGGCGAGACCGATGGTGCGAGACAGATGGTCAGCGATCGCACGAAACACGCGTTGCCCCTCATCGCCTTCGCGGCGGCCGTTTCGGGCGGGTCGCTGGTCGCTGGCTGCGTCTCGATCGCCATCAGCGCGGGCACCAGCGCCGTTACCGCCGCGATGGAGGAACGCGGGATCGAGGGAGCGGTCAGCGACGCCGGGATCCGGGCGGAAATCAACGCGCTGTGGCTGGGCCGCCACACCGATATATTCGCCGCCGTCCGGCTGGAGGTGATCGAGGGCCGGGTGCTGCTGGCCGGCCACGTCCAGCAGCCCGAACACCGAGTCGATGCGGTCCGCCTCGCCTGGCAGGCGAGCGGCGTGAGAGAGGTCATCAATGAAATTCGCGTCGCCGAAGCCCGCGGGATCGACGGCTACTCGCGCGACAAGTGGATCGCCGCGCAACTCCGGACCAATATTCTGTTCGACAAGGAGATCGCGTCGATCAACTACACGATCGACAGCGTGGCGGGGATCGTCTACCTGATGGGCATTGCCCGCGACGAGGCGGAGATCGAGCGCGTCAAGGCGCACGCGCGCAATGTCCCCTATGTCAAGCGGGTCATCAGCCACGTGATCTTGAGAAACGATTCGAGGCGCAAGGCGCCGTGAGCAATCGTCTCCAGCCCGGCCGGTGCGATGTTTCGCCTCTCCGGCCGGCGGCGCCCTGCGCGGCAGCCTGCGCGGAGGGGCCGAACCCGGGGGAGCCATCATGAGCCTTGCCGTCGCCATTCAGATGGATCCGATCGAGTCGATCGATATCGACGCCGACAGCACGTTCGTGCTGGCGCTCGAAGCGGCGCGGCGCGGCCACGCGCTCTACCACTACCTGCCCGACAATCTCGCCTTCCGCGACGGGCGGGTCTACGCCAGGGCGCGGCCGCTCGAGGTCCGGCGCAGGAAGGGGGACCATTTCAGCCTCGGCGGCGAGACGGAACTCGACCTCGCGGCCGTGGACATCGTCCTCATGCGCCAGGATCCGCCCTTCGACATGGCCTATATCACCGCCACCCATCTGCTCGAGCACGTGCACCCGGCAACCCTTGTCGTCAACGACCCGGCGCACGTGCGCAACGCGCCGGAAAAGCTGTTCGTCACCCGGTTCGAGGGATTGCTGCCGCCCACCCTGATCGCGACCGACCGCGGGGAGATCCACGCCTTTCGCGCCGAACACCGGGACATCGTCGTCAAGCCGCTGTTCGGCAACGGCGGTGCCGGCGTGTTTCACGTGACGCCGGAGGACGAGAACCTGGGCTCGCTGCTCGAAATGTTCGCAGAAACCTATCGCGAGCCGATCATCGTCCAGCGCTACCTGCCGGAGATTCGCGACGGCGACAAGCGCATCATCCTGGTCGATGGCGAACCGGTCGGCGGGGTGAGCCGGATGCCGCCGAGCGGCGAGGCCCGCGCCAACTTCCACGCCGGCGGCTCGGCGAGGAAGACGACACTGACCGAGCGCGAACGCGACATCTGCGCCCGGATCGGGCCGGCGCTGCGCGAGCGCGGCCTGATCTTCGTCGGCATCGATGTGATCGGCGACTACCTGACCGAGATCAACGTCACGTCGCCGACCGGAATCCAGGAGATCAACCGGCTCGACGGCATCCGGATCGAAGCGGCGATATGGGACGCGATAGAACGGCGCTACGCGGCGACGCGGGAACAGACGTCGTGACGACGGCACCCGCGGCCGGCCGGCCGGAAGCGCCGTGGAACGGTCCGCCGGACATTCCGCCGACGCATTATCTCGACAACCAGATCTATACCGATCCGGAGATCTTCGCCCTCGAGAGCACAGCCATCTTCGCGCGGTGCTGGAAGTTCCTGTGCCACGAATCGGAAATCCGGAACCCCGGCGACTACCGCACCGCCACACTCGCGGGGATTCCGTTGGCAGTGCTGCGGGATGCGGAGGGGGCCGTCCGCGCCTACTACAACATCTGCCCCCACCGGGGCGCGGCGCTGCTGCACGACAGCGCCGGATCGATCGGCAACGACCGTATCCAGTGCTTCTACCATCTCTGGTCGTTCGACACGGCGGGACGCTGCGTCAGCATCCCCGAGGCCGGCGCCTATGCCGCGGTCGGCCTCGACCGCCGCCGGGTCGGACTGCGTCCGGTCCGGACGGAGGTGTTTTGCGGCATGGTCTTCGTCTGCCTCGACGACAGCGCGCCGCCGCTGCCCGACTTTCTCGGATCCGCGGCGGACGACATGCGGGGACCGCTCGCGCCCCGGCCGCTCGAGGTCTTCCACTATCACCGCGCCGAGATCCGGGCGAACTGGAAGCTGTTCGTCGAAACCAATACCGAGGGCTATCACGAGCTCCTGCACGTCTTCAACCGCCGCACGGCGGTCGGCCGCGCCGGCTACCGCAAGCGGCGCTGGGAGACCCGTGCGGGCGGGCACAACACCTTCCGCCAGGCGGTCATCGGCTACCGCCGGCACGAACTCGAGGACCGCGGCGAGGCGACCTTCCCGGGCATGGTGCCGAACGGTCACGTCGTGGTCGACCTGTTCCCGGACGCGATGTTCAACGTCCGCGCGACAGTCGGGCGGATCGACTCGCTCACCCCGCTCGCCCCGGGGCTCACGCTGCTCGAATGCCGCGGCATCGGGCTCGCGGACGACACCGACGAGGAGCGCGCGATGCGGGTGCGCCACCACAACCAGGTCTGGGGGCCGTCCGGCCAGAACCTGCCGGAGGACATCTGGGCGGTGGAAACCCAGTGGCGCAACATGGAGTCGGGCGCGCTCCCGTACTCGATCATCGCCCGCGAGGAAAACGGTGCGGCGATGGACGATGCGCCGGTGCGCAATTTCTACGCCGAATGGCGGCGCAGGGTGGGCCGGGCCTCGCACGACATCGCCCGGAGCGCGGAACGGGCTGCAGCGGCGGAATGAGCGCCGCCGAGCGTCGCGAAGCGCTGCGCACCCGGATCCATCGGGCGGCGCTCAGCCTCGACGAGGGCCGCTTCGAGGATTTCGTCGCCCTGTTCGCCGATGACGGCGCCTACCGGATGACGGCCTCTGCGCCCGAGCTCCCCGCCGCCCAGACCTGGCTCGCCTTCGACCGGGCGGAGATGGCCCGGCATTTCGCCTCGATTCCCGAACACCAGTGGCCGCCCGGCGAAACGACCCGGATCGTCTCGGTGGACTCGATCGCGTTCGACGACGGCGATGCGGCTGCAGCAACGACGGTGGCGACCTTCTGCATCCTGCGCAATGACGACCACGGGCGCACCGCGTGCTACGCCGTCGGACGCTACCGCGACCGCTGGCGCAGCGAAGGCGGGGACTGGCGTATCGTCGAACGCATCGTCGATCTTCGCACACGCCTGTTGCCGGCGCCGGCGCCGATACCGCTCTGACAACCGGACATCACGGGAGACGAAGATGACCAGCGGACCGCTACCCGGACTTCAGCACGTCGACCACGTGGCGCTGACCGTTCCCGACCTCGACGCGGCGGTGCGATTCTATCGCGATGTGCTCGGGGGTACGGAACTCTACCGCATCGGACCGTTCGACGCGGCCGAATTGCCGCGCGCGGAGGACGGGCGCGACTGGACGGCGGCCCATATCAACGTGGCGGGCGGGCGGCTCTATCTTGCCATGATCGCGATCGCCCCCAACGTGATGCTCGAACTGTTCCGCTACGAAAAGCCGGAGGACGCCCGCACCGTGCCGCCGCGCAACTGCGATCTCGGCGGCCATCACATCGCCTTCAAGGTCGACGACCTCGAGGCCGCGACCGCCCACCTCGCCGCCAACGGCTGCACCGTGATGGCCGGTCCGGTGGCGCTGGACGAGGGGCCGTCGGCCGGGCTTCGCTTCAACTATGTGCTCGATCCCTGGGGAAACCAGCTCGAATTTGTCGAGTACGCCGAACAGGCGTTCATGGCCGACTGCGCGGCGCCGCTGTACGGGAGATAGACCGCCCGGAAAGGAATGCGCCGGGCGATACAATTATAAATCGCCCGAGAAATGATTATACTGTCGGGATGGTTGCAACCGTCCACACCGTCGCGTTCCACGGCATCGAGGTTCTCGACATCGAGGTCCAGGTCCAGGTGGCGAGCGGGCTGCCGGCCTTCACCATCGTCGGCCTGCCCGACAAGGCGGTCGCCGAGTCGCGCGAGCGGGTGCGTGCGGCGCTGACCTCGATCGGGCTGTCGCTGCCGCCGAAGCGCATCATCGTCAACCTGTCGCCGGCCGACGTGGTGAAGGAAGGCAGCCATTTCGACCTGCCGATCGCACTTGGCGTCCTGCTCGCCATGGAGGTGCTGCCGTCGGATGCGGTGGACGGCCATATCGCCCTCGGCGAGCTTGCGCTCGACGGCTCGATCCGGCCGGTGGCGGGCATCCTGCTCGCAGCGATGGCGGCTGCCGGATCGGACCGCGGACTGGTCTGCCCGGCGGTCTCCGGGAGCGAGGCGGCATTCGCCGGCGGAGTCGATGTGCTGGCGCCGGAAGGGCTGATCCATCTGCTCAACCATTTCAAGGGAGTCCAGGTGCTGACCCCGCCGGAGCCGCGGCTTGCCGAGGACGCCGCTGCGCCTGCCGACCTCCGCGACATAAAGGGGCAGGAGACCGCCAAACGGGCGCTCGAGATCGCCGCTGCGGGCGGGCACAACATGCTGATGATCGGACCGCCCGGGGCGGGAAAGTCGATGCTCGCCTCGCGGTTGCCCGGCATCCTGCCGCCGCTCGACCCGGCGGAGACGCTGGAGATATCGATGATCCACTCGGTCGCGGGCGCGCTCGCCGACGGGGCGTTGTCGCGGCGCCGGCCGTTCCGCGCTCCGCACCATACCGCCACCACCGCGGCGATAATCGGCGGCGGACCGCGGGCACGGCCGGGCGAGGTCTCGCTCGCCCATAACGGGGTGCTGTTCCTCGACGAATTGCCGGAATTCAACCGGAGCTCGCTCGAGGCGCTGCGTCAACCGATCGAGACCGGCAAGGCGGTGATCGCGCGCGCGAACGCGCATGTGAGCTATCCTGCGCGGTTCCAGCTCGTCGCGGCGATGAACCCGTGCCGCTGCGGCTGGCTCGACGATCCCGGCCAGGCCTGCAGCCGCGCGCCCCGCTGCGCGGCCGGCTATCAGGCGCGCATTTCCGGACCGCTCTTCGACCGCATCGACCTTCACATCGACGTTCCGGCGGTGGACCTCGCCGACCTCGCGCTGCCGCCGCCCGCCGATAGCTCGGCCGGGGTCGCCGCCCGGGTGGGCGCGGCGCGTGCGGTCCAGGCCGACCGCTACCGCGGTTCCGGCATCCGCACCAACGCCGAGGCCGAGGGCGAGGTTCTGGAAGCCGCTGCCGCGCCCGACGCCGACGGCAAGGACCTGCTCGGCCAGGCCGCCAAACGGCTCAGCCTTACCGCACGCGGATACTTCCGGGTGCTGCGCGTCGCCCGCACCGTCGCCGATCTCGAAGGCGCCGCCGATGTCGGCCGTCGGCACATCGCGGAGGCGCTCGGTTACCGCCGCATCGCCTTCGCCGCGTAGCGCGGATTACGGCGGAGCACGCTTCTCCGCTTGGCATTTCCCCGGTTTCGGCGCACTGTTGCACGCGACGGACAGCGCGAGGAGGGCGAGATGGCGACACGCATCGTTTCGATGGAAGAGATGCTCGACCGGACGGCGAAGTTCCAGGAACTCCGCCCCAGCAAGATGGCCTTCGTCGATACCAAGATACCGGGCCACGAACGGGACATCTTCAATGTCATCGGCGGCGGGGTGACGGAAGACGCCTCGCTCAGACCGGCGATCACGGCGGTCGAGGGTTTCAACGTCACCTATGTCGGCGCCGATCCCGGCAAGGGCGCGGCGCTCCACTCGCACACCACGGTCGAGGTCTTCATCTCGATGTCGGGCCGCTGGGCGGTGTTCTGGGGCGACGACGGCGAGAACGAAGTGACGCTCGAGCCGTGGGATGTCGTCTCGGTGCCGACCGGCGTGATGCGCGGCTTCAGGAACGTCGGCGAGGAGCACGGCTACATCATGGCGATCCTGGGCGGAACCGACGCGGGCCGGGTCGCCTGGGCCCAGCGCGTGCTCGACCAGGCCGCCGAGACCGGGCTCAGCCTCGACACCGAGGGCAACGTGGTCGAGACGGCGATGCAGGACGCGTAGGGCGGCCCTCCAGACCCGCTCGGCGCTGCGCGGGGGCGGGAACGGGGGCGCGGTCGGCGTGCGGCCGGGCCGTGCGGAGATCGTCGGCGGCGGGTTCGGCGGCCTCGTCGCGGCGGTGGCGCTTGCCGAACGCGGCTGGTCCGTGCGCCTCCGCGAGCGCCGCGGCGCGATCGACGCCGAGGGCTACGGCATCGCCGTCCAGCCCAACATGATGCTGATCTTCCGGGCGTTGGGGATCGCCGATGAAGTCCTTGCCGGCGGGGCGCGGATCGACCGGCGCGATTCGCTCGACGGGTCCGGCAAGGTCGTGCTGACCCGCAGGACCGAACGCAGCCCCTACCGTATCGACCGTCGCCACATCGTCCGCCTTCTTGCCCGGCGGGCCGTCGAGGCCGGCGCCGAGGTTTGCCTCTCCTCCCCGGTCGCGGCGGTGGCGCCGGACGGAACCGTCACGCCGAAAAACGGCCGGCCGGCGCGCGCAAACCTTGTCGTCCTCGCCGACGGGGCCGGCTCCGCGCTGCGCGCACCGCTCGGCCTGCTCCGGCGCCGCATCTGGCAGCGCGACGGCGCGGTCCGGGTAACGGTTCCGCGCACCCCGGCCGAGATCGCCGAGGACGCGGTCTCCGGCACGGTGATGATCGAGGCCTGGTCGGATAACCGCCGGGTGCTCTACTGCCCGGTCAGCCGCACATCGCACTACGTCCTTCTCGGTTCGCTGGTCGATGACGAGGCGGGCCGGGCGACGCCGATCGACGTGGAAGTCTGGTCGCGTTCGTTTCCCGGACTTGGCGGGTTCCTGGCCCGCGTCGCGGCCCATGCCGACTGGGAAGAGGCGCGCTGGGCGCAATTCCAGACCGTCCGCCTCAAGCGTTGGTGGACCGGCAGGGTCGCGGTGCTCGGCGACGCGGCGCACGCGATGCCGCCCTATCTCGCCCAGGGCGCAGGCCACGCGATGATGAACGCCCTCGGCCTCGCCGTCGCGCTGCGCCGGGAGCCCGACCTCACCGCCGCGTTCCGCGCCTGGGAGCGGCGCGAGCGGCCGCTGACCGAACACACCCAGCGCTGGACCCGGGTCTACGGCAACACGATCTTTCTGCCGGCGCCGCTCAAGCGGGCCGCGATCGCCGCCGAGCGCCGGATTCCGTGGATCGGCCGGCAATATCTGCGCGCGGCGAACGCGGTGCCGACCGGCTGCGCTGCCGAGGGAACGGCAGGCGGCGGCTGACCTTCACAGCACGATCGACGGGTTCCGAAGGTTCTGGTCGTAGTCGATCAGGTTGACCTGCTTCGCCTCGATCCGCCAGTGCGTGGTCGTGCCGCGCAGCCGGTGCCCGGCCCATCCGGCCCAGATCCTGGTCTCGCCGGCGCGGAACTCGACCGTGAGGAAGTTGGACCGCGCCATCACGATTTCCGGGTCGCGGGTCGAGAAAAGTTCGATATTGGAGACTGTGCGCACGGTTCGCGAGCCGGGGCGCTGCGACCATGCCTCGCCGCTGCGCAGGCGAAAAACCCTGTCCTCCAGCCTGCGGCGGTCGTCGAAGGCAATGGCGATCTCGCGGCGCGGGTCGCCGCCCCGGGTTCCCGGCACCCAGTAGATGCATTCGGGTGCAAACAGGGCAAGCCACTCGTCGAGCCGGTCCTCGTCCAGCAGCCGCGCCTCCTCGGCGAGGAAACGCGCGCAGGAATCGCGCAGCCGTTCGTCGGCGACCGCCCGTTCCGGGCTCTGCCAGCCGGAGAACGCCTCGACCAGCGCGGTGTAGAAATCGTCGCTGACATACCACGAACTGGTCGACGGGTCGGGCGCGGTCACGGACGCCCTCTCAGACCGCGCGGGCGACGGCGATGCGCGGTTCCGCCGTCATCAACCGTTTCCACGCCTTCATGTGCTCGCGCATGAACACCTCGTCGGTCGACGGGCCGGTGATGACACCGCCCTCGTCGATCTCGAAACGACCGGGGATGCCGAGGCCGCGATGCATGTAGACCCACTCGTCCTCCTCCGCCTGGAAGCCCACCTGGATCTGCTCGAAATTGGCTAGGTCGTCGACCTCGCCGAAATTGGGAAAGGATTCCTGGGTGCGCATGCGCAGCGCATTGATGGCGTCGACGGCGCCCTCGAGGTCGCCCGCCTCGTCGACCACGGCAGTGCCGTACCAGGTCGTGTCGGTCTCGTCGACCGCGACCGGCGTGGACACCTGGATGTGGTTGCCGAGGATGTGGAGGTTGGGAAAAACGTTGATGTTCACCGGCTCGGACGAGGCAAGGTCGAGGGCGCGGTCGGCCTTGTCGCCGAGCCGCTGCCGCAGCATTGCCTCGAAATGCTCCATGCCGGGATGCGGCCCCTCGATCTCCCACAGCGCGCCGGGGCGGTTTTCGACATTGGGCCGCTTGTCCTTGAAGTGATGCCCGTTGCCGAAATAGCGGACATACATCGGCGCGTTGTCCGGGCTGTTGCGGTAGAACGCCATCCCCTTGTCGGCTTCGTCCTCGAACCGGTTCTCCATCGCCAGCAGCGAACGGTGCGAAAACAGGACGTGGTAACCGTCCGCCGAATTGTCGTAGAGCAGCTTCCAGTTGCCCTTGAATTTGAGCCGATTGGCCTCGCACAGCGCCACCTTGCCGCCGGGATGCCGGTCGAGCCATTCGTCGAGCGGGCCGGCGATACCGCCGAGATAGTCGAGAAGCGGCGGCGCATCGAGGTTGAGCGTACCGAAGACGAAGCCGCGGTAGCTTTCGACGCGGGGGACCTGGGCGAGGTTGAACTTCTCGTCGTCGAAGCCGCTGGCGTAGCCGTCCGGCCACGGCACGCCGTTGAGCTTGCCGGTGTTGAGAAATGTCCAGCCGTGGTAGCCGCACTGGAACGACCGGGCCGAGCCGCGCGCCTCGCGGCAGACAGTGGAACCGCGGTGAGTGCAGCGGTTGTAGAGGGCGCGGAGCACGCCCTCGCTGTCGCGCACCAGGATGATCGGGCGGCGCCCCAGCCGGGTGGCGACGAAGTCGTTGGCCTCGGGGATCTGGCTCTCATGGCCGAGATAGACCCAGACGGCGGCGAAGACCTTGGTCATCTCCTCGTCGAAGATTCGCGGGTCGGTATAGAGGACGCGGTGGACGCGATCCTCGAACACCAGCTCGTCGTAGTCGTAGGCCCGCCCGGATCCGCCCCCGGGATGCGTTCGCAGCACGGTCATCGTCCCGCCTCTCCCGCCGTCCGGCGTTCAGAAAAAGTCAAAATACTCGTTCTGCTCCCACTCGGTCACCTGATTGATCTCCCGGTGCCCTCCCTGCTCGATCCCGTAGCGGCGAAAACGGTCGAGTTCGGCCCGCTTGAGATCGAGGAAATAGTCGATGAAGAGGTCGCCGAACGCGGAGCGGAACAGCGCCGATGCGTCCAGCGCGTCGAGCGCGCCGGCGAGGTCCGACGGCAGCATGTCCCTTTCCGCCGCGTAGGGGGCGTGGTCCTCCGCCGGCGGTGCGAGGCCGCGGTCGATACCGTCGAGGCCGGCGGCAATCTGTGACGCGATGAAAAGATAGGGATTCGCTGCGGGCTCGCCCGCGCGGTTCTCGAGCCGGGTTCCGGGATCGCCCGACCCGCCGAGCACCCTGACCATCGCGCCCCGCTGATCGTAACCCCAGCCCGCCCGGTCGGGGGCGAGCGAGTTGGCGCGGAACCGGCGGTAGCCGTTGACCGTCGGCGCCGCGAACGCGCTGGCCCCCCGCGCATGGGCGATCAGCCCGGCCAGCACCGACCGCCCCGCGGCGGACAGCGCGCGGTCTCCGTCGGCCGGCACGAACAGGTTTTCCCCGGTCGCACTGTCGGCAAGCGACTGGTGGAGGTGCCAGCCGTTGGCGAAATGGCCGGCGAATGCCGGCCGGCACATGAACGTTGCGGCGTAGCCGAGCCGGCGGCAGACCTGCCGGGTCGCGGTGCGGAACAGGACCACGTCGTCCGCCGCCCGGCCGGCCTCGCCGGCCTCGAAGGTGCATTCGACCTGACCCGGACCGAATTCGTTCTCGAGCGACCGCAGCGGGAGGCCGAGCCCCTCATACGCCTCCGCCAGGGCGTCGAAGACCGGCTGCATGAGGTCGAGGTTGGTCTCCGAATGGTAGGAGAAACCGGGCTCGACCGCGCTGGTCGCAAGCGGGCGGCCGCGTCGTCCCTGCGCCGCGGTCTCCGAATCGGACAGCCGGTCGGACTCGATGCGCCGCAGATACCATTCCACCTCGACCCCGACGATCATGCGCATTCCGCGGGCCGCGAGGCGCGCGCGCTGGGCGTCGAGGATGCGGCGGGTGGAGAAATGGAACGGCCTGCCGTCGCGGAAATACTGGTCGCCCAGCATCCAGCCTGTCCCCGGCGCCCACGGGAGGACGCGGAACGTGGCCGGATCGGGCACCAGCACCAGGTTCGGCGAGCCCGTCATCTCGTCGAGGCCCATGCCGCCGCCGCGGGTGAACGAGGCGAAGACCCGCCCCCCGGAGGCGTCGAGGGTCGCGGTTGCGACGTTGATGTTGTAACCGTCCGCCAGCGCCGTGCGCAGCGCCCGCGGGGTGACGGCCTTCGCCCGGACGGCGCCGTGGCTGTCGACCCAGGCGAGGCGGATCAGTCTGAGGCCGTCGGCCTCGACCCGGCGCAGAATCTCGGATGCGGCCGCGGTCCGCTCGCCGTCCCACAGGCCGTAACGGGCGATTAAACCGCCGGGATCAGATGAAACTCGACCCGCCATCGACGACGAGATTCTGGCCGGAGATGTACCCTGCCTCGTCCGAGCAGATGAACAGCATGGCCCTGGCGAGGTCGTGAATCGTCCCCTGGCGCGGCAGCGTCTGCGCCTCGGTCATCGTCTTGAACATGTGCCGCGGCACCGACGGGCGATCGATCTCGGTCTGCATCACACCCGGCCAGAAGGTGTTGACCGTGATCCCACAGGGCCCGAGTTCGCGCGCCATCGACCGCGACATGCCGACCATCGCCGACTTGGAGGTGATGTAGTGGAGATAATTCGGGCGGCCCTTCGCGTGGGTACCGGAGGACACGTTCACGATCCGCCCCCACCCGGCCTCCATCATCGCCGGCACCGCCGCCCGCGCGCACAGCATCGAGCCGGTGATGTTGACGTGCATCGCCGCCTTCCACTCCTCGACCGGAAGCTCCCAGAACGGCGCCATGGTGATGCGCGAGAACACGGCGGCGTTGTTGATCAGGATGTCGATCCGGCCGAACGCCTCCAGCGTGCGCGCGGCCATCGCCGCCGCCGAGTCGGCATCGCCGACATCGGCCTCGAGCGCAAGCGCCGGGCCGTGGCGCTCCTCGACCTCGGCGGCCACGCGCCGGGCGTTGCCGCCGTCGATGTCTGCGATCACCGGCACCGCGCCCTGCGCGGCGAAGTAATGCGCGTAACCGCGCCCGATCCCCTGCCCCCCGCCGGTGATAATCGCCACCCGGCCGCGCAGACTCGCGTAATCGGCTTCCTTGCGGACATCGATGCGCGTGTAGTCGATGTTGCCGATGTCGGTATCGGGGTCCATCGCCGGCGTCATCCGCCGTTGTCCGCGCGCCGCGCCGCGCCGATATCGGTCAGGAATTTTTCCAGCGTCTCGTATGGCTGCGCGCCGACGACGCCGTAGCCGCCGGCGGCGAAGGTCGGCACCCCGCTGACGCCGAGGCTGCGCGACCGCTCCCAGTCCTCGTCGACCGCATCGGCGAAGCGCCGCTCGCGCAGCACCGCCCGCGCCTCTTCGGCGGGAAAGCCTGCGGCATCGACAATCCCGGCCAGGATATCCTCCCGGCCGATGTTCCTGCCGTCCACGAAATAGGCCCGGTAGAAGGCCTCGTGCAGCGCGCCGCCGCCGTCCAGAGTATCGGCCCACGCGCCGAGCTCCTGCGCGCGGCGGCTGTTGTAGGTGTGGGTGCGCCGGGCGTAGTCGAGCCCCTCGGCGTCCATCAACCCCTTCATCCGCCGGTAGGACGCATCCAGATCGACGTTGCGCCCCGCGAACAGCGTCTCGAGCGTCATGCCCTCTTCCGGAGTCTCCGGGTGCAGCGGGAAATGAACCCACCTGACGTCGATCGCGAATGTCTGCCGGAGCTTTTCAATACGCACGGTACTGAGATAGCACCAGGGTCAGACGTAGTCGGTGAACACCTCGAATACGATGGGCTCGGCCATGGCGGCGCTCCTCCCGGTCCAGAGGCGCCCATTCTAGCGCGCGATCCGGGCGAAGGCGATTGCGCGGCTGCAACGGCTTTGCGCTTGCACGGCCGCGGGACCGCTGGCAGCATCGCCGCAGCAGGAGAGGCCGTGTCGGGAATGGCCATGTCGGGAATAGACGGCTACGGCCCTTGGCGGGTGCGCGAGACGCTGGCCGCCGCGCGCGCAAGGATGCGCTGTCGCCCTATGCCGTCCCCGGAACGCATGAGGCGGTCGGCCGGCTGGACGCGGCCGAGGTCGAGCTCGTTCACCGGCTGACCACCGATCCGGGCCGGATCCGCCGGTCGTGGGTCAAGGACGTCCTCGCCGCCGGGGTCTCCGAAGAGGTCTATATCGAGATCGTCGGCGTCGTCTGCATGGTGACGGTGATCGACACGTTCCGGCGGTCCCTCGACCTTGCGCCGTGCGCCCTGC
This sequence comes from Alphaproteobacteria bacterium, assembly GCA_965200535.1. Taxonomy (GTDB): domain Bacteria; phylum Pseudomonadota; class Alphaproteobacteria; order MPNO01; family MPNO01; genus MPNO01. Next base: position 382,442 of record CBDAUF010000002.1, on the reverse strand, counting down.
CGGCGCCGGCAGCGGGCGCGCCGTCGGGCTACCGCGCCCCCGGGGCAAGACGCCATGACGCCTGGATCAGCCTAGTCGAGCCGGAGGATGTCGTGGAAAGCGACGGCGACCTCTACGGCGGCGCGGCCTCGCCGGTGGTCAAGGCGCTGTCGCTGGTGCCGGAGGCCAAGCAGGCCTACTGGGACCTCGCGGAGGAGCATTATCTGCCGGGCCGCGAGATGCCCAACTACGCGACCGGGATCCGTGCCATCGACCGGATGCAGATGGAGCTGGTGGCGGGCCGGGTTTCGGCGCTCCACCAGTGCGTCTACTGAACCAGCGCCCATGCGTACATGCTCCGTGCGAGCATGGAGGTTTCGGGCACCGACTTCGATCTCCGGGCAGTCACCGGGGCGGCGGCGGACGACGGCGGCATCGAGGGCGGGGCGCTGCTGCACGGCTTTGCCGAAGCGGTGACCCTCGCCGACACCGCGCGGACGGCGGCGCTGAGGAACGGGATCGTGGACGCGCTGGGCGAGGCCGCGATGATCGACGCCGCCGCCGTCGCCGCAGCGTTCCATGGTTTCGTGCGCGTGGTCGATGCCACCGGCGCGCCGCCGGAGAAGGCGGCCGGCGGACAGGTCACGATGGCGTTCCGCGACGAACTCGGCATAAACGACTTCTACCGCGCCCGCACCCCCTAACCGGCCCAGCCGAACCGGTTCAGCCGAGCCACTCCCGTTCCGGGTCGTGGCGCCCGCGGCGCGCCTTGGCGGCCCTCGGGCTCGACACCGCGTAACAGTAGACGCAGCCGTGCGGACAGGTGTCGTAGGCGCCGATGTCGCGCGACTCGTGGCAGCGGCAGCCCGGCCGGGGGCCCTTCTCCCTGGCGGCGACGGGCGCGCCGGCGACATCGCTCAGCCGCGCCGCATCGATGCAGCGCGCCTCCCCCGCGCGGCCGTCGACGATTTCGGGCTGGGCGCAGACCGTCGGCGTCATCCCGATTTCCCGCGCGATCGCGGCGAGGCGCGCGATCAGCGCCCGCTTGCTCTCCGCCGGAGGGTCGCGCCAGGCCAGCCCCGCGGTCCGCGCGGCGGCGAGATTGCGCCGCGTCTTGCGGTAGAAGCTGGCGAAGGAAAGCACCACCTCGTCGGCCGCGCCGGCCATCGCCTCGGCCAGCCGCGCGAACCGTTCGGCGTGCGAGGCGTATTCCGTCGCGCCGGTCACGATGACGGGATCGTAACGCCAGACGACGACGCGCGGCCCGAAGTCGCCGGCGATCCGGTGCGCGTGATCGGCCGCGCGGGCGGGATCGATCACCGAGGTCTCCAGGACCCTCGGATAGGCGGTGACGGTGTAGTGGACGACGAATGGGTAGCCCGCCTCGGACAGGCGATGCAGGACCGGGATGAACGGTGCGGCGTTTCGGGTCCAGAAGACGAAACCGGAGACCGACTCGCGGTCGAGACGGACGGTGTAGGGCCTGCCATAGGGGTTGCGAACCGTGCAGGATCCGGCCCGGAGACGGCGTTCGAACCATTCGCCGTAGAAAGCGGGGATATCGGTTCGGTAGCTTGCGGAAACGATCATCGGCCCCGATTCCGGTGGACGCACGTCCGGTTGTACCGCCTGTTTGCCCTCCCTATATATCCGCAATCATCCGTGCGCGTTGCGCGCTAACCAAGAAACGTTCGGGGGTGCGGCGGGCGCCGTCACGGGCCTCCTGCATCCGCCACAGAATTGGGGACCGATTATGGGCAAGGCCATAGGCATCGATCTCGGCACGACCAACTCGTGCGTTGCCGTCATGGACGGGACGGATGCGCGCGTGATCGAGAACGCCGAAGGAACACGCACCACGCCGTCGATGGTGGCGTTTACCGCGGAGAAGGAGCGGCTCGTCGGCCAGTCGGCGAAGCGCCAGGCGGTGACCAATCCGAGCAACACGCTTTTCGCGGTCAAGCGGCTGATCGGACGGCGCTTCAACGACCCGATCATCAAGAAGGACCAGGGTCTCGTTCCCTACAGGATCGTCGAGGCGGCGAACCGCGACGCCTGGCTCGAGGTCGAGAGCGAGAGCTACTCGCCGAGCCAGATTTCCGCCTTCATCCTGCAGAAGATGAAGGAGACGGCGGAAACCCATCTCGGCGAGGACGTGACCGAGGCGGTCATCACGGTCCCCGCCTATTTCAACGACTCCCAGCGCCAGGCGACCAAGGACGCCGGCAAGATCGCCGGCCTCGAAGTGCTGCGCATCATCAACGAGCCGACCGCGGCGGCGCTCGCCTACGGGCTGGAGAAAAAGGGGTCGGGGACGATCGCCGTCTACGACCTCGGCGGCGGCACGTTCGACATCTCGATCCTGGAGATCGGCGACGGGGTGTTCGAGGTCAAATCGACCAACGGCGACACCTTCCTCGGCGGCGAGGACTTCGACAGCCGGATCATCGAATATCTCGCCGACGAGTTCAAAAAGGAGCAGGGAATCGACCTGCGCGAGGACCGGCTGGCGCTGCAACGGCTCAAGGAGGCGGCTGAAAAGGCCAAGATCGAGCTGTCGAGCAGCCAGCAGACCGAGGTCAACCTGCCGTTCATCACCGCCGACCAGTCGGGGCCGAAGCATCTCAACATCAAGATCACCCGCGCCAAGCTCGAAGCCCTGGTCGATGACCTGATCGAGCGCACGGTCGGCCCGTGCAGGGCGGCGCTCGGCGACGCCGGACTGTCGGCGGGCGAGGTCGACGAGGTCATCCTGGTCGGCGGCATGACCCGGATGCCGAAGATCGTCGAGTCGGTCAAGACGCTGTTCGGCAAGGAACCCAACCGCGGGGTCAACCCCGACGAGGTGGTCGCCGTCGGCGCGGCGATCCAGGCCGGTGTGCTCAAGGGCGACGTGAAGGACGTGCTGCTGCTCGACGTCACCCCGCTTTCGCTCGGCATCGAGACGCTGGGCGGCGTCTTCACCCGGCTGATCGATCGTAACACCACCATCCCGACCAAGAAGAGCAACGTGTTTTCGACCGCCGAGGACAACCAGAATGCGGTAACCGTACGGGTGTTCCAGGGCGAGCGCGAGATGGTGGCCGACAACAAGCTGCTGGGCGAATTCAATCTCGAGGGCATCCCGCCCGCTCCCCGCGGCATGCCGCAGATCGAGGTGACTTTCGACATCGACGCCAACGGCATCGTCAATGTCGGCGCCAGGGACAAGGCGACCGGCAAGGAACAGGCGATCCGCATCCAGGCTTCGGGCGGCCTTTCCGACGCCGATATCGAGACGATGGTCAGGGACGCCGAGGCGCACGCGGCCGAAGACAAGGCGCGCAAGGAGGCGGTCGAGGCGCGCAACCAGGCCGACAGCCTGATCTACACCACGGAGAAGAATCTGGCCGAATACGGCGACAAGGTGGCGGCCGAGGAGAAGACGGCGATCGAGGACGCCCTCGCGGCGCTCAAGACGGCGCTGGAAGGCGACGACGCGGACGCCATCAGGTCCCGGTCGGAGACCCTCGCCCAGGCGGCGATGAAACTGGGCGAGGCGATGTACAGGGCCCAGCAGGAGGAGGCGGCGCCGGCCGCCGGCCCGGACGCCGGCTCGGACGTCGGCAACACATCCGCAGCCCAGGACGGGGCGGACGATGCAACGATCGTCGATGCCGACTTCGAGGAGGTCGACGAGGAACGCAAGGACAGGTCGGCGTAGTCCCGCCTTCTCCGGGGGAGGCGCCCCGCCTCGACCGCAAGTCGACGCGGTACTGAGGGGGCGCCGGGCGCGACGGTCGCTGGAACGGATCGCACTGCATGGCCAAAGAGGACTATTACGACACTCTCGGCGTGGCGCGGGGGGCGGACGCGGATGCGCTGAAGCAGGCCTACCGCAAGCTCGCCATGCAGTATCACCCCGACCGCAACCCCGGCGACGAGGGGGCGGAGCAGAAGTTCAAGCAGATCAACGAGGCTTACGACGTCCTCAAGGACGACCAGAAGCGCGCCGCCTACGACCGCTTCGGGCACGCCGCGTTCGAGGGCGGGGCGCCCGGTGGGCAGCAGGCCGGCGGGTTCGACTTCGGTTCCGGCTTCGCCGATATCTTCGACGAGATGTTCGGCGATTTCATGGGCGGGGGGCGGCGCGGCGGGCGGACCCGCGGCAACGACCTCCGCTACAACATGGAGATTTCCCTGGAGGACGCCTACAAGGGCCACGAGACGCGGATCAAGATCCCGGCTGCGGTCTCTTGCGATACGTGCAACGGGTCGGGTGCGGCGCCCGGCAGCCGGCCGACCAACTGCGCGGCCTGCCGCGGCCGCGGCAAGGTGCGCGCCGAACAGGGCTTCTTCACCATCGAGCGCACCTGCCCCAACTGCCGCGGCGCCGGCCAGGTGATCGACGATCCGTGCCGCAACTGCGCCGGCACCGGACAGACCCGCAGGGAAAAGACGCTCGCCGTCACCATCCCGCAGGGTGTCGAGGACGGCACCCGCATCCGTCTCGCCGGCGAGGGCGAAGGCGGCGCACACGGCTCCAGCCCCGGCGACCTGTACATCTTCGTCTCGGTCAAGCCGCACCATCTGTTCGAGCGCGACGGGACCACGCTGTTTTGCCGGGTGCCGATCCCGATGACCACCGCCGCCCTCGGCGGCACCGTCCGGATGCCGACGATCGACGGCACGCTCGCCAAGATGACGATCCCCGAGGGGACCCAGTCGGCACGTCAGTTTCGCCTGCGCGGCAAGGGCATGACCGGACTGCACGGGCGCGGGCGCGGCGACATGGTGGTCGAGATCCAGGTCGAGACGCCGGTCAACCTGACCCCGCGCCAGCAGGAACTGTTGCGCGAGTTCGACATCGAAGGCAAGGACTCCAGACACGCGACCAGCCCCGAATCCGAGGGATTCTTCTCCAAGGTGAAGGGGCTGTGGGACGATCTGACGGACCAGAACTGAACCGGCCGCGCCGGGGAGCCGCTGCGGCCGGGCTCCGATGGCTGCGTCGCCGAGCTTCGGTACGGGCCGGCTGGCAGCGGCCGACGCTTGCCGCATATAGTCGACCGAAGAGAAAAGCCCATGCGGGGGAGCAGCCATGACGGCGCTGGACGATCGGGCCTTGCGCGGCCTCGTCAAATCGGACCGGGTGCATCGCGACTTCTATACGAGCCCCCAGGTCTTCGAACTGGAGATGGAGCGCATCTTCGGCCGCGCCTGGCTCATCGTCGGCCATGACAGCCAGGTGCCGAACCCCGGCGACTTCGTCACGACGACGCTCTGCCGCCACCCGGTGATCATGAGCCGGCACACCGACGGCGGGGTCCACGTGATGTTCAATCGCTGCAGCCATCGCGGGGCCCAGGTCTGCACCGAGCCCAGGGGCAACGCGAAACGCTTCGAGTGCCCCTATCACGGCTGGGTCTACGAGACCGACGGGCGGCACGCCGGCGCCCCCTATCCCGGGCGTTACGCCAGGGGCTTCCTCAAGCGCGGCGGGTTCGATCTCGCGCGGGTGCCGCGGACGGCGGTTTACCGCGGCTTCGTGTTCGCCTGTCTCAGCGCCGACGGGCCGGGCCTCGACGAATTCCTGGGCCCCATGAAGTCGCACATAGACGACATGGTCGACCGGGCGCCGGACGGCGAGGTCGAGGCGTGCGCGGGGATTTTCCGCTATCGCTTCGGCGCCAACTGGAAAATCCAGATGGAGAACCAGAACGACCTCTATCACCCGATGTTCACGCATGCCTCGACCACCGCGCGCGACGGCACCCAGTTCCGCCGCCACGGGGCCGAGGACGACGAGGCGGGCCGGGTCAGGCTGCTGAAGGAGAACGAGGCCCTCAACAAGCAGTGGGAGGACCTGGCGGTCGGCGGGCATCGCTACGGTCACACCTATATGGAGATGTTTCCGATGGACAAGGGCCAGAGCGGTCCGGTCCACGAGCGTTACCGGGAGGCGATGGAGGCCAGCTACGGCGAGCGCGCCGCCGAGGCCATGACGGTGAAGCACCACAACAGCATCTTATATCCGCAATGGTCGATCCAGTACCTGACCCAGCATATCCGGGTGATGAACCCGGTTTCCGTCGACTGCACCGAGAACGTCATCATTCCGCTCAGGTTCAAGGGCGCGCCGGAGGAAATGTGGCGGGCGGCGCTGCGCAGCAACAACAACAGCCATTCGCCCTCGGGCATGGTCATGTCGGACGACATGGAGGTCTGGATGCGGTGCCAGAGAGGGCTGGAGAGTCCCGGCGGCGACTGGGTCGTGTTCGCCCGCGGCATGAACGAGGAGCAGATCGACAACCGGGGATCGTTCGAGGGGCGCGGCACGTCGGAAGCGAACGCCCGTCACCAACACGCGGCCTGGCTCGACTACATGTGCGGCGGGGCCTGACGGCGGGTCGCTGCGATGCGCGCCGAGATCGAAAAATTCCTCTACCGCGAAGCGCGCCTGCTGGACGAGCGCCGGTTCGAGGACTGGATGAACCTGTTCGCCGAGGACGGCTGGTACTGGGTGCCGGCAGCGCCCGACCGAGAAGACCCCTATGAGGGCGTGTCGATTTTCTTCGACGACCGCAGGATCATGAAGACCCGCCTGGAGCGCCTGGACCATCCCAGGATTCACTCCCAGAAGCCGGCGAGCCGGACCATGCACGCCCTCTCGAACATCGAGATCGACGAGGATTACGGCGAGGACGGCGAGGTCCTGGTGCGGTCCAACCTGACGATGTTCGAATTCCGCCTCGACAAGCAGACCGTCTATGGCGGGCGTTGCCGCCACTTGCTGCGCATCGGGGCCGACGGCGGTTTCGAGATCGCCTGGAAACGCGTCGACCTGGTCAATTGCGACGGGGTGTTCGAGACCCTCTCGGTCCCGTTCTAGGAACTGCCCGGTTCGGCCAAGCGAGCGCCGCCGAGCACCATCGCGCGGCCGCGCATCCCGGCCGCGCGGAGCCCGACGATGTTGCCTCCCCCGTCCCTTCCCGTCCCTTCCCTCGGTCGTCAACGATAAGTGGGGCCGTGAGACCGGGCATCGAGAGCGGCTTTCCGAACGACGGGCCCTTCGGATACCTCCTGTCGTGGCCGGAGACGGCCAATTCCCGTGCCACAGGGTGTTACCGACTCGCTATCACCCCGCCCACCCCGCCGACAACACCTCCGCCTGTTCGAGCACCGTCTGCGTCGCCGTCTCCTGCTTGTCGGGCGGGTAGCCGTGCTTGCGCAGGATGCGTTTGACCAGCACGCGCAGTTTGGCGCGGACATTTTCGCGCAGCGTCCAGTCGATGGTGACGTTGCCGCGCACGGTCTCGACCAGTTCGCGGGCGATGTGGCGCAGGGTCTCGTCGCCCAGCACCTCGACGGCGCTGTCGTTGGTCTCCAGCGCGTCGTAGAAGGCGATTTCGTCTTTCTCGGTCGTCCCCGGGCCATGCATCGCCTTTCCGGTCGGGTATCGCTTCGCCGCCCCCCGGAGCATTTGCCGGGGAACGGCCCCGCGATCCCGTTCCGCGGCCGAACCGTCCGCGGCAACCTGTAGCGCACCGCCGGACCGCTTACAATCGACCGGCCGCGGTCCGGGCGCCCGCTTCTCTCGAACGGGTGCGATCAGTAGCCGGCGGCGCGGTCGATTTCCTGGAGAAGCGGCAGCCCGGCTTCGCAGCGCCGGATGTTGGCGACGATCTGCGGCGCCAGTTGCGCGATGTTGGGACGCCTCGCCACGTGCGGCATCACGGTCACGCCGGGATGGTGCCAAAGCGGGCTCTCCGGCGGCAGCGGCTCCGGCGAATGCACGTCGAGCGCGGCGTGGTAGAGGTGGCCCGAATCGAGCGCCGCGATCAGGTCTTCGACCACGAGGTGCTCGCCGCGCCCGAGATTGACGACCATCCCGCCCTCCGGCATCCGCGCGAACGCCTCCGCGTTCAGGATGCCGCGCGTCTCCGCAGTCAGCGGCAGCAGACAGACGATGATATCGGAGCGTTCGAGGATCGCGGCGAACCCGCCGGCGCCGGGATGGACGGGGAGGTCCGCATCCGGCTTGGGGGTTCGCGTCCAGGCGGCGACGTCGAACCCCATGCCGCGCAGGATCCGGGCCGGGCTCCGCGCCATCGTGCCGTAGCCGAGAAAGCCGACCGTGCGTTCCTCCGGCCGCTTCTGGCGCTCCTCCCTCCACTCCCTGCGGGCCTGGCGTTCCCGGTAGCTGGGCATGCGGCGGTGCAGCCGGAGGACATGCATCACGACGTATTCGGTCATCATCGGATCGCCGTCTTCCGGTTCCAGCTTGGAGAGCGGAACGTCGGGCAGCCCGGGGTGCCGGATGAATCCGTCGACCCCCGCCTGCCGGGTCAGCATCGCCTTGAGGTTGGGGAATTCCGGCCAGTCGTCCGGGGCGGGGCGGGTAAAGGCGAGATATTCGATGTCGGCCGGATCGCCCGTCTCGGGCCAGAACCGCACGTCGAGGTCGGGCAATTCGGCGTTGATGGCGGCGCGCCACTCCGCCTCCGTTCCCATCATCAGGTTGCTGATCAGAAGGGCCAAGGTCTTCCTCCCCGGTCTGCCGGTGCACCGAGACGATGCCGCGGGCCCGAAGAAAGCGGCACGGCCGTCGGTCTCGCTCCGGACATCCGCAGGGCCGCCGGCCGGGAAAGCGGCGGCCGCCGCAACGGCAACCGGGCCGGAGGTTAGTGCATCGCGGGTTTGCCGGCCAATACGGCCGGCCTGCCCCGGGCAGCCGGACCCTCGCCGCTAGACCGGATCGGCGTTGACCAGGACGGCGGCGAGCAGGCAGGGCTCGTCGGTGCGCACGCTCCAGGAATGGTTGGTGCCGCGCTGGATCATCACGTCGCCGGCCTTCAGGCAGACTTCGCCGGTATCGAGAACGGCCCAGATCTCGCCCCTGAGGACGACGAGGTAATCCACCGTCGAGGTCTTGTGCATCATCGGATCGCTGCTCGCGGCGTCGGGCGCATGTCCGGCATCGATCGAGGCGAACGCGTCGCGCGCGTCCGCACGGTGGCGCCAGGCGCTGTCGGGGGGAAATTCGACGATGCGGAAAACGGTTCCGCCAGGCCCCGGTTCGAGCACGACGGGGCCGTCGGCCGCGTCTTCCCGCCCCGCATTATCGGCCGGCGCGCCGTTCGTCCGCCACAGTTCGGTGAGCGCGAGGCCGGGCATCGAGTCCATCTCCTTGACCGTGCCGGCATCGCCGTCGATCGCGAACACCGACTTGCCGTCTTCGTCGTGCGCGGTCACCACGCGGCGGATCGTCTCGACCAATTCCTAGGCCTCCCTGATGAGCCGGTTGCGCAGGACGCCGATACCCTCGACCTCGAGTTCGACGACATCCCCGTCCGACAGGTAACGCTCGAGTTCCAGCCCGCAGCCGCCGCCGACCGTGCCCGAGCCGAAGAATTCGCCGGGATACAGGGTTTCCGACTGCGAGACATGGGCGATCAGGTCTTCGAACGTCCAGTGAATACTGCCCGAATGCCCGCGCGACCATTCCTCGCCGTTGACGCGGGCGATCATGGTGCAGTCATAGGGGTCGAGCTCCTCGGCGGTCACGATGCACGGCCCGATGACGTTGCCGGTGTCGAAGTCCTTGCCCTTGCCGGGTCCGAGCCCGCCCGGCATTTCGCGCGCCTGCGCATCGCGCGCCGAGAAGTCGTTGAAAATGGAATAGCCGAAGATATGCGCGCGCGCGTCCCGCTTGGCGATGTCCCTGCCGCCCTGGCCGATGAAAAAGCCGAATTCGAGCTCGTAATCCATCGTCTCGGCATAGCCCGGCCACAGGACGTCCTCTTCGTGGCCGACCACCGCCAGCCGGTTGGCCTTGTAGTAGATCGGCTGGCGGTACCACGTTTCGAGGACCTGGTCCATGGCGGCGGACCCGCCGCCGCGGGACTTTTGCAACACCTCGAAGGCCCGCCTGAGATGCTCCTCGAAGCACAGGCAGTCGCGGATCTGCGGCGGTTCCGGAAGCGGCGTGCGAAGCGCGATCCCGGCGGTTTCCCGCACCGCGCCGGAAGGCGGGTCGGCGGCCGCGCGCCGCGCCGCCGCGAGCGCCTCGTCGCCGGCGCGGATCAGCGCGAGCATCGACGAGAAGGCGGGCCCGCCCGGGGCCACGCCGAGGTCGACGACGGCGCTGTCGCCGTCGATCAGCGCACCGACGCGGTCCTGGCCGCCGGTCGCGCCGTGCCGGAACGTAACGAGTCTCACGGCATCACCGGTCCTGCTTCATCGCGCTCGTGTGCAATCGCCGGCCAATACACCGACCCGGGCCCCGGCGCAGACGGCAAAACAGCCCGGCAGACAGTCAGTGCGACATCAGGACGGGAACCGTCATATGGCGCAGGATGCTGCGGGTCAGACCGCCCAGCAGGACCTCGCGCATGCGGTGATGACCGTAGCCGCCCATGACCAAGAGCCCCGCGCCCTGATCGCTGATCTCGGAGAGGAGGATATCGCTGGCGTCGAGGTCGGAGGAAGCGGTCCTGTGCCTGGTCTCGGCAGCGACGCCGTGCCGCGCCAGATGCACGCTGATATCGGCGCCCGGCGCATGTGTGCCGTCGCCCGTATCGACGCCGAAGACGATCGTCTTCCCGGCCTGCCGCAACAGCGGCAGGGCGTCGGACAGCGCGCGCTTGGCCTCGCAGGTCCCGTTCCACGCCAGCATGACGGTCTCCGCATTGACATCGAACGACCCGATATAGGGCCACAACAGCACCGGGCCGCCGGCATCGAGAACCAGGCTGTCGGCCAGGCCGGAGACGCTTTCCGGTCGTCGGGATCGGCTTGTCCGACGATGGTGATGTCGGCATAGCGCGCGGCGGTGGTGACGGCGTCGATCGCATCGCCGGCCATCGGACGCCATTCGCACGGCACCGCGGTCTTCGCCGCGCGGTCGGCGAACTGCCGTTCGGCCTCCCGGGCGAGGTCCTCGGCCTGCGCCTGCTGCTCCTGATACAGTCTTTCATAGGCGTTCGAGGCGAGATCGAGGCCGACGGAGGCGATGGCGGCGGGACGAGGCAGCACGTAGACGCCGGTCACCCTGCCGTCATGGCGTTCGGCCAGATCGATCGCCGCGTCGAGCCGCGCCGCGGAGCGCTTGCCCCGTGCAAGATGGACGGCAATATCGTTGTAGGCCACAGGCAAATCCTCCCGTCTCGGGCCGACCCCGCACCGCGCCGGCGCACCCGTGAGCCGCCTATCTTACCGCCCCGCCGGTCGGCGGCAAGATTCCGTTGACGACGCCGGCAACGGTGGCGCGAATAACCTTGGACTCGTCGTCTTCCAACAGCGCCAGTTTCCCGAGCGCCGCCTCGGGTTCGGCCGCACCCTCTGCGCTCAGCAACGGTTTCCAGAGCCTTTCGGCCAACGTCCGGAAGCCGGTCTCCGGCACCGGCTGCTTGTCGAACCACAGAAAGCGCGCCTGCCAGCGCCGCTGCGCGAGAGCCGGCGGGCGCCGGGCGATTATGGATTTGCGGCCGGCGCGGGGGAAGTTTTTTGCGCGTTTGCCGACCGCGTGCCGCGTGCGGCGTCCCGCCTTTGCAGGCTGCGCCGGGCCCTACGGGCTCAGCGCCCGGACCAGCGTCATCGCGTTGTGCCGGATCATGTCGAGGTAGGTTGGCGCCGAACCGTCCGGGCCGGACAGCGCGCCGGGATAGAGCGTGCCGCCGATGACGGCCCCCGTCTCGTCGGCGATGCGCTTCAGCAGGCGGGGGTCCCCGATAGTCTCGATGAAGACGGCGCGGATGCCCCGTTCGCGGATCTGCCGCACCAGACGGGCGACATCCTTTGCCGACGCCTCCGAGTCCGTGCCGAGCCCCTGCGGCGCGACGAACGCCAGCCCGTAGTCGCGGCCGAAATACTGGAACGCGTCGTGCGAGGTGACGACGGTCCGGCTCCCTGCCGGAAGCTTGGCGACGATCCCGCGGATTTCCGAATCCAGGGTCTTGAGCTCGTCCACATAGGCGTCGCGGTTCCGGCGGAACACGCCGGCGTTCCCCGGATCGGCTGCGGCGAGCGCCGCGGCGATGTTGTCCGCGTAGACCGCCGCGTTGCGGAGACTCTGCCACGCATGCGGGTCGAAGGTGCCGTGATCGTGGCCTTCGTGATCGTCGCCCTCGGCGTGTTTGCCGTGGCCTTCGTGTTTGCCGTGGTCGGCGTGATCGGCGTGGTCGTCATGGTCGGCATGTTTGCCGCGGTCGGCATCGCCGTGGCGGGCGTGTGCATCGGCGCCGTGCCGGTAAACGATCGGCTTGACGCCGTCGGTCGCCGCCACCCGGACGCCGCGGAACGCCGCAGCATCGACCAGCCGGTCCAGCCAGCCCTCGAATTGCAGCCCGTTGACGACGAGGATCTTCGCTTCGCTGACCGCCCGCGCATCGGCAGGGGTCGGCCGGTAGACATGCACATCCCCGTCGGGGCCGACCAGGGTCGTGACGGCGACATGCTCTCCGCCGATGCGCTTCACCATGTCGCCGAGAATCGAGAAGGTGGCGACCACCGGGATCGGCTTGGCGGACTGGGCGGCGGCGGGAGCGGCGAGCGACAGGGCGAGGACCGCGGCGGCGGTTGTCGGAAAGGCTCTGCGAGCGGGCATCGGAACCCCTTTCAGGCTTCGAGATAACGGCGCGGGAAGGTCCGCCCGACGAGGCCGCCCACCGGCCCGAAGACCAGCGACAGGCCGTAGGCGAGACCGGCGACGAGAATGATCGCCGGCCCGGACGGCAGGCTGACATGGTAGGAGAGAAGGAGGCCGCACAGGCTCGAGAGCATCGCAACCGAGACCGCGGCGGCGATCAGCACGCCGATGCCGACGGCCCAGAACCGCGCGGCGGCGGCGGGAAGGATCATGATGCCGACCGCCATCAGGGTGCCGAGCGCGTGAAACCCGGCCACCAGGTTCACCACGACGAGGACGAGAAACGCGAAATGCGTCACCGCGCTGAGCCCGCTCACCGAACGCAGGAACTGCGGATCCGCGCATTCGAGCACGAGCGGCCGGAACAGGACGGCGAGCGCGAAGATCGACAGGCTGGCGATGGAACAGAGCAGGATCAGGGCATCGTCGTCGAGCGCCAGCACGGTGCCGAAGAGCACGTGCATCAGGTCGACGTTGCTGCCCCGGGTGGACACGATCAGCACGCCCGCCGCCAGCGAGATCAGGTAGAAGGCGGCCAGGCTCGTATCCTCGCGCAGCGCCGTGGCGCGGGTCACGAAGCCCGCGAGAAGGGCCACGGCCATGCCGGCGATCAGCCCGCCGACGGTCATCGCCCAGAGCGAGAAGCCCGCGGCGAGATAGCCGACCGCCGCGCCCGGCAGAATCGCACAGGCCATCGCATCGCCCGTCAGGCTCATGCGGCGCAGCATCAGGAACACCCCGACCGGCGTCGCGCCGACCGAGATCGCGATGCAGCCGATCAGGGCGCGCCGCATGAAGCCGAATTCGGCGAAGGGCTGGACGAGGATCTCCCACATCATGCGGCGTTTCGCCCGCATGTGTGCGGGGGGCCGGCGCAGGCCTCGCACATCTGACGCGCGCGGAACTGGTTCTCGGCCGTCAGCACCTGCGCCGTGGGTCCATGGGCAACGAGTTCGCGCGCCAGCATCAGCGTGCGCGGGAAGTGGGCCCGCACCGTGTCGAAGTCGTGCAGGACGGCGAGCACCGTGCGGCCTTCGTCGTGCCAGCGCTGCACCACGCCGATCAGGTCCGCCACCGTTCTCGCATCGACCGCGGTGAAGGGCTCGTCGAGCAGCACCAGCCGCGCGTCCTGCAGCAGCAGGCGGGCGAAGAGCGCACGCTGCATCTGGCCGCCGGACAGCGACCCGATCGGCCGCGTCTCGAACCCGTCGAGGCCGACCGCCGAAATCGCTTCGGCGACGCGCGCGCGGTGCCGGGACCGCAGCCCGGCAAAGCCGCCGATCTCCTGCCACAGACCCATCGCCACGAGGTCGGCGACGACGATCGGGAAAGACCGGTCGACGTCCGATTGCTGCGGCAGGTAGGCGATGTCGTCCCGCGCGATGCCGCCGAAGGCGATCCGCCCTGCGAACGGGCGGAGGGCGCCGACTACCCCCTTCAGCACGGTGGACTTGCCGGCCCCGTTGGGTCCGACGACGGCGGTCAGGCTGCCCTCGGCGATCTCGCCCTGCAGGCGGTGCACGGCCGGGTGCCGGTCGTAGCCGAGGGTCAGGTCCTGAAACTTGAGGGCGTAGGTCATGGCCCCGCCTGCGTGGACGTCGCCCAGAAGAACGCGCTCCACAGCGCGGCAACGATCAGGGCCGCCCCGAGCAGCCGGGCGCCGGCGCCGAGCGGCAGCAGCCGGATCGAAGGCGGGCGGCGCGGCCTCATGCCGGCGCTCCCTGCCGGCCGCTGCGGCGGTTCATCCGGATACCGGCTCGCCATGGATGGAACTCCCCGTTCCCGTCGGCGCCGCCGCGCCCTCTGCGCACTCTGCGCACATACCCTGGACCTCGACCGTGCGGCGCGCCGCGACAAACCCGAGAACCGCGGCATCCTCGGCGAGCAGCCCGCCGATCCGCGGGTCCTCGAGCTCGACCGATGACCGGCAGCCGCTGCAGATGAAAAAAAGACAATCGTGGTCGCGTTCGGGATGCAGGCAGGGCACGTAGGCGTTCAGGCTCTCGATCCTGGAAACCAGACTCTGCGCCATCAGGAAGTGGAGCGCCCGGTACACGGTCGGCGGTCTGACGGGGCGCGAATCCCCGGGCTTCAGCGCCTCGATCAACTGGTAGGCGCTGGTCGGCCTGCCGCTCGCCCACAGCAGTTCCAGGACGCGCCTGCGCACCTTCGTCATCTGTACGCCGCGCGCCTCGCAAATCGACACCGCCAGCGCGATCCGCTCGCGCGGCGCGTGCCGCCCGCGGCAATCCGCATCGGTGCAGGGCCGGGGTCGGGTCGGCGGCTTCGTCATCGCCTAGTCTCGCCTTGCAGGGTGAATGAGATATGTTATAACATTATATTTCGTTTCGCAAGCGGACCCCGCCCGGGGCGGCCCGCCATCGACGAAAGGCCGGGATATGGAGAGTGCAGTCGTCGAGCATCGAACCCCGCCGCCGCGCAGCCGCCCTGAAGCGCGCCGCCGGCCGCGCCGCAGCGAGGCGGAGGCCGCCGTCCGCACGCTGATCGAGTGGGCCGGGGACGACCCCGACCGGGAGGGGCTGCAGGGAACGCCCGGGCGTGTCGTACGGGCCTACGAGGAATTCTTCGCCGGATACGCCGAAGACCCGGTCGCCCTGCTGGCCACGACGTTCGAGAAGGCCGGCGCCTGTGACGAGATGATCGTCCTGCGCGACATACGCCTCGAATCCCACTGCGAGCACCACCTCGTTCCGATCCTGGGAAAGGCGCATGTCGGGTATCTGCCGGCGGAGCGGATCGTGGGCATCTCCAAGCTCGCGCGCCTCGTCGAGGTCTTCGCCAAGCGGATGCAGATCCAGGAAGCGTTGACCGCGCAGATCGCGGACACCATCCAGGAAGCGCTCGAGCCGCGCGGCGTCGGCGTGGTCATCGAGGCGGCGCATCAGTGCATGACCACGCGCGGTGTCCGCAAGCCGGGGGTCAGTCTGGTGACCAGCCGCCTGCTCGGCTGTTTCCGCGACGACCCGACGACGCGGCGGGAGTTCCTGTCGATGATCGGCGCCCGGGGGAGCGCGCCGCACGACAGTTGAACGCCCCGCCCCGGCAGGCGTTGCCGGAGGGGCGGGAGCGCGGCCGGGTCCAGCGCGGCGGCGGCGCAAGGCCGCGTTTGTCGGATCGGTCCGATTATCGCGATCTCATATGAAAATCCTTATTTTCCAGAGATTTACAAAATAAATTCTCTCCATGTGAAAAATCTTGTTGACACGGGACGCGATCCGGGGTAGTTTTGCCAAGCTCGCGAGATGAGGGCGCCGGTTCCGCCGGCGCCCTTTTTCGTGGCCGGGCGGGCGGCCTTCCGGCGTTTGCCCGCACCGCCGAACCCCCAATGCAGCGAGGACTCCTCCCTTGGCAGGCCCCACCGAGGCCGGCGCGCCGCCGCGCGCGCCGGCGGCCCGGAAAACCCCCGGGACACCGCCCGCGGCATCCGACACGCCCGACACGACGGACGACTCCGCCGGACCCGCGCCGGCGATCGCCGCGGAGACGCTGGAGGAACTGGCCGAGATCGGCTGCACCCGCGAGGAGGCGGCGGCCATTTTCGAGGTCTCTCCGGCGGCGCTGGAGGCGGCGCTTCGCGATCCCGCGCTGGAGGCGGCGTGGACCCGCGGCCAGATGCGCGGGCGGGTGCACATCCGCCGGTCGCAATATGCGCTGGTCGAGCGCAGCGCCTCGATGGCGAGCCACCTCGGGCGCGTCGTGCTGGGCCAGGGCGCATCCGCCGCGCGGCCGGCGGCGCGCCGGCGGCTGGCCGACATCGTCGACACCGGGATCGAGCGCAATGAGTAGTCCGGCAACCCGCTCCGGCAGGGCCGCCGCCGGCCGGAAGGTCAGCACCGGCTACCGGCCGCGGCCGCTGCAGGCAGACATCCACCGCCGGCTGCAGCGCTTCAACGTGCTGGTCTGCCACCGCCGCTTCGGCAAGACGGTGCTCTGCGTCAACGAACTCATCGACCACGCGGTGCGCTGCCGACGCCAGCGTCCGCGCTTCGCCTACATCGCGCCGCTCTACCGCCAGGCCAAGCAGGTCGCGTGGGACTATCTCAAGCACTACACGGCGGCGATCCCCGGCCGGACGGTGAGCGAGACCGAACTCCGCGTCGACCTGCCCAACGGGGCGCGCATCCAGCTCTACGGCGCCGACAGCCCGGACACCCTGCGCGGCATCTATCTCGACGGGGTGGTGCTCGACGAGTACGCGCAGATGAGCCCGCACCTGTGGGGCGAGGTGATCCGCCCGGCGCTCGCCGACCGCGGCGGCTGGGCGATCTTCGTCGGGACGCCGAAGGGCCGCAACGAGTTCTGGCGCAAATTCCGCGAGGCTTCCGACGACCCCGCCTGGTACGCGGCGTTGTTCGCCGCATCGGACACCGGCGTCCTGCCGGAAGACGAACTCGCGGCGGCGCGCCGCGACATGACGTCGGAGGCCTACGACCAGGAGTTCGAATGCTCCTTCGAGGCCGCGGCCCCGGGCGCCTATTACGCCCGCCTGGTCGCCGAGGCCGAGCGCGCGGGGCGCATCTGCGGCGTACCGCACGATCCGGCGCTGCCGGTGGAGACCGCGTGGGACCTCGGCATCGGCGACGCCACCGCGATCTGGTTCGTCCAGCGCGCCGGCGCCGAGATCCACGCGCTCGACTATTACGAGGCGGCGGGCGAAGGGCTCGAACACTATGCGCGGCTGCTGCGGGCGAAGGCGGCGGACCGCGGCTTCGTCTACGGCAGCCACTACGCGCCGCATGACGCGCTGGCCCGCGAACTCGGCACCGGGCGGACGCGCGAGGAACAGGCGCGGCGGCTCGGCATCGCGCTCACCGTGGTGCCGCGCCACGCGGTGGACGACGGCATCAACGCGGTGCGTGCGATCCTGCCGCGCTGCTGGTTCGACGGCGGGCGCGAGGCCGCCCGGCGAGGCCGGCAGCGGGCCCGACGCCCGCGTGCGCCGCTGGCGCAGCGAACTCGACCGCGCGGAGCGGGTGCAGCGCGACTGGATGCGCCGCGCCGGCAAGGTGGTCGAACGCTACCGGGCGGAGAAGCGGATCGACGGGCGGCGCCGGTTCAACATCCTCTGGGCCAACACCGAGATCCTGAAACCCGTGGTCTATTCGCAGACCCCGGCGCCCGACGTGCGCCGGCGCTATCTCGACGAGGATCCGGCGGGGCGCGAGGCGGCGCAGGTCCTCGAACGGGCGCTCGCCTGGCTGCTCGACGACGACTCCTTCGATGCCGCGATGGAGGCGGCGCGCGACGACATGCTGCTGCCCGGACGCGGCGTCGCGCGGATCGTCTACGAGCCGACGATCGTCCGCCGCCGGCTGCAGCGCAGGCCGGCCCCGGACGGCGGCGGGAACAACGACGGGAACGGGGGCGGCGATGTCTTCCTGCTCGACGGCCGGCCGGCCGAGCCCGACGGGTTCGACGGCGACGAGGCGTGGGTCGAGGAGGTGGCGGACGAGCGGGTGTACTGCCGCCACGTGTTCTGAAAGGACTACCGCGAACAGCCGGCGCGCTCCTGGGAGGAGGTCGGCTGGGTCGCCTTCCGCCACAGCTTCGCGCGCGACGAGATGGTCCGCCGGTTCGGCGCGGCCGGCCGCGACATCCCGCTCGCCGGCCGGATCGAGGGCGGCGGGGAGCGCGGGGCCGACGGCGACGACGGCGGACGGCGCGGCGTCGTCTGGGAGATCTGGGACAAGACGCAGCGCAAGCGCATCGTCATCGCCGAGGGCTTCGACCGCATCGTCGAGGAGACCGACGACCCGCTCGGCCTGGCCGGTTTCTTCCCGGTCCCGGAGCCGCTCTACGCGGTGCGGACCACCGACACCCGGGTGCCGATTCCCGAGTTCACCCTCTACCAGGACCAGGCGCTCGAACTCGACGAGCTGACCACCCGCAAGCGCCATCTGATCGCCGCCCTGCGGGCGCGCGGCGTCTACGCCGGGGTGCTCGGCGAGATCGAGCGGCTGCTCACCGAAGGCGGCGAGAACGAGATGATCCCGGTCAAGGACTGGGACCAGTTCCGCGACAGGGGCGGGCTCGCCGCCGCCATCGAGTGGCTGCCGATCGAGCGCATCGCCCAGGTCATCGTCTCGCTCAACGCCCACATCGCCCAGCTCAAGAGCGAGATCTTCGAGATCACCGGCCTGTCGGACATCGTGCGCGGCACCACCCGCGCCTCGGAGACGGCGACCGCCCAGCGCCTCAAGGGATCCTTCGGCACCATGCGGATGCAGCCCCGCCAACGCCCGATGCAGCGCTTCGTGCGCGACATGCTGCGCCTCAAGGCGGAGGTGATCGCCGAGCATTTCCGCCCCGAGACGCTGGCCCGCATGACCGGCCGGCCGGTCTCGCCGGCGGCGCTCGCCCTGCTCCGCGACGAACGGCTGCGCGGCTTCCGCATCGACATCGAGACCGAGTCGACGGTCCAGCCCGACGCCGATGCGGAGCGCGCCGGGGCGGTCGAATTCCTCGCCGCCTCGACCCGGTTCTTCACCGGCATCGCGCCGCTGATCGCCGGCGCCCCGCAGTCGGCGCCGATGTTCCTCGAAATGTTCAAGACCGCGGCGCGCACCTTCAAGCCCGGCCGCCGGCTCGAAGAGGTCATCAACCGCACCGGCGACGAGCTGATGCGCCAGGCGGCCGCGCGCGCCGCCGCCGAGCAACCGAACGGCGGGGCCGCCGGCCCGGCGGCGCCCGCACAACCCGCACAAACGGAGGTCCCCTGATGCGCTATCTCTGGAACCGGTCGGCGAGACGCTGGATCCCGGCGCCGCCGGCGCGGCCCGCCCGGCGGATGCAGATCGTCAACCGCGACGCCCCGTTCGGCGGCGGCGTGGTCAGCACCGCCGACGGCAGGCGCTACCGCTCGCGCCGCGCCTGGGACGAGCACTTGAAGGCGCACGGCATGGTCGAGATCGGCAACGATATCGGCCCGGCGCCGACGGACGGCGGGGCGTAGGGCGGTGGGGTTTCTCGAAGCCCTGCTGGGCGGCCGGGCGGCGCAGCCGATCGAGGCGGTCGGCCGGGTCATCGACGGGCTGTTCACCAGCGAGGAGGAGCGGCTCGACAAGGAAGCGCTGCTCGCCCGCCTCGCCCAGCGCCCGGCGCTGGCGCAGATCGAGGTCAACCGGGTCGAGGCGCAGCACCGGTCGGTGTTCGTCGCCGGCTGGCGGCCCTTCGTCGGCTGGATCTGCGGCGCGGCGCTCGCCTACAACTTCATCCTGCGCGACATGCTGGTGTGGATCCTCGCGATCCGCTGGCCGGACATCCCGGCCCCGGCGGCGCTCCAGCTCGAACACCTGCTGACGGTGCTGCTCAGCCTGCTGGGCCTCGGCGGGATGCGCACGTTCGAGAAGTTCGGCGGCCGGACGAAATAGCCGGCCTCCCCCAACCCCCGGAGGAATCATGACTGACGACATGCGCGCGGCGGCCGCCGCGCCGGACAGCCTGCGCGCCGACCTTGAGGCCGCCTGGGACCAACTCGCGGCCGAGCGCGGCGAGACCGCGCCGGCAGCGGCCGGGGAAGGCGCCGGCCCCGACGAGGCGGCGGACGACGCCGCCCGCGGGGAGGACAGCCGGCCCGGCGGGCGCGCCCGGCCGGACGAGGACGGCCTCGCCGCGCCGGACGACTGGCCGGACGACTGGCGGCAACGCTTCGCGGCGCTGCCCGAGGAGGCGAGGCCCTGGGCGCTCGACCTCCATGCGCGGTTCGCCGCGGACCATGCCGATCGTTCGCAGGCGCTCGCCGAACGCGAGGAGGAACTGGCCGGCCTGCAGGAGGTGGACGCCGCGCTCGCGCCGTGGCGCGGGGCGATGCGGACGCACGGGCTCGGCGACGGCGAGGCGGTCTCGCGGCTGCTCGAGGCGCACGCCGCGCTGGAGCGCGACCCGGCGGCGGCGCTCGCGATGCTGGCCGAGGCCTACGGGGTCGATCCGGCCCGCACCGGCCCGCCCGCCCCTGCTGCGGCGGGGGTGGGGGCGGCGGACGCCGCCGCTCCGGACCGCGCCGACGGGGCGCGCGAGGCGCAGCTCCTCGAGTCGCTGGAGCGTTACGCCGCCGAACAGCACGATCTCCGCCTGCTGGCCGCGATGCAGGCCGAACTCGACGCCCGCGCGCGGGCCGCCGACGCCGACGGCAAGCCGCTCTACCCGCATTTCGACGCCGTCCGTCCGCAGCTCGCCGCGCTGGTGCGGGCCGGCGCGGCCGGCAGCTTCGAGGACGCCTACGAACAGGCCGTGTGGGCCGACCCGCAACTCCGGCAGCGGGCGCTCGAGGCGCACGACGCCGAACAGGCGCGCCTGCGCGAGAGCGCCCGCCGGGAGCAGGTGCAGAAGGCGCGCAACGCCGGGCGGGCGGCGCCCGGCGGCTCGGAGCCGGCGCGCACCGTCCCTGCCCCGGCCCGGTCGCACCGCGAGGAACTCGAACGCGTGTGGGACCGGATGGTCGATGCCTGACCGCCGACCCCTTCACCTTCACGACAACGATGGAGCCGAGATATGGCAAACGCCAACCTGGGCGATCTGGTCACGACGACGCTGCGTAACCGCCGCGGCCAGCTTGCCGACAACATCCTCAACCACAACGCGGTCCTCCGCTTCCTCAACCGCGAGGGCCGGGTCGATCCGGCCGACGGCGGGCGGACGCTGGTGGAAGAGCTCGAATACGCAGAGAACCAGACCTTCAAGTACTACTCGGGCTACGAGGTGCTCGACATCTCGCCGTCCGACGTCTTCGACTCGGCGGAGTACGAGTGGAAGCAGGCCGCCGTGGTGGTCTCGGTGTCGGGCGCCGAGGAGCGCAAGAACGCCGGCAAGGAGCAGTCGCTCCGCCTCGTCGACCGGCGCATCAAGAACGCCGAGAAGACGATGATGAACAACCTGTCGATCGGCGTCTATTCGGACGGCACCGGCGCGTCGGGCAAGCAGATCGGCGGGCTGCGGGCGCTGGTCGCCGACGACCCGGCGACCGGCACCGTGGGCGGGATCGACCGGGCGTCGTTCGGGTTCTGGCGCAACCAGGTCTACGACTTCTCGGCCGAGAGCGTCGCGGCCGGGTCGGGCACCATCCAGAAGGCGATGAACACGCTCTGGCTCAAGTGCCTGCGCGGCGCCGACGCGCCCACCCTGATCGTCGCCGACACGGTCTATTTCAACCACTACTGGGAATCGCTGCAGGCGATCCAGCGCATTTCCTCGGAGCAGGATGCGGGCGCCGGCTTCCGCAGCATCCGGTTCCACGGGCCGGGCGGGTCGGCCCCGGTGGTGTACGACGACAAGTGCCCGGCCTCGCACATGTACATGCTGAACACCGACTACCTGTTCTGGCGCCCGCACCGCGACGCCAACATGGAACCCCTGGAGAAGCGGCAATCGGTCAACCAGGTCGCGACCGTGATCCCGATCATCTTCATGGGCAACCTCACCATGTCGAACGCCGCCCGCCAGGGCGTCATCCACGCCTGAGGGAGACCCCGACCATGTCGATCTATTTTCCTATTTTTGGGGATTTCCAACGCTTTCGGACCAAGGCGGGTGATCGGATCCCATTCAAATGATTGTAATTGCTATATAATTCATATGGCATTACGATTTTCCTGAAGCCGTCGTTTTCTCCCTTCCAGATTGCGGAAGCAAACCGCAATCGGATTTGACTGCATTCTTGGCACTTCCTGTCCGGATTTGCCAACCATCGCTCCTGTGCCTCATTCCCGGCGGCGGCGCTCCGCTAGATCGTGGAGCGTCAGTGTTTTCCGGTCTTCGGTCCGTGACAATCCGGTTGCCGCGCCGTAGCACAGTCAGCCATGGGCGGTTCCGTACAGGTGGGCGTGCCGTGGGCGAACGATCACTCAGTCTTCGAAGCCCGCCGGTCGGATCCCCTCACCGCCGCTCCTGGCTTCATGCTGCGGGCCACCGCGATGGTTTCGCCGGTGATCCGGCTCGAAGGACCGCGCACTGTCTGTCCCGTCTCGTCGTCCATCGCCGCCAGGGCGCTGACGATGGTGACGGCACGCGCAAGCCTCTCGTCGTCGAGGACCTCGTGATCCGGTATCGGCATGTGAAAGGCGGTGCACGAGGGATCGTCGTCTTCACTCAGCGGCCCCTCGCCGTCAACGAGAGTCCAGTCGGGCGCCGTCGCCGGTCCGCCTGATCGAGGGCGCGCTGCCGACCGAAAGGCTGCTGGCGCATGTGCTGGTGTCGAAATTCGCGGATCATCTCCCGCTGTATCGTCAATCTCAGATCTTCGCCCGCCCGGGTATCGCGTTGCACCGCTCGACGCTGGCCGACTGAGTCGGCAAAGCGTCGTTCCACCTGCAGCCGGTGGTCGATTGTCTGTCGGCGGAGCTGAGGCGTTCGGGCAAGCTGGGGATGGACGAGACCACGGTTCGGGTTCTCGACCCGGGCCGGGGTCGGACGAAGACCGGCTATATGTGGACGCTGATGCGCGACGAACGGCCCTGGTCGGGCGCGGATCCGCCGGGTGTCGTGTATCGCTATGCGCCGAGCGTGCTCGACCCAGCCGTCACCCCTTTCGTGCTGATGCCGGACCCCGGGGTCCGGGTGCGCGGCGGACCGTGCCAGCTGTGGCTCGTGACGATGGGCAGCTTCGGCTACCACCCCACCGAACTGGAGATGGCGAGCTTCGAGGAAGCCGAGAGAGCCTGCGACGACGCCAACCTGGCAATGGGCTGGTCGCCGGAAGCCGCCGACGAGGTGATCCTCGCCTCGATGGGGGGCGGGACGACCTGACCCGGCAGGCCGGCGCGGCGCGTCTCAGGCCCTGACGACCATCCAGACGACCTTGCCGGCGATATGGACCTCGTCGGCGCGGCATTCGTAAGGCGGGTATTCGGGGTTGGCGGAGATCAGGCTGAGCCAGCCGTCCCTGGAGAGGCTGGCGACGCGCTTGACGACAAGCCCGATACCGTCCCAGAGGACGAACATCTCGCCGGTGGCGGGCTGGCGCCGCGCGGTGTCGACGACGACGCGGTCGCCGTCGCTCAGCACGGGCTCCATGGAGTTGCCGCGCACGCCGAGGATGCGGAGAGCGCCGGGATCGGCGGCGCCCTCGTGGCGGATCATGGTCTCGGGGAGGGCCCAGCGCGCCTTCTCCGCGACATACTCGCCGGCGAGCGCGCCCGGCCCGGCGGAGGCCTCGACGTCGACCTCGGGGATGGCGGCAAAATCGTGCTCGGGGGTGAGCGCGGGTCTGGCGGCGGCCGGCGCGGCCTTGCGCTTCCACGGCTTGGGCGCCGGCAGCGTGTCGTGGCGGAAGTCCTTGGGGTCGCAGCCGAGGAGCCTGCCGAGGGCTTCCGAGTCCTGGTGCGAGAGCACGCGGGGCATGCGGCGGGAGAAGTACTGATGGAGGTAGGCCTTGTTCCTGCCGATGGCGAGCGAGGCCTCGGCGAGCGAGGTTGCGTTCTTCCACAGCGCCCTGCGGAGGCGGTCGCGCGGGGGATCGTGCCGCGGTTCCTGTCCGGTCATGTCGTTTCCCTGCGAGGTATGTCCGAAGCGCAGGATATTCCCTAACTATACTCATTATCAACGGCGAATGTTCTCTCTACGTTCGCCTCCATGGCAATTCTCGATCATCTCATCCGCGACGCAGTCCTCGGCTTCCTCCAGCGCTCCGGCACCAGCGGCCGGCGCTTCGGGCGCGAGGTTCTCCGCGATCCCGGTTTCGTCGCCTCGCTGAAGGCGGGGCGGCGTCTCGGACTGAAGACCGCCGACGCGGTGCTCGCCGCGATCGGCGAGGCGCCGGTCGGCCCCGCCTTCGCCCGCGAGGTGGAGGCGTTCCTCGAGGCCGGCGGCTGCAAGGCCTACGTGCTGGGCTACGAGGCCGCGGGGGACGTGTCCTTCGTCAACCGGCTTCGTCAGGGCGTCTCGTTCCGCCTGGAGACGGTGGAGAAGGTGCGCACCTGGATGGAGGCGCATGCCGACGACGCCAGCCGGGCGGCGATGCGCCGGGCGGTGGCGGATACGCCGCTGCTGGCGCGCGGGAGCAGCAGCGAACGACATGGAGAGACGGACATGAACGACAACAGACATCTGAGCGCGAAGGAGGCGGCGGCGTGGCTCGGGATCTCGCTGCGCACGCTCTACCGCCTGCGGGACGAGGGCGGCGGCCCCGACCACTACCGGTTCGGGCACCGCATCCTCTACCGCCTGCCGGCGCTGGAGCGCTGGGCGGCGGAGCGCCTGGTGACGTCGCCGGACGCCGGTGGCCGGGGGGCGCCGTGATGGGCGCGCGGCAGGGGACGACGGGCGGTCCGACGCCCGTGCGGCTGCTGGCGGCGGTCGCGGTATCGGTGCTGGCGGCGGGGATCGATCCCGCGCTGGCGACCACGGACACCACCTTCGACGGTCCTCTGGACACGGTGACGGACATGGTGGAAGGCACCGGCGGTCAGCTCGCGGCGGCGCTTGCGGTGGGGGCGGCGCTGGTCGGGTCGGTGCTGCGCTTCAACGCGATGCAGCTTCTCGGGGCCGTCGGCGTGGGTGTGGCCGCGGGCGCGGGCACCGGCATCGTGACCGGGCTGGTCGGCACGGCGATCGTGTGATGAACGAGACCGTCCGGCATGCGATCCCGCGGCGTCTCGACGATCCGGAGCGCTGGCTGTTCTGGACCTTCGACGAGGCGGCGGCGCTTCTGAGCCCGGCGGTGCTGGGCCTTGCCGCCAACCAGTTCGTTCCGGGCCTGGTTGCAGGTCTCGGCGGCTGGCTGGCGCTTCGCCGGATCAAGCGGGGCGGCGGCGCCAACATCGCGCACTACGCCCTCTACTGGTTCCTGCCGGACTTCGTGCTGCGGCTTCGCGGCACGCCGCCGAGCCATCTGCGGCGGTACATGGCATGAGGCGGGACGCGATGGAGGGCGAACGCCGCCGGGCGCGGGACACGCGGGTCGTCATCGCCGGTCTGCTGGGCCTCTCGCTCGTCTCCAACCTGGTTCTGGCGCACGGGGTGGTGAGCCGCGAGCGGGTGACGGTGCTGCTCCCGGCGGTCTCGGGGCCCGCCTGGGAGGTGGGCGAGAGCTGGGCCGGGCGGCGCTACCTGGAGGATGCGGCGCGCACGGCGGCGGTGACGCTGCTGACGCTGACGCCGGAGAACGCGGGCCATGTGCGCGCCGCGGCGGCGCGGCTTGCGCATGCGTCCGCCCGGGGCGCGATCGGCGCCTGGGTGGCGGCGGAGGCGGAGCGGATGGCGAAGCGCGATCTCGCGACCGCATTTTACCCGCGCAGCATCGAGAGCGACGCGGGCGCGCTGAACGCCGAGATCGCGGGCGAGCTGGTGACCTGGATCGGACGCGAGGAGGCGTTCCGCGAGAAGCGGCGCTACCGCCTCGCCTTCCGCATCGACGGCGGCCGGCTTGCGCTGCTGCGCTTCGAGCAACTGGAGGACTGACGATGGATGAACGACCCGACGACCGGAATCACCCGAGCCGCAGGGGAGCAGGCGCGCTGCTTGCCGCACTCCTCATCCATACGGCGCTGTCCGCGCCGGTCTCGGCAATGCCGATCCCGGCCGTCGCGAGCGCTTCCGGCGCGAGTGTCTCCGGCACAAGCCTTTCCGGCGCGATCGTTCTGAAGGCGGCGGACCATGCCGAGCTTCCGGTGCGGATCGTTTCGGACGGGGTGAGCCGCATCGCGCTCGCGGACGACCGCATCGTGCGCGTGGTCCGGAGCCCCGGCGGGCTGCAGGTCGAACACGACCCGGGGTCGGGCTCGCTCTACCTGCGCCCGCTTGCGGGCGACGGCGGGCGCGAGGCGGCGGGCTCTCCGGTACCGCTCTTCATCGGCACCGAGAAGGGCTTCACCTACCGCCTGGTGCTGACCCTCGCGGCAGACGGGGCGGCGCAGATCCTGATCCGCAATCCGGAGGCCGTGTCGCACAGGACGGAGGCGGGCGAAGCACGGATTGCCGCTCTGGCGGGCACGATCCGGGCGGTCGTTCGGCGCGCGCCCCTGCCCGGCTGGTCCGTCGAGCCGGTTGCGGCCGTGTCCGCCGGCGGACTGCAGCCAGTCGAAGTATGGCGCGGGCCGCGCCTCACGGCGCTGGTGTTCGAACTGGGCGCCGACGGGCCGGCGGACGCGGCGGCGTTCGCCGCCCGTCTCGGCCCTGAGGCTCTCGGCCCCGGCATCGCGGCGGCCTGGATGTCCGCGCGCACGGGCATGGCGGGGCGGCTCGCAGTCGCGGTGCGAGAGAACGCCCCGATGCGGCGGGCGGGAGCGGGGCGATGAGCGCGCCCGCCCCGTCCGCGCGCGACGGCGATGCGCGCCGCGTCCGCAACCGGCAGCTGGTGCTGTTCTCCGCGATCGCCGCGGCGGTGCTTCTGGCGGTCGCCTTCTGGCTCGCCGCGGACGGCGGCAAGCGGCCCCGCCCGGAGGCCCGCATCGAGGCCGAACTGGTGGGGCCCGGCGCAGCCGAGGAGAGCTGGACGCGGCGTTCCGAGGCCAGGCTGGGCGAGATGGAAGCCCGGCTGAGCGAGATGGAGAACAAGGCCGATCGGTCGGCGCGGGAGAACGATCGCCTGCGCAGGAAGCTCGGCGCCGACGCCGAGGACGCCAGACTGACGATCGACAGTCTCGCCTCCGCGGTCGCGGAGATGGAGCGTGGCCAGGCCGCCGGCGGGACCGGTGCGGCGGAGGCCGCATCGGCAGGGGAGCAGTTCCGGCGCACCGTCCCTGTGCAGCCTGCCGCCGGGAAGAAGAAGGAAGCCGGGTTCGGCCCGGGTCGGCTGATCGAGACCTTCACCCTCGACGATCCGGAAGAGGCCTTCGAAGCGCCGGCGGCGAAGGATATCGGCGCCTGGCTGCCGGCGGGCAGCCATGCCGGGGCGGTGGTGCTCGCGGGTGTGGACGCCTCGGCCGGGGTCTCCTCGCAGGGCGATCCGCGCCCGGTGCTGCTCAGGATCGCGGGCCCGGCGTGGACCGCGGCCGAGGACGGGGCGGCCCTGCCGGTCGATCTCGACGGCTGCACGGTGACCGGCGCAGCCCATGGCGACCTCTCGAGCGAGAAGGTCTATGCGCGGCTCCGCACGCTGACCTGCACCGGCCGCGAGCCGGGCACGGTGATCGAGACCGAGGTCGCGGGCTTCGTCGCCGGCGCCGGCAAGGCGGGGGTGCGCGGCCCGGTGGTGAGCCGCGAGGGGGCGCTGGTCGAGAAGGCGTTCCTCGCCGGCATGGTCTCCGGCGTGGGCGAGGGAGTGTCGCGGGCATTCGCGCCGCAGGCGGTGGCGACGGGCGCGGCATCGGCCGCGGTGGCCAACAGCGGGCTCGGCGACATCGGCCGCGCGGGCCTCGGCGCGGGCGCCGGGAGCGCCGGCCCCAAGGTCGCCGACTACCTGATCCGCCGCGCCGAGCAGTACCAGCCGGTGATCCAGCTTCAGGCGGGGACGCGGGTGACGGTGGTGTTCATCGAGGGCGCCTGGCTCGACGGCAGGACGGATGCGAAGCGCAAGGGGAGGAAGAGGAATGACTGACGCGGGGAGGTTTGCCGAGCGCCTGCGGGCGTCGGCGATGGCGGGCGGCGCAGCGCTCATGCTGGGCGCCTGTTCGGCGGGCCATGTGGTGGACGACTGGCAGTGCCCCCTGGCCCAGGGGACGGTGTGCACGAGCGTCGCCGCCGCCGACCCGGCGGCGCCGGAGACACGCGTGCCGGGAGCACATGCGCCGGAGAGAACGCGGGGCGGGACACCCCCCGCCGCGGGGAACCCGCTCCGGCATGCGGGCAGCGGGGGCGGTGCGCCGGAGACGGCTGGCGATGCCGGTCGGCGCGGCTGCAACGCCGGCTGCGGACCGTTCGCCTGGCTCGCCGGGCTGTTCTCCGGGCTCGCCGCCGATGGCGAACACGACACCGCCGTTCCGGACACAGCGGAGACCGCTGCCCGGGAGGTCATGCATGCGGGCAGAGAGTCCGGAGCGGCGGTTGCGTCGGCGCCCGATGCCCACGTGGCGGCGGAGACCGCCGATGCAGAAACCGACCGTGCCGTCTTGCCGGCATCGGAAGAAGCCGCTGCGGCGGCGAGGATGGACCGGGAAACCGGCCCGTCCGGAGAGAGCCTGCGCGCGCCGGAGGAGATCGGCCGAATCTGGATCGCGCCCTGGATCGATGCGGACGGCATCTACCGCGAGGGCGCGTGGGTGCGCGCGGTGATCGCACCGGCCGGCTGGAGGCTGCCGTGAGCGGGGCCGGCGCGGCGCGCCGCCTGCTCGACCTGTTCGAGGGGCCGGCCGGGCTCGAGCCGTGGATCCCGCCGGAGACCGGTTCCGCGCTGGTCGAGCTCCTCCCCTGGCGCGCCTTCGACGAGCGGAGCGAACTCTACCTCAACGCGGGCAGCGTCGGCTTCGTGCTGGAACTGCCGCCCTTCGCCGGGATCGACGAGGAGACGCTGGGGGCGCTCGCCGGCACCCTCGCCGATGCGGCGCCCGAGCGCTGCACCCTGCAGGCGATCCACTGGGCGAGCCCACGCTTCGGGGCGGCGCTCGCCGACTGGGCCGGGCCGCGGGAACGCGCGGGCGGGGTCCATGCGGCGATGGCGAAGCGCCGGGAACGTGAGCTGTCCCATGCCGGCTGGCGGCCGCTGCATGCGGGCGGCCCGCCCTTCACCCTCTCGGGCTGCCGGGTGTTCGTCAGCGCCGCACTGGCCGGCCCTCCCGGCCCGGCGCCGGAGACCGCGCTCTCGGGCTTCCGCAGGGCGCTCGAAGGGACGCTGGCCTCGGCCGGCGCCGCTGCGCGGCGGCTCGCGCCGGACGCGCTGCTCTCGCTCGCCGCCGAACTCGCGGCGCCGGAGACCGCGCCCCGTCCGGAACCCGGAACGCCCACGCCGCTCCACCGCCCGCAGCGGCGCTGGTCGCCGCGCGATCCGATCCACCTCCAGTGCGCGGCGCCGGGACGGGCGCTGACCGTCGCGCCCACCGGCCTCCTGTTCCATCGCCCGGATGGAACGGACGTCGCGGTGCGCGTCCTGACCGCCACGGCCTTCCCCGAGGTGTGGCCGGGCTGGCGGGGCAACGCGCTGATCGGCGACTTCCACCGCGACTTCCTCCAGCCGGGCTGCCCGGTGCTGACCTGTCTCACCGTCACGACCGGCGAGGCGGCCGACGGCGAGAGAGCCTTCCTCAAGTCCGCGCGGGCGACGCAACAGGCCGGCACGGGCATCGCGCGCTACTTGCCCGGGCTCCCCGAGAAGGCGGCCGACTGGCAGTTCGTCACCGAGCGTCTCAAAGATGGCGAGCGGCTGGTCAAAGCCTGCTACATGGCGGCGGTCTATGCCCCCCTCGACGGTCTCGACGAGGCCGAGCAGGCGGTGCGCGCGATCTATCACGGCCAGGGCTGGCGGATGCAGGCGGAGCGCTACGTCCAGCTCCCGTCCTGGCTCGCCTGCCTGCCGATGGCGGCGGCCGGCGGGCTCGACGCCGACCTCGAACGCTTCGGCAGAATGAAGACCCTGCTCACCTCGTCCGCCGCAAACCTCGCCCCGGTGCACGGCGAATGGCGCGGACAGCGCTTCGATGCGGAGACCCCGCCGGTCCTGTTCCTGATCGGCCGCCGCGGCCAGCCGGCCTGCTGGTCGCCCTTCGCCAACACGGCCGGCAACTACAACGTCGCCGTCACCGGCAAGTCGGGCTCGGGCAAGTCGGTGCTGATGCAGGAACTCGTGACCGGCATCGTCGCCGCCGGCGGCGAAGCCGTGGTGATCGACGACGGACGGTCCTTCCAGCACACGGCGGAGGCGCTCGGCGGCGCCTTCGGCGCCTTCGGCAAGGACCCGGCCTGCCTCAACCCCTTCGCCATGATCGACACGGCGACGGCCGAACATGACGGCGACTACCGCGAGGAATGCTTCGCCATGCTGGCCGGGGTCATCGGCCGGATGTGCCGGCGCAGGGGTTCCATAGACGACATCGAAGCGGCGCTGGTCGCGGAGGCCATCGCCGCCGCCTGGGACGAGGCGGGCAACGGGGCCGATCTGGGCACGGTGCGCCGCCATCTCGAGGCAAGGGACGACCGGCGGGCCGCCGACATGGCGGTCGCCCTGGGGCCGTGGTGCCCGGGCGGCGCCATGGGGCGGCTCTTCGCGAGCAGCGATGTCCCCGATCTCGACAACGCCATGACCGTGTTCGAACTCGCCGAACTCAAGGGACGAGGCGACGTGCAGGGCGTGGTGCTGATGCTGGTGGTCTTCCTCGCCACCCAGCGCATGTATCACGGCCCCCGCACACGGGCGAAGGCGATCGTCATCGACGAGGCCTGGGACCTGCTCTCGGGCGACGACAGCCGCGCCTTCCTCGAAGGAGCGGCCCGCAGGGCGAGGAAGTACCGCGGTGCGCTGATCACCGGCACCCAGTCGGTCAACGACTACTACGCCAACCCGGCGGCGCGGGCCGCCTGGGAGAACTCGGACTGGGTGATCTTCCTTTCCCAGAAGGACGAGTCGGTCGAACTGCTGAAGCAGGAGAAGCGCATCCACTGCGACCCCGGCATGGAGCGGGCGCTGAAGAGCCTGACCACCGCCGACGGCAGGTACGCCGAACTGGTGCTGCACGGCCCGGATGGCTGGCGGGTGGCGCGCCTGGTGCTCGATCCGTGGTCGGTGGCGCTGTTCTCCTCGCGCGGGCCGGCGTTCGCCGAGGTCGAGAGGCTCAAGGCGGAGGGGCTTTCCACCGTCGAGGCCATCGACCGCATCGCGGGGGAAGCCGGCAGCGCGCCCCGCACGAATGCCGGGTCCCGGAGCGGGGCCGCTGACGGGGATGCGGGCTCTTCTTTTGATCCCGCAAGAGAACAAACAGTGATCGAAGGAGGGCGCAGATGAGCGCACGCAGGAGAATACGAGCGCAGACGACCGGCGCAGAGAGGGAACGGCCGCTGGCCTGGCCGGGCGGCCCGGAGGGTGTGGCGGCAGCCGGCATCGACTTCGAGGCGCTGGCCCACGTGCTGGCCAACACCTGCCGCTTCGGCGGACGGACCCGGCAGTACCACTCGCTCGCGGCGCACGCCGTCGTCGTCAGCGAGGAGATCGATGCCCTCGACGGGCTGGAGACCGAAGACCGGCGGCGGCTCGCGCTGCATGCGCTGATTGCCGATGCGCCGTCGGTCTGGCTGCGCGGCATGCCGCCCGCGTCTCAGCGGGCGGTGGAACGGAGCGCCAGGCTCGCCGCCGGCATCGAGTGCGCAGTGCGCGAGGCGGCAGGGCTCGATCCCGTGCTCGCGGAGGAACAGGCGGAGCTGCTCCGTTTCGTGCGCCGCATGACGGGAGCGGCCGAGCGCCGCGACCTCGTGGACGCCGATGCCGGCGGCGGCACCGCCTTCCCGCCGCTGCGCCGGCGCATCCGCCCGGTGGGGCCGGGGCGCGCCGCGAAGCTCTGGCTCGCCCGCTTCCGGGCGCTCGCAGCCCCGCCCGGCAGCGCCGGCGCCGAAGCCGGGAATACGCAGACGACCGAACGCATCGAAGTGGAGGACAGCGATGTCGCGCACATACCGCAGGCGCAAGGAACGGAAACACAGGAGGAGGAGCAGGACGATGATGACAGGCAACAGGCTTCATGAGCCGCAGATCCGGGTGGTACGGGACGCGGAAGACGTGTTCCGGGCCGCGATCCGCACGGGCGTGCTGTCCGTCGAGCGGTCCGCGCGCAACTGGGCCGGGCACTACATGTACATGTTCCACGACGAGGACGGCACGGCCTGGTTCAAGCACCGCGAGACCCGGGCCTATGTCTCGATGACGGCCGGGGCCGCGGCGGGGGGCAGGCGGTGAGCGCGCGGGCGACCGTCGTCTCCGCGGCGCTGTTGTCGGCAGGCGTGGCGGCGGCGGTAGCCGCGGTGACGGTGCGTCTGGCGGACGGCGGGCCGCGCATCGCGACCGTGCGGCTCGCGGAGATCGTGGCGGAGCGGGCCGGCGACGCGGCCCGTTCCGACCTGCCGCCCGCGGAGTCCGCTGCTGCCGCCCGCGCCTGGGCGGCGGCGCTGGAGGATGCGCTGGCGGACCTCGCGCGAGACGGCCGCACCGTGCTGCTGCCCGCCCGGACGGTGGTCGCGGGCGCCCCCGACCTCACCGACAGTCTGCGCCATGTGCTCGCCTGGCGGCTGGAGTATGCGGACGAGGTCCGGGAGCGCCGGCGATGAGCGCGTCCCGCCGCGGCGGAAAGCGGGCCGGGCTCGCCTGTCTGTCGGTGCTCTCCTGCCTCTGGCTCGCCGCGGCGTCGCGCGTGCATGTCAACGCGAGCTGGTCGGACGGCGCCTGGGGCTATCTCGCCCTGCCCCTGTTCGGCGATCCCGCGATCGGCGACGCGGTGCTGTTCGACCCGCCCGACGCCGTGGGATCGCCGGTGCCCTGGCTCAAGATCGTGCGCGGCCTGCCCGGCATGGCGGTCACCGTGGATGCCGAGCGCGTTGTGCGGGTCGGCAAGATTGCACTGGGCCGGGCGAAGACGCGGGCGCTCGACGGGCGCGCACTCGAGCCCATCGCGCCCGGGATCGTCCCGCCCGGCCGTTACTTCCTGCACGCCGACCATCCCGACAGCCACGACAGCCGCTATGCCGGGATCGGCCTGGTGCCCCGGAAGCGCATTCTCGGGCGCGCGGCCGCCCTGCCCGACATCCCGTGGCTCGGGCTTGAAGGGCCGCTGGTCGAACCGAAAAGCGTCCGTCCGGTTCCGGCGACGGGGACAAGGCGATGATGTGGGTAGGTCCGCCGTCCTGTCGGCACGCCGCCGGTCTTGCGCTGACCGTCCTGCTGGCGTCGTCGTTGCTGGCCGTGTCGGCGGCGGCGCGCGATCTCGGCATCCGCGGCGCCACCTGGCCGATCGCCGAGCCGGACCTGCTCACGCAGATCGCGGCGCGGCTGCAGGACATGCAGCGATCGGGCGGGATGGCCCGCCTGGAGACGAAGGCCCGCGAGCACGCCCGGCGCAGGCTGGAGGAACCCGATCCCGTGCCGGGCATCGCACCCGCGCGAGACCGCCGCAGCCGGCTGTTCGATCCGGCGATCACCGTCGCGCAGGATGTCCGCGGTCCGGACGGCACGCTGATCGCCGCCGCCGGAACCCGGATCGATCCCTTCGCCCACATGCCGCTGACGCGCGATCTGCTGTTCATCGACGGAAGGCGCGAGGCCGAGGTCGGATGGGCCCTCGCCCACGCGAAGCCGGCGAAGATCGTGCTGCTCGCCGGCCGGCCGCTCGACCTCATGCGCCGCCACGGCAGGCCCTTCTTCTTCGATACCGCCGGCAGGCTCGCCGGGCGCTTCGGCCTGCGCCTCACACCGACCCTGATGACCCGCGAAGGCGCGCATCTGCGCCTCACCCAGATCCCGGTCGAGGACCGGAAAGGCCCGGAGGAGGACTGAACCCATGCTGACCATGAACCGCGCGACGCTGCTCGGCCACGCCGGGCGCGACCCCGAGATCCGCACCCTGCCGAACGGCGGCAAGGCGGCCTCGTTCTCCCTGGCGACCGCGGAGAGATGGAAGGGAAA
The DNA here is from genome assembly GCA_965200535.1 of Alphaproteobacteria bacterium. Lineage (GTDB taxonomy): Bacteria > Pseudomonadota > Alphaproteobacteria > MPNO01 > MPNO01 > MPNO01. The sequence goes on along the minus strand of CBDAUF010000002.1, from coordinate 348,348 downwards.
GGACGGCGGGTTCGTCGAACGCACCGAATGGCACCGCATCATCGTCTACGGCCCAGCGGCGGACATCGTCGAGAAGCGGCTTCGCAAAGGAACCGCGGTGCTGGTCGAGGGCAGGCTCGCCTCCCGCGAATACCGCGACCGGGAAGGCAACGAACGCACGGTCACCGAGATCGTCGTCGCCGGACCGAAAGGCGCGGTGAACCTGCTCGGAGGACCGCGGGACGCCGGCCGCATCGCCGGAGCCCGTACGGATCCGGCGCCCGGCGGGTCAAACGGCGCGGCAGCAGGGGCCGGGGCATGAGACGCCTGGCCCCGCTGCTCGGGCTCGCGCTGGCCGGCATCCTGTGGTCGGGCGCAATCCGACGGGGCGTTCCTCGGTGCTGTGGGAATCGCTCCGCGAGCTTCCGGTCTCGGGCGAGACCTTCGGATACCTGCTGTGGCGCAAGCGCAACTGCTGCCTGCTGTGAGGAGGTGGGGATGAAGCGCATCGCACATGCCGCGCTGACGGCTCTCATCGGCGCCATGCCGTTGACCGGATGTTGTTTGCCCGCGCTCGCGGAGGACGGCATTCGGGCGGCGCAACCGGGCGATGCGGCGGCCCGGGCGCTGGCAGACGAGGTGCTGGGCAAGGCGGGCGTCACCGACGGGGAAGACCTGGATGCGTGGGCGCGCACCGTCATGGACCGCGCCCTGAAGCGCAGCGGCGAGGCCGCATCGGAAGCATCCGGCGCCGCCGCGGCGGCCGGCAGCGCGGAACCATCGCCCGCGCCGCTTCCGGCCGAACGCCAGGCGGCCGGCCTGACTGCCCGTCGCGCAACGGCCGATGTGCTGGTCTTCATGAGCCTCGCGGTTCCATCCGCGAGCTGGCGGCAATGGACGCACGAAGCGTCCCGCGTCGGCGCCCCCCTGATCCTGCGCGGCATCGGCAACGACGGTCTCCGCGCTTTCGCACGCCGCATCCGGGGCCGGATCGGGGATGCCGGGGCCGGCGTCGCCGTCGATCCCCGGCTGTTCCGCCTGTTCGGCATCGACCGCGTGCCCGCCGTCGTCGTCGTGCCGGGCGGGGTCGCTCCCTGCACGAGCCGGCGCTGCGCGGAGGACCCCGCACCGCTCCACGACCTGGTGACCGGCAACGTCGGCCTCGTTGCCGCGCTGGAGACGGTCGCCGCCGAGGGCGAAGCCGGACGCGATGCGGCGGAAAGGATTCTCCAACGATTCAGGGGAGGCAAGCGATGAAAATGAACGGACGCCCCGTGGACTTCGATGCTCCGGAGGACGACTGGCCCGAAACCCGACCGGACCCGATCGACCATATCGTGGACCAGTTGACGCGGCTGGTCCGGCTGCTGGCATGGACGGCAATGCTGGTGCTCTGCTGCGCCATCCTCTGGCTGCTGGGCGGCAACGTCTCATGGGCCGGGGATCCGGCCTCGGCCGCCCGGGAGATCGGCCGGGCGGGGACTGCGGCGGCGGGCGCCGTCGCGCGCGATGCCTCGAACGCGGCAAACGTGCCCGGCTTCGCGGGAACGGATATCCCGGAACGCCGCCTCACCGCGGACGGCCTGGAGGACGCAGCCCGGCAGGCCCTTGCCGACCCGGACCATCCAGGCGGCAGGGCGGGGCGCGCGCTGATCGAGGGCGCCGCCTCCCGGCCCGAGGCGGAGGTGCCTGCAAGCAACCCGGTTGTGCGCCGCTCGGAGAGGATCGGGGACGATCCGGAGGATGTGCGCTGGCAGGCGGGCGGGCTCGCCTCGGGCCGCGGCGAGGACTGCACTGCGGAGACGGGAAACATCGGCCGCGGCGGTTCCTGCGGCCGCATCGTCTCCTGCGTCGGCGCGGACTGCGAGACGGTGGAGACGGAGAGCAACACCGGCTTCGCGCGGTCCGCCGCCACGCTCAACATGGTGCTCGACATGGGCGGCGACGGGTTCGACCGCGGCGACCTCCGCTTCTTCGCCGGCGAGCGCAAGGCATGCCGCATCCGCTGGGGCGGGCTCGCCGACTGCTGCAAGAACTCCGGCCTGCTGATCGGCATCTCCGGCTGTACCCCGCAGGAATACGAGCTGGCGAAGGAGCGCCATCTCGGCAACACGCACTATCTCGGGACGCGCTGCGCGAAGCGGGTGTTCGGCTTCTGCATCCGCCGCGAGCGGGTGTGGTGCGTGTTCGGCTCCAAGCTCGGGCGCATCCTGCACGAACAGGCGCGCCCGCAGCTCGGCATCGGCTGGGGCAGCTGCCGCGGCTTCACCGTCGCCGAGGTGGAAACCATCGACTTCGACGACGTCGATCTCACCGAGTTCACCGAGAACTTCATCGACGGATCGATGGAGCCGTCGCTGTCGCTCCCCGGCAAGGGCGACACCCAGGCCCTGATGCGCAAGCGCATCGGCGACTTCTACCGGAGGGACGAATGACGCGGCACACGCGGTCCAGGCGCCGGCCCGACCCGGTGCGCGACCTGGCGCTGCTGGCATTGCTTCTCTGCCTGATCGTCGCGGCGCTTCTTGCAGAAACCGCGCGGGCCGGGAAATGGCGCGACTGGTGCGGGACCGACGGGAGCGAAGCCTCGCTCGGCTGGCACTTCTATTGCGACCGGGCGGAAGAGCCGAACGATGCGCCGCAAGCGGACGCCGCACCCGCTGCGCCCGCCGCCCCGCAATCCGCGGCGGCGCGCATCGAGGCCCTGCGCAGGCAACTGGAAGAAGCCCGCGCGGCGGCGATCCTCGATCCCTCGACGGAGAAGGTCGCGGCCTATCTCCGCCTGCAGCAGGCGACCTTGCAACGGGCCGCCGCCTTCTCGGACGCCTTCCGCCGCACGGTGTGGGCGACGCCCGATCTCGACTACACGCTGAAGCGCCCGGTGGGCGCTCTCGCCAAGCGGCTCTGGTCCGACGAACGCCGGGCCGACGTGGCCGACGCGCTGGCCCGCCTCGGCGAACGCTACGGGCTGATCTATCTGGGCCACGCCGGCTGCGGCGGCTGCAAGGTGTTCGGCCCGCTGCTCCGCGCCTTCAGCGTGCGGCACGGGATCGACGTGCTGGCGGTGTCACTCACCGGCGAGGCGCTGGAGGGCTGGCCGGAGGCAGTTCCCGACGACGGGCGCGCCGCCAGGCTCGGCCTCGCGGGCTCCCCCGTCCCCGCCGTGGCGCTGTTCGACACCAAGACCAAACAGGTGCTGCCGGTCGGCTTCGGCGTCATGGCCGAGGACCAGCTGGCGATGCGGATATTCACCCTCACCGCCCTGGAGACCGGTCATGACTATTGAGCAACCCTTGCGGAACAGCACGAGCGTGCGCCCGGCGATCCGCATCGTCATGCGCCCCTCGAGGCTCCGGCGCATCGCATCGTGCATGCTGCTTGCCGTGACCCTGCCTGGGGCAATGGCTGCCGCCCCGGCCCGGGCCGACGTGCTGTCGGAGATGCAGTCCTTCTGGCGGGGGGCGGCGGTGAACACCACGGGGCCGACGGCCTTCGACGGCCAGGCCTCGGGCCACTGGACCCTCGGCAACCTCTACATGAGGGCGCCGGTGCGGAGCGAGCAGATCGCCACCGTCAACCTGCCCTCCTCCCGGGCCGGCTGCGGCGGCATCGACGCCTTCGCCGGCGCCTTCTCCTTCATCGATTCCGACCAGCTGGTCGCCTTCGCCCGCGCCATCGCCCAGAACGCCGCGGGCTTCGCCTTCGAACTCGCCCTCGAGACCATCAGCCCGGTCATCGCCGAGACCATGTCGAAGCTGCGGGCGCTCGCGCAATGGGTCAACGCCCGGAACCTCAACTCCTGCGAGACCGCCCAGGCGCTGGTCGGCGCCGCGTGGGCGAAGAACGACCGCGCATCGTCTGCGATCTGCGCCGCCATCGGAACCTCGCAGGGCATCTTCTCCGACTACGCGGCTGCGAAGCACGGCTGCGGGGCGGACGGGAAGAGGAACTCCACGCTCGCCGCCGCCTCCGGGGAACTGGAGGACCAGGTCCCGGTCAACGTCAACTACGCCTGGAAGGCCGTCAGGGCGTCCTCCTTCCTCTCCGGCGATACCGATCTCGCCCGGTTCGCCATGTCGGTCTCGGGCACGGTGATCGTCACCGCGCCCACTGCGGACACCGACGCCTCCGGGCCCCGCGTCCGCATCCTGGAGCCGCTGGCACTCGACCGGCGGGTGACCGAGGTGCTGATGGAGGGCGGCGGCGCCCTTCCCGTCTACGACTGCGACGAGACGGTACGCTGTCTCAACCCGACGCTCGGGCAGGCGACCGTCCCCGCGGGCCGGGGCTTCCGCGACCGGGTGGCGGGGCTGCTGCGCGGCCTCGTCAACCTCACCACGCTCCCGGTCTGGCGGTTCGCCAACGCGGCCGCCGCCTACCGCGGCGCGGTGGTCGACCAGGAGATGGACGCGCTCGCCGAAGCCGTGGCGCTCGACCTGATGCAGGTCTGGATCTCCGATCTCCACCGGACGGTGGAGGAACGCGCCGGCACGCTCGACGTCGCCGACGGCGAGCAGCTGACGCGCTAGCGCGAGTCCCTCCGGGCCAACCGCACCGCGCTCGCCCGCCACCGGAACGAGGGCCTCGCGCGCTTCAACACGGCGCTCTCGGTGATCGAGAAGCTGCGCCTGATCGAGACCGAACTCGCAGGCGCGCTCTCCGCCGACCTCCGCGCCGCGATCGCCTTCTCGCGCGGCGGCGCCGGCGCGGGATCGCGGTAGGAGGGCCCGCGGATAATGTACGAGCTCTTCACCCTCGGCGGCGGGACCTATCTGGTCGACCTGCTGAACGCGGTCGCCGCGATCGCCGGCGGCGGCGCCTATATCCAGCTCGCCCAGCTTGCCGGCATCGCCGGGCTCGCCTGGGTCCTGTTCCGCACCGCCTTCGGCGGATCGTGGAAGGACAATGCCAGGTGGGTCCTTCTCTTCGTCGCCGTCTGGGGTGCGATGATCGTGCCGCGGGCGACGGTGCGGGTGGTGGACCGGCTCGATCCGACGCTGGCGCCGGCGGTGGTCGCCAACGTGCCGATCGGGCTCGCCCTCTTCGCCTCGCTCACCTCCCAGGTGGGCGACGGGCTGACCCGTCTCACCGAACAGGCCTTCACCCTCCCGGACGATCTCGCCTACCGGCGCCACGGGCTGATCTTCGGATCGAGGCTCGCGGCCGCCGCGACGAGGCTCGAGGTGACCGACGCGGTGTTCGCCGCAACCTCCGCAACTATGCGAGGCAGTGCGTGTTCCACGCCCTGCTGCTCGGTCACATCTCGGCCGACGACCTGCGCCGGAGCACCGATGTCTGGCGGCTGGTCACCGCCACGGGGACGCCGTCGGCAGGGGCCTCGCCGGCGCGCATGGTCGAGTTCGCGGCCCGGGGCGCGCCCGGCGCCGGCGGCGCGACCACGGTCGACCGCGAGATCGTCACCTGCCAGGAGGGCGCGGTCCGCATCGGCGGCGCGTGGAACGCCGAGATCGCGCGCGCCGGCACGGTGTTCGGGCGTCGGCTGTTCCCCGGCGTCGACACCGATGCGCTGGCCCGCGCCGAACTGCTGGCCGCCCTCCCCGCCGCCCACGAATTTCTGATCGGCGCCTCGCGGAGCGCAGCGGAGATCATGCGCCAGCAGATGGTGCTGAACGCCGTCCATGCCGCCGGCGAGCAGTGGGCAGCAGAAGCCGGCAACGCGGCGGCGCTCCGCGCCTATACCGAAGCCCGTGCAGAGGCGCAGACGGTCTCCGCCTACCGGGCCATCGGCAGGCAGGCCGAGACCTGGGTGCCGCTGCTCCGCATCGTCTTCGAGTGCCTTTATGTCGGCGCCTTCCCGATGGCGGTGCTGCTGATGCTGACGCCGGCCGGGGCGGCGATATTCCGGTCGTACGTGACCGGCCTCGTCTGGCTCCAGTCCTGGGGGCCGCTCTACGCCGTCCTGCACCGTATCTCCATGGGCGAGGCGGCCGAGCGCATGCAGGCCCTGGCGCTGATGCCGGGGGGCGAGGCCGGCATCTCGCTGGTCGCCCAGGCCGGCATAAGGGCGGTGGCCGCCGATGTCGCGGTGATGTCGGGATACCTCTCCATGTCGGTGCCGTTCCTCGCTGCCGCCCTCGCCTACGGGCTCTCCAAGGCGACCGTGCTCGCGACCTCGGTGCTCGCCGTCGGCCAGGACGCGGCCTCGTCGGCCGCGCAGGAGGGCACGACCGGCAACATCTCGCTCGCCAGCACCAACGCCGACGTGCATCGCTACGCCACCCTCGAAGGCCGCCAGATCCGCACCTCCGCCCATGTCGACGACAACCGCTACACCGGCTACGCGCCGGGTGGGGCGGCGTTCACCGTCGCTGGCGACGGGACCTCCATCGCGGACATGGGCGCCGCCACCAGCCGCATCCCGGCCGCCGGCGTGCGCCTCTCGGAGTCGCTGGCCACCAGCCACGAGCAAAGGGCCTCGGAGGCCCGCACCCTCTCCCGCCACTGGTCGGCGGAGGCGGGTACGGCGCGGAACGCCGCCGTCACCGACGCCACGGCGATGATCGAACGCTATTCCCGTGACGTCTCCACCGGCGAGGCCTTCGCGCGCGGCGTCACGGAAAGCGAGAGCAGCCAGGCGCAGCAACTCGACTCCCATGTCGAGAAGCTCGCCGAGATCGGCGGGATCGCGAAAAACCAGGCGGCGCTGCTGACCGGCCAGGTCCGGGTCGGCGGCGGCTGGAACTTGATCGTCAAGACCGGCGCCGACGGCTCGGTCATATGGCGCGGCCAGACCATCGAATCCGACGCCTGGAACCGCATGAAGGAATACGACCGCCAGCACGGCGTAACGGAGACCTGGTCGCAGGTGGCGGAGGCCTCCCGGCGCTACTCGACTCAGACCGACGAAAGCGAGATGGCGGGCCTGGACGAGAGCCTCTCCGCCAACCTCACCCGCATGCGGACGTTCCAGGAGCGCGCTTCGCTCAGCCGTCAGGAAGCGGAGAGCTGGTCGGAGCAGGCGGCGCAGGTGCGGAGCGACGCGAGGGCGATCGAGCGCGAACTCGGCCAGCCCTTCTTCGCCTGGCTCTCGGAGCGCACCGGATCGGACGGGCGCCCGATCGGCGCCGCCGGGGCGATGCGCATCGCCTCACCGCAGACGCCGGAGGATGCCGAGCAACTCCGCGCCCATGCCGCCGCCTTCGTCGCCGAGCACTTCCCCGCCCCGACGGGACCGGACCCGGCAGCGATCGGCGCCGCCGCGGACTACGAGGGCGCCGCGGGCGAGCTGCGCGAGGCCTATGCCCGCGAGACCGCAGCGGCTCATGCCGGCTGGTCGGAGGGCGTGCGCGACCGGGCGGGGACTGCGGGCGCGCCGCGGCCGGACGAGACGGAAGCCGCCGCCCGCACGGAGCGTGCGGAGACCGAGGCCGGCATGACCGTGTCGGAGGCCGGGCGCGAGACCAGGGCGCAGGTCGCGCGCGGGAAGATCCGGAAAGGCCGCGCCGGCATCGCCGCCGAAGCCGACAAGCCCTTCGCCGAACACGCCATCGAGAACCTGCCCGTCGTCGGCGACTGGCTCGCTGGCCTGTTCGGCACCGCAAGGAATGCCGCGCCCGACACCGTCCCCGCCGGCAAGGGAACGCCCGGGCACGCGGCCGCGGAACGAGGCCGGGGGGACTCTTCGCCATGACCGGGAGCCGGCAGTCGGCAGCGGTGTCAGTCGCCGCGCATCAGGCGTTCGTGCTCGTCCGCCACGGACATCCAGGCGTATTCCCCGGTCCGGGTCGTCCAGTCGATAAGCTCGTCATTCTCTGGAAACCGCCAGGCCCGGACGGCGGACCGGCAGAGGCCGCGCCGGCATGCGAGGACCGCGGAGGCGAATGCGGCCCAGAGCGCGGCGCCGATCCAGAGCGCCGCAGCAACCTCGCCGCTGATGTCGAGGAACGGCCCGGAAAGGGTGCAGAGAGCGGCCGGCGCAAACCCCGCCAGCACGATGGCCCGTTCGATCCGGGTCGGGGGATGCTTTCCTGTCCGGCTGCCGCCGGTGTCTGCCGTTCGTGTCATGGCTTTGGCCTTCCTTCGTCCCGGGTGGGCGGCAGGACGCCGCCATCGGCGGTCCTCCCCCGGCCTCCTGCCCTTCACCCCGCCGCGGCCGGCCTCCGTCTCCCGGCGGTGCTGCAGCGGGCGAATGCCCCCGGACGAGATCCCGCGGCACCCGGAACTGCGCACCCGAAATCCTCAAGGAGGCCAGCGGCATGAGAAGCGTCGGAAGCAGCACGCTCAGGGGCGGTCAGACCCTGTTCCATGCGGTGCGCATGTGGAGCCAGTTGTTCAAGGCGGCGCTGATGACCGCCGCCTTCCTCACGGTCGCAGTGCCGGCATGGAACGCCTGGCGTCACAGCAGCGGCGCCGAATGGTACGCCGCCGGCATGGTGACCCTCGCCGAGGCCAAGCTCGCCCTCGGCTACAGCCCGGACTCCGGCCAGGAGATCCGCCGCCGCGACGGCACGGTCGCGGTGCTGGCGATCCACGACATCGCCGCATCCCGCCCGGCGCTCGCGGCGCGAGAGAGGTTGAAGGACGAGCTCCTCGCCAGCGCCGTCCTCGGTCTGAAGACCGGCGCTGCCGTCATCGCCGCCTTCCTCATCCTCTTCTGGTATCGCGGTCTCCAGCTCAACCGCAAGCGGCGCCTGCGCGGCGCCGAGCTGGTCACGGCGCGCGAGCTGTACCGCCGGGTCGCGCCGCCGCACGCCCGCCTCCTGGCCGCGCTCACCCTGTCGCGCCGACTCGCGCCCTGCCGCATCGCAGGCGTGCCGTATCCGGAGCGCGCCGAGACCCAGCACACCATCGTCTCCGGCACCACCGGGTCGGGCAAGACGGTGTTGATCTCCGACCTGGTGGCACAGGTCCGCGCCCGCGGCGAACGCTGCGTCCTCTACGACAAGATGGGAAGCTACACGCGGGCCTTCTACGATCCCGAGCGCGACGTGTTGCTGAACCCGCTCGATGCCCGCAGCCTCCGCTGGTCGCCCTTCCTCGAGGCCCGTAACCCGCGCGACTTCGACACCATGGCGGCCGCGCTGATCCCGCAGCAGAAGGACACCGTCGATCCCTTCTGGGTCACCGCCGCACGGCAACTGTTCGCCAACGGGGCCAGCGTGCTGTGGGAGAAGGGAGAAACCCGCAACCGCGTGCTCGTCGACCATCTGCTCAAGACCGAACTCACCGCGCTCGCCGAGGCCATGGAAGGCACGGTCGCACAATCCATCGTCGATCCCGAGAACCCCAAGACCGCGCTCAGCGTGCGCGCCATGCTCACCGCCCATCTGAGCGCACTCGAAGTCCTGCCCGATACCGGCAAGCCCTTCTCGATCCGCGAGTGGATCGGCCGCCGCGATGCCGCCGGCGGCGACGGGGGATTCCTGTTTCTCACCTCGCGCGGCGACCAGCATGCGTCGCTGCGGGGTCTCATCTCCACCTGGATCGAGATCGCCGTCAACGCGCTGCTTTCCCTTGAACAGCAGGACGGACGGCGCATCTGGATCGTGCTGGACGAACTCCCCACCCTGCACCAGGTGCCGTCGCTACAGCCAGGCCTTGCCGAGTCCCGCCAGTTCGGCGGCTGCTTCGTCCTCGGCATCCAGGTCATCTCGGCGCTGCGCGACCTCTACGGCAGGAACGGCGCCGAGACCATCTCCGGGCTTTGCGGCACCCGCGTCGTCCTCGCCGCACCCGACCGCGATACCGCCCAATGGTCCGCCGACAGTCTCGGCAGGACCGAGGTCGAGGAGGTCGCTGAAGGTTTCTCCTACGGCGCCAACACCATCCGAGACGGTGTCTCGCTGACCCCCAAGCGGGAGCTGCGCCCGCTCGCGCTCGCCTCCGAGATCATGCAGCTGCCCAACCTCACCGGCTATCTCCGCTTCCCCGGCCCGCTCCCGGTCGCCGGCATCGAACTCACCCATGTCGCGCGGCCGAAGGTCGCCGAACGGTTCGTGCCGAGGCGAGGCGTACAGGCAGAGACCGGGACAGAGGCCGGGGCGGAGCCTGCCGCTTCCGGCGCCGCGCCGACGCCCGATCCGCTGCGGGGCAGTCTCCCGCTCGAACCGCAGGCCGGGAACGACGGCGCCGGCGAGGCCCCGACTCCAGACCCGGAAATCGTCGGCGCTGAGCCGGGACCGACGCCGGAATCCGCGAGCGGCCGGGCTGCCGGAGCGCCGGAAGCCGATAATCCTGCGCCCGCAGACCGCGAAGCCGAAACCTCTGCCGGTTCCGGAACCCCCGCGAACGCGGATCCCGACGGCCCCCTCGAGATCTGACATGGTGGCCTCGATCGGCGCCGTCGCCGCGCCCGCCCAGGGCGCGTCCTATTACGAACGCGACGGCTACTATGCGAAGGACGATCCGGAGCACCGCGAGGCCAGCGCCTGGGCCGGCAGGGGCGCGGAAGACCTCGATCTGAGAGGCCCGGTCGATCCGGAGGCCTTCCGGAGCGTGCTCGAAGGCAGGGTGCCCGACGGTTCCGGGCGGCAGCTCGGCAAGCGTGAAAGGGACGGCGGGATCGTCCACCGCCCCGGCCGCGACATCACATTCTCCGCCCCAAAATCCGTCTCCCTTGCCGCACTCGTCGGCGGCGACCGCCGCGCGATCGAGGCCCACGACCGGGCGGTGGCAGCAACCCTCACCTGGCTCGAGAAGAACGTCGCCGAGACCCGCCTCAGCGATCCGGAAACCGGAGGGATGGTCCGCGCCGGCAACCAGAAGACCGTAGCCGCCACCTTCCGGCACGACACCTCCCGCAATCTCGATCCCCAGCTCCACACCCACGCCGTGCTCGCCAACATGGTGAAGGGGGAGGACGGCAAGTGGCGGACCATGACCAACGAGGGGCTCTACGCCTCCAAGATGCTGCTCGGCGCCCTCTATCGCAGCGAACTCGCGCGCGGGCTCGCCGGGCTCGGATACGGCATCGATAAGACCCATGCCGACGGCCGCTTCGAGATCGCCGGCGTCTCCCGCGAGGTCGTCAGAGCCTTCTCGACACGGCGCGCCGAGATCGAGGCCGCCATGGACGCCCGCGGCCAGGGCGGACCGGCAGAAAACCAGCGCCTCGCCCAGCGCGCCGCGCTGATGACCCGCGCCGCCAAACGCGATGTCGACCGTGCGGCGCTGCGCGAGGCGGCGTCCGCCTCCGGGCCCGAAGACGGGTCCGGGTCGATCCGGCGCGAGAGCGCTTTGCCGGAAACGCGCCCCGAGCCTGCCACCGCGGTAGCTTGGGCGGTGGCCCATCTCGCCGAACGCGAGGCGGTGTTCGCCCGCACCGACCTCCTCGCTGCCGCGCTCTCGTGGCGCACCGGCACGGTGACCATCGCCGAAATCGAGCGCGAGGTCGCCGCGCTCGAGAAAGCCGGGAGCCTGCTCGGCGCCCGCCTGCCGGGCGCCGAAGACCTGCTCACCACCGACCGCGCGGTCGCCGACGAGACCGAGACCGTCGCCCTCATGCGCACCGGCCAGGGGCGCGCGGCGCCGCCGATGCGCGCGCGCAGCGTCGACAAGGCGCTTCGGGGCGGGCCGCTCACCGACGGACAGAAGGCAGCCGTCAAGCTCATCCTCGCCTCCGACGACCGGACCGTCGGCGTCCAGGGTTACGCCGGAACCGGCAAGACCACCATGCTGAACCGCGCCCGGGCGCTGCTCGAGAAGCGGGGATACGAAGTCCGGGGCCTCGCGCCCTCGGCCTCCGCGGCGCGCACGCTCGAAGGCGAGGCCGGCATCCGGAGCGAGACCCTGCAGCGCTTCCTCGCCCGCAACGCCGGCGTCGCCGAGGGGCGGCTGACGAGGAAGGGCGCAAAGGACATGCGCGCGGCCTTCGCCAGGACTGCGCTGGTGGTCGACGAGGGCTCCCTCGCTTCCACCGTCCAGGCCCGTGACCTGCTGCGGATCGCCGATGCGCTCCGCATCCCCCGCCTGGTCCTGGTCGGCGACCAGAAGCAGCTGGGCGCCGTCGATGCCGGAAAGCCCTTCGCGCAATTGCAGGAAGCCGGCATGAAGACCGCCACCATGGACGAGATCATGCGCCAGCGAGACCCGGACCTGAAGGCCGCCGTCGAGGCAAGCCTCGCCGGCGACGTGCGCCGCGCCTTCGAGAAACTCGGATCCAACGTCGCCGAGGTGAACCCAGACAACCTTGCCGGCGCCGCCGCGGCGCGCTGGCTGGCGCTCTCGCCGGACGAACGCGCCAGGGCCGGGCTGATGGCCCCGAGCCATGCGTTGCGCGAACGCATCAACGAGATCGTCCGCGAACGTCTGGCCCGCGACGGCATCGTCCACGGGCCCGTCCTCACCGCCGAGCGGCTGGTCTCCAAGGGATACACCAATGCCGAGAAGGCGCTCGCGGCGAACTATGGTCCGGGCGATGTCGTCGCCTTCCACCGCCCCTACAAGCGCCTCGGCGTCGGCAAGGGCGACGAACTGCGCGTCGCCGGCGTGGACCACAGGGCGGGCACCGTGAACCTCGAGGCCGATGACGGGCGGACCGTCGCCTGGGACCCCGGGCGGCTCGCGGCGCGGAGCGGCGGGGTCGAGGTCTACCGGAGCGAGGAAATCGAACTTCGCGCCGGCGATCGCATCCGCTGGACCCGCAACGATGCCGGCCTGGGGCTGGTGAACAGCGAGACAGCCGAAGTGGCTGCGGTGAAGGACGGCAGGGTCGCCTTCCGGCTCGAGGACGGGCGCATGCTCGACCTCTCACCCGGCGATCCGCAATTGCGCCACATCGACCGCGCCTGGGCCTCCACCGTGCATTCCTTCCAGGGACGCACCGTCGATACCGTCATCGCCGCCATGGAGGCAAGGCATCCCAACCTGACCACTCAGCAGATGCTCTATGTCGAGATCAGCCGAGCGAGAGACCGGGCCGAACTCGTCACCGACGACAGGGAGGCGCTCAGGGAGCAGCTCGAAGCAGCTACCGGCGAGCGCATCGCTGCCCTTGAAGCGATATCGCCGGAGCGAGCCGGGGCGCGGGAGACCGAACTGGACGCAGGACGCAGCGCCGGTCGGGAAAGCAGCGAGCCGAAATCGACGGAGAAACACCGGGCACCCGAGGCTGAAATCGGGAAGACCATGGCGCCCAAGCGCGTCGAGTACGATCTCGGCTTGTGATCCGACGTCCATGTGGTGGTGTTCACCAAACGCCCCCGGGAGTGACGTGCAGTGAACGACGGCGCATGGGTCACCAGGAGATTCCGAAGCGTTTCTTCATCTCCGGTGTCCTGGCCCAGGGGTCACCCGGCAACCGATCGACAAGGGCGGTGAACACGCGGCGAAATAACTCCGCGGTCGACTCTTCCGTCAGGGCTTCTGCCTGGACGGCCGGCAGCAATGGGCGCACATCGGACAAGAGGCGCGGATTGGCCAACTTGGCGAACATGCGTTCTTGGGCCTGCGCACGCGAAATCGCCTGACCGGAACGGTCAAGATAGCGTCCGAAAATCTCAACGATGCGGTCGACTTCGAGGTCCCGGAAGATCTCCAGGGCGCGCGCGAGGTCGTAAAGATCGCGCCCTCTTTCGCGTTGCAGCAGCGCGCGGAGCTTGGTTGCCAGTATCTCCTCGCGGGAAAATGTCGAGACAGCGGCTTCACCCGAGAACCATGGGTTCTCGATCTTCAGAGGCAACGAGGCGGGGCCGTCGAAGGCCTCGATCTCTCGGGTGTTGATCTCGATCTTCAGCCGGATCGGTACGCCGCTGCTGTCCTCGGCCTCGATCCGGAAACGAAGTTTCGGTGCCACGGGACTCTGTTCGAACCGTGCTCTGCCCAACCACGGTTCCAGTATGGCACGCAACCGATCGAGAACCGGACCGATCGGGCCGGCTGACGCACGAACCAGATCGATATCCTCCGAATAGCGCAACGGCACCGGGAAATGCAGCTTGTTGAGCGCTGTTCCACCGCGAAACCGCAGTCCGTCGCGCAGCATGTCATCGGAGAATATCTCGACCACGGCGCGGCTGATGATCAGGTCCTGCTCTACCTGCCGCTGTTCCGTCCAGGGAACTTCGAGGCCCCAGGCCACGATGTTCTGCGCCGGAATCATGCGTCGATCTGAGGCACGCGTCGCAAGATGACCCGCCATCTCGGGTGCCGCTGGCGAGGCTCAGGCGCGAAATCCGGATCGCGTGCCTCCTGCCGGTCGAGTTCGATCCAAGGCATCGCTCCTCGCGCACGCAGCGCCTCCAGCATCGGCCCTGCCTGGGCGTCATGACCGAGATGCTCAAGCAGATAACCGAGACGCTGCACGACCGATCGTTCGGTCTCTCGCGAGAGGTCGGCAAGTTGCCCGGCATCGATTTTCTGCGCGAGGTCCGAAAGGACCATGGCGATATTGTCGATGCCACCGGACGCCTGCGGGTAGCGCAGCAGATCGAGGGCCGTCAGTGCGGCCGACGAGACCTTCATCGTTCCGGTATCCGTCTTGCGGTGCTCGATCCCCGCCGCCACCGATTCCATGTCCTTGCGATAGTAGAAGACGATCAGGCTGCGTCCCGACCGAATCCTCGCAAGGCGCCTCGATGAGACGACCTGGAACTCCATGACGGCGTGATGCGTCGCGCCATGCAGTTCTGCTGCCTTGAGAAGGCCGACATAGTATGCCGCACCCTCGCGACGCATGAGCGGGTCGATATACCAGGCTGGCGGCGGTGCTCCCCAGGATGCATATTGTGGCGGGACGATAACGTAGAAGCCCTGTCGCGGATTCAGCAGTGCCTCGCGACGCTGCAGCCTCTCGGCGGCATCCAGGAACGCGCCATGGCCGATACCGAGCGTCCGTTCGGCATCCTCTGCGGTGAAGGCCGTCCGGCCAGAGGACAGCAGGCTGCTGACATAGCCCGACAAGGCAGATCGCCGATCATGAACCATGCCCCATTATCCGTTTGACATGCGGATATATCAACATGATTTGCAAGACCGGGCGTCGCAACGCTGATCGTCCCGCATGACATGTGCGGAGTTCAAACCGGACGGCGTTAAAGACACCCTTTGCGAGAAGGCACATCATCCGAAAAATTCGTATATGTTCCTACCATCGAAGGGGTCGACATGCCGTTAGTCAAGAAGAGCTTCACCGTGACGGATCGGCAGGAACGGTGCATCAGAACTCTGGTCGCCTGCGGATTCCGGCGCACTTAACGGAAGTTCTGGCGACATTTGACGGTGATTTTCGAGATTCCAGCGTGATTTGACGGTGGGTTCACGCCGCTGCGCTGTCTCTCCCGCGACAGGTGCCGGGGTTGTTGTCCTCTCCTCCGTGACGATGGGGGCTGGCGGGCGGCCAGCCCGATGCGGGCGTAAGCGAGCCGTGGCTGCGAGGCAAAGTCGGTTGGGCGCGGCGGCAAGCTCCTCCATTCAGCATGCCGCCGCGTGCCTCGACGGTTGTGCCTGGGTTGGCACCGCAGGCGCCCATGGACCCGGCCGCTAGGCCGGGCCCCCTCATTTGTCGTTTCCGCCGTCGAGCGACGGCGGCCTGTTGCGCTTGCGCTGAGACTCGCCCTTGAAGACGTTGTGGAGATGCGATCGAGGACCGCGTCGGCGATCGTGGGCTCTCCGATCACCTCGGGCCAGCGCTGCACGGGGATTTGACTGGCGATCAGGGTGGATTTTCGTCCGTACCGCGCCTCGGCGATCTCCAGCAGGTCGCGCCTTCCCTCGACGGAGAAGTTCTGTAGCCCCAGCAGTCGTCGTCGAGGACCAGCAGGTCGACCCTGGCGAGGCGGCACATGAGCCGGTCATGGGTGCCTTTGTCTCGGGCACGGGCGAGCGCGGCGACGAGTTCGGGGAGGCGGCGGTGGAGCTCCGACCGCCTCTGGCGGCAGGCCTGGTGGGCGAGGGCGCAGGCAACGAAGGTCTTTCCCGATCCGGTTGCCCCGCCCAGGATCAAGTTGAGGATCCGGCGGATCCAGTTGCCGGCGGCGAGTTGGATGAGGGTTGCCCGTGCGACTCCGCGCCCGGCGATGCCTTACCAGCGGGAAGATGTAAGACTAGTTATTGAACCGCGGAGTCTGGCGAACTGCTCTCGGCTCAAAGAAGGATCGCCTCCGCCACCTCCCGGTAGCGGCAGAACGCATTAGCTAGCCTCATTCGCTGTGGCGTGCGGCACTCCGGTTCGAACAGCGCTGGATTGGCCACAAGAGCACTGGCGCATCGGGCGCGTGAAGTAGCCACATTGAGGCGGTTCAGACTGTAGAGAAATTCCATTCCGTGCGGAGCATCCTTCGGCGCGGAGGTTGCCATGGAGTAGATCACAACGGGCGCTTCCTGACCCTGGAACTTGTCCACGGTGCCGATCCGTGCGCGGGGCAGCCGCTCCTGCAGAGCAAAGACCTGGGCGTTGTAGGGTGCGACGATCAGTATGTCCTCCAGCCGCATCGCTCGCTCTTCGCCGTCCCGGTCGATCCACGTAGCGCCCTCGTCAATCAGCGTCCCGACAAGTGCAGCGACCGTTTCCGCCTCTTCGGGTGAGGCGCTCTGGTTACCGATGTGGGCAACCGGCAGGAACCGCAGGCCGCTGCCCTGGACGGGACCGCCAGAGACGATGCACTGGTTTTCGAGTCCTGGCCGGGAGGACAATCGGCCCTCATAGAACATCTCGCTGGTGAACGTGCAGATGTCCGGATGCAATCTCCACGTCTGTTCCAGAAATAGGCCGCGATCAGCCTCGATTGTCTGCCGCCCGTCCAGCAGATGATCCAGAGCTGAAACGGCTGTACCATCGGGATGGCTTCCCTGTATCGGCTGTTCCAGCTGCTGCGGATCACCGATCAGCACGAGCCCGGTCGCAGCCGGGGAGACGGCGAGCACGTTGGCCAGCGACATCTGCGCCGCCTCGTCCACGAACAACACGTCGACCGTGTTCAAAGCTTCAGGACGAGCCCAGAGCCATGCCGTACCACCGGCGACCTGGCAATCTCTTTGCAGCGCACTGAAAACATCCTCGTTTCTGGTGGTGAACCGAAGCCGATTCAGATCACGTTCCGTTTCAGCCGGTTTCTGTATCGCGGTCAAATCCGTTCCGTTCTCCTCTGCAGCCCTCACCACTTCATCAAGCAAGTTGCGTATGACCTTGTGGCTGTTGGCCGTGATGCCCACCTTCGCGCCTGCTGCAACCAGAGCGCAGATCATCCGCGCACCAATGAAAGTCTTGCCGGCGCCCGGAGGCCCCTGGATTGGCAACACGCCGCCCTCGAGAAGAGGCGCAATCCGCAGGGCCGCTTCAACAGTCGTTTCGCCTTCATCTTGTAGAGGCGCTCCACCGACGTGCGGCCGCTGTCTCAGCAACAGATCACGCGCCACGCGGTGTGCACTGGAGGCTTCGATACCGTTCTCCGTGACATATTCGCCGATGCCGACGAGAGACTCCGCGAGGACCTTGGCGTTCACGAGATCATGAGAAAAAACCGCCGGTGGATGCTGATAAGCACTGTCCGTGCGCTTCTTGATATTAACACTCCGGTCCTCGAACGATATTGTCTCCAGCTTGCCGAATTTTTTGCCGCCGACACTCATCAGCACCTTGCCGTCGCGCAGATCGGCTTCCTGCGCGGGAAAGCGGTAGCGATGCACCGGGGCCCTAGCAGTGCCCCCGACCGCATCGACAAACTCCAGGTCAGCGAGGGCATTTCGCTCATCGATCAGATCATCGGCGGATAGATCGCTCAAACGGAAGTATTCCCACCAGACGGATTTGTCCTCGCGTCGGTGCCAGTCCGCTACGTTTGCAAGCAGCCACCGCGCTTGTTGCTCGTCGGTGCGATCTTCGCTGTCTGCCGGCACATCCCCGGTCAGGCGTTCCACCAAGGCATTCACACGTTCCTGCCAGGAGCCGATGGCCTCGCTGGCATCGCCCTCCCCGGCTACGGGCCGTTCTATCTGCGCCCCGGTCTCGATCTGCTTGTTGCGCACTCCTTCGAGCCAGTTGCGTAGGCCGAGCGTGGAGAGGCAGTCATCCCGGTTGTAGTCTTGGACGGCCTTTTGGCTTTCGTCGGTCAAGCTCCCGAGATCGGCAAATTCCAAGCACGCCTGGACCTGCACCAACGCCCGGTTGGCATCGGGCAGAGCGATGGCTCGCTCAAATTGGTGGAACTGCTCAAGCTCCTTGAGCGAATAGCTTTCCACGCTGGCGCGAATGCCGCCGCGCACGATACCTTGGAGGTCAACCAGCAAGCCTGCGCGCAGCATGCGGTCGATCTCTTCTTCCCGGGTGGCGTATCGGCCCATCAGACGCTTGAGCGCCGCAGGCTCATAAGGTGCGAAGTGATAGACGTGCATGCCTGGATATTGCTGCCACCGCGCGATCATGCCGTCGACGAACGCCTCGAAGGTGCGCTTTTCTTCTTCGCGAGTGAGCGCCCACCGCGCTTCGTAATGCGCAGAGCCGTGATCGTCGAGCGCGACGTGACCGAACAGATACTCAAGACCGCCTTCGCCAGCGTAGGGATCGCCTTCGAGATCGAAGAAAACATCCCCGGCCGACGGTTCCGGCAATCGCGCCAGACCGTATCCCGCGATGGGTTCAAGAGGCTCGTAGACGGGCGTCCCGGCATTGCGAGCGGCGACCTGCACTCGGGCCTGCTCGCGGATACGCTCGTACGTTTGAACCGCACCCCGTTCCGGTTTCCACGTCAAAGGCAGCGGCTCGGCGGCAAGCGCCGAAACCGTAGTGATATCGAGCCGTTTCAGTTCATCGATTTGCAGCCCGGACGCTCCCGCAACGAGGCATAGGTGATCGTCGGTGCGACGCCGGGTATCGCAGCTCTGGCGCCAGCGGCAGATTTCACAGTGCGGCTTGGGATGCGGGTAGGTGGATATATCCGCATCGTCCGCCACGGCCATTTCCAGACTTTGCCTCACGAGCCGGTAGTAGGTTAGGTAGTCGCTCGACCGAAACATCTGCGGCTTGAAGTCCGACCATGGCACCACGACGTACATGAACTCCGGAGTAAGGCCCTGCACGCTCGCGACAAGGTCCGTATAGAGGCAGAGCTGTAGAACACTCGCGCCTTTGGTTTCCCTGGCGAGCTTGGTGTCGATCACCTCGTAGGACCAATTCCCGAGACGGCTGGGCGTATCGACCCGTCTCAGGATGTCCGCGCGGCCACCCCACCTTCCGCGCAACAGTGCTCCCTGGCTGATGATTGCCGCGCCGGAGTCCATGGCGGCCAAGGTTTGCCTGACCTGCTCCTCTTCCAGGCCGAGGCCCTCGATCCGTACGATGTCGTGGCCCGCCGCTTGAAGATGGTCGAGGTAGGCCTGTTCATGCTGGTCTCCTCGCCGGCGGAGTATGTCCAGTAATGGGTCCCAGCTACTTGGCTTCGCGCGAGCACCTCTGACCTCCTCTGCGTTGAGTTGCGTCAGGTGATTGCAGTCCAGATGGCCGGCTAGATCGGTCGCACTGAAGCTCAGGCTTCCCTTGTTGTTCAACATTCGATGCGGTTTCCTGTTCCGGGTCGTGTTGTCATTGAGTTCTGCGTCTTCAATCGTAGGGTGACTTCTTGGCAGGGTCGATTGCTTCAGGATGTCGTTTTGCTAACGGTGAATCGTTAGCCGAAGGCGCCGCGCTCCGGGAGCAATATTCGTGGCGATGATCATCTCCGGATCGATGTGAGGTCTCTCAAGGCGGGCGAAACCGGCAACCAGAAGATCGTATCCCGAGGGTTGCCCGCGGTCGACACGGCGAAACGATATTCCGACTAGCAAGAATACGAGTAAGGCTTGGTAAAACAGGCTCGCCATTGATGTTCCAGATCCGCCAGATCGTCGGCAGTTCGGAGGGCGCCGAAGTTGTCCTCGTATGTAATCGGACCGTGCTGTACATGGATGATCTTATCGAATGGCATTCTCGCAAGGACCATCTGATCCCAAGGCGGTGTGGTATCGATGTGACTTGAAGGGTCCAACGCGATAGCGAAATCGACGCCGAGCTGGATAGCAAACTCCTCCGCACTTAGAATATCGGTTATGGTGTCGTAGTCGGGTGATATGCTGCGGGCGAGAGCGATGGCGTCGCGCCTGCTATCGGAACAGATCGATGCGCAATACACCCAAGGGTCGCTCGACGTCTCGAACGTCATTTCGGCCTTAAGATTCCGAATGGGGCCTTGCACTCCCTTCTTTGACAGACGGCATCTCACGAACGGTGTAGCGTCTGCCTTGATTCGACCTTCCATCGTGTCGGCCTGTCCCGATGTGAGACTTTCATCTTCGCGGTACTGTGCCAGCGTGGACAATCGTATTCTGGAGCAGATGTATGGAGAATGTTCTTGTTTCGAAAACCTTACCAATCGCGGAGATTTCCACCTGTAATACAAATCGAAATTGATCCGATAGATCAAGATGAGAAAAGTCCTCTCGAGCAGGTCATCGCGTACAGTAACAGCCTTGTGGGGAGTATCTACGGAAATAATTTCCCGATCCGTGATATCTGCATCGGTGATCGATATGATGTATCGACCGGAGTCTCTGAGACTACTACGTTCGTGCATCAGACACTTTCCTCAAGGCTGAGGGTCAAGATCGAAAAAGGATGCGTCGCCTGGTGCCAAACCTTCGATCCCAAGCTGGGCTCGGTCATTGAGAGATTCAGAAATCACCATTTTCAGGTAGCCCCAGACCTGATACACAGGTCGCAACCACCGGCCATTAGCAAACAGATGGCGCTGGATCTACCATTTTTGTGGGCAGTTCCGGTGCCATCTGAGAAACATGGCGGCGGATTTCAGCGAGCTTTTTCTCGTGTCCAGTGTCGATCAGCTCGCGCGCCAGCACCTGGGCCGTAAACAGGCTGGCGCGATACATGCGGATTTCGGCCTCGGTGGTCGGCCATTCACGCCGGTCGAGAGCCTCCATCGCGAGTTCGACCATGAGCTGATTCACGGTGAGGCTGGTTCCCCGGGCCGCCTCCTGCAAACGGTCCCATTGTCCGGAGGTCACGTGAACGCGCTTTTCCAGCGATTGTTCATTCGGTTTTTCCATCTTCCTCGTCCCTTTCCCGGTCGATCATGACTACAGTAGCGACCCGTTTGTCTCGGCAATCCACATGCATCTCGGCCTTTCTGGAATGCGATGCACGCTTTGCCCGCCCCCGAAGCAATGTCAAGCGAGGCGCCGGGAGACCGCCCTTATCGTAGCAGCGCGCAGCCAGGCGCACGCCGCTGGAGCGCCCTCCCTTGTGAAGAGGATACGCGCTCCAGCGGCGGGAAGGATCAGGTCGCCTAGCCCGGGTCGACCAAGCTCCTGAATTCCCGCCATTCTTGCGGCGCGCCCTGATGGCGACGGCAGGCGCGCTGTAACGGCGGACTTTTTCCGGCATGCAACGAGTGCGCGGAACTACATAAAATCAAAGGCCTGCGCAGTAGATCGCAGTCATTCGTAGCACCCGCTACGACCGCAGGGGCCTGCGTCAGGTGTAAACAAACCGCGCCTTCCGGGCGTGGAAGGCGCCAAATCGGCTTGAGATGCGATGAGGGAATCGTCGCCGGCGCGAGCGGCGGAGGGGAGCCGCCGCGGCGCTTGATGCGGCCGGCGGTGCGGCCGGCTGCGCGGGTAGCGGTGCGGGACACGCTGCCGGCGGTCGTGTCGGGCGCGGTGCGGCTCACGCCGCGGCCTTCATGACGGGAATGCCGAGCTGTCTTGCCTTGTCGACGAGGTTGTCGGTGATGCCGTTTCCGGCAAAGGCGATGACGCCCTTCGGCAGAAGGTCAAGCAGTTCGTCGTTGCGGCGGAAGGGGGCGGCGCGTCCGTGGCGTTGCCAGTCAGGCTTGCAGACGATCTGGTGAACGTCGTTGCGGTCTGCCCATTGGGCGGCGATGCGGTCGGTTCCGGGTCCTCCGCCGTGGACGAGGACGAGATCGGCGTACTTGGCGCGCACCTTGTCGAGGGCGGCGAAGACAGCGGCGGGGTCCGTGTCCTTGCCGCCGGCGATGGCGATGAGGGTTCCCTGCGGCAGGTGAGCCGTGGTCTCGCGGTCCTTGCGGGCGCGGATGAAGTCGCGGGCGTCGATCGCGGCGGAGGTGAGGTGTCCGGTCCGGCTGGTGTGCGATCCGTGCCTCGGGCGCCAGATATCGCCGGTCTCCGCGCGGTATGCGTCGGCTGCGGCATCGCGCATGGTCTCGAATGCGTCGCGCCGTGCGGCGAGGTTGCGTGCGCGGTCGGTGACGCGTTCCAGCTCACGCCCGTTGATCTCGGTTCCGTCCTGGGCGCGGGCGAGGTCCTGCATCTCCGGGATAAGGCGGTCTGCGCTGCGGTCGAGCCTGCGGGTCTGTGCGTCGAGCATGTTGACGAAACCCCACAACAGGCTTTCGCGCTCGTCGGCGAGCTGGGTTCCGTCGGGAGCGATGCCGTGGGCGACGATGCGGAAGGCTTCGCTCACGGCGTCCAATGCGTCGTCCTTGTCCCAGACCTCGCGCGTGTCGGGTTCGTCGCGGTCGGGGGTCGCTCCGAAGAGGGCGGCGGACTCGCAGACTGCCGCGGTGGGCGAAGCGGCGCGGCATTCGTCGGATCCGTCGTCGTCCGCGGTCGGGGTATCGAGCACGAAACCTGCCCTTGCGAAAGCGTCGGCCATCGCGGTGTCGTTGCCGTGGGTGTCGTCGCGGGTCATGACGGTTTTCCTTCTTCAAAAAATAAAACATTCGGACCGGGGCGGCCCGGCCTCGGGGGGCTCCCCCGTGGTGACTGCCCGTTGTTTCACGCGCGCGCAGGGGAGCCACCGGGGCCGCAATGAACGGTCTGGCGGAACGCGCGAGTGGTGCGGGCGCACAAGGGAGCGCAGCGAGCGCGGAGCCACGGTCGCGCGTTTCGCCAGACCCAGGCGCGAAGCGCCGTTTCATTGCGAGCCGCGGCAGGAGCGAAGCGGAGGACCCGCAGGGTTGGCGGAGCGAGCACGTGTGGGACAATGGGCAGTCACGGCGGGAGGACCCGACAGCATTGCAGGCAAGCGGAGCGCGCAGGGAGCGGCAGCGACCGGAGGCGACAGGGATCGCAGCGTAAATCGGAGCGCAGCGGAGATTGCAGCGGAGAGCCCGGCCCGCAGGGGTCGCCCTGCTTCTTCTTCGAACACCGTTGCGGCATCGGAGTCCCGACGACCTGGTGTTTTCGTGGCGGCGGGTGCCAATCCACCGGCTGCTGCACCGGACGGCGTCGGGAAGGATGAACGGGCCGCGCCGGAGCGACGCGGCCCGCGAGGCGGAGCGGATCATGCGGCGCGCAGAACCGGGATGCCGAGTTGGCGCGCCTTGTCGACGAGGTTCTCGGTGATGCCGGAACCGGGGAAGGCAATGATGCCCTTCGGCAGGAGGTTGAGGAGTTCGTCGTTGCGGCGGAACGGCGCGGCGCGTCCGTGCCTGCTCCAGTCGGGTTTGCAGACGATCTGGTGGACGCCGTTGCGCTCGGCCCAGCGAGCCGCGATCTTCTCGACGCCGGGGCCGCCGCCGTGCACGAGGACCATGTCGGGGTATTTGCCGCGGGTCTTGTCGAGCCGGGCGGTCACCGCGTCGGGGTCGGCGACGTCCTTGCCGCCGGCGATGGCGACGAGGGTTCCCTGCGGCAGGTGGGCCTGTGTCTCGCGGTCCTTGCGGGCGCGCATGAATTTGCGTGCGTCGATGGCAGCGGAGGTGAGTTGCCGGGTGCGGCTGGCGTGCGAGCCGTGTCGCGGTCTCCACACGTCGCCGGTGCGGGCGCGGTAGGCGTCGGCGGCGCAATCGCGGAAGATCTCGAGAGCGTCGCGGCGATCGGCCATGTTGTGCACGCGGTCGGTCATCATCTCCAGTTCGTGCGACTTGACTTCGGAACCGTCCTGCGCGCGTTGCAGGTCGCGCAGCTCGGGCTCGATGCGGTCCAGCGTGCGGTCGAGGCGCCGGGTCTGGGCATGGAAGCAATTGACCAGTCCCCAGATCATGCTTTCGCGCTCGTCGGCAAGCATGGTGCCGTCGGCGCACAGGCGTTCGGCGGCGAGGTCGATGATCTCGTGCACGATGGCGGGCAGGTGGGAATCCTCGAAGGCGGCGCGAAGGTCCGGCAGGTCGAGCGGGTCGCCGGGGTGACGGTTGGGGTCCTAGTCGCTGCGCAGCCTGTATTCGATGCGGCGGGTGCGCTGCTGGGCGGCGGTCAGCTCTCCGTGGGGGCGGGTCCTGGTGCGGTCCGGGGCTTCCCACAGGGGCCGGTTGTCGACCTCGTCGGGGCCGGGGGCGGCGCCGTGAAGCGCGAGGCTTTCGCAGACGATGGCGGTTGCCGATGCGGCGCGGCGCTCGTCGCCGTTGTCGCCGTGGTCATCGTCGGCGGTGAAGGCGTCGGTATCGAAGCCGGCGCGTGCGAAGGCGTCGCTCATGACGGTGTCGGTGGTGTTCATGACGATCTCCCGATCTCGGGTTGCAGGGTTCGGAGCGAATGGACGGTCCGGCGGGGCGTCATTCATCGGCCCGCTCCGCGAGGACGCCGGAGGCCCATGCGGCGGCGCGTGCGAGGACATGCCCGTGGCACGGCAGCGGTTCGCACCAGCATGCGAGCCAGCAGCCGTCGAGTTCGGCGAGGTCCACGAGCGGGATCCCGCCCGCCCGGATGCGACGCCAGAGATCGGCGCGGTAGCGGGCGATGACCTCTTCGCGCGATCCGTCGCGTCCGATGCGGAAGGGGTTGCCCCAGCGTGTGCGGCGGTCGATGAGCACGGTGTCGTCGACGACATGCGCGTGACCGAACGCCTCGCGCAGTTGCGGTTCGTGTCTCAGGTTGATGACGGCATCCACGGGCTCTCTCCTCTCTCCGGACGGGCTTGCCCGTCCCTCCGCTCTCCTCTACCTCCCGCGCAGCGGAACAGCGGCGCCAGTCGGGCGCGGAGCAGAGGCGCGCCGAGCTCCAGGAGATCGTCATTGAAGTCGCCGCCCTCGGGGGCGACGACGGTGGCGGCGACGCCTGCCCGCGCACAGCGCCGGGCGAGGCGCATCGCCGCCTGCTCGCCTTCGGCGTCGTTGTCGCGGGCGATGACGATGCGGGCGACGCCGGGCGGAGGCGCGAAAGCGCCGAGGCTGCCGGCGGAGAGCGCGGCGGCGGCGGCGATCTCGGGGACGGCGGCGACCGCCGACAGCACGGTCTCGATGCCCTCGCCGACCAGGAGGGTGTCGTCGGGGGTTCCGAAGCGGACGGCGCGGCCGTGGATGCGCCCGAGCGCCTTGCGGGGCGCGGCGACGCCCGCCTTGGCGGGCGCGCGGGGGTCGAGCCACGTGCGCTGCACGCCGGTGACGGCGCCGCCGCTGCCGGTCACGGCGGCGACCAGCGCCGGCAGCGGCCGCACGGAGGCGCCTTCGCGGTAGCGAAGGGCGGGGTGGAAGCGGAGCGCCCGGAAGCGGCGGCGCGCAAGGCCCCGGGCGTGGAGATAGGCCTCCGCATGGGTGCCGTCGATGGCGCGGCAACGCGCCCAGAGGCGGCGCGCCGCCTGGGCAGCGTCGTAGGCGCCATCCTCGCCCGATGCGGGCGCAGCCGGCAGGGCGAGGAAGGTGTGGGCCTCGGCAAGCGCATCGCGGAGCGAGGCGGCGCCGGAGCGGTGGCGGATGAGGTCGAGGAGGTCGCCGTGCTGCCCGGTCGCGGCATCGGTCCACTTTCCGGGTGTGCCGGGGCCTCCGAGGCGGACCCAGAGCGAGCGTCCGCGGGCGCCGTCGAGGTCGCCGGCGACCCAGTAGCGGCCGCACCTGCGGCCGTGCGGGAGCCAGCGGCGGCAGACGGCCTCGGCGCGCGCCGCCAGCGCGGCGGCGGTATCGGACGCGTTCACGGTGCGCCTCCGGCGGGCGAAGCGGGCCGGGGCGCGGCGGGGACGGGATGGCGGCGCATGGGATCCTCCGGTCGGGGACGGGCGCCCGGTACCGGCCGGGCCTCCGCCTCCGGCTGGCGCCGGAGGGGCAGCGCCGCGCGCGGAGCGCGGGCGTGCGGCCCGGACGGCCTCCCTCCGGACGGGCAGCAAAAAAAGGGCCGGCGCTGGGTGAGCGCCGGCCCGAGGCGGGGGAGGAACGATGGAAACGTCAGAAGGGGATCGAGTCGTCCGGATCCGCGGACGCGGCCGGCCCGTTCCCGGGCTGGTCGTCGGGCTGCGCCGGGACCGCCGCGCCGCCGGCTCCGTTCGCCTTGTCGAGGAACTGGATCCGCGATCCGGGGACGAGCAGGATCTCGGTGGAGAACCGGTCGGTGTCCTCGCCGTCCTTGCGCCAGCGCCGGGTCTGCATCTTGCCCGCGACGTAGACCAGGCGGCCCTTCCTGGCGTGCTTGTCGAGCATGTCGATGAGCCCGTCCTGGAAGGTGACGACCCGGTGCCACTCGGTCTTGTCGATACGCTCGCCGCCGCCGTTCCGGTCGATGTAGCTCTCGTCGGTGGCGATGCTCAGGTTGGCCACGCGGCCTCCCGATGCGAGATGGTTGACGGTGACGTCGGCGCCGAGGCGGCCGATCAGTTCCGCGCGGTTCAGTCCGAAGCTCATGATGTTCTCCTGCATGGATCTCGATGATGACGATGGAACAGGAACGGTCGGAGACCGGCTCTCTCCCGACCTCCTTCCGTTCACTCCTTTCAAGCCCTCCTCGACCTCCATCCCGCGGGCCGGGGCACGGCGGCCGGGCCGGGGGGCTCCGCCAGCGCCGCCTCGCGGCAGCGGTCGGCGAAGCGGCGGTCGGGGAAGAGGACCGGCCGGTCGGGACAGCGCATGCCGCGGTCGTCCTCGCCGACCTCGCGGACGGTCAGGGGGTCGATGCCGAGTTCGGCGAGCAGGTCGGGTCCGGTGGGGGCGGGATCGAAGTCGGTGTCGAACATGTTCGGTCTCCGGTTGTGCCCGGAGGCGGTCGAGGGCCACTCCCTCTCCCCTGCCGGGCGCTCGCCCGGCATCCGCTCGTCTCGTCCTCCAGTGTGCGGAGGCCGCGCGGCGGATGGCGGCGAGGCGCTGGCACACGGCCCGGGGCGTCATCGATGCGAGATCGAACACCGGGATGCGGCGCCCATGAGGATGCGTGCGGATGCGCTGCCGGGCGGCATCGAGGGCCGGGCGCCCGGCGGTCCCGGCGGGCGCGACGGGCAGGCCGGCCGGCGGCGGGCGGGCGCCGATCCGGATGCCGCGTCCGGGCGCGGCCGGCGCTTCAGTGCAGGAGGTCGTCCTCGGCCTGCATGGATGCGGCGGCCATGGCGGTCCAGGCCTCGCGGTCGAGGCCGAGGCGTCGGTTGAGCTTGTCGCAGATGGCGAGGGCGTCCTCGAGGTCGAGGGCGACGAGGGCGGTCGGCACGTGTCCGGCGATCCCCTCGATGACGATGCGGATCTGCTGCACGTCGACCTCGACATCGTAGGCGGGGACGAAGCAGAAGTCGGGGTTGTCGGGCAGGGTCTGGGCGGTCATGGGACGGGTCCTTCTCGGCGGTGCGGCGGCGGCGGAAGCGGGGCGGCCGGGGCATCGTTGCACACCGTTGACGGGTGAAGACCGGGCCGGCGGTACGGCCCCCCGGGGATGCGTACCGGCTCACGCGGCGGGCGGCCAGCGTTCGAGGATGCGGTCGAGGACGTGCGCCCCGGGGACGAACACGCGGGCGCGCCAGGAGACGATCTCGACGATGCAGCCGATGCGCCTGAGGACGGGCAGGTCGGTGTCGGCCGGCCCCTCGATCTCGACCCGGTCGGCGCCCATGATGCGGCGCCGCGCGAGGCGCCAGCCGTTGGCGAGCGGCAGCGGGCTGCCGCGCCGCATGACGGCATCGAAGGCCTCGGGCCCGGTCATGGTGGGGCCGCCGGAGAGGCCGAAGGCCGCGCGCACGGCGCGCACCTGTTCGGCGTCGAGCACGCGTCCGATGAGGGCCGTGCCGCAATCGGCGGTGAGCCGGCGCACCCGCATGTTGTCCGCCGGCAGGCGGTCCCAGACCGGCAACAGCAGGCCGGCGGCGAGCCAGAAGCGGGACTCGCGGTGGGTCGGCAGGCCGCCGATCTCACGGTCCCAGAAAGTGCGCCATGCGGGCTCGTCGGCGGGCCGCCAGAGGGAGGCGTCGAGTTCGGCGCACGCCATGGTCTCGCGCGCGGCCGGCCGCAGCAGACGGACCCGCTCCTGCACCCCGCCGTCGTCGAACATGCGCGACGGCGCCGGCAGCAGGGCGGCGGCGCGCTGCGAGCGCGCGTTGACGACGAGCCGCGGCCCGCCGTCGGGTCCGGGGTCCCTGCCGGCGATCTCCAGCGCGGCGTCCGCGGAGAGCGGCGCCAGCCGGTCGCGGCGGAGGATCTCGACCAGTTCGGTCACCGCCCCCGTGCCGGGATGCTCGTGGAGGGTCTCGCGCCCGGCGACGGCGAGGGTGTCGGCGGCGACGGTCTCGACGCCGACCTCGTAGCTGCGGGCCTCGATGGCGTGGGCGATGTTGGCCTCGATGCGCATCTCGAGTTCCGAGAACAGTTCGTTCTGCTCGGCGATGGGGAGCGCGAGCAGGCGGTTGAGGAACTTCGGCATCGGCGGCAGCTCGTCCCGGAGGCCGCCCTCGTGGACCAGTTTCAGCCCGGTGGCGTCCTCGAAGCGGTCGATGGGCCAGCCCGGGAGGGAGCCCCGCCACAGCGCGCTGTAGAACTGGCGCAGCGCCGCCCTGGCGTAGACGCTCTCCAGATTGTCGCTCTCGCGGAAGAGGGCGGCGTCGCCCATGGCGGTCTGGCTGTCGCGCTGGCCGCGGGTGATGGCGCCGAGGCTGTCGAGCCGGCGTGCGATGGTGGCGATGAAGCGGCGCTCGCCCTTGACGTCGGTGGTGACGGGGCGGAACAGCGGCGCCGAGGCCTGGTGCGTCCTGTGGGTGCGGCCGAGCCCCTGGATCGCCTGGTCGGCGCGCCAGCCGGGCTCCAGCAGGTAGTGGATGCGGCGCTCGGTGTTCCCGGCCGCGAGGTCGGCGTGGTAGCTCCTGCCCGTGCCGCCGGCCATGGAGAAGACGAGGATGCGCTTCGCCCCGTCCATGAAGGCGGCGGTCTCGGCGAGGTTGGCCGAGGCGGGCCGCGCGCGCAGCGCGAGGCGCTCGCCCCTGGCGTCGGCGATCCTGAGCACGCGGCGCGACCGCCCGGTGACCTCGGCGACCGCCTCATGGCCGAAGCGGTGCAGGATCTGGTCCAGCGCCGTCGGCACCGGCGGGAGGGCGGCGAGTTTCTCGATCAGGGCGTCGCGGCGCGCCGCCGCCTCCTGACAGACGACCGGGTTGCCGTCGGCGTCGGTGGCGGGCCGGCTCATCAGGTTGCCGTCGTCATCGGTGAAGGGCTCCTGCAGCTGCACCGGGAAGGCGTGCATGAGGAAGGAGAGGATGCCGTCCCTCGGGGTGAGGTCGATGGCGAGGTCGTCCCATTCCGAGGTCGGGATCTCGGCGATGCGCCGCTCCATCGATGCCTCGCCGGTGGAGACCAGCTGGACGACGCAGGACCGCCCGGCGTCGAGGTCGGCCTCGATCGCCCGGATCAGCGAGGGGCATTTCATGCCGGTGAGCAGATGGCCGAAGAAGCGCTGCCTGGCGCCCTCGAAAGCCGAGAGCGCGGCCGACCTGGCATTCCGGTTCAGCGTGTCGCCGCCCCGGACGATGCCGGTCGCCTCGAGGGCGTCCCCGATGTTGGCGTGGATGATCCTGAAGGCGCCCGCGTAGCTGTCCCAGATGCGCCGCTGTTCGGGAGTGAGGGGATGTTCGAGGATGTCGACCTCGACCCCGTCGTAGGAGAGGGCGCGCGCCTGGTAGAGGCCGAGGGCCTTGAGGTCCCTTGCGACGACCTCCATGGCGGCCACCCCGCCGGCCTCCATGGCGGCGACGAAGTCGGTGCGGGTCTCGAAGGGGGTCTCGCCGGCGGCCCAGAGGCCGAGGCGTCCGGCATAGGCGAGGCCGGGCAGCGTGGTCGCGCCGGTGGCGGAGACGTAGGCGATGCGCGCATCGGGGAGCGCGTTCTGGAGCCTGAGCCCGGCCCTTCCCTGCTGCGACGGCTTGACCTCGCCCCGCGCGCCCTTCGATCCGGCGGCGTTGGCCATGGCGTGGGCCTCGTCGAACACGACGACCCCGTCGAAGGCGTGGCGGTCGTCTTCGTCGAGCGAGCCGGCGAGCCATTCGACGATCTGCTCGAGGCGCGAGGGCCTGCCCTGGCGGGCCGGCGAGCGCAGCGTCGCGTAGGTGGCGAAGAGGATGCCTTCGGAGAGCGGAATCTCGGCCCCCTGGCGGAACCTGCCGAGGGGGATCACCTCGTCCTCGCGCCCGCCAAGGGCGGCCCAGTCGCGGCGCGCGTCCTCGACGAGCTTGTCGGACGCCGACAGCCAGAGGGCCTTCTTCCGGCCGCGCAGCCAGCGGTCGAGGACGATGGCGGCGACCTGCCTGCCCTTGCCGGCGCCGGTGCCGTCGCCCAGCATCCAGCCGCGGCGGAAGCTGACGGGCGCCGACAGCGCCTCGCCGTCGTCGGTGTCGGTCTCCGCATTGCCGGATTCATCCGCGGCGCAGCGCCGGACGGTCTCCCAGCCCGAGCCGATGCGGTAGCGGGCATCGAGATGGCGGGAATGGGCCTCGCCGGCGAGCACCACGCTTTCGAGCTGGGCATCGGAGAGCAGGCCGTCGGTCACGATGCGCTCGGGCAGCATCGGGCGGTATGCCGGCGCCGGATGGGGCACCGCCGCCATGGCGGCGGACTGCACCAGCGGGGTCGGGTGCTCGACGGCGCCGGCGATGCGGACGACGCCGGGCCGCCAGGGCGCCCAGGGGCCGGCGGTCCGGGCGGCAACCGCATCGGCGCCGGGGGCGTCGGTTTCCACGGCGAGTTCGGCGACCGGCCCCCGGCCGCGCAGGGGTTGGACGACCGGCTGCGCAGCGGGCGCGGGGCCGGCCCGCTTGCGAACCGGCCTTGCCGGGCCTGGCGTGCAGGCGAAGAGATCGGCGGCGGGGGCAGACGCGATGGGGAATCTTGGCGGTACCGCGGCGATGACCGCGTCGAGCAGTTCGGCGGCGTCGGCGGCGCGGGCTTCGCGGTCGATGTCGATGCCGGCTTCGGCGCTGCGGTCGATGACGGTGAGGCGGGTGTCGAAGGACGTGCCGCGCCGGGCATAGGCCCGTCCGTCGATGGCCATGGTGAAGACGCAGCGAGCTGGAGGATCGAGACGGGCGAAGGCCTCGTTCCAGGCGGCATCCCCCGGCACGCAGTGGGCGGAGGTGATGGCGGCGAGCCGGCCGCCCGGCGGCAGCATGGAGAAGGCCGAGCGCAGGTGGCG
The DNA here is from genome assembly GCA_965200535.1 of Alphaproteobacteria bacterium. Classification (GTDB taxonomy): domain Bacteria; phylum Pseudomonadota; class Alphaproteobacteria; order MPNO01; family MPNO01; genus MPNO01. The sequence continues at coordinate 317,148 of CBDAUF010000002.1, read as the reverse complement.
CAGGTCGGCGTCGCGGCGGATGCGCCCCACGCCGGGCGTTGCCGAGAACGGCGGGTTCATCAGCACCGCCGTGGGACGGACGTCGGGCAGGAAGTCGGCGATGCTCTCGGCGTCGTGGCGCGTCACCCGCGCGCCCGGAAAGAGATGTCCGAGGAGGCCGGCGCGGACACCGTCGATCTCGTTGAGGTGCAGGTGGCCGCCCACCCGGCTGCCGAGGGCGCACTCGGCCATGGCGGCGAGCATCCTGCGCGGCCCGTCCGGGCCGGCGCCGGCCTCACTCCGCATGACCCGGCCGTAGCGCTGCATGAACAACACCGCCGCGGCTTCCGATGCCTCGTAGGCATCCTTCCAGACCCAGGCGCCGGCTGCATCGGAGGCGCCGAGGGCCTCGGTCATCGCATCCCGGAGGGTCGCAGCATCGAGCGCCCGGCCCGCCTCCAGCGCCGGCAGCAGGTGCGGGCTGCGGAGAAGATGGCATCGCCCCGGACCGGACGGGCGGGCGATGCGGGCGGATCGGCGGGAACGGCGGAAAGAGCCGGATGCGCAAGGGCATCCGGCGCCGGGATGGCGTCGAGCATGGCGATCTCCGTGCTGGAAAGGCGTCGGGCCGGCAGGGACGCGGCGCGGTACAGGGTCTCCCGCGCCGGACCGCCCTCCGCCGGCTTGCCGGACTCTCCCCGGCGCAAGGCGGGGCATGGGAGCCAGGCGCGACCTGCTCCGGCTGAACAGCACCGAAGGCGTGCCCGGCGGGTCTTTCCGCCCGGTGTGGCTCGGCGCCGAGGACGCCGGCCGACGTCCCATCCGCGCGGTCGCCTGTGTCGCCCGGGGCGGCGAGACCGACGGCAATCCGTCGCTCCGCTACATCACCCTCCTGCGCGAAGGCGCCCACGCACACGGCCTGCCGGGGCACTGGCTGGACAAGCTCGACCGCATCCGGCCGGCCGGCGGATAGCGGCGACCTGCACGGTCTCGGGCCGGTTCGCGCCGCACCGCCTCGGCGATGGAGGCGATGCAGGCATCGTCGTCGGAGACCGGCGGGAGCATGGATGCCCGACCGCTGCGGATTGCGGCGATCGGCCGGTCGAGGAGAGGCAGGAACCGGGAGCTGTCAGCCGAAGCGACGGCCCGCTTCGGTAAAGGTGTATCCGTTCACGGCGACGATCTCGTCGACGACGGCGTCGGAGTTCCGGTGGTCGTACTCGCGTTCGAGCTGGCGGTAGAACCAGCGCGCGAGGCTGCGCAGCGCCTCGATCACCGTGTCCTCGGCGTCGTCCGTCATGGGCTGCCGGGTCGGGCTGTCCCGCTCCACCTCGATCGCCATGGCGTATTCGTGGCAGTAGCGGCCGCGCTGGCGGATGGTCGCATGCAGCTGCCAGAAATTGCGGCGCTGAATGTCCTGAAGGGCGTCGGCGACGGCGTGCAGTTCGGTGTCCTCCGGCGCGTGGGCGCGGATGGCCTTGCCGGCGCTCGCGGCATGGCGGTACCGGCCCTCGAAGCTCGCCCCGTCCCCTTGGGACCGGAAACCTCGAAAGTACAGGCGGGGCTTCTCCCGCGTGCCGCCGCCATGGAGCTTCACGGGGCCGGTCTCCGCCTCCCGTCGGGGCGGCGCCAGGCTCAGAGCGATGGCGGTCCGGCGCCGGCCCGCCGCTCAGAGCAGGCCGCGTTCTCGGAAGCTCACCGCATCGCCCGGCGCGACGACGAGATGGTCGTGCAGCTCGACCTCGATGGTCTTCAGCGCGTCGCGGACGCGGCAGGTCATGTCGATGTCGGCGCGCGACGGCTGCGGGTCGCCCGAGGGATGGTCGTGGACCAGGATGAGCGCGCTCGCCCGCACCTCCAGGCAGCGCACGCAGATCTCCCGCGGACAGGCGGGGATACGGCCGACGGTGCCGCGCTGGTGCAACTCGTCGGCGATGAGCCGGTTCTTCCGGTCGAGGAAGAGCAGGTGCAGTTCCTCGACGTCGCGGTGGTCGGCCAGGGTGCGGCAGTACTCGACGACCTTGCGGTAGCTGTCGAGGTGCGGGCGGACGGGCTGCGGAACCTGCGCCCTCGCCATGCGGATGGCGAGCGCCTCCGCCGCCTTGACGGCGGCGATGGCGTCGTCGGAGAGGCCGGGGACGGTGCGCAGGCGGCCGGGGCTGGCGGCGAGGACGGCGGGCGCCGTGCCGAACACCTCCAGCAGGTGGGCGGCGAGCGCGGCGGCGTCGCCGCCGGCATGGCGGCCGGACAGCAGCAGTTCGAGGAGGTCGCGGTCGTCCACCGCCTCCCGTCCGGCGCGCAGCAGGCGGGCCCGGAGCCCGCGGCAGCGCGCCGCCTCCCGCACCGGCGCCGGCGGCGCGGAGGCATCGAAGACGGGCATCCCGGGGGCGGCGCTGTCGAGCGGGCTCATTGGGCGGCGTCCCCGGGGGCGAGATGGACCGCGATGTCGTCGCCGTCGACGGTGATGGTCACGGTGCGGCCGGCGGGCATCAGCCAGTGGATCTCGGTGCGGACGGCCCGGGCGATGGCGCGCGTCTGCGCCGCGTCGCCGGAGGGCGCCGCGTCGGGGGTTCCGGCGTTGGCGTCCGGACGCGGGTTGGCGGTGGCGTACATGATCGGGTTGTTCTCCGGAGTTGCGAACGGGACGGGCGGACCGGGACACGCCCCGGCACAGGCTTCGTCCCGACCGGGGCCGGCCTCCGCCTGCCGGCGGCGCGGGGCGGATACCGGCCGCCAAGGCAGTCGCCGGCCGCCGGGATCGCGACGCTGCGTCTGCAGCCTCGCCGAGGGTCACGGTGACCGGACGGCATGCCGGCGGAGCGCCGGCTCAGCCTTCGAGGGTGACGGCGATGGCGGGCCGGTTCACCGTGATCCCGACCGTGCGGCCGCGCGGGCAGAGCCAGAGGAGTTCGCGCGAGACCGCCCCGGCGATGGAGGTGCGCCGCGCCTCGTCGTCGGAGACCAGCAGGCGGGTGGCGATGAGGAGCGCTTCCTGCTCGAAGCGGCCGCACTGGGTCTCCCGCGCATCGGCGTCGGCGTCGTCGCTGGCGGAGAAGAAGGCGGCGCGCAGCAGGTCGGCGAGTTCCCCGGGCTGCAGATCGCTGTCCGCGGTCGCCAGCGGCAGGGCGTCGCCGACCGGGGACCAGGCCTCGCCGGCGAAGGCGAGATCGGCGGCGAGGCCGATGGTCCGGTCCGGCCCCTCGGGCGGGCGGACGACAAGCGCCATGCGGATCGCCTCGGGCCGGGGCGGCAGCGGCGATTCCGGAGCGCCGGCCGGTTCAGGGACGGGGCAGGCGTCGAGAGCGCGGGTCCGCCCGTCCATGACGATCGTGGTGCGGATGCCGGCGATGCGCGGGAGGGCGTCGTACCAGGGGTAGCCGTCGAGCCGGCGGTCGGCCTCGAACAGGCGGCGGGCGATGCCGGCGCGTCCGGCCGCGCGCCACAGCGCCTGCGCCTCGGGCGGCTCGGGGTCGCAGGCCATGACCAGGGCGTCTTCGGGAACCGCCGCGGGCTTCGGCGCCTCGCGCCAGTCGTCGAGGTCGGCGACGGCGGGGCGCCAGGGCCTGAGTTCGGCCGGCGGCGGAGCGATGGCGATGCCGGCATCGCTCGCCCGCTTCCAGTCCTCGAAGGCCGGGCGGGGGTCGGGGTCTGCGGCCATGGCGCGCCAGACCGCCCGCCGCGCGGCCTCGCGCATCTCCTTCGGGAAGCCGGTCTCGACCGCCTCCTTGCGGGCGGGCAGCACCAGTTCGAGATCGGGGCAGTCCTCGATGTCGGCGCGGACCGACCAGTGGACGCCGTGGAGGCCGGCGGCCTCGGGCAGGCGGACCGGCACCGTCAGCCCGTGGACGTTGAGGTCGGGCTCGTTGAAGCCGCGATGGCGGTTGCGGAAGACGCCGAAGACGAGGCCGCGCCAGCGCTCGGCATGGCAGGCGCCGTCGAGGAAGGCGCGGTGCGGCAGGATCTCCCCGCCCCGGGCCTGGTCGCCGGTGCGATCCTCGAAGACCGCCGGCAGCGGGTAATGCCGGGCGGCGGTCTCCGCCGCGTTGCGGACGGCCGCGAGAGATTCCGCCGCCTGGAAGGTCACGGACGTCCCGTGCGGGAAGGGCGCGGCGTCGTCGGGATGCGCCGCCGCCCCGGCCTCGCCGAGAAAGTGTCCGGGCGCGAGATCGATGCGCCAGCCGGGTACGGCTCCGTTGGCGGTGCGGGGCCGGGAGGCGACGGTGCAGCCCCTGCGGGCGAGGCTGAGGAAGCCCATGCCGGCGGCATCCTCGCGATGCACCGTCTCCGCGTCCCAGCCGTTCTCGCCGAACGACAGCAGGACGGCGGGATCGGCGATGCCGGCCCCGTCGTCGGTCACCGAGACGGCAAGGCGGGCCCCCGGATCATGGGCCCCGGAGCCGGCGTCGGGATCGTCGGCGTTGCGGACGGTGACACGGACCCGGGCGGCGCCGGCGCGGCGGGCGTTCTGCAGCAGTTCGGCGAAGATGTCGGCGAGGGTCGCCGCATACATGCGGGTGACGCGCGCGAGCGCGCCGTCATGCACCCGGGCGCGGACGGTGACGGGAGACGCGGGATCGGTCATGCGGAACTCCGTGGAGAAGGGGTGGAAACGGCAGGCGCCCCGCGCCGGGCGGTACCGGGGCGGGGCGCCTGCGGGAGGATCGGAAGCTCAGTCGATGCGGCGGAGAAAGGCCGGGATCTCCAGCGGGTCGTCCTCCCCGTCGACGGGGCCGACCCGGTGAACGACGACCCGCGGGCCGTCGTCGGCGGCGGGCACCCGGTTGATCGCATCGATGGCGTCGGCGATGGACGGGCCGGCGGGGTTGTCCCGGTTGCCGCCGGAACCGTTCGCCGGCGCCGGGTGGGCTTCGTCCGTCTCCACCGGAGCGTCATGTCCGTTGCCGTTCGCGCGGCCTTCCGGCGCACGGGCGTCTCCCGGTTCGGCGCCGGGGGAGACGATGCTCTCGACCGCCGAGGTCGTGCGCGGCCCGTCCGCAGGCGTCGCCGCGTCGGCCGAACCGGGCGGTCCGCCGGCGGCCGCGTCGGTTGCCGCCGGGGTCCCGTCTGCGTCCGCGCCGCCGGCATCGAAGGGCGCGAAGCCGGGCACGGTCCAGGCGAGCGCCGCGGCGTGCGTCGATGCGTTGACGCCGAGCGGCGGATCGCCGGCGGCGAACGCCTCCTCCATCGCCTTCGCCAGGTCGGCCTTGCGGTACCTGGAGCGCGCCGCCGCCCAGGACGATCCCAGCGTCTCGCGGGCGACGGCGAGGATGCGCTCCTTCTTCAGCCGCGACCACAGCAGGTCCGCCGTCGGGCGCACGTGCTTCGCAAAGTCGATGTCGAGCCGGGCCACCGTGGCCTCGAGTTCCGCACGCGCGTCGTGCTCGAAGGCAAGCTGGCCCTTCACCGTGCGCGCGACCGCTGCCGCGAACAGGGCCTTCTTGTCCGCCCGCGGCAACCCCCGCAGCGCGGCGAAGCTGGCCGCGTCGTACTCGTCCATCCACTCCAGGGAGAGGTGCGGCCGGTCGGCGAGCATCGCCTCGCCGGGGCTCCAGGCGGCGAAGTCCGGATCGTTCGTCCGCGCCGCCGGGCGGTCCGGGGTCTCGACGACGGCGATGTCGAGGGCGTGGTACCCGGGCGTGAAGGGGGGACCGAACACGCTGCGGGCCAGCTGGAACAGTGCGAGGTCGAAAGCCGCCTCGAAGTCCCGCGCCAGATGCGCCTTGACGAGGGCGGTGCGGATGGCGCGGAGATCGTCGGCGAGGCCGATGCCGACCCCCGCCTCCTCCCGCGCCCGCGCCTTCGGGTCGGGCGGCGAGGCAACCGGCGCCGCCATCCTCGCCTCCGTCTCCGGATGCCCTGCGCGGGCAAGCGTCGTCCCGTCTCCTGCATGGACATCGCGGCCGTTCGCCTTCGCGGGCGCGGGCTTCGGCATGTCCTCGGGCTTGACCAGCCCGTGGATGACCTCGAGTGTCCCGCCGCGGCCGACGGCGACGATGCAGCCGGCGATGGAGAAGTCCTCGCGCCGGAAGGTGGCGCGCCCGCGGACCGCCGCCTCGATCTCCTCGAGGCGGGCCTCGACGGAATCGGCCTCCGCTTCCAGTTCCTCGCTCCAGTCCTCCTCGTCGAGAGCGGCCAGCTCGTCGAAGCGGGTGCGCAACCGCCCGGTCTCGGTCTCTTCCTCCGGCGTCGGTTCGCCGGGCTCCGGTTGGATGCGTCCGCAGCGCGCGGCGGCGGTCCAGTCGACCTCGACCATGGCCTCGGCCCACTTCCAGCGGGTCGCGAGTTCGTCCGCCGCCGCCCGCAGCTTCCGCATCGCGAGGTCGGTCAGCAGGCCCGCGTCTTCCAGCCACACGCCGTCCTCGTGCCGGTCGGCGAAGAGGTCGCGCAGCACCGCGCCGCCGGCGGCCTCGTAGGCCTCGACGCCGACGAAGCGGGCGACGTCCGAGCCTGCCGGCACCCGCTCTTCGGTCAGCAGCCGCTTCACCTGCCAGGCCGACGGCCGGTAGCCTTGCCCGGAGACCTGTGCCCACACCGCAAGCTGGCGCTCCCGGTCGGCGGTGACCGCGAAGGCCTTCAGGGTCTCGAGGTCGATCTCGTCGGCCCGGTAGGCATCGAGCAGTTCGGCGGCGGCGTTGCCGAGGCGGAGGCGCTGCTCGACGGTGCGCTCGCCGATCCCGAAGCGCGCGGCGATGGCGGCCACGGTGGCGCCGGATCGCGCCAGTTCGCCGAACGCGGTCACCTGGTCGGCCGGGTGCATGGCGATGCGCACCGCGTTCTCGGCGAGCGAGAGTTCCCCGGCATCGCCGCCCGCGGCGACCAGGCAGGGCACCGGACGGCCGGGATCGATGGCGCCGTCCTCCGCCAGGGCCTGCAGGGCGGCGAGCCGGCGCCCGCCGGCGACCACGGCGAAGCGTTCGGCGCCGTCCTCCCGCGCGCCGTCGGGGCGGACCACGAGGTTCTCCAGCAGGCCGTGGGCGGCGATGGACGCCCTCAGCTGCGCCTGCGCCGCGTCGTCGGGCGGGGTCTTGCGCACGTTCTCGGGCGCGAGCGCGAGCCGCGATAGCGGGATCTCGCGGATCGCCGGATCGGGCGGGGATGCGACGGGATTCATATGGGGGTCTCCATGGATGGACGAGGGATCGGCGCGCGGCCTCTCCGGCCGCTCCGCGCCTGCCCGGCCCGCTGCCCGGCTCGGCGTCCGCGCGGCGCGCACCGGGTCGTGCGGCGCCATCGGCAGGGTGCGGGCGCGGGAACGGTCGGGAGAGGCGCGGCGGGCGTCGCCGGGAGTGCGTGGCGGCGACGGGCGCGTTCCCTGTCGGAGGTCCGGACCGTCAGGAGCGCTTCTTCGGCACAATGCCGGGATGGTGCGCCGTCAGGGCGATCCGATGTCGATGCGCTCGCCCCAGGGCTCGCGGGTCCGGTCGGAGGGCGGGTCCGCGTGATTCACCCAGAGCACCGGATAATCGGGCTCCGTCTCCGGATAGCGCGAGCACGCCATGTCGGTGAAGTAGAGGCAGACGGCAGGGCGCACGCCCTGTTCGTCGAGCCATGCGAAGCCGGGGCGGAAGTCGGTGCCGCCCCTTCCCTTCACCGCGATCCCGTCCGGCAGGTCGGCGGCGGAATATTCGGCCGCGTCCTGCACCGCGGCGTCCACCTGGAGGACGACGACGCTCTCCGGCTGAAGCTCGGCGGCGATCCCGCGCAGCTCGGACCAGAAGGAGGCTAGCATGTCGGTGGGCAGGGAACCGGAGGTGTCGACGATGACGGCGACGGTCCCGATCCCCTCGGAGCGGATCGACGGGAGGTAGAGCCCGGCGTCGATGAAGCGCCGGGCGGGCAGGCTCCAGGAGTAGTCGGTCTTCGCCGCGTCGGTCATGTATCTGCGCAGCAGCGTGCGCCAGTCGAGCCGGCTCGCATGGGCGTCCCTGACGGTCTCTTCGACCCCGCCGGGAACCCTGCCCTCGGCCTTCGCGAGGCTGAGCGCCTGGTGCATCGCCTCGTCCCACGCCTCGGCCTCGGGCGGGAGCGTGAAGCCGGCATCGCGCAGCAGCGCGTGCGTCACCAGCTGAGAGGCCATCTGCCAGCGCTCCGGGTCGCGCTCGTTCCGCCGCGTGTGGTGCTTGAGGGCGCAGGCCAGCACCACGCGCGCGATCGCGGCCTCGATGACATGCGCGTCGGTCTCCGCGATCCACCGCGGCGAATAGCGGATCTCGCGCCCGTCGGCAGCCAGGGTCGCGCGGCCCGCATCCGCCCGGAGCGGCAGCCGCAGCGCCAGGCTCCCGAAGAAGGGCTGCTTCCGCAGCAGCGCCGTCACGCAGCCGCTCGCCCGCCGGACCGACTCGGTCCCGGCCCGGGCGGCCATCACGCCGCCTCCCGAGCCGGCCCGGCCGGCGCGCCGAAGTAGCCCGCGAACTTCTCCGCCAGATCGTCGGCGTCGCGCTTGACCCGCGCCCGGGCCGCCGGGTCGAAGGTCTTCGACGGCCGGAGCGCATCGGGCTCCACGCCCGCGATCCTCTCCTTCACCTGTTCGCAGAGCCGCGCCAGCTCGTCGTCGCCGAAGATGTTGAGGCGCGGCACCACCTCCACCAGATCCCGCACGTTCGCGATCATCGAGTCGCGGAACACCAGCGGCTTGCCGTTGCCGTCCTCCCGCAGCCGCTCCGAGACCCGCTCCACCGCCTCGCCGAGGCGGCGGTACAGGTCGCCCACCGCGTCGTGGAGGCGTTCCTCGATCCGGCGCTCGACGTCGCGCTTCACCCGCTCGGTGTCGTCGGAGGCGAGCTTCGCCATGAAGTGGCCGGCGTCCGGCACCGGCATGATGCGCCAGCGGATCGAGAAGCGGTCCCGGAGCGCCTCCTTCGACGGATACTCCTCGATGCGGAACAGCTTGCCCAGTTCGAGCCGCGCCCGGTCGACATTGTCGTCGTAGTCCTCGATGAAGCGGGCGCGCTCGCGCACCATGCGCTCCCGCAGACCCTCCAGCAGTTCGGTGTAGCGCTCGTGGTTGGCGACGGTGAGCAGGCGGCATCCCCGGTCGTCCCAGGGCAGGGTCTGCTCGTGATGCGCGGCCCTCGCCCGGCTCGTGGTCGCGGCGAGCGCCGCGAAGGCGGCCTTCGGCAGCAGGCGCTTGTTGTAGCGCCCGGCGCCGGTCGATGCGTCGTGGCTGACGGCGACATGGGTGCTGGCCTCGCGGTCGTGCAGCCGGCCCGACCAGGCCGAGATCCTGAGGGCGACCAGCATGGCGTCGTGGCTGAGGTTCATGGACTCCTCCGGGGATGGTGTCACCGGGTCCGGGCGGCGGCCCAGCGGATGAAGGCGGGCGAGCGCTGCAGCGCGGGATCGCGGCGGATGCAGGAGCCGACCAGGAACTCGCCGACCTCGCGCCTGAGACGCGTGGCATAGGTGACGATGGCATCGAGGGTGACGTCGCTGGCGAGGCGGTAGAGCGAGCCGCACAAGGCGATCAGCGCGCTCGCGTTCTCCGGCACCTCCGCGTTCGCGGGATCGTCGATCACCGCCCGGGGATGGGGCAGTTCGCGCCAGATCCTGAGGAAGGCGGCGAACTCCATCGCCGCTGCCTCGCCCACGGCGCCCCGGAACAGCGCCCGCTCGGCGGCCGGATCGAGGCCGTTCCGGCGCTGCACGATGTTGGAGACGAACTCCCAGGTGCGGGGCGAGGCGAAGGCCTTCTCCTTCGACCGCGGATCGAAGTCGTGCAGCAGCTCGGGCCGGAGCTGGATGAAGAACAGCACCTCCGGCGCGATGCCATTGGCGGCGCCCCAGGCGCACCAGTCCGCCGCATCGACCCGGATCTCCAGGTGGACGAAGCGGGAGGCGAGCGGCGTCGGCATCCGGTGCGCGACCCCGCGGTCGCTCTCCCGGTTGCCGCAGGCGATCAGCGAGGCGCCGTCCGGCAGTTCGTACTCGCCGACCCGGCGGTCGAGGACCAATTGATACAAGGCGGCCTGGACCGTGGGCACGGCCGACGGCAGTTCCTCGAGGTTGATGAGGAAGCGCCCGGGATCGTCGGACGGCGGCAGGAACGACGGCGGCGCCCAGCGGGTGCGGTCGGATGCATCGCGCCACGGGATGCCGCGCAAGTCCACGGGATCGAGCAGCAGCGCGCGGACGTCGATGTAGGCGCGCCCGGCCTCGGCGGCGACCTGCTGCGCGATCTGCGACTTGGCGCAGCCGGGCGGGCCCCAGACGATGCAGGGCTGGCGGGCCTCGACCAGCAGGGCGAGGGTGGAGGCCAGTTCATTCGGGTTGAGGGCGTAGTCGGCGGAGACGGTGTCGGGCATCGGCGGGCTCCGGACAGGGGACGGCGAAGGCCAAGCGCCCTCGGGCGCCAGACCTCGCCCGACCGAACCCAGGCTCCTCTGTTGCCGGCGCTGCCGCAGGACGGCGTGCGATCCCCGCCGACGGGGATCGGGACGATCCCGGGAAGCCCGACCCGCGCAAGCGATGGCGCGGCGGCGATCCCGGCAGCGTCTCACAGCGTCGCGGCGGCGCGCGGCCTCCCCGGCGACCGGCCCACCGATCGGTTGCCGGCCGCCGAACGGTGTCCGCACGGTGCCAACCGCTGGATACCGCTCTGTTCACCGGCAATGGCGACGGCGCGCATGTCATGGGCGGGAGCGGTGTGGATCGTCAGACGGGTGCGGGATCCCGGACAGGCGCCATGACCCCGCGGAGGGGGACAGACGGCGGCAGGTCTCCCCGCCGCCGCCTGCCCGGTCTCAGAACCCGGTATCGAGGCGCAGCATGATGCCGTGCTCGGCGGGGCCCGCGGCGTCCTTCCGGTGTTCCAGCGCGAGGTTGGTCCGCACCGGGCCTTCCAGCGCGACGCCCGTGCGCAGCTGGTGCGACGCGCCGTCGGTGAGCGAGAACTCCGCGTACGGGCGCCGTCGCTTGCGCGGGTCGGAATGCCGGAGGCAGATGGCGGGAGGGGGAGTCCCCCTCCCGCGCTGTTGTCAGAATTGCACGTCGAGCCGCAGCATGATGCCGTGTTCGGCGGGGCCGGCGGCGTCCTTCCGGTGCTCCAGCGCGAGGTTGATCCGCACCGGGCCCTCCAGCGCGACGCCCGTGCGCACCTGGTGCGAGGCACCGTCGGTGAGCGAGAACTCCGCGTACGGGCGCAGCATCTCGCGGTGTGCGATCAGACCCGGGACCTGGATGCCCCACGAGACGCGCCCGTCGAGATGCGCCGCAGGCTCCTGCTCCGCCGCATCGCCGTCCAGCGTGCCCAAGAGGCCGCTCTCGCCCTGCTGTGCGCCCGACGCGCCCCAGCCCGGCGACAGCGCGAATGCGAGGCCCGTCCCGTCGGCCTTCGCACGCAGGCCGACCGCGGCCCGCACGCCCCGCTCGCCGAACCCGGCGCCCGTCGTCTCCGCCGTGTACCAGCGGCCTTGCGCGCCCACTTCCCAGCGGCCCCACGCGTGGCGGACCTCGCCCGACACCTCGGCGCCAGACGCCGTCTCGCCGTCGCCGCCGTCCACGCGACCGCCGATGCGGAGCGACGACGCCAGACCGCCTTCCGCATACCGGCCAGACACCGCAACCCGCGTCCGCGTGACCGTCGCCGACACACCGTCCGCCGTGCCGCCCGAGACCGCGAGGCGCGACCACCCCGCATCGCCGACCGCGGAGACGCTGAGGCCGTCGGCCTCGTACAGCACCTGTTCCGCACCCGCCATGCCGAGGCTGAACCCGAGACCGCCGGCGAGATCGATCTCCACCGGACCCGACCCCGGGGCAAACCCCGTCCACCGGCTGTCCACCCGGCCCTTGCCCCAGCCGGCCAGGCTCCAGAGTTCCAGACCCGAGGCAAAGCGGCCCCGCGCGTAGGGGTAGACCGCCGTCACCTCGCTCTCCGCGAACCCGGAGACGCGCGCATCCCCGTGCTTGAGACCCGATGCGGCGATGGCGCCGCTCTCGGCAAAGGCGATCCCGGTCATCCAGCGCTCGCCCATCGAGGCATCCATGCCCCAGAACATCGCACCGTCGGAACCGCCCCCGGCGCCCTGGCCCCACAGGGTCAGCTGCATCCCGGCGTCGTCGGCCGGCGCCTCCTCCTGGGCAAAGCCCATGGTCGGCAGCGGGCGGTTGAGCGAGATCGCAAAGCCCTGGCTCTTCATCAGGCCGCTCAGGTCCGAGAGGCTGTACGAACGGTTCGTACCGCCGCTGCCCCCGAAGCCGAAACGATCACCCGTACCCCCGAAGCCGCCGTGCGTCTGCGCGAGGGACTTGCTGTCCCCGCCGGTCACGCAGTCCTCGATACTGTCCTCGAGCGCACAGCCGCCCGGACCCTGGCCCCCCAGCAGACCGGCAAACGCCGACAGAAGGTCGCTGCCCGCACCGCCCGACGACATCCGGCGGCCGATCGCGTCCGACGCGTCCTCCAGAAGCTGGCGCGCCTGGCCCGCGAGCGCACGCTTCAGCGCCTCGCCCGCAAGGCTCTCCGCATCCGATGCCGTCGATGCCGTCGCCGACGTCCAGTTCGAGGCGAACAGACGCGCGCCCTGCCAGTCGATCGCGCTGCGCACGAACAGACGATATTCCGTCCCCGCCTCGAGACCGTCCACCTCCGCCTCCTTCGCACCGAAGTCGGGCACCTCGGCGAGCAGCTTCTCCGGCTCGTTCGCCGACGTGTCCTTGGCGTAGCCGATCTCGTAGGCCGCCTGCAGGTTCTTCTTGCCGCCGATATTGCCGATGCTCCAGGCGAGCTTCAGCGCTGTCGCCGACGCCGGCGTCGCGCTGTGCACCATGTCGGACGCCTCGCTGCACCCGGCGTCCGAGACGGTCTCGCCGCAGAGGCGCAGCTCGACCTCGTACACCCGCCCGATGGCGAGCCTCGGCTTCGTCGAGGCATGCACCCGGCTGCCATCGACAGTGACCGTCTTGAGCGCCATCCAGCCGGTGCGCTTCGCGCCTTCCTTCATCCCCAGCACGCGGATCTGGGTGTTCGCCGCAACCCAGTCCGCCCAGGCGGGCGGCGCGTCGAAGGTCACATCGAGGGACTTCCACTTCGTCTCCGCCGTGGTCGCGTTCGCCACGTTCGCCGGTTTCGGCAGCGGGGCCACCACCGCGACCGTCAGCGTCGGCGCCGCCTCGTTGCCGTTGCCGGCCGCGTCCTCGACCGCGCCTGCCGCGAGGTCCACCGTCAGGTTGCCGGAGAACCCCTCGTCCGGGGTCACGGTCGCCGTCCACGCCGCATCCGAGCCCGCGAGGTCCGAGGCCGCGCCGTTGGCCACCGTCAGGTCGGCGAGGGCGAAGCCCGTCACCGGCTCGCTGAAGGCAATGGCGATGCCGAAGGCGCCGGCGACCGGGCTCTCGACACCGTCCGCCGCCGCCAGCGTCACTGTCGGCGCCGTCGCATCTCCGGTCACCGTCACGGTGAAGGCAAGCTCCGCCGTGTTGCCATCCTCATCGGCGGCGGTCAGCGTGTAGTTCACCGCATCCGCGGCCGCGGCCGGCGTGCCGGAGATCTGGCGCGTTGCCGCATCGAAGGCGAGGCCGTTCGCCAATGCCGGTGCGACCGAGTAGGTCAGCGCCCCGCTGCCGCCGCTCGCCGCCGGCAGCGTCACCGGGGCGATCTTCTCACCGGCCACGAAGCTCAGCGCGGGAGACTCCACGCCCTCGTAGCTCGGCCCCTCGCCCGGCTCATTGTCCGGAGCTTCCGGCGTCGCCGTCAGCGTCTCGGACCATTCGCCCGGCTCGCCGTCGGCGAGCGCGCGCACGCGGAAGGCGTAGGCCTTGCCGTTTTCGAGGCCGGTGATCGAGGCCGCGAGGCCGGAGACCTGCTGCGAGCCGCCCGCGCTCCACTCCGAACCCGACAGGGTGTAGCCGACCTCGTAGCCGGTGGGGGCCGGGGTATCGCCGCTGTCATCGTCGTCACTGCTGCCGCTCTGGCCCCGGGTGCCCTTCACGCTGCGCGCGTTCAGGCCGTGCCCGTTGACGCCGTTGCCGGGGGGCTGGTCGTCTTCGGTTTCCTCTCCCGGCGGCTGCCAGGTCATGCCGACGACGCCGTTGCCGGGATCGACGGCCAGCCCTCTGGGCGGCCCCATCATGCCGGAGGCGCCTTTCGCCGGCGTGCCCTTGATGGTGGGCGACCAGACTGTCGTGTCGGTCGGCGGCGTGCCGGTGGAATGCACCGCGCCCACCTGCACGTCATATTCCGTGCCGTTGGTCAGCCCGGTGATGTCGTAAGGCTTCGAGGCGGATGTCGCCGTGGTCCAGCTTCCGGGGCTGCCGGTGCCATCATCGCTCTGCCTGTGCCGCACCGAGTGCGATGTTGCGCCGGAGGCATCGTTCCAGGACACGGCCAGCTTCGCATCGCCGGCCACGGCCTTCACATTGGCGGGATGCGGGTTTTTGCCCGGCGTGGCCGCGACGGGTTCGCTGTATAGAAATTGAGTTGGGTTGTGCCTGGTAAAACTCGTGGAAACTCGCACCTCATAGGTCGTGCCGTTCACAAGGGCCGGGTGGCTTCCGCTCGCTCCCCCGACCTTGGTGATCGTCTGCGGGCTGGTGATGGGATCATAACTAAAATCATTCCAGGCAGTATGCCCTACTTGGCGGACCCACAGGGCTTCAATGTCTTCGGATCCCCCCGTCCGTGTCCAGTTCGCCACCAACTGCCCATCGCCCGGTGTCACCACAAGATCGTTGACCGCAACCGCCTTCACCAGCGCGGAAGCACTCTTGCTCGCGCTCCAGAAGGTCGAACCGTCCTTTACGGCGCCGAGTCGCACCCGGTACGTTCCGCTGGTCGGAACAGAGATTGTGTATGGGCTGGTCACCTCCGTGATTGTCGTGATCCCGTTCAAATTGCCATCGTAGATGAAGTCCGCCCCCTTGCGGTATCGCAGCGTCCAGGAATCCGCGCCGCCGGACACATCATCCCATGTGACGATGAGCTGCAACTCCCCGCCTTTGACCAGTTTGATCTTCGGGGTGAGGGCTGTATTGACCAGAATGATCTCGGAATACGGGCTCCAGCCGGCCGCGGTTTGATGGCGCACCCGGAACTGGTAGGTCTCGCCGGCAGCGAGGCCGGTCACGGTATGGACATCGTTCTCGCCCACCGTAACGGTCTCCTTTGTCCATTTGCCGCCGGACGACGCCAGCCTGTAACAGGCTTCCTTGCCGGTAATGCTAATACCGGCAGGGGAGGCCCAAACCAGCTCTATCGAAGTGGTTGACCTGCTTTGTGCACGGAGCGCGGACGGCGCCGTAAGCGTCGGGTTGCCAGCGTTTGACGACCAGAACTCTTCGACAGTGCCTGCGCTGTTGAGACAGAGCGTGGCGACCTGCACATCATAGGCGCCGCTGTCCAGCCCGGACTTCGAGTAAGGAGACGACTGATTATGCTCGGTAGTCCATGCGCCCGGGCTGCCGGTGCCGTCATCGCTCAGTCTGTAGCGCACCGAATGGCCGCTGGAGCCGGGCCGTTTGGCCCAGATCACGTTGAGAGAGATCGTGCTGCCGCTGGTGCTGGACGTCACGACCACAGTGTCCGGCGGCTCGCCGGCCAGGGAGGTTGCCTCCGTTTCGGGACCCCAATAGTAGATGAATCCGCCGCCTGACCCGGGAAACTTTGCCCCGATCCGGGCCTCGTAACGCTGGCCCGGATACAAATTGACATCTCGTGCCAGGCCGCCGTTGATAATCTTGTTCAGACTGTAGCTGTTGTCCCAGGCGCCGGCATTGCCGTCGTTATCGATCTCGCGAAACACCGCCGTATAATCGGCGGTGACGCCTGTGAGTTGCTGCCCCTCGACTCTCAGGCCGCAAGCAAGCGGCGTCACGGTCGGGGCTGCGGGAATGACGCCGGGGCGGCCCGTGAGTTCCCTCGCCCACAGGATGGTGTCGGAATCTTCGTGGGCGGTGCCGACCTGAACCACATAGATGGTCTCGTTGTCGAGGCCCGCAATCTCGCGCGAGACGCCGGTTTCGCCCGTGACCTCCTGCCACGCCGTTTCCGTCTCCTTGCGGTAGCGCACAGTGTAGGACCCGGCGCCCTCGGCGGCGGTCCAGCTGGCGGTCAGCGTCCCGTCGCCATTGGCCAGCACCGGCTTCCCGGGCCTGTCGAAAGCCACTCCCTGCTTGATGTCGCTGTGGACTTCGCTGCCGTTGAAGATGGCCGTGAACCGGAATTCATAGGTCGTGCCCTTGGCAAGGTTCTGAAACCTCCATTCATTCTGCTCGGCGAGAACGCGTGTCCCCCAAGAGTTCGGATTCGGGTTGGTATCGCTGGCCTCCCGGTAGCTCAGATAGTGCGCCTCAAGCCCCTGCGCGACGAGCGAGGCCACGCGGCTGAGCGTCAGTCTCACCTCGCCGTTAATCGCGGTCTCGACAGCGGTGATGGCGGGCTTGTCAACCGGCGATTGCGTCAGGATGCGCGACCAGTAGATGACGCTGCCATGCTTGGCGCCGACCTGGACCTCATAGACCGTGCCGACATCCAGACCGGTAATCGTGGTGCTGGAGGCGGCGGCGGGCAGGGACTGGTAGTTGCCGCTGGTCTCATCGACACTCGGCACCCAGGGGTTTACGCCCGCATCCCTCTTGACGCGGTAGCGGAGATGATGCGAGGCGGCGCCCGGCGACGCGGTCCAGGAAACGGTGATGTCGCTTTTCTCGGACCCCGTGGTCACATCCGTGGGTCCGTGGGCGGTCGCGGTCGCGGTGTCCGACCATTCGATGGCCGTATCCTCGTCGCACAGCGCGCCCACCTGCGCCTCATAGGCCGCGCCCTGGTCCAGGTTCCTCACAGTCGCGATCCGCTCCGAGTCCCCCCTGTTCTCGGCGGTCGTGAGGGAGGCGAGAGTGGTCCAGTCGGGGGTCGGGGTAACGCCGCTTTTCCTGTAGCGCAGTTGGTGCGTGATCCCTTCATCCGAAGTGGTGCCCGAATAGAAATGGGTCCAGGCGAAATCGAGGCCGCCAAGCTGCGAGGGCCGTATCTCCAAGCCTGCCGGCTTCGCGGCGTCCAGCGTGGTTGCCGATTGAGACTGACTGTCGAGCGGCCAGCGGGCAGCGGTCTGCCCGGTTTCGACGACGCCGACCTGGACATCATAAACGGTTGCGCTCTTCAGGTTTCCGAACGCCGCGTTGGATAGGGTGCTGTCAGTGGAATTGGCTTCGACGACCGTCGCGTCCGCCCAGGTCTGGCCGGTCTCTTTTACCCGCGCACGGTATCCGGCAATGTTCGTCCCTGTCGCCTGGCCCCAGAACGCATAGATGCCGCATTCCAATGCCGACAGCCTCGGCGAGGGGGCATTCTGCGGGACGGCGTCGTTCGCATCGTCATCGGTCCACCGCGTATGCCCGCCGCCGGTTGCGCCGACTGCGATATTGTAGGTTGTGCCGTCGGTCAGGCCGGTGATGGTGTGCGGGTTGGCCGGCGTTGCGATGGTCGTCCAGGCGCCGGGGGGCGTGGCCTCTACCCTGTAGCGCAGCGAATGCGAGGCGGCGCCGACGCCGGCGGTCCAGCCGACTTCCAGCGCCTCCCTGCCGGACTTGACCACGATGCCGGTCGGGTCGCCGAAGGGCGTCGCGCTGGCGGCGGCGGTGTGCTGGGTCACCGTGCCCTGGACATGCCCGAACCGGACCTCATATTCCTTGCCGTTCTCAAGGCTCTTGATGGTTTCGCTGGCGGCGGCGTTCTCCTTGCTGCTCCAGGAGCCGCCCGAGTCCTTCTCGCGCCATTCGAGGACGCGGGTAGCGCCTGACTTGTCGTCAACCGTGGCCAGCAACTCGCCGGAGTCGTCCGGCCGCACGCTCAGGCCGGTCGGCGGGCCGAAGGGCGTGCCCTCCTCGGTACTCGACCATGAGCTTGTGCTCTGTGTGCCGACCCGCACCCGGTATTCCGTGTCGTTGTCGAGGCCGGTAATCACATAGGGGCTGGTGATTCCCGTCACGGTCGTCCGGGTTCCCGTCGATGTGTTCTGGTATTGCAGATCGGGAACGCCGCTGGCCCAGCTTGCCGTCAACTGCATGTTGCCCGGCGTCAACTCCAGCCCGCCGGGCGTGACGCTCACGGGGTGTGCGTAGTCCTCGCTGCCGTCGCAGGCAGGGCTTGCCGTCACCTCATGGTTGCTGCCATTCGTCAGCCCGGTGACGATATGGGGGGAGGACAAGGCGTAATCGACCGTCTCCACGCCGGCGACCGTGACTTTGACCTTGTGGAGGCCCGCCGATGTCGCGGTCTCCGTCCAGGAAACGGTCAGCCGCGAATCGCCCGGCTGGGCCGCCAGCCCGGTCACCTTGGCAATGGCGCCCGTGGTCTCTGTCACGATGTCGGACCAGCGCATCTCCTCGCCGCCATTGCCGTCATCGAAGCGCGCGGCGACGCGGATCTGATAGGACTGCCCGGATTCGAGCTCGACAAGCTCGGCCGGATTGCCGGCGAGACTGTCGCCGCTCCAGGGGTCTGAGTCGCTCTTGTGGTAGTCCGCGAACCACTCGCTCACGCCGGCGACATTGGTCCAGGCCAGTTTGAAGCCGCAGACGGTTGCGGTCGCCGTCAGGCCGGTCGGGCGCGCCGCCGGCTGCGCCTTCGCCGTCTCGCTCCAGGCGGTCGCGCTGCCCGCCTGCACCTCATAGGTCAGGCTGTTGTCGAGCGACTCGATGGCCTGCGGGCTGGTGGCCGGGTCGATCTCCGTCCAGGCGCCGGCGCCCTCGCTGCGGTAGCGCAGCTTGTGCGTGGCCGCGCCGAAGCCGGCGGTCCAGCTTGCGGAAAGCGCGGCGTCGTTCTTCTCCAGCGCAAGGTCCGTCGGCGCGCCGATCAGGGTGGCGCTGGCGGAGGGGGACCAGTGGGTCACGCCATCGACAACTGCGCCGACGCGCGCCTCGTAAGCCGTGCCGTTGGTCAGGCCCTCGAGCCGCCAGCGGAGATTGACATTCTCCACCGTGGTTCAGGACGCCGCCGCCGCAACGCGGTATTGCAGCCTGTGCGGCAGATTGCGGCCGGGCGCGCGGGTCCAGGAGACCTTCATGGCGCCGTCCGCCGGGGTGAGCGTCACATCGGAGGGCGGCTGCCAGGGCGTGGCGGTGATGGCGTCCGACCAGTTGGTCTCCCCGCCGACGACCGCGCCGGCGCGCAGTTCGTAATCCGTGCTGTTGTCCAGATTCAGCAGCGTCTGCGAGGTGCCGGAAATGCCGGTCTGCGTGGTGACATCGCTGCCGGTCCAGTCCTGCCAGTTTCCCGGCTGCTGCTCGCGGTATTGCAGCGAGTAGGAGTCGGCGTTGGTCACCGTGTTCCAGCTTGTGGAGAGCGCGCCGGCGCCGGGCTGGCGGCGAGGCCCGTGGGCGCGGCGCCGGAGACAGGCGTGGCGGTGACCGTCTCCGTCGTGGCAGTGCCGCCATCGACGCGCGCCCAGACGCGCACCCGATAGGGCCGCGCATTGACAAGGCCGGTGATGGTGTGGGGGCTGGTGGCCTGCCACTGCTCCTTTTTGGCCAGCGTCAGCCCGTCGGTCCAGGTGACGACATAGCCGGTGGTGCTGTGCGGCGTGCTGGAGAAGGCGTCCCGGGTGACGGTCAACTCGCCGCTGCTGCTCGCCGACACCTGGATGCTGCTGTCCGCCGCCGGCGCGGCGGGGGTGACGGTGCGCGTGGGCGATGCGCCGGTGCTGCCGCCGCTCGTCCCCTGCACCCGCAGAGTGTATCCCGTGCCGTTTTCCAGCCCGGTCACGGTGTAGGGGCTGGTGACATTGGCGATGTCCATGTAGGTGGTGTCGGCGGTCTTGCGGTATTGCACCGTATGGGTGCTGGCCGAGCCGCTGTCGGTCCAGGCCACGGTCGCGCTGCCGTCGCCCGCTGTCACGCTGGAGATGGAGATATTGGGGGTCGTGCCGCAAGGGTTGCAGTCGTCGTC
The DNA here is from genome assembly GCA_965200535.1 of Alphaproteobacteria bacterium. Taxonomy (GTDB): domain Bacteria; phylum Pseudomonadota; class Alphaproteobacteria; order MPNO01; family MPNO01; genus MPNO01. The sequence continues at coordinate 297,290 of CBDAUF010000002.1, read as the reverse complement.
GGCGATTGTCACCGATTTGGTGACGGCGCTGCTGTAGCCGCCGCCGGAGGGCGTGTGGGTGATGGTGGTGCTGCGCTGGCCGCCGCTGTTCTCGACATCATCGTCCTGCGGCGCGACGGCGACCTGCTGCAGGTCGTTCCAGTTGGCTTGCGTGAAGGTGAGGGTGAGGCTCTGCCGGGGCTCCGGGTTGTCGTTGGTGTAGAGCCTGGCGACCGTGTCGTCGCCGCTCGCGACCGTCACCGTCACCCCGTCGATGCTGCTCGGGCGGACATTCAGCCCCACCTGGTGGAAGCCGGTCTCGTTCTTCGCCTCGTCGAAGGTCAGTTCGTCGTCGGGGGTGAAGGTCAGGCTGCCGGAGGCCGTGACCTCGATCTTGAAATAGCGGGTCTGGCTGGTGGTGCCGGCGCCGTCGAAGCTGTCCGCCGCCGTGTAGGCGAAGGTCTGGCTGCCGGCGGAGGACGGCGTGCCGGAGATGCGGCGGGTCGAGGCGGTGAAGGAGAGGCCGTTCCAGGAGGACGGCTCGAGGCTGTAGGTGACCGTGCCGCGCGCGCCCGACGCCGCCGGCAGGGTGACGGCCTGCATCGCCTGGCCGCGGAGCAGCATCAGACCGTCCACGGAGCCGAGTGAGAAATTGTAGGGCTGCGGCGTGCCCGTGCCCGCAACCCATGCCGAGACATTGGAGCCGGAGCGGGTGCGCACCTCGACGTCGTAGAGCACGCCGTTCTCGAGCTGCGAGAGCGCCACGCCGCTGCCCGTCGGGGCCTGCATCACCCACTGGCTGTCGTCCTCGCTGTCCTTCTTGTAGCGAAGCTCCGCGCCGAATTTCGACTGCTGCTCCCAGGTGACCACCAGCGCGCTGTCATAGCCGACCGCCTGCACATTGGTGGGGGCCACCGCCAGCGGGTCGTCATCGTCCAGCACGGTGACTTCGACGGACGCAGTCTTGTTATTGTAGGCAGTGTCGGTAGAGGTCGAGGTGTGGGTCAGTACTGCCGTGCGCTTGTCGTCGGTGTTGTCGTCATCGTCATTGACGCCGGTGACGGTGACTTCCTGCGCCGTCTCCCAGTTCGACGCGGTGAAGTCGAGGGAGGTCTTGTCGAGGCTGACGGCGCCGGTTTCGCCGGACGCGGCGATGGCGATCCTGACCTCATGCGTGGGCTCCGACGCCAGCGCCACCGTATAGGTGACAGAACCGCCGTCCTCCTGGATCTCCAGCTCGCTCGCGCTGAGCACAATGGGCGACGCCGGCGCGGTCTGCGCCCCCCGCGGCGGGGCCGCCGCCGAGGGCAAGGGGTTCCGGGCCGGAAGGCCCCGGCGCAGCCGTGCGGCGGCGCGCCGGATGCAGGCGGCCCGGGCCGGAAAGCGATGTCCGTACGAATTGCAGCAGGGGAACGGGCGGTCTTCGCTCGCCGCGGCCGCAGGCTTCCCGGGGCAGCGAGGCCGCTGCCGGCGTTTCGCCCGGTGCGGCGATGGCGAAGCCCCATCGTGACCATGCTCTCTCCCCTGTCGTCGCTGCCACGCTCCCTCTCCGGGAGCCGACAGGCCGGTAAAATTGCTTCGATTACATGGTTTTGTCAAGTATACGACATATACAAGAATCTTATAACAAAATTGTAACAGTATTGAAAATCGGCGTTAATTGAAGAGTCCTGCCGGAAACACCGGTGAAGTCACGATACGACCCGGCACCGGCGCCGGGCCAAGGGCTGCCGACGATCGGCAAGCTGCCCGGCCATGCCCGGGTGCAGACGACGGCCCGCCATACCCATCTCGGCCGCGATGCTGTCTCCTGCCTGCCTTCGCGCCGCCGCCGGCGTGGCCTACGATGGTCCCGTGCAAACGCTTTGCCGCGACTGCCGCCACCACCCGCCCGCCGGCGCCGATACCTGTCCGGCGTGCGGATCGCTGCGCATCCTCCGACATCCCGAGCTTCACGATCTCGCCATCGCCCATCTCGACTGCGACGCCTTCTATGCCGCCATCGAGAAACGCGACCGGCCGGAACTCCGCGACGCCCCGGTGATCGTCGGCGGCCGCCACCGCGGCGTGGTCGCCGCCTGCTGCTACATCGCCCGCACATACGGGGTGCGCTCGGCCATGCCCATGGCCCGCGCCCTGAAGCGCTGCCCCGACGCCGTGGTGATCCGGCCCGACATGAAGAAGTACGCAGCCGTCGGACGTACGGTCCGTCGGATGATGCTGGAGCTGACGCCGCTGGTGGAGCCGCTCTCCATCGACGAGGCGTTCCTGGACCTCACCGGGACCGAGGCGCTGCACCGGGCAAGCCCGG
>CBDAUF010000002.1:0-287500 GCA_965200535.1 Alphaproteobacteria bacterium | reverse complement strand
AGTTACGACAAGCTCAAGGGAAAGACCGTTCACAACGGCCCGCCGCGCGGCGGCGCCCTGATCACCGCCCGCCAGATCATCCGCCTCAGCGCGGGGTTCCAGGAAGGCAAGGACTACAAGGGCAAGCAGATCGCCTGGGGCCAGGCCAACTCGATCTTCCTCGACGGATCGGTCGATGCCGCGGTGCGGCCCGGCACCCATCCGGCGTCGTTCATCCCGATCATCATGGCGGCCGGCAAGATCAACATCGTTTCGATCCCGAAGGCGAAGTTCGACAGCCCGGCCATGGAGAAATACAAGAAGGCGCCCGGCAACTCGGGCGTCATGATCCCGGTCAGCGAACTCAAGCACCATTACGGAGAGAAGGCGCGCATCGTCTCCGACGACGACATGTTCCGGTCGATCGCCAACAGCGGCGGCGACGTGGTCAGCAAGAGCATGGACAAGAAGCTCGCCAAGGCGCTGACCGCGGCGTTCATCAAGAGCGTTCCGGACCTCTTGAAGAAGGTGCCGTTCGCCAAGGGGCAGGGGTTCGGCAGCATCGACGACAAGAAGATGGGCATGTGCAACGCCGGCGTGAAACTCCACGCCGGGGCCGTCGAGGCGTGGGAAGAGGCGGGGCACAAGGTCGCCGACTGCGCCAAGCCCGCGTCCTGACCGATTTCCGGTCCGGGGCCCCGCGCTCCGGCCCGGTCCTGCGTAAGCCTACGGCTCCCGGGCCAGCGGCACGGGCATGAACGACCGGCCGACAGCCGACCGGCGCGACTGGATGCAGCGCGGTGCGCTCGCGCTCGCATTCGTGCTGGTGGTCATGGGCATGGCCAACAACCTGCCCACCATCCCCGGTCTCCTGGAAGCGGTGCAATCGATTCCCGGCCTGTCCGGCCTGCCGCGGCTCAGCAAGTACAGTTCGGAATATTTCTTCCCCCTCGTCTTCGCCGTGATGATGCTGGTGGCCCTGCTGAAGAACTCCTTCGGCAGGGCGTGGCGCGATGAAACGCGCTCCAGGTTTTTTGCCGGCGTCATGCTCGATGTGCTGATGCTGGCGACCACTGTCGGCCTGATGTTCGTCTATTGGATCGAACACGAGCAGGTCTGCCTGATCGACACTCTGAACGGCGAACGGGCGCGGCTGATGGCGGAGAACGCCCAGCGCGCCGCCGAATATATGGCGATCTTCGGCACGCCGCCGGACGACGATTTCCCGGACTGCCAGACCAATCTCGGCAGCTGGATCATGCCGCTTCTGATCTGGGTGGTGGCGATCTATTTCGTCTATATCGTCCGGGTGTGGGGCCTGCCCATCGTCGCGGTGGCGATCATCATCTCCGTCTATACGTTTCTCTCGTCCGCCGCCTGGTATTTCGACTGGACCGACAACCGCTACCTGACGACCGCCATCGGCACCGTCGTCGACGGGGTGAAGAATTACTCCGCCGGCGTCGTCGGCGCCCGCAACGCGATCATTCTCGAATCGAACAGCCTGTTCGGCCAGTTCCTCAACATCACCGTCAACATCGTCTTTCCCTATGTCGTCCTCGGCGCCCTGTTCGGCGCCTCGGCCGGCGGGCGGTCGCTGATCAAGCTCGCCGTGGTGATCACCCGCCGGATGCGCGGCGGGCCGGCCCACGCCGCGATCGTCGGGTCCGCGATCTTCGGGACGATTTCGGGCGGGCCGGTGGTCAACGTGCTCGGCACCGGAACGCTGACCATCCCGATGATGATGCGAAACGGCTTCCGCCCGGTGTTCGCGGGCGGGGTGGAAGCGGCGGCATCGAGCGGCGGCCAGATCATGCCGCCGGTCATGGGCATCGCCGCGTTCGTGCTGGCGGCGCTGTCGACCGTCCCCTATTCCGACGTCATCGTCGCCGCGTTCCTGCCGGCGGTCGCCTATTTCTTCAGCCTGTTCCTGATGATCATCTTCGAATCGCGCAGGATGCGCATCGAGCCGGTCGGCGCCCTCAGCCGCGAACAGCTGCTGACCAGGAGAGACTGGACCAATCTCCTGATGATCGCCGGGCCCATCCTGACCATCCTGATCCTGCTGTTGAGCACCAAGGATTCGGTGGGAACCGGGATCCTCGCCTTCCTGTTCGGCCACGACCCCGCATCCGGCGAACCGCTGCCGTGGCTGCTGCAGATCTACCGGAACGCCGCGGGCGACCCGGACTCGGCGGGTTTCTGGGCGGTCACCGTCCTGGTCGGGCTGCTGTTTCTCGATCCGGAAATTCGCAAGGCCCCGCGCAAGGTGCTTTCCGCGCTGGCCGATGCGGGGATCATCATCGCCGAACTGTTCCTTCTGCTGATCGCGGTTTCGATCATCGACGTCTGCATCAGCTACACCAACTTCACCGGCATTCTCACGATCGACATTCTCAACTGGCTCAAGTCGATCTCGGTCGTCTCGCTGTTCGGCTACGAATTCGCGATCAGCGGCGCGCTCTACCTGATGCTGGCGCTCGTGGTCGCGATGATCGCGACGATCCTGCTCGGCATGGGGATGCCGACGCTGCCGGCGTATGTGAACGTGATCCTGATCATCGGCCCGCTGCTGGCGGCGCTCGGGACCTCGTACTTCACGGCGCACATGTTCATCTTCTACTTCGCGGTGGCCTCGGCGATCACGCCGCCCGTCGCCATCGCCGCCTTCGCCGCGGCGACGATATCGAAGGCGGAACCGCTGGCGACCGGGTTCGCGGCGGTGCGCGCCGGGATCGTGATGTTCACGATCCCGTTCGTCTTCGCCTTCTATCCCGAACTGCTGCTGATCGAACAGGCGCAGCTCGCGCAGTCGATCGACGGTGCGGCGGGTCCCGAGAAAGCCTATTTGCCCGGCTACGACGGGACGGTGTCGTTCGCCGCTGTCGGCTGGCTGTTGTTCAAGCTGGCCGTCGCGCTCTACCTCGTCGCGAGCGCGCTCAGCCGCTACGACCGGGCCGGCCTCGCCAATCTGGAGGTCGTCCTGCGGCTGGCGCTCGCCGTCCTCGTCCTGCTCAAGATCGAGGCCCTCTCCATCACCGCGCTCGCCGCCGCCGGCGGGTGTCTCGCCTGGCACCATCTGGTCGCGGCGCGGCGCGCCCGGCCGGCGCCGGACAGCACGGCCGGCCCCTGATCGGGGAAGGAATGCGCGAGGCCGCCGCGCGCGCTTCGCCGCCGCGCTGGCCGACGTCAGGCCAGCACCGCCTTGTCGAGGAAGAAGAGCGAGGTGAGGTAGGACCGCACCGAGATCAGGCCGTTGGCGTTGTCGACCACCTCGGACGAGATATTGTCCCGCGCCAGCATGACGGCGAGCACGGACGCGACGGTCCGGGAATCCTGCTCCAGGCTGGCGACGAAACCGGCAGCCCTTCCGTCGGCGGCGGGGATGCGGTCCAGCCGTTCGGATATCGCCGCGACGGCGTCCGAGAACTGGGCAAGGAAGGTGCGGATCTGCGCACCGTCGGGGCCGGCGCCCTCGTCCGTGCGCCCCTGCGCGGCGTAAGCCAGCATGTATTCGTAGGCTTCTTCGATCTTCTCGATATGCGTACGGAAGTCGTCTGTCATGGCGGCTGCTCCGGCGCCCCGTCGACCGGCCGTCCCAGCGCCATGGCCATCAGCAGCCGGCGGTGTTCGGGCAGCAGGGCGAAATAGACATGAAGCATGAACAGAAAGATCAGGATCAGCGCCGACCCGCCGTGTAGCGCGTAGACGACGCCCCAGTCTCCGTCCGACAGGATCGACGGGTCCCGGTTCCACGCCGGCGTATCGATCCGCACCAGTATGAGGGCGCCGGTCGCCAGCAGGACCAGGAGGACCAGCGCCGCGGACCAGTGGTACCCCTTCTGCCAGAGATCGTATTTCGCCCCGCTCTCCGCATCCGCCCGCCGGCCCGGGATGTCCGACATCGCCGGCATCATGGCGGCCAGACCGTGGACGGCGAACGCGCGGTAGAGATGGAACAGGACGGCGGCGATGAGAAGGACGCCCGATACCCAGTGGATCGTCACCCAGGGGAACCGGACGCCGACGATCGGCAGAAAGGCGGTGCCGAGCAGCAGGACGACGAGGACCGCCATGATCCAGTGGAACAGACGGTCCGGAAGGGCGTGGCGGACCCCTCCGCCCGTCATCTGCCGCGCCGGACGAAACGCATCGACTGGTGCAGGACCATGAAACCGAACGCCGCAGCCACCGGAACCCAGAGCAGGTCCCACGACATTCCGATCAGGACTTCCTGCCCCCAGACATTCCGGGAGACGCGAAACAGCTCCATGCGGCTCAGGTCAGCGCTCTTACCGCCCGCGCCGCAAGATTGCCCATCAACGGAATCTTGAAGTGGTTGAAGTTGAGGGGCTTGGCGCCCTGCGCCGCGACCCGTCTCACCAGCGTCTCCGTCTCGACGCCGGCCGGCTCGCCCTTCAGCAGATCCTCGACCGCCGTCAGGCGGCGGGGCGTGCACTGGACGCCGCCGCAGGCGACCCGCGCGTCGACGATCTTGCCGCCGTCGGTCCGGGCAACCATGGCGATGCTGACCAGCGCAAAGTCCCACGTCTGGCGATCGGCGACCTTCTCGAAATAGTGCTTCGCCCCCGCCCATTTCTTCGGCAGCCGGACCTCGGTCAGGATGTCGCCCTTCTCGAGGACCGTCATCCGGGTGATATCGATGTCGGGGCCGATGAAGAACTTCTCGGCCGGAACGGTGCGCGTCTTGCCCGCGCGCGAAACCACCATCTCCGCCTCGAGCGCGACCAGCGCCGGCGCCGTGTCGGACGGGGTCACCGCAACGCACCGCGAGGCCTCGAAGAGCGCATGTTCGCGGTTCATCGCCGTCGGCGTGTTGGCGTAGCAGGTATTGCCGCCGGCGCGGTAGCACGGAAAGCCGTCCCGATAGTAGGTGCAGCGCGTATCCTGGGCGACATTGCCGCCGACGGTCCCCGCGTTGCGGATCTGCGGGCTCGCCACCTTCGCCGCCGCCGCGACGAGGAGCGGATAGCGGTCCCGGAGGAGCTTGTTTTCCTCGATCTCGGTCAGCGTGGTCGCCGCGCCGATCGCCACATGATCGCCCTTATCGGCGATCCCGCGCAGTTCCTTCAGCCCGGAGACATCGACCACCGCCTGCGGCTGCTTGTGGCGGTCCTTGAACCAGTCGAAGCTGTCCTTGCCGCCGGCCACGATCCACGCCTTGTCGCCGTGCTCATCGAGAATGCGGGCCGCATCGGCGAGGCTGGCCGGGGCGAACAGCTCGAACGAATGCATGAAGTCGGTCATGAGTCGTCTCCTCTCGCGCCGCCTACTGGGTGTTGGTCTGCAGCGGCTTGTGGGACTGCGGCTGTTTGGCCAGCGCGTTGATGATCATGTCGGCAACGACGGGCACCCGGTTGAAGGTGTGTCCGCCGAGCGCGTCCGACACGGCGCTCAGGTAGGCCGACGATGCGGCGCCCTGGATGGGCTCGCCGATCCCCTTTGCTCCGACCGGGTTCTGCGGATCGACGGCGCCCTCGACGGCCAGCGACGCCATCTCGGCGGGCACGTCGAGATAGGTCGGCGGCTTGGCCTGGTAGAAGCCGAGCGCGTTGGGCCGTCCGTAGGCCGGGTCGTAGACATAGCGCTCGGTGGCCGCCAGACCGAAGCCCATCACGGCGCCGCCCCGGACCTGTGCGTCCAGCCCCTGGGGATGCAGGACCTGGCCGACCTCCGCGACGCCGAGATAATCGACGACCTCGACCCGGCCGGTCTCGGGATCGAGTTCGATCTCGATGAAGGCGGCGGCCAGCGCCGGAACGGTGCCCTTCTTGGGCAGCTTGTCCTTGGCGACGCCGATCAGACCGGTTCCCGCGATCATCTTGGCTGACAGCTTGGTCAGCCCCTTGAGATCGTCGTCCACCACCTTGCCGGAATACTTGCCGCCCAGCTCGATGGCCTTCTTGGCCGCATCGGCAAAACTCACCGACCCGTTCTTGCCGACGACCCGTTCCTTCTCGAGTTTGTAATCGCCCGCCTGCCCGCCGAGCATCGCGGCGCCGATTTCGAGCAGCTTCCGCTTGGCGTCCATCGCGGCCGCGTAGTTCGTCCGCGTCATGGTAAACGAGGTGTTGGAGCCGAACTGGCCGATATTGAACGGCATGGCTTTCAGGGTGCCGCCCCGTTCGATCACCGTGTTGTTCCAGTCGTAACCCAGGACTTCGGCGGCGACCCGGGACGTGGCCGCATAGGAGTAGGTGCCGAGATTGCCGACGCCGGTGTGGATGTGAAGCTTGCCGTCCGGCGTGATGCGGACCATGCCGTCCCAGCCGTTATAGCCGGCGGCGTGGTAGGCCTGCCCGATGCCGACGGCGCGGATCCTGCCGTTTGCCTGCTTCCCGGACTTCTTGATCCTGTCCGCGTAGCCGAACATGGCGGCTCCCTGCTCCAGCCCCTCGCGGAGATAGGCGCTGGTCAGCGGAGCGCGCTTGGGGCCGATGCTGTTGCCGTCGCCGCCGCCCGGCGCATTGGCCAGGCGAACCGCCAGGCGGTCGATACCGAGCTTGCCCGCCGCCTTGTCGAGCAGCGGCTCCAGGATATTCGCGGTCTGGTTTTCGCCCGGGCCGCGCTGCGCCCCCTTGGGCGGGGTGTTGGTGAGAACCGGGATGCCGCGGAACCGCATCGCTTCGGGCTGGAGGATGACCGACGAGGCGAGCCCGAAGTTCTGGAAATCCCAGAAGCCGGTCGTGGATCCGTTGTCCTGGATCACGTAGCTGTCGAAGGCGACGACACGGCCGGTTTCCGAGAAACCGATCTTCACCCAGCCCTGGAAACCGGCGCGGGCGTAGCCGTTATAGAACTCGTCGGCGCGGCTCACCCGCATCATCACCGGGCGGCCGTTCAGCTTTTTGGACATCAGCGCCGGCAGGGCCATCAGCGGGTAGGAGTAAGCCTTGCCGCCGAAGCCGCCGCCGCAGAATTCGGTCACCAGATTGAGTTGCGGCGGCTTGATGCCGATATATTTCGCCAGGCTCGGTATGGCGAAGGACGAAGACTGGGTCGAGCCCCAGACATGGCACTTGCCGTTGGCCCAGTAGGCGGCCGCCGAACGCGGCTCCATCGCATGATGGGCGTTGGCCGCGCTGACAAACGATTCCTCGACCACGACCTTGGCCTTCGCGAAGCCGGCCTCGAGGTCGCCGTAGGACCATTCCGCGGCCGGCTTGCCCATGGGCAGCCGGTCGTCGCCGGCGGTCGCGAAATCCTTGCCCGTCCACTTGATCCGCTGCAGCGCGATCTTCTGCCGGTTGGCGACATTGCCGCCGACATGGGCGTCGGGGCCGCCCGGCTTCAGGCTGTCGAGCGGATCGATGCAGAACGCCAGCGGCTCGAGATCGACCTTGACCGTCGCCAGCGCATCCTCGGCCTGCTGTTCGGTGGCCGCGGCCACGGCGAGGATCGGCTGGCCCACGAAGACCGGATAGTCGGTGAGGATGGCGTGCCCGGCGTCCTTGGGCTGCTTGATCTCGCCGGGCAGCATGACGCCGAGGACCCCCGGCATCTTCTTCGCCGCGGAGACGTCGATCGACTTGACCTTGGCGTGGGGCATGGGCGACGGGTAGGTCTTGAGGAACACCATCCCGTCGGCGCGGAAGTCCTCCGCGTATTTCGCCGCGCCGGTGACTTTCGCGTGCAGGTCCGGCGGGGTGAAGTCCTTGCCGATCAGAGTATATGCCATGACTTATGCCCTCCCCGCGGCGCGCATGACGCCCTTGAGATAGTGGTCGTAAGCGCCGCATCGACAGAGATTGCCGGACATGGCGCGTCTGGCCTCGTCCACCGTCGGCCGCGGATTTTTCTTCAGCAATCCGACGGCGGCGACGACCTGACCGGGGGTACAGAAGCCGCACTGCGGCCCGAGTTCGTCGATGAAGGCCTGCTGGACCGGGTGGAGCGTGCCGTCGGGGGCCGCGACGCCCTCGACGGTCGTGATCTTCTTGCCCCGGACCTGGTGGGTCAGGGTGGAGCAGGAATAGATCGGCATATCGTCCGCGAGCACCGTGCAGGCACCGCATTCGGCCCGGTTGCAGCCGATCTTGGTGCCGGTCAGGCCGAGCTTGTAGCGGATGGTCTGGGCGAGGGTCTCGTTGGGCGCCACATCGACCCGGCGCACCTTGCCGTTGATGTTGAGCGATACCAGCCGCTCGACGCCGCGCACCGCGGCGCGGGCCTCGCGCGCACCGCCGGCGAACATGTAGGACGCCGCCGAGACCGCGATCCCCGAGCAGACGGCGCCGCGCAGGAACTGCCGGCGGCTCGCGTTGCCGAGCCGCCATGTCTCGAGGGGCAGATCCGGAAGGTTGCCGGCGACCTCGGCGGTGGCCGGCGCCGCATCGAAGTCGTCGGCCGGATCCGGCGGAAATTCGAATGATTCGAACTCTCTTACATCGTCCTTCCAGTTTTCCATCGCGACGCCCCATCGGTTGAGTCGTATGTCGTATTTCGCGTTCATTATGCTCCCCCGGGAACGGATAAGAAAGGACTATGTCCGGCCCGCCGGTGCGGCGCCGGCGGGGACGGCGGCACCGTGCGCAGCGGAGCGGCCGGGTCGTGCCCGAGCCGGCGGGCGTTATTCTGCGGCCGCGGCCCGGGCTCCGCTTTCCCCGTCCAGCAGGCGCTGCAGGTGCCGGCGGGCGGCAACCACCGCACCGTCGGCGCGGATCGCGACCAGCGCGCGGTCGGGCTCCAGCGCGATGCGGGCCTGCTGCGCCTCCATGATCGCCTTGTCCTCCAGGAAGGTCGCGTGGACTTCCTCGAAGAACTCATCCGCGGCCTGCCGGTCGTCGGTTCGATAACCCACCGCCGCCGACCAGAAATAGTGGAAGCTCTCCTCCGTCTCCGGCGTCGCCCCGTGGAACAGACGGTTCCTGAACCCCCCCGGATCGTCTTCGTCCTTGACGTCCTTGCCCGCATCCACCGCGCCCGCCCACTGGACGACTGCCGCCGGCGCCACGTACTCGAACTCCTGGCGCCAGTCGATCGGACCCTCGAACCCCACCGCCCGACGGAAGGTCGGTGGCGGCGCCATCCCGCGCATCTCGCGCGTCAGCATCACCCCCGTCGGGGTGCGCGCCACCGACATGTCGGCGGTCGAGTGGACCATCGGGCTGCCGCCGATGGTCCCGCCGTGAACGTAGCCCAGATGCGACAGGTCCATCAGGTTGTCGATCATCATCATGTAGTTGGCCGCAATCCGGAACATCGCGCGCCGGTGCGGCCAGCGCTCCGGCTGGTCGTGCCAGGGGTAGTCGACCAGCGCGCCCTCATCGGCCAGCGCCGGGTCGCCCATCCAGATCCAGACAAACTGCTGACGCTCGACAACCGGATAGCTGCGCACACGCGCCGCACCGGCGATCCGGTCCTGGCCCGGGATGCGCACGCACCGGCCGCTGCGGTCGTAGACCAGACCGTGGTAGCCGCATTCGATCCCGTCCGGCACAAGGTCCCGTGGGTCAGCGGCGCGCCGCGGTGGCAGCACCGGTCCTCCAGCGCCGCAGCCCGGCCCTCCGCATCGCGGAACAGGACGATGGGCTCGTTCATGATCGTCCGGCCGAGCGGCCGGTCGCCGACCTCCTCCGGCCATGCCGCAACGTACCACGCGTTCCTCACGAACGGCGCTATCGTCCTGTCGCTCATCGCAGCCTCCCGTCAGCCCCCGGGCCCGGCGCCCGGATCGGCCCGACAACCGGCCGGAACGGCGGCGTTGCGGCCGCCGTTCCGCGGGCGCGGCCGGGGCGTTACTGCTTGTCGTAGTCCAGCACCTTGCCGACCTTGAAGCCCTTTTCCCGGTAATAGCGCATCGCTCCGGGATGAATTTCGCCGCATACCGCGGCGAGGGCGCTCGCGACGTTGACCGCGTCCTTCATCCAGGCTGCGGCCTGCCATGCCTCGTCGAGATGGTCGAAATACGCCTTGGTCATCTTGTACACCGTCTCGGCAGGCATCGAGGCCCTGACCCCGAGGCCGACCCAGGCGCCGGTCGACAGCACCGGTTTCTCGTTGGCCTGGTTCTCGCCGTAGACGTCGGGCGGGATTTCCTTGAGCACCCGTCCGGGCTGCCCGAAATACTTCTTCGCCGCCGGATGGTCGAACTTGCTGCGGTCGAGGCTGAGCAGGCGGATCTTGTTCTTCAGCGCGAGTTGCTGGATCGCCGGGCTGGGTGCGTTACTGACCGGGATCCAGACGTCGAACTTGCGGTCGAGGAACGCGTTCTGCGCCGGCCCCCAGCCCATCTTGATCTGTTTGAAATCGACGCCCGGCTTGTAGCCCGTCATCGCCTCGACCAGGAGCTTGGTGTTGCGCGTCGCAGCGCCGCCCGGAGGTCCGAGGAACACCCGCTTGCCCTTGATGTCCGCCAGCGCCTTGATCCCGGAACTCTCGTAGACCACGAACTGGTAGACGCCGATCGGGTAGGAGAAGATCATGCTGAGCCTGCGCGAGCGCTCCGGGCCGTCCTTGATCTTCTTGAACGGACCCACCTGCTTGTACATCAGGTGGTAGCCGAGGACTCCGTACATGAAGAAGTCCATCTTCCCTTCGCTCGCCTGCAGCTGGTGGCCGGTCGCCGGGCCGGTCGCGGAAATGCGGATTTCCGTGTCGGGCACGTATTTGTTGACCGCCTGGAGCCACGAGGTGTTGACGATGAACGGCGTCGTTCCCGGCGGCAGGCTGCCGAGCGTGTAGCGCTCCTTGGCGGCAAGCTGCTGGCCGCCGGCAAGGACTGCCGCAATAGCGACGATGCTTCCCAGTCTCGCAATCATTATCGGTTCTCCCCGTTGCAGCATGAACATGCGGTCCGACGGACGGGCCGGCCGGCCTCAGTCCGCGGCGGGGCGGCGGCGGACGCGGTGGACCGCGATCAGCGCCGCGCCGATGACGGCAGCCGGCAGATGAATCTCCGCCATGCCGACCAGCGCCGCAAGCCCCAAGGCGGCGCGGACGATCTGCTCCGGGATGCCGAACGGGCCGCTGTCGCACCCCGCCAGCGCCGTGGCGATCAGCCAGATCGCGATCGGCAGCCGGATCAGGATCGAGACGAGAGCGTACCAGTCGACGCCGAGCACCAGCAGCAGAGACGGGTTGAAGACGAACACGAACGGGATCAGGAACCCGACGGCGGCGATGCGGAGCGCCTGGAACCCGGTGGACAGCGGGTTGGCCTCGGCGATCGGCGCCGCCGCGTAGGCCGCGATGGCCACCGGCGGGGTGACGTTCGACAGGACGCCGAAATAGAGCACGAACAGGTGCACCAGCAGGGGCTCGGGTCCGAGCTTGATGACGGCGGGGCCGATGATCAGGACGATGATCAGATAGGCCGGGAGGGTCGGCAGCCCCATGCCGAGCAGCAGGCACGCCGCCATCGCCACCGCCAGCGCGAGAAACAGCGAGCCCTCGGCGACGCTCAGCATGATCGAGGCGAAGTGCACGCCGATCCCGGTCTGGTTGATGGCGCCGATCACGATGCCGATCGCGCCGACCGCCATCAGGATGTGCGCGCATTGCCGCCCGCCCTTGACCAGCGCGGCGACGAGCAGCCACGGCTTGCGGCGCAGTTCGGGCTTGAGTGCGAAGGCCGTGACGAGGACCGCGACCACCGCCCAGAAACCGGCGGCGCCGGGCGAGCGCCCGACCAGCAGAACGGTCACGACGACGGCGATGGGGACGATGAACCCGGCCGACTGGACCCAGTCGGCCGCGGTGATCTTCGGGCGTTCGTCCGGCGGCACGGCGCCGATGCCCCGCCTGACCGCCTCGGCGTAGACCGAGGCGAACAGGCTCAGATAGTAGAACAGCGCCGGCAGGATCGCGGCGCCGGCGACGACGACGTAGGGCAGCCCGACCAGGTCCGCCATGATGAACGCGACGGCGGCCATGATCGGCGGGGTGAACTGCCCGCCGCTGGAGGCGGCCGCCTCGACGCCGCCGGCGAACGAGTTGGGGAAGCCCTGCCGCTTTATCATGGGGATCGTGAACACCCCCGTACCGACCACGTTGGCGGTGGGGCTGCCGGAGATGGTGCCGAACAGGGCGCTGGCGACGATGGCGGAATGGGCCGGGCCGCCGCGGATGCGCGCGGTCGCGGCGACGGCGATCTTGAGCAGCACCGTGCTCGCCCCGGTTCCCTCGAGCAGCGCCCCGAAGATGATGAAGATCACGACGAGCGAGGCGACGATGCCGACCGGAAACCCGAACACCCCGTCGTAGCCGTACCACGCGCCCTGCACGACCTGGTCGAGGCTGAAGCCGCCGTGCCCGAATATCCACGGCAGTTCGTGGCCGAACAGGGCGTAGAGGAGCGCCAGCACGCTGATCGATGCGAGGATGGGGCCGAAGGTGCGGCGCGTCAGTTCGATGACGACGACCAGCCCGAACAGCGCCACCGAAACGTCCCAGCCGTCGAGCAGGTAGAGCGCCTCCTCGATCGCATCGATGGTGCGGAAGAACCAGAAGATGCCGTAGAAGAAACCGGCGAGCAGAGCCAGATCGACCAGCCACAGGGCGATGCGGACGGCCGCGGACGCACCGGAGAACGAGCGTGCGAGGGGCCGCGACAGGAGGATGATCGCGGCCGCAAGCCCGATCGCGCCGCCGCGCAGCAGCCCCTCGTCGATCAGGGCAAAGCCGACGACATAGATGGCGAGGACGGACGCTCCGAAGGCCAGGGTCTTTTCGACCGCGCCCGCGCCGGTCTCGACTGCAGCGAGGACCGCCTTCATGCGGCGCCCGGGGCGCCCCGCCCGGCGCGGTTGCCGTCGGGCCGAGGGCGGTCGCGGCGGTCGGGGCCGGCAGGCAGAACCGCACCGATCATCGCCCCTCCTCCAACGGAGCAAGCCGCAAACGCGGCAGCGGCGCTCCGGCCGGAACGAGGCTAGCAGCTTCGCGGCCGGCTGTCGATTTTCGCGCGTTGCCGCGCTTCCGGCGCTTACAGCGAACCGGCGTTCGGGTATTGTCGGCGGATCGATCCAACCCGCGGCAACGGACAGAGGCTGGACTGCGATGAAACGGATATGCAAGGCATTCACGGTTGCGGCGGCGGTCGCCGCCGCCGCGGCCTTGGCGGCACCCGCCCAGGCCGAATTCAGCTACGACTATCTCGAATTCCGCGGCGACATGTCGCTCACCGACAACACGGCGCGGGGCGCGGTCGGCGATGCCGACGGCCGCCTGGTCGGCGTCGCGTTCTCGGCCGGGATCGGCGACGCCTTCTACGTTACGGGCGGGTTTTCGCTGGAGGACAAGAGCTTCGAGAACGAGATCGCGTCCGCCCGGGAAGCTTCGGAACGGTCGGGCTCGACACGGAGCAAAGGTTCCTGTCCCTCGGCGTCGGCTACCGCCTCGAGGCCGGGGAAGACACCGACATCTTCGGCGAAGTCATGTGGATGAACACCGAGGTCGACCACGACCTCCCCTGCGTCGCCGGATTGGACCCGATGAAATGCCTGCGGGTGAGCGAACTCGGCGCTTCCTTGGGAGGTGGTGATGGCCGCGGTTCTGGACCCCCTCCGTCCAGCCAGTCGGCAACGCCGCCGCCATCCGGCGCGCCCCAAATGCGGCCGACAGCGTCGAAAATCCCCGGCCTCCTCAAGGATAACGGGTACGGCGTCCGCCTCGGCATCCGCCACAAGATCGGCGAACGGACGGAGTTCGGCGCCGTGATCGGGCTGGTCGATATCGTCGACGAGCAGGAAACGTCGGCATCGGTCAGCCTGCGCTACTATCTCCGGGACAATCTGGCGGTCGGCGCATCGCTGACCGTGGCGCGGTCGACGGACGCCAATTTCGACAACATCCGGAAGGCCGGCCTGTCCCTGCGCCTGATGTTCTGACGCGCGATCCGGCGGCGCCGGAGCGGGGCGAGACATCGTTCCGGCGTCCGGCGCGCGCCGGCAAATTTGCATCTGGTGAATAGGTCAGCCCTGTTGACCAATGTTTCACGTGAAACATTGGTCAGTATTAATGCCATAATTTCGCGCGAGCTTGCGCCCCCTCGGCGCACGGCCGGGCGCCGCGGCCAAGGATGCCTACGCGGCCGCGCTCGACGACATCGCCGGCGGCTGACGGTCGACCGGCCCGCGGTGGCGCCGGATCGCCCGTTGCGCTACAGGGGTCGGGAAAATCGGCGGACCGGAGCACGGGAGGCGCGTATGAAATTCTCATCCATTCCAGCGATTTCGGCCAACCCGAACCCGCGGGCGCCGCTCGCCGCCGTGGTTGCGTTCGCCACCGACGCGCCGTCTCGGGCGGCCGTCGAAATAACCGGCGCCGACCGGACGTGGCGGGCGCGGACCGGCGCGGGGATGCGCACCGAACACCGGGTGGCGGTGGCCGGCGTCCGCGCAGGCGAGACCTGCACCGTATCGGTCGCCGCCGAGGACGGGGCGGGAAACCGGATCGAGGCGCCGCAGCCGCTGTCGTTCACGGCGCCGCCGCTGCCGGACGATTTCCCCCCGTTCGCGGTGACGGCCTGCGCGGCGGACAGGCGGGAACCCGGCGCGATGCTGTTCAATATCCGCCATTCGCCCGCCTGCGAGCACCTGCCCGGCTTCGGCGTCATCGTCGCCGTCGACCGGAGCGGCGGCATCGCCTGGTTCTACCGGCTCGACGAGGCCATCGGCGACGTGCGCCGCCTGGCCAACGGCAACATCCTCTACGTCGCCGACGGGCGGATATGCGAGATCGACCTGCTCGGCGATACCGTGGCCGAGTGGTACGCCGCCGGCCGCTGGCAAGGCAGGACGCCGCCCGCCGGCGCAATCCCGGTGGCGGCAGGCATGTTTCACCACGCGGTCATCGAACTGCCGTCGGGAAACATCCTGGCGTGCAGCATGGAGATCCGCGACATCGAGGGCTTTCCGGCAAGCGAGGAGGACCCGGGCGGCGCCACCGAGACGGCGCGCGTCGTCGGCGACGTGATCGTCGAGTTCTCGCGCGGCGGGGCGGTCGTCAACGAGTACCGGCTGCTCGACCTGCTCGATCCCCGCCGGGTCTGCTACGGCAGCCGCGCGGCCTACTGGGTGCGCCGCGGCTACCCCGGAACCTGCGACTGGAGCCACGTCAACGGCCTCGCCTACGACGGCAGGCGCGGCACGATCGTCGCCTCCCTGCGCCATCAGGATTGCCTGATCGGGATCGACCGGGCGTCCGGCGCGCTCGACTGGATCCTCGGCGCGCACGCCAACTGGCGCGCGCCCTGGTCGGAACGGCTGCTGCGCCCCGCCGACGGGCTCGAATGGCAGTACCACCAGCATGACTGTTCGGTGACGCAGGCCGGCACCATCCTCTGTTTCGACAACGGCAACCACCGGGCGACGCCGCCCGGCCCGAAGATGGACGGTGCGGCGTCCTACAGCCGGGCGGTCGAGTTCGCCGTCGATGCGGACGCCCGGACCGTGCAGCAGGTGTGGGCCCGCGGCCCGCACGACGACCGCACCTATTCGACCTTCCAGAGCGGCGCCTGCCGGCTGCCGGAAACCGGCAACACCTTCGTCACCTACGGCGGGGTGTGCACGGTGGGCGGCGTGCCGTCGGGCGAGGTCTACGCCGGCCATTGCCGGGCGCGGCTGATCGAGGTCGCACCGGGCTCGCCGGGCGAAACGGTGTTCGAGGCGATCGTGGACGACCGCTCACCCGACAATCCGGTCGCATGGTCGTCGTTCCGGGCCGAACACTTTCCCGATTTCGGCGCCGAACCGGCATAGGACGAATTGCCCGGCGGACGGTTTGGCAGCATGCTGCGATGCGCCGGGAAGGCCGGGACCGGACCTCCCGGACGCCATCGCGGGGAGGACGGAATGATCGAAGCACACGATGACAGGCCCCCGGTTGCGGTCGGCCATGTGAGGATGGATGTCAACGATCTGGGCGCGGCCTGCGACCTCCTGGAGCGGCTGGGCCTCCGGCCGGTGTCGCGGTACGAGTCCTTTGCGGTCCTCGAATTGCGCGGCGGCACGCACCTCGTCGTCCGGGCGGGCGGCCGCTCCGCCGCGCCGGGCGAGATGGCGCCGGTCGACCTGATGGTGGACGATGTCGAGACGGCGCACGCGCGCTGCCGCGGCATGGACCTCGCCCCGTCGGAAATCACCTCGGGGTCGATCCACAGCTCGTTCACCATCCCGTTCCCCGGCGGCTACCGGCTCAAGATCACCTCGTCGCACACCTCCGGCCGGCCGGTCTGAAGCGGCAATCTTCCCGCTGCGGCGCGCGGCTTGACGCCGGCCGGCGGGCGCACGACGCTCTGGCGTCGCGGACGGGCCGCGCAGCAACGGGGAAGCGGATCGATGACCAGAATACCGGCGCTCACGCGCGAGGAGATGGACGACGAACAACAGCGGGTCTACGACGCGACCGTGGCCGCGACGGGGCGCGTCGGCCGCGGCCCCGCCGTCGGATACGCCTATGCGCCGGGGATGTGGGAGAACAACAACGCCGCGACCGCCTATTTCGAGGGCAACTGCTCGCTGACCCTTCCGCAGCTCCGGCTGGCGGCCCTGCTGGTCGCGCGCCGCTGGAACGCCGCCTATCCGTGGGCGGCGCAGGCGCGCATGGCGCTCGAGGCCGGCCTAGAGCGCTCGGTCGTCGACGCGGTGAATGCCCGCGGGGAACCGGATTTCGCGAGCCGCGAGGACAGGGCCGTCCACGATGCGGCGCGGGAGCTTCTCGAAACCGGCACGCTCGGCGACGCCGGCTTCGCGGCAGCGGAAGCGGTCCTCGGCTACCGCCGCCTCGCCGACCTGGTGGGCGCCATCGGCCATTTCTGCAAGACCGCGATGATGGCCAACGTCGTCGGCGCCGAACCCCCGCCCGACTGGCCGTCCCACCTCGCGCCGTAGACGGCCGGAGAAACGCGCCGGCAGCCGTCTGCCCGCCGCGCGCGCCGTCTGCCGCATTCGCCGGACGGACAGACGGCGGCCTCTGCGAGTTGGAACGGCACGATAGGACTTTGGCCGCTCCGCGGCGACGATGGCGAGGTCCGTTATCTGAAGGGCCATCGGTCCGGCGTCAACGACGTCGTCTACACGGCGGACGGCAAGAACATCCACGCCGGCACGCTGACCGGTTACAACGACTCGTCTACCCTGCGAAATTCCGACATTGTCTGGAACGCGGGCACGATCGCCGCACTGTTCGATCAAGGCCCGGACGACTACATTCCGGGATCGAAGATGCCCATGCAGCGCATCGTCAAACCGGCGGACCGGGACGATCTGATCGCGTTCCTCAAACGCGCGACAAATGGCCGGGGGGGCCAATCGATGAAAGCCATGCCGATCGCGTTTCTGGCCATCGCGGCGATCGCCGTCGGTGCGGAGATCGCACTCGACTTCATCGGTTTCTCCACCCGGGAAATCACATCCGGCCCGGCGGTGCGCAGCGGCTGACTGCGGCCGGGCAGACGCCCGCGTTCGACGGAGGCTATCGTGGCAGCGAGCCCCGCCTTATCGGCAAGACGGATTGCCGCCGAGCGGATCCTGGCGGCCGGCCTCTTGGCGCTGGCCTGTACGGAGGGCCGCGCGCATTCCGGTCTCGTCGAGACGATCCCGGCCGACGGCGCGATTCTTGCAAAGGCTCCGGCGACCGTCGTTCTCGCTTTCACCGGACGCATTCGCCTGACAAGGGTCCGGATGACCCATGAAGACGACTCCGCGGTCGCGCTCGATCTGGGCGAACGGAAGACTTTCGCCACGCGGTTCGCCATCCCGCTGAGGGGGAAGGGCAAGGGCCGCTACCGGATCGAGTGGCGCGGCCTCGCCATCGACGGGCACGCGATGCGGGGCTCGTTCGCCTTTCGGGTGCGGTGACCCTTGCCGGATATCTGGGAACTGGCCGCGACGGGCGCGAAGTTCCTGCTCTATCTCGGCGTCCTCGGCAGCACCGGGCTGGTCCTGGTCCGCATCGTTTTCCGCCGGGAAACCGACGCCATGGCCGGCCTCCTGCGCCGGCAGGCGTCGGGGTTCGCGTTTCTCGCCCTGCTCGCCGCCGGGCTCGGTTTCTCCTTCACCGGCGCCGCATTGTCGGGCGATGCGGCGGGCCTGATCGATCCCGAGATGCTGGGCCTGCTCTGGGCAACTGCGGTCGGAACCCGGCTGGCGGCCCTCTGCGCCGGCCTGGTCCTGCTGCTCGGCGGGCTCAGGATTGCCGGACCGGGGATTTGGGCCGCACTCGCCGGAGGCGTTCTCGCGCTGTGGTCGTTTTCCCGCGTCGGGCATGTAGCGGACGCCGGACAGCTTTGGCTCGAGGCCCTGCTGCTGGCGCATCTGGCCGGCGTTGCGTTCTGGATCGGCATCCTCCCGCCGCTGCGAAGGCTGGCCGGGAAAGACGGAAACCCGATCGCCGCGGCAGCGCTGGGCCGCCGTTTCGGGCGGATCGCTGCCGTCACGGTTCCGGCCCTGATCGCCGCCGGGGCGGTCATGGCCTGGCGTCTCGCCGGGGATGTCGGCGCGCTGGCGGCGAGCGCCTACGGGCTCACGCTGCTTGCCAAGATCGGCGCCGTGCTCGTCCTGCTGGGAGCCGCCGCGGCCAACAAACTGCGCTATGTTCCGGCCATGACCGACGGCGACCGCACGGCGGCGGCCGGCCTTCGCCGGTCGATCGCGGTCGAATGGGCGGCGGTTTGTGCCACCCTGCTGATTACGGCCGTGCTGACCGACCTGGCGGGGCCGCCAACCCGAGGTCATTCATGAACCGGAGAGGTTTTCTCGCCGCTTCGCCCGCGGCGAGACCGCGCTGATCGCCATGCGAAACGACACCGCCTTCCCGCACGGCATCCACTTGCACGGGCATCACTTCCACGAGATCCGGGAGGACGGTTCCCTCGGCCACTACCGCGACACCACGCTGGTCGACCCCCGCAGCAGCCGAGACATCCTGTGCAGGTTCGACAACCCCGGCAAATGGCTGCTCCACTGCCACACCCTGGCGCACCAGGCCTCGGGCATGAAGACGTGGATCGCGGTCGCATGAAGCACGTTCCGCCGGCGCCGCGGCGGCGTCCCGGACCGCCCATCTCAGCGTCCCGGTTTGCCGCCGCCGGCCCGTCGAAGCGGAACCTCCAAGGAGAGCGCCATGCCGCATGTCACCGCCGATGACGGGGTCAGGCTTTACTACGAGGAAGCCGGCCGCGGCCAGGCCATCGTGTTCGTCCACGAATTCGCCGGCGATTGCCGTTCATGGGAGCCGCAGCTTCGCCATTTCTCGCGCACCCGCCGCTGCATCGCCTTCAACGCGCGCGGCTATCCGCCGTCGGAGGTGCCGGAAGACCCGGAGATGTACAGCCAGGACCGCGCACGCGACGATATCCTGGCGGTGCTGGACGGGCTCGGGATCGAACGGGCGCATATCAATGGACTATCGATGGGCGGCTTCGCCGCGCTCCATTTCGGCCTCGAATATCCCGACCGCGCGTTGTCGCTGACGATCGCCGGCTGCGGCTACGGCGCGAAGGCCGATGCGCGCGAGCAATTCGTCCGCGAGACCACGGAGGCCGCCGACCGCATGGAGAACGAGACCATGGCGGTGTTCGGCCCGGTCTACGCCCTGGGGCCGACGCGGGTGCAGTTCCAGAACAAGGACCCGCGCGGCTGGCAGGAATTCACCGACCGCTTGTGCGAACATTCCAGCCAGGGCTCGGCAAACACCATGCGGGGCGTACAACGGCGGCGGCCGTCGCTGTTCGATCTCGAAGACCGGATGCGCGGGCTCGCCGTGCCGACCCTGGTGCTGAACGGCGACGAGGACGACCCGTGCCTCGATGCCGGACTGTTCATGAAACGCACCATCGCGTCCTCCGCCCTGGTCCTGCTGCCGCGCACCGGACATCTGTGCAATCTGGAGGAGCCGGCGCTGTACAACCAAGCGTGCGGCGACTTCATGCACCAGGTCGAGGCCGGGCGCTGGGAAATGCGCGATCCCCGCTCGATGACGACCGCCATCATTTCGACGCAAGAGACATAGAACGCCCGGCGGACGCGTCGATCCGCCGGCGGCGCGGGCCCGGCCATCGCGCCCTGCGGCAGCGGCCGACGACCGACCGCGGTCGGCGATCCGGGGCGCACCGACGGCGCCGCCGATGCCGGGAAATCCATTCTCCGCCGGCATCTTTTCCTGTTATGATCCCCCTTTGTTCCGATACCGTGCGGGGATCGACGTTGGACGCGCTGCCTGTTCCGGGGACTGTGCCGGGGCGGACCGGGGAAGCCCGCATCCGTCGCGGCGTCGGGCGGCTCCTGGCCGACCTCGGCTACGCGGTGCTGCACGAGTTCCGGCTGACCGGCGGGCGGCGGGTCGACGTGATCGGGCTGAACGACGGCGCCGAATTCGCCATCGTCGAGATCAAGTCGTCGGTCGAGGACTTCCGCGCCGACCGCAAGTGGCGCGAATACCTGCCGTTCTGCGACCGCTTCTACTTCGCGGTTTCGGAACGGTTCCCGGAGCGGCTTCTGCCCGGCGACTGCGGCGTCATCGTCGCCGACGCCTATGGCGGCGCAGTCCGCCGCGAGGCCGTGCAGATGCCGGTGAACGGCGCCCGCAGGCGGCGCCAGATCGTCCGCTTCGCGCTGGCGGCGGCGGGGCGGCTGCAGCGGCGGATCGATCCCGGCATCTGACGGCGGCGGTGCGCGGTTGTGCGCCCGGCGATAATGGGCCACCTTGCACGGGCCGGGGGCGGAGGCCTGCCGACACCCCCGGCAGGGAGAGGCTCCAGAGGCCCCGGACAATCACAAACGGGAGTACGCAAAGACATGAGCATCCGTTATCCGGCCGCAGCCGCGGTTCTCGCGGCAGCGGTGCCAGCGCTGTCGCCGGCGGCGGCGGCCGACAAGATCACCCTCAAATATCTGACCGCATGGGACAATCGGGTCCAGGGGACGGAACTGATCGGCTACGCGTACGGCAAGCGGGTCGAGAAGGCGACCAACGGGCGGATCACCTTCCAGTTCTCCGGCCCCGAGGTCATCAAGTCGCGCCAGCAGTTCCAGCCGGTCTCGCGCGGCGTCTTCGACATGAACCTCTCGGTCGGCCCGTACTATGTCGGCTCGACCGGCGTTCCGATGGCCGCCTTTGCGCTCCACCCCGACACCGAGGACTGGCGCAAGAAGGGCTACTGGCAGTACTTCGACGAGGAGATGCAGCGCTTCAACCAGAAGATGATCGTGCATGCCGTCGGCGGCACCGGGGCCGACGTCTTCCACGTCATGCTCAAGAAGCCGGTCGACCCCAAGAGCATGCAGCCGCTCAAGGGCCGCAAGATCCGCGCCAACGGGTTTTACACACCGATCGTCGTCCCGCTCGGCGGATCGATGGTGAACCTCAACGGCGGCGAGATCTATTCGGCGCTCCAGAAGGGCGTCGTCGAGGGTGCGGCCTGGCCGGTGCAGGGTGCCGTCCAGTTCAAATGGTACGAGGTCGCGAAGTACATGATGCGCCCGCGCTTCGGCGTGTCGCCCTACACGGTGACCATCAACATGGACCGCTTCAAGAAGCTGTCCAAGGCGGACCGCGACCTGCTGATCAAGATCGGCCACGAGCTGGAGAAGGACGTTCCCAAGCAGTTCGACGAGGGCACCGAAAAGGAACTCGCGACCATGAAGGAGAAGGGGGTCAAGGAGACCCACCTCCATCCCGAGGTCGCGGCCAGGATGACGGCAGGCTTCGTCAAGGGCGTGTGGAACTTCGCCATCGGCTTCAACAAGAAGACCTCCGAGCGCACCCGCAAGCTCTACGAGATGGCGCGCGCCAACGGCGACGCGCCGAAGAGCCTGAAATAGGCCGCCTCCGGCGGATTTCCGGCCAGGGAAGGGATCCGAACCGGCGGATCCTTTCCCGCCCGCCGGTGTCCACCGCTAGCCCGGGAATTCCCGCGGCGCCCGCTTGGCGAGGATTCGCTGCAGCGTGCGGCGGTGCATGTTGAGCCGCCGCGCCGTCTCCGACACGTTGCGGTCGCACTGTTCGTAGACCCGCTGGATGTGTTCCCAGCGGACGCGGTCGGCGGACATCGGGCTCTCCGGCGGCGGCGGCAGATCGTCTTCCGGAGTGAGCAGCGCGGCCTCGATCGCATCGGCGTCGGCCGGCTTGGCGAGATAGTCCACCGCGCCCGCCTTCACCGCCGTGACCGCGGTCGCAATGTTTCCGTACCCCGTCAGCATGATCACCCGCGCGTCGGCGCTCACGGCGCGGAGCGCCCTGACAACCTCGAGCCCGCTGCCGTCCTCCAGCTTGAGATCGATCACAGCGTGCGTCGGCGGGCTGCGGCCGGCGGCAACCACCCCCTCGGCCACCGAGGCGGCGAGTTCGCAGCGGAAGCCGCGCGCCTCCATCGCCCGAGCCAGCCGATTCCGGAACGGCGCGTCGTCATCGACGATCAGCAGGACCGGCTCGCGCGCCGTCTGCCCATCCGCCGCGTCGGTCTGCCCGCCCGGTTCGCTCATGCCGCTTTCTGTCTGACGTTGGCGTCCGCCGGGGCGACAGGCCAGGCGGACGGGGGCGGCGCCCACGTCACCGTCGCCTCCAGTCCGAGCGGGGGCCGGTTGGCGAACGAGAGCTGCGCCCCCGTCCGCTCCAGCATGGTCCGCGCGATGAACACGCCAAGCCCCATGCGCCCGTCGTCCGCCTCCTGCGACGGCGGGTAGGGCTCGCCCAGCCACGGGATCAGGCGGGGGGCGATACCGGGGCCGTCATCGGTGACCGAGACCTGCCAGCGGTCGGCGCTCCAGCGTGTGGCAACGACCACCTCCCCTTGCGCGAAGCGGATCGCGTTATCCACCAGATTGCCGATCCCGTGCACCACCTCCGGGCAGCTGGAGACCGGCGGCGGCAGCATGTCGGGGCAGGAGGCATCGGGCGCGGCGTCGAAGCGCAGCTGGATGCGCGGGACGGCGTGGCGCTCCGCGGCGGCTTGGACCAGAGCGTCGAGCGTCATCTCGGTATCTTGCGGCACGACGGACGCGACCGGGCCGCGGCCGAGTTCGGCGAGGATCTGCCGGCATCGTTCCGACTGTTCGATCAGCAGCCGGATGTCTTCCTCCATCGGACTGCCGGGGGGCGCTTCGCGGGCGAGTTCCCGGCTGACGACGGCGATGGTGCCGAGCGGCGTGCCGAGCTCATGCGCGGCCGCCGCCGCGTGCCCGCCGAACGCCGAAAGCTGCTGTTCGCGGGCCAATGCAAGCTGCGAGGTGGTCAGTGCGCTCGACATCTTCCGTGCCTCGTCGGCGACCTGCCACTACAGCGCGCTGAAGAAAGTGATGCCGACGGCGAGCGCGACCCAGCCGCCGAGCAGGTAGATCGGCGGCAGGGGCAGTCCGCCGCCCCCCTCCCACGGGAGCGGCATGTGCCAGACCGCAAGCGCCGTGACCCCCGCCATCGCGATGCAGCAGAGGACGATGACGCAGCGTCCGCAGAGCAGCGTCGCGGCGATCGTGAGCGGCGCCAGGAGGAGGAAGGCAAAGGGATTGACGAGCCCGCCGGTGTAGTAGAGGAGAACGGTAAGCTGGATCAGATCGAAGGCGAGTTGAATCGCCGCTGCCTTTTGGCCCAGCCGTTCCTGCGCCGGCCGGGTCGCGGTCAGCACGATGTTCACGACGGCCAGGGCGGCCACCGTCGCGAAGGCCTCGACCAAGGGCAGCGGATAACCCAGCCCGAAATGCACCGCAAGCAACGCCGCCGCCTGCCCGCCGACCGCGCCCCAGCGGATCGATATCAGCGTGGTGAGCCTGAGGTCCTGCGGGGACAGGGTGGCGAGATCGGCGTAGATCGGCATTTTGGTCATGCGGTGTTCCCTGGACGACCCGAGGGGGTCGGGTCGGCGGTTCTTGCAAACCGGTGAATATCCGCCATCTTAGCATCTGGAAACAGCCGCGACCGCCCCTTTCGGCGGCGCGCCCTCGGGAGGCCGCGATGCCGGGACGGACGAGATTCATAGCGCGGGGGGCCGCCGCCGCTCTCGCCGCGGTATTGGCCGTGCTGCCGGCCGCGCTTCCGGTCGGCACCATGGGCGCGGCGCAGGCGGCGTCCAACCCGCAGTCGCTGATCGACAACGCGCGCTACACGCTCGAAAAGATGGTCCGCCACACCGACACCAAGGCTTTCCCCGACCTTCTCCGCAAGGCGCAGGCGGTGCTGATCGTCCCGAGCCTGCTCAAGGCGGGGTTCTTGCTGGGCGGCGAGGGCGGCACCGGGGTGCTGCTCGCCCGCGAAAACGGCGGCAGGTGGAGCCACCCCGCCTTCTACGATGTGGGGTCGGGCAGCATCGGGCTCCAGTTCGGCTTCCAGGATTCCGAGGTCGTCTTCCTCATCATGTCGAAAAGGACCCTGACGTCGATGCTCGAGGCGCGCATCAAGTTCGGCGCCGACGCCTCGGTCTCCGCCGGCCCCTACGGGATCGGTTACGAGGGGTCCACGGCGATCAACCTGCGCGCCGACATCTATTCCTACGCGCTGTCGCGGGGCGCCTATTTCGGCACCTCGTTCGAGGGTTCGGTCGTGGTCGAAAACAGCGGACTCAACCGGGCCTATTACGGGGCCGGGGCGAGCTCCCGGTCGATCGTGCTGGAACGCCGGCACACCAACCCGGCGGCCGGGCCGCTGCTGCACCTGCTCGGCGCGTATTAGCCCGCGCAGCACCCGGGGATGGAGGGGCCTGCACCCTTCCGCCGGCGCTGGCCGTGGGTGACGGCCGACCTCCAGACCGTCCGCAACGTGCTTCCGGGCCGGCTCGCAGGCATACCGGCGGAGTCCGGCCGGCGCTTCGAGATCGCGCTCTCCGACGGCAGCGGCGACCGGCTCGTTGCCCGTTTCCACGCGGGAAAGGACGACGCGGCTGCCCCCGCCGTCATTCTGGTCCCCGGCCTCACCGGCTGCGAGGGAAGCCGCCACGTGCTGCAGTCCGCGGCCGCCTGGCGCGCCGCGGGGGCGCCGGTGATCCGCCTCAACCTGCGCGGCGCACCGCCGGGCCGGACGCTCGCCCGCGGCCATTACCACATGGACCGGGTGCGCGATCTTGCCGACGCCTGCCTTGCCGCGGCCGAGCTCGATCCCGGCATCGGCGAGCGCGGCATCGCCATCGTCGGCTTCTCGCTCGGCGGCGCCCTCGCGCTCCGCCTGGCCGCCGCCCCCTTTCTTCCGGACGTCGTACGGGCGGTCGTTGCGGTATCGGCGCCGCTCGACCTCGCGGCGACGGCGGCGCGGATGGCGCGGCCGCGCAACCGGATCTACGAGCGGTGGCTGCTCGCCCGCCTGCTGGAGGAAACCGAACCCGTCTGGCGCAGCGCCCCGGCGCCGGTGCGCGCGGCGCTCGGGCGGGCCCGCCATATCCGCGATTTCGACGACGCCCTCACCGCGCGTGCGGCCGGGTTTCGCGACGCCGCGGACTACTACGCTTCCTGCGCGCCGGCCCGCGACCTCGCCGGGCTCCGCGCACCGACGCTGGTGCTGCACGCGGACGACGACCCCTGGGTGCCGCCGCCCTCCCTGCCGGCGCGCGCCGTCCGTCGGCCGGAGCTATCGGTGACGGTCACCCGCGGCGGCGGCCATGTCGGGTTTCACGGTCGGGGAAGCCGGCTGCCCTGGTATATCGGAGCGGCCGACAGTTTCATCCGGCACTGTATCGGGAGGCAGCGTGCGGGGCGGGTGCACGCGGGCGCGCGGCGCGGAACTGCAGCCGCTTCCCCGACGCGGCGGTGAACCGGGGAAGCGGAGATCCGGATCCGCAGCGCCGCCTCGCAGGGTGCAGGGCGGCGGCGCCGCCGGACGGGTCAGCCGACCGAGGCGCGTGCGTCGGACTGCGAGTCGAAGATCGGGACGATCTTGTCGAAGCCGCTGATCTCGAAAACCTCGCGGATGGGGTCGGTCAGCGAGCAGAGCGCGAGCTTGGCGTTCCGGCTCGACAGGGTCTTCGCGGTCATCAGCACGGCGCGCAGGCCGGCGCTGCTGATGTAGGCGAGCTTCTCGCAGTCGATGATGACGGCGTTGTCGCTCTCCTCGATCGCGGTCCTCATCATCTCCTCGAACTGGGCGGCGTTGGAGCCGTCGATACGACCGTCTACACGCGCGGTGAGCACTTTGTCGGCGCGTTCTGTCGTCACGTCCATAATCTCTGTCTCCCGAACTAACGTCTGTCGTTTCCGGTCAAGGCGGGGCGCTGTCAGTGCATCGGCATGGCGATGGCCATTGCCAGAGAGGTCTCGATCTGCCGCACCGCTTCGGTGACCTCGCGGCCCATCAGGTCCAGCCGACGCACCTGGGCGATGCGCGGGGTCGCCGATTCCAGTTCCGAACTGGATAGCAGGCTGGAGAAAATCCCGCAAACCTCGGCGAGCGAGATCAGCAGGATATCGCGCGCGTCCGGGATGTCGTCGCTGAACAACACCCCCATCAGCCGGAGTTTCACTTCGCGGACCGAGGTGTCGTCGATCACCGGGTAGCGGCGCGCCCGGAACACCCACATGAAGCGGCCTTCCTCCTGCCGCAGGATGCCGCGTTCGACCAGGCGGGCGAGGGAGCGTTCGTGGATCTCCGCGGCGCGGTCGGCGGTCTCCCTGATCCAGTAGCCCGCGTCGTGCTGTTTCTCCGAAGCGACGATGCGGGCGAGCACGGGATCGAGCAGGTCGTCCCCCACCGGCGTCGGATCGACCACGAACAGCCGCTTGGGGTCGGTATCGATCCGGTTCTCCATGGCGAGGTCCATCAACACCGCGCCCGCGAGCCCGCATTCGAGCGACGGCACCGGAATGTCGATGAACTTGCCGCCGCTGTCGTCGAGCAGCAGCAGCAGCAGTTCTTCGGAATATCTGAGCATATGCGCAACCTCTGCGATTCGGGGGCAACCATACACGATCGGCGCGCGCGCATCATCCCATTGGCGCCCCGGTTTGACAGGAATTCTGCGCCCCGCTAACTATCGCGGCGCCCGCGGGGCGCGCCCGCATTGGGGCGGCGGAAGCGAATTCGGTGCTGGTGGAACCGACGAGGATTTCAGGGGTCTATATCATCGTCCCCCGGAGGCACAAGGATTCGCGCGGGTTCTTCAGCGAAACGGCGAACCAACGCACCGGCTCATAATTTCGATGCGCTTTTCCGGAGCGCTGCGGTCGAGCGTCCCGGCTTCCTCGTCGGGGTCGCGCGCCGGCGGGCCAGCCATGCTTGGCTCTCTTCGACTCGCTTCTGTAATGTTCGGCGATCGGACCGTCGGGAAACTCCCGGAAGCGGTTTCCTTTACCGTATGCCTGAGCCCGGCGGCCGGGGGAGCGGGGCGGTATCGTGGACGCGGCGAGCCGGGCACCGTCCGCGCGCCGTGCAGCGGGGGAGCGAGCCATGCGAAACAGCGCCGAGAGAATCCTGACCACGCATGTCGGGAGCCTGCCGCGGCCGCAGCCGCTGATCGAGGCGTTCGTCGCCGAGGACCGCGGGGTG
Organism: Alphaproteobacteria bacterium; assembly: GCA_965200535.1. Taxonomy (GTDB): domain Bacteria; phylum Pseudomonadota; class Alphaproteobacteria; order MPNO01; family MPNO01; genus MPNO01. Next base: position 260,101 of record CBDAUF010000002.1, on the reverse strand, counting down.
GCGATCGACCGCGCCGCCTACGACACCCTGCTCCGCGAGGCGGTCGACGGGGTCGTCGCGCGCCAGGTCGAGCTCGGCATCGACATCGTCGATGACGGCGAGTTCTCCAAGCGCGGCTTCTCCGTCTACGCCAACGAGCGGCTGGACGGCTACGAGGTCCGCTCGGTCCCGCGCGTCAACCCGTGGAGCGAGTCGCGCGAGGCGCTGGCGTTTCCCGAATTCTACGAGGCGGTGCGGCCGCACGGGTCGGGCGCGCTCGCCCGCGCCGACGAGATGACCTGCACCGGCCCGGTCCGCTACAAGGGGCGGCAACAGCTCGACCGCGACCTCGCCAACCTGCGGGCCGCCGTCGATGCCCACGGCGCGGCCGAGGCGTTCGTGCCGGCGATCTCGCCGGTCGATGTCGCCGGCAACCAGAAGAATGCGTATTACCCCTCGCAGGAAGAGTTCCTCTACGCCATCGCCGACGCGATGAACGAGGAGTACCGGGCGATCGTCGATGCCGGGTTCATCCTGCAGATCGACGACCCGCACCTGGTCACCCACTTCATCAAGTCACCCGGCATGGAGCTGGAGGAATACCGCAACTGGGCCGCCGCCCAGGTCGAGGCGATCAACCATGCGCTGAAGGGGGTGCCGGCGGACCGGGTGCGCTACCACACCTGCTACGGCATCAACATGGGGCCGCGGGTGCATGAGGTGGAGCTCGGCTGGGTGCTCGACATCGTGCTGGGGATCGACGCCGGCGCCTATTCCTTCGAGGCGGCGAACCCGCGCCACGAGCACGAATGGCGGCTCTGGGAGGACACGCGCCTGCCCGAGGGCAAGCTCCTGATCCCCGGCGTCATCACCCACTCCTCGGTCCTGGTCGAGCATCCCGAGCTGATCGCCCAGCGGATCGTGCGCTACGCCGACCTGGTCGGGCGCGAGAACGTGATCGCCGGCGGCGACTGCGGCTTCGGCACCAACGCCAGCGCGACGCCGGAGGTTCACCCGACCGTCGTCTGGGCCAAGTTCCAGGCCCTCGCCGAAGGCGCCCGCATCGCCACCCGGGCGCTGTGGGGATAAGGCGGGCGGCCCGGGCGGCGGCGAAAGTCCGCCTCCCGACGCGAATACCGGAAGCGCGGTATCGGCCCCTTCGAGGCGCCGCAGCCGGCGGAACCTCCGGATCTCATGGGCCCTGAACCGGCACAGGCGCTTCCCGCCCCGCGCGGATCGCGGTATTATGTTTTGCAGACATATCGGCGATAGATGGGTGGGGACTGCGGAGCATCGGCATGAACTACCGAGACGTCTTCACGATCCGCCGCCTGTGGACCATCTTCGGCGTGTCCCTGGCGGTCATGTTCGGCGTCCTGCTGCTTGTCGGCGGCCTGTCGTTCCGCGAGGCGCCGCCGCTGCCCGACAAGGTGGTCGTGGTGGAGAACGGCGCCGAGGACGTCGTGTTCACCGCGGCCGACATCCACAAGGGGCGCGACATTTGGCGCCGCCTGGGCGGAATGGAGCTGGGCTCGGTCTGGGGGCACGGCGCCTATCTCGCGCCCGACTGGACGGCCGACGTGCTGCACCGCGAGGCCGAGGCGATGGCCGATGCGGACGGCAGGCTGCACGCGCTGACCGAGGCGGAGCGGGCGGCGCGCCTCGCCGCGCTCGCCGCCGAGTTCCGCCGCAACACCTACGACAAGGGCGTCATCGTCATCAGCCCGGAGCGCCGCCGCGCCATCGAGACGGTGATCGCCCATTACCAGGCCCTGTTCGGCGGCGCGGGCGACGGTCCGGAAGCGCACGCGCTGCGCGAGGCCTACGCGATCCCCGACAAGCCGCTGGGCAACGCGCCGGAGCAGGACATCCGCGCGCTTGCCGCCTGGTGGTGGTGGACCACCTGGGCGGCGGGCACGCTCCGCCCCGGCGCCGATGTCACCTATACGAGCAACTGGCCGCACGAGCCGCTGATCGGCAACAAGCCGAGCGCGACGGCCTTCATCTGGTCGTTCGTGTCGGTGGTGCTGCTGATCGCCGGCATCGGCGTGCTCTGCTGGTTCTTCCTGCGCGAGCGCGAGGTGTGGCGCAGGGATACCGAGCCGCTCGAAGGGTATCCGGGCGAGAACCCGCTTGACCGGCTGAATCCCACCCCGTCGATGCTGGCGGTGCGGAAATATATCTGGGTGGTCGCCGCCCTGATCGGCCTGCAGATCTTCTTCGGCGTCATCACCGCGCATTACGGTGTCGAGGGCCACGATTTCTACGGCATCCCGCTCGCCGACATCGTGCCCTACGCGTTGACCCGCACTTGGCACGTGCAACTGGCCGTGCTGTGGATCGCGACCGCCTGGCTGGGCGCCGGGCTCTACCTCGCCCCGATGATCTCGGGCACCGAACCGCGGCTGCAGCGCTACGGCGTCGATATCCTGTGGCTCGCGCTGGTGGTCGCCGTGCTCGGCTCGCTCGCCGGCGAATGGCTCACGCTGACCGGCAGGATAACCGATCCCGCCCTAGTCTACTGGTTCGGGCACCAGGGGTACGAGTTCCTCGACATGGGGCGGTTCTGGCAGTTCCTGATCTTCGCCGGGCTGCTGATCTGGCTGGGGCTGATGGCGCGCTGCGTGGTGCCCGCGATCCGCGCCAATCGGCCCGACAAGCACCTGCTCATCCTCCTGTTCCTGTCGTCGGCCGGCATCGGGCTGCTGTTCGGCGCCGGGCTGCTGTACGACAGGTCGAGCCATCTCACGGTCGTCGAGTACTGGCGCTGGTGGGTGGTGCATCTCTGGGTGGAAGGCGTGTTCGAGGTCTTCGCGACGGCCTGGGTCGCGTGGGTATTCGTCCACATGCGGCTGCTGCGCGCCGAGGCGGCGGCGGTCTACACCATGTTTTCGGCGATGATCTTCCTCGGCGGCGGCGTACTCGGGACGTTCCACCACCTCTACTTCGCCGGCACGCCGCAGTCGGTGATGGCGCTGGGCGCCGTGTTCTCGGCGCTGGAGGTGGTCCCGCTGGCGCTGATCGCGTTCGAGGCGCACGACCACTGGCGGGCGGAGCGTCACGCGCCCTGGGTCGCCCGCTACCGCATGCCGCTCAAGTTCTTCCTCGCCGTCGCGTTCTGGAACCTGGTCGGCGCAGGCGTACTCGGCTTCCTCATCAACCCGCCGCTCGCGCTCTACTACATGCAGGGCCTGCTGACCACGCCGGCGCACGGGCACGCGGCGCTGTTCGGCGTCTATGGAATGCTCGGCATCGGCCTCCTGCTGCTCTGCCTGCGCGACCTGCCGATGCGCGCGTCCCTGTGGTCGGACAGGCTGCTCAACCGGATATTCTGGCTGTTCAACGGCGGGCTGGCGCTGATGGTGTTCGGCTCGCTGCTGCCGCAGGGGCTGCTGCAGGCCGTCACCTCCTTCACCGAGGGGTACTGGCACGCGCGCACCGCGGAGTTCATGCATTCCCCGGTCATGGAGACGCTGGTATGGCTGCGCGTGCCGGGCGACATCGTGTTCGCCCTAGGCGCGTTGCTGCTGATCGTCTTCGTCTTCCGCCTGGCAATCGGCGGGCGGGACCGGGCGGGAGCGTGAGGCGACGCCGAGCCGGTCTTCCCGCGCGCGGCCGTGACGCACCCGAGCCCGGCGGACTGGTATAGTCCGGCGGCGTCGAGACACCGTTCGGGCGCGGGGCAACAGGCCGGGGCCGGAGCATGAGACAGGGCCGTATCGACGTGCATCACCACGTGCTGCCCGCCTTCTTTCGCGAGGCGCAGACCGCGGGCGGCTATCCCGGCACCGCCTACCGGCCGTTTCCCGACTGGTCGCCGGAAACCTCGCTCGCGCTGATGGACCGGCTCGGCGTCGCGGCCGCCGTGCTCTCGTTTTCCGCTCCCGGGATCTATTACGGCGACCGGGCGGCGTGCCGCGACCTCGCGAGGCGGTGCAACGACTATCTCGCCGACCTGATCGTCCGCCATCCCGGCCGTTTCGGCGCCTTCGCCGCGCTCCCCTTCCCGGATGTCGACGACTGCCTGGCCGAGATCGGGCGCGCGTGCGAGATCGGTCTCGACGGGTTCATGCACCTGACCCAGATCGACAACCGCCCGGCGGGCCACCCGGATTTTCACGAGATCTACCGCGAACTCGACCGGCGTTCGGCGGCGGTCCTGCTGCACCCGACCTATCCGGCGGGCGGCGGCGAGCAGGGCTATGCGGTGCCGCGGCCCATCGTCGATTACCCCTGCGAGACCGCGCGGGCGACCGCGAGCCTGCTGTTCAACGGGGTGCTGGAGCGCATGAAGTCGATCCGCTTCATCCTCTCGCACGCCGGCGGGGCGCTGCCCGTCCTCGCCCACCGGATCGAGATCTTCGACGACCTCACCCGCTTTCGCGAGAACTATCCGGACGGCGCGCGGGCGTATCTGCGCCGGCTCCATTACGACACGGCGCTCTCGGGCGGCCCGGCGGTGCTGGCCGCGCTGCAGGCCCTCGCCGCGCCGGACCGCATCCTGTTCGGCACCGACTACCCCTATATTCCCGACCGGGTCGCCGAGAGCGAGACCGCGGGGACCGACGCATACGCCGGGTTCGACGGGGCGGCGCGCGCGGCGATGGAGCGCGGCAACGCGCGGCGCCTTTTCCCCCGGCTCGCGCAGGCCCTGGACGCCTAGCGGGAAGGGCGGGATGGGCGCATTCCTCAGGAACTGCTGGTACGCCGCCGCCTGGGACGACGAGGTGACGGAGACCCCGCTCGCCCGGACCATCCTGGGCGAGCCCGTCGTCCTGTTCCGCACGGGCAGCGGGCGGCCGGCGGCGCTGGAGGACCGTTGCTGCCACCGCTCGGTCCCGCTGTCGCTCGGCCGGACCGAGGGCGAGACCATCCGCTGCGGCTATCACGGGCTGCGCTTCGACGCCGGCGGGCGCTGCGTCGAGGTGCCGGGCCAGTCGGCGATCCCGCCCGGCGCCGGGGTCCGCGCCTGGCCGCTCGTCGAGCGTCACGGCTGGGTGTGGATCTGGATGGGCGACGCAGCGGCGGCCGACCCGGCGCTGGTCCCCGGCTGGCACTGGATGGATGCACCCGGCTGGCGCGCGGTGCGCGGCGGCCCGCCGTTCCATGTCGAGGCCAACTACCTGCTGCTCAACGACAACCTGCTCGACCTGTCGCACGTGGCCTATGTGCATGCCGGCTCGATCGGCACCGACAATGTGGCCGATTTCCCGATCGTCGCCGAGCGCGGCGAAGATCATGTGCGGATGTCGCGCGTGGTGCGCGATTCCCCGCCGCCGCCGCTCTACCGCCGGATGGGCGGCTTCGCCGGCAATGTCGACCGCTGGCAGGTGGCGGTCTCCACCCTGCCCGCGTGCAACACCGTCCATGCCGGCTGCGCGCCGCCGGGGGCGGGCTGCGCCGACGCGCCGCCGGAGAGCCGGATCGAGTTCTACAACCTAAACGCGATCACGCCGGAGACCGCGACGACGACGCACTATTTTTACGCGCACACGCGCAGCTTCGCGCTCGACGACGCGGCGGTGGACGAGACCTTCCGCGTCGATTTCCGCCGCGTGTTCGCCGAGGACGTCGGCATCCTCGCCGCCCAGCAGGCGAATATCGACCGCCGCCCGGACGCGTTCTCCATCGACATCAACGTCGACGGCCCCGGCCTCGCCTTCCGCCGCATGCTGGCCGAACGCATCACGGCGGAGGGGGCGCCGGGGTAGGGCGGGGAGGCGAACCGGCCGGGGTTACGCGAGCGGAGACCCGCCGCTCACTGGTTGTGCCGGCCGCCGTCGACGTTGAAGGTCTGTCCGGTCACGAAGTCGCTGTCTTCGCTCGCCAGGAACAGCAGCATCCCGACCAGATCGTCGGGCACCATGTCCCGCTTGATAGCGCGGGCCTGCACCGTCGGCGCGCGGGCGACATGGAGGTCGGGGTGATTGCGGACGCCCTCGCTCTCCGTCAGGCCGGGCGCGATGCAGTTCACCAGGATGTTCTTGTCGCCGAACTCGCGCGCCGCCGAACGCGTGAAGGCGATGATCGCGCCCTTCGAGCAGACATAGTGCGCCAGACCGGGCCCGCCGTAATAGAATGTGCCCGAACTGATATTTATGATCTTGCCTCTCTCGTTCCTGAGCATGCTGGGAACGACCGCCTTGGTGGTCTGGACGGTGCCGCGCACGTTGACCGTCATGACCCTGTCCCATTCCTCATTCGAGATCTGCATGATCGGGGTCAGCCGCAGGGCGGCGAAGAGCGCCGCGTTGTTGACCAGGATCTCGATCGGCCCGAACGCCGACTCGGCGGCCTCGACGAGGTCGGAAAGCGCCCCGTCATCGGTCACGTCGGTCATCTTTCCGATGGCCTTGCCGCCCGCCGCCGTTATCGCCTCGACCACGCGGGACGGATCGGCGATATCCGAAACGACGACCGAGGCGCCCTCCGCCGCGAGCGCTCTTGCGTATGTCTCCCCGATGCCCTGTGCGGCACCGGTCACGACCGCGACCTTCCCGTCAAGCCTGCTCATTCCAATCTCTCCATCGTTTGCGACCGCCCCGTCGCCCCGAAGCCCCGGGGAAGAGCGCCAGGGCGGAGGCCGGTCATCATGATCCCAACATCGTGTCGGGCAAAAACATCGCAATCCCCGGAAACGCCACCAGCAATGCAATCATCACCGCCATCGCCAGCCAGAACGGCCAGATCCCCCGGAATATGGTGCGCATCGGCACATCCGGCGCGATCGACTTCACGACAAAGACATTGATGCCGACAGGCGGCGAAATCATCCCCATTTCCAGGACGATCACGACGATGATCCCGAACCAGATCAGGTCCCACTGCAGCTGGGTCGCCAGCGCCATCACGACCGGAATGGTGAGGACGAGCATCGCGATGCCCTCCAGGAACGTCCCGAGGAACATATAGATCAGGATGACCACGATCAGGACGCCGACTTCGCCGATCGGCAGCGAGGTGAGAAAGGCGACCATGTCGCCGGCAAGCCCCGTCAGCGACATGAACGGGATGAAGACGAATGCCCCGATGATGATCAGAAAGACGGTCGCCGTCGCTTTCATGGTTTGCAGGACCACGGTGCGCAGCTGCCGGGCGCTGAGCGAACGCCGCCAGAGCGCGACCAAGAACGTCAGGAGCGCGCCCACGGCGGAAGCCTCCACCGGGGTGAAGAAGCCGGTATACATCCCGCCGATCGTGATTCCGACCACCAAGAGGATCGGCACCGCGGCGCCGACCGAGCGGCGCCGCTCGCTCCCTGTCGCGGGGTCGGCGGCCGGCCCCTTCTCGGGGCGCAGCCGAACGGTAATCCATATCGCGCCGATGAAGAGCAGTGTAAGGACGATGCCGGGCACGACGCCGGCCATGAACAGCCGGCCGACCGACTGATCGGTCAGCACCGCGTAGATGATCATTCCGCCGGACGGGGGGATCAGGAAGCCGAGGGTGCCGCCGGCCGCCACCGCGCCGGTCGAAAGCTCCGGCGCGTATTTGTACCGGTTCATCTCGGGCAGCGCGACGCGCCCCATCGTGACCGCGGAGGCCAGCGAGGACCCCGACAGCGCCGCGAACCCCGCACAGGCCGAAATCGTCGCCGAGGCGAGGCCGCCGCGGAAATGGCCGATCCAGCGGTGCGCCGCGGTGAACAGGTCGCGCGACATGCCGGAAACGCCCGCGAGACTGCCCATCAGAACGAACATCGGGATGACCAGGAGGTTGAAGTTCGAGGCGACCTCGAATGCCTCGCCCGACAGGTTGGACATCGCCGTGTTCCAGCCTCGCGCCCAGGCCTGATCGCCGGCCATGCCGAGGCCGATAAAGCGGTTCGCCTGGGCGCACAAGGTGCCGACGGTGCCGACCAGGATCATCGCGAGCGCGACCGGAAACCGGAAGGCCAGGAGCCCGAACAGAACGAGCAGCCCGATCACCCCGATGAGCGACATGCTCATTGCGCTTCCCCGTCCGGCTCGGGCATCGGTGCGGGGTCCCGGCCGGCGAGCAACAGGATCAGGTCGGCGATCAGAATCGCAGCGTAGAGCGCGATCATCGCACCCATGGCGAAATAGAACGGCTCGTAGGAGATCAGGAGCTGCTGTGTCGCCTCGCCGAATTCGCGGGCCGATGCACCCGATTTGAACAGCCGCCAGGCCAGGACCGCGACGAGAGGGATCGCGAGCAGCTTCATCGCCGCCAGGGACCAGCGCGCGAAGGCCTTCGACATCCAGGCCTCGAATATCTCGATCTCGATATGCGCGCCGGAGCGGCCGCCATAGGGGATGGCGACCGCAACCAGGATCACGAGGTTGAGGATCAGGATATCCTCGGCGCCGACGATGGGGTCGTTGAGGACCTTGCGCATCACGATGACGTTCCAGGCCGTCAGCAGGACCATGACCGCGAGCCCGATCCCGCCGACGAGAAACGTCAGCCGCTCTACCCACCGGTCCAGCCGGCGAAGCCAGCCGGGCCGGGCGTCGCCGGCATCCATCCGCTGGGGGTCTCTACTTGTTGATCGCCTCGTAGATCTCGCGCGCATCCTTGATGCCGCGCTTTTCGTAATCCGCGAACAGGATCTCCAGCCCGCGCTGGACCGCCGCATCCATCTTGGCCCGCTCCTCGGCGGAGACCTGGATCCACTTGACCCGCGCCATCTTCGGCGAGGTCTGCATCACCTTCCCCGAACCTCGACTGGCGCCGTCGAAAGATTCCGCGCCCTTGAGCGACATGGTCAGGCCGGAGAGATCGTCGACGATCTTGCGGTGTTCGCGCGACAGGCCGCTATAGCGTTCCTTGTTCATCACGATGTAAGTGGCCGCGAAATTGATCGGAACGTTGCCGACCACGAACTTGGCGACGTCCCAGAAGTTCCAGGGCGGGGTGATGTTGTTCAACGAAGCTTAAGCCGCATCGATCGTACCGGTCGAAAGGCCGGTGTACATCTGCGTGACCGGCATCTGCACCGGGACCGCCCCCATCGCCTTCACGATCGGGGTCGTCATCGCCGCAAAGGGAACGAGCTTCGCCCCGCGCAGCCCGTCCATGGTGGAAACGTCGCGCGTCGCGGCAATATGGTCGCCAGCGACGGTGAACACCCCCATCGCCTTGACGGCCTTGTACTCTTGCGCGAGATAGCGGTCGTAGACCTTCCACAGCCGCTCGGTTGCCTCCCTCGCCGTCGTCGCCTTGCCCGGCGGGATGATCAGCATCGAGCGCGGGAACAGGGGGGCGGTGTAGGCCTGGATTCCGAAGGTGATGTCGGCAACCCCCTCGACGGCGCGTTTCCATTGCTGAACCGGTCCGGCGCCGAGCTGGCCGGCGGGGAAAACCTTCACGGTCAGGCTGCCGTTGGAGCGCTTGGAGATTTCCTCGCCGAACCATTTGAACAGATTGCTGTTGATGTGGTGCTGCGGCGGCATGAACGTGGCCACCGACAGTTCTTCGGCCGCCGATGGGTAACTCGCCAGCAACGGTGCGATGACCAAGAACGCCCCGGCGATCCGGCGGCGATTTGCCTTGGTCGACATCTGAACCATGAATTCCTCCCGGTTTGCGGTTGTACGGCGCTGCGTTTGCGATTGCGGCAGGATGCGCGGGTGTTTCGGCCGCGGCCCTGAAGGTGTCGTAGGCAGAATTCAGAATCATGAAAATGACGAATTGTCAATACAACATATAGGCTTCCCCTATATCGCGGGAGGCCGAGAACGCCTTCGCGTTGGGCGGCAGCCAGCGGTATTCGCCGGACCGGATCGACTTGTCTATGTGCTGCCGTATCAGGTCGAAGACTTGCCGCTCCGCGTCCGAAAGGGTCTGTACGCGCTTCGAGTTCAAATAAAGCTGGCACCAGATACTGGGCCGTTCGATGTCATGGCACCGCACCTCGCCCTTCTCGATCTGCTTGTGCATGAACAGATAAGGGCCGATGAAACCCCGTTGCCCGTTGGCAACCAGTTCCTGGCGGAGCAGCATCGAGCGAATTTGCAGCGATCTCGTCAGGGGAACGCCAAGCTCCTTCGCAGCGCGCGGTGCGACGCTGTACTTGTCCAAGGCGAGCGGCAGGCTCGCGGCGACCTCGAAGGAAACGCTGTCCGGAAGGTTCCCGATGAGTGCGTCGCTCCCGATCAGGCGCATCCGGTCGAGATAGAGCGGGGAGGATTCGAACCGTTCATCTTGTATCGGCGCGAATGAGAGGGCGCAATCGATCTCGCCGGCGACCAGGGCAAGCGACAGGTTCTCGGTGAACTCGACGAGGATCGAAATCTCGAGGTCCGGAAGGAGCGCCTCGGCGGCTTCCAGCACCGTCGACATCACGGCGATGCCGATCGACGGAATGACGCCGATCCTGAGGGCTTGCCGCGGCGCGGTTCGCAGATGATCGATCGATTGCTCGGCGATCCCGAGGCGCCGCAGCACGTCCCGGATATGCGAAAAATAGATGGAACCCGCTTCGGTCAATTCGGCGCCGCGAGAATGACGCCGGAAAAGCTGGAGGCCGAGCTCTTCCTCGAGTTTCTTGATCTGCACGCCGAGTGTCGGCTGCGAGACGTTCAGGGCCCCCGCCGCGCCGCTGAAGCTGCGGTGCTCGGCCACCTTGCAGAAATAGCGAAGCTGTCTCAACTCCATCGACCGAAACCCGTCGCCGTGTGCCGGTTGCGGGACGGTGCAGGCTTGCTCTCGCTATAGCTTTTGTCAATGGCAAGCAGCCGGAGCGCGCCCACGGCCCCCGGGACTCTGCGAGGCCGGGCCGGGCCGTGTGCTGTCGGAGGCGCGGCCGCCGAACCCCCGAACCGGGCCCTTCCCTCCGGCTCGGGGCAGCGTCGGTTCGGTGTCCACTGCCGCCGTCCGGGCGGCGCACGGCGGCGGTTACGCGGTTGCGGGTTGGGGCGGGTTTGGACAGACTGTTCGGCGATGTCAGAGACCGGAACATGCGGCGCGGCCGGATTCCGGCAGGCCCGCCGGATTGCCCCTGCCCGCGGCGCCGCTGCGGTTCGGCGGGGAGGATCGACGATGGCGACGCCGCGGGCCGGCCCCGCAGCCCGATCGATACGCACGGCGGCGGCGCTCTCGCCCGGACACCGCTTCGGACCCTGACCCGCCGTGCCCAGACCGACGCAGCGCCGGACGCTCCTGGTTCTCGGGATCGTTCTGTTCGCAGCGGCGTTGCTGTGGCTGATATTCGCGGTATGGCCCGACTGGCTGATCGATGCCATCGGCCGGAAGAAGACCTTCGTCACCACATTGCTCAACGGCGTTACCCTCGGCGGCCTGTACTTTCTCGTGGCCAGCGGGTTCACGCTGGTTTTCGGCCTGATGCGCAACGTCAACCTGGCGCATGGCTCGATGTACCTGCTCGGCGGCTATATCGGCTACGAGGTGGCCGAGGCGACCGGAAGCTGGTTCTTCGGCCTCGCCGTCGCCTTTCTGGTGATCGCGGTCAGCGGCGTGCTGCTGCAGGTGGCGGTTTTCCGCCGGATGGAAGGCGACGAGTTGCGCCAGACCCTGGTGACCATCGGAATATCGATCATCGCCGCCGACCTGATGCTGGCGGTCTGGACCGGCACGACCTATCAGTTCGATACCCCGGAAGGGCTGTACGGCGCGGTGGTCCTGCCGGTGATTTCGGTGGTCAAGGCATCCGGAACGCCGGTGTTCATCAAGTACCCGATGTACCGGTTGACCGTGCTCGGCGTTGCCGTGGTGGTCGGAATCGGCCTTTGGGTTTTCCTCAACCGCACCCGCATCGGCATGATGATCCGGGCCGGGGTCAACGACCGGGAGATGCTTGCGGCCTCCGGCGTCAACGTGCATTTCGTCTTTGCCCTGGTCTTTGCGATCGGCGCCGGGCTGGCCGGATTCGCCGGCGTGGTCGGCGGCACCGCCCTCTCCATCGCGCCGGGCGAAGACATCCGGTATCTCCTCGCGTCGCTCGTCGTGGTGATCGTCGGCGGGCTGGGTTCGGTCACCGGAGCCGCGATCGGCGCCCTTCTGATCGGGCTCGCCGAACAGTTCGGCCTCGCCTATTTCCCCACCTACGGCGTGGTGCTCACCTTCCTGATCATGGTCGGCGTCCTCGCCGTCCGGCCCCAGGGCATCATGGGAACCCGTTGACGTGCCGGCCGCGGCGGAAAGGTCGGGCCGGTGGCCGTTCGGGATCAATCCGGCGGTCCTTCTGGTCGTCGTCTTCCTAGTCGCCTACCCGTGGTTCGCCTCGGATTTCTTCACCTTCCAGATCGGCGCCTATTCCCTGATCCTGGGGACCATCGCGCTGTCGCTCACCATGTTGGCCGGCTACGGCGGGATGGTCAGCCTGGCGCAGATGACGGTTGCCGGTTTCGCCGCCTACATCATGGCAATCCTCGGCACCAACAGCGTCGGCGTCATGGGGCTGGGCTGGCCATGGTGGCTGACGGCGGCGGTCGCGATCCTGGGCGCGGCGCTGCTCAGCACCTTCATCGGGGCGATCGCTGCACGCACCGAGGGCATCTACACCATCATGATCACGCTCGCGATCGCCGTTGCCTTCTTCTATTTCGTGCGGCAGAACTACATCATCTTCAACGGCTTTACCGGCTTTGCCGGAATCGAGCCGCCGGTCCTGTTCGGCGTATACTGGCGCGATCCCACGCCCTTCTACTACCTGTGTCTGGCGGTCGCGGCCTTCTTTTATTTCGCCGTGCTCTACGGTTCGCGTTCGACATTCGGGCTGGGACTCCAGGCCGTCCGCGACAATCCGCGGCGCGTGCGTGCGCTCGGCATCGATGTGACCCTGCACCGGGTCGCAGCCTATTTCTTCGCCGGGGTGATCGCCGGCACGGCCGGTGTCCTGCTGGTGTGGTTCAACGGGCGGGTTTCTCCCGGTCTGGTCGGCGTGGAGATGGTCATCGACATTCTGGTGATCGCGGTTGTCGGCGGTCTGGGAGCGCCGATCGGACCGTTTCTGGGCGCCGTTGCGTTCGTGCTCCTGGAGAATTTCGCGATCGACCTGATCGACCGGGAGCGATTCAACACCGTGATCGGCCTGGCGTTTCTGCTTATCGTATTGTTCTCGCCGGACGGGATGCTCGGCCTGTGGCGCCGGGCGGAGTCGCGAATCCGGCTGCCTCGCGCGAACGCCCTGCGGGGAGCGCGCGCCAATCGGGACGATTGGCATTCCGCCAGTTCGCCCAAACGCATGTAGGAGGAAGACAATCCATGTTGCACATTGCCAGAAAGACCCTGTTGGCCGCTGCGGCCCTGGCCCTGGCGGGCCCCGCCGCGGCGCAGGACACGATCAAGATGGGCGGGCTTGCGACCCTCGAAGGCGCCTTCGCCGCACCGGGCCAGGACGGCATCCGCGGCATCACCATGGCCCTGGAAGAGTTCAAATACACCGCCGGCGGCAAGAAGATCGAGTTGATCACCGGATCGTCGGACGCATCCCCGGCCAGCGCCATCCGGGCGACACGCAAGCTGGTCGAGCAGGACGGTGTGCAGATCATGGTCGGCCCGCTGTCGGGCTCCGAAGGGCTCGCCGTCAAGGATTATGCCAAGACCCAGGGCAACGTCACGTTCCTCAACGGAACGTCGGCGGCGCAGGATACGACCCTGCGAAACCCGGCGCCCAACTTCTTCCGCTTTTCGACGGAAGGCGCCCAGTGGATGGCCGGGCTCGGCGAATACGCATACAACGTCAAGAAGTACCGCAAGGTTGCGGTTCTCGCGGAAGACTATTCCTTCCCCTACACCCAGGTCTTCGGCTTCCTCGAGCCGTTCTGCCGTCTCGGCGGCAAGGCGCCGGCCGATGCGCGTTTCTGGGTGCCGATCGGCAACAAGGACTACTCATCGGTCATCGCCGCGCTGCCTGACGATGTGGACGCAATCTACGTCGCGCTGGGCGGCGCCGATGCGATCAACTTCCTGAGCCAGTATCAGCAGGCGGGCGGCGATCTGCCGCTGATCGGCGGATCGATCACCGTCGACCAGACCGTGCTGGGCTCGAAGGGCAAAATCCGCAAGACCGTGATCGGCACGCCTTCCGCCGGGCCGATTTCCGATACCTGGGACGACCCGCGCTGGGCCGCGTTCGTTGCGCAGTACAAGAAACTGTTCTCGGACAAGGGCGGGTTCCCGTCGCCGTCGCTGTTCGCCCACGGCTACTACATCAACACCAAGGCCGCGCTGCTGGCCCTGGACAAGGTGCAGGGCGATCTGTCCGACGGCGGCAAGAAGCTGCGCGCGGCGCTGGCGACGCTCAAGTTCGAGTCGCCGACCGGAATGGTCTCGCTCGACGAGCGCCGTAACGCCGTCGCCGACATCTTCCTGACGGAAGTCGTCGAGGGACCGGGCGGCAACCTGGTCAACAAGACGATCAAGGTCATCCCGCAGATCTCCCAGACCTTCGGGCTGCCCTACGAGCAGTTCCTGAAATACGGCCCGGTCAGCCGCACCAACCCGCCCTGCAAGTAAGCCAGGGCCAACCGAGCGTTGCCGAGGACACCGTTGGACGAACCCGGCGCCGCCGTTCCGCGTTCCGCCCTGCCGCAGGCCGGGCAATACGCGCTGGAGCTGACCGGCGTCAGCCGCCATTTCGGCGCGCTGGTGGCGATGGCGGATATCGACATGACCGTCCGCGCCGGCGAGCGGCGCGCGGTGCTGGGTTCCAACGGGGCGGGAAAGACGACCCTGTTCAACGCGATCACGGGGGATTTCCCGCCGACCTCGGGGCGCGTGAGACTGTTCGGCGAGGACGTGACGTATCTGCCGGTTCACGAGCGGATTCGCCGCGGCCTCCGCCGGACCTATCAGATATCGCTGCTGTTCGGCGGGCTCAACGTCATCGAGAACATCTTTCTCGCCTGCCGCGGCGTCGGGCGCGGCCGCTATTCGCTGCTGCGCCCCCGACGCGACGACGGCGCCATGGAGATGGCGGAAACCCTGCTGCACGCCGTCCATCTCGACGACCGGCGGGATACGCCGGTGGCGGAACTCAGCCATGGCCAGCAGCGCCAGCTGGAGGTTGCGCTGGCGTTGTCGGGGGCGCCGCGCCTGATCCTGTTCGATGAGCCGGCCGCCGGGCTTTCGCCGACCGAACGCACCGATCTGGTGGAGATTCTCCAGTCCCTGCCGTCGCACATCGGCTTCATCATCATCGAACACGACATGGATGTCGCGCTGCGCGTCGCCGAGCGGGTCACCATGATGCACAACGGGCGTATCTTCAAACAGGGCACGCCGGACGAGATCGAGAACGATCCCGAGATCCAGGAGGTCTATCTCGGGCATCGCGAGAGGGCGGCCGGGCGTGCGTGACCGCGCCCGCAGGATCGCACCGGATCCGCATGCGCTCGAGATCCGCGACCTGCACGTCTATTACGGCCTGTCCCATGCCCTGCAGGGGGTCAACCTTACCCTGACCTCGGGGGTTCACGCCGTGGTCGGGCGCAACGGCATGGGCAAGACAACCCTGTGCAACGCCGTCATGGGCCTGCTGCCGGTGCAGCGCGGCTCGATCCGCATGGCCGGCGAAGAGCTCGTCGGACTGCCGCCCTACCGGATCGCCAACCGCGGCGTCGGTTATACGCCCCAGGGGCGCCGGCTGTGGCCTTCGCTCACGGTCAACGAACACCTGCGGCTCACCTGGACCGGCGGCGGCGCCTGGACGGTGGAGCGCGTCTACGACGCCTTTCCGCGCCTCGCCGAACGCCGCAACAACGGCGGCGGGCAGTTGTCGGGCGGCGAACAGCAGATGCTCGCGATCGCCCGCGCGCTGCTCCAGGATCCCGAACTCCTGGTGCTGGACGAGCCGACCGAGGGGCTCGCCCCGGTCATCGTCGACCAGGTGGAAAAGCTGCTGGCCGCGCTGGCGGAGGAAAACCAAGTCGCGGTCCTCCTGATCGAACAGAACATCTCCGTCGCCACCGCGATCGCCGAGCAGGTCTCGATCATGGTCAACGGCCGGATCCCGCGCACCATGCCGTCGAGCGCGCTGGCCGCCGACCGGCTGCTCCAGGAGAGGCTGCTGGGGGTGGGGCGCCATTCGCATGAGGACCTGGACCTCGGCGGCCCGGCCGCCAACGGCGTCGCCGAGGAGGAGGAGGCGCCGGACGACGGCGCGGACGCAGCGGCCGCCCCGCCGGAGCGGACGGAAGAGCCCGCGGCAGAGGCGCTCGCCTACGTTCCGCCGACGCGCTGGTCCGCGGCCGTCTGGCAGGAGCGGCCCGCCGCGGCAACCGAACCCGCGGAGCGGCCGTTCGATGCGAAACCGGAACCGCTGTTCCGCGAGCCGGCGGCGAGCTTCGATCCGAAATCCGCTGGAAGCGTCTACCTGGCCGGCACGTTCGACACCAAGGGGGCGGAGCTCGGTTTCATCCGCGACCGGCTGATCGCCCTCGGCGTTCCCGTGAAAACGGTCGATCTGTCGACCTCGGGCGCGGCGTCGTCTGCCGATGTTCCGCCCCACATCGTGGCGGCGTCGCATCCGCGCGGGTCGTCCGGGGTCTTCACCGGCGACCGCGGTCGATCGGTGGCGGCGATGGCCGAGGCGTTCGAGGTCTGGCTGGTGCGCCAGCCCGATGTCGCCGGGGTTATCTCGGCCGGCGGCTCGGGCGGAACGGCGCTCGCGACGCCGGCCATGCAGGCGCTCCGGGTCGGCATTCCCAAGGTGATGATCTCGACCGTCGCCTCGGGCGAGGTCGGCCGTTATGTCGGCGCAGCCGACATCATGATGATGTATTCGGTCACCGACGTGCAGGGCCTAAACCCGATCAGCCGGACGGTTCTCGCCAACGGCGCCAGCGCGGTGGCCGGCATGCTCGCGGAACGGCGCCGGCCGGAACCCGAGCAGGCGGACAAGCCCTGCATCGGGCTCACCATGTTCGGCGTCACCACGCCGGCGGTGCAGCAGGTCACCGCTCTGCTTGAAGACACGTACGACTGCCTTGTCTTCCATGCGACCGGCACCGGCGGCAGGTCGATGGAAAAGCTGGCGGACAGCGGCCTACTCGCGGCGGCGGTCGATCTGACCACCACGGAAATCTGCGACCTGCAGATGGGAGGGGTTTTCCCGGCAACCGAAGACCGGTTCGGCGCCTTCATCCGCACGCGGCTGCCCTATGTCGTGTCCCTCGGCGCGCTCGACATGGTGAATTTCGGTCCCCGCGACACGGTGCCCGAGCGCTACCGCCACCGCCTCTTCGTCGAGCATAATCCGCAGGTCACGCTGATGCGCACCACGCCGGAGGAAAACGCGCGAATGGGCAGGTGGATCGGCGAGCGGCTGAACCGGATGACCGGACCGGTCCGTCTACTGGTCCCGGAAGGCGGGGTATCGGCGCTGGACGCCCCGGGCCAGCCCTTCCACGCGCCCGACGCCGACGCGGCCCTGTTCGATGCCATCGCGGACACTGTGCACCAGACGCCGACCCGGCGCCTCGTCCGCCTGCCCCACCACATCAACGCGCCGGCTTTCGCCCGGGCGGCCGCCGACGCCCTCCAGGAGATCAGCCCCCTGTCGAGGATGGCCCGCCATGCCGCGGTTTGAACGCAAGGTCCTGATCGAGAAATTCCAGGCCATGAAGGCCGCCCGCATCCCCATCATCGGCGGTGGGGCGGGGACGGGGCTGTCCGCCAAATGCGAGGAAGCAGGCGGCATCGACCTCATCGTCATCTACAATTCAGGGCGCTACCGCATGGCGGGCCGGGGCTCCATGTCCGGCTTGCTGGCCTACGGCAACGCCAACGACGTGGTGATGGAGATGGCGCGTGAAGTGCTGCCCGTCGTGCGCAATACGCCCGTGCTCGCCGGAGTCAACGGGACCGACCCGTTCTGCATCTTCGATTCCTATCTCGACGGACTGTCGCAGCTCGGGTTCTCGGGGGTGCAGAATTTCCCGACGGTCGGGCTGATGGACGGTGTTTTCCGGGCCAATCTGGAAGAGACCGGCATGTCCTACGGACTCGAGGTCGACATGATCCGCATGGCCCATGACAAGGATTTGCTGACCACGCCCTACGTTTTTTGCGAGGAGGAAGCGGAGGCCATGGCTCGGGCGGGCGCCGACATCGTGGTCTGCCATCTCGGGCTGACCACGGGCGGGTCCATCGGCGCGGAAACCGCGGTCAAGCTGGAAGA
Source organism: Alphaproteobacteria bacterium (assembly GCA_965200535.1). GTDB lineage: Bacteria > Pseudomonadota > Alphaproteobacteria > MPNO01 > MPNO01 > MPNO01. The sequence continues at coordinate 242,016 of CBDAUF010000002.1, read as the reverse complement.
CTGCCCCGCCATGGTGGACGCCTGGGCCGCCGCTGCGATGCGGATCAACCCCGGGATTGTGGTACTGGTGCACGGTGGACCGGTGTCCATGCCCGGAGATGCGCAATTCGTCCTGAACGAAACGGAGAATTGTCATGGGTTTTACGGCGCCTCTTCGATGGAGCGCCTGCCGACGGAAACCGCCCTGACCGAACAGACAAGAGCCTTCAAGGCGATCAGGGTGGAATGATAGGGAGGGCCGGATCATGACGGGAAGCCTGATCGGGGGCATCATCCTGTGGCTCATCGTGGCGATCATCGCGATCGTGGTGATCGTCTATCTGCTCAACTGGCTGTATCACCGCTCGACCAAGGAAGTCGCCTTCGTGCGCACCGGCCTCGGCGGCGAAAAAGTTGTCATCAATGGCGGGGCGCTGGTTCTGCCCATCGTGCACGAGGTGACGCCGGTCAACCTCAACGTCGTGCGGATTGCCATCTCGCGCGTCAGGGACAACGCCGTCATCACCGGCGACCGGGTGCGCGTCGACATCGAAGCCGAGTTCTTCGTGCGGGTCCTGCAGCAGAAGGCGGCGGTGGCGGCCGCGGCGTCGACGCTGGGGCGGCGCACGCTGGAGGCGGAACGGCTGGCCGAGCTGCTGTCCGGCAAGTTCGTCGGCGCGCTGCGCTCGGTCGCCGCGGAGCGCACGCTCGACGAAATGCACGAACGGCGCGGCGATTTCGTCGCTGCGGTCGAGGAGCGCGCCGCCGTCGCGCTGGCCCAGAACGGGCTCGAACTGGAGTCGGTGGCGATTACCGACCTCGACCAGACCAATCTCGAGTTCTTCAACCCGTCCAACCGGTTCGACGCCGAAGGCCTGACCCGGCTGATCGAGACCATCGAGGCGCGGCGCAAGCTGCGCAACGACATCGAGCAGTCTTCGATGGTCGCGATCCGCAGCCAGAATCTCGAAGCGGAAAAACAGACCCTCAAGCTGGAACAGGAAAGCGAGGATGCGCGGTTGAACCAGCAGCGCGCCTTGGAGACCCTGCGCGCCGACCAGCGCGCGGAGGTCGCCCGCATCCATGTGGCCAAGGAAAGCGAGGCCGAACAGGCGCGGATCGCCAGCCAGCAGGAAACCCGCGGCTTCGAGATCGAACGCCGCCGCACCCTGGAAGAGACCGAGATTCGCGCACAGGAGGAGGTGGAGCGCGCCCGCATCGCCCAGGAACAGGCTTTGGAAACCGCGCGCATCGAGCGCGAACGGCAGGTGCGCCAAGAACAGATTCGTCAGCGTCACGACCTGGAGAACGCCGAGATTACCGCGAACGAGGATTTGGAGCGGGCGCGCATAGCCTCCCAGCGTCAGTTGCGCGAGGCCCAGATCCTCGCCGACGCGGAGACCGAAGCCCGCGACATCGCGCGCGGCCAGCAGACCGAAACCGCCCGCATAGAGGCGCAGAAGGAGGTGGAAGCGGCGCGCATCGCCCAGGACCAGACGCTGGACAGGGCGCGTATCGAGCGCGACCGGCTGCTCCAGGCGCAGCAGATCGACCGGCGCAGGTCGGTGGAGGAGGCGGAGATCGCCGCGCGCGAGGAGGTGGAGCGGTCGCGCATCCTGTCGGACCGGGGGATCGAGGAGGCGCGGATCGTCCACGAACGCGATCTCCGGCGGCTCGAGGTCGAACGCGAAATGACGGTGGAACTCGCCGAGATCGAACGACAGATCGAAATCCTGAAGAAGAACTCCGACGAGGCGGAAGCGCGGATCGCCACCGAGTCCGTCCGCGCCAACGCCGCGGCAGCGGAGGAAAAGGTCGCGACCGTACGCGAGATGGAGGTCGCCGAACGGATCGCCGCGATCGACCGGATCATCGCCGGCAAGGACGCCGACACGGCGAAAATCGCGGCCGAGGCCGACCGGGTGACCGCGGCGGTGGCGGCGGAGGCCGACCGGCTGCGCAACGAGGCGGAGAACGTGCTGACCGAGGATGCGCGCGCCGCTCGGCTCCGCGCCGGATTGCTCGACCGCCTCGAAGGCATCATCCGCGAGAGCGTCCGCCCGATGGAGAATATCGAGGGCATCAAGATCCTCCATGTCGACGGCCTCGCCGGCGGCGGCGGGTCGGGGCGCAGCCCGACGGACGAGGTGGTCGAGAGTGTGCTGCGTTACCGGGTGCAGAGCCCGCTGATCGACGAATTGATGAAGGAGATCGGCATCGAGAACGCCAATGTCGCGCGTCTTGGCGACGTCTTCCGTTCGGCGCGGGATGCGGCGAGCCTCGCCAAGGACGCCGAGAAAATCAGGGACGGGGACGGCTGACACGTGTCCAGGGTCTATGTTTCCTCGGTGATCGGGGCGCCGGCCGACCGGGTCTGGCAGGCGGTCCGGGATTTCAACGCCTTGCCGGACTGGGTGCCGGCGGTACGGGAAAGCCGGATCGAGGGCGGCCAGCCTGCCGACCAGATCGGCTGCGTCCGCGCGTTCCGCCTGCAAGACGGCGGTTTCCTGCGCGAACGCCTGCTCGGGCTGTCGGACTACGACTACAGCGTCACCTACGCGATCCTCGAAAGCCCGATGGGGGTGGAGAACTACATCGCGACGCTCAAGCTCGTGCCGGTGACCGACGGCCAGCGCACCTTCGCCGAATGGACCGCCGAGTTCGACTGCGACCCGGCGGCGGAGGCGGAACTCGTCGCGGCGATCGGCAATGATGTCTTCCAGGCGGCTTTCGACGCTCTGAAGCTTCGCTTCGGATCCTGACCCGCATGGTCCGGGTGGTGCGCAGCACGGTGATCGACGCCCCGATTGCGGCGGTGTGGGAGATCCTGCGCGACTTCAACGGCCACGACCGCTGGCACCCCGTCGTGCAGCGCAGCATGCTCGAGGACTCGATGCGCACCGATCAGGTCGGCTGCGTGCGCAATTTCGACCTGCGGGAAGCCGGCAATGTCCGCGAGAGGCTGCTGTCGCTGTCCGACCGGGACTGCCGCTTCCGCTACGCCATCGTCGATGCCGATATCCCTCTCCACGACTATGTGGCCGAGGTTTATCTGAAACCGGTGACCGACGGCGACCGGACCTTGTGGCACTGGAGTTCCACCTTCGACACCCCGCCGGGCCGCGAGCGGGAGCTTGCCGAACTGGTCGCGGCCGAGGTGTACGAGGCGGGTTTTGCGGCGGTCCGCGCCCGCCTTGAACGCCCCCCCGCCGGGGAACGGCCCAGGGTGCCGGCGGCGTCTCCGGCCCGGCCCCCGGGGAGTGCAGCCATTGCCGGGACGGCCATCGCGATCGACCGCCACGGCGGCGCCGGAGAGCTGCATCCGCAGCCGGCCGAGGCGCTGCCGCCCGGGCCGGGCGAGGTCCGCCTGCGCCATCGGGCGGTGGGCGTGAACTTCATCGATGTCTATTGCCGGACCGGTTATTTCGACCTGCTGACGCCGCCGGGGGTGCTGGGCATGGAGGGGGCAGGGGTTGTCGTGGACGTGGGCGCGGGTGTGACCCATCTCGCCCCCGGACAGCGCGCCGCCTACGCCTGCCCGCCGCTCGGCGCCTATACCAGCGTGCGCACCATGGATGCCGGCGCGGTCATTCCGCTGCCGGACGGTATCGACGAGGAAACCGCCGCTGCCGCGCTGCTCAAGGGCGTGACCGCGGAATTCCTGCTCCACCGCGTGCACGCCGTCGCCGCAGGCGAGACCGTCCTGGTCTATGCGCCCGCCGGCGGCGTCGGGCGGCTCTTGTGCCAGTGGGCGAACCGGCTCGGGGCCACTGTCATCGGTGCAACCTCGACAGAGGAGAAGGCCCGCATCGCGCGCAGCGTCGGCGCGCATCACGTCGTCACCCCGGGCGAGAAGAGCCTGGAGGAGCAGGTCCGCGACCTCACCGACGGGCGCGGGGCGGACGTGATCTATGACGGAGTCGGCCGGGACAGCTTCGCCCATTCGGTCGGGGCGCTGGCCGAACGCGGTCATCTGGTCAGCTTCGGCCAGGCCTCGGGCGATATCGGTCCGTGGGACATCGGCATGCTGGCAGGCTGCTCGGCCACAGTCTCGCGCCCGAACTACGTCCATTACACGACACCGCCCGAACGTTTCCGGGCGAGCGCGGACCGCCTGTTCGATGCCATCGACCGGCGCATCGTCACGGTGGAGATCGACCGGCGCTTCGCCCTGCAGGAGGCCGCCGAAGCCCACCGGGCGCTGGAGGCTCGCCAAACCGCCGGCTCGATCATCCTGATCCCGAATCATGGCGAGGAAGCGGCGTCCTGAGCGATGGCAGATCTGCGCCTCGGCGGAATGGTGACAGAGGACAGCGGCGGGACAGGCCCCGCGGTGGTGCTGATCCACGGGCTGGGCGGGGATTCGAACAGCTTTTCGCCGCTGATGGACCGGCTCGGCGGCTACCGCGTGCTGCGTCCGGATCTGCCGGGGGCCGGGCGATCCGCCTTGCGGCCGGGCCGGGCCGGGCTGCAAGGCCTAACCTCCGCCGTTCGCGATGCGCTGCGCGCCGCGGGGATCGACCGCGCCCACCTTGCCGGCCATTCCATGGGCAGCCTGATCTGCCAGCACCTCGCCGCCGACACCCCCGAATCGGTCTTGAGTCTGGTCCTTTTCGGGCCCATTCTGGAATTGGCGCCGGCGGCGCGCCGGGCGCTCGAGAAACGGGCGGAAGCTGCGCAACTTGAAGGCATGGCCGGGATCGCCGACAGCATATCGACCGAGAGCGTGGCGGCGGCGTCCGGCGACGCCGGCGTCCTCGCACGGACCTTCGTCCGAGCGAGCCTGATGCGCCAGACCCCCGCGGGCTACGCCTGGCATTGCCGCGCGCTGGCGGGCGCGCGCGCGGCGAACCACGCCGCAATCGCCTGCCCGACACTGTTGATCGCGGGAGAAAGGGATCCGGTGGCCCCGGTTGCGGCGGCCGAGACGCTGAAGGGCCGGATCGGCGGGGCGGAGCTCGAAATCCTGCCCGGCGCGGGCCACTGGATGACGATCGAAATGCCCGGCCGAACGGCGGAGTCGCTGAGGCGCCATCTCGACGGAGTCCGCCCGTAACCGGGCACGACAGGGAGAAAGACCATGGCAGAGATCGCTTTCGGCGGCTGGGGCGGCTCCAACGGCAACGGACGCTCGGAACCGGAGATCGTATTTTCAAATGTCCGCATCCTCGACGGCACCGGCGAAGCGCCCTATAGCGGCGAAGTGAAGGTCTCCGGCAACCGGATCAAGTCGGTGTCCCGCGCGGGCGGCGGCTTCGGCGGCAGCCTCGGCAATGGCGGCTGGAGCGCGGCCAACGGCGAACAGCGGATCGACGGGCGCGGCATGACCCTGATGCCCGGCATGGTGGACGCCCATCTCCATCTGAGCTGGAACAATGCCCCGGGGATCGATCCGATTCAGCTCATGCCGATCGAAGAGCACATGCTGAACTGCGTGTACATGGCGAAGCTGGTGATCGACGCGGGCTTCACCGCGGGCTACGGCGCCGCAGCCGCGAAACCCAGACTGGACGTGGTGATCCGCGATGCTATCCGGGACGGCAAGGTGCCGGGCCCGCGCTACACCGCCGCCGGCCCCGAACTCACCGTCGTGGGCGGGCTTGGCGACGCCAGCCTGCCGCATATCGACCACAAGGGGCTCAATCTCGGCATCGTCGTCTCCGGTGTCGAGGAGATACGCCGCGAAGTCCGCCAGCTCATGAAATGGGGGGTCGACACGATCAAGATCAACCTGTCGGGCGAAGAGCTCACCGGGATGGGTGCGGAGGAGAACCAGTTCACCGACGAGGAGGTCGCCGTCGCGGTCAGCGAGGCCAAGGGCCGCCATCGCCGCCTCGCCGCCCATGCCCGCTCCGCCGAATCGATCCGGCGCTGCGTGCGGCTCGGCATCGAGATCATCTACCACGCGTCCTACTGCGACGAAGAGACGCTGGACCTGCTGGAGGCCAACAAGGACAAGCATTTCGTGGCGCCCGGCCTCGCCTGGCTGATCAACACCGCGCGCAACGCGGGAGACTACGGCATCAAGCCCGGCACCCCGGTGACCGATCTCTACGAGCGCGAACTGGAAAAGGCCTGCGAAACCATGCTGGCGATGCACAAGCGCGGCATCCGCGTGCTGATCGGCGGCGATTACGGCTTTGCGTGGACGCCGCACGGCACCAATGCCAAGGATTTCGAGTACTTCGTGGACATGGTCGGCTTCTCGCCGATGGAGGCGATCAAGGCAGGAACCATGTACGGCGGGCAGATCATGGGCATGGGCGGCGAACTGGGCATCGTCCGCGAGGGCTATCTCGCCGACCTCGTGCTCGTCGACGGCGATCCCCTGACCAACATCAAGGTGTTGCAGGACCAGTCCCGGCTGGTCGCGATCATGCAGGACGGCAAGTTCCACAAGGAACCGGACATGAGCCGCGTCGCCACGCGCCTCAGCGCCTGAGCGGCAAGGGCGCGCGGGCGGGCCGGGCGGAAGCCCGCCCCGTCCGGCCCTGCCCCGCCATATCCGATCGCTCCGAACGACCTGCCAAAGAGGGCCGGTGCGCCCCCCCCCGGGCAGGTCGGCGGTGGCGCTCAGGCGGTGACCAGATCGCCTTCCGGGCTGCGCGTCAGCCCGGTTTCGGCCGCGGCCTCGACCACCGACGGATGCCAGTCGACGCGCCCCGCATCGGGGCCGCCGATCAGGGTAAGCAGGGTGCCCGTGCCTTCGCCGACATAGCGGAACCCTCGATAGATCCCGATCGGGACGCTGATCGTGTCGAACGGGTCGAGCACGATCTCCTTCTCCGCATCGCCGCTCAGCCATGTAATCGCCCAACGCCCGACCAGAGGCATGAAGACTTCCTCGGTTTCATGCGCATGCATGGCGGCGCCGTTGCCGTGCTCGGCCTGGATCATGCCGAGATTGAAGCCGTGGGCCGGCAGGGGGATATTGGGCTGAAGGTCGGGCGCATCGGCCGCTTCCACCACCCCCATGCCGATCAGGTTGATCTTGCGCCGCCGATGGCCGGCCAACCGGCTGTCGATATAGGCTTCGTTCGAGCCGCGAAGCTCGGAAAACCGTGCAACGTAGCTCTCCATCTGTTCGACCGAAATCTTCGTCATACCGCGCTCCCTTGGTAACTTCTGCCGGCCTGCCCTAACCGGCAAGGCAAAGTCCGTGATCGGGGCGGAATGACAGCCACACCGGCCGCCCCGGCACCAGGTTTTCCTGATAGTCCATCTGAACGCCGATCTCATGCTTGCCCACCCGGACGCGCCCTTCGAGGGAACTGCCGAGATAGACCATGTCGATCACCTCTCCCCGCATGATATTCGCGGGCGGCGGCGCGGGCTCCTCCAGATGCAGGACGATGTCCTCGGGCCGCAGGCTGAGGATCACGGGATCCCCCGGACCGGCGCCGGCGGCGCCCAGCGCGACGACCTCCAGCGGCGCAAGGCCGCCGCCGAGCGGAATCTCCACGCGGCACTCGTCGCCGGCCCGTCGCTCCCGGAGGCGCCCCTTCATGAGGGTCGTCACCCCGATGAAATTTGCAACAAAGGCGTTGGCCGGATTGCAATAGACGGTTTCGGGATCGCCGATCTGCTGAATCACAGCACGATCCATCACCACGATCCGGTCGCTCATCACCAGCGCCTCGGATTGGTCATGGGTAACGAAGATGGACGTAATGCCGACCTCCTTCTGGAGGCGCACGATTTCGAGCCTCATCTGTTCGCGGAGTTTCGCATCGAGGTTGGACAGAGGTTCGTCGAACAGGATGACGCGCGGCTCGTAGACAATGGCCCGTGCAAGGGCGACCCGCTGTCTCTGCCCTCCGGAAAGCCGGGTCGCGTAGCGCTCGGAGAGATGGGCCAGATCCACCAACTCGAGCGCCCGCATGGTCCGTTTTCGGAGGTTCCGCCCGGCGACCCGCCGCACCCGCAGCCCGTATGCGACATTGTCGAACACCGTCATATGCGGCCACACCGCATAACTCTGGAAGACCATGCCGAGATTGCGGTCCTCGGGATTGAGGTAAATGCCTCGCGGCGCCGAGGCGACGATGTCGCCGCCGACCCGGATTTCTCCGGCGTCGAGCCGTTCGAGGCCGACGATACAGCGCAATGTCGTCGTCTTACCGCATCCGGACGGCCCCAGCAGGGTTACGAATTCGCCTTCCGCCACGGACAGGTTGAAGTCCTTCACCGCCACCTCGTCGCCGAAAACCTTGCGGAGGCCCTCGATCTCGACCATGGCCTGCGCCGGACCGGTCACGGTTTCACCGCCAGCATGCGGTCGTCATCGAACCGCAGGTACACGCGCTCGCCGCGGCGCAGCCTGTCCCGCGGGTGCGCGAGCACCTTCCATTCGTAATCGTGCCAGAGGATGCGGCAATCCACATGATTGCCGAGAAAGATGGCGTCGACGACCTCTCCCATGATCTCCGGCCCGTCGGGGCGTTCCCGTTCTGCATGGACGTTCTCGGGCCGCACCGACAGGACGGCCTCGTCCCCCTCGCGGACGCTGCTGCCCGAACGGCAGGCGAGGGTGACGGCAGCGCCGCCTTCAGATATCTCGAACCGGGCTTCGCCGTCCGGTTCGATCCGCACCACGCGCCCCCTGAGCAGATTGGCGACCCCGATGAAGTTGCTGACATAACGGTTCACCGGGTTGCCGTAAATCTGGACCGGCCCGCCCTGCTGTTCGATGCGGCCCTTGCTCATGACGATGATGTCGTCGCTCATGACAAGCGCCTCGGCCTGGTCGTGGGTCACATAGATCGAGGTGATTCCGACCTCGTTCTGGATGCGCTTGAGTTCGACCCGCATCTGTTCCCGCAGCTTGAGGTCGAGATTGGAAAGCGGTTCGTCGAACAGGAGCAGCCGCGGGTTGGCCACGATCGCGCGCGCAAGCGAGGCGCGCTGCTGCTGGCCGCCGGACAGCTGCGTTGCCAGCTTGTCGGCCATGTCGGAGAGATTGACTAGCCGCAACACCTCGGCAACCCGGTCGTCCCTTTCGGACCGGCCGAATTTCCGGATCTCGAGGGGATAGGCGACATTCTGGGCGACGGTCATGTGCGGCCATATGGCGTAGCTCTGGAAGACCATGCCGATATCGCGTTTCTCCGGAGCGAGAAAGATATTCTCTTGCGGCGCGGTATAAACGACGTCCCCGACCCGGATCCTGCCCGAATCTATGGCGTGCAGCCCCGCGATACTCATCAACGTGGTCGTCTTGCCGCAGCCCGACGGCCCGAGAAGGGTGAGAAACTGGCCCTTGTGTACGGAAAAGGAGACGCCGTCCACGGCGCGGTCGCCGCCGTACCATTTGACGAGGTCGGTGACCTCCAGATAGGGAAACGCCCGCGCTGCCCCGCCGGTATTCATGCCGTGAGGGCCTCCCGCCCCGCAACGCGCCGGAACAGGTAGATACAGATCAGCAGGACCACCGTCTGCGCCATGGACAATGCAGCGGTGAGGGGCTCGTTCTCGAAGTTGGTCAGGTAATAGACGCCGACAGAAAGGGTCTCGGTGCCGCTTGTATAGAGGATGATCGAGATCGACAGCTCGCGCAGGTATATGATGAACAACAGCACCCAGCCGGCAAAGATTCCCGGTTTCAGAAGGGGGATGGTGATCCGGCGCAGCGTGGTGAACCAGGTCGCGCCGGCCATGCGCGAGCTCTGATCGAGTTCTTCCGAAATCGCCAGCATGATCGAGGAAATATTGCGCTGGCCGTAGGGGAAGAACCGGGTGATATAGCCCAGCATGAGGATCCAAAGGGTCGCGTAGATCGGCGTCTGGATGTAGGTGACCAGGACCCCCATAGCCAGCACGATTCCGGGAAACCCGATCGGCACCACACACAGAAAGTCTATGAGCCGCGATCCGAAACCCTTGGTGCGGTGGATCATGTAGCTCACGACAAGCGCCATGACCATCGCGATGCTCGCGCCGGTAAACGCGAGGAAAAAGCTGTTGAGAATCCCGTTTGTCGCGGCCTCGATGCTGTCGGGCCGCCAGAAGAAAAGCGTCTTTTCGTAATTTCGCAGCGTCAGTTCCGACAGCTGGATCTCCGCTGTCCAGACCGGGTGCAGACTGACGATGATGAGGCAGAGGATCGGCAGGATCACCGCGACCACGATGTAGAAGACATTGAACGCGAGCGCGACCCATTTCCAGCGCCCGAGATCGAGCACGTTGGGGCGGTACCCCTTGCCGGTCACCGTGGTGAATGACCGCGGCGCGATGTAGCGCTGCTGGATCCATATCAGGAAGACCGTAATCAGGCCCAGCGCCATGCTCATCGTCGCGCCGAGATAGTGATTGGCGTCGTCGCCGACGGCCTTGGCGAAGATCTGGGTCGTCAGGGTCTCCCACCCGTAGGGCGCGCTCAGCTTGAAGGGCACGCCGAACTCGCCGGCGCTGGTCACGAAGACGATGATCGCGCCGGAGAGAATGCTGGGCATGACCAGGGGCAGGGTAACCGTCAGCGTGGTCCGCAGCAGTCCCGCGCCCGTCGTGCGGGCGCTGTCCTCGAGCGACGGATCCATGCGCCGCAGCGAACCGACGACAAAGAGATAGACGAGCGGCGTGAAGAAGATTCCGGTCACCCAGATCACGCCCCAGATATTGTCGACATTGAACAGATGGGTCTCGATCCCCAGCAAGTCGCGGGCCCAGCCGTTGAGCAGCCCGACCTCGGGCGCCGCGAGATTGTGCCAGGCGATCGCCCCCACGAACGGGCTCAGGAAGAACGGAATCAGGTTGTAGGGCTCGAGATAGTCGCGCAGCGGGCAGTTGGTGCGGGCGTTGATCCACGCCAGCGCCACGCCGAGCACCACCGCGACCACCGTCGATCCCGTGCTAATGATGATGGTGTTGAGGAACGCTCCCGGAATGACCCGGTCGGTGAACAACGTCACATAGTTGTCGAAGCCCCATTCGGTGTCCCATCCGAGCGGGTCGAGGACGAGAAAACTGCTCACCATGAGCACGACGAGGGGAACGATGACGGCGGTGCCGATGATGGCACTCACCACCATGGTCGCGATATTTTCCTGGGTAAACAGCCCGCGCAGCCGGTTGGCGAGCCGCCCGTCGACGCGGGACAAGGCCGTCATCGCACTACGATCCTGCCCGAGGAGTCATCGATCGCCTGTCGGCATGCTGAGGGCGGGGAGCAAGGGCGCCAACGACGCCCGGCATCCGCGGGGCGGCTGCCCCCGGCGGATGTCGGAACCCCGGTCGGAGAATGCGCGGAGCTCCCGCCGGGAGCCCCGCGCGCTCACCCGCCGATCAGCGGAAATTGTCCTGCCACAGGCCGCGAACCGCCTTGAATTCGCGTTGCGCGCCGACCCAGTCGTCGAGGCCGACGAGTTTCTGCGACGACATGTCGATGAGGAACGGCGCCGCGGCCGCGGGCGGCTTGTACCCCGCCCGGAAGGTATAGATGGCCTCGCCTTCGACAAAGAGGTCGGCCCCCTCCTTGCTCAGCAGGAATTCGACCAGAAGCTTGCCCGCGTTGGGATGCCGGGAGCCCTTGAGAACGGCGGCCTGGTTGCCGAGCATGACCTGCCCTTCCTTATAGGCGCCGATCTTGATCTTGTCCTTGAGCTTCGGTTGTTTGAGCACGTTCTGGTAGACGCGGCCCGTCAGGTTCCACATGTCGAACGGCCGCTGGCATGAAATGACCATCTGCATTTTCGGCTCGGTACGGAACTCGACGATGGGATCCGTCGCCTTGAGCTTGGGCCAGAATTTGTCGAAATCGACAATGCCGGCCTTCTGCAGCGCGATGACCGTGTTGGTATAGGTGAAGCTTTTGGTGATGTCGGAGGCGATCGTCTTGCCCTTGACCTGGGCGACGGTCGTATCGGCGTAGCTCGATACGCTGAAATTCTCCATTCCCGGACAGGAGGTATTCCATACCGGCTGGAACGTATAAGCCAGCGGAGTAACGACATAGGGGTACTCGAAATACTGCCCCGCCGCCTTCGCTACGCTTTCGCTGTCCTTCCAGTTTCCGCTGTCGAGCTTTTCGAAGGCTCCGTGCTTGACGGCGTTGGCGAAGAACCCCGGCGCGCTGACCAGAGCGACATCGACCGTGAATTTTCCTGCCTTGATCTCCTGGCGGATCTGGGAAACGGTCGCGCCTGTCCCCTTGCGCAGATTATTGAACTTGAAGCCGTCGCCGAGATTGTAGCGCTTGATGAACGCCTCGCCGAGCCGCCGCCCGGTCCGGTCGCTGAAGAGCGGATTGATCAGTGTCACCGCACCCTCGGCGCGGGCCGCCTCGACCAGCTTCGCCTCCTGCGGGCTAAGGTCTGCCGCGAGTGCTCCCGCCGCCCCCGTCAACAAGGCCGCCGCCGCGGCGGCCGCAACTCGCTGGAACCGCATCTCAGTCATGAAGCCCTCCTCCATTGTTTTTCATCGTGCGCACGCTGGCGATCCTGTATAGTCAATCGGCCGGGCGGCGACAATCGGGAAACCGGCCCGCAGCCCGTCGGAGCACGCCCGGGCGGGTCCGACAGCGGAGGGAAATTCATGACCGGTACGCCGGCGCAGACACTCACGGAAGGCGCCTACAAGGGCGGCCAGGGGCAGTACTACTTCGATGTGGCCAGTCTGGCCGGGCTCGAGGCCGGCCCCGGCTACGCCCCGACCTTCGGCCCGGTCGTCGAGGGCGAACTCACGCAGGTCGGTATCATGACGATCCCGGCAGGGCAGTCTTCCGCGCCCCATACGCACCCCAACGAACAGTGGATTTACCTGATGGAAGGCCAGCTCAGGGCGGTCGTCGACGGCGAGGAGCGCCAAGTCGGCCCGGGCGAACTGATCTACATTCCGGCGGGCATCGTTCACAGCGTCGATGTGCCCCCCGGGGCGGACGCCAAATTCTTCACCTGCAAGGATCTGCGGCACGGGATCGCCGGCACGCCGGTGGACAGCGGCGGCTGACCGCCTCCGGCCGGCCGCCGACAGGCCGGCCTCCAGTCATTACCAGGAGGATGAAATGAGGAAATGCGTGATCGGCGCGGCAACGGCGCTGGCGTTCATCGGGGCGGCGCACGCCGCCGAACAGTACCGCATCGGCGGCGGCCCGACCGGCGGCGGCTGGCATCCGTCGGTCAGCGCCGGGGCCCAGCTCCTCAACGCGTCGCTCGGCGACAAGTACAAGTTCAACTACTCCCCCTCCAACGGGTCGGTCGACAATGTCCGGCGCGTGTCGCTCGGCGACTTCGATCTCGCCTGGGGCCATGTCGGCCAAGTGTATCAGGCCTGGAACGGCGTCAGCCTGTTCAAGAAGGACGGGCCGAGCAAGGATTTCCGCATCATCGCCAACGTCCGCAAGCAATCGCAGATCGTTGCGGTCCTGGCCGACAGCCCGATCAAGTCGTTTGCCGATTTTGACGGCAAGGTGGTGAACCTGCTCAACAAGGGCTCGGGCAGCAACGTCAACTGCCGCAACATCATGAAGGGCGCCGGCGTCCTCGAGAAGATCAAGGTCCGCAATCTCGGCTTCGCCGCCTCCGCGCGGGCGCTCGGAGACCGCCAGATCGACGTTTTCTGCTCGGCCGGAACGCCCTTCCTGATCCCGGCGCTCACCCAGCTCTCCCTGACCAAGCCGGTGCGCTATATCGGGTTGACCGAGGCGGAACAGAAGTCGGTCATCGCCCAGAACCCGTTCTACGCCGCCGTCACGATCCCGGTGCAGAAGGATGTGCGCGGCATGGCCGGGCCGGCGCGTTCCATTTCCTATGACGTGTACTGGGTGGCCAACAAACGCGTGTCCGAAAACGCGATACACGACCTGCTGTCGGTCATCGCCGAGCCCGAGAACCTGAAGAAGCTGACCCAGACCGCCAAGTACTGGAAGACGCTCAGCGGCGACTTCAGCAACCTCAAGGCGGTGGGCATTCCCGTGCATCCCGCGGCCGCCCGGTACTGGAAGAGCCGCGGCTTCGAGATCGCGGCGGAGAGCGTCAGCGGGTACTGACGCCGAAGCCCGCGGATCGAAATAACGGCGCGGGGGACGGCGGCGCCCCGCGCCTCCTGCGGCGCCCGACAGGATAGCGGCCTGTGAGCGGAAGGTTCCTCGCCGCCATGATGCGGATCGGCCTGATCGGCGAGGAGATGGCCGTCCCGCGGCGTATGTCGGGCGTGCCGCGCATCCTGTTTTCGTCGGTCTGCGTCGCGTATTCCTGCTTTTTTCTCTACATATCCTTCTTCGGACCGCCGGTTTCGGAAATCTTCAAGGGCACGTTCTTCATGGGCGTGGCCGTCATGTCCCTGCTGCTGTTCAAGGGGCGGCGGCGCTCGATCCGGGACGGCTTCGTCTGGCTTGACGAACTGTTCGCCGTCTCCGGCCTCGTCATGCTGTGCGCATCGATCGCCGTCTGGGTCCACTGGCAGACGGGCAGCCAGGAGGAGTACTGGCGCTACCACCGGGGAGCCGGGGTGTGGATCGCCGGGCTGGCCGGCACCCTGTTCGGAGCGGGCCTCTACCTGTTCGAGGGCATGCGCCGGCGGCAGGACGACCGCCTGGTCCTGTCCGACGTCCTGTTCCTTGCCGGGGCGGTCGGATCGGTCCTCTGGTGGGGGATCAACCTGGTCGAGCTGCAGACCAATGTGGGCGGCCGCGTTCCCTCCGAACTGGTCATCTTCGCCGTGATGATGGCGGCGGTGAGTTTCGAGATCGCGCGCCGCATCGTCGGGCCGGTCATCCCGCTGCTCGGTTTCCTCTTCTTCCTCTACTCCTTCGATATCGTCGCGCGCGCCATGCCGGGCGCCCTCAACCACCCCGGCAACCGGGCGGCGCGGGTGATGGAGTTCCTGATGCTGTCGACCGAGGGCATGCTGGGGCTCATCGTCGAGGTCTTCGCAACCTTCATCGTGATCTTCGTGATCCTCGGCGCCTTTCTCGAAAAAACCGGCCTCGGCGCGCTGATCATCAATACCGCCTACCGGATCACCGGCCAGAGAACCGGCGGCCCCGGGCTCGCGGCGGTCATCAGCAGCGGCTTCTTCGGGATGATTTCGGGGAGCGGCGTCGCCAACGTGATGACCACCGGGACGTTCACGATACCGCTGATGAAGCGCGTCGGATACCGCTCCGAATTCGCCGGCGGCGTCGAGGCGGCGGCATCGACCGGCGGCGCCTACATGCCGCCGATCATGGGGGCGGGCGCGTTCCTGCTCGCGGAACTGACCGAAACCAGCTATTTCGAAATCATCAAGATCGCGGTCATCCCGGCCCTCCTCTACTATTTCTCGGTCGGGCTGATCGTCTATTTCCGGGCGGTCCGCGACCGGCTGCACGGGGTCCCGGGGGACGAACTCCCGGCCTGGCGCCTGCTCTTGCCGCGTCTGCATCTTCTGCTTCCGATCCCCGCGATGATCTATTTCCTGGTGATCGGGGATTCCGCATTTCTCGCAGCCGCCAAGACGATCCTGCTCATCGTCATGCTGAAGCTCTCCGATCTCCTGGTCGCGGTGCCGACGGCGCGGATGCGCTGGAAACCCTTCCTCGCGATCTCCGCCGCGGCAGCGCTCCTGGTCTATCTGTTCGGGCTCGACATCGGCGCCCCGTTCGTCTGGTTCGTCGACGATCATGTCGGCATCGGCGCCGGCGACGCGGCCTATTGGGGCCTGTTCGTCTTCATCCTCCTGCGAACCGTCGAGATCCTCCGCTCCGGCCCCGCCGGGGAAACCGCCGCCGTCCGGGTTTCGGACGCCAACATGATCGGCCTGCCGGACGACACACGGCCGGTCGCCGGGCTCGGCGATGTCGCGCGCGAATTGTCGCGCATGATCTGGGCGTCGCTGGAAGCCGGCGCCCGCAACACCCTCGTCGTCAGCTGTATCGCAGGGGTGCTGGGGATCCTGCTCTCCGCAGCGACCCAGAGCGACCTGCCGGGGCGCATCTCGGGCATATTGATCAGCGCCAGCGGGGGCCTGCTGCCGGTCACCATCTTCTGGGTCATCGTCGCAGGATACATCGTCGGCATGGGGCTCCCGATCGTCGCCAGCTACGTGATCCTGGCGATCTTTGCGGTCGGCGCCCTGACCCAGTTCGGCGTCTCGAGCCTCGCGGCCCATATGATCAGCTACTGGGTGGCCGTGGTCAGCGCGGTCACCCCGCCGGTGGCGCTCGCCGCATACGCCGCGAGCTCGATCTCGCAGGGGGATCCGGTGAGAACCGGCAACCAGGCGCTGAAACTCGCCTCGATGATCCTGGTCATGCCGTTTCTGTTCGTCTACACGCCCCTGCTGCTCGAAAGCGACGCCGCCGATGTCGCGATCACGGTCGGCGCCTGCGTGCTGGGGGTTCTCGCATGGGCGCGGTTTCTCGAGGGTTACGGGCTCGGCCGGCGGCGCATACCGTTCGAGCGGGGCTTCTGGCTCGCGGCAGCGGCCTGCCTGCTCCTTCCCGTCGGCCCCTTCGCCGCCATGCTGACGGGGTCGGGCGACGACTTGCGGTATCACGCCTATGCCGCGGGCGCGGGCCTGATCGCCGTCCTCCACATCTGGCGCTCCGCCGGAACCGCCGGCGACGGCTGAGGGCCGCCCGGCCGCGGGCGCCCTCACCCTCCGCCGCTTGCCAGGGCGGACGCGAGGAGGCGGGCCTTGTCTATCTTGCTGCCGCCGATGCGGGGAAAGTCGGCCACTTCGACGAAGCGGGCCGGGATCTTGTAGCGCGCGAGCCCGCGTTCGCGGAGCGCCCGGACCAACCCCGCCTCGTCGAATGCCGCCCCGGGGCGGCACTGGACGAAGGCCCAGGCCGCCTCCCCGTATTCCGCATCCGGCGCCTTCACCACGGCGCATTCGAACACGTCGGGATGACCGGAAATCTCGCGCTCGATCTCGACCGGAAGGATCTTGTGTCCGCTGCGGTTGATGACCTCCCGTTTGCGGCCGAGCAGCGTCAGGCGTCCGCTGCCGTCCAGACGCCCGACATCGCCGCTGGCGTACCACCCCTCGGTCCAGGACGCCGCCGTCGCCTCGGGGTCGCGCCAGTACCCGGACGATCTGTACGGGGCGCGGACGAGCAGTTCGCCGATGCCGCCGGCGGGCAGGTCCGCGCCGTCGTCGTCCACGATGCGCAGCTCGCCGCCCGGGAGCGGCAATCCCACCGAGCCGTCGAGCCGAACCTCGACGGGCTCGTCAATACCGGCGTGGCTGAACCCCGGGCATTCCATGCTCCCCGACGCGACGACCACCCGGCAGCCGGTGCGGCGCTCGAAACTGTGCGCGGCGCTCATGTCGGCTGCCGCCGTGCCGACCCGCAGCGCCCGCAGCGAACCGAGATCCCGGCCTTCCAGATCCGCCCCGGCGAGCCGCGCCAGGACGACCGGCACCGTGGTGCCGAGGGTGACGCGCGATCTCTCGATCTCGTCGAGCAGATCGGCCGCCTTGTAGCTGGCGGGGAAGGTGTAGGAGCACGGAACCGCGCCCGACGCCGTCCACGGCAGCAGCCCGGCCGCCCCCGACATCGGCGCAAAAACCCCGATAGTGTCGCCGCCGTCGATCCCGAACCGCGCCGCAAGACCGCGGGCGGCGCACATCTGCGCCCCCTCCGGCCATTCGCACAGCTTGGCGAGGCCGCTGGTGCCGCTGGACGCGGTGATCAGCGACACCTCGTCGAAGGAAAAGGCGCGGGCCGCGAGCCGGTCGTCGTCCGCAGCACGGCGGTCGACGAGCTCGTCCCAGCCGAGCCACCCCGCAAGCGGCGGGCCGGGGGACAGGTCGATGCGCAGCCGGGGCGCTGCCAGGCTCCCGGCCGCCGCCTCCGTCCAGGCATGCACGCCCGGATCGACCCGGTCCAGGTGCATGGCCAGCACCGCAGGCTCGACCTGCCGGAAAACGTAATCGAGTTCCTTTCGCCGCCACTGCACGGGGACGAAGACGCCGATGATCCCCGCCTTCTTGAAACCGATCCGCAGGACGATCTCGCGGCAGGACGACGGCATCTGGACGACCGCGCGGGCATCGCGCGGCACCCCCCGCACCGCGAGACTTTCGGCGATCCGCGCGGCCGCGGCGTCCAGCTCCGCCCAGGTCCAGGAGCGTTCCGCATCGCGGCACGCGGTTCTGTCGGGGATGCCGGCGGCATAGCCGCGGTACCGGTCGACCATCGTTTCGGTGGACCAGTGGCCGGCCTCGAGCCAGGCATCTATGTCGCCCGGCGCGACGGTCGAGGGCCGCACGGCTATCGCCTTCCGTGCCGGCGGGTCTCGCCGCCGTCGTCGGCCGGGCGCATCCCGCCGTCAGGCTCCCTTGAAGACGGGCGCCCGCCTTTCGGCGTAGGCGGCCATCGCTTCCCGGCTGTCATCGGTGGCCATGCAGATGGCGTAGAGCTTGCGTTCGTAGTCGATTCCGGCCAGCAGTTCGCTCTCGGTCGAGCGCAGGACCGCGTCGCGCGCGGCCGCGAAGGCGACGGGCGCCCTCGAACCGAGCCGCCGGGCGAGTTCGATGGCCCGGTCGAGAAGCCGGCCCCGCGGATGCACCTCGGTGACCAGCCCGATCGCCCTCGCCGTCTCCGCATCGACCGGTTCTCCGGTCAGGATCATCTGCATCGCCCAGCCGAGCCCGACATGCCGGTAGAGGCGCTGCGTTCCCCCGCTCCCCGGGATCTGGCCGAAGCCGATTTCCGGGAGGCCCAGGGAGGCATTGTCGCCGGCGATGCGCACCGTGCAGCCGAGGGCGAGTTCGAGCCCCGCCCCCAGGCAGTGCCCGTTGATCGCCGCCACGGTCGGTTTGGACAGGCGTTCGACGGCGGTCGGCAGTTCCTTTCTCAACGTCGCCGTATTGCCCAGTTCGGAAACCAGCGTTCGTTCCCCGAGTTCCGCGATGTTCGCGCCGGCGCAAAACGCCTTGTCCCCGTCGCCCGTCAGCACGATGGCGCGGACGGTCTCGTCCTCTTCCGCACGGCGGATGCAGGCCAGAAGATCGGCTCTCATCCGGCGGCTCAGGGCATTCAGCCGCCGCGGCCATGTCAGGGTCGCGACCAGCACGCCGCCGTCGGCCGCCGCCGCCGCGATGCTTCCGTCATCCGCTGCCATATGCGCCTCCGTCAGAAACCGGGATCCGCCGGCCGCCGACCGCCGGCCCGTGCAGGCTGCCAGAGATGCGCCGCCCTCTGCAAACCCGGCGGGCGTCGCGCACGGGCCGCAGGCGCGGGCCGGGACTCGGATGGCCGGGGCCGCTACAGTGCGCCGGGCGCCGGAAACGGTTCGCGCGGCGCAATGGCAGACGGGTCGGTCATGAGCGAGGAAATTCCCGGGTCCGGCGTCGATGCAGGGGTGATCGGCGTCGGCAATATGGGGCGCGGCGTCGCCCGCAGCCTGCGGCGGGCGGGGTACGCAACCGCGGTATGGGACGCGTCCGGGGCGGCGCTCGAAGCGCTCGGGCCGGACTTCGCCGTCCTGCGTCCGCCGGCGATGGCGCGCGCCGGCGCGACGATCTTCTTCGCCGTGCCGGGCAGCGCCGAGATCGCGGCCTCGCTCGATGCGGTGCTCGACAACGCGCAGCCCGGTTCGGTCATCTACGACCTGACGACCTCGGCGCCGCAGGACACGCAGAGAGCGAACCGGCTCGCCGCCGCGCGCGGCGTCGCCTATCTCGACGCGGCGATGAGCGGCGGCGCCTCGGGGGCCGAGGCCGGCACATTGACCCTGATGGTCGGCGGCGACCGGGATGCGCTGGAGAAGACCCGGCCGCTGCTCGAGGCGTTTGCCGACGATATTTTCCATCTCGGCGGCTCCGGCGCCGGCCATACCATGAAGCTGATCCACAACATGGTCTGCCACACGATTTTTCTCGCCACCGCCGAAGGCGGACGACTCTGCGAACGGGCAGGCCTCGCGCTCGAAGACATGATAGCGGTCTTCAACGTGTCCAACGCGCGCAGCTATGCGAGCGAAGTGCGTTTCCCGCGCCACATCCTGTCGGGAAAGTGGGACGGCCGTTCGCGGATCCACAATCTCCACAAGGATGTCGCGATGGCGGTCGACCTCGCGCGCGGGCACGAGGTCGACACATCGCTGGCCGATGCGGCCCTGGCCTGTCTCGAGGCGGCCGCGAACCTCGGCATGGCCGACGAGGACTTCACCCTTCTCTACCGCGATTTCGACCGCGTCCGGACGCGGATGCGCCGCTGTCCGACCGAGGAACGGTAACCCCGCACACCCCTCTCCCGCGGCCGGGATGCGGCCGGGCGGCCCGCACCGCACCGGCGGCGTTCGCCGACGGCCGCTCATCGGGCGGGGCCGCGGGCCGGCCCCTGCGCCGATGCCGGTAACGCTACATCCTGACTATACAGATTAACTGGACACCATATGTTGATGAAAAAAAAGAGCTTTGCCGATTCGCTTTTTTCCTGCCAGCGTCATCGCAGACGATGTCGTCGAAACCTGCTGACCGGAGACGGGAGGGGACTGCGATGTATATTTCAAGCGATTCTGCAGCGAATGCACTGCGTCATGGACCGATAGCCGAGCCGAGCGGCCGGGGGTCTGACCGCCGCCCGATCCGTCCGGCCCGGCCTTCCCCGCGACAGCACCGATCCCGCCGACCCTGGAGCCGGGTCTTTCCCGGGCTCTCCGCATTCCTGCTCGGGCTCGCCGCGCTCGCGGCCGGGCCGGCGAACGCCCAGACCTATCTGGATACGACCATGACGGTCGGCGACAACGGATCAAAAAATACCTTTTGGGGGTATGAGGACGGTTCAAGTCTTAATGCCAACGGCTATGGCTCGCTTGCCCAGAAGACGTTTGATTTGGGTAGTCAGACATACACCATCGAAACGATTACCCTCCAGCCTCATTTCGATGCTGTGTACTTTGAGACCGAGCCGAAGCTGTCCGATACGAACATGGACAAGCTGAAGATCACGGTCAAGGACAAGTCATATGAAGGGACTGCGTTTTCACATCGAACGCTAATGGTGGTTACTGGGAGACAGCGGACAACGGTCTCAGCCTGACCACCGGTGCGACCGTCACCGTCAAGATCGTCGATCCCACAGCGCCCGCGAAGATCGACAGCCTGGCCCTGACGAAGGGCGATGCGCAAATCGAGGCGTCCTGGGGCGCCCCCGACGACGGCGGTTCGGACATCACCGGCTACAAGGTGGAATACCGCACTTCTTCTCCCGCCGGCACATGGACCGATGCCGGCCACAGCGGCACCGGCACGACCCACACCGTTACCGGCCTGACCAACGGCACCGCATACGATGTCCGCGTGCGCGCCGTGAACGCAGAGGGCGACGGCGCGTGGTCGGACGCGGCGACGGCCACGCCGGGCGGCGCGCCGGAGAGGATCACCGACCTGAGCCTGACGACAGGCGATGCGCAGATCGGGTTGTCCTGGACCGCGCCCGGCGACGGCGGGTTGAGCATCACCGGCTACGACGTGGAATACCGCGTTACCTCGACCGGCGGCGCCTGGACCGACGCCGGCCACAGCGGCACCGACCCGAGCCACACCATCACCGGCCTCACCAACGGCACCGAATACGACATACAGGTGCGCGCCGTGAACGCGGCGGGCGACGGCCCGAACACGAACACCGCGAACGCCACGCCGACCGCGGCGATCACCGCGCCGGAGCAGGTCTCCGGCCTGACCCTGACGACCGGCAACATGAAAATCGAGGCATCCTGGAGCGCCCCCGACGACGGCGGCTCGGCCATCACCGGCTATGAGGTGGAATACCGCGTCACTTCGACCGGCGGCTCCTGGACCGATGCGGGCCACAACGGCACCGGCACGAGCCGCACCATCGCCGGCCTCGCCAACGGCACCGAATACGACATCCGGGTGCGGGCCGCGAACGCGGAGGGCAACGGCGCGTGGTCCGACACCGAGAAGGCCGCGCCGGCCCCGGCCGTGCCCGGGCAGGTCACCGGCCTGTCGCTGATGACGGATGACAGCGAAATCACGGCGAACTGGACGGCTCCGGACGACGGCGGCTCGCCCATCACCGAATACGAAGTGCATTTCCGCACCTCTTCTCCTAAAGGCCCTTGGACGAATTCCAACCGCAGCGGCACCGACCGCACCCGCACCACCCACACCATCGAGAACCGCAAAAACGGCACCAAATATGACATCCACGTGCGGGCCGTGAACGCACAGGGCAACGGCGCATGGTCGCGTGAGCAGACGGCAACGCCGACGGAGAAGCCCAACAGGCCGCCGGTCATCGCCCTCCCGGATGCGGGGAGCATTGCCGAGAACAACAGCACGGCCACCATCCTGACGGCCTCGGCCAGCGACCCGGACAGCGATGACAATGACAAGGACAACATCACCTATTCGCTGGACCAGGATCATGACGACAATAAGTGCTTCAGCATAAACAATTCAGGGGCACTGACCGCCAAAACCAGTAATCCAAAATGTCTCGATTACGAGCGCCCCTATAACGGGAATGACAATGTTTACAACGTCATGATCGAGGCCAAGAGCGCCTCGGGGAGCAACCGCGCGTTGACGGCGTCGGGGTTTGTCAAGGTCACGGTAACCGACGCCCTCGAGGCGCCCGGCCATTTGAGCTCGATGTCTGTGACGGCGGCGGGCAGCGGCGAGTTGAAGGTTGAATGGGGGCCACCGGTCGCCAATGGCGCACCGGACGCCAACGGCTATGACATCCGCTACCGGAAGCAGAACGACAATTCCGCCAACAAGTGGCGGTAGCACGCCCATGAAGGCACGGACACGGAGGCCGTGCTCACGCATCTGGAAAACGGCACGCCTTACCGCGTGGAGGTGCGGGCGCGGAACCATGAAAGCGACGGCCCCTGGTCCGGCGAGTGGAGCGGCAGGCCGAAGGCGGTGCCGGACAAGGTCGTCGGTCTGATGCTGGCCGCGGGCGACGGCAGCATCACGGCGACATGGGTCGAGCCGCATGACAACGATTCGCCCATCACCGGCTACGACGTGGAATACCGCGAGTCACCGTCCGGCAGTTGGAACCTCCACAACTACAGCGACGTGGACAACTGCGGTAAGGAGGATAACCGCCCCTGCAGGACGTATAACGTCGATGGCCTCACCAACGGCGACAGCTACGACTTCCGCGTGCGGGCCAATAACAACAATGGTGCCGGCCCTTGGTCGGATATCGCAACGAAGTCGGGGCCGACCAACCTTAAGCTCTCCGCAACCTGGGTGTCGGTGAAGGAAAACGAGGGCCGGGCGCGCTACGGCGTGTCGCTCGCCAGTGCGCCGTCCTCGGCTGTGACCCTGAAACTGTCCGTTTCGGGCGACGCCGATGCGGTGGAGATCGAGCCCAAGAGCCTGTCCTTCCACTCCACGAACTGGAACGCGGTCCAGGTGGTGACGATCGCCGGGGTGGATGACGCCACGCACCAACCGGACCACCGCGACGCCGAGATCCTGCACACGGCGACCTCCACGAACGCGGACTTCAACAACAGGACCGCCCTGGTCGACGTGACCATCCATGACGACGACCCGGACCCGAACGATCCGACGCCGGACACTCCGGGGATCGTGCGGATTTCGCAGGTCGATCATGACCAGTTGAACAAGGACGGCACCAAGACTACGATCAAGGCCATCAAGCTGGATTGGGATCAGGTGCATCCGGCCGCCGGGCTCACCAACGAGAACGACGGCTACTACCGCTATGTCATCTGGCGCTGCAAGGGCGAGGGTTGCAAAACCGCGTCCAGCTACTACAGGCATGTCGGCGGCTGGAAGGACGGCACATACAGCGAGAGCTGGCAGAACAGCTTCCTCGACACGGGGGCCAAATATGGCTGGCCACTCAAGGAGGGCAAGGTATATCGCTATTCGGTGACGGCGGAAGTGGGCAAAGGGACGGTCTATAGCTCGGGACACTCGAGGCGCGCCCAGACCACCTACAAACAGCCCAATACCGATAAGATCGATCTGGACGCGGTCTCCGGCAACGGCTTCGTGGGCCTCGACTGGCAGCCGCCGGAAAAGGATACGGGCGGCAACGGCGGCAGCAATGGGCAGTCGGTCAGCTCCCTGCGCTCCATCGGTTCCCTGATCGAGCGGGGCCTGCGGATGGTGCGGGGCCTGAGCGGAGGGTCCGAAGAGCCGGCGGCTCCGGAGTACGACGTGAGCTACACCGAGGCGGGCAAGGACTGGAGCGAGGGCTACACCGAGACGGTGACCGACACCTCGACCGTGATCGAGGCGCTCGAGAACGGCGTGAGCTACGCCTTCCGGGTGCGTTCGGTGACGAACGGCGAGGCCGGCCCGTGGTCGGACACGGCGACGGCGACGCCCAAGGCCCCGGACAATGCACCGGTCGAGGGGCCGAGCTACGAGGGCGTCGAGTCTCCGGCGCTCTCCTTCGTCGCCGGCGAGGCGGTCGCGCCGGTGACGCTGCCGGCGGCGAGCGGCGGCAGCGGGGCGCTGACCTACTCGGTCGCGCCGGCGCTGGCCAACGGCCTCGCCTTCCCAGATCTCCGGCACGCCAACCGCGGCCGCAGAAGCGGCAAGCCACACGCTGACCGCCGCCGATGAGGACGGCAACACCGCCGAGCTTGCCTTCACCGTCGCGGTGACCGAGGCCGCCGACACCGTGGCCCCGACGGCGGCGCTGTCTGTGGCGGACGGTGTCGAGACCCCGGTTACCGGCGCCTTCGGCATCGCGGTGACCTTCAGCGAGCCGGTGACGGGCTTTGCGCTGGCCGACCTGACGGTTGCCAACGGCGCGGCCTCGGACCTCGCAGGCTCGGATGCGTCGTGGACGGCGACCGTGACCCCGGACGAGGGGTTCTCCGGCGACCTGACGGTGGACCTCGCGGCGGGCACGGTCGAGGACGCGGCCGGCAACGGCAACGAGGCGGCACCGACGCTGACGGTGGCGGCGGAGTCTCCGGTGACCAGGCCGACCAACGTGGCGAACGCCACGACGGCGGCGACGGCGTGGAAGTCCATGGATGTGGCCTTCGATGCGCCGCCCGCGCGGACGGGCTGGGTTGCATCGAACACCCAGATCCGCGTGCTCGGGATGAAGAAGGGCGCGAAGCGGACGGGATGGAGGAGCCTGAAGCGGGTCTATGTGAAGAACGGCCGGGCGGAAGGCACGACGCGGGCGTTTCTCGCCATCGGGCGGGTCTACGAGGTGGAGCTGCGCTATTGCGGCGCGAAGATCTCGAAGGCGACCTGCAGCGAGCCGTCGGAGATGGTCTACGGCGCCTCGCCGGCGTCTGCGCCGAAGGGCGCGAAGGCGGGTCCGACCGACCCGGCGTCGCAGACGGCGCTGAAGCTCGCGTGGCGCATCGGCAACATCGGCGGCAAGAAGAACCTGCAGGCGGCCTACGAGATCGGCTACGCCAAGGACACGACCGCCAGCGCGCCGGAGACGCTGCTGTCTTCGGTCCCCGCCTTCGGTGCGAAGGAGGCGGAGGTTGACGGTCTCGAGCCGGGGACCGCCTACCGTCTGTTCGTGCGCAGCGCGATCGACTGGCAGGGTGCGCGGCTGTTCGCCTCGAACTGGACGTCGGCGACGGCATCGACGGCATCGGGTGCGGAGGGTCTTGCGGGCGAGGCGCTGAAGCGCGCGCTCGCGGGCCAGGCGCGCAGCCTGCTTGAGGATGCGTCGTCGGTGATCGGCCGGCGGATGTCGTCGGGTGGCGCGGGCAGCGACGTGCTGTCGGCGTTTGCCGGTCTGCTCGGGGGCCAGGGTCCGGGCGGCTGTGCGCTCGAGGACAGTATCGAGGACTGCGTGACCGGCGGGGACGGCAAGTCCCTCGCGCAGACGCACGGCGGCTTCGGGTCCGGCGGCGCGGGCCACGGCTTCGGCGGCGCGGGCAGCGGCTTCGAGGGCCACGGCTTCGGGGGCGGCGGCGGTACGGACCGTTCGTACAGCCTCTCGGACCTGCGCGGCCTGATGAAGAGCCAGGGCTTTGCGATCTCGCTCAACCGCCCGCTGCCGGGCATGGGCTTCGCCCAGGAGGAGGCGCCGGCCGACGACGCCGGGATGCAGCTGACCCTGTGGGGCCAGGGCGCCGGGGGCGGTTCGGACGGTGCGATGTTCTGGGGCATGGACGCCTCGATGGGCGAGCGCTGGATGACGGGGATCGCCTTTGCCGAGAGCGGCGCCATCGCCTCGTCGGGTCTCAAGCACGGGGACGCGCGCGTCTCCGGGTTCGCGGAGAGCGAGGTGACGGCGGTCTACCCCTACGCGCGGGGCCGCTTTGCCTCGGGTCTGGAACTCTGGAGCCTGGCCGGCTGGGGCAAGGGCCGCGTGGACAGCAAGTGGACGGGGTTTGCCCCGGGATCGGGTCCGGTGGAGATCGATCTCGCCGGCGGTCTCGGGTTCAGCCTCGGCATGGCGGGTGCGGAACAGGTTCTGTACGAGGCCGACGGTCTCAGCATCTCCGCGGTCGGCGATGCCGGCTGGTCGCGGCTCGCGGTCTCGGGCGGCACGGCGGACGGTGTGTCGGCGACGGTCACGCGGACGCGGGTTGCGGTGTCTGGCCGGTATGCGGAAGGCGGTCTGGCGTCGTCGCTCCGCATCGGCGGGCGGGTGGACGGCGGCGACGGCGAGACGGCGTCTGGCGCCGAGGTGTCGGGCGAGGTCCGCCACGCGTGGGGCCGCTGGGAAGTGGGCGCGCAGGGCCGCTGGTACACGGCGGAGACGACGGGCGCCGGGTTCGGCGAGCGGGGCGTGCGTGCCGCGGTGGGCCTGCGTGCGCGCGGCGACGGGACGGGTCTCGCGTTCGCACTGTCTCCAGGCTGGGGCGCGTCGGGCGCACAGCAGGGCGAGAGCGGCCTCTTGGGCACGCTGGACGGCGATGCGGCGGAGCAGGAGCCTGCGGCGCATCTCGACGGGC
This sequence comes from Alphaproteobacteria bacterium, assembly GCA_965200535.1. Taxonomy (GTDB): domain Bacteria; phylum Pseudomonadota; class Alphaproteobacteria; order MPNO01; family MPNO01; genus MPNO01. Next base: position 215,206 of record CBDAUF010000002.1, on the reverse strand, counting down.
GCGTCTCGTGGGGCATCCAGGTCCCGGGTCTGATCGCGCACCGCGAGATGCTGCGCCCGTAAGCGGAGTTCTCGCTCACCGACGGTGCCTCGCACCAGGTGCGCACGGGCGTCGCGCTGGAAGGCCCGGTGCGGACCAACCTCGCACTCGAGCACCGGAAGGACGCCGCAGGCCCCGCCGAACACGGCGCCGTCCTGCGGCTCGACACCCGGTTCTGAGATCGGGCAGGCGGCGGCAGGGGGACCTGCCGCCGCCTGTTTCCGGGGGCGCGGGGGCGGTATTCCCGTCATGAAGGCCGCGGCGGCTCCGACCCGCCGAAAACGTCGGAGACAATTTTCCCATCGTCAATGCTGCACGAAGCGGCTCTGTCTCGACTGTGGAGCCGCTTCGCCGTCACACCTGACGCATCCATGATGCAGGGTGCACCAAGGTCGCCCATGGCCGCAATCGCCGCCCATGCCGCGATACCGCCCTGCAGAGCCCGCTTATGCCTCTCCTGTCACGCCGGGAAAACCTGCCACCGATCGGTGGCGCGTGGCACCAAACGGTGGCGCCTGAATGTCCCGCAATATCAATGGGTTGACGACCGCAGCACCTTTCGTCACCTCCGTGTGTTACACCCCGCATACAGGGAGTTTCCAGCGCGCCACCGATCGGTGGCGCCGGCGAGAGCGCCATGGAATTGAGACAGGCCGCCACCGAAAGGCGCCTTCCGAGCCGATGTGGTGGAAGAATCGGAAGAATGGTCCATGAAAGCTGTGGAATTCGTGCAGGATCGGACCCCGGGACGATCTTTTCCAGGGTGCGAACGGGGACAAGGGAAGGCGAAAACCATGACAGAGCCCGTAGAGAAGACCGTCAACAAGCACATCCGCGTGCTCCCCGAGCAATGGGAGCGGATCGAACGGGCTTCCCGGGGCACTGCGCTCACAGCCAATCAGCTCGTGATCGAACTCGCGATCGAGGCCCTCGACCGGCGGGAAGCCATCGGACCCGAGGCCCGGATCAGGATTGCCAGGGCGTCCCTGTTCGCCGCCCAGGTGCTCGCACACGATCTGATCGACTCAGGCCGAGAGCAGGAACTCCAGGAAATCCGCGACTACATCTCGACAATCGTGCCCGATCCTGACTGACGCCCATGGCCTGCCACGGCCCCTTCAGCCATCCGAACCGGACCTTGGCTCCTCCGATCCGATGGGAGGGGCCCCGCCCGGGCGGTCCGCCCCTGGCAGGCGGGGGCGGAAACTTAGATATTCGCGACCCGATTCCTCTTGTCGTTTCCTCAAGTCCCGGAACATCTCCTTCAGGTCGTAATCAAACCGGGCGGCGTACTCGTCCCGGATGGCCCAAACTTCGGCGATAATGCGGTCAGCCATTATCCGAAGCCTCCATGAGCTCGTTAGGTCGTTCCTCACAACCCCGAGTGTTGCGGGTGTTACACTCCGATACATGGTGGGAGTGGGTCGGAAACGCCGAGGATTGCATGTCGAAAGACAGTCGACAACGAGAGGATCAATGACAGGACTGAGCATAAACCAGCAACAGCCCCCTAGGGGGACGCAAATAGTCAAGACCGACATCGAACAAGGCATCGCTTTCGGAGGCCCTCGTTGAAACTTCGGAGCTCACGATGAACGGCTGTCAAACGACCGATAGGAACCTTGTCCTGATCGACGAATTCCGCCGGCGCTTTCCCCTGTTCAACGGGATCGTCGGACAGTTCGGCGAAGACGTGCCAAGTGAGCGGATACCATGGTTCTTTGGGTTCATCCTCGCGGCTGCCGCCAACCCAGGGCCAGGGGCGTGTTGCGTCGTCCTTGACAAGACCCCGGGCACGACGGCGATCGCGGCGATTCTCGCAGGACTTGTGCGGCTTCAATTCGATTTTCCCCGCCTCGTCGAGCGTTATGCCCGCACCGCGTTGGAGCGCGGTCAGCGTGTCAAAGTCAGACCCAACGACTTCGTGTACGAGTACGAGGGCGTCTGGGAGAACCATCCGGATTTCTTTAGGCTGAAGTTTCTCGGCGAGGATGCCTCGCGAAGTTTTCGGCTCGTCGATGTGCTCAGATTGGAACCAACGGATCGCGTTCGGCCAAAGGGGACCGGCGCATCCGACCTTGGTGCTTTCGAGCGCAGTCCTCTCGATCGTCTGCTCGACCTCACGACCTGTGGGAACAACAGCCTAATCCAGAATGCAGTGCTCGTGCAGATTCCACGCGCCCATCTTGGGAGAATCACCGACGCCACCACCCTCGCGCCAATTCATGCCGGTGCGTTTGCCCGTCTGTCCAGCTTCCTGCCCTGGGGTTTCATCGGACCCGACGGAACACTAAGACCGAGCGACCCCTTTCAGGTAGTCGGTGAACCTCTGATTGCCGCGACAAGCGTACCCGAGGACTTGGCTCTGGCTTCTTCTTCGGCGGACGCCGGCACCAAGACCGTACTTGTCGACGGCGCCCGTAGACTGGCGCGGGACCTGCAGGCATTTGATGACATCGCCGACCGGCAGAGGTTGGTCATCCTGGCCTCACCTGACGAAAGCGAAGACCTCGAACTACTCAGGGATCGGGGCTGTCCCGTGTGGCACATGTCAGCAGACGAAGTACTGATCGGCGAGGCCTCTGACGACATGCGTACACGCGCGAGCCTTGTCGGCGCAACAATCCGGGCAGCGGTTATACGACGCCGCTGCAGCGTGAACACGGTCGACTGTCATGACGATGTGCTCCAAACAGCAGCCGCATCCCTGGAGCGAGTTGCGGAAATGACCGCGGACCGTGAGGAGGCGTTCGAGGTCGAGGAGGCCCTTGCGCGTCTCTTCAGGATCCTCTTCGAGTGCAGCGAGTGCTGTTTCGGCGTCGGAGAAGGCACCATCATTGATCTGCGAGCCGTCCGGGAACAGATCGCCCAGCGCGCGAGATGGCTGGAGCCTGGGGTCCGTGAAACACTTCGAGATGCTATCAACGCTCTGGAAGGCGCCGTCACAAGCGGCTCCGGTGAGCAGAAGGCGAATGCGATCCTGAACATCCTGGCCGACCACGATGGATCATGGGCCGTAGCGGCAAGATCGCCCCGCACCGCGGAACGGCTACGGAGTGGCTTGGACGCTCTGGGTGCCGACCTGCCGGTTCTGCCTGTCTCGGCTGTCAGTCCCGATCAAGAATTCGACGGCATCATCATACCGGCCTGGCCCAACGATCAAAGATTCACCCGCCTGCGAAATCTCTCGGTGACCACGGACATCCGCATCCTTGCCTACCCCTTTGAGAGCAAGTGGATCTCGCGCCACCAAGCCCGTGAACGTGCACGAGCCCGCTCAGTTCGGCTGGAAACCGAAACACTCTCTTCAGTTCTCGGGATCGAAACACGGTTTCTCACCCCTCTGAACAGAGCCGGCAGCGATGTCGAAGATCCACCCGGGAAGGAAATTCCCGTCGACCTTCCGGTCTTCAGACTGGAGGAGCGTGTCGCCCGCCGACACGTCACGCATCCCCAGCTTGCTTCAAGTGGCGAAGACGGCCGCGAAGCGCAGTTGGTCCAGTTCTTCGGTGGTTGCTACGCCCTCCTTACGGAGTGGGCTGAACTGCCATTGCTGAATGATCTGATCGACAGCGGCGAGGGCGACAACGCCAAACTCACCAGCGCAACCGCATCACGCCTGTCGACCGGCGACTTCGTGCTGTTCAGGGCCAGCGGCGACAAGGAATTCCTGCGACTGATTGCAGAGGAAAGCCTTGGAACGCAGGAATATCAGCGCATCCGAGACGTCGCCGAACGTTGGAAGCTGCCACTTCATCGCCTCGGCCGTAGCTCTGCCGCGATTCAACGACGCCTAGCGGATCACGGCCTTGAGCGGACACGCCCGACAGTTGCCGCATGGCTGAGGAACCCGGACCGAATAGGACCCGGCAACCATGAGGACATCGAAACCATTGCGACAGTCGCTGGCGACACGGAACTCCTTTCCATCAAGGACGATGTAAGGGACGCCATCACTCGAATTCGCGGTGCACATCTGACCGCTGGAATGCAGCTGACTCGACTCATTCTCGGCGAGCTTCGTAGTCGGCTCAATGAACTGGGCGACCAGCCAACGATGCTCGATCTCGACTACGGGAAGGCATGGGTGGTCCAGGTCGAGTCTGTTGAGACAAAGCGGCGGGAGTATGCCGCGAACCAAGTCAACCGGCTTCTGTGGGTCGCCGACAGCGCATTCTGAGGGGGCATTGAGGATGGCGAAGATGATCCCGGCACGGATCAACGATGACCGTGTCAGCGCCGGTGAACGCCGCGTATTCGGACTGCTCGAGAACGATCCCGCCTCGACCGACTGGACCGTACTTCACTCGCTGGGAATTGCGCGTCGACCGACCGGGCCGTACGGCGAGATCGATTTTGTCGTGATCATCCCCGGCGAGGGCATTGTCTGCCTCGAAGTCAAGGGAGGGCGCCTCTCCTGCGAGGACGGCGTATGGCGGACAATGGACCGTCACGGCAACGTCGCGACACTCAAAAAGAGCCCCTTCCTCCAAGCAAGGGACTCGATGTTCGCGCTGCGCAACGCGCTGGTCCGTCATTTCGAGGACGCCGACCCCGAGACCCGGTGTCCGATCGGATGTGCGGTAGTCTTCCCCGATGTGCCCTGTCCACCCCTTACGCCGGAGTTCGAGCGTTCGGATGCCATCGACTCGGATGACCTGCGGGGGCCGATATCCAAATCCATCATGCGTGTTGCGCGCCGCCGGCTCCGCGAATTCCAGTCTCGACATGGTGACCCCTTACCGACCGCTTCCGAGGCAAAGGCAATCAGGAGCTTCCTGCGGCCGGACTTCGAGCTGATTGTGGCGAAAGGCGTATCGGTCGGATGCATCGAGGAGAAGTTGCTGCGTCTAACCGAAGAACAATACGCCAGGCTCGACGAACTCGAGGCCAACCCTCGTTGCCTCTTCGAAGGAGCGGCCGGAACGGGCAAGACCCTGCTCGCCCTGGAGTACGCGCGCCGGGCGCGCGGCGACGGATCGAAGGTGGCTCTTCTCTGCTTCAATCGACTTCTCGGAGGATGGCTGCAGGAGCAGACCAAGGGCACCGGCGTGGCGGCCGGCACATGGCATGGGATCGTGAGACGCCTCATCCTGGAGAGCAGCAGCGCGAACGATTTTCAGGAAGAAGAGCACAAGGCGCTGCAAGGTGGCGACACCAGAGCACTGTTCGCAGAAACGTACCCCTTCTATGGCGAACTCGCTTTGGAGGAACTAGGGGCGCCATTCGACGTCGTGGTGATGGACGAGGCTCAGGACCTCTGCAATCGGCACACGCTCGATGTCCTGAACCTTGCCATGCCGGGCGGGCTGGCGGGTGGCCGCTGGGCCATCTTCGGAGACTTCACGCGACAGGCACTCTATGGCGGCACCGAGGAGCCCGTCGCTGCTCTCTCCCGTTACTGCGACCACTTCGTGCGAGCGCATTTGATGCTTAATTGCAGGAACACGCGACGGATCGCCGAGGAAACCACGCTCGTGGCAGCCTTCGACAGGCCTCCATTCAGACTGGGTAACGAGGTCGGGCTGCCGGTGGAACACAGATATTGGAAGGGGCCCGCCGAACTCGTCGACGCGCTGACGATCGTAGTGGAGCGCTTGGTCAAGGAGCAGACGCCCATCCAGGACGTGATGATCCTGTCGCCGCGCCGACTGGAGAATTCAGTCCTCACCGGGGTCGAGACCATCTCCCGCTTTCCGCTCGTCGACGTTTCTCGCGGAATGGTCAACGGGGAGCACAGTCTCAAGTTTTCGACCATTCATTCATTCAAGGGCCTCGAGAGTCCGGTGGTGATCATTGTGGACATCGATCGAGTGGATTCGGATGAACCCCGATCGCTCCTTTACGTGGCCATGTCACGTGCCAGGAGCCTCTTGATCCTCATGATCAGCGAGGGCGCTCGCACGTCGTTCGAGCGCCGGATCAAGACAGGCATGGAGCAGGAGCTTCACCGATGAACGACACTCTCAAGGCTCGTGATTTCATCGTCGATTTCCTGCGCAGCGAACTGGTAGGTCCGTCACCCGGTCACCCGGCTGTTCAGATCGATGGAGAGGAGATTCTCCGGCCGCAGGACCCGCCCAGACAGCGCTACGGCGCGGGCATCCTTTTCCCCATGAGGGCACAGTTCATCAGTCAGGACGAAACCGCCGAGGGTGAGGATGTCACTGGGGATGCGGATTCTCCGGAGCAGGACGAGATCGTGGCAAGTGAGGATGGCTCCGAGACAGATCCCGTCGAGATCAACCCAGGCGAAATTCCTCCCGAAACAGACAGGGACGTAACGCTGGCAAACGAGTTCCTACCAAGCGCGATGGGGCTGACCGCCCTTGTGGAAGTTTCTGAGCGCCTTCTTGTCGATGTCTCGGTCGGCGTCTACGAGCATGAGGAACTCAAATGGGAAACGCGCAGGGACAAGGACGGTAGGGAGTATTTCCCCAAGGCTTGGTGGCGGCGACCCATCGAGCGCTTCATAGAATTCACTTCGGCGGAACTTCTCGGGAGCGGACCGGCAATAGTCGAGAGACCGGTCCTGGAAGAAAACGGAAAGCGGGCCTTGGCGCTCCACGTCGTGAGCCGGCCCTACCCGCAATCAGAGCAGTCCGGCGAGACGCGGTTGATCACCTTCACTCTCGTCAATCGCCGAGAGCGGCAAAGCAAGGCACCCGACAACTCGGATTGCTCCTTTCAGTGCGGTTTCTCGGTGCGCGATGCCGATGGAAAGCTCCCCTTTCTGGCCTATCCCGAACGGTCTCGCGATCCCGAAGATTCCGAGGAACTGTCGCTTCAGCTTCTTTACCTGCACAGGCAGACGTTCGCCATCGGACACGGTTGCGCGCCGGAATGGAGCGAGCCGAGCAACGGACGCACCGAACGAATTCGGACCGAGGTGCTGCCCACATACGATCTCAAACCGGTGCTGCCGACGCAGGTCGAAGGACTCGACCTTCGTATGCACGAGCTGGCATCCGCCGAACCGGACGTCGCATCAGCGCTCTGCGGGAGACTCGCCGACGAATACGAGGACTGGATATCCGAGCGGGAGCGGGAGATCGAGGAGAGATCCGACCTGCCTCTCCCATTGAAAGAGACCGCGCGAAAGCACATGGGAAATTGCCGCGAATGCCTCCGTCGCATGCGGGAAGGCAACCTGCTTCTTCAACAGGACCCCGACGTGGCGCGTGCCTTCCGCCTGATGAACGAAGCGATGCTCATGCAGCAGATCCACTACGAGATTTCATCTCAGTCGACGAGATCGTGGATCAGCAAATCCGGTGGGTTGGAGATCGAGGAACCCTTCGATCCGCCCTCCTATGACGATCCGAATCGCATGTGGAGACCCTTCCAACTGGCATTCATTCTCATGAATCTCAGGGCAATTACCGACACGGCCTGCCCGGAACGCGACCTCGTCGACGTGATCTGGTTCCCGACCGGAGGCGGGAAGACAGAGGCGTATCTCGGCCTTTCCGCCTTCACCATGTTCCTGCGACGGCTGCGGAATCCGGACCACGCGGGCACGAGCATACTCATGCGCTACACCCTCAGGCTTTTGACGACACAGCAGTTCCAGCGTGCCGCTTCTCTCATCTGCGCATGCGAAATCATCCGACGCAGCGAGCCGCAAACACTGGGGCCCGAACGCTTCTCAATCGGTCTGTGGGTAGGCGGCGAAGTCAGCCCCAACACCGAGGAGAACGCAGTACACACGCTGAGGCAGCTCCAGTCGGGGCGGGGCGTCAACAAGTTCATCATGCTCAGCTGTCCGTGGTGCGGAGCCGCCATGGGTCCGCAGCAGGTCGGACGAAGTACGAGATGCAAGGGCTACCGCAAGCTCGCCCACCCCGTCCGCGTCAGATTTATCTGCGAAGATCCAGACTGCGACTTTAATTCCGATGACGGCCTCCCGCTCGCTGTCATCGACGAGCAGATCTACGAATCGCCTCCCACGCTTCTGATAGGCACGGTGGACAAGTTCGCGATGCTCGCGTTCCAGCCCTCCGCCCGGCGCATGTTCGGTATCGATACCCCGTGGCCGCCACCCGAACTGATCATCCAGGACGAGCTGCACCTTATTTCGGGGCCGCTCGGTTCGATGGTCGGACACTACGAAACGGCCATCGATGCCCTCTGCGTCGATGAGAGAGAGGGCACGCGCATTCGTGCAAAGATCATTGCGTCCACCGCGACGATTTCCCGGGCCGAAAGTCAGGTGAAGGGTCTCTACGGCCGCCCGGCCTTTCTGTTTCCGCCGCAGGCTCTGAAGGCAGGAGATTCATTTTTCGCCGAGGAGCGGGAGGACAAGGTGGGACGCCTGTATGTGGGTGTCTTCGCCACCGCGCTCCCGTCCCACGTGACGGCGCAGGTGCGGACAATGGGCGCCCTTCTGCAGGCACCCAAGCTCTTCGCGGCCAGCGATCCTGACGTCATCGATCCCTACTGGACGATGATGGGCTACTTCAACAGCCTCCGGGAGCTCGGCCACGCGGCCACCCTCATCCGCGCGGACATCAGGGAATTTCTCAATGCCATGTGGGACCGTCTGGGATTACGCCTCGACATCGCGAGATCTGCCGCCATCGATCCCCGCCGGTTCATCAACAGGGACGTCGAACTGACCAGTCGGGTTCAGAGCAGCGAAATTCCGGGAATTCTTCAGCAACTGTTTGCTCGGTACGACACCTCTACGACATCGGAGGCGGTCGACGTCTGTTTTGCCACGAACATGATCCAGGTCGGCCTCGACGTCCCGCGGCTGAGTCTGATGACGATCATCGGCCAGCCGAAAATGACGTCGGAATACATCCAGGCATCCAGCCGGGTCGGCCGGCGCATCGACCGTCCCGGCATCGTCGTCACCAACTACAATCCGTTCAAGCCTAGGGACCGATCGCACTACGAGCATTTCCGGTCATACCATCACGGCATCTATCAGCATGTCGAACCGACGAGCGTGACACCCTTCGCCGTGCCGGTACGGGAACGGGCACTCCATGCCCTCGTGGTCATTCTGTCCCGCTTCTGGGGAGATGAGGGCCTGCGCACCAGACCGATCAATCCTCCCGACCCCGACGTCATTCGGAGAATCAAGGAAACCATCCGCGAAAGAGTGATGTCCGCTGATCCCGACGAATGGCCGGGCACGGAAAAGCTGGTAGACGCGATCATCCGAAAATGGAGCGATGCCCCACCGCCGCGATACGGCGGCTTCGGCTCGCCGTCGGAGGAAATGCCGCTGATGTACCCGGCAGGCGCGCAGCGTCATCCCCTGTGGTACGACTGGCCCTTCCCCACACCCAGCTCGATGCGCAATGTCGACGCCGACTGCGCGGCCCGCCCGCTGGTCGGAGGCTACGGCGAAGCGGCACTCTTCTAAACCGCCCCGCGAGAGACCGCCCCGGAACAGAAACACGACCCAGCCATGCCGAATCTCAGACCGATCAGAAGGACCCAGCTCATCAATCCGTTCGGCATTGGCGCCCTCGTGGACTTCCGCGGTGACGAATCGCTGATGACCGCCGGGCTCGACGAATGGCCGTTCGCCAAGGAAGAATGCCCGGCCGACTGGCTCGTACGCGAAGAGCGCCTTCAGACACGTCTCGACATGACCCATTTCAGGCTTCCTCCCGAACACAGGGAGCCCGGTCAGGGCGTCCAGGACCCCAACCAGTTCATCCTTTTCGTCCGTTTCCCCCGTTGGCACTATTGCCCGCGTCGGGGCGCCATGGAGGAGCTGCCGCTGTATGGCGGACGCATGAAGTGTCCCTGCCGGCCCGGTCTGGACTGCGAATCGCTCCCCGAGCGGAGGCGGCCCTATCTGATCCCGAGCCGGTTCATTGCCGTGTGCCCCAAGGGCCATATCGAAGATTTTCCGTTCATGCGGCGGGTCCACAGGGACGGTGCCTGGGACCGGACGCACAAGCTGCGCCTTCTCGCGGGACGCTCTTCCGCCAGCCTTTCAGGAATCAAGATCGCATGCAGTTGCGGAAAGTCCGAAACCCTGACCGGCATCTTCAACTTCGACCCGGAGTCTGGCGGCGCGCTGCACGGGATCGGCCACGATTGTTCCGGCAGCATGCCTTGGCTTGGCAAGGCCGACGACGGAACGGGGCAATGCGGAGAGTTCCTCCGGGTGGTCCAGCGAGGAGCATCCAATGTCTATTTCCCGCTGACAGTATCATCCATCTATCTCCCTCTCTGGGGCGAGGGCACGAGCCGGATCGTCAACAAGATTCTCGAGAATCCTAAGGTCTGGGATACACTGGTCGCGGGTCTGGACAACGGCAAATTCATCCAGGCCGTCCGCTGCGAGGCCGTCGCTTCGATTTATCAGGTCGATCCTGAAGAACTCAGAGAGGCCGCCCAGCGGAAGCTCGACGGTACGGCGACACTGGACGGCACACGGCTTCGATCCGAGGAGGAGTTTCGACGGCAGGAGTATGAAGCCTTTCGGACCGGAAGAGGCGGAGATACCACCGACCTCATGGTCGATGTGCGCGACCCTGCACGGTATGGGCCCGACCTAGCAGATGTGTTCGACAGCGTGTGCTTGGTAAAAAAACTGCGAGAGACCCGGGTGCTGGTCGGTTTTTCCAGGCTTCTTCCCGTCACGGACCTGGGATCAGCGGAACTCCTTCCCATCGCAGAGGATGACACTCTGCGTTGGCTGCCGGCCACGGTTGTCTATGGAGAAGGCATCTTTCTCGAGTTTTCGGCACAAATGCTGGAGACTTGGGGTGAAGACCCCGCCGTACGCAGGCGTATCTCGGCATTGAAGGAGCATTAAAACCGCCGACGCCTTGAACGGGGCCTGGACGAGGTGGACATCACCCCGAAGTACATTTTCCTGCATACGTTTGCACATGCCATGATCGGCCAGCTGAGCTTCGACTGCGGATACGGAAGCGCGTCCCTGAGGGAGCGGATCTACTGCGAAGCGGACGAACCCGACCGGCCCATGCAGGGAGTTCTCATCTACACTGCCTCAGGAGATTCGGAGGGAACCCTCGGCGGCCTCGTCCGCCAGGGCGAGCCTGACCGTTTGAAGGCCATCATCGAGCGCGCCATACGCCGGGCACAGTGGTGCTCCAGCGATCCAGTCTGCATCGAGAGCGCAGGACAGGGCAGCGACAATGCCAATCTCGCCGCCTGTCACGGATGCATGTTGCTCCCGGAGACGTCCTGCGAGATGGGCAATCGACTTCTTGACCGAGGGATGCTTGTGGGTACACCGGAGACCCCGAAGATTGGTTTCTTCCCGAACCGTTATGGTAATGATCGCGAAGGAACGAGCGTGTCAGGACCTTGATCCAGCCAGTGACGCCGCACGCAGCGAAGAGGTTTACGGAACAGACCGCTGTACGGTATTGGTCGAATGACGTGCCACGCTCCAATCAACGGTCTGATTCTGGTGCTGCAGAATGTTCTTGAGTTCTTGCGCGATCTGCCATGCGAGATAGGGCGGGACGGCGTTGCCGACTTGCACGTATTGCTGGGTGCGGCCTCCGTGGAAGAAATAATTGTCCGGGAATGTCTGAAGCCGGGCGGCCTCCCGGACTGTGAGGCTCCGACACTGGGCCGGGTCCGGATGAATGAAATAATGGCCGTCCTTGGAGATGTGGCTTGTGATCGTGGTGGACGGGTGATCACGCAGTTGCACCCGGAAGCGGTCGACGAACTTGCCAGTGTTCCAGCTCTTGTGCCTTGCCGCCAGCACTTGCGGGAATTCGGGGACCCTGGGCGACCGGTCGAACGCGCAGGCGAATGCCGCGGCAAACAGATAACGCGCAATATCCCCGTCGAAGTGCCCTCTGGTCTCGTTGTTGGGAAGCCGGGTGAGATTCTCGTCGTATATCCAGTTTCGCAGGATGGCGGAACAGGAGTCTCCGGGATCTGTCCCGCCGTCAGCTTTCCGAAACGGGAGGACGGTCTCCTCCGTCGATTTCAGGGCGCGATCCAGTGCAAGGCGAAATCTCTTTTCCCGGTCGGGAGCCATCAGCGGCCGGTGCATCCGGATCAGCCGATACGCGTTCTGTACGACTTTCTGCCATGCGACCCCGCTGTCTTCCCGGCTGAGCCGGCTGCGAAGCCTTGGCATGTTTCCGACGACGTCATTCATGGAAGATGTCACCGAATGTCGGTCAAGCACGGGAAGGGTATGTTCCGGCAGAGTCGCAGCAACGTCGCTTCGGACGCAGACCACGAATACCCGATGGCGGCATTGCGGCACGCCGTGATCCTCGGCACGAACGAGGAAGTCGGCCGGAACCAGCCCTTCGCCCCATGATCGACCGCGGCTGGTGGGGGTGAGGGAAACGAGGCGGTATCGGTTGGTCCCCCCGGCATGCATCAGGGAAGCCATGACTTCGGGGAAAATCGGTGTTCCCCCGTGCCGGGCGGAAAGCATCCCCTTGACATTCTCCATCACCGCTACAGCAGGCTGCAGACAAGCGAGCACGTCTACATATTCCCGGTAGAGCGATTGCCGTTCATCTGTCGCAGCGTCGTAGTCGGCATTGCCGGCGTTCCGGGACCTGCCGGCGACCGAGTACGACTGACAGGGAGGCCCGCCGAGGAGAACCGTTCGGTCGCCGTATTTTGCGCGGATTCGCCCGATGCGTTCCCGGACGAAGGAATTGGCTTCGGGTGTTCCGAGTTTCAGGCAGCGTGTCTCATCACAAGCCTCTTGCCACTCCCGGGGGTAGAGATTTGCCCAGTCGGGTTCCCGTGAGAGGACGCCGTTGAGGAAATCATGGTATTCTGATGGATACCCGGACGGAAACTTTCGCAGGAACCCGCGCAATCGCAACGTGCGATGCGCCGCGGGGTCCATTTCGACCGAAAGGAGAACATTGAAGCGGGGACGGCCACATGAATCTCTCAACGCGGCAAAACCCTCGGCCAGACCGCCCGGGCCCGAGAATAGGTCGATGACGGGGATCGCGTTCGTCATGGCCGGTCGGTTGAGGAAAGAGGTGCCACACGATGCCTGCCACAGGGATCTCGGGCAAGGCGGTGATCACGCGAAGCCGGCCGGTCTTTCGGCATTAGATCCCGTCCCCCGGTCATGCAACCGTCCCCAGGAACTTCCCGAGTTGCGCCTGAATGAACGAAGCCCACCGGCGCCGACGCCCTGAAAGCGATCGGGTATTCCTTGATCGCATCGACATTCTTCCGTGAAATGCGCACACACTATTGTTTCGTTCCTGACGACCGGGTCAGCCGATGGCCGACATAGTGGACAGGGCCACGCGCTCGCGGATGATGGCGGGAATTGGCGGCAAGGATACGAAACCCGAGCTGATCCTGCGCCGCGAGCTCCATGCGCGTGGTTTGAGGTACCGACTTCATGATCGCACGCTCCCGGGAACGCCCGACCTCGTCTTTCGCCGGTTCGGAGCCGTGTGTTTCGTGCATGGCTGCTTCTGGCACCGCCATCCGGGCTGCCCCGATGCAACCCATCCCGCTACCAGACCCGAATTCTGGCAGGCGAAGTTCAGGGCGAACGTGGCACGCGATCGTCGGGCGAGGGAAGCCCTGCTGGATGTCGGCTGGCGTGTAGCCACGGTCTGGGAATGCGCCCTGCGCGGTGCCCGAGCGCAGGAAACGGCGCTGGCGCTCCACGACTGGCTGCACGGAACCGGCCGCCGATCCCAGACTACCTTCGAATCGTCTAAATCCGACCGCTGACCTGACGACGGGCAGCGCTGCCACCTGTCCACACACGCGCTTTTCTCGCTTGTCTCTTTCTGCATGGCCGAAAGATTTCCGGCAACCGATCTTCGCGGCGCCGGTCCCAACGTGCCGAGCTGAAGCCGGCCGCGTCGGAGCTTCCGAGTTTCTCGATCAGTCAGTCGGTCTTCCTTCGACCAGAAGCAGTTGACCGACCGTCCTTTCGTGCCAGCTCCTCGTATATGCCGGTCTCAACCCCGGGTTTGGCCGGTGGCCGGCATCGGCGAGAAGCCGTTCCAGCGAAACCAGCCGCTCCCGGAATCCAAGCCGTATTCCGAAGCGCAGGCTCGCCCTGTCCGGCCCGCACAGCACCCAGGCATCGTCCCGATGCACCGCATGTGCCCAAAGCGATGCCTCGCCCCTGTCCAGGGCGATGTCGAATATGCGCACTGCCAGTTCGGCCCGTTCCCGGTCCTCGACGGTGTGAACCGCTGCCAGCGACTTGCGTAATTCGAACGCGTCGATCCGCCGTTCCGGTCGTCGGCGCTGAAAGCCGGTCTGCGTTTCCGTCACGCAATCCTCGACGGTCTCGACCCGGTATCCGCCTGCAAGCGCGCGCCAGGAGCCGGTCCGGTTGCACTCCAGGATGACGTTGGTGTCCACGAGCACGGGTCCATGGTGCCGCACCACCGCGATTCACAATTCGACGGCGGTCTCGACGCCATGCGTCGCGAGCAGGTCGGCCAGGTCGTCCACCGTCAGATCGAGCAAGCCGGCTGCACGCCGCACCGAGACGTGGCCTTCCTCGATGGCGAGACCGAGGACTTCGACGAAAGGCCTCGAGAACAGGGCGGGCATTGCGCCGGCAACGGCTTCGTGGCCGTTGTTGCGCAACGCCGTTTCCGGCAGCGAATGCGCCGCCGCCGGCTTGAGCCTGCCGAGAGCGACCAGACGCCACCGCAACGCCGAAGAGGTCACACGAAGCTCGTCCGCCACCGCGTTCAGTCGTGCGGTCAGGTCTTCCCCGGCCAGGGACGACCATTCGCCATACCGTTCCAGCGTCGAAGCCGGCATCAGCACCGCCGCGGCAAAATTGTTGGCAAGCTGCTCCACGCGATTGCCGCCGGTGTCCCGCGCCTCTTCGGAATGTTCCGGCGGCATGGCGTCCCAGGTCAGGATGTGAAACAGTTCATGCGCCAGGTCGAAATTTCGGCGGCCTTCGACCTCTCGGCGTGCGATCAGGACCGCATCCAGTTCGGGCAGGCGGCAAGCCGCCCCGGAAATCCCTTCATGGGCGTCGACCATGAGCACCAGGATGCCCAGTTTCCGCTCCATGACATCGGCCAGACGCGGCGCCGGGACCTCGCCGAGGCCGAACTCGGCGACGAATCTCTCGCCGAGCGCCATGGCATCCTCGAAGCGTGAATTGCGGGCAAGGCCCAGGGCCCGGCGCATGAGCGGCATCTGACGCCCGACCTTCGGGGCCAACGCACGGAACGCCGCGATCCAGCGACCGGCGTCGCGTTCGTATTCACGAAGCCGCTCTTCTCCGACACCCGTCTGCCGCCATGAGAAGCGGCCTTCGCCGACGAGCCGGAAAGGATCGGTGAAATAGTCGAGCGGCGCATCCAGCTTCTCGACCGCGAGCACCAATTCGTCCGCGGTCAAGCGACGCGCGCCGGTTTCGATCGCCGAAACGGTCTGCCGATCCTTGAAGCCGAACAGTCGCGCCAGATCGTCCTGGGAAAGCCTGCGCTCTTCGCGCAGCGCCCTGAGCCGCGCGCCGATGAGATGAGTAGCCATGAGAACCTCTGCCGTCACATGCGATCTTGCGACTAACAAATTGCAATAATTCTATTCGGATGTCCGGATGCGGACAACAGGGTTGGACATCAAGGATTCCCATGGCACCCGCCTGTTGTCTCCGCAGGATCCTGTGCGGCGGGACGCAGGGGCGGGCGCAGCACTCTTCGTTCCAGTTTACACTGAATTTCAGCGGCCTGATCCGATAGGCCCGTCCCGCGCTGCCCGCTCCGAAGTATCCGGGTGGCGCGGGACGCCTTGCGGCGCCGCGAGGATATTCCAAGTGTCAACGGCGGCGAGGCTATGTACCAGGCGGCGCAAAAGCGGCGGCTACGGGAAGACCTCACCATTCTGAAGGCCAAGGAATTGGCGGAGTCCACTGGGGTGGGTCGGGGAGTACGTTGGAAACCCCTCTAGAACGTGGCCTTGGCTCATTCTCGTTGATTCCGGCTCATTCTGGCACATTGAAGAAACCCACGGCCGGAGGAGGGATACAGGTGAACTGTTGGGGCACGGCGCCAATGTCGCACTATCGAGCCGCGTAGACACTGAGATGGAAACCCTCGCGTTCCTGGAGGCACGCAATGATCTTGAACAGGTTACGCGCTTGCGGATTCCCGTTGGGTCCGAACATGCGCATGAGGCTTTTGGGTGACTTCTCGGTCACGCAGCCTAGCTCCTGAAATCCTATCGTGGCGTTGATGAGGTCGCGCAGCACGGCCTTGCCGGTATCGATATCCCCGTTCGGCGGTCACCATGCGGATCGGTGTCACAAGGTCGGTATCGTTTGAGATGACCGCTGCGGTATCGAACATCCCCTTCCACGCATCGTTGAGCATATGGGCGGCGAGATTGACATCGGAGCCCTTTTCTTCCATCGCATGGAACTCGGCGATGAGCGCGTCCGGCAGTGGTGCCGATGCCCTGCGCTGCCTCTTCCTTCGCGCGCCACGCGCGGGATAGCTGCCAACCGGAAGCGTCTGCCGCCGCGCTCCCTCGACCAAATGGTCGCCGGCGGGTAACGTCGCAGGAGCAGGTGCTTCGATGCGCCGGCCGGCGACCGGAAGATTGGAAAGCGGCCACCACACGGTCTTGGCGAGAAAGCTCCCGAAATGCACCTCGACTTCGGGTAGTGTGCGCAACGCGCTCAGATAGGCGTGCTGCCGAGCCGGCGCGCCCACATCCGATATCCCGGATACATGCGCGGTGAAATAGAGCAGTTTGTCGATCATACAGGTCCGCGGAAGCAACGAGGCGCTGAGACGGACCGGGTCGAGCCACTTGAACGGTGTTCCCTTGAGTGCTCCGTAGAACAGGTTGAAGCCGTCGACATAGACCCGCGTTCTCATGGCCATCCCCGAAACAAGCAAGGGCTGCTCTGAGGGAGCAGCCCTTGAGCCGACAGCACGCTGCCGGCGGGTGTCTGAGCAGAGACTAGCTCTGCCTCGATTGCGGTTCAAGAGGAAGTCGACAAGGCACTGCGGCCATCACCGCCTTGGCGGTTGGAATCCCGGGACCGCCGCCCATTGCAGAAGGCTGAAGGGATATCGCGCCACGTCCGGGTTCTCCTGCTCGCCAGCGGTTGCGCCGTCGGTATTCAGGTCCTGTTCGATGCTGTCGCCGATGAGGGCGGCAGAGGCCTTGACGGTGTCGCGGGCGAACTGAATTTCAGCGGCCTGATCCAATAGGCCCGTCCCGCGCTGCCCGCTCCGAAGTATCCGGGTGGCGCGGGACGCCTTGCGGCGCCGCGAGGATATTCCAAGTGTCAACGGCGGCGAGGCTATGTACCAAGCGGCGCAAAAAAGCGGCGGCTACGAGAAGACCTCGCCATTCTGAAGGCCAAGGAATTGGCGGAGTCCACTGGGGTGGGTCCGGGAGCACGTTGGAAGCCCCTCTAGAACGTGGCCTTGGCTCATTCTCGTTGATTCGGCTCATTCTGGCACATTGAAGAAACCCACGGCCGGAGGAGGGATACAGGTGAACTGTTGGGGTACGGCGCCAATGTCGCACTATCGAGCCGCGTAGACCCTGAGATGGAAACCTTCGCGTTCCTGGAGGCACGCAATGATCTTGAACAGGTTACGCGCTTGCGGATTCCCGTTGGGTCCGAACATGCGCATGAGGCTTTTGGGTGACTTCTCGGTCACGCAGCCTAGCTCCTGAAATCCTATCGTGGCGTTGATGAGGTCGCGCAGCACGGCCTTGCCGGTATCGATATCCCCCGACAGCAGGCACTCGACCCCCTCCTTGAGCAATGCCTCTCGAAAATCCGGGTCGCGCACGATACGCGCCTGAACCGTTTCCTTGAAGTCGCGCGTCAGGACCATGGTCCTTAACCCTCCCGTCGCTTGCGGCGTCTGTATTCCTGCCAGTGGCGCCGTGCCCGCTCCACGTCCCGCCCCTGGCGTTCCTTGGTCCCGCCGCCCAGAAGAACGATCAACTCATCGCCATCCTTGCCAAAATAGATCCGGTAACCGGGACCGAAGTCTATCCTGCGTTCGAGAACGCCCGCGCCGACGCCCTTGACGCCTGAGAGGTTGCCCTGCTCCAGCCTCACCAGAGCCGTCGTTACCTTTGCTGCAGCCTGGGCGTCGAGCCGGCTGAACCATCTCGCAAAAGGACTGCGACCGTCGAGGTCGACATATTCCCGAACTACGATCATCGCCAATCGGTAACTTGTCTGTTACCAAAAGGCGAGGCGCATTTCAAGGTCCGGAATTCGATTTGGCTGACTATCCCGCTACTTCCGCGATCCTGCTAGCGATGCGGTTGGCCGCCGACTTCACGGGATCGTTGGCGAGATGGGCATAGCGAGCGGTGGTCTGCACCTGGGTGTGGCCGAGCAGCCTGCCGATCATCGGCAGCCCCTCGCCGACCAGAAGACCACCGCTGGCGAAGCTGTGCCTCAGGTCGTGGATACGCACATCGTCCAGCCCGGCGCGCGCCCGGATGCGCCGCCACGGGTGCTGCAGATCGGTCAGATGGCTGCCCGGCTTGCGTCCCGTGATCACCCAGGGATTGCCGTCGTCCCGGTCGATGCCGCGCAGCACCGTCATCGCCGGCTCGCCCAGATGCACCGTCTTGGCGCCGGTCTTGGTATCTGGCAGCCGCAGTTCGCCCGCATCCAGGTGGACATTCTCCCAGCGCAGCTTCTGGATCTCCGAAAGCCGGCAGCCGGTCAGCATCAGCAACCGGATCGCCGCGACCGCCGCTGGCGTCTCCGAGCCGTCCTGTTCCACCTTCTTGAGCGCTTCGCCGAGCCGCCGGTATTCCTCGTCCGACAGGAACCGCTCCCGTTTCTCTTCGCGGAACCGTCTCACATGGCGACAGGGGTTGGAGCCGTCCGGTCGCAGACCCCAGAGCTCGGCGAGGTTGAACATCTTCGAGAGCACGCCCAGCGTCCTGTTCGCTTGATAGGGGGTTCCCCGCATCCCGTGGTGCAGCGCGGCGATGTCACTTCGCTGGATGTCGCCAACCCGAAGCTTCCCGATCTTCGGATCGATAAACAATGCCACCGAGCGGCCGTATTCCGCCGCTGTGCTCGCCTTGCAGTGCGAAGGAACATATTCATTGAGAAACCGCTTTCCCAGTTCCCGCATGGTGGGCGCATCGGCCTCGGAGCGGCTCCGTGCCGCCGGATCCTTGCCGGCCCGCGCGTCGGACATGATCTCCGCCGCCCGGGTACGCGCATCGGCCGGTGTGATCGCACCATGGGGTCCGATGGAGACCTTGACCGGCTTACCCTGGTAGCGCGTCTTGACGATATAAACCTTGTGCCCGGAGGGATGGACCCGCACCCCGAAACCCCTCAGATCATCATCCCAGACGACGCGCTCGCGCTCCTGCGGACCAAGGGCGTCGACGGTTCTCTTGGTGATTCTGGCCATGAGGTGCCAGTCCCTTGCATTTTCTCAGCAGGTACCATATAGGTACCTCGAGAAGTCGAATCAAGGCGCAGGACGGCGCAGAAGATCGTAGAGAGGATGCCCATAACCCTATGAAATATAGTATCTTATCGCACTCCAGCGCAGATCCCGCGTAATGTTCTGACCAAACTCATAACCTGAAGGTCGCAGGTTCAAATCCTGCCCCCGCAACCACCGAGACCGACATTCCCGACGCCGGGGTGTCGGTCTTTCCGTTTCCGCCGCCGGCCCATTCGAGGATAGCGCCGAGATCGCCGCGGAGCGTGATGTCCATCTCGCCCCGCTTCTCGCCGGGTGCGAGCACGATGCGCTCGATCAGGCCCCGGATGGCGGATGCTGCCGCGTCGCGATCTTCCGGATGGTTCAGCGCCTCGGCGAGGCGCGCCACCTTGCGCCGGTAGATGTCGGCGACATTGGGATGGATGTCCGGGATTTCGACCGGAACGGTAGAGAGCCGCTCGGTCAGTTCGTCCTGGCGCGCCTCAAGCTCGCGCAACCGGTCGACCATGCCCCGGACATAACCGCCGTCCTCGATGACTGCGATGATGGAAGCGGTCTTTTTCCTGATGTCCGCCAGTTCCTTGCGGTCGTTGGCGCCCGCGGCGCGGCGCTCACGGTTGAGCCGGTTGGTCTCCTCGGCATAGGCTTTCATCGCCTCGGCAGCCGCTTCCGGCGCCATCAGCCGGTCCTTCAGCCCGGCGAGCACCCGCTCCTCCAGAACGGTGCGGCGGATGCCCCTGCCGTTGGAGCAGGCGCCGGTCATGATGTGGCTGGAACAGCCGTAGCGGTCCTGGCCGCGCATGGCGCAGGGGCCGCCGCAGACGCCGCACTCGAGCAGGCCCGAGAGCAGGTGACGGGGGCGGTGGGCGCGGTTCAGACGGTTGGTATTGGTCGTCTGCACGGCGTCGATGACGGCGGCGTATTTCTCCGTCAGCTCCCCTTGCCGATCCTTGACCGCCTGCCACAGTTCGTCGTCCACGATGCGCAGTTCGGGAACCTCGGTGACGATCCAGTCCTCCGGCGGGTTGATCCGCGAGACCCGCTTGCCAGTCTCCGGGTTCTTGACGTAGCGCAGCCGGTTCCACACCAGCCGGCCGATATAGAGTTCGTTGTTGATCAGCCCCGTGCCCCGCTTCGCGTGGCCGCGGATGGAGGAATCGGTCCAGAGTTTCCCGGACGGGCGGAGGAGACCCTCGTTGTTGAGCCGTCGGGCGATGGCGCGCGGGCTGGTTCCGTTCGCGAACTCCCGGAACACCCGCCGCACGACCTCCGCTTCCGCTTCGTTGACAGCGCGGGCGCCACGCACCGGATCGCCGGCGCCGTCGACCGCCTTCACCACATCGTAGCCGTAGCAGAGACCGCCGCCGGAGCGGCCTTGTTCCACCCGGCCGCGCAGGCCCCGGTGCGTCTTCGCCGCCAGGTCCTTCAGGAACAGCGCGTTCATCGTGCCCTTCAGCCCGACGTGAAGCTCGCTGATCTCACCCTCCGCCAGCGTGACCACCGTCACGCCGGCAAAGCGCAGGTGTTTGTAGAGCGTCGCCACGTCCGCCTGATCCCGGCTCACCCGGTCGAGGGCCTCCGCCAGCACGATCCCGAACATCCCCCGCCGCGCGTCCTCCAGGAGCGCCTGGATGCCGGGGCGCAGGATCGTGCTGGAACCGGAGACCGCTGCATCGCGGTAGGCGCCGACGATCTTCCAGCCCTCGCGCTCCGCCCGCTCGCGGCACACCCGGAACTGGTGCTCGATCGACGCTGCCCGCTGCTGGTCAGACGAGTAGCGGGCATAAAGCGCACAGCGCAGGGTCATTGGGCTATCTCTCCCGTCTCTCGCCGGCTCTCTTCGCCGGCGCATTGTCATTCATGGCTGTTACAAACCACGGATCGGTGATGCCTCAGACAGAGTACAGCAGACGATTGAGAACCTTTTGCATGTCATGATATTCCGAACTGTCCCGCTGTACCGTCCATCTCTCATTGTGACGGTGCCAAGGGAACTTTTCATCGCGGAGGGCCTTACGGAATTTCTTGGGATCGATCCCCGAAGACCTCGCCATCTCCACTGCAGTCACTTCCAAACCTGAATTCATCTCATTCTCCCGCTGCTTCGACATAGCCCTTTACGCCAAGAATAGCACAGTCCGGAACGCACCAAGCGGGAATGGTCACGCCTTTTTCTTTGCAGCGACGTTGTCGTTTGCAGCCTTGAGTCTGTCGCATTCCTCGCGCGCGATGCGTCGGCCGATAAGCCGCGCCAGCGTCATGACCGCCGCCTCGATGCGTGCCTCCGACCCGCCATTGTCGTTCGCTGCCCCCGCCGCTGCCCCGGCCCGCCTGCTTCGCTCCCTGTCTGCCATCTCTCCGGCCCTCCCGCAACGCATCGCTCGCCGGAGGTGGACTTGAGCCCTGCAGACAGCCTTGTCAAACCGTACAGGTACGCGATTTCCTGCATGGAATCATGCCCTTGCGCAGACCCGCGCGGACAGGAGAAGACACGCGTAGGCAGGCGTACCGCAAAAAAAATTTCGCCGGACGGCATCCGCGCCATCCTTCCGGGTCGTCGGGATCGATCCTGACGCGCGCCGTGCTCATGGTCCGCGGCCTCCCTTGCGCCATGGATCCGCCCGTCGATCGTGCCGAGCAGCCGGCAGCGCCGCCGGTTCCGCCTGTATCGGACGATCGCTGGAACGGCCGCTGCACGAGCGCCGACAGCCGCCGTTCCGGGAAGGGCGGCGCCGTCGCTTGCGCGGGTCGGGATCCCCGGGACCGCCCGCGGCGCCATCGTGCCCCGTGCGATGCGCCGCCCGACGGGCTCGGACCGACCGGCTCTCCGCTGCGCTCCGGTCGGGATGACGAAGGAGAACGCGGGAGGGGAGTCCCCCTCCCGCGCTGTTGTCAGAACCCGGTATCGAGCCGCAGCATGACGCCGTGCTCGGCGGGGCCCGCGGCGTCCTTCCGGTGCTCCAGCGCGAGGTTGGTCCGCACCGAGCCTTCCAGCGCGACGCCCGTGCGCAGCCGGTGCGCGTCGTCGTCGGTGAGCGAGAACTCCGCATACGGGCGCAGCATCTCGCGGTGTGCGATCAGACCGGGGACCTGGATGCCCCATGAGATACGCCCGTCGAGATGCGCCGCAGGCGTGTGCTCCGCCTCATCGCCGTCCAGCGTGCCCAGCAGGCCGCTCTCGCCCTGCTGCGCGCCCGACGCGCCCCAGCCCGGCGACAGCGCGAATGCGAGGCCCGTCCCGTCGGCCTTCGCACGCAGGCCGACCGCGGCCCGCACGCCCCGCTCGCCGAACCCGGCGCCCGTCGTCTCCGCCGTGTACCAGCGGCCTTGCGCGCCCACTTCCCAGCGGCCCCACGCGTGGCGGACCTCGCCCGACACCTCGGCGCCAGACGCCGTCTCGCCGTCGCCGCCGTCCACGCGACCGCCGATGCGGAGCGACGACGCCAGACCGCCTTCCGCATACCGGCCAGACACCGCAACCCGCGTCCGCGTGACCGTCGCCGACACACCGTCCGCCGTGCCGCCCGAGACCGCGAGGCGCGACCACCCCGCATCGCCGACCGCGGAGACGCTGAGGCCGTCGGCCTCGTACAGCACCTGTTCCGCACCCGCCATGCCGAGGCTGAACCCGAGACCGCCGGCGAGATCGATCTCCACCGGACCCGACCCCGGGGCAAACCCCGTCCACCGGCTGTCCACCCGGCCCTTGCCCCAGCCGGCCAGGCTCCAGAGTTCCAGACCCGAGGCAAAGCGGCCCCGCGCGTAGGGGTAGACCGCCGTCACCTCGCTCTCCGCGAACCCGGAGACGCGCGCATCCCCGTGCTTCAGACCCGACGCGGCGATGGCGCCGCTCTCGGCAAAGGCGATCCCGGTCATCCAGCGCTCGCCCATCGAGGCGTCCATGCCCCAGAACATCGCGCCGTCCGAGCCGCCCCCGGCGCCCTGGCCCCACAGGGTCAGCTGCATCCCGGCATCGTCGGCCGGCGCCTCCTCCTGGGCGAAGCCCATGCCCGGCAGCGGGCGGTTCAGCGAGATCGCAAAGCCCTGGCTCTTCATCAGGTCGCTCAGGTCCGAGAGGCTGTACGAACGGTCCGTACCGCCGCTGCCGCCCCCGAAGCCGTGGCCCTCGAAGCCGCTGCCCGCGCCGCCGAAGCCGTGGCCCGCGCCGCCGAAGCCGCCGTCCGCATCCGTCGCCGTGATCTCCATCCCCAGAACATGCTCGCCCTTCGGCCCCGCCGTCAGCGTCAGCACGCCGTCCTCGAGGCTGCCCGTCACCTTGTTGCGCGCGACGCTGTTGAGCGGGCCGGTCTTCACCTTGCCCGTCTTCTTGTGCGTCGTCGTCACGCTGACCGCGTAGCTCAGACCCGCGCCGCTGAAATGCCCGGAGAGATCGATCTCATGCTCCGACCCATTGGCCATGGACAGATCGGCGAAAGGCGTCTTCAAGGCCGCCTTCGGGTCCTCCGGCGTCACCGTCAATGTCTCCGACCAGCCGCCGGGGATGTTCTCGGTGTGGTAGAGCGCGCGCACCCGCATGGTGTAGGACGTGCCGAGCGTCAGCCCCGACACCTCCGTCGTGGTGTCCGCCACCGTCTTCGACTGCGCCGCCTGCCAGCCTTCGGAGGCCTCCGCCGACTGCACCTCGTAGCCGCCCGGCGACATGCCCTGACCCGCCTGCCAGCTCAGGCCGATGATCCCTCCCGTGACCTTCCTGCCCGGAGGCGGCGCGCTCATGAACTGCATCGGCGCAGAACTCTCCGGCACGCCGGACTGGTGGGACGATACCGGCCCGGTCCCCGCCGCGTTCACCCCGCGCAGCCGGACGAGATACCACTCGCCGTTGGTCAGATTGCGCAGATTGTGCGAGGTGGCGTTGGTCGTCGCCACCCATTCGCCGGTAAAGCCCCACTCGTAGGTGCCCAACTGAATCTCGTAGCTGTCGGCGTAGGAGGCCGTGGGCCAGGTCACCTTCAGGCTCTCGCGCCCGCTCTCGACCACAATGCCCTCGCCGTTCATGCCGCCCACGCGCCAGGGCAGCGGGGTGGCTGTCGCCTCGCCGCGCACGCTCACCGTGGCGCTGCAACGGGTTCCGAGCGCCTCCCCGGCGCAGGCGCGCACATGGAACCAGTAGTTCTCGCCGTTCGGGGAGCCGATCTCGTGGCTCAGCGCCGTCCCGACATCGGACCAGCTTCCGGCGCTTTCGGTGTCGCCGGAACGCACCTCATAGTGATCGGTTTCATCTTCGCCGGTATGCACTATCCCAGGTTTCCACTCCAGCAGCACCTTGGTGTTGCCGGGTTGCACCTTGACGGACCTGGGCTGCGGCGCATTGCCGGGGGTGGCGGCGACCGGGGTTGCCTTGACGGTGCTGGACCAGCCGCTGGAGCCGGCGCCGTTATGTGCGCGTCCCTGCACCGAA
Source organism: Alphaproteobacteria bacterium (assembly GCA_965200535.1). Classification (GTDB taxonomy): domain Bacteria; phylum Pseudomonadota; class Alphaproteobacteria; order MPNO01; family MPNO01; genus MPNO01. The sequence continues at coordinate 190,348 of CBDAUF010000002.1, read as the reverse complement.
TATTCGGTGCCGTTGGCGACGGAATCGATTGCAAACCCCGTTCCCCGGACGATCTCGTATTCCGTCGAGTGGCTGCTGCTCCACCAGCGGACCTCGTAGTGGGTGGGCGGGCCGCCGCTCGACCCCTTCGTGAACAGGACCACAATCGTCTCGTCATAGCCCGTCGCAGTGATACTTGGCGTGGCGGGCGCATCCCCGCTCGGCGGCGCTGTCGGCGTTGCGGTCTCGGTATCGGACCAGTCGCCATTGCCCTCGGCGTTCACCGCGCGCACGCGGAAGTCGTAGGCCGTGCCGTTGGTCAGGCCGCTCTTGGTGTGGGTGGTGTCGGTACCGCTGTCGCTGGCGTCGGTCCAGGTGCCGGACGGCGAAGTGCGGTATTCCACATCGTAGCCGGTGATGGCCGAGCCGCCATTGCCGGGGGCGGTCCAGGAGACCGAGATTTGCCCGTCGCCCGAGGTCAAGGTCAGGCCGGTGACCTTCTCCGGCGCCGTCGCCGCTTTGGTCGGCGTGGCCTTCGCCGTGTCGGAGTTCGGCCCGTCGCCTACCGAGTTCACGGCCCGCACCTGGACATCGTACTCAGTGCCGTTGGTCAGGCCGGTGATGGTGTGACTTGCGCCGGTGCCGCTATGGCTCGCGTCAGTCCAGGAACCTCCGGCAGAAGTGACGCGGTATTCCACGTCGTAGCCGGTAATGGCCGAACCGCCATTGCCGGGCGCGGTCCAGGAAGCCGAGATTTGCCCGTCGCCCGCAGTCAAGGTCAGACCGGTAACCTTTTCCGGCGCGGTCGCCGCCTTCGGCGTGGCCTTCGCCGTGTCGGAGTTCGGGCCGTCGCCCACTGAGTTCACGGCCCGGACCTGGACGTCATACTCGGTGCCATTGGTAAGGCCGGTGATGGTGTGACTTGCGCCGGTGCCGCTATGGCTGGCGTCGGTCCAGGCGCCGCCGGTAGAAGTGACGCGGTATTCCACATCGTAGCCGGTAATGGCCGAGCCGCCGTCGCCGGGTACAGTCCAGGACGCCGATATCTGTCCGTCGCCTGCGGTCAAGGTCAGGCCGGTGACCTTCTCCGGCGCGGTGGTAGATACCGCGATCTTGAAAGTAACGCTCGCGCCGCTGGTCAGGCTGAGGCCCTTGTGATTGGTGGACCAGTAACCGGTGGAACTATACGTGAACGATGTGCCGTCGTATGTCTTGTCCTTGATCGTAATTTTTAACTTGTCCATATCCGCGTCGGACGGATTCGGATCACTCTCAAAATAGACGGTGCTCAGGGCACGTTCGTGAGCGGCCAACTCGACAGTGTATGTTTGTCCCCCAAGTACAAACGTTTCGGAAGCCAGCGAGCCAAAAGTGGCGTTCAGGCTTGTGTTCTTGGCAAACCCCCGAAAGGAGTCATTGCCATTGCTGCCAACCGTCATGGTCGTATTGAGCAGGTCGGTCTGGGCGTTTACCGGGCCAGCCGCAAGTGCGGCGAGTCCGAGCAGGAACGCGGAGAGCGCAAGCGAGACTGATTTACGGGGGCGGCGGCGGGTTGGGTGCTGTCGCGGGGAAGGTCGGGCTGGACGGCCCCGGCGCAGCCAAGCGGCTGCGCGGCGGATCAGACGATGGTCAGAGCTCCGGCTCGGCTCGGCTCGGCTCGGCTCGGCTCGGCTCGGCTCGGCTCGGCTCGGCTCGGCTCGGCTCGGCTCGGCTTAATTATAATGGGGCGAAGCCCAGCCTACCTTGTCAACCCCAGCGGGAAGGCTTCTTCGCCCGATACGCCCGCCGCCCCGGAGGCAGCGCCGCGCATCGACCCATGAGGCGGCACATCCATTGCGGAATCGCTGAACATATGCATCACAGTCACCTCCGCGTCTCCGAACGACAGGCTGCATCGGTATCATTTTCGCAATATCCTGTCAGCAAGCGGATGAATCGACAAGACCGTTCCCTGTACGGCCTCCATACGATCGGATCGGCTCGACCTCCGTCGCCTGGGGGCCGCGCGTGTCAATTGGGACTGAAATGTTCCCGTTTGTCGCGATCGTGTCCCGGCCATCCGTATTGCCGTTCCTGCGACCGCCGCCTGCTGCCGTCCCTGACCGCGCCGCGCGCCGCGGAGAGGAGAGCCTGGCCGTGAGGGGGCGGCGGTCGGGTGTCCGGGGGAGGGCGCCCGGCTGCCGTTCCCGCCCTGACACGATGGAGACGGCGACATGACTGCAGCGATCGCACTTCCCGGCAACACGGCAAACACCTTTCTGACGCATTTCTTCGGCGCCGGCCTGGCCGACGACCGCTACGTCGTGGAGAGGTTCAAGGCTCTGGCGAACGGAGACATTCGCCGCTGCCCCGAACGGGTCCCCGCGGCGAAGAAGGGCGCCCGCAAGACAAAATACCCCACGGCCACGCTGAAGGCGGTGAAGGAGATGCGGCCCGCGCGCACCGAGATCATCATCTGCACCGGGCTTCGCAGCCGCGGCGGCGTCCAGGTCTGGGGTGTCGTGGCCGCGGGGCTTCTGTGCGACCGCAAGCAGAAGGGGTGAACGGTTTCCGTGATGGACGTCCTGCCGGCGGCCTGCCGGCCGGGCGCCCTCCGTTCCTTCCACCCCGACATGGAGAACCCCGGCATGGCCTATCGCGATCCCGCCCGGGGGCGGGCCGCAGACCGCGAGCGGTTCAGGAAGCGCCGCGCCGCGCGCCTCGCGGCCGGATTGTGCCCCAGGTGCGGCAAGACCGGGCCGGCGCCGGGGCGCAGCCTCTGCGAGCCCTGCACCGACAGACGAAACCGCGCGAGCCGCGCGAGGGACGCCCGGCTGAAGGCGGAAGGTCGGCCGCGCCGGGATCCGGAGAAGGCGAGGGACTATCGGCGCAAGCGATCCCGCCGCGTGACCGCCGAGCGCCTCGCCGACGGGATCTGTACCAGGTGCGGCAAGGCCCCGGCGGCGCCGGACCGCACCTCCTGCGAGCCGTGCCTGGAGGCGCGCCGCGCCGCCGACCGCGCGAAGTACCGCGCCGGCAAGGAAACCGGCGCCCTGTACGGCGGCGCCGATGTGGAGATGAAACGCCGGATCGCGCGCATCGCCAGCCGCAAGCGCGAGAAAGCCCGGCGCGCAGCCGGGTCCTGCATCCGCTGCGGCAAGCGCCCGCCCGTCGACGGCGGAACCACGTGCGCGCCATGCCGCGACAAGCGGCAGCAGGCGGAAAGGCAGCGGTATTGCGATCGCAGGGCCGCCCGCTTGTGTACCCGCTGCGGCGGCCCCACGACCGACGGCGGCGCCCGGTGCGCGCCCTGTTCGGCGATCGAAGCCGAGAGCCGGTCGGCCGAACGGAAGAATGCCGCGGCCCGCCGGAGGTACCGGTCCCGGCGTTCACGCAGCGAATGCACGGATTGCGGCGCTGCCTCGCACGGGGCCGCAAGGTGCGATCCGTGCGCCCGCCGATCGTACGAGCGCTCCGATCATGTCCGCGGCATGCCGCTTTATGCGCCGAGCTTCACGGTGATCGAGATCGAGACCGGCGCGTGTCACGGAACCTTCGACTGCGAGGCCGACGTGGTGCTCTGCCTCGCTTTCGCCGGACTGTCCCGGGACCAGGTCGAGATCGTCGTCGACGAGCCGGTGCTGGCCCGGTTGGCGGGATGGGAATGATGCACCCGGCCAACCGGATAATGGCGCCGGGTTGCGCGCTTCGCATCGCGGACCGTCTCAACCGCCGCCCCGGCCGCGACCGGGGGTCCCAGACTGCCTTCGCCGAGCGCCGCCTGCGCGGTGTGCATCGGTAACCGTCGCCCCGGACTGAGCCCCCGCCGGCGAAGGCGGCAGACCGGGTGCGCTCGAGTTCGCGGGGGGCGGGGGCCATCCGATACCGCAATGCCCCGGTGTTCGGGCCGGGACCCTCTCATCCCCCGCTTCCCTTCCCGCCGCTCTTCCGGAGTCGGAGTTTCGCGAGTGCCGGGCGAGCGCCCGGAAGGGTGGGGGGAGCAGGTCCTCCCGCCGGATGTCCGCGGCGCAGACAGCGGAGGTTTCCCAATGTTCGATTTCGACCGCGATCCCGACACCGGCTGCGACACCCCGACCGCATCCGATCTCCTCGCCGAGGCAGGCCTCGATCCGAGAACCATCCGCGAGGTCCTCGCAGGGTCCGACGGCCAGGGAGAGTAGAGCAGGGCTTGAGAAAAGTGAGCGGAAGGGGGCTGGAGAGAGGGTCCGGTTCCCGTCCGTTCGCCAACCCATCGTCAACATCGAGATACCGAGGAGAACGGACATGGCTTTCGGACTGAACAGGGCGGAACTGATCGGGCGCATCGGCGCCGACGTCGTCGTCAACCATCTCGCATCGGGCGGCCGCGTCGCCAATTTCAGCGTGGCGACCGACGAGAGCTATACGGATCGCAATTCCGGCGGGCGCATCGACAAGACCGAGTGGCACCGCGTCGTCACCTTCCAGGACGGGCTGATCGACATGCTGGAGAAGCACGCGAAGAAGGGCCGCCTGGTCTACGTCGCGGGCAAGCTGCAGACGCGGCGCTGGAAGCGGGACGGCGAGGACTCGGACCGCTTCTCCACCGAGATCCTGCTGGTCCCCGGCGGGCGGATCCAGTTCCTCGAGAAGCCGAACGGGGCGAACGGCAACGGCGCGGCCGAGGCGCCCGTGAGCGGGTCGGCCATGCCGGGTGCGGACGCTCCGGCGCAGACCGACGGGACGGACATTCCTTTCTGACGACGCCATCCCGGCGCGCACCATCGGGGGCGATCCCCTGCCCGATCTACGGCAGGGGGCCGCCCCCGTTCTCATGCAGCCGGTCTCGAGCCCGCACTCCGCGCCCTGCCGCTTCCGGCGCCGCGCTCGCCCCTCGCTACCGCGAAGGTGCGTCCGTGCGGTTACCGCCGGCGCTGGTCGCCGCTGTCCCCGAGGGCGGCGACTTCAACGGCGATCTTCCCGCTCTCGATGCGCCTCTGCTCCGCGTCCGACTGGCGCCGCCGTTCCGCTGCGCGGGAGGTAGAGGAGAGCAGAGGGTCGGGCGAGCCGACCCGAGGAGGAGGGAGTTCATGGAAACCGTCGTCAACCTCAGGCGCGAACCGGAACTGCGCGAGGCGTTCGCGTATAGCACCGTCTGCAACGACACCGTGCTCATCGACCGCCGCACGAAATGGGGCAACCCCTTCCGCATCGGCCCCGGTCAGAACCGCGAGCAGGCCGTCGCCCGCTACCGCGAGGACCTGTGGCGCCGCATCCGGGCGGGCGGGATCCCGCTCATGGACCTCGCGGAACTCGACGGCTGCTGGCTCGCCTGCTGGTGCGACCCCTTGCCTTGTCACGGCCATGTCCTCGCACGCGCCGCCGCATGGGCCTCCCGCGTCCTGGCGCGGCGGGCCGATGAATGATGCCCCGCCGGACCGTCCATTCGCTCCGAACCCTGCAACCCGAGATCTGGAAATCGTCATGAACACCAACGACACCGTCATGAGCGACGCATTCGCACGCGCCGGCTTCGATGCCGATACCCTCGACCGGAACCACGCTGGCGATACCGGCAGCGAGGAACGCCATGCCGCATCCGCCACCGCGGCAGTCTGCGAGCACGCAGCCCTCTACGGCGCAACCCCCGAGCGCGGCGAGTTCGACCCCCGCGAGGTCTGGGACAAGGACGATGCGCTCGATGCAATCGGCGAAGCCTTCCGCGTCCTGGCCCACGGCGTCGCCCCCGACGGAACCCAGCTCGCCGACGAACGCGAGAGCCTGCTGTGGGGTTTCGTCAACATGCTCGACGCACAGACCCGCAGGCTCGACCGCGGCGCCGACCGCCTCGTCCCGGAGATGCAGGACCTCGCCCGCGCCCAGGACGGAACCGAGATCAAGTCCCGCGAACTGGAACTCCTCACCGACCGCGCGCACAACCTCGCCGCACGGCGCGACGCGTTCGAGACCATGCGCGATGCCGCAGCCGACGCCTACCGCGCAGAGACCGGCGATGTCTGGCGCCCGAGGCACGGATCGCACACCAGCCGGACCGGACACCTCACCTCCGCCGCCATCGACGCCCGCGCGACCGCCGGCAGTGTGCCCTGCACCGCGGCCTGCGCTTCCGGCCGCACCCCCGGCCGCATCAAGCGCCGCGGCGGCTCCCAATCGCCGCAGACGCCGGCGACCATCCCCCATCGAAAATGCCCCGCGGACATGGCCATTCGGACCCCGGTCGGGGTTTTGCCCACACACCGGAACGCACCGATGGTGCAAGTTGCGGCATGCTGCGACTGGCGTCTCCTGGCGTCGCCAGACTGCGACACATGACGACAAATAGCGCTGGGCGCAACGCGGATCGAGCGTATTCTCAGAGCATGCATGGGATTGTCGTACCGGGGCGCAGTCCAGACTGCGCCCCGGTACGAAAAGCACCAGATTGGTGCCTCGCGGGCATGCCTCGTGTGACGATGTGTTACCCTGTGTGGGCGGAATCCCGGCGCCCGAACACGGTCCGAACACACCCCGCCGTGAACCGTCCGACCCCGGTCGGGGTTCTCCAATCTCTCCGGCGGGGAGATTGCGAGAGGTCTCGACGGACCCGTCGGGTATCCCGGTTTCGACCGGAAACGGGAGGCCGATGCTCGATCTCGGAGCAGAAAACTGGCGGGGACCGACCCGCGTATCGACCGGAGAAGCAGGAAAGATGCCGCGAAGCGATCGGAAAGCTCCGGAAACCGCGAAGAAACCTGCCGCGAACGGAAGCGATGCGCGTCGGCCGCACTCGATCCGCTTCTCCGATTCCGAATGGAAACTGATCGAGAGGGCCGCCGCGCGACACGGGTTGTCGGCCGGCGAGCTTGTTCGATCAGGCGCACTTGCCGCCGCCGAAGACCGTCTCGGCGAGCCTCCACCGGCCAGCCTGTCCAGGGGCCACGCCGCGCTCATCGAGGCCATCTACCGCTTCGTCTACATGATGGCCACGCTCAGGCGGGACGAATTGCTCGACGCCCGTCGGGAGAAAGAACTCGACGACCTCATCGCCGCCGCCCGCGAGGCGATGAAAGAGACGATGGATGAGGATCTGACGTGAAGAGACCCGTTGCCAGATCGTCCAGATCCCTCTCTGGTGCATTACCATTGGAGACGAAAACTGACATGCACGCACGGGAACTGCCTCCGACAGGAAGGCTGGAATGAGACGCGCTATCGGTCATCTGGAAACTCTTTCAGATCCCGATCTCTTCGAGAACTTGTCCGATGGCATGGCGCTCATCGTCGACAATGCAGCCCGTCTGGAGAATACCGCCTGTCGCCTTCATCGGGACGGAGATCTCCGTGCTTCTGAAATCATGTGCGGCTTTGCAGAGGAAGAGGCTGCAAAGTTTCTGATTCTCATCGACTTCGTGCGCTGTCCGCGCGATTTCGACGGACGAGAGCCGATACTCAGGCGTTTCTACGGCCATGTTGCCAAACGCATCTACGCCATGACGTGCTCGTACCCCAGGATCGCATCGTTCGGGGAACTGTCGGAACTGGTCGAGCGCGAGTGCCGCCCCTGGTATCTCGACGGCCCAAACGGCATTGACTGGATATTTCGGAACGATATTTCCGCAGAGCGGGAACAAGCGATGTACGTCGACTATGTACGCGACGTTACTGATGAGGCTGGCGGTTATTTTTGGCTGGCTCCCGACGATCAGCCCTCTCTTTCATCGGAATACACCGCGCCGGAGTGCGTCAAGCTCATCCAGGCTCTCGCCGAAGCGGGTGCCGGTTCAGCCGATGGCCTCGCTGAGATCGCCGCTGTCTGGAGGGGATTCAAGCCCGAGCCCGGCACGGATCGCGAATGCCTACGCGGCCTGATCGTCGATACGCTGGACCGGCTCGCATTCCATTACAACGCTGTCGATGAACCGTCCGCCCAGTTGATTGTCTGGCACTGGTCGTTTCCGATGTGGCCGCTGGCAATGAAGGAGCGCCGCCCGGCCGACCGCGATCTCGACAGCTTGCGTGAAGAACGGCAGCACATAATCAAATGGATCGAGGAGACGGAGGCGAAACGCGATCCGCCTCCCGCAATCACCCGGGCCAAGGTGGAGGATTTGAGCGAGGCCCACGCGGCGTGGAAGGGCGATGTCGAGAAGCGTGCCGCTCGCAGCGGCAGGTCCGCAAGCAGAAGGCTACAGGTCCGGTCATCCTCCGACATCGCGAGAGATTTCGAGTTGCCCTCTTATGCGCGCGTGGCGGCCAGGCTTCGCGAATTGAGCGAGGGGGAACGAGCCGCTCTGGTAGCGCTGGGATGGTTCGCCCGGGAACAGGTGGCCGATTGGCCGCGGACGTACCAGCGAGCCATCGAGCAGACGCCGACCCTTGACGACAGCTATCAGATCGGCCTCGGCAGCTATTGGCGTCCCGGTCTGGACCGTTGGGAAGCAGAGCCTCGTTCTTTCGAAGCCGGACGATGGTATCGATCGATGCCGTGATCGAGCGGAAACTGGCATGATCGCTTTGTGCTCAGAGTCCGAAATCCATCTCGATACGCTTCTCGCGAACGGGCGGTTCGGGTTCCGGCGTCTTGCCCCGTGACGGGGTCGGCTCGATTTCCCTCTCCGGCGGAGGCGGCGCGGATGCCTCGGGGCTTGGCCGTTCACGGTCGGGCAGCGCTTTCTCGTCCCTCTCATGCTCGCGTTCATGCTCCGGCCGGACACTCTCTCCGATGCCTTCGAGGGCGGAGAGGCGCTCGCCGGTGACCGCTTCGAGCCGTTCCTTGAGCGCCTCCGTATCGTCGGTGACCAGTTCCGCCCGGTCGCGCGCGCGGCTGATCTCGACATAGAACGCCTTGGCCGTGGTCAGGTGGGGATGGTTCGCCTCCATCGCGGCGATGACATTGTCCACTGTGCGCCCCTGATACGCATGCACCGTCGAGGCCCACGCGTGGTCGAGATGGCGCAGCTGCGGATCGCCCGGGGTCAGGGTGAGCTTGCGGCCTTCCTCCAGCATGAACGTCACCCGGCCGTTGCGAACGCCCAGAACTTCGGCAGTGCCGCTGTTGACGAGCCCGAGACCCTTGTCGTTGCGTGTCCATCGGATGCGGTCGCCGGCGCGAAGCTCGACGGTTTCGGTGCGGTAGACCTCGGTGCCGCCCCGCCGCCCGCCGATTTCCGACGGTTTCCATGCGACGGTTTCGCCGTTCGGGCCTTCGATATGAACGATGCGCCTTGCATGATCGACCTTCTCGACGCGGCGTTCGTCGCCCTTTTCGACGCCGAGGCGCTTGTAGGGGCGGTGGAAGGCGACGACATCGCCCGGCGTGTAGTTCGGCGCCAGCGCTCTCTCTGCATTGGTGTAGCCCTTCGAGACCAGCCTCTGAGTTTGCAGGCGCGGTCCGGCGATACGGCCTTCGCGGGCCAGGCGCTCGCGGATATGAGCGTTGATGCCCTCGCAAAGCTCATGGCTGGGGGCCATGACCCCGGTGCGCTCGCGCTCTTCGGGCGAGAGTTTCAGCCAGCGCGCGGCGACCGCGCCGGCGATGTTGTCGGGGTTCACCTCGGCGACGTTGGAGCCGAGCTTCTCGAACGCCTTGCCGATCTCCCCCGTGAGGCTCGCTTCGAAGGCGGCCTTCAGGTCGGGATCGCGCTGGCGCAGGATCTCGTCCATCACGGCGGTCTTCATGCCGGCGGCCTGCAACTGTGCGAAGGGCTTGCCGGCATCGACGGCGTCGAGTTGTTTGGTATCGCCGACCAGCACCAGCTTCGGGATGCGCAGTTCGCGCGCGATCCTGAGCAGGTCGCGGGCCTGAACGGTGGAGGCGAGAGAGCCCTCGTCGACGACGAGGATCGTCTTCGCGAACGCGGCGCGCATTTCCCTGGCGCCCTTTCCGGTGAGCCTGCCTTCGGCGACGCCCGCGTTTCTCGCGAGAAAGCGCTGCAAGGTCTCGCTCTCGATACCCGATTCCGCCGCCAGCGTGCGCACCGCCGAAGCCGAGGGCGCGAGGCCCGCCACGCGGAACCCCTTCTTCTCCGCCAGCGCCCGGGCGCGGTCGAGCATCCGCGTCTTGCCGGTCCCGGCATAGCCCTGTACGCCGACCGTACGGTCCTTCTCGCTCAGGATCAGCTTCACCGCCTCCCTCTGCCCGGCCGTGAGCGGTCCCTTCCTGAGGTGGCGATCCACCGTCCAGCCGCGCATCGGCGCGCTTCCCCGGCCCTGGCCGCTCCGCATCAGCGCGATCGTCTCGCGCTCCCCGGCCACCGCCTTGTCGGTGGTGAGACCGTTTCCTCCTTCCAGCGCCGGGGCGTCGTGCAGGCGGCCTTCGCGCCTGAGATCGGCGACGGCCCGCTCGACAGCCCCGATCGACGCCGCGCCGGGACTGAACGCGAGAGCGGCGGCGAGCAGGTCGGTCCTGGCGAACACCGCGTCGCGCTCCGACAGATGGTCCAGCGCCCAGTCCACCGCCTCGCGGGCCGGATCGATCTTCGCGGCGGCATGGGCGAACAGCGGGCCGAGGTCGGCCATCTGCGTGCCGTTCGGTCCCCGGTCCTGCCCCGCATCCCGGCCCATGTGGACCGCATCGCGGCCCCGCTCCATCGCCGAGGCGACCAGCACCTTCGCATCGAAGCCGAGATCGGTGGCCTGCCTCGTCCAGGTTTCGTGCAGCGCCCCGCGGTCGATGTCGCGTTTCGCCGCCCGCGTCATCAGCGCCGCGCGGCGGGCCAGATGCTGGTTCTCCGCCGTGGACCCGAGCCCGCGATCCTCCATCGCCGCCTCGATCTCGGCACGGCGTGTGGAGAATGCCTCCACAACCTGTCTCGACACGCCCGCGATCTCGAAGCGCCCGTCGGCATGGGTCTTCTCGATGCCGTAGCCGAGCTTCGCCAGTTCACCGGCGAGTTCGCTCCGGTAGAGCGCCCCCAGCAGCATCTTCGAGGCATAGAGGCTCTCGTTGGCCATGGTGCGCCACTTGCCGTCGCCGCCTCGCAGCATGTTGGCGATCACCGAATGGGTGTGCAACGCCGGATCGAGGTTCCGGGAGGTCTCGTGCCGGAAGGTGGCGACCACCGTCTTCTGATCCCCGGTCCGGACCATGCGCCCGCTCCCGGGGTCCTTCATGCGGGTCTCGGCGGCGTCCCTCTCGAACCAGTCGAGGGCGCGGCCGGCGGCCCGGTCGTGGGCCTCGACGATGCGCGCATCGCCGCCGACGAGCGCGGCGAGGGAGACGGACTTCGGGGCGCTCAAGGTCAGGTCGCGGCCGGGACGGTGGTGGACCTCGCCGTCGCCGATCCGGCGGCCGAGACGCCGCCCGGAGCCGTCGGGGACCTCCCCCTCCAGCACCGCCTTGAAGATGTCGGGTTCCACCGGGCCCCGGAGGCCGAGTTCCGCCGCACCCCGGCCCGCCCAGGCGCTGGCGGCGCGGTGCTCGGGGTCGTCCCTGGCGTAGTAGCCGTCCCTTTCGTAGTAGCTCGCACCCTGGGACGGGCTTGCCACCGCGCCGATCGAGGCGACCATCAGATCCAGCGCCCGTAGGTCCGCTTCCTCCGGCCGCGTCGGGCAGACTCCGCGCGGTCCTTGCCGCCGGCCGTTTCGCTTTGCCTTGTGACGGCGGGTTCCGTTCCCCCGGGGCGGGGAGACCCGGATGCGGGCGACCGGTTCGCCGGTGCGGGAGCCGACATCCCGGTTCCACCGGCAACCGGCGGTCCCGGCGGGCCGGCTCCGGTTTCGGACGGCCGCTCCTCCGATGCGCCGGCAGACCCCGAGGCCACGGGTATCGGCTCCAGGAACCCCGGGCGCCCGGGAACCCGCCGATACCCTTTCGGCGGCTCGAGATGCGCAGGCCGCGCCGGTGGACCGTGCCGGACCCGCTCCGCGTTCTGCGACAGGCGCATCAGCGCCACACACAACAGGGCGCTGACGAAACCGCAGAAGGCGCCCAGTTCCAGCGCCCCTGCCGCCGTGCGGCGGAGATGATCGCGCGCCAGCAGCGCATCGCCATTGTCCACGAGATCGCCGCGCGTCAGGGTCACCACCGTGCCGTACCGCTTCCGGTATTCCACCGATACGCGCTCGTCGAAATCGAAGGCGATCAGGAGTTCCGCGAACGTCAGCTTGCGGGACGCATACCAGTCATGACCCGTGGTGTCGCGCACCAGCGCGACCGTGCAGGCGAGGAACGCCATCAGGATCGTTCCCGCCACCCTGAAAGCAAGGACCTGCAGCCACAGGTCGGGGTCGAGAACGATCCTCCATCCGGTGCGGCGTTCGCGATATGCGTGGGCTGCCAACCCGTCGTTCTCCTCGCTGTGGCCATTGTCGGCACATGACCCTGCCCGGCGGGAGCCGGGTCATGGGGTTGTTTTCGGGGGATTCACCGACGTTCTCGTCGGTTTCATTGATTGGAACATAAGACGAACAAATGCGTATCGCAACCCAGGATTTCGATCAGATCAATAAAACCCACCGGATCCTGAACCGGCATGAGCGTGCTGACCGGGCGGATGAAATCCTCAACAGGTGCGGAACAAGCTGGATGACAGATACAGGGTTCGTTCGCACAAGCGCTGGACCCGGAAGCCGCACACGAGGTCTGCGGCCTCGGTGTCCGCCGCGGTCACGGCGCCGGGGATGGAGGTCGAGGCGCACCTGCCTGTCCTCCTACGCTGAAATGGAGCCAAATGCCCGGCGAGAATCAAAAGGAAACAATCCGCAAGCAAGCTTGCCTGCGGGTCACAACCGGCTACATTGGCTCTCCGCATCGCGGAGTGCGCGGTCGATGGCCTCGTTGCGTCATGCCTTCTGGATCGGGATCGTAAATTGACATGGATGCCAGTGACCGGTTCTTCGACAGTCCGATCCTTGAACTCGCCATACGAATGCACGGCGCATCACTGGGAGCTTGACGAACGCGGCCATCCCACCAACCGGACTGTCGCTATGTTCCGCGGCAGCGTTTGCCAGGACGAAACCCGTGGCGCCCCTGGAGCAACGTGGTCTCGACAACGGGCGCAACCTCTGACGGGGCGCAGTTGACGGCCGTAGCTGATGAACCGGCATGAGCGGTTGCTGCAGATCATCCTTCGCGGCCGGTCGGATGCGAACATCCGTTTCGTCGACCTGCGCACTCTGATGCAGTATCTGGGTTTTTCTGAGCGGATACGGGGAAGCCACCACTTGTTCAACAAAGAGGGCATTGCGGAAATCGTCAATCTGCAGAACCAGCGTGGAAATGCCAAAATCTATCAGGTAAGGCAGGTTCGGCAATTGATCCTGAAGTACAAGCTGGGAGAGGGTGACTGATGTATAAGTACGAGATCATTATCCACTGGAGCAATGAGGATCGGACGTTCATCGCGGAGGTGCCCGAGTTACCGGGCTGCGTGGCGCATGGGGACGATCCGGAAACTGCGTTGCGAAACATCAACGATGCGATGCGGTTCTGGATCGACACTGCTCGGGAGTTGGGACGACCCGTGCCTGAACCCAAAGGTGAGCGCTTGATGTTCGCTTGATTGCCGGACCCGAGAGCCAGGCAGAGACGAGCAGTTACCGTGCTATCGCCACACGCTACCACAAACTCGCAAGAAACTGCCTCACAGCACTCGCTCTTGCCTCCATAAGGCTATGGATCAGATTTAATGAGGCCACAACCTAGGCGGAGCCCGTGTTTCTCCAGACAGAGCTCGGTGTTCTGCCAGCGCCGCCACATCTTTGAGCTCACGGGGAAATGCGTGCGTCGGTGCTCTGAAAACGACATCCGGTCCCCAAGCGCCCTTGCGGCGGCCATCGCCGCAGCGAGCGTACCTTGAGGTCGGAGGGAGAACAGCCCCGCATGGACATCGCCGTCGACGGTGATTCCGGCTATCCGTGATCGACCGGGGACGAAGGAGCGGAGATCGGCCCGGTCCACCGCCGCCTATTGCCCCGTTGCCGGATGGACGAACAGCCGGGGCGAAGCCGCGTCGGCCACCGGTCCGGGAAAATCGTTCACTGTGCAGCCTTTCTCCATACCCGCGTCACACCGTGACAATCCAGTCGACGAAGAGACGCCAAGTGCCGCGCGGCGCCATCGTATCACCGGACAGCCATTTTCCGGTGACCTTACCCTCCCACTCGGTCGAAAGCACCATGCCGCAAAGGAAGCGGGCGTGCATGGTGAGAGGCGCCCGAAATCCCCGCGTCATGCAGTCTGCGAAAGGGTATCCCGTATCCAAGCTTCTCCGAGAATACCGACGGCGATACTCGCGCGTGGCGGGGATCGTGAGCCTGGACGCTCCGGCATCACGGCGTGTCGATGACAGTAATCGGAGCGAAGATCAACCGACGAACGCCGGCCGGATGCGATCAGCGATCAGGTCGATCGATGCCATGCGGTCGGGGCCCAGAACATGGTAGAGAACCGGGGTCTTGATCCCCGCGGCAGCGTAGGGGTTCAGACCGTCGATGCATTCATCCGGTGTGCCGGCGACGGCGAGTGCCGCGACCACATCGTCGTCCAGGGCATCGACCGCGCGGTCGAACCGGTTCTCGGCGAACGCGGCCTTGAGTTCGGCTTGCAGCGATTGCATGCGGGCAACGTCGAGGCCGGCGAATTCAAAGCGGATTGTGTCCGGAATCCGCCTCAGGTAGTGGGCGATCAGCCCTTTGGCCGCAGCACGCGCGGCATCGCCGTCTTCGTCGACCGAGAAGATGATGTAGCAGGCGACATCGATGTCTTCGATCGTGCGGTCAGTGGTGGCGAGTGCGGCGCGCACATGGCCCAGGCAGTGTTCGGCGAAGGACGGGGCGGTAAAGACGCTGAAGAACACCCCATCCGCGGTCGGGGTGGCCATCCTGAGAGTGCGCGGCCCCATGGAGCCGAAGTAAAGCGGTACATCGGGCCGCGCAGGCGCAAAGGTGAGCCGCACGCCCGGCGCGGGCAGGCGGTAAAGCGCACCCTCGAACGTTACCCGTTCGCCGCGTAGCATGCCCCTGCAGATCTCCGCTGCCTCTCTCAGCGCGGTGATCGGGCGAGGGTCCTCCAAACCATGGGCCGCGATCGACGACCAACCCGCCCCCAGCCCCAGGACGAAGCGCGGCCCGGCCAATTCCTCCAGATCGGCGACCGCCATGGCGATCTGAGCCGGGTGCCGGGTATAGGGGTTGACGATCCCGAGGCCGATCTCGATCGCATCGGTTGCGGTTGCGATCGCGGTGGCCTGAACGAAGATGTCACGGCTGTGGTGATCCTCGGCGAGCCACAGCCGACGAAACCCGCGCGCTTCGGCCTTCTGCGCGACCGCGCGGTTGTCGGCGGTGGACGAGACGCTGTAGAGCCCGATGTCCATGGCCTGAAAGCGCGGCTCGGTCATGGCACCCCCCGTGCCCGTCCGCACATGCCCCAGATCACGAGTTCGGCTGCAGATAAACAGGGCGATGGCGCGGACCGTGATGATCGCAGAAATGCGGCGGTCGAAAAAGATGTCGAACGCGCCATCGATCTTCCAGTCCGATCAGGGGTCAACTTTCAATGCCGATTGACACCCTGGAGCCTACGTCGGGTAGTGCGCAAAGCGCGTTTACGAGTCGCATTTGTTCGACGATAGAGCAAGTTGTATGCAACAGACGCGGGGATGCGAATACCAGGCTGATACCCTTGCCCCCGCTCACGGCGACATTGAGACGTTCTCGGGACAACAAGAAATCCCGTTTCGTCGAAACCATGCTGGACCAGTTATTCGACCGCTTCATCCTGCGCGAGACCAAGGCGTGGGTGCTGCAGGACTGGGAGAAGAGCCGCAAGAGCGAAGCCGGCAGCATGAGCGGCTTGGTCGCCGACACGGCGGCTGAGCTCGGACTCGATACGCCCGCCCGCCAAGCGATTGTCCAGCTCGCCCGGCGTGTCGAGACCGGCGCCATGCAGCCCGAACCGGTAAATCTGGATCTGCTACTGGAACTCGAAGCCCAATACAGAGCCGATTGACTGGCGAATTCGGCCGCGGTGTGTCAACGGCGGCGTGATTATGGACCGCGGCGGCGGAGAGGGATGCCGAGGGAGGAACTCAGCCCTTGCGATAAATCACAGGAATATCGGGGGGAGGATAAACAAATTTATGGCGGTCCTCCGACCGACCGTCACGAAACCAGACACCGGTAACGGCGCCGCACCGGTTCATCGGGCACAGCACTTGAATGTCGGGCAACGGGTCGAGGCCGAAGCGCCTTGGGATACGGGTCTTCACCAGTTCGACGATGCGCCCGGCGGTGGTCTCCGGGTCGTTGGCCACCGCGAAATGGAAGTCGCTGTCGCCCTGTTGCCGGCAGAGATCGGGGATGACCCCCCGGTTGATGGCGTGGGCGGCGGTGACGATCCGACTTCGCGCCGCCTGCCCGAATACCTCCGTGAGCCGCGCCACTGGAACGCGGTTCGGAAGTAAAGATCCGCGTTCCGGGAGAAGGAACCGAACCGTGAGGTGGCAGCGCCGTTCTCCCGGGACAAGGACACCGGACTGGAATTGCTACGGCAAAAGGCGCCAGAACCCGAACTGCCTACCCGTGCAAAGCGGATCGATATGGACCTCGGGTTCTGAACGTTGCGGATCCTGAACGCCGTAGCCATTCTTGCCGCGCTGTCGGGGAAGATTACCGCCTGCTACATTCGGCGGACACACTTGCTGGTTTGGTGGGGCGAAGTCCGTGACATGGAGAATGCTGCATGATCGTTGTGATCCTATGCCGCTAGAAAAAAGCCGCATGCGGGTCATCCCGAGCGATACGGCACGGACCGGGTCTACACTTTTTCGGCCGGCTGGGGATTTGTCAGGGCGGATTTCCTGGTTTCGAACTACAACATCACCTTCCGCAATCAGCCGGCCCGCTGCCAGAAGAGACGGATAGGGGACCGGTACGACGACTTCGGCATGCTGCCGGAGGATGCGAAGGAACCCGTCGTGTTCTTTGTCAGCAAGAACTACGTCCCGCTGGCATGCGAACTCACGGACAGACACAAGGGACCGCGCTACCTGTTCGACAATTCCCGGTCCGTCCCTGCCGCGCCACCGGACTGCATCCTGAAAAGCATGAAGCCCGAAGACCCGGAAACTGGCATTTGGAATGCGCCAACGCCTTCATCGACAGCAAGATCGGCGTGCAGCGTCAGTCGCGCTACAACATTCAAAGATTCCGCTCGAACGAATATCGATCGTGTAAACGACGGCGTATGAGTTCTGCGGTCACAAAAACTTCAACATTTCAGAGCGATTGCTGTATGTCGATATCACTTGTTGGCAAACAAATTAAACAACACTCGGAAAATGATCAATTCCGCCGGTACCACCAAACTCCATTGGTAAATCCCCGTCCGGTACTTTACCACGCCATACCAATGGTATGCCTGTGGAGGGATCGATGATTCCCTCGATAAGGGGAGGATTGCCGGGCCATGCTTTCGCCTTGTCCAATTGCTCTTGAGTCACTGTAGTCGAATTTTCTGACCCGGAGGTAAATTTTGTGTTCGAAAGATTGGCCCCTTCCAGGTTAGCTCTCCCCACATTCGCACCAACCAAACTCGCGCCAGCGAGATCAGCACCCCTCAAATCAGCTCTACGGAGGTCAGCATGATCCATTTTTGCTCCAGTCATTATCGCTCGCCGAAAATCCGCACGACCTAATTCGGAATCCCGGAAATCCGCACCTGACAAATGTCCCCATGCAAATCGCGTGGGGAACAATTGTCCCTGCCACAGGTTTTCCGATGCCAGGTCGACTAGACCCAACCCGGCATTTCGGAAGCTCGCACCGATCAACTTTGCTCCCATGAAATTGGCGCGACGTAAATCCGCGTGTTCGAAATTAGCTCCATTCAAATCCGCCAGTGAAAAGTTTACTCCTGGCATATAAGTATGGAAAAATCGCGCACACCAAAGTTTGCTGAGGGAAAGATTTGCAAA
This sequence comes from Alphaproteobacteria bacterium, assembly GCA_965200535.1. Taxonomy (GTDB): domain Bacteria; phylum Pseudomonadota; class Alphaproteobacteria; order MPNO01; family MPNO01; genus MPNO01. The sequence goes on along the minus strand of CBDAUF010000002.1, from coordinate 172,490 downwards.
ACTTAAGTTAATTCGCGACAAGTCTGCGTTGTGCAGCATTAGTCGGATCAATGTGCGCTTCGACAAATCAATAACATACCCACTCGAGCATTCGATTCGCATTTCCCGCTTTGACCTTTGGGCCAATACCTGCATGACTAACTCTATATCTGACATCAATTCGTCACTTGGCGATATCCTTTTGTAGAGTTCATTGTGGATTTCGATCGATTGAAGCCAGTGTTCATGTTTGAATCTTACGGGTTTCGAGGCAACGAGTTCGTCAATCAAATCCTTAGTTTTTCTGGCGTATTCTCGATCGATTGACGAAGATATATTAGTTCTATCGTTGATGAATGCTGAATAGGCCTGCATTACTGGGGCATGGTAACGTATTTTATTGTCTTTTCTCAATCGCTCAAGTGAATGAATTGGGGATTATATCGGATGGTCACATTGCGGAGAAGAAGCCCCGCCCGGTTAGGGGCGGGGCAGAAGCCTAGGCCTGCGGCCGTGGTCTGACTGGCGGTCGTCGGACCGGCGGTCGGACCCAAGGTGGACGCGGCTTTCGGACTGGCGGAGTTGGAGGATGATGAAGCATCTTCTAGCCTTTTCTTCTTGTAAGAGAAGGCCGGTTGACGCTATGATTCCGCCTCGGTACATTGCCCGAAGCGATATCGTCTGTCTGCGCCGGCCTTCAACCTTGGCGGACACCCCGAGCCAGGAATTCGCGTTCCTGGCTCGGCGCGCGTCTGGGGACAATAGCACAGAAAAAATTGAATCTAAGGTCACATTTTCCCTTGACGTGAAGCCGCCGAAACCCTATCTATAGTCACATAGAGACGGGGAGCGGATCATGACTGGCAACGGACCCGGAAAGGCGCATCGCAAGGGGATCACCCTGTTGCAGGTCGCCGAGATGTTCGGCACCGAGGAAGCGGCCAAGGCGTGGATCACGGAACAGCGCTGGCCGAATGGTCCGCATTGCCCGCATTGCGGAACCTACAACGTCCAGTCCGATATCAAGCACAAGACGATGACGCACCGTTGCCGTGAATGCCCCGGCAAGCCGATGTTCTCCCTAAAGACGGGAACCGTCATGGAAGCATCGAATCTCAAGTATCGGGTTTGGGCAATCGGCATCTACCTGTTTACGACGAACATCAAAGGCGTTTCGTCCATGCGCTTGCACCGGGAACTAGGCATCGGACAGAAAGCCGCATGGTTCATGCTGCACCGGCTCCGCAAGGCGTACGAGGCAGAAGTCGGCCCGTTCTCCGGCCCTGTCGAGGTTGACGAGACCTATATCGGCGGCAAGCGCAAGAACATGCCGAAAGCCAAGCGCGAAGCGATGACGGGCCGGGGCGCGGTCGGCAAGACCATCGTGGCGGGCGCTAAGGATCGCCAGACTAACGCGGTTTCCGCCCGTACAGTTCCGAACACGCAGATGGCCACGCTGCAAGGCTTTGTGAAGGAAAACGCGGTCCCTTGCGCCACCATCTACACTGACGAAGCCCCGGCCTATGTCGGGATGCGGTACAACCACGAAAGCGTCAATCACTCGGCTGGCGAATACGTCCGCAACGATGCCCATACCCAAGGGATCGAATCCTTCTGGTCGATGTTCAAGCGCGGCTATCAGGGCACCTACCACAAGATGAGCCCTAAGCATCTTGAACGGTACGTGACGGAGTTCGCCGAGCGCCATAACGACCGCGACGCCGATACGGTCGATCAAATGGGCAAGCTAGCAAAGGGAATGACGGGCAAGCGGCTGCGTTACGAAGACCTGATCGCCGATAACGGGCTGGAGAGCGGAGCGCGGGCGTGACCGCCAACTTTGCGAGCGGGACGATTTGGACGGGTGATAACCTGTCCGTCATGCGAGGCATGAACGATGCCTGCATTGACCTGATCTATCTCGATCCGCCGTTCAATTCGAACCGCACCTATGAAGCGCCGATAGGCAGCAAGGCGGCTGGCGCATCGTTCAAGGATGCATGGACGCTGGCGGACGTGGACGTGTACGAGCATGGCGAACTGGCGGATCGCAACCCCGCCGCCTATGCCGTTATCGAGGCTGCCCGTCTCGCTCACGGCAAGGGCATGATGTCATACCTGATATTCATGGCCGTGCGGCTGCTAGAGATGCAGCGCATCCTCAAGCCGACAGGAAGCATCTACCTGCATTGCGATCCGACCGCCTCGCACTACCTCAAGTTGCCAATGGATGCAATCTTCGGGCGAGCCAACTTCAAAAACGAAGTCATATGGTCATATCGTCGCTGGCCATCGAAAAGCCGCAACTTCCAGACCATGCATGATGTTCTGTTGTTTTTCACCGCCGGTGAGCCGCATATATTCAATGTCGCGTACGAACCGCCGAGCAAAAGCTATCTCAAGCGATTCAAAGGGAAAACCCAAATTCTCGACCCGGAAACGCGGACGCGAAAGCTGGTAGTTGAAGCCCCCACCAAGGGATTGCCGAGACGCGATGTATGGGAAATGTCAATCATCGCGGGATCATCAAAGGAACGTCTCGGCTATCCAACGCAGAAGCCTCTTGCGTTGCTGACCCGGATTATCGAAGCCAGTTCCAACCCCGGCGACATGGTGCTTGATCCCTTCTGCGGGTGCGCGACAACCCTTGTCGCGGCGGACCGGCTACAGCGGGAATGGGCAGGTATCGACCTGTCGCCGCTGGCTATCAAGCTGGTAGATGAGCGGATCGCCGAAGATCGACCAGGGGGATTGTTCGGCGGCGCAACGGCGCTCACAGCCCCGCCCAAGCGCACCGACCTTGGCAACCTTCCCAACTACCGGACGCACCGGCATCGCCTCTACGGTTTCCAGGAAGGCGTTTGCATCGGCTGCGAGACGCACTTTCCCTTCCGCGTCATGGACGTTGACCATATCCTCCCGCGCTCAAAGGGCGGAACGGATCACCCCGACAACCTGCAACTGCTATGCTCCGGGTGCAACCGGAGCAAGGGCGGCAAAACAATGGCCGAATGGAGGGCCGCACAATGACCGACAAGAAACCCCGGAAACCCGCCCGTCTTCCATCGGAACGGACTATCGACATGCCGTCCCGATCCTACAACCCGTCAAAGGAAGACCGGGCGCAAGCCTTCGACATGCCCAAGGCCAAGATGGCCACCCTGCGGCGGGCCTTCTTCCGCCCGATCAAGTCCGAGAACGACGAGGGCTAGATCGGCCCAATGTGACCATCCGATATAATCCCCTATTTGGTCCTGCGTCTTATGATGTACGGGATCAGAAAGGCACGGCGGCGACCGAACGGCGCGATAGAGATCGGTCTAGCCGGTCTTTTGGTGTTAGCAATCTCCACGGTTCTCGGAGGATACGGCATGCAGGACTATCACCCCGAGCCGCAGTTCATCCAGGCGTTCAACTCCTATTTCGGTCCATCAATGCTGGTAACCGTGATCGAACTAATAAGACTCGACCGCAGGAAGTCTCGAAGGATAAATGACCGATGACCAAGCCAAAGCCCGGAGCCAAGCGTGGCCGTCCTGAGAAGCCGATCCCTAAGATCAACGCCAGCCCGGAACAGGTCGCGCACGCCATCTTCTCCGCCGTCAAGAAGCCGGACCCTAGCATCCGCAAGCCGGTCAAGCGCTAGGAGATCTGGCTAGCCAAGCGTATAATTCCCAATGAAAGGCCGGATCTGCATAGCGACGAATCACGGAGTTTATCGAGTCTTGCGTGATCGATCTATCGCCGGAAGGATGCGGAATGGAGTTTAGAGAACCGGCCTGTTCGTCGAATCCAAGAACGAGGAAGCCACCTCCGTGATTGGCTAGCGCAATGCAAGCCTTCGCTAGAATGGCTTTGCCCTCCTCCTGATCGACACTCAGCCAAGTCTTGTATTCAACCGTCAGTTCTTCTTGCGGTCCGGTGATCAGAGGTTGCAGATCGGATATCATTTCGAGCCAATCAATTGAGCACCGTCGGGTTCCGAAGATTGCGACGGTACCATATTAACTCTCGCGCTTCAGGTAGGCAATCGCCGATAGCCAGAAACGTAGCCCGATCATCTGCAAAGTCAGTTCGCGATGAGGTAGGTTGTGAACTGCCCGACGCTAGGAATCGGTCATGAGGATGCACAACCCGCCGCATCCGGGCGACCTTGTGAAGTGTCAGTGCTTGGAGCCTCTCGGCCGTTCCGTGACGCGGGCCGCCGACAAGCACCCGACGTGAGCGCCAGGAAGGCTCGTGAATGGCCGGTTCGATCCGAACCGGGATTGCCAAAGCTTCTATGACAGATTCCTGACCCAACCGCACCGCCGTGAGGCACCTCCGATCTGTCCGGCCAAGGACGGGAAGTGCCCTGAACCGACATTGCAGAACGACAATTCTGCCATTAGATTTCTGACAAACGAATGTGGGGAACGGACCATGCGCGGCCTTCCCAGGCGCGTCATGGAACATGCTGAGACGCTGCCGGAGGCTACGCCGCTGTGCGCGAGCGCACTGCTTCACCTCGGCAACCGGCAGCGGTCGACCAGGCGCTGTCGCGTCTTGCCCGTTCGAACCATCTGATGCGCATCTTCCAAGGCGTCTGCATGCTCCTGGTCGAGACCCGCTTCGGGCGGTGTGGGCCGCGCGTCGAAAAAGCGATCGAAGCCCTTTCAGGCGACGCCGGCATTTGCCGGTCGGATTTCCGGGAGGTCGGTTGCATGCGAAAAGCGCAGCCGTGACCGCTACGACCGGATCGTGGCGGTGTGCCGCATCGCCGGCATGGATCTTAACGCATGGATGGTCGTGGAAGGCTGGGCGTTTGCCTGGCGGCGATACTCGCTCGCGTACATTGCCGAGGAGGCGGATGCCCGACAGGCGAAGCGTGCCGTGTGGCGCGGCGTCGTACCGCCGTAGGATTGGCGCAGGGGCAAGCGCCTGGGCGGAACGCGGGCGAAGGTCCGCCAGGAGACCGGACGGTGCAACATCAAGGGAAATATCGGCAAGAACGGCAGGCGCATCTACCACGTGCCGGGCGGGCGGTCCTACGCACAAACCCGGATCGATCCGTCGAAGGATGAACGGTGGTTCTGCAGCGAGAGGGCGGCGCGGGCGTCGGGATGGCGGCGTTCACGGCAATGACCCGGCATCCGGGATCGCCGCGGCCCGGGCCATGCCGAAAAGCGTCAGCTCGCGGGGCCTTCGGTTCGGGTTACCGTCTGCAGATCGGCAGCAACCTGCGGTTCAGCGGCAGGAACGCTCTGATGTCATCGACACAAGCCTTCGAGCAAGTTTCGCTGTGCCGCGTGCTTTGAGGGATTGACCCGTTTGAGCTTCTCGAGGTTGATTAACTTCCAGCGAACTGCCGGCAGGTCCGATGCTTCCGGCAAACCTATGAGGTCAAAATCAGGCTCTGCATCGTGCAGAGAGAGCAGGAAAGATGCGATATCGCCCTTCAACCGATTCCCGATGTCCGAGTGCAGACGGTACCGGGTTTCGACGAGAACATTCTCGGCCACTGGCTCGAGGGTCATTCCCGCAAACTCAATGTCGTACAGATCGCCTCCGGAAAGCTTCGCCGGGGCCAGAAGCTCATGCGTAGGACGAGCTGAACTCGCCGCATATACCAGAAACACACGGAAGAGATCGTCCGTCAAGCCTTCGTTGTCATACAGCAGTTTCACGTCAAACAAATCGCGCGGGTGTTGACGGTCGAGGGCCGCATGCAACTTGCCCGCATAGAGATCTTCGAACGCCAAGACGTTCATCTCGACGAAGCCGAATTGCTCCACCACCGCCTTTGATGCACTCATCAGCGTCGCCGGGTACACCGACCCTCGCATCACCGGAGAAGTCTCAATCTTTATCTGCGCCCGCCCTTCGCGCAGCACGATGCGCATGCCGCCGTTTCCGCCGCTGGGAATGCGGTACGCATCGATTCGCGGATTGCGCTCTTCGATCGCTTTCGCAATGCGGTCGAATGTATAATCAATGTCTTCGAGCGATGATTGACGGTCCCTTACAGGCAGGTAGGCAAGATCAATATCGACGGACAACCTCGGCAAGTCCCTGTAGAACAAGTTGATGGCCGAGCCGCCCTTCAGCGCAAACACGGTTTCCCTCGCGATTGTCGGCAAGGCGCTGATCAATAGGCGCACCTGATTCATGTACCGGTCACGCATCGCCGTCCGCCCGTCTGAATTCCTCGGCCAGCAATGTCTCCGGCACAGAGATACGGTAAACTGGGTGAAACCTGCCGCCCTTCACCAGGGCCCGGGGTCCGGAGCCGAAATCGATCCGTGAGGTATCCAATTCCTTTCGCCATCCGTGCCAGTGCTTGTCTGCATAGACGAAAAACAATCTGCGTACCTTCACACTTCGGCAGGCTGTGAGAACCGTTATCAATTGTTTTGGCCGTAGCGAGACCAACCCTTCGAATATCTTGTCCAGATTCTCGAAGCTGGCGCGTTTGGGCAGCTCGTCGAGCGCTTCAAGAATGGCGCGTTCCGGAGATGATGTCTTGATGGGCCAACGCCACACATCGATCATCGAAGTGCTTTCCCCGGATCCGATGTACGCATCTTCAATGCCAACCGAATTGTCGCCGAAGAGTGTCCGTCGGCGCGCGACGATTTGCGTTCGCATCGGCAACCGCTTCAACCACGAAGGTGCTTCGCCATAGAAGTGCACACGCGGTTTTTCACCGAGTCCCAGATAGTGAGCATATCCGGCCAGTTCCAGAGCGCTCTCGCCACCCAGGTGCACGTCGTACAGCATGAGCCAGCGCAAGGAGACGAGAGGTATCTCCCAGGATTCCCGGTATGCAGTTTGCGCCCCCACCGGCAGCGGACGGCAGTATACTCCACGGATCACCCGCTCCAGCCAGCCACGCGAAACGTAGCCGTGGATGGATTTGGGATCGATTCCTTGTGCCTTCAGCCACGGTGTGTCCACCATGAATCCCGGCGGGACCTTGTCTAGGAGCGGTTTCAGCCTTGCTGTTCTTTGATGGTTCATAACCATCAAAATAGAAAATTTTCAAAACAATTCAAGAACCGTCCGTCCCCTAGTCCATCAATCCAGAGGTGGTAGCCGTCGAAACCGTTGTCGATCCAGCGGTCCTCAACGATCCGGCGCCGGACGACCGCACCTTCCGCGCCGCCCACTCTCGTCATGCTTCGCCGGCTTGTAGCGGGGATTGCATCGCCACATGAAAATCAGGTTGATCGCGGCGGACACCGAGGCTGCAGGCCTCGTGTGCGGCTTCCGGGTCGAGTGCCTGCGCGGCGGCACAGTCCGGTGGCGCAGCTCGTCGACTGTTCAGCCCAGGACCTTCGCAGGTCTCTTCGCATCGCCGGCGGCGAGCATCCTGGGCTCGGCGAGTTCGACGAAGCGGTGGACACAGGCGGGGTTGCGCCCGATGGCGAGAGAGGCCTGACGCATGGTCGGACCGCGTTCGTCGTATCGGGTCGCGCTCCAACGCAGCCCCGGCGTCTGCGTCATCGTCTGTCCGCCCTTGCCGCTGGTTTTGGCCTAGAAGGAACATTTGTGAACATCGATCGACCGCCATACCTTCCGCTCCATGGAAACCCCGACACACAGCACGCCCGAGATCACGGACAGCCGGCAGGCGGTGGTGGACGCCATCGAGGCATACATCGCCCGTGAACAATTGACCCGCACCGGCTTCGGCGCCGCAGCGCTCAAGGATCCGTCGTTCCTCGGCCGGTTGGACCGGGGTTCGGACATGTGTCTGTGCACCGCCGACAAGGTGCTGGCGTTCATGGGCATGGAGCCTATCGGCCCGCGCTTTCGGAGTGAGGTGAAGGCGTTCCTGCGGGTGACCCGCACCAAGCCGCATCTGTTCGGCGAGGAGGCCGTGAACGACCCGACCTTCGTCACCCGACTGCGCCGGGATCGCTCGCCATGGCTCTCGACCGTCGACCGGGTGCGTGCGTGGATGGCGGAGAATGCGAGTGAGGCGGAGATGGCGGCGGTGCGGATTGCGGTCGATGACGACGTCCCGGCGGCGCCACTCGATGAAACAGGCGAGGAGATGGAGATGAACGGCAACTGCGGCTACATGACGACGAAGCAGGTAGCGGAGTATTTGGGGCTGAGCCCGCGCACGCTGGCCAGCTACCGGGGGAACAACAAGGGTCCGCCCTTCTACCGCTTCGGCACCAGCGTGCGGTACCGGCTTGCCGAAGTAGATCGCTGGGCGTCGGAACGGCGCCGACACTAGACCTCCGGCCACGGCCTGGAGATACCGCTACAGCGGCATGCCTGCTGCGAACCGCTCCGACGCGATCTCGACCGGCCGAGGGCTTGCCGCGGACCCGACGGAAGATCCCGCGCACCAGGTGTTCGAGCGCAGTCGAACGAATAGAAGAAAGCGTTGTTCACGGGCCACCACGGAGGTGCCGCCGCCTGCGCAGGCCAGCGTGTACTTGTCGTCAAGCTGTTGATCTGATCGAAATCCTGGGTTGCGATACGCATTTGTTCGTCTTATGTTCCAATCAATGAAACCGACGAGAACGTCGGTGAATCCCCCGAAAACAACCCCATGACCCGGCTCCCGCCGGGCAGGGTCATGTGCCGACAATGGCCACAGCGAGGAGAACGACGGGTTGGCAGCCCACGCATATCGCGAACGCCGCACCGGATGGAGGATCGTTCTCGACCCCGACCTGTGGCTGCAGGTCCTTGCTTTCAGGGTGGCGGGAACGATCCTGATGGCGTTCCTCGCCTGCACGGTCGCGCTGGTGCGCGACACCACGGGTCATGACTGGTATGCGTCCCGCAAGCTGACGTTCGCGGAACTCCTGATCGCCTTCGATTTCGACGAGCGCGTATCGGTGGAATACCGGAAGCGGTACGGCACGGTGGTGACCCTGACGCGCGGCGATCTCGTGGACAATGGCGATGCGCTGCTGGCGCGCGATCATCTCCGCCGCACGGCGGCAGGGGCGCTGGAACTGGGCGCCTTCTGCGGTTTCGTCAGCGCCCTGTTGTGTGTGGCGCTGATGCGCCTGTCGCAGAACGCGGAGCGGGTCCGGCACGGTCCACCGGCGCGGCCTGCGCATCTCGAGCCGCCGAAAGGGTATCGGCGGGTTCCCGGGCGCCCGGGGTTCCTGGAGCCGATACCCGTGGCCTCGGGGTCTGCCGGCGCATCGGAGGAGCGGCCGTCCGAAACCGGAGCCGGCCCGCCGGGACCGCCGGTTGCCGGTGGAACCGGGATGTCGGCTCCCGCACCGGCGAACCGGTCGCCCGCATCCGGGTCTCCCCGCCCCGGGGGAACGGAACCCGCCGTCACAAGGCAAAGCGAAACGGCCGGCGGCAAGGACCGCGCGGAGTCTGCCCGACGCGGCCGGAGGAAGCGGACCTACGGGCGCTGGATCTGATGGTCGCCTCGATCGGCGCGGTGGCAAGCCCGTCCCAGGGTGCGAGCTACTACGAAAGGGACGGCTACTACGCCAGGGACGACCCCGAGCACCGCGCCGCCAGCGCCTGGGCGGGCCGGGGTGCGGCGGAACTCGGCCTCCGGGGCCCGGTGGAACCCGACATCTTCAAGGCGGTGCTGGAGGGGGAGGTCCCCGACGGCTCCGGGCGGCGTCTCGGCCGCCGGATCGGCGACGGCGAGGTCCACCACCGTCCCGGCCGCGACCTGACCTTGAGCGCCCCGAAGTCCGTCTCCCTCGCCGCGCTCGTCGGCGGCGATGCGCGCATCGTCGAGGCCCACGACCGGGCCGCCGGCCGCGCCCTCGACTGGTTCGAGAGGGACGCCGCCGAGACCCGCATGAAGGACCCCGGGAGCGGGCGCATGGTCCGGACCGGGGATCAGAAGACGGTGGTCGCCACCTTCCGGCACGAGACCTCCCGGAACCTCGATCCGGCGTTGCACACCCATTCGGTGATCGCCAACATGCTGCGAGGCGGCGACGGCAAGTGGCGCACCATGGCCAACGAGAGCCTCTATGCCTCGAAGATGCTGCTGGGGGCGCTCTACCGGAGCGAACTCGCCGGTGAACTGGCGAAGCTCGGCTACGGCATCGAGAAGACCCATGCCGACGGGCGCTTCGAGATCGCGGGCGTGTCGAGACAGGTTGTGGAGGCATTCTCCACACGCCGTGCCGAGATCGAGGCGGCGATGGAGGATCGCGGGCTCGGGTCCACGGCGGAGAACCAGCATCTGGCCCGCCGCGCGGCGCTGATGACGCGGGCGGCGAAACGCGACATCGACCGCGGGGCGCTGCACGAAACCTGGACGAGGCAGGCCACCGATCTCGGCTTCGATGCGAAGGTGCTGGTCGCCTCGGCGATGGAGCGGGGCCGCGATGCGGTCCACATGGGCCGGGATGCGGGGCAGGACCGGGGACCGAACGGCACGCAGATGGCCGACCTCGGCCCGCTGTTCGCCCATGCCGCCGCGAAGATCGATCCGGCCCGCGAGGCGGTGGACTGGGCGCTGGACCATCTGTCGGAGCGCGACGCGGTGTTCGCCAGGACCGACCTGCTCGCCGCCGCTCTCGCGTTCAGTCCCGGCGCGGCGTCGATCGGGGCTGTCGAGCGGGCCGTCGCCGATCTCAGGCGCGAAGGCCGCCTGCACGACGCCCCGGCGCTGGAAGGAGGAAACGGTCTCACCACCGACAAGGCGGTGGCCGGGGAGCGCGAGACGATCGCGCTGATGCGGAGCGGCCAGGGCCGGGGAAGCGCGCCGATGCGCGGCTGGACGGTGGATCGCCACCTCAGGAAGGGACCGCTCACGGCCGGGCAGAGGGAGGCGGTGAAGCTGATCCTGAGCGAGAAGGACCGTACGGTCGGCGTACAGGGCTATGCCGGGACCGGCAAGACGCGGATGCTCGACCGCGCCCGGGCGCTGGCGGAGAAGAAGGGGTTCCGCGTGGCGGGCCTCGCGCCCTCGGCTTCGGCGGTGCGCACGCTGGCGGCGGAATCGGGTATCGAGAGCGAGACCTTGCAGCGCTTTCTCGCGAGAAACGCGGGCGTCGCCGAAGGCAGGCTCACCGGAAAGGGCGCCAGGGAAATGCGCGCCGCGTTCGCGAAGACGATCCTCGTCGTCGACGAGGGCTCTCTCGCCTCCACCGTTCAGGCCCGCGACCTGCTCAGGATCGCGCGCGAACTGCGCATCCCGAAGCTGGTGCTGGTCGGCGATACCAAACAACTCGACGCCGTCGATGCCGGCAAGCCCTTCGCACAGTTGCAGGCCGCCGGCATGAAGACCGCCGTGATGGACGAGATCCTGCGCCAGCGCGATCCCGACCTGAAGGCCGCCTTCGAAGCGAGCCTCACGGGGGAGATCGGCAAGGCGTTCGAGAAGCTCGGCTCCAACGTCGCCGAGGTGAACCCCGACAACATCGCCGGCGCGGTCGCCGCGCGCTGGCTGAAACTCTCGCCCGAAGAGCGCGAGCGCACCGGGGTCATGGCCCCCAGCCATGAGCTTTGCGAGGGCATCAACGCTCATATCCGCGAGCGCCTGGCCCGCGAAGGCCGTATCGCCGGACCGCGCCTGCAAACTCAGAGGCTGGTCTCGAAGGGCTACACCAATGCAGAGAGAGCGCTGGCGCCGAACTACACGCCGGGCGATGTCGTCGCCTTCCACCGCCCCTACAAGCGCCTCGGCGTCGAAAAGGGCGACGAACGCCGCGTCGAGAAGGTCGATCATGCAAGGCGCATCGTTCATATCGAAGGCCCGAACGGCGAAACCGTCGCATGGAAACCGTCGGAAATCGGCGGGCGGCGGGGCGGCACCGAGGTCTACCGCACCGAAACCGTCGAGCTTCGCGCCGGCGACCGCATCCGATGGACACGCAACGACAAGGGTCTCGGGCTCGTCAACAGCGGCACTGCCGAAGTTCTGGGCGTTCGCAACGGCCGGGTGACGTTCATGCTGGAGGAAGGCCGCAAGCTCACCCTGACCCCGGGCGATCCGCAGCTGCGCCATCTCGACCACGCGTGGGCCTCGACGGTGCATGCGTATCAGGGGCGCACAGTGGACAATGTCATCGCCGCGATGGAGGCGAACCATCCCCACCTGACCACGGCCAAGGCGTTCTATGTCGAGATCAGCCGCGCGCGCGACCGGGCGGAACTGGTCACCGACACGGCCGAGCCCCGAAACATCCTCGCCGCCTCCGCCGGAGAGGGAAATCGAGCCGACCCCGTCCGGGGCAAGGCACCGGAGCCCGAACCGCCCGTCCGGCAGAAGCACGTCGAGATGGATATGGGGCTTTGATCTTGGATCGTTCGTCTTCCGCCTCCCCTTCGTGCAGTGGCAATCTCCATCTTGCTGTCGCCGACCGGAATGGGCGATGTAGTCCCGGGGTCGAGAGGGAACGCAGAAATGAGCGCAGTACGGGTGCGGGACCTTGAGCGCCTTTACGATTTGCTGGACGAGCTCGAGCGGCTGGTGGGCGGTGCGCGGCGGCTTTCGCAATGCGACGGTCGAATGGCCTGGCCGCGCAGGGGTGTCTATTTCTTCCGCGAGCCCGGCGAGGATCGCAGCGACACCGGAGCGGGACCGCGTATCGTGCGGGTCGGAACGCACGCACTCAATGCGGGCTCCGGCACCAGCCTGTGGGGGCGTCTTTCCCAGCACAGGGGGACTGTTCGATCCGGTGGCGGCAACCATCGCGGCTCCATTTTCCGTCTGATCGTCGGCACAGCCCTGCTGCGGCGCGATGAGCGCCAATGTCAGACCTGGGGCAGGGGAAGTTCCGCCCCGCGGGACATCCGCGAGCGGGAACAATTTCTGGAGGGAATCGTCAGCAGGACAATCGGTGCAATGCCGTTCCTCTGGCTCGCCGTCGACGACGATCCCGGTCCCGAAAGCCTTCGGGGCTATGTCGAGCGCAACGCGATTGCGCTCCTGAGCAATCATGGCAAGGCGCCGATCGATCCACCGTCCAGCGCTTGGCTCGGCCGGCTCTGCAACAGGGAACTGGTTCGCACGTCGGGGCTGTGGAACCAGCGGCATGTCGAAGAGAGTTGCGATCCGGCGTTCCTCGACACGCTGGAGCGCCTGGTCCGCAGGATGGAGACGATTGCATGATTGTCGTGATCCAATGCGCGGCGTCGAAGATGCCGCATGCCGGCTGTCTCAGGCGCGGCGACGGACGGAATGTCCTGTTCGTGGCCGATCCCGCAAATGCCCCGGCGGACAGGCGTTATGTCCATGCCCACCCGGACGGCATGGCCGACACCGGCAGGTCGTGGAGAGAGGAATTGCGTCGGTACAACGACGCGCCGGGCGACAATCCGCTCGGACTGCTGCCAGCGTGGCAACTGTACGAGAACGCGACCTACAGGCGTCTGGCCGATCACTGCGGGACGGATCGCCTTTACATTCTTTCGGCCGGATGGGGGCTGATCGGGGCGGATTTCCTGACACCGAAATACGACATCACCTTCAGTGCCCAGGCAAACCGCTACAAACGGAGGCGCAATGGGGATCGCTACGACGATTTTCGCATGCTGCCGACGGAGATCGATGAGCCGATGGCCCTGGTCGTCAGCAGCGGATACGCCTCCCTGGCGTGCGAGCTTACCCGGGGACACAGGGGGCCTCGATACCTGTTCTACAACGCCGGGGAAGCGCCGCGGGCTCCGGGCTGCATTCCGAAGAAATACGAAACGCGAAGGCGAAGGAACTGGCAGTACGAATGCGCCGATGCCCTCATCGACGGCAAGATTGGTGCAGGCAGCATCTGACCCATCGATGGCCAGGATCCGACTGCCTGGCGGAGCGATAAGGCCTCGAGCGTTTTGACATCCGCCATAGTGCATATTACGATCAGCCATGATACGGAGCTTCAGGAGCCGGGTGCTCCGACGCTTCATGGAGCGTGGCGATGACCGGCGCATCCATCCGGAACACCGCGAGACCGTGCGCGACATCCTGGTGCGCCTCAACGCGTCCGCGGCCCCGGACGACATGGATCTGCCCGGCTTCCGGCTGCACCGCCTCAGGGGCGGCTATGACGGGTTCTGGGCGGTGACGGTCCGCGCCAACTGGCGCATCATCTTCCGGTTCGAAGACGGGCACGTCACCGATGTCGACTATCTGGACTACCACTAGCGAGGCAATGCCCATGCTCATGCACGACCCGCCCCATCCTGGAGCATTCATCCGGCGCCGGTGCCTTGAGCCTTTGGGGTTGACGGTCACCGAGGCCGCGAAGGGGCTTGCGGTGTCGCGCAACACGCTGTCGATGCTGCTCAACGGCCGCCTCGGTATATCTCCCGAGATGGCGATCCGGCTGTCCGAAGCATTCGGCGGCAGCCCCGCGAGCTGGCTGACGCAGCAGATGCAGTACGACCTCTGGCACGCGCAGCACAACCGCGAGCCGGTCCAGGTCCGCAGGTTCGCAGCCGCCTGACCACGAGGCGCCGGGGTCGCGGAAATCGCCGCCATGGAGGCGAACCACCCCCACCTGACCACGGCCAAGGCCTTCTATGTCGAGATCAGCCGCGCGCGGGACCGAGCGGAACTGGTCAGCGACGAAGCGGTAGATCGCCTCGATGAGTGCCGCATGACCGTTCGACAGAGTGGCAGGTGGAGGCTCGCCGAGACGGTCCTCGGCGGCGGCGGCGAGCGCGCCCGATCGAATGAGTTCACCAGCCGACAACCCGTGTCGCGCTGCTGCTCGTTCGATCAGTTTCCATTCGGAATGGGACGACGCAGCTAGGGAGCGGCCTCAATGATGGGCACCGTTCTATGGATCGTCCTGCTCGACCGGCATGGAGGTAGCCGTTGTTGCAGCCCACGATCATGAATTAATTTGGAGATGGCTGTTATCGGCGCCGACTCTTCCCCGGCCAGGGGAGGATACCGTTCAGTTCGGGAAGGAGCGGGTCTTCATCCTCTACCTCACGCCCTTCATGCTGTAGAGGGTGAACCTCCTCATTCTCGAACCAGAGCAGCGTGAGCGTCTGATCCCAAGACTTCAGATGTCGCGCTTCCTCGATGACCGCCCCGCCCCGGCGCCAATCGGTGAACCATACATCGGCGGCGACCTCGTCCGGCCCTGCCTCTGTGCCGCCCTTACGGAGAGCAGCCGACAACGTTTCCGCCGGAACTTCCATTCGGGGCGGGAGCCAGCCACCCGCATCGCGCAGCGAATTCGACCGAGACGCGTATCGCACAACGCCTTTTTCGGAGAGAACGAAGGCGCATGGAGCATCCATCACCGTCGCATAACGGGAGCCTGTCGCGGTGGTCGACGCCATGAAACGACCCGCAAGCTCGTCGATCGCGGTGAATCCGATCTGTTCGTCCCTTACCAAGGGCTCGAACAACTGCTTCGGCAACAGCAACTCCGCGGCAAAAACGTCACAGAGAACCTCATTTTTCGGACGTCTGGCATAGCTCCACCAGGACGTCGAAGAATGGTCAGACGGCAGCCCCAAGACGATGTGTCCGATCTCGTGACAGGCGGTGAACCGCCTGCGCTCCTCACTATCCTTGTCGTTGACGCAGATAAAGTGCTTGCCGTTGATCTCGAACGAGTAACCGGGCTCGTTGCCCGGCAGATCTGATTCATGACGCAAGACGCCGCCTATGTGATGCACATAGGTCTCGATGGACGGGGGGAGTACCGACGGACCGGCATCGCGAACGAAGTTCCGGGCGCGGAGGACGACCGAGAATTCATCCATTGCCGTTCTATTCCGACAGGATCCTGCGCACCCTGGCAAGTAGCTGTGCATAGTTGGGCCGGGCACCGCCTCGGAAGGTCGCGCCTGCTGCGGCTGCGAACTCGTCATAACTCACAGTCGGATCGTTCAGCACCTCGGCCACCAAGTCATCTGCGGTATCGGGATGCTCTGCAAGGAAGCGAAGCATTTCGGCTTCGCGGCGATCCGCTTTGAGAGCACGGATGAGCCTGGCAAGCACATCCTCCGACGGCGTCCCCTTTTCTCCCTGCTCGAGCCGATAGATGTAGGCGTGGTCCGTTTGAGCGAGTTGACCGAGCTCCCGCAGCGACAGCCCTCGTCGCTCCCGCAGGAAACGGAGTAGAAACCCCAGCCCATTTTTTTTCATGGCAGCCCCATTGACATCGATCGTTTGTCTCCTAATATGTTGTCCATCAAGACAACGATACCCAAAACTACCCTTGCAGGCTTGAGTCTGCCGTTGACTATTCTAGCGTCCATGTTGTCGTCATAGACAACCCGATAGTGGATGGCAACGGCGAATGTGCTAGCCCGCGGTCAGTATTGGGCCAACTGAGAAGGGAAATGGCATGCCTGCCAACGAACTCGAAGTCTTTCTTCACCTCCCTGGCAAGCGTCCGATGGTGGTGCCTGCGGAACCCACGGAGACTCTGCGCGCCTTTTTGTGCCGGCTCGATGTCGGAAACGACGCCGCCCACGAAATCCTGGTCTTCGTTGGTGAAGGCGAGGACTCCCACAAACCGGCTGATCTCGACCTAACCCTTGAAGATCTCGAACTGGACAAGCATCACCATCTCCATTGCAGCCGCTGCCCGGAGATCGACATCTCCATCCATTTCTCCGAGAAGGAGCTGAGGCGCAAGTTCTCGCCAGCGACCACGGTGGAGGCGGCGACGCGGTGGGCTCACATGAACCTGGGCCTGGATGCGGCATCGGCAGCGGAGTTCGTTCTCCAACTCTCCGGCACGCAGGGCATACCGCGCCCGAAGCAGCATCTGGGCGAACTCGTCTAGGGCGGCGACTGCAAGCTGTCCTTCGAACTGGTCAAGGAAATGACTGCGCAGGGCTAATCGCATGAAGTCACCGTCCCAGCGTCTCTTCGAGGTCGATCTTCAGTCCGTGGATTTCCGCAGCGGCGTCCTCAAGGAACAGTGGGACGTCGCCGCACTGGATTGGCCGCAGGTGATCCTTTGGGTCCGTGCAGCATCCAGAGAGGGGGCGCCGGACAGGTACCACGTGGCCCTCAATCTTGAGGGATATCGCGCGGCAGCGCCGACAGGCACTTTCTGGGATCCTTCTACTGAGGCAATGCTCGCCACGGCAAGGCGCCCGAAAGGCAAGGAAGGCTCTCGTTTCGCCAAGGTGTTCCGAACAGACTGGGAGAAGGGCCGCGCCTTCTACCATCCCTATGATCGTGTCGCTGCGGGGAGTCACGACAAGTGGCCAACGCAGCTACCGCACCGCGTCTGGACATCGAACCACACCATCGTCGACTACCTTGAGGAAATTCGTTCCCTCCTGAATTCGGATGACTACGTTGGCGTCTAAACCCTTTCTCGAAAAACTTTCCCTGTCCGTCTGGCTGTGGTCCCGTCTACTCGGCGACTTGAGACGCCGTGGCGCGAGACAGCGCGAGAGCGGAGCGTTCTTGCTCGGTCGCAGCGACGGCCCGCGCGGTCGCATCACGACCTACCTGTGCTACGACGATCTTGATTCCGACGCTCTCAGGTCCGGTGCCGTCACCTTTCATGCGAAGGGATATGCCGTTCTCTGGCAAGTCTGCCGCGAGAAGGCACTGGAGGTTCTGGCCGATGTGCATACCCACCCGGGCCGCTGGGTCGACCAAAGCTTGATCGATCAGCGAAACCCGATGGTGCCGATAGTGCACCACACGGCGCTGATCGTGCCGTGCTACGGGCGGACCTCGCGTTGGTCGCTCAAGGGCGTCGGCGTTTACGAGTATCTCGGCAACTTCAAGTGGACGACCCACAACCGTGCCGGCGAGCCGAAACGCGTTTCTCTTACCCTCTGGTGATAGGCATGAAGGACGAAAAGCCCAATCTCTCCCGGATATCGAAGCTGTTCGCCGACAGGGATTCAATTCCGACTCGGGACGGGCTGAAGAAACGGCAGAAATTCGAGGTGACGCTCGTTTGCGGCGCCGACGTGGCTGCTTGCTACATGCTGCAACTCTGCGTGCTCACCGCCGCAAAGATTGCCACCCGCTGCTTTCCCGATGCGGTGCGCGTCGTACTGGCTGCACAGGACGACAAAACGGCAGCGTTGCTCTGGCCGGAATTGAAGGATCGCCTCACCTTTGCTGCTGTACTCCGTCAAATCGTGGGTGATCAAAATGTCGTCGCCGACCGAGGCGGTTGGCCTCGTAGCAACACGCTACTGTTTGGCAGCGCGCCCGAGACCGCCGGCGCGTTGCGCGTGACCTTCGACGGATGGGTCGCGATGACGGGCCCAGCATCTCAGGTGGCCCGGCTGCAAGAGCGCCCATACTGTTCGCTGGCTGCCGTCGTCGCGGCAGCACTGGGCGTCTCGGAGCTATTCCTGTCGTTTGCGGAGATTTCTCTGGAAGCAAGACGACGCACGGTTGCGCTGTCGCTCTGGCGACCTGAGCTTGATCCCGCGAATCCCGACGCAATTGGTCCGGTTGTCGAGTGGTTGCCGGCCGATCTCTGGGTGTTGGGCCTCGGACATCTGGGCAACGCCTATCTGTGGGCGCTGGGGACGCTGCCCTACGAGACGCCAAGGCAGGCACGGCTTTTCCTGAACGACTTTGACTCGGTAGAAGACGAGAATATCGAAACGGGACTGCTCTTCACCGGCGCGGATATACGTCGTACCAAGGCGCGAACCTGTGCTGCATGGCTGGAACGGCGCGGATTTCAGACCCGTTTGCTCGAACGCCGATTCGACAAGCACTTTCGCTGTCAGCGCGATGAACCGACGCTCGCGCTATGCGGATTCGATTCTAACCCTCCACGCCGCGAACTGGACGCGGTGGACTTCGCCCGAGTCATCGAGAGCGGTCTTGGCGGTACGTCGAGCAACTTCGACACCATAAGTCTCCACGCACTACCGAACCCCCATTGCGTTCATGAGCTCTGGCCGGACCTCTCCGATGAAGAAGAGAAGAGGCGTGTGGCCCATCAAGAGAGTGTTGCGCGAGAGAACAAAGCGTACGCTCGCTCTGGACTCGATGTGTGTGGCCGGTTTGAGTTCGCAGGAAAATCGATCGCCGTACCCTTTGTGGGAACGGTCGCGGCCTGTCTTGTCGTCGCGGAGACACTCCGCTTGTTCCACGACGGTCCAGCCTATACCGACATCAAGCTGCGCTTGGGAACATGCGAGACGCATTGCTTTCCGCTGTGTCACCGGTATAGCCCGAACGATGCCGCCGCCCACAGCTTCACGGAGGCGCTGCGGCTGTAGAGCGGTCCTTTCGACAGGACGATCACGAATGTGGCCGATCTTGGATGACCTGTTCGGTATTCGCATGGTTGCGGCAGAGCGACTCGACGCGATGAGGCAAACGGTGCTGAAGCCCTCCAAGCCCGGGGCGGGCTATCGAGATCGCGATCCGATCGAGTTCACGCTTCGCCGACAATGACAGGATCACAGCAAAGTGAGCGATGACGAGACTGCTTGAAACGCGGGTGGGGCGCTCCCTTATCCTTGTCAGGAAGCCAAACCGGAACGAACGGACACGGAGGACAGCATGGCCGGACTGAAAGACATCATCCACCCGAACCCATTTCGCAGGCTGACGGAGGGTAAGGCCGGACTACAGAGGCTGGCTGCCGCCGACGCGGCTGCCGTGAGGGAACGCCGCAAGCGGTTGGTGTGGGACAAGGGGATCAGGGTCCGTAACTTGAACCCCAACGAGTGGCGGCGGGACGCCCACGGAAACCTCATCTGCTTCGCCGACTACGGAAACAGGAACTCGGACCACGGGTGGGAGATCGACCACATCACCCCGCGCCTTCTCGGGGGGAGTGACGACATCGACAACCTCCGTCCCCTGCAATGGGAGGCCAACGCCAGAAGGGGATCATCCCTCCTCGACTGCTAGCCGGACCGCGAGAATAACGGCCCACACCACCCTCGATGATTACCCACGATATGACGTTGTATCCCGATCACCTGCATTCTAACCCCCTACACGTGTACTCCCGAGACACCGTTCACGATACGCTCGAGTTCGCCGCACAATTCGTTGACATGCTTCTCCAACGAACTCCCTCTTCTGACGCAGAAGAAGTTCGCGAAATTCTCTGGACGGCGGCAGGTAACATCGAAAGCGCGGTGTCCGAGGTGGTTTCATAGCTGCGAGCCATTGAGCCATGGGTCGTACATTACGGTTCCGATTGACGCTCCCGATGCCGAAACCTTAATCTCATTCGGGAATTGGAGCGAGATCGGTTCGGTATGGCGACAGTCGAGAATGCAGGAAAACAGCGCTGGGGCGTTCACTTGGGCAGTCCCGACAATTCCTGCGTGACCGTCGAGGTGAACACGAGCGCAGAAACCGCGAAGCGCATCGCGGAGCGTGAGACGGAACGGATTGCGGCGTTTTGAATCCCCGCCGCAACGATCTCGATCCGCAGAGCGTGGGCTCGGCGGTGATGTCGGTGTTAGGGTTGTACTCGGCCGGCGGAAAGCCCTGACCTGAGCCTATTCGTCCCGGCGCAGCCCGGCGACGCGCGCCGCTTCCTCTTCGGTCGGGAAGCCCGAGAGTGGCAGGGTCTGGCGCCAACCACCCGCCTGGTCGGGAATTTCGACGCGGAACGCGCCTTCCGGCGTGACCCTGACGACGCGGCAGACGGTCCGCTCACCCAGATGCGTTTCCAGAAAGGGCACCATGTCCCGCAGCGTGCAGGCCAGATCATGCCCGCGCAGGAAGTCTCCGTCATTGGTCAGGATTGCGTCGACGCCCGCATGATCACCCGCAGCCGCGACCTGGGCGTCTTCAAAGGACAGGCGTTCGTAGCCCGAGGCGTTCGCGCCGGCCTCTTCCGGCACCCCGTTCCGCTCCATGGTGGCAGATCACCCCGAAGGTGGAAGCGCAGATGTGGCCTTTGATGGCGCCGGCTTCGGCGAAGGTCAGGGCACGTGCTGCCGGTACCGCGTTTTCTCTTTGGAGGAAGACGTCGAGCAGCACGTTCGCATCGAACAGCACGCCGAGAGATTCGCCGCGCCGAAGACGAGGTTCAAGGTCAGGCGGCACCGGGTCGCGAGGCGCGCTGAGTTTCCGGTTCCGAGGTGGACCGCGTTCTGGCGGCGGGCTGGTCTTCGACCAGAGCGCCGAACATCTTCTCCACGGCCGGGGACAGGCCCACCCCTGTCACCCGCCTTACCGGAGCGTTCGGCTCGGCGTTCCGTGCCTCATCACGCTTTTCCGAAACAGCCATGGCTCTCTCCGAACGGGTGGCGTACTGTTCTACAGGAGGCTCGATTTGGCAATTCGCTCACGCCTGCCCCTCGTCCATGGTCTCCGCCATCGCCTTGCGGGCCGCGGCAATCAGGTCGTCGAGTTCTTTCTCCCGACGGGCGTCGAGCAATTCGTCCCGCCTGAGCGTGGCCATCATGTAGACGAAGCGGTAGATCGCCTCGATGAGCGCGGCGTGGCCCCTGGACAGGCTGGCCGGTGGAGGCTCGCCGAGTCGGTCTTCGGCGGCAGCGAGCGCGCCTGATCGAATGAGTTCACCAGCCGATAACCCGTGTCGCGCGGCGGCCCGTTCGATCAGTTTCCATTCGGAATCGGAGAAGCGGATCGAGTGCGGCCGACGCGCATCGCTCCCGTTCCCGGCAGGTTTCTTCGCGGTTTCCGGAGCTTTCCGATCGCTTCGCGGCATCTTTCCTGCCTCTCCCGGTCGATATACAGGCCGGTCCCGGCCAGTTCCCTGCCTCGAAATCGAGCGTCGGCGTCCCGCTTGCGGTCGAAACCGGAATACCCAACGGAACCGCCGTAACCTTTCGCTAGCGCCCTGCGGGATTGCTGCCGGTTGCCCCGAGGAGCATGACCGTGGCCCGGATACGGGGCTCGGTGGGCGCGTCCGTGGCGGTCCCAGTCCGGTTTGCAGACGATCTGGTGAACGCCGTTGCGCTCGGCCCACTGCGCCGCGATCCGCTCGACCCCGGGGCCGCCGCCGTGGACGAGGACGAGGTCGGCATGCTTGGCGCGCGCCCTGTCGAGGCGGTCGATGACGGCGGCGGGGTCTGCGGCGTCCTTGCCGCCGGCGATGGCGACGAGTGTTCCTTGCGGCATGTGGGCGGCGGTCTGCCGGTCCTTGCGGGCGCGGATGAAGTCTCTTGCGTCGATGGCGGCGGAGGTGAGTTTTCCGGTCTGGCTGGTGTGCGATCCGTGGCGCGGGCGCCAGACGTCGCCGGTGCTGGTGCGGTAGGCGTCGGCGGCGGCGTCGCGCATGGTCTCGAAGGCGTCGCGGCGGTCGCCGAGGTTGCGCGCGCGGTCGGTGAGGAGTTCCAGTTCGCGGGCGTTGATCTCGGTTCCGTCCTGCGCGTTGGCGAGGTCGCGGAGTTCGGGTGCGATACGATCGACGGCGCGGTCGAGCCTGCGGACCTGTGCGTCGAAGGCGTTGACGAAGCCCCAGAGCAGGCTTTCGCGTTCGTCTGCGATCTGCGTTCCGTCGGGGGCGACGCCTTGGGCGAGGATGCGGAAGGCCTCGGTGACGGCATCGAGTGCGTCGTCCCGGTCCCAGATGTCGCGGGTGTCGGTTTCGCCGCGTTCGGGGGTTGCGCCGTAGAGTGCGGCGGCGTCGCAGACGGATGCGGTGACGGTGTTGGCTTCGCTGGTGTGAACGGTCATGACGATCTCCCGATCATGGTTTGCTGCGCGGTCCGGAGCGTGGCGCCCCGATGTGATGTCCCGTTGTGTCACGCGCCCGGACCGCAGCCACCGGGTCCGAAAGGCATGACCTGTTGCGATGCGCGAGTGGTGCGGGCGCAGGGGGCGGAGCGACTGAGCCACGGTCGCGCGTCGCAACAGGTCCAGGCGCGGCAGCGCCGTTGCCTTTCGCGACCCGGCCGGAGCGGAGCGGAGGACCCCGCAGGGGTTGGCGCAGGGAGGACGCGTGGCACAATGGGGCGTCACGTCGTGCCCTGTTTCCCCCTGTACGGCGCGACGGGCGGTTCGGCCGGGTCCGGTGCCGGGAGGGAGGGCGCGGCGAGGCCTCGCGTATCGGCCCGTCCGGAGAGCGCCGCGGCGATCAACGAGAGCACGGTCTCGACGCCTTCGCCGACGACGAGCGCAGCGGCATCGACGGCGGCGAAGCGGACGGCGCGGCCGTGGAAGCGCCCGAGCGCCTTGCGCGGGGTGGAAGCGGAGCGCCCGTAAGCGGCAGCGCGTGAGACCGCGGGCGCCGGCATGGGTTCCGTCGAAGGCGCGGGCGCGGCGCGCGGACGGGCTTCCTCCGGATCGACTGCACGGAAAAAGGGGCCGGCACCGATGCGAGATTGAACACCGGGATGCCGTGGGCCCTGGCGATGCGGATGGCCATGCCGGTGCCGCCGGTGACCGCGCCGCCCGCCGTCCAGCACACGACTGTATCGACGGGCCTGTCGAGGGTCTTGCAGAGGAGGACGGCGGCGACAGGGATCGCAGCGTAAATCGGAGCGCAGCGGAGATTGCAGCGGAGAGCCCGGCCCGCAGGGGTCGCCCTGCTTCTTCTGTTTCTTATTCGAACACCGTTGCGGCATCGGAGTCCCGACGTCTCGTTGTTTTCATGGTGGCGGGTGCCGATCCACCGGCTGCTGCATCGGATGGTGTCGGGAAGGATGAACGGGCCGCGCCGGAGCGACGCGGCCCGATGGGAGTTCGGTCAGGCGGCGATGCGCTGTACCGGGATGCCGAGCTGCCTTGCCTTGTCGACCAGGTTCTCGGTGATGCCGGAGCCGGGGAATGCGATGACGCCCTTGGGCAGGAGGTCGAGCAGTTCGTCGTTCCGGCGGAAGGGGGCGGCGCGTCCGTGGGCATTCCAGTCGGGCTTGCAGACGATCTGGTGGACGCCGTTGCGGTCTGCCCACTGCGCCGCGATCCGCTCGACGCCGGGCCCGCCGCCGTGGACGAGGACCATGTCGCTGTACTTGGCGCGGACCCTGTCGAGGCAGTCGATGACGGCGGCGGGGTCCGCGACGTCCTTGCCGCCGGCGATGGCGATGAGCGTTCCCTGCGGCAGGTGGGCCTGTGTCTCGCGGTCCTTGCGGGCGCGGATGAAGTCGCGGGCGTCGATGGCGGCGGAGGTGAGGTGTCCGGTCCGGCTGGTGTGCGATCCGTGCCTCGGGCGCCAGACATCGCCGGTCTCTGCGCGGTAGGCGTCGGCTGCGGCATCGCGCATGGTCTCGAACGCGTCGCGCCGTGCGGCGAGGTTGTGCGCGCGGTCGGTGAGGAGTTCCAGTTCGCGGGACTTGATCTCGGTTCCGTCCTGGGCGCGGGCGAGGTCCTGCATCTCCGGGACGAGGCGGTCGGCGCCGCGGTCGAGCCTGCGGGTCTGTGCGTCGAGCATGTTGACGAAACCCCACAGCAGGCTCTCGCGTTCGTCGGCGAGCTGGGTTCCGTCGGGGGCGACGCCGTGGGCCAGGACGCGGAAGGCTTCGCCGATTGCATCGAGCGCATCGTCCTTGTCCCAGACCTCGCGGGGGTCGAACTCGCCGCGCTCGGGGGTTGCGCCGTAGAGGGCTGCGTGCTCGCAGACTGCCGCGGTGGCGGATGCGGCATGGCGTTCCTCGCTGCCGGTATCGCCAGCGTGGTTCCGGTCGAGGGTATCGGCATCGAAGCCGGCGCGTGCGAATGCGTCGCTCATGACGGTGTCGTTGGTGTTCATGACGATTTCCAGATCTCGGGTTGCAGGGTTCGGAGCGAATGGACGGTCCGGCGGGGCATCATTCATCGGCCCGCCGCGCCAGGACGCGGGAGGCCCATGCGGCGGCGCGTGCGAGGACATGGCCGTGACAAGGCAAGGGGTCGCACCAGCAGGCGAGCCAGCAGCCGTCGAGTTCCGCGAGGTCCATGAGCGGGATCCCGCCCGCCCGGATGCGGCGCCACAGGTCCTCGCGGTAGCGGGCGACGGCCTGCTCGCGGTTCTGACCGGGGCCGATGCGGAAGGGGTTGCCCCATTTCGTGCGGCGGTCGATGAGCACGGTGTCGTTGCAGACGGTGCTATACGCGAACGCCTCGCGCAGTTCCGGTTCGCGCCTGAGGTTGACGACGGTTTCCATGAACTCCCTCCTCCTCGGGTCGGCTCGCCCGACCCTCTGCTCTCCTCTACCTCCCGCGCAGCGGAACGGCGGCGCCAGTCGGACGCGGAGCAGAGGCGCATCGAGAGCGGGAAGATCGCCGTTGAAGTCGCCGCCCTCGGGGACAGCGGCGACCAGCGCCGGCGGTAACCGCACGGACGCACCTTCGCGGTAGCGAGGGGCGAGCGCGGCGCCGGAAGCGGCAGGGCGCGGAGTGCGGGCTCGAGACCGGCTGCATGAGAACGGGGGCGGCCCCCTGCCGTAGATCGGGCAGGGGATCGCCCCCGATGGTGCGCGCCGGGATGGCGTCGTCAGAAAGGAATGTCCGTCCCGTCGGTCTGCGCCGGAGCGTCCGCACCCGGCATGGCCGACCCGCTCACGGGCGCCTCGGCCGCGCCGTTGCCGTTCGCCCCGTTCGGCTTCTCGAGGAACTGGATCCGCCCGCCGGGGACCAGCAGGATCTCGGTGGAGAAGCGGTCCGAGTCCTCGCCGTCCCGCTTCCAGCGCCGCGTCTGCAGCTTGCCCGCGACGTAGACCAGGCGGCCCTTCTTCGCGTGCTTCTCCAGCATGTCGATCAGCCCGTCCTGGAAGGTGACGACGCGGTGCCACTCGGTCTTGTCGATGCGCCCGCCGGAATTGCGATCCGTATAGCTCTCGTCGGTCGCCACGCTGAAATTGGCGACGCGGCCGCCCGATGCGAGATGGTTGACGACGACGTCGGCGCCGATGCGCCCGATCAGTTCCGCCCTGTTCAGTCCGAAAGCCATGTCCGTTCTCCTCGGTATCTCGATGTTGACGATGGGTTGGCGAACGGACGGGAACCGGACCCTCTCTCCAGCCCCCTTCCGCTCACTTTTCTCAAGCCCTGCTCTACTCTCCCTGGCCGTCGGACCCTGCGAGGACCTCGCGGATGGTTCTCGGATCGAGGCCTGCCTCGGCGAGGAGATCGGATGCGGTCGGGGTGTCGCAGCCGGTGTCGGGATCGCGGTCGAAATCGAACATTGGGAAACCTCCGCTGTCTGCGCCGCGGACATCCGGCGGGAGGACCTGCTCCCCCCACCCTTCCGGGCGCTCGCCCGGCACTCGCGAAACTCCGACTCCGGAAGAGCGGCGGGAAGGGAAGCGGGGGATGAGAGGGTCCCGGCCCGAACACCGGGGCATTGCGGTATCGGATGGCCCCCGCCCCCCGCGAACTCGAGCGCACCCGGTCTGCCGCCTTCGCCGGCGGGGGCTCAGTCCGGGGCGACGGTTACCGATGCACACCGCGCAGGCGGCGCTCGGCGAAGGCAGTCTGGGACCCCCGGTCGCGGCCGGGGCGGCGGTTGAGACGGTCCGCGATGCGAAGCGCGCAACCCGGCGCCATTATCCGGTTGGCCGGGTGCATCATTCCCATCCCGCCAACCGGGCCAGCACCGGCTCGTCGACGACGATCTCGACCTGGTCCCGGGACAGTCCGGCGAAAGCGAGGCAGAGCACCACGTCGGCCTCGCAGTCGAAGGTTCCGTGACACGCGCCGGTCTCGATCTCGATCACCGTGAAGCTCGGCGCATAAAGCGGCATGCCGCGGACATGATCGGAGCGCTCGTACGATCGGCGGGCGCACGGATCGCACCTTGCGGCCCCGTGCGAGGCAGCGCCGCAATCCGTGCATTCGCTGCGTGAACGCCGGGACCGGTACCTCCGGCGGGCCGCGGCATTCTTCCGTTCGGCCGACCGGCTCTCGGCTTCGATCGCCGAACAGGGCGCGCACCGGGCGCCGCCGTCGGTCGTGGGGCCGCCGCAGCGGGTACACAAGCGGGCGGCCCTGCGATCGCAATACCGCTGCCTTTCCGCCTGCTGCCGCTTGTCGCGGCATGGCGCGCACGTGGTTCCGCCGTCGACGGGCGGGCGCTTGCCGCAGCGGATGCAGGACCCGGCTGCGCGCCGGGCTTTCTCGCGCTTGCGGCTGGCGATGCGCGCGATCCGGCGTTTCATCTCCACATCGGCGCCGCCGTACAGGGCGCCGGTTTCCTTGCCGGCGCGGTACTTCGCGCGGTCGGCGGCGCGGCGCGCCTCCAGGCACGGCTCGCAGGAGGTGCGGTCCGGCGCCGCCGGGGCCTTGCCGCACCTGGTACAGATCCCGTCGGCGAGGCGCTCGGCGGTCACGCGGCGGGATCGCTTGCGCCGATAGTCCCTCGCCTTCTCCGGATCCCGGCGCGGCCGACCTTCCGCCTTCAGCCGGGCGTCCCTCGCGCGGCTCGCGCGGTTTCGTCTGTCGGTGCAGGGCTCGCAGAGGCTGCGCCCCGGCGCCGGCCCGGTCTTGCCGCACCTGGGGCACAATCCGGCCGCGAGGCGCGCGGCGCGGCGCTTCCTGAACCGCTCGCGGTCTGCGGCCCGCCCCCGGGCGGGATCGCGATAGGCCATGCCGGGGTTCTCCATGTCGGGGTGGAAGGAACGGAGGGCGCCCGGCCGGCAGGCCGCCGGCAGGACGTCCATCACGGAAACCGTTCACCCCTTCTGCTTGCGGTCGCACAGAAGCCCCGCGGCCACGACACCCCAGACCTGGACGCCGCCGCGGCTGCGAAGCCCGGTGCAGATGATGATCTCGGTGCGCGCGGGCCGCATCTCCTTCACCGCCTTCAGCGTGGCCGTGGGGTATTTTGTCTTGCGGGCGCCCTTCTTCGCCGCGGGGACCCGTTCGGGGCAGCGGCGAATGTCTCCGTTCGCCAGAGCCTTGAACCTCTCCACGACGTAGCGGTCGTCGGCCAGGCCGGCGCCGAAGAAATGCGTCAGAAAGGTGTTTGCCGTGTTGCCGGGAAGTGCGATCGCTGCAGTCATGTCGCCGTCTCCATCGTGTCAGGGCGGGAACGGCAGCCGGGCGCCCTCCCCCGGACACCCGACCGCCGCCCCCTCACGGCCAGGCTCTCCTCTCCGCGGCGCGCGGCATGGCAGGGGTGCAGGTGACCGACGGCCGGCCTGATGTTGACGCTGGCGTAGAAGCGCAGGAAGATGAGGTGCGAGTAGCTGAGCACCATCACGAAGCCCATCAACGGGCGCTCGGCGCGGCTGATCCTGACCGTGCCGAAGTGGACCCAATCGACCTGGGCCTGCTCGCCGGGCAACGTCTTCAGCCGCAGATAGGCCTCAGCTGCTGGCTTTGGGCGCATGGAGGCGATCACGCGGCGGAAGTGTCCCTGGCTCCTCCCCTGGCAGCCGCGCGCGCACCATCTCATAGAGCCGGCTCGCCGACAGCTTCGGATAGTCCTCGAGTATCTGCTCGATGAAGGGGATGAAGGGATCGAGCTTCGAACGCCGCCGCCTCTGATGCAGAGGCTCACCGGCGTCCTCGATCGCGCGTCGGACGGTGCTGTGATGGAGGCCGAGCTGATCTGCGATCGTGCCGATCTTCCACTTCTCGGCGTGATGCAGCCGCAGGATCTCCGTGCTTGTTTCCTTGTCGATCGTCATCTCACCCCTCTCGTGCCAAGTGCTGCACCGGGCGCAGGCCCGGATGGACGAACACCGCGCAGAACCGGCCGCAGCGCCGGCAGCGCAAGACTCCGGCGGGCTCCTCGACCCCGATGGGGTGCGTTGCGCCGCGGCGCCCCGGCGTCCGTGGCACAACAGGACAGCGGGGCTCACGGGTCAAAGGGTGATGCGTCACTTTCTGCCCGCAGCCTCGATTGTGAAGCGCCTCACATCGCTGACGGTTCCGATAGCGTCTCTGGCGCGCCGCGTGCTTGCGCCGACCCGTCAGGCTGTCCTGGTAGCGCCGCCCAGCAAGACGCTGCGCTTCCCGACAGACGCTCTCGCTGCACCCTCTGGAGCAATAGTGGTTGCCGCGGTCGCAGCGGGGGCAGAGAACAACCTGCCGATGGCAATGCGGGCAGTTGAACAGGCGGCCGAAGGGCTTCATCGCGGCACTCGACGAGAACGGGCTCGCCCCCCCCCGAAATCCCGCACGATACTGTGCATCTGAGCCGTGCCCGGCATGGCTCGGGGGATGCGGCGCCGGCTTTTGCCAGCAAGCAGACGTAGCCGGCGCCGCATCGTTCTCAGTCGCCCGCCTCTACCCCGGTCGTCCTCCATGTCAGGCGCGAAGAACTCAAGCTGGCAACCCGGAGGTCATCCAAAACGTGCCCGCTGCTCGCTGAGGATAGGCGGCTTGCCTTGCCAGACTCGAGGACGGTCGCTGCGCCAAGCCGCCTATCCTCCGCTCCGCCGAAAAACCCTCCAAACAACAGACGACTGCTACGACGACACCAAAATCAGGCAACCAAATCGGCGAATAAGCGCAAGTTTAGACCATCACTGTCACTGGGCCAGCGTCAGACCCTTGCGATAGTGCTTGCCGGGTGCGTTCGTTGCCATTGTCGTCTCCCAGAATTGTTACTCTATTATAAGGGCTTGGATCGCGACGGTCAAGATCCCTTTGTTACTATAGCCTATAATTCCCTATTGTTTCAGCATTCGCGGACGACGTCGTTTTCCTTAATTTTGATAGGAATACCTGACTGATCTTGGCAATGAAGCACATTGCGCCGCTCGCTCAGGACCTATCAGATCGACAACCCAATCCACATGCTGTGGCAACACGCGCATACGACCGTGCTTCAGAGCGTTGAATACGGCCTCCACAAGCTTGTTATGTCCCAGCGCAAGCTCAATTCTGTCGTGAGTCAAGAGGTCGACAGTACAGCCGATGGCCAATGCGCCGAAGCGTTCTGCACAAAGTCTTCTAGCTTTACGTTCGTCAAACAGGGCTGTAGCGCTTTGTTCTAGTGCAAAGCCAATCGTGGCAGCTTCACCGTCGTCGAGCGTCTCAACCGTCGGTCCTGAGACCAGGACTGTAAAGTATTCTTTGGCGAGGTTTCCCAACCGCACGATGTCAACGCGGTCAGCAGCGACGAGTGTGTTGAGAGCGTCAGCGTCGTTACGGCCATGACGCTGCCTGTTTTCAAGCTCAAGCGCGACTTCCTCAACAACAACAAACCTGTTCGGTAGCGCATCCAATATGGAATCGGCGAAACCGGTCGCATTCAAATTGATTGCGACACTGGCATCGGCGACAACAAGGGCCGCGGGATCATTCAGGCAGCTTCGGCATTCCATCCGCTTTGCCCCGGTCGATCTCCACATTGTCCAGAATTTCACGCAAGCCGAGGCGGTCAAGGTGCAGCAAGTAGGCGAGTTGACCTTCGCTGAGGAGGTCTTGGCGCCATGCTTCGGCGGCCAGCAGGTTCAACCGCAGCGTCGTAGGCCGGTCGGCTTCATGCTTGTCCGTATCCGGCGGGGTCAGATCACCCAGGACCTGCCGGGCCTGCGCATCAGTTATGCCGCCATTGGCCGCGAACCAATCCCAAGTGCCTAGCTTGGTCAGGCCCAACTCTTCCAGACGCCGCACCATCGCTTCCCGCGAAACCCCGAAAGTGTGGGACAGGAGGATGACATGCCGACGCGTGAAATGTGATGCCCCTACGGTGATCTCGCGGAACCTCTGCATGACGACGCGGGCCGGTGTAAGGAACGCGCGGCCGAACACATTGGCATAGCGTTCCTCCCGCGTATTTTCCTCTTCATCGGTGTGCAAAATTTCGGCTTTCCGCCGAGTAGAAACAAAATGGCCGAGTTCGTGGGCGCCTGATTGTGTCCGGCGGTCCCGCGAGTGATTTGCGTTGAGCAGTATGCAGGCGCCGAGCTCCTCGTCATAAGCGAACAATCCGGAAACACGCGAGTCGAAACGCCGCACATAGACGCGAACGCCGAGGTCCAGTTCCAACAGACTGATGAGATCGCGCACTGGAGCGTGGCCGAGCCCAAGCCACTGACGAAGCTCCGTCGCATCGTTTTCTGCCTGCACCCGCACATCGCCAGGCATAATCGGGCGCTCGGGCGGAAAGTTACATGTCCGCCTGATGCCCAGGATGTTTTCAAGCTCCACTTCGGCCCGGACCAGATTGGCCAGCAGGCGCGCTGCTGCATCTGACGCCTCGTCGGTGCTCGTGCTGAGCTTCCGGAATCGCGGTACAAGATCGACGTAGACGGACTCGCGCCGCAACAGGGTATTGACCGACGTATGGTAAAGACGGGCGAGTCGCTGCAGTTCGTCAGGCCGGATGCGGCGCTGACCCTTTTCCATGGCAACAAGCGTGGTCCGCGCGACGTCGATTTCCTCGGCGGCGTCGGCCTGCGTAATGCCGGCCTCTTCGCGTGCAATCCGCAAACGTTTGCTGACATCCTGAGAGTTCAGTTCCTCCAAAGCCATGTCATGGTCCTCCCGAAGCCCACTGTGCCACGAATGAGCGTGGACCCAGGGACTCGACAAAGTCTTTCCATTCCTTTGCGTGCTGACTTAGCAACCGCTCCAGCCTTTGCCGGGTTTCCTGTTCTCCAAAACCGAGCGACCGGCTGAGTTGAAAGACCTGCCGGTTCAGCAGGACTCGGTTTGCCGCCGAATACCGCAGCCCCGCCAGTTGGTCGAGGTGAAGTGTCCCCGCTATCGCATACTCGTAGAGAGCACCCTGCGGCCTGGTTTTCCTGAAACCCGCGGCAGCGCCGTCTTCGAAGCGGGCGGCGCTCAAATCCTCCCAAATATACGTTGAGCTGTCTTCAGTGCCGCCCATGGCGTGCACGCTCATACGTCTGAGCATACAGGCAGCGCAGGTGCCGCATTGGCGCCACCTTCCGAATACCGATACGTGTCGCGGTCCTTGCCAGCACGAGCGCGTCTGCGCCCAGCTTGTTCCATCCGGGCATGTCGCCATAAACTCTGCCACGGTTTCAGCCTTGGTGTGCCAGAGGCGCGGATAAGTGTAACGAATTTCGTGATCGAATAGTGCGGATAGAAAAATTTCCATACGATCCGTAAAGAGAGGATGATTCCTGTAGTCCTCATAGGCTTGGCCAACCGGAACGAGGACCGGGCCAAGTGCTCCTTGGCCGCTTTCGGATACGATCACTTGACGGGCCTGCGACAGATAAGCCGCAACCCCGCTCAGTAGCGCAAACTTGAAGCCGCGTGAACGCGCGCTCGTTTCCACCGATCTCCGGTGACCAAAACACACACGGTACGGCACTGATGCAAAGGGCATACGTTCTCCTTTGCCACGATGGCCGTTGCGCGACGGCGACCCTAGCCGGACCTGAATCAGCCTGTGGCCGTGCTTGCATTTCGCCAAGCCGGCGACCGCCCGCGAGTCCAAGCCGTCACTGAATGGGATAACGACGCGTTCGCCGTCCGGCAGACACAGGTTTTGTTGGCGGGACGGGGACTCCGGCTTCGTTCGCGCGACAAAATCGAGGTTCCACCGGTCGCCAGTCAGAAATTCCAGCACCCCGTGCAATGCCTCTGAAACAACTGCCGAACGCCAATGCACAGGTTCATGGACGGGTATACGCAGAATGATCTCCCGGCCCCATCGGACAGAAGGTCGGGTTTTCGTGTGATCGCAGAACTGTATGGCGGCAGCCAACACGAACGAGTCAAAAACTCGTGGGTTCCAGTTCGCGAAGCAATAGGCTTCCAGCCCCGCCGTATCGAATCTCAGGTTCTTCCCGATCTCGCACTTGATGCTGCGCCGGCGCGCCGGTTCTCCTGGCTCGACAACGTCTACACGGTGTATCGGCAGTTCAGCGGCGCTGTCGGCGGTGGTGTCCTTCATAACTGCACCCCATCATCAAGGCCCGCCTGTTTGGTCGGCAGTGCTCTTTCACTCTTGTCGGTGCCGACGAGTCGCCCGGCAATGCCGTTGATATCCGACTGCATTACCGCAGTTTCGATTCGTTCGCGGATGTGATCGGCACGGTGGAGCGTGAGCTCGCGGCAATAGTGCTCTTCGACCTGGCGGGCGCCACGCGCAGCGCGATCCATCAACGCTTTGCTGGCCGCCTCTTTCAATGCCTCATCACCGTGGTTTCCCCGCGCAGCCGTCTCACCCGCATAGTCGAGTAAGGCATTGCCAAGCGGATATCCAGCCGTCTCTCTGCGCAAGGCTTCAATCCGGTCGGCTAGCTGATCGCCGAACAGTGGCCCCTGATTATTGCCAAGGGTGTTGTGGACGCGTCTGCAAAACCTGTCCGGAGCTTCTGCACGCCAATCCTGCTCAAGTGCTTCCAACAGTGCGTCGCGCACTTCTTCGGGGGCAAATGCCGTATTGGCGGCACGCTCTGCGAACCTCTTCCAGCTGCGTGACATTTTCAGGCTTCTATGGGGACCATCGCTCATGGCAATCTCCGATGTCAGATATATATAAAAGAAAATATGACATTGTCAAATTCTTCGCGACCTGGCCTGATCCTCCCCCATCGAATTGGTCCACCGTCAGGTTATGGGGAGAGGAGGGCCGACGATGGCAAGGAAGCGTTACAAGCCTGAAGAGATCGTGAGCCTGCTGCGGCAGGCGGAAGTCCTGCACGGGCGGGGCATGTCGATGGCGGCGGCGATCCGGCAGCTCGGGATCAGCGAGGTTACATTCCATAGGTGGCGCAAGGAGTACGCCGGGATGAGCGGCGATCGGCTGCGCCGTCTGAAGGAGCTTGAGAAGGAGAACGAGCGGCTGCGCCGTGCGGTCTCCGATCTGACGCTGGACAAGCAGATCCTCAAGGAGGCCGCAGGGGGAAACTTCCAAGCCCTTCGCGCCGGCGGGCGTGCATCGATCATGTCTGCGACCGGTTCGGGGTCTCGGAACGCCGCGCTTGCCGGGTGCTGGGGCAGCATCGCTCGACCCAGCGCCGCATCCTGCGCGGCCGGGACGACGAGGATCGCCTGGTCGCGGACATGGTCGCGCTGGCCCGCCAGTACGGCTGCTACGGCTATCGCCGCATCCTGGCTCTGCTGCGCGACGCCGGCTGGCAGGTCAACGACAAGCGGGTCGAGCGCCTGTGGCGGCGCGAGGGGTTGAAGGTGCGCGGGATACAACCCAAGCGGGACCGTCCGTGGCTGAACGACGGCTCCTGTATCCGGCTGCGCGCCGAGCGGGCGGACCATGTCTGGTCCTGTGACTTCGCGCATCACCGGACGTATGACGGCAGGGCCTTCCGCATGCTCAACGTCCTGGACGAGTTCACCCGCGAGAGCCTGGCGATCCGTGTCCGGCGCAAGCTCTCCTCGATCGAGGTCATCGACGTGCTGACCGACCTGTTCATCCTGCGCGGCATCCCAGGCTACATCCGTTCCGACAACGGCCCGGAGTTGGTTGCCGAG
Source organism: Alphaproteobacteria bacterium (assembly GCA_965200535.1). GTDB lineage: Bacteria > Pseudomonadota > Alphaproteobacteria > MPNO01 > MPNO01 > MPNO01. Next base: position 138,391 of record CBDAUF010000002.1, on the reverse strand, counting down.
GCCGTCAGGCGGTGGATCGCCGCAGTCGGCGCCCGCACTGCCTTCATCGAGCCGGGCTCGTCCTGGGAGAACGGCTATATCGAGAGCTTCGATGCGCGGCTACGCGACGAGCTCCTCAATGGCGAGATAGTCTACACCCTGAAGGAAGCCCGGGGTCTCATCGAAGCGTGGCGGTGCCATTACAACGCGATCCGCCCACATGGCAGCCTGGGATACCGGCCGCCGACTCCGGAGACGATCGTCATGCCAAGCTGGCCGCCCGGCTCCGCTACGCTCCGCAGAATCCCCAGCTTGGCCGAATAACCCGTAACGCACTAACATTCAAAATGGACCAGTCGCTGGGGCAGGTCAGGCGATGCCGAGGAGCGGGAACCGGCGGCGCATCTCGACGGGCGCGTCTCATGGGGCATCCAGGTCCCGGGTCTGATCGCGCACCGCGAGATGCTGCGCCCGTATGCGGAGTTCTCGCTCACCGACGGCGCCTCGCACCAGGTGCGCACGGGCGTCGCGCTGGAAGGCCCGGTGCGGACCAACCTCGCGCTGGAGCACCGGAAGGACGCCGCAGGCCCCGCCGAACACGGCGTCATGCTGCGCCTCGATACCGGGTTCTGACAACAGCGCGGGAGGGGCTGCCCTCCCGCGCTCTCCTTCGTCATCCCGACCGGCGCACAACGGAGAGCCGGTCGGTCCGAGCCCGGCAGGCGGCGCATCGCACGGGTGACGATGGTGTCGCGGGCGGTCCCGGGGATCCCGACCCGCGCAAGCGACGCCGCCGCCCCTCCCGGAACGGCGGCTGCCGGCGCTCGTGCAGCGGCCGTTCCAGCGATCGTACGATACAGGCCGAACCGGCGGCGCTGCCGGCTGCTCTCCACGATCGACGGGCGGGTCCATGGCGCAAGGGAGGCCGCGGACCGTCAGCACGGCGCGCGTCGGGATCGATCCCGGCGACCGGAAAGGATGGCGAAGATGCCGTCCGGCGGAATTTTTTTGACAGTACGCCAGTCTGCGCGTGTCTTCTCCTCTCCACGCGGGTCTGCGCAAGGGCATGATTCCATGCAGGAAATCGCGTACCTGTACGGTTTGACAAGGCTGTCCGCAGGGCTCAAGTCCGCCTCCGGCGAGCGATGCGTTGCGGGAGGGGCGGAGAGATGGCAGACAGGGAGCGAAGCAGGCGGGCCGGGGCAGCGGCGGGGGCAGCGAACGACAATGGCGGGTCGGAGGCACGCATCGAGGCGGCGGTCATGACGCTGGCGCGGCTTATCGGCCGACGCATCGCGCGCGAGGAACGGGACAGGCTCGAGGCCGCCAACGACAATGCGCCGACGAGGAGCGCCGGCGAGAGACGGGAAAGATGATGCGATGACCCTGCGCTGCGCGCTCTATGCCCGCTATTCGTCCGACCAGCAGAGGGCGGCGTCGATCGAGGACCAGTTCCGGGTGTGCCGCGAGCGGGCGGAGCGCGAGGGCTGGAAGATCGTCGGCGCCTACCGCGATGCCGCGGTCTCCGGTTCCAGCACGATCCTGCGCCCCGGCATCCGGGCGCTGCTCGAGGACGCCGGGCGGGACGGGTTCGACGTGGTGCTTGCCGAGGCGCTCGACAGGGTGAGCCGCGATCAGGCGGACGTGGCGGTCCTGTACAAGCATCTCCGCTTCGCGGGGGTTTCGGTGGTCACGCTGGCGGAGGGCGAGATCAGCGAGCTTCACGTCGGGCTGAAGGGGACGATGAACGCGCTGTTCCTGAAGGACCTGGCGGCGAAGACGCATCGCGGCATGAGGGGCCGGGTGGAAGCGGGCAAGGCGGGCGGCAGCCGCAGCTACGGCTACGACGTGGTGAAGGCGCTGGATGCGGCCGGCGAGCCGATCCGGGGCGAGCGGCGGATCAACGAGGAACAGGCCGGCATCGTCCGCCGGATATTCCGCGAGTTCGCCGCCGGCGCCAGCCCACGGACGATCGCGCGGCGTCTGAACGCGGACGGCATACCCGGCCCCAGGGGCAAGCGGTGGTCGGACAACACGCTGCGCGGGCACGCGAAGCGGGGCATGGGTCTGCTCAACAACGAACTCTATATCGGCCGTCTGGTGTGGAACCGCCAGCGCCGGACGATGAACCCGGAGACCGGGCGCAAGGTCTCGCGCATCAACCCTCCGGAGGAGTGGGTGGTTGTCGAGGTTCCCCATCTCCGCATCGTCGACGACGACCTGTGGCAGGCGGCGAAGGACCGTCAGGACGAGGCGGCGGAGAAATACGCCGCGGTGATCGCGGGGGTTGCGCGCGCCCGCGCCAATCCGCTGAACGCGGCCCACCGGCCGCGCCGCCTTCTGTCGGGGCTTCTCGAATGCGGCGTCTGCGGCGGCGCCTACGTGATGCGGGGCCAGGATCGCTATGCCTGTTCCAACCACGACAGGACCGGCGACTGCGGCAACCGGCGGAGCATCCGCCGCGCGGTTCTCGAGGACCGGGTGATGGCCGGGCTCAAGCACCGGCTGATGGCGCCCGAGGCGGCGTCTGCGGCGATACGGGCATATGCGGAGGAGACCAACCGGATCAACCGCGAGCGCCGCGCCTCGGGGGCCGGGGAGAGGAAGGAACTGGCCGCCGTCGGGAAGAGGATCGCGGCCATGATCGCGGCGATCGAGGACGGCGGCTATGTGCGGGGCATGTCGGACCGGCTGCGTGAGCTCGAGGCGCGTCAGGACGAGTTGACCGAGCGTCTCGCGGCGGCCCCGGCCGATCTGCCGGACATCCATCCCAATGTCGGTGAGGTGTACCGCCGCAAGGTTGCGCGGCTTGCCGAGGCGCTGCAACATCCCGACGACCGGGACGAGGCGGCGGCGGCGATCCGGGGGTTGATCGAGCGCATCGTGCTGACGCCGGGGGCGAAGTGGGGCGAGGTCCACGCCACGCTGCACGGCGATCTCGGGAGAATCCTCGAATGGACCGCGGACGGGGACGCAAGGAACGGGGGCGGACCCTCGCCGCCCGGTTTGTCGTTCTCGGCTGAAACGGGGACGTGAAACCGAGTAGATTTGCCAGGCTCGCGAGATGTGGGGGCACGGCGGGCGGAGGTGCGGGGCGGGTTGCCGGGGGGTTCGTGAAACCGGGGAGGCGAGGGGGCGGGCGATGTTGACCATGGTGTCTGCGATGGACCGGGCGCGCCGGCTCTACGGTGCGCGGGCGGCCGTTGTCGACGAGGAGGGGACGTTCGACTGGGGCACCTTCATCGACCGGGCGCGCCGCGCCGCCTCGGTGCTCGACGGGCTCGGCGTCGGCCGCGGCGAACGCTACGCGATCCTCTCCCGCAACACCTTCCGCCACGCCGAGCTGATGCACGCCGGCTACTGGTCGGGCAGGATACCGGTGCCGGTCAACACCCGGCTCGCGGCCGCCGAGATCCGCCACATCCTGGACGATGCGGACTGCCGGCTGCTGGTTCTCGACGAGGCGCTGACCGATCTCGGGACGGAGGATGCGCTGGCGCCGTGGCGCGGGCGCATCCTCTACGCCGCGCCGCAGCCGCGCGACGTCGCCTGGCCGCAATACGAGGCCCTGCTCGCCGCTGCGGCGCCGGCCGCGGCGCACCAACCCGGCGAGGACGACACCGCGGTCCTGCTCTACACCGGCGGCACCACCGGGCGCTCCAAGGGGGTGCCGCTGAGCCACCGCAACGTGTTCTCCAACGGGCAGCAATGCGCCATCGCACTGGGCGCGCGGCCGGACGATGTGTATCTCCACGCCGCGCCGATGTTCCATTCCGCCGACCTGCTGGGGACCGCGTTCACGCTGCAGGGCGCGGCGCACATGTTCCTGCCCGAGTTCACCCCCGAGGCGGTGTTGCGGGCGGTCGAGCGCCACCGGGTGACGGTCGCCTTTCTCGCGCCCACCATGATCATCATGATCCTGCAGGATCCGTCCTTCGGGGCTTTCGACCTGTCGCGGCTGCGGCTGGTGTTTTACGGCTCCTCGCCGATGGCGGTCGAATGGATCCGCCGCGCCATGGACGCGCTCCCCGCGGCCGAGATCCAGCAGGGCTACGGGCTGACCGAGACATCGCCGATCCTGACGACGCTGGATTACGACGAGCACCGCGAGGCGCTGGCGAGCGGCAATTACGACCGTCTCAAGGCGGCGGGCCGGCCGGTGACCGGCGTCGATATGCGCATCGTCGATGCCGACGGCGGCGAGGTTGCGCCGGGCGGCGCCGGCGAGGTCGCGGTGCGCGGCCCCAACGTCGCGGCGGGCTACCACAACCGGCCGGAAGAGACCGCCGCCGCGTTCCGCAACGGCTGGTTCCACACCGGCGATATCGGGCGGATGGACGAGGAGGGGTTCATGTACCTGCTCGACCGCAAGAAGGACATGGTGATCACCGGCGGCGAGAACGTGTACTCCTCGGAGGTCGAGGCGGCGCTCTACCAGCACCCCGGCGTCAACGAGGCGGCGGTGGTCGGCGTGCCCGACGAGAAATACGGCGAGGCGCTGTTCGCGGTGATCGTCCCGGCGCCCGGCGCGGTGCTCGATACGCAGGAGATGATCGCCCATTGCCGCGGCCGCATCGGCGGCTACAAGATTCCCCGCCGCATGGCTTTCGTCGACCGGATGCCGAAGAGCGCCATGGGCAAGATCCTCAAGACCGAGCTGCGCCGCATCTACGGCGGCGGGGCGAAGCAGGAGACCGCATGAAGGACACGCTGAAACCCGGCCTCGCGGCCACCCGCCGCTTCGCCATCGGCCGCGAGAGCACCATCGACGTGCTCGGGGAAGACCGGCGGGTGTACGCCACGCCGGCGATGGTGCGCGACATCGAAATCGCCTGCCTGGACATGATCGCCGGGCATCTCGACGACAACGAGGCGACGGTCGGCATGCGGGTGGAGATCGACCATCTCGGCGCCTCGCTGCTCGGCTCCTGGGTCGAGGTCACCGCCACGGTCTCCGAGGTGGACGGCCGGCGGGTCGGCCTCGCGGTCGAGGTGCGCGACCCCCTCGACCTGGTCGGCAGGGGGCGCCACGACCGCTTCGTCGTCGACCTCGGCCGGCAGGCCGCCCGGGTCGACGCCAAACGGGCGCAGCTCGCGGACGCGGGCCGATGATCGACGCCCGGCGGCGGCTGATCGTCGCCCTCGACGTCAGGACCGTCGCCGAGGCGCGTGATCTCGTGGCCGCCCTGGGCGATGCCTCCGCCTTCTACAAGATCGGCCCGTGGCTGCTGTACGCCAGGGGGATCGAGGGGCTGATCGATCTGCTGCTCCGCTCCGGCAAGGAGCTCTTTCTCGACTGCAAGATGTACGACATCGGCGAAACCGTGCGCGAGGGCGTCGCCCGCGCCGCCGAACGCGGGGTGAGCATGGTCACCGTGCACGGCAACCGCGACATCCTGCTGGCCGCCAACGAGGGCAAGCGGGGCTCCCGCCTCAAGGTGTTCGCGATCTCGGTGCTGACCAGCCTCGACGACGACGACATGCGCGAGATGGGCTATCTCCGCCCGGTCGAGGAGCTGGTGGGGCTGCGGGTGCGGAAGGCGCTGGAGTACGGCTGCGACGGGTTGATCGCGGCGCCGCAGGACGCGCCCCGGATTCGCGCCATTGCGCCGTCCGACAGGCTGCTTCTCGCCACCCCCGGGGTCCGCCCGGCGGGGCACGGCAGCGACGATCACAAGCGCGGCGGCACGCCGGCGGATGCGGTCGCCGCCGGCGCCGATTACATCATCGTCGGGCGCCCCGTGGTCCGCGCGCGCGACCCCGCCGCGGCGGCGCGCGCGGTTGCCGCCGAGATGCAGACCGCGTTCGACAACCGCCGGGAGGGGTAGGGTGCCGTATTTCAGGTCGATGCCGGGGGACGCCGGCCCCGGAAACGTGTTCGAGGCCTATCCGGACATCTACCGCCCCTGGGCGGAGACCAGCCAGGCGCTGATGAACGGGCCGTCGCCGCTCACCCCCGGCGAGCGCGAGGCGATCGCCGCCTTCGTCGTCGGCACCGCCGGCTGCCGCTACGCCTGGGTCGCCCATCGGGCGGCGGCGGTCGCCTGGGGGATGGACGGCGGTGCCATCGACAAGGCGGTCGAGGATCTCGACGCCGCCCCGCTGGACGGGCGGCTGAAGCCGCTGCTCGCCTATGCCCGGAAACTCACCCTGGCCCCGACCGAGGTGCGCCAGGAGGACGCCGATGCGGTCTTCGCCGCCGGCTGGGACGAGAAGGCGCTGCACGATACGATCGCGGTCACCGCGCGGATGAACTTCATGTGCCGCCTGGTGCAGGGCTACGGCTTCGTGCCGATGAGCCCGGAAAAGGCGCGGGAAAACGCCGAGAGCCGGAAACGGCTCGGCTACCGCAACCTCTACCCGAAATTCTCCGAAGAGGCGTGATCGGGGCGCGGGCAGGGTTCGCCCCTCCCCTGCGGCGCCGCGGCCGGCGACGACCGTCGCGCGGAAGAGCGACGCCGGCGCGGTCGCCGACGCAGTCATTTCATCTCATAATGCAAATTCATGCCAAAATATGGCAACATTACTGACCAATGTTTCACGTGAAACATTGGTCAACAAAGCTGTCCTTTTTCCGGGGGCGCGCTTCCGGTGGCCGCCCCGCGCCGGTCAGGAGCCGATCCGGTTGCCGATCGGGGCGATCGACTTGAGATAGGCGGCGATCGCAGCCAGGTCCTCGGGCGTCAGCCTGCTCGTTCCGTGCTCGATCACATCGGCCATCAGGGAGCCGGCGAAGTCGCCGTCGGGGTCCATCCCCTGGCCCAGATAGGTCTCGATGTCCTCGGCGCTCCACCGTCCGATCCCGGTCCGCTCGTCGGGCGTGATATTGGGCGCCGCCTCGCCCTCCGGACCGTCGGCGGCGCCGGCGAGCGGCATCGACGCTTCGACGGCGCCCAGGAGGTTGCGCGGCGTGTGGCATTCGCCGCAATGCGCGAGCGCGGTGACCAGATAGGCGCCGCGGTTCCATGCGCCGTCCTGCGCCGGGTCGGCGGCGAACGGCCCGGGGGCGAAGAACAGCCATTTCCACACCGCCTGCAGGGGGCGCCAGTTGAACGGGAACCGGATGTCGTGCGGCCGGTCCGGCCGGGCGACGGGGGCGAGGCTCATGAAATAGGCGTACATGGCCGCGAGGTCGCGGTCGGCGATGCGGGTGAAGGTCGGGTAGGGGAAGGCGGGGAAGTAGTGCGAACCGTCGGGCGCGACGCCGTGCCGCATGGCGCGGACGAAGTCGGCCTCGCTCCACAGGCCGATCCCGTGCTCGCGGTGCGGCGTGATGTTGGGGGCGTAGAAATTGCCGAACGGGGTCTTCAGCGCGGCCCCGCCGGAAAACCTCTCCGCCCTTGCGTCGAAATCGGTATGGCAGGAAACGCACCCGCCCGCCGCCGCGAGATAGGCGCCGCGTTCGATGTCCCGCCTGTCCGCCGCATCCGCCGCGCGCGCAGGAAGCGGGGCGCCGGCCGCCAGACCGCCGGCCAACAGAGCGAGCGCGAGCGCCGGCAGACCCCGGCGGGAGCGCGCCCGCGCCGCGAGGTGGGTCACGCGGCGCGCCCCGGCCGGCGGTCAGTTCCTCGGTCGTTTCTGGCGGAACGCGCGGTGGCAGCCGGCGCAGCCCATCCTGCCGACCGATGCCATGGCCGCCTTGACTCCGTCCCTGTCGCCGGCCTCGGCGGCCGCCGCGAGGGCGAGCGCGTGCTCTTTCATCGCCCCGGCAACGGCCCGGAACCGGTCCCATTCGGCCCAGATTTCCGGCCTGGCGCCGGTCTTCCCGAGGCCCAGCGCGTCGAGCCCGGTACCCTCGGGGAACAGGCCGGGGATCGCGTCCGCCGCTGCGGCGATGGCCTTGCCCCGGCGCGCCGCGTCCTCCGCGGTTCCGGCGCCCTTGAGAAAGCCGGCGATGGCCCGGTTGTGTGCGCCGAGCTGCTTCATCGCGGCCTGGCGGGCGGCGACGGGATCCGCACCGGACTGCGCCGACGCGCCGGGCGGTGCGGCGGAAAGGGCGGCGGCAACGGCGAGCGCCCCGGCAATCCTGGCGATGGCTCGTAACGGCATGTGTCCTCCCGATCTCTCGCGCCCCGATCTTTCGCGCCGATGCAGCTTTCCCGCTCCGGCGCCGCCCGTCAAGGCGAGGCGGTCCATCCGGCTGCCGGTTCGGGCTGATTTTGCCCGCCCCCGGTGCTAGGGTTGGCGCAAGGCCCTGCAGATGCGGCGGGCTGCCGGAACGCGCCGCCGCGCGGCCCGTCGGGAGGTTCCGATGATCCGTATTCCGTTCCTCGCCCCGATCGCCCCGGCGTTCGCCCTGGCGTTCGCCCTGTCGCTGCCCGGCGCGGCCGGTGCGGCGTCCATCGATGCGGCGCGCGCCGCCCACGCCGAGGGCCGCTTCACCGACGCCGCGAAGCTTGCCGAGGCGCTCGGCACCTCCGCCGGCTACGCGCTGGCCGCCGAGGCGATGACCATCCGCGCCTACTACCTGGCCGCGGACGGCGCGAAGGAGGGGCTGCTCGAACGCGCCCTGCGGCTGGCGCAGAAGGCGGTCGAGAAAAATCCCGGCAACCCGGACGGGCATCTCATGGTGGCCCGCGCGGCCGGCCGGCTTACGCAGACGATCGGCACGTTCGAGGCGGCGGACAGGGGGTTTGTGGAGACCATCCGCAGCGCCATCGAGAGCGAGATGAAGCTGGACCCGGGACGGGCCTCGGCCTATCTCGGCATGGCCATGTGGCATGCCGAGGTGGTCAACGCCGCAGGGTCGTTCATCGCCCGTCTCACCTACGGCGCCCGGGAGTCGAGCGCGCTTGCCAATTTCGAGCAGGCGTTGAAGCGGGCGCCCGACGAAAAGGTCGTGCTCTACGAATACGCGCTCGGCCTGTTGCTGCTGGACGACGACGAATACCAGGAGAAGGCGCGCGCCCTGCTGAAGCGCGCCGTCGAGGCGCCGGCGAAGCATGCATTCGACCGCATCCTTCAGCGGCGCGCGAAGCAGCGCCTCAAGCGCCTGGCGTCGGGCGGCTGACGGGCGGGGACCAGGAGGCGGAGAACCGGCCATGGACGAGAAAGCGGTCTACCTCAACGGCCAATTCGTGCGCGAGAGCGAGGCCACGGTCTCGGTCCTCGACTGGGGCTTTTCCGGCGGCGACGGCGTCTACGAGGTCACCCGCACCTTCGGCGGCAAGCTGTTCCGGCTCGAAACCCATCTCGCACGGCTCTACCGCTCGCTCGCCTACGCCCGGATCGACTGCGGGCTCGAGATCGGCGAGATGACGGCGATCTGCGAGGAGATGGTCGCGCGCAACCTCGCCCATCTCGACGACGGCGGCGACTATGCGCTGTGGCAGGTGATCAGCCGGGGGGACCGCCGCCTCGGCGACGCCGCCCCGGCGACGGTGGTCATGTACTGCCTCGACGTCGGCTTCGCCGGTTTCGCCCGCGCCTATCTCGACGGCGTCAAGCTGGTGACGCCGGGCGTGCGGCGGACGCCGCCGCAATGCGCCGACCCCAAGGCAAAGCTGACCAACCGGATGAACCAGTTGCAGGCGCGCTTCGAGGCCCAGCAGTCCGATCCCGCGGCGCTTCCCCTGATGCTGGATCTCGACGGCAATATCGCCGAATCCAACACCGCCAACTTCTTCTTCGTTTCCGGCGGCAAGCTGTGCACGCCGGCGGCGCGCAACGTGCTGGGCGGCATCACCCGGACCGTGGTGATCGAGCTCGCCGAAGAACTCGGCATCGAGGTGGTCGAGGGCGCGTTTTCGCCCTACGACGTCTACACCGCCGACGAGGCGTTCCTGTCGGGGACCAGCGGCACGATGCTGCCGGCGTGCAGCCTGAACGGGGCGGCGGTCGGCGGCGGCGCTCCGCCCGGGCCGGTGACCATGCGGCTGATCCGCGCCTGGAACGGGATGGTCGGGATGGATTTCGTCGCCCAGGCGCTCGCCTGCCTCGGCGGCAACGAGCGCGGCCCGGCGCTCGCCGAATGGGAGCGGCGGCTCGCCGCATAGGACGGACGGCATGAGGGAAGCGGTGTTCAGACTGGCGGATGCGGCGAGCGCGCTCGCGATACACGAGTGCGACGAGACGGCGTTCAAACCCGTCGGGCTCTGGGACTCCTTCGATTACCGCGATCTCGGCATGGCAGCGGCGACCGGCGGCAAGGTGGGCGCCATCCACCTGCGCGCGAAGGGACCGTGCCGCCGCGACCTCGGCTTCCACCGGCACGACCTCGCCTTCCAGATGGTCTACATCCTCAAGGGGTGGGTGACCTACCGCTGGCAGGGGCGCGACGAGCCGATCACGGTGCATGCCGGCGCTTCGGTCTACGCGCCGCCGGGCGAGGTCCACAACGTGATCGATTACAGCGAGGATATGGAGGTGATCGAGATCACCATGCCCGCCGACTACCCGACCGACGACGTCGAGGTCGCGGACTGACGGCCTTGCGGCGGCCGGCCCGGGGGCGGCCCGCCGGGCCCGCGATCGCCGGGCTCGCCGCGGCGCTCGCCCTGGGCGCGTGCCCCGGCGCTCCGTCCGAGGCGCGCGGGTACGGCGAGGCGCGCGATTACCGTTCCGAGAAACACGCCTTCCGGCTGGTCCCCGTCGGCGGGCCGCTCGACCAGGCGTGGGGGATGGCGTTCCTCCCCGACGGGCGCATCCTGGTCACCGAGAAGGACGGCAACCTGCGCGTTCTCGGCGCCGACGGCCGCCCGTCGAAGCCGCTTCCGGGCCTGCCGGAGATCGAGTCCTACGGCCAGGGCGGGCTGCTCGATGTCGCGCTCGACCCCGATTTCGCCTCCAGCCGCCGCCTTTACCTGAGCCACACCTGGGATGCGCACGGCGGCAAGACCACGGCGGTCAGCGCGGCCCGGCTGCTGGGCAACGCGCTCGTCGGGTTCCGGGTCGTCTTCGCCGCGCGGCCGGGCAGCGGCGCCGGCCGTCATTTCGGCTCGCGCCTGCGCTTCGGCCCCGACGGCAGCCTGTTCGTCACCGTCGGCGACCGCGGCCGCCGGGCGAACGCCCAGGATCTCGGCACCCACGCCGGCGCCGTCCTCAGGCTGGACCGGAACGGGCGGGCGCCGGCGGACAATCCGTTCGTCGGCCGGCGGGGTGCGCTGCCCGAGATCTGGTCCTACGGCCACCGCAACCCGCAGGGGCTCGCCTTCGACCGCGCCACCGGCCGGCTGTGGTCGCAGGAGCACGGCCCGCGCGGCGGCGACGAGGTGAACCTGGTCGAGCGCGGCCGCAACTACGGCTGGCCGGTCATCACCTACGGCCGCAACTATATCGGCACCAAGATCACCGACGAGACCGCGCGCCCCGGAATGGAGCAGCCCAGGACCTACTGGACGCCCTCCATCGCACCGTCGGGTCTGACCGTCTACCGGGGCGACAGATTTCCCCGCTGGAACGGCAACCTCTTCGTCGGCGCGCTGAGGGCGCAGCTTCTCGTCCGCCTCGAACTCGACGGCGCGGCGGTGGTCCGCGAGGAGCGCCTGCTCACCGATTTCGGCAACCGCATCCGCGATGTCCGCACCGGACCGGACGGGCTGATCTACCTGCTCCTCGACGAGAACGACGCCGCGGTCTGGCGCCTGGAGCCGCGCTAGCGGCCGGGCGCCGCTTGCAGGGCGCGGGCTTTGCAGCCATCCTCGGGCGGCGCTCGGGAGCGGCGCTTGGGGGGCGGCGCTCGGGGGCGGCGCGGCGGTCCGGCTGAAAGGAAGGGGTCATGGCCTACGAGACCATCACAGTGACGCCGATGACGCCGAATATCGGCGGCATGGTAACCGGGATCGACCTGACGAAACCCCTGGAGCCGCCGGTCGTGAACGACCTGCACGAGGCCCTGATGGAGCACCAGGTCCTGTTCTTCCGCGGCCAGGCGCTGACCCACGACACCCAGAAGGCGCTCGGCGAACATTTCGGCACGCTGCATATCAGCGTCGGCGGCGACGGCACCAATTCGAAGCAGCTCGCCGACTATCCCGAGGTCCGGTCGCTCCATTTCGACGGGAACTCCAGGTCGGTATCCGGCAACGAGATGTGGCACACCGACCAGTCGTGCATGGAAACGCCGCCGATGGGCACCATCCTCTACATCCATACGGTGCCGCCGGCGGGCGGCGGCGACACCATCTTCGCCAGCATGTACGCCGCCTACGATGCGCTCTCGCCGGCGATGAAACGCTACCTCGAGGGGATGACCGCCCTGCACGACGGCGCCGGCGCCTTCGCGCGGACGGCGACCAACGACCTGCCGGTCACCGAACAGCCCATGATCGCCAGGCATCCGGTGACCGGCCGGCGCCTGCTCTACGTCAACCCCACCTTCACCACCCGGATCTGCGGCGTCTCGCGCGAGGAAAGCGAAGCGGTCCTCACCTATCTCTACCGCCATTGCGAGCAGCCCGGCTTCCACGTGCGTTTCCGCTGGGAACCGCATTCGGTCGCCTTCTGGGACAACCGCTGCACCCATCATCTCGCCCTCTGGGACTACTACCCCAACGTCCGGTCGGGCTACCGCATCCAGATCAAGGGAACCGACCGGGTCGTGCCGGGGTAGGGGCCGCCGCCCGGTTGGCAATCCGGCCCGGCGGGGTCACCAGGTGAGCTGGCCGCCGTTCGGATGGACGATCTGGCCGGTGATGTAGGACGACCGGTCGCTCAGGAGGAAATCGACGACCGCCGCGACTTCGTCCGGCCGGCCGAGCCGGCCCATCGGCAGGGTGCCGGCGAGCGCCCGGCGGGCCTCGTCGTACTCCGCCTCGGTCCGCCCCGATTTCAGGATCGGCGTGTCGATGGGGCCGGGGCCGAGCGCGTTGATGCGAATCCCGTCCGGCGCGAACTCGCGGGCGAGCGACTTGGTGAGGGAGAAGACCGCCGCCTTCGCCGCGCAATAGGCCGCACCGCCGGCGACCGCCATCACCGCATAGTCGGACGACATGGTCACGACCGCACCGCCGGCGCCCCGGTCCCGCATCCGGCGCAGCGTCGCCTGGCAGCAGAGGAAGGTCCCCTTGACATGGACGTCGATCATGCGGTCCCAGTCGTCCTCGGAGACGGTTCCGGCGGCGCCGCGGATGTAGATGCCCGCGGCGAAGAAGGCCGCATCGATGCCGCCCTCGACCGCCTGCGCCATCGCCGCGACCGAGTCGCGGTCCGTGACATCGACCGGGACCGCGGCGGCGCTTCCGCCCGCCCGGCCGATTGCGGCGACCGTTTGCGCCAGACCGCCCTCGTCGCAATCGGCGGCGTAGACGTCATGGCGCGCGGCGAGGCGCCTGGCGGCGGCGCGGCCGATCCCGCTGGCCGCGCCGGTGATCAACACGTTGCCCATCGCTGCGCCCCTAGATCATCAGCCGGCCGCCGTTGATGCGGATGTCCTGGCCGGTGATGAAGCTCGCCTCGCCGCCGAGCAGGAACAGCGCCGCCTCGGCCATGTCGTCCGGCAGGCCGATCCGCCCCATCGGGTTGGCCGCCGCCGACGCATCGAGGTCGGCCTGGCTCCGGTGGCCCCGCGGCTGCGGCGTGTCGGTGACGCCGGGCGAGATGGCGTTGACCCGGATCCCGTCGCGCGCGGTCTCCAGCGCCATCGCCCGCGCCAGACCCAGCACCCCGCCCTTGGTTGCCGCGTAGTGGGCGCCGCCGGCGGCGCCGGTGCGCGCGATGGAGGACGAGAACATGACGATCGACCCGCGCCCCCGGCGGCGCATCTGCGGCAGCACCGCCTGGGCGGCGAGCAGCGTGCCCTTGAGGTTGATGTCGAGATGCCGGCGCCATGCCGCATCGTCGAGTTCGAGGAACGGAACCGGCCGGTACACGGCGGCGCAGGTCGCGAGGCCGGCGATCGATGCCCCGCCGGCGGCGAGATCGGCGGCCGCCCGGTCCATCGCCGCCCGGTCGCGGACATCGAGCCGCCGGAACCCGAGCCCGTCCTGCGCCATGCCGGCGAGCGCGCCCTCGTCGGTATCCCAGGCGGAGACCGCATAGCCGCCGGCGAGCGCGCGGCGGACGATGGCGTTGCCGATCCCGCTGCCGCCGCCGGTGACGACGATGGTTTCCCGGCCGCCCCCTGCCGTCATCGCATCCGTTCCCCCCGAGCCGCCGCACCCTACGCCAGCCGCCGGCCGCCGGGCAAGCGGCGGCGGTTGAAGACCTCATGGTCTGCGGGCCGGGCGTTGGACTCGATTCGCACCCGATGCTAAATTTCAACCGTCCGCGGCACTCGAATAGAAAGACCCCGGCTTCCTGAAACCTCGATGGAGTTTGCACGGCGGCGGACGGTTGTGTGGTTGTCAGGGCGATTGTGAAGAAAAAGCAGCACCTCTTTGCCGCAATCGGATGCACGGCCCTGCTCTGTTGCGGTCTGTTGACATTGCTGGAATTGACGTCGAAAAAAGCTGACCGGCATCCGCAATTTCTCGTTTCGGAGACCTCAAAGACGACCCGCCGGGGCCCGGAGATCTATCGGGCGTCGCTTCTGGACAACGGCGGACGGCCGTCGGCGCACAGCAGTACACTGATCGAGTTGCCCGACGGCCGTATCCGGGCGTACTGGTTTGCCGGAAGCCGCGAAGGAGGCCGCGACGTCGCGATTCTCACCGCGGTTTTCGATCCCGCATCGCAGCGCTGGTCCGCCGCCGGAAAGGCCATCGAGCGCAAAACTCTGACGCACGATCTTCAGCGATATGCAAAGAAGTTGGGCAATCCGAGCGCCGTCGTCGATGCCCAAGGCCGCGTTTGGCTTTTCGTCGTGAGCACGTCGGTCGGCGGATGGGCAGCGGCGCAGGTGAACTTCGCCGTTTCCGAAGACGGCGGCGAGTCTTTCGGTCCGACGACGAGGCTCGTTACCAGCCCGTTTTTCAATGTGAGCACCCTGGTGCGCGGCCCCGCTGTATTGATGACCGACGAAACGATGATGCTGCCGGTTTATCACGAGTTCCTGCGTAAGTTTTCGGAGATGCTGGTGATCGACAAGACCGGCAGAATCGTGGCCAAGAGACGACTGACATTTCGCGACAAGGTTATTCAACCGACGATCGTACCGACCTCGCCGCAAGACGCGGTCGTTTTCATGAGACACGGCGGAGAGCCGCCCAGACGAGTAATCTTTTCCGAGACGAACGACTCCGGGCGCACGTTTTCCCGGCCGGTCAAGACGAGGCTTCCCAATCCCAATAGTTCGGTCGCGGCGGTTCTGCTGGGGGGCATCCCGTCGCGCAAACTGCTAATGGTTTACAATAGCAGCGAGAGCGGCCGGCGCGTCCTGTCGCTCGCCGTCTCCGAAACCGGCCGGCCGGGCTCCTGGTCGCACGTTCGGGATCTGGAAAGATCCGACGGACGCGCGGAATTTTCGTATCCGTCCATAGTACAGGACCGCGGCAATATTATTCATGTGGCCTACACACACAACCGCAAAAACATAAAGCACGTCCATTTCAATTCGGCCTGGCTGTTCGCAACCGGCGGCGATTGAGTTGCGCCGGTGACAATTTACGGGATCGTCATCTATGCCGCGGTCGTCGGCGGCTGCGGCTTCCTGTTCGTCCGACGGTTGACCGACAGATCGGCGGCGGGCCTCGCGGTGGCCGTCGTTCTCGTCGCCGGCGGGTTCGCAATCGATGTCGGTGCGCAACCGGCGATCGGCTTCCTGTACGGTGCATTCGGAGAGTTCAGCGTAACTCTTGCAGCGCTCTTGCTGGGGTCGGTTTATTTGGCAATGGCCGATGCCGAGAGACTTTCGGCGCTGCGGTCTCAGCTGACACACCTGAAATTCGTCGCCGCGGCGGCGGGATTGCTGCTTTATCCGATGTCGCTGGGTCTCGGATATTTCGATCCCTATGCCCTGGGATATCGACCGGCCTTGTTGCTTGCGGCGGTGGTCGCCGGAACGGTCCTGTGGTGGATCGAGCGGGCGCGCGCGATCGCTCTCTGCCTTACCGCGGCAGCGCTGTCCCATACCTTCGATCTTGGCGAAAGCAGCAATCTCTGGGATTACCTGATCGATCCGGTTGTGGTAATATATTGTCTGGCTTTTTCCGTCCGCAAGACCGTTTCGATGGTGATCCGGAATGGGTAGATGTGAAACCATACTTTTGACCTGGATCGCCGCTCTGTTTTTTCTCGGCGTCGCCCTGGCAGCGGTAAATCCGGACTATCTGGCCGCGTCCTATGTCCGTGAAGACGGTGTTACCGAATGGATGACGGTGGTGTTCCTGCTCACTTGCAGCGGCGTATCGGCAAGAAGGTTTATAACAAGGGCAGCCACAAGAACACTCGATTTCAAGCATGGCACAACCCTTGCAATGGTTTCCATCACCTGCTTTATCGGCGCCCTGGAGGAAATCTCATGGGGTCAACGGCTGCTCGGCTTTCAGACGCCGGAAAGCCTGGCCAGGGTCAACCTGCAGGGAGAAGCTACATTTCACAACATCGGTGTTGCGGGGACCAGTCTGAACAAGATCATTGCGCAGGCGTTTACCCTCGTTTTTCTGATATACCTGTTGCTTGTATACCCGCTGTATCTGCGCAGTTTGGCGGTTCGCGGATTTATCGACAAGTTTGGAATCCCTATTCCATCATCGTATCAGTGGGCCGGTTATTTCGTCGTTGTCATTTTGGTCGAGCTGTATCTCGGTCTGGTTCTCGGAATCGGCAAGCGGGGGGAGTTGAATGAATTTGCGATCTCCGGACTTGTCATGTTGACGATCTTGTGGCCCAGGAATCGAACCGCGCTGGATCCGGATTTTCCACCCGGCCGCGATATCGGGCGGTAACGCGGGTTGCCCGGCCGGCCGTTTGCGCGCATGTTTGCGCCGGTTCGGCAGCCGGGAGAAGCAGTCCGATGGAGGGGATTTACAGCCCCAACTCGCCGTTTGCGCGCAAGGTGCGCGTCGTTGCGATCGAGACCGGCCAGGCGGATGCGGTGGCCTGGACGTCGGTCGATCTCGGCCGGCCGGCGCCGGCTCTGGCGGCGGTCAATCCGCTGGGCCAGGTTCCCGTGCTGGCCACCGACGAGGGCGGGGCGCTCTACGACTCGGCGGTCATCTGCGCATATCTCGACGCCCGGCACGACGGACCGAAACTGATCCCGCCCGGCGGGCAGGCCCGCTGGGAGGCGCTTCGCCTGCAGGCGCTGGGCGACGGGCTGGGCGCCGCCTCGGCGGCGCTGGCCGGCGAACGCCGCCGCCCCGAGGACCGCCGCTTCGCCCCCTTCATCGACAACCAGAGCGGCAAGATCGCGCGGGCGCTGGCGCGCCTCGAGGCCGACCTTGCCGCGCTCGAGGCGGGGCTGACCATCGCCCCGATCGCGGCCGGCTGGCGGCGCTGGCGGACTGGTACGACCGGTTTTCGGAACGCCCGTCGATGCGCCGGACCGCGCCCCCGGCGCCCTAGAGGCGGCCGGCGCGGGCTGGTCGGAGTGAGTGGATTCGAACCACCGGCCCCTGCCTCCCGAAGACAGTGCTCTACCAGGCTGAGCTACACTCCGCATCCCGGCGGACCGCTTTTATAGCTTTTGCCGATTCCGCCCGCAAGGACGCGGCGGACCCCCCGGGCGGGGCGCTTGAATGCCCGGCCGGCGCGACCTACGGTGGGTGCTGCGAAGCCGATTCGCCTGCGGGCCGGGGAGTCCCATGGATCGCGCCGACTGTCAGCGGCTGGACGGAGCATGCCCGCTGGCGCAATGCCGGTCGCGGTTCTCGCTGCCCGACGGCGTGCTCTATTTCGACGGCAATTCGCTGGGGGCGCTGCCGAGGACGACCGCTGCGAGCATTCGCGGCGTGGTCGAATCCGAATGGGGCGAGGGCCTGATCCGGAGTTGGCTCGACGCCGACTGGTTTTATCTCGCCCGCCGCGCCGGCGACGCCATCGCCCCGCTGATCGGCGCGTCCGAAGGCGAGGTCGCGGTTTCCGATTCGACGTCCGTCAACATCTTCAAGCTGGCGGCGTCCCTGCTGCGCCGCGGCGGCGCAAGGCGCAAGGCGGTCGTCGAGCGCGGCGACTTCCCGACGGATGGCTATATCCTCGAGGGCGCGGTCGGTCTGCTCGACAGGGGCCACGAGCTGGTGCGGGCGGAGCCCGGCCGGGCCGCCGATTGCATCGACCGCGATACCGCGCTGGTCCTGCTGAGCCACGTCGATTACCGCACCGGCGAACTCCGCGATATGGAGCGGCTCACCGCGCACTGCCGGGCGCTGGACGTGCCGATCATATGGGATCTTTGCCATTCCGCCGGCGCGGTGCCGGTGGACCTCAACCGCCGGGGGATCGATTACGCGGTCGGCTGCACCTACAAGTTCCTCAACGGCGGCCCCGGCGCGCCCGCCTTCACCTATATCTCCCGCGCCGCCGTCGGCGCCTTCGAGCCGGTCGTCACGGGCTGGTTCAGCCACGCCGACCAGTTCCGCTTCGAGGACCGTTACCGCGCCGCCGGCTCGATAAACAAGTGCCTCGTGGGCTCGCCGCCGGTGCTGTCGCTGCGCGCCGTCCTCGACGGCGTGAAATGCTTCGACGGGGTGAGCGTGGAGGCGCTCGCCGACAAGTCGCGGCGGCTGTCCGGGCTGTTCATCGAACTCGCCGACCGAAGCCTCGCCCGGCACGGCCTCCGACTGGCGAGCCCGAGGGAGCCGGAGCGCCGCGGCAGCCAGGTTTCGTTCCGCCATCCCGAGGCCTATGCAATCGCCAGGGCGCTGATCTCCCGCGGCCTCATCCCGGATTTCCGCGACCCGGATATCCTGCGGTTCGGCATCGCCCCGCTCTATCTGCGCCATGTCGATGTGTGGGACGCGGTTGCGGTCATCGACTCCGTCATGTCGTGCGGCGCGTGGCGGGCCTTCGCCGCCGAGGCCAGGGGGGCGGTGACATGAGTGCGGTGCGCATCGGCGTTGTCGGGTACGGCTATATCGGGCGTTTCATCGTCGACCGGATCGGGCGGAGCAGCGGGCAGTTCGAGACCGCCTTCGTCCACAACCGCAGCCCGGAGGCGCTTGGCGGCCTCGATCGGGCGCTGCGGCTGGACGATCTGGGGGAGGCCCGCGCCCGGCGCCCCGACCTGATCGTCGAGTGCGCCCATCCCGGGATCACGCAGCGTTTCGGCGCGGCGTTCCTCGACTTCGCCGGCTACATGCCGCTCTCGGTCACGGCGCTGGCCGACGACGGGCTGCGCGCCCGGCTGGAGACCGCGGCGCGGCAAGGCGGCACCCGCC
This sequence comes from Alphaproteobacteria bacterium, assembly GCA_965200535.1. GTDB lineage: Bacteria > Pseudomonadota > Alphaproteobacteria > MPNO01 > MPNO01 > MPNO01. The sequence goes on along the minus strand of CBDAUF010000002.1, from coordinate 119,219 downwards.
TGCTGCTGCCGGCCGGCGCGCTGCTCGGCGGGGACGAACTGGCGATGCGGGCCGGCCGATGGCGCCGGGTCCGCATCACCTTCCGCAAGCACCCGGACAATATCGACTTTTCGGAGAGCGGCTTCGATCCCGAACGGATCGACGGGGAGACCGTCCTCTACCAGGGGCCGGTCCGCGGCATCGCCGGCCTCTATCCGCGCAATGTCAACACCATGGTGACCTGCGCCCTGGTATCGACCGGCCTCGACGACTGCGAAGCCCGTCTGATCTGCGATCCCGCACTCGATTGCGCGGTCGCCGAAGTCGAGGCCTGGGATGCAGACGGCGGGCTGCTGCGCACCGAGAAGCGCCAGCCCGCCGTCGGCGTGTCGGGCACCGAAATGCTGGGTTCGATCTGGTACTCGATTCTCCGCGCCACCGGAAAGCGCGGGAGCAGGCTGGAACTGGTGTAGTGTTCCCGGTCCCGGCACGGAAAGAGAGGGGGCAGACATGAGCGGGCTTAAACGCGCGACCGGGCTGATCGCCCTGGCCGCGGCGCTATCGGTATTTTCGCTTTTCCCGGCGGCGGCCGCGGACAAGAGGGTCGCCATCGCCAGCCTCGGGCCGCATTCGGTCCTCAAGCTGGTGATCGACGGATTCAAGGCGGGTCTCGCGAGCCAGGGTCTGAAGGACGGGGCGGGGGTCGAGTATGTCTACAAGGATGCGAATTTCGACCCGTCGCTGGTGGCGCAGGTCCTGACATCCCTGGAGGCATCGCGCCCCGATCTGCTGCTGACCGTCACCACCCCGATCACCCAGGCGTCGAAGCGGGTGATCCGCAACAAGTCCCTGCCCATCGTCTTCGCGCCGGTGACCGATCCGGTGGATGCCGGGCTGGTCGAATCGTGGGACCGCGGCAGCGACCGTTTTGTCGGCGCCTCCAACCTTCAGGACATGGATACCGTCATCGGCAACGCGCGGCTGATACTGGGCGAGCTTTCCACCATGGGCCTGCTGTTCAACCCGGGGGACGCCAACGACCGCGTCAACGTCAAGTACGCGGAAGCGGCCGCGAAGCGGGCCGGCATCCGGCTCCGGGCGATCAGCGTGGAAACGGTCAACGACATACCCAGCCGGGTCGAGGCGCTGAAAGGGGTGGACGTCATCTACCTCATCCCGTCGAGCATGCTGCAGCCGTCCCTGCCGGTGGTGGCGGCGTCGGCGAAACGCAACCGGATCCCGGTCATCAACGCGAGCCCGGCGGGCGTCAAGGACGGGCATGTGCTGGCGGCGGTCTCGGTATCCTGGCGTGATGTCGGCCGCCAGGCCGGGCTGCTGGCCGCCAAAATCCTGCGCGGCGCAAAGCCGTCCGACCTGCCGATTTTCCGGCCGCAGCCGGCGGATCACCGGGTCCTGCTGAGCGCCAAGAGGTTCGACGCCCTGAAGATGCCGATACCGGCGGCCTTCAAGGACTGCAAATGCGTGCTGTGACCGCCTGCGGGTAGGGCGCGGTGTCGGTCCGGGCCGCCGGTGTAAACAAGGTCTTTTCGCCCGGAACGCCGAACGAGAAGACCGCACTGCGGGACATCGATTTTGCCCTCGACGACGGCGAATTCGCCGTCGTCATCGGCAGCAACGGCGCCGGCAAGAGCACGCTGCTCAACGCCCTTGCCGGCGAGGTTGCGATCGACTCCGGACAGATCCTGATCGACCGCAACGACGTGCGGAGCCAGCCCGTCTACAGGCGGGCGAGCCTGATTTCGCGCGTCTTTCAGGACCCGACGCTCGGCACCGCCCCCGCCCTCAGCATCGAGGAGAACCTGGCCGTCGCCGCACGGCGGGGAAAGCGCAGGGGCTTCCGGCTGGCGCTGAACCGGCGCAACCGGGACGAGTTCCGGGACAGGATATCGATCCTCGGGCTGGGGCTGGAAGACCGCCTGTCGGAGAAGGTGGCGTTCCTGTCCGGCGGCCAGCGCCAGTCGCTCACCCTGATCATGGCGTCGCTGCTGGCGCCGCGGCTGATGCTGCTCGACGAGCACACCTCGGCGCTCGATCCGCGCGCCGCCGAACTGGTGCTCAGGCTGACCTCCGAGGTGGTCGCCGGGCAGGCGATCACCACCGTCATGGTGACCCACAACATGCAGCATGCGCTGCAATTCGGCGACCGGCTGTTCATGATGCGCGAGGGCACGATCGTGCTCGACGCGGGCGCGGCGGAGAAGGCGCAGCTCACCGTCGCCGACCTGGTCGGGCGGTTCCACGTCACCGACGACAAGATGCTTCTCGGGTGACCGGCCGTCATGGGTTTCGTCGAGATATATCTCAACCTGTTCACGGTGAGCCTGGTGCAGGGCGCCATCTTCGCCTTTCCCGCGCTCGCCGTGATGATCCCCTTCCGCATGCTGGGACTGCCGGACCTGACCTCGGAGGGCGCCTTCCCGTTCGGCGCCGCGATCGTCGCCACGCTCACCGTTTCCGGGCTCGACCCCCTGGTCAGCCTGGCCGCGGCGGTTCTGTTCGGCATGGCGGTCGGCGCCGCCACCGCGCTGATCCACCTCTACCTGCGGGTGCCGTCGCTGCTCGCCGGCATCATCGTCCTCACCATGCTGTTCAGCATCAACATCCGGGTCATGGGCAAACCCAACACCGCGCTTTTCGACAACGATTCGATCTTCACCCTGGCGCTCGACAGCGACGGCGGCGAGCCGCTCACCCAGTTCGTCCTGGTCCTCGCCCTGGTCCTGCTTTTCCTCGCCGCCTTCTACTGGTTCCTCAACACCGAGCTCGGCATGGCGCTCAGATGCGTGGGCGCGAACCAGACGATGTCCCGTGCGCAGGGGATTCCGACGCATCTGTACATCGTTGCCGGGATCGCCGTCGCCGGCGGGTTCAGCGCCTTCGGCGGCGCAGTGATGGCCCAGCACCAGGCCTATGCCGATGTCAATATGGGGGTGGGCGTCCTGATCGTCGGGCTCGCGGCGACCATCCTCGGCGAGACCCTGATCGGGCGGGGGACGCTGGTCCGCCAGCTCGCCGCGCCGGTGGTGGGGGCGCTCGCCTATTTCCAGGTGGTGGCGGCGGCGCTCGCGCTCGGCCTCAAACCGTCCGACCTCAAGCTCCTGACCGGGCTGTTCGTCCTCACGACGCTGTCCATTCCCATCGTGTTCCGGGCCGGCCTGCCGACCCGCAGCGGATCGCGGCGGCAGCGGTAACCCCGGCGTCTTCAGTAGGCCCGGTCGACCGCGAACTCGATGCTTTCGGCGAGGGCCTGCCGGGCCTCGCATTCCGGGAAGGCGGCGAGCGCGTCGCGCGCCCGTTCCGCGTACCGCCGGGCGCGCTCGAGGGTGGCGCGGAGCGCGCCGCTGCGTTCGAGGAGCGCAATCGCGCGCTTGAAGTCGCCCTTCTTCTGGATCTGGTCCTCCAGCGTGCGGCGCCAGAACGCCGTGCCGTCATCGTCGGCGGCGCGGATCGCGTAGACGATGGGCAGCGTGATCTTCCCCTCGCGGAAATCGTCGCCCACCGCCTTGCCGAGGGTGGTCTGATGGGCGGAGTAGTCGAGCACGTCGTCCACCAGCTGGAAGGCCATGCCGAGGTTGCTGCCGAAAGTCTTCAGCGCCTCGCGCTCGCCGGACGGCCGGTCGGCGACGACGGCGCCGATCTCGGCGGCGGCGGCGAACAGCTTGGCGGTTTTCGCCCGGACGACGTCGATATAGTCCTCTTCCCCGGTGTCGATGTCGTTTGCCGTCATCAACTGCAGGACCTCGCCCTCGGCGATCACCGAGGAGGCTTCCGACAGGATCGCCAGCACCTCGAGCGACGAATCGGCGACCATGAGTTCGAATGAACGCGAGAACAGGAAGTCGCCGACCAGCACCGACGCCTGATTGCCCCACACCGCGTTGGCCGTTGCCGACCCGCGGCGGAGGTCGCTTTCGTCGACCACATCGTCGTGCAGCAGGGTCGCCGTGTGGATCAGCTCCACGCAGGCGGCGAGGCCGATATGCCGTTGGCCGGCATAGCCGCACATGCGCGCCGCGGCGAGGGTGATCATCGGGCGCAGCCGCTTGCCGCCGGCGGCGACGATGTGGCCGGCGAGCTGCGGGACCAGCAGAACCGGGCTCTGCATCCGGTCGACGATGGTGCGGTTAACCGCCTCCAGGTCGGCGGCGGTCAGCGCCATCAGCCCGTCCAGGGTGGGGCGCGGGCGCGGTCTGCGTTCTCCCGCGAGTTCGACGACGACGCTCACAGGTTTTGCCCACCTCTGAGAATGATGCTAGACAGGCCGGCGAGCATAGTCCGGGGCAGTTCTCCGTCAAGATGCGGCCCCGGCGTGCGGCAATCTGCCCCGGGCCGGAGCCGATGCGCGAACTGGTGCGAAGCAACGACCTCGTCTTCCTCTCGTGGCTCGACGCGCTGTTGCGGGCGGAGGGGATCGAGCCGGTCCTGCTCGACACCCACACCAGCGTGCTCGAAGGCTCGACGCTTGCCATCCCGCGCCGGATCATGGTCGAGGACGTCGATTTCTCCCGCGGCCGGCGATTGTTGGCGGAGGCAGGCGAGGAGCACCGCCTCACCCCCGGCTAGCTAGGGCGGTGCGCGGGACCGGCCCGGAGGCGCTGACCGAGGACCGCCTGCTCGGCGGGCGCGTGACGATCCGCCAGCCGAAACGCGGTTTCCGGGTGGCCGTCGACAGCGTGCTGCTGGCCGCTGCGGTGCCGGCCGGCGACGGCGACCGGGTGCTCGATCTCGGGGCCGGGGTCGGCGGGGCGGCGCTGATGCTGGCGGCGCGGGTTCCCGGCTGCCGCCTGGTCGGGCTCGAGATCCAGCCGGACCTGGTCGGCGTGGCGCGGGAAAATGTCCGCCTCAACGGGATGGAGGAGCGGGTGGATATGGTGGAAGGCGACCTCGCCCGGCCGCCGTCCTGCCTCGCGCCGGGCGGCTTCGACCACGTCATGATGAACCCGCCTTACCATGCGCCCGGCCGCGCCGATGCGCCCGCGGATGCGGGCCGTGCGGCATCCCGGATCGAGGGCGCCGCCGGGCTCGATCGCTGGATCGCGTTCGCGGTGCGCATGCTGCGTCGAAAGGGGATGCTCACCCTGGTCCACCGGTCCGACCGGCTCGCCGATGTGCTGGCGGCGTTGAGCGGTCTGGCGGGCGGAATCGTGATTTTTCCGCTCTGGCCGCACCGCGGCGGTCCGGCGAAGCGGATAATCGTCCGCGCGCACCCGGGCGATGGATCCCCGCTCCGCCTCGCCCGCGGCCTGGTGCTGCACCGGGAGGGCGGCGGCTTCACCCCGGAAGCCGACCGGGTCCTGCGCGGCGAGGCGCTCGACCTGTGACGGCACCGGCGGCCGGGTATACAATCCTCCCGACATGGCCGAGCCCGAAACCGATGTAACGCAAGACCCGCGCGGCGGCGCCGCAGGGCGGCGGCGGTGGACCATGCCCTGGCGCCGCAGTAGGGATGCGCCGCTGGTCCCGGTGCTGCAGCTCGCCGGCGTCATCGGCCGGACCGGACCGGCGCGCAGCGGCGCCATCACCCTCGCCGGCCTGGAAAAGGCGATCGACCGCGCGTTCGCACCCAAGCGGCTCGCCGCGGTGGCGCTCTCCATCAATTCGCCGGGCGGCTCGGTGGTGCAGAGCGCCCTGGTCGCCAACCGCATCCGCGCCCGGGCGGAGGAACGCGGCGTTCCGGTGCTCGCTTTCGCCGAGGACGTGGCGGCGTCCGGCGGCTACTGGCTCGCCTGCGCCGGAGACGAGATCTTTGCCGACGAGAACTCTCTCGTCGGTTCGATCGGGGTGATCTTCGCCGGGTTCGGGTTCGCCGATCTGATCGCCCGCCACGGGGTCGAGCGGCGCGTGCACACCGCGGGCGCGCACAAGGGCATGCTCGACCCGTTCAGGCCGCAGAATGCCGACGAGGTCGAACGGCTGCGCGCGGTGCAGCGCGAGATGCACGAGAGCTTCATCGCCCATGTGCGCCGGCGCCGCGGCCGCCGGCTCACGGCGGCGGACGAAACCCTGTTCTCCGGCGAGTTCTGGACCGGGCGGCGGGCGGTGGAACTCGGCCTGATCGACGGGATCGGCGATCTGCGCTCGGTCCTGCGCGACCGCTTCGGCGAGCGTGTGCGGATCCGCACCATCGCGCAGCGCCGCGGTCTGCGCCGCTATTTCAGGCCCGGCGGCGGCGTCGGCCGCCCGACCGGCGCGGTCGATGCGGGCGCGGTCGGGCTCGAACTCCTGTCCGCGCTCGACGAGTGGGCCATGTGGAAGCGCTACGGGCTTTGATGCGCGCGCGGTCTGCGCCGTCCGGCCGCCCCTTGACGGCCGGTCCGGCCGGGCGCCAAATGCCGCGATGCTGGGTTTCAGCCTGTCCAAGCTGGTCGTGCTCGCCCTCATCGTGGGGGCGGTGTGGTACGGCTTCCGCTGGCTCCAGCGCCGGCAACTGCCCGGACGGCCGTCCGGCGGCAAGGTCGGCCGCCGCCCGGCGGCGCCGTCGCACGATCTGGCTGCATGCGAGCGCTGCGGCGTCTTCGTGCCGGTGAGCGGCGGCCGCCGGTGCGACCGCGCCGACTGCCCCGGCTGAGGCGCGGGTCGGGGTGCCGGCCGACAATGCGCCCGATGGACAGGCCGGCCGGGCGCACTATTATCCCCGCGTGTTGAGCGCGATGTTCCAGTCGGCGTCGAGTCCGTGCGGCGATCGGGTCGGCAGCCGCCGGCCCCTCCGGGCGACATGCGGAGGGGCGCCCGTCTTCCCGGCGTCCCCGAGGGTCCCTCTTCTCTTCCCATGCATCCGGTTGCCGAAGATATCCTGACATTCTGGTTCGGCACGACCGACCTCGCCGCGGACATCGAACGCCGCGAGGTGTGGTTCCGCTCGACCCCGGAATTCGACGCTGCGCTGCGCGAACGCTACACCGGCGTGCAGGAACGGGCCGGCGGCGGCGCATTCGACCGCTTCGTCGATACGCGGGAAGACTGTCTCGCGCTGGTCCTCGCCCTCGACCAGTTCCCGCGCAACATCTTTCGCGGCACGCCGCGGGCGTTCGCCACCGACGCCAAGGCGCGCGAGGTCGCCCGCACGGCGCTCGACCGGCGCTACGACCGCGGGCTCTGCCGCAGCGCCAGGGTCTTCTTCTACCTGCCCTTCGAGCACAGCGAGAGCCTCGCCGATCAGGAGCGTGCGGTCGAACTCTACCGCGGGCTCGAGGAGGAACGTTCGCTGCGGGCGGCGCTCGGCCACCGCGACGCGATCCGGCGGTTCGGCCGCTTTCCGCACCGCAACGCGGTGCTCGGCCGCGAGAACACGCCGGACGAGGCGGAATACCTCAAGGATCCGCCGCTCTGGGGCAAGACGGCGGCCGAGGTCGCCGAGATCGAACGGCGCAAGGCCCGGGGGGAGATGCCCTCGTCCCCCGGACCCCGGCCGGCCGCCGAGGCGCCGGACAGGGAGAGGCCATGAACGACAGGTACACCAAGGGATTCCCGGTCTCCTGGGAACAGCTTCACCGCGACGCCCGGGCGCTCGCCTGGCGGCTCGCCTCCCTGGGGCCGTGGACGAGCGCGATCGCGGTCACCCGGGGCGGTCTGGTCCCGACCGCGATCGTCGCCAGGGAACTCGGGATAAGGGTGATCGACACCGTCTGCGTGACCTCCTACGACTACCGGGACCAGGGCGGAATCGAGGTCTTGAAACGGGTCGAGAGCGATGGGGACGGACTGCTGATCGTCGATGACCTGGTGGATACCGGGCAGACCGCGGCGGTGGTTCGCGAGATGCTGCCCAAGGCGCATTTCGCCACCGTCTACGCCAAGCCGGCGGGCCGGCCCGCGGTCGATACCTTCATCACCGAGGTCAGCCAGGACACCTGGATCTACTTCCCGTGGGACATGGAGCTCCAGTTCGTCCAGCCCATCGTCCAGTCGGTCGTCGCCGAATAGCAGGCGCCGGGCGGCGCTGCCCGGCGGGCACAGCAACCCCGGCGGGCGCCGTCAGGGCCGGTCGCCGAAGACCAGGGTCAAATTGATCCGGTGGTTCGTGTAACCGGGCCGGAAACGGACCCGCCCCGATTCATGGAACAGGTCCGAGCGGAAAAGGACGGCCCGGTTCTCCGCGTACGCGACGGTGACCGAGCCCGCCCCGCCGCTCTCCAGGAAGGCGCGGATGCGAGCGCGGTCGCGGTCGTAGTCGGCGATCGCCCAGCCCTCCGGCGGCAGGGCGCGGTGGACGGTGAGCCCGCCCTCGCCCGGCGCACCGTTGGCGCCGTCCGGGGTGAGCCACAGGTTGAGGCTGACGGCGCCCGAGTCGGCATGGACATCGATCCCCTGCGCACCGGTCAGGCACTTGAACGCCCAGGCCTGGGCCAGCGGATGCGCACCGAGGATGCCGGGCAGGGCGGCGCGCAGCTCGTCCGCCGCCTGCAGCAGGACCGGACAGGCGAGTCCGTCCTCGAGATAGGAGGCAAGGAACCCCGGAATGTGCTCGAAGTCGTGCCAGATCGTGCTCTCCAGCAGGTGGCGGCGGAGGGCGGCAAGGGCGGCCGGGCCGAGCAGGCCGTCGATGACGGCGATACCCGGCGCCGACGCCAGATAGCGGCTCTCCGCCGCGCCGGCGTCGAAGGCCGGGCCGAGCGCGCGGGGTTCGGCCTCGCTCCCGCCGCCGACATGCACCGCGCGGTTGTAGGTCGCAGCCAGCGCCGGCGCGCTGTCGTCCGGCAGGGGTGCAGGGTCCGCCCCCTCCGGCATCCTCGCGGCGGCGTCCTCGTAGAGGGCCGCCAGCGCGGCGAACCGCCCGCGGTCCGCCGCGGTGCCGGCAAGATGGCGGAACTGGGCCGCGTCGTGCGCGAGTTTGAGGCGCGACGACCGGCGGAAGGACGGGTGGCCGGCCCCCATCGCCTCCGGGTTGCGCCGGGTCGCGCGGGTCCGCGAGAAGGCATCGAGCGCGGCGGTTCGCTGGCCCGACGCCAGCAGCATCAGCCCCTCACGCCGCCGGATCTCGTAGAGCGCGGGGTCGCGCGCTAGCGCCGCGCCGTAGGCCGCGGCGGCGTCGCCGTGGCGGCCGAGCGACTGCAGCGCCGCGCCCCGGTTGACATGGGCGTGGAGATAGTCCGGCCGGAGCGCGAGCGCCCGGTCGAAGGCATCGAGCGCCGCCCCGGGGTCTCCGGCCTCGGCCAGCGCGACGCCCAGATTGTGCCAGATCCGCGCGTCGTCCGGATCGCTGTCGAGCAGCGCCCGGTACGCCTCCGCGGCCTGCGCCGGGCGTCCGCCGCGGTGCAGCGCCGCCGCGCGGGCGAGGCCGGCGTTGTCAGCCACCCATCGCCCCGGCGAGTCGCGCCGAGACCTCGCGGCAGTAGCGGTTGTAGGCGTCCGACGTGCGGAAGCCGGTATCGCGCCGGGGGTAGGGGGCGTCGATCGCGATGTCGGCGGCGATGCGGCCGGGGCGCGGCGTCATCACCAGGACGCGGTTCGACAGGTAGACCGACTCGAACACGCTGTGGGTGACGAAGATCACCGTCCAGCCCTCGCTTCGCCACAGCGAGAGCAGGTCGTCGTTGAGCCGGAGACGGGTGATTTCGTCGAGCGCGGCGAACGGCTCGTCCATCAGCAGGAGGCGCGGCCGCATGGCGAGCGCGCGGGCGATGGAGGCGCGCATCCGCATTCCGCCCGAGAGCTGGCGCGGGTAGGCGTCGGCGAAACCCGCGAGCCCGACCATGTCGAGCGCCCGGTCGATGCCGCCGCGCGCCGCCGCGCGCGAATGACCGGCGAGCCGGGCCGGCAGGAACACGTTGTCGAACACGGTCGCCCAGGGCATCAGGGTGGGATCCTGGAAGACGAAGCCGATGTCGCGCCGGGCGGCGTCTGCGGCAACGCGGACGGTCCCGCCGGTGGCCTCGCCGAGGCCGGCGATCAGCCGCAGCGCCGTCGACTTGCCGCAGCCCGACGGGCCGAGCAGGCTGGTGAACGACCCGCTGCGAACCGAGAGCGTCAGCCCGTCGAGCGCGACGGTGCCGTTGGCGAACGTCTTGGCCACGTTCTCCATCCGCACCGCCGCCCCGTCGCCGGCGGTTCCGGCCCCTGCCGCCCCGGCTTGCATCGCGTCGCCGTGCGGCGGCTCCCCGCCGGGGCGGGCGGCCGTCGGGCCGCGGCGGTCAGCCGGCGCGCGCCGCAAGCGCCCGTTCGACGGTTTCCAGCGCCTTGCCGCCGCCCTTGCCGCCCAGCGCGGCGGCGCCCTCGCGCACCAGCGACACCGCATCGAACCGGTCGGTGAGGTCGTCGGTGACGCCCACCACGATCGAGGCCTTGCCGCCGTCCACCGCGACCAGCGCAACCACGCCGGAACCGATTTGTTTCTTGAGGTCGTCCGCCATCGCGCGCAGTTCCTTCGCCGGGACTCCTTCGACTTGGCGGCCGGCGAAGGCGACGCCGTCGATCCGCCTCGCGGGTTCGGACGCATTGCCGCCGCCCGTGGCGAGCTTGCGCCGGGTCTCGGACAGTTCCCGTTCGAGCCGCCGGCGGTCGTCGAGCAGCGCCTCGATCCGTTCCGGCAGGTCCGCCGGGCTCGTCTTGAGCGCCGTCGCCGCGCGCGCGAGCACATCCTCCTGCCAGGCGAGATGGGCGATTGCGGCGCCGCCCGCCACCGCCTCGATCCGCCGCACGCCGGCGGCGACCGCGCCCTCGCCGACGATCTTGAAGGCGCCGATATCGCCGGTGCGCGCGACATGGGTGCCGCCGCACAGTTCGACCGAGAACGGCGCGCCGGCGTCCTCGCCCATCGTCACCACCCGGACCTCGTCGCCGTATTTCTCGCCGAACAACGCCATCGCACCCGAGCCGATCGCATCGTCCGGGGTCATCAGGCGGATCACGACCTCGGTGTTGGCGCGGATCTGCCGGTTGACCGCGCGCTCGATCTCGCCCAGCGCCTGCCGGTCGACCGGTGCGTGGTGGCTGATGTCGAAGCGCAGCCGGTCGGGGGCCACCAGCGAACCCTTCTGGGTGACGTGCGCGCCGAGCCCGCGCCTGAGCGCCGAGTGCAGCAGGTGGGTGGCAGAATGGTGGGCGCGCAGTTCGCGGCGGCGCGCCGCATCGACCCGCATCTCGAGGATGTCGCCGACGGCGACCGCGCCGCCCGCGACCGTGCCGATATGGACGATCAGCCCGTCCGCGAACTGCCGCGTGTCCTCGATCTCGACGGCCGCGCCGCCGGCGCCTTCCAGCACCCCGCGGTCGCCGATCTGACCGCCCGCCTCGGCGTAGAAGGGCGTCTGGTTGACGATCACCGAGACGGCGTCCCCGGCCTCGGCGCGGTCCACCGGCCGGCCGTCCGAGACCAGCCCGAGGACGCTCGCGTCCGCCGCCAGCGCGGTGTAGCCGAGAAACTCGGTCGGGCCGGTGCGCTCGCGCAGGTCGAACCAGAGTTCGTCCTCCGCCGTGCCGCCCGAACCGGACCAGTTCCGGCGCGCCTCGGCGCGCTGGCGCTCCATCGCCCGGTCGAACCCGCCGGCGTCCACGCTCCGCCCTTCCCCGCGCAGCACGTCCTGGGTCAGGTCGAGCGGGAAGCCGTAGGTGTCGTAGAGGCGGAACGCCACCTCGCCCGGCAGCGGCTGCCCCTCGCCGAGCCGGGCGGTCTCGTCCGCGAGCAGGCGCAGCCCGCGTTCGAGCATCTCCTTGAAGCGCGTCTCCTCGTGGCGCAGCGTCTCGGCGATCAGCGGTTCGGCGCGCGCGAGTTCCGGGAAAGCCTGCCCCATCTGCGAAACCAGCGCCGCCACCAGCTTCCACATCAGCGGCTCGCTCGCCCCCATGATGTGGGCGTGGCGCATCGCCCGGCGCATGATCCGCCGCAGGACATAGCCGCGGCCCTCGTTCGAGGGCAGCACCCCGTCGGCGATCAGGAAGCTCGCCGCGCGCAGGTGATCGGCGATCACCCGGTGCGCGGCGGCGTGCGCCCCGTCGGGCTGCGTGCCGGAGTGTTCGGCCGAGGCCTCGATCAACGTCCTGAGCGCATCGATCGCGTAGTTGTCGTTGGTCCCCTGCAGGAGCGCCGCGATCCGTTCGAGCCCCATGCCGGTGTCGATGCTGGGCCTGGGCAGCGCCACCCGCTCGCCCGGCCGGGGCTGGTCGAACTGCATGAAGACCAGGTTCCAGATCTCGACGAAGCGGTCTCCGTCCTCGTCCGGGCTGCCCGGCGGCCCGCCCGGGATATGGTCGCCGTGGTCGTAGAAGATCTCCGAACACGGCCCGCACGGCCCGGTCTCGCCCATCGACCAGAAATTGTCGCTGGTGGCGATCCGCAGGATGCGCTCCTCGCCCAGGCCGGCGATCCTGCGCCACAGGTCGAAGGCCTCGTCGTCATCGACGAAGACCGTCACCAGCAGCCGGTCCGCGGGCACCGCGAACTCGCGCGTGACCAGCGACCATGCAAGCTCGATCGCGGTCTCCTTGGAGTAGTCGCCGAACGAGAAATTGCCCAGCATTTCGAAGAAGGTGTGGTGGCGGGCGGTGTAGCCGACATTCTCCAGGTCGTTGTGCTTGCCCCCGGCGCGGACGCATTTCTGCGAGGTCGCCGCGCGCGAATACTCCCGCGTCTCCAGCCCTGTGAAGACGTTCTTGAACTGGACCATGCCGGCGTTGGTGAACAGCAGGGTCGGGTCGTTCTCCGGCACCAGCGGCGAGGAGGGCACGACCGCATGGCCGTTGGCCGCGAAATAGTCGAGAAACGCCCTGCGCAAATCGTTGGTGCCGATCATGTCCGCCGCCGTCCGCCCCATCCTGCGCGCGCCGCCGCCGCGCGTGGCCCAGGCCACACCGCCCGGCCCTGCCGGCGCGCCGGGATTGAGTATAGCGCCAAAAAACGCCTGTCCAGCGCCGGACGCCCCGGAACCGGCGCGGCCGCCGGAGGGGTCGGGGCTGCCGCGCCGTCCCGGCTCCTCTGCCCCGGCTCCTCCGCCCCGGCGCGCGGGGCCGGCCGCCGCGCGACGCTACACCGCGCGGCGGCCGGTCTCGTCGTCCTCGTCTTCGCGGTCGATGACGATCGCCTCGGCGAGCAGGCCGGCGTTCTCGCGCACCCGGCGCTCGATCTCGGCGGCGATCTCCGGGTTTTTGCGCAGGAACTGCCGCGTGTTCTCGCGCCCCTGCCCGATGCGCTGGTCGCCGTAGGAGAACCAGGAGCCCGATTTCTCGACGATGTTCGCCTTGACCCCGAGGTCGATCAGCTCGCCGGTCTTGGAAATGCCCTCGCCGTACATGATGTCGAACTCGACCGCCTTGAAGGGCGGGGCCAGCTTGTTCTTGACCACCTTGACGCGCGTCTGGTTGCCGATCACCTCGTCGCGGTCCTTGATCGCGCCGATGCGCCGGATGTCGAGCCGGACCGAGGCGTAGAATTTCAGCGCGTTGCCGCCGGTCGTGGTCTCCGGGCTGCCGAACATGACGCCGATCTTCATCCGGATCTGGTTGATGAAGACGATCAGGCAGCGCGACCGGGCGATCGATCCGGTCAGCTTGCGCAGGGCCTGGCTCATCAGCCGCGCCTGCAGCCCGACATGGGTGTCGCCCATCTCGCCCTCGAGTTCGGCGCGCGGCACCAGCGCGGCCACGCTGTCGATGACGATGATGTCGACCGCTCCCGAGCGGACCAGGGTGTCGGCGATCTCCAGCGCCTGTTCGCCGGCGTCCGGCTGGCTGATCAGGAGTTCGCCCACATCGACGCCGAGCTTGCCGGCGTAGACCGGGTCGAGCGCGTGCTCGGCGTCGATGAAGGCGCAGGTGCCGCCCATCGCCTGCGCCTGGGCGACCGCGTGCAGCGCCAGCGTCGTCTTGCCCGAACTCTCGGGTCCGTAGATCTCGACGATGCGGCCGCGCGGCAGGCCGCCGACGCCGAGCGCGATGTCGAGGCCGAGCGAGCCGGTCGAGATGGTCTCGATGTCGGTCGGTTGCTTGTTCTCGCCGAGCTTCATGATCGAGCCCTTGCCGTAGGCCCGCTCGATCTGGCCGAGCGCGGCATCGAGTGCCTTGTTGCGATCCATGGCGTCCTTCTCGACCAGTCTCAGAGAATTGTTCATCGTGTCCTCCGGTTCTTATGCCAAGCCGTTCGTTCTGCGCAACGGTGAAGACTCCCGCCGGGGCCGCAGGAGCCGGGAAAGGCTGCCGGAGGCTCCCTCCGGTTGCGTCCGCGAATGTCCGGTCCAGCGCTTTCCATGAACCTATTGTACACGGTTTGTTCAGGGTTGCAACCAAAAAGAACAAACCGGATACATTTTTCGATGCATGGATTGATGCATGGATTAAGGCGGGGAGCGCGGCGGGCGCAGCGCCGCTGCCCGGGTCTCAATCGCGCCGCAAGAAAAAGGTCGCCACGCCGGCGGCGACCGCCCGTCCGCCGGGTTCGGAGACGTCGACGCGGACCGTCCCGAGGCTGCGTCCGGCGCGGACGATCCAGGCGCGGGCGAGCAGGTCGGCGCCGGTCGATGCGCGGAGATAGTCGACCCGGAGGTCCACCGTCGGCGTCGGTGCGCGGGTCCTGAGCGCGATGGCCGCATGGGCGGCAATGTCCACCGCCGCGGCGACGATGGCGCCGTGAAAGCCGGGCTCGCCCGGGATGCGGGCGAACTCGGGCCGGGCGGGAATGCGCACGGTGAGCGCGCCGTCCGCCGCCTCGGCCGATTCCAGCACCGGACCGAGCCACCGGTGGAACGGCGGTGCGGCGAGGATCGCCTCGATTTCGGCGGCCGCCCCGCCGCGCCCAGCGCCGTCGCCGGCCTCGCCGGTTTGCCGTTCGGGCTGCCGCGTCATCGTGCGGCCGGGCCGGCGATGCGCTCCATCGCCATGGCGTCGGCGACGGCGGCGGGCGACACGCCCTCGCGGCCGGAGCGGGTGAAGATCTCCGCCAGCGTGCCGCCGATGCGCCCGCTCCGCTCCATCGCCCGCTCCGGGGAAAAGCCCTCGGGGAGAAGCTGGAGGGTGAGCGCGATCGCCCCGCCGGCGTTGATGACGTAATCGGGCGCGTAGAGCACGTTGCGGGCGCGCAGCATCTCGCCGTGGCGCGGCGCGCGAAGCTGGTTGTTGGCCGAACCCGCGACCACTGTGCAGCGCAGCCGCCCGACCGTCTCGTCGTCGAGCACCGCGCCCAATGCGCAGGGGGCGAAGACGTCCGCCTCCGCATCGACGATCTCCGCCGGCGGGACGACCGCCGCGCCGAACGCGCCGGCGGCGCGCCGGGCGGCCTCCGGTGCGATGTCGGCGACGACCAGCCGCGCACCCTCCGCCGCCAGCCGCTCGCAAAGCCCGTAACCGACATGGCCCAGCCCCTGGACGGCGACGACGGAACCGGCCAGGGAGCCGCGCCCCAGCCGATGCCGCACGGCGGCCCGAATGCCGGCCGCGACGCCGTGAACGGTGTAGGGCGAGGGGTCGCCGCCGCGGTCGCCGCTGCCGAGGATATGGCGGGTCTCGCCGGCGGCGTGGTTCATGTCCTCGACGCCGACGCCGACATCCTCGCCCGAGATATACTGTCCGGCAAGCGCGTCCACCGCCCGGCCGAATGCGCGGAACAGCGCCGCCGACTTGCCGGTCCGGGGATCGCCCAGGATCACCGCCTTGCCGCCGCCGAAGGGGAGCCCCGCCATCGCCGCCTTGTAGGTCATGCCGCGCGACAGCCTGAGCGCATCGGTGAGCGCCGCCTCCTCGTCGGCGTAGTCCCACATGCGGCAGCCGCCGATG
This sequence comes from Alphaproteobacteria bacterium, assembly GCA_965200535.1. Taxonomy (GTDB): domain Bacteria; phylum Pseudomonadota; class Alphaproteobacteria; order MPNO01; family MPNO01; genus MPNO01. Next base: position 103,520 of record CBDAUF010000002.1, on the reverse strand, counting down.
GCCGGCCCGCTGCGGCGCCGGTGGATCGCGATGATGGCGTGCAGCCCGGCTTCCCGGTCCACCGCTCTCACCACTCGCTCATGGTTGTCGTCGCTGGCGTTGGCGCGCGCCGACGCTGCGATATCGGCGATCTCGAGGGAGCACCGGCGGTTCGGGAGATCGGCACGGGAGTCCATCGCTGTATCCTCGTCGATGCGGGCCTTGCCGATAGGTGGGGCCGCCCGCCCGGGCCGCCAAGGCGGCGCGGCAAAATAGCAGGATCGTGTCTCCCGGAGACGGCCGGCCGAAACTTTGTTGCGCGGGGCGAACCGTCAGTCGAGATGCGGTTCCAGCCGGTCGAGCGCCTGCGACAGGGTGTCGGCCCCGGCCGCGAAGCAGAGCCTTATGCGCCCTTCCCCGGCTGCCCCGAAGGCGCGGCCGGGCGCCAGGCCGACGCCGGCGGTCTCGACCAATCGGTGCGCAAAGGCGAGGCTGTCGGCGATGCCATCGACGGCGAAGAAGGCGTAGAACGCCCCGTCGGGTCGCGGCAGGCGGACGCGCCGCATCGCGCCCAGGCGCTGGACCACCAGGTCGCGGTTGCGGCGGTAGCGCTCGATGAGCGACTCGACGAACGGTTCTCCTTCCTCCACCGCGGTAATGCCGGCGTGCTGCACGAAGCTGGTGGGCGAGGCGAGATTGTATTCGTTGAGCTTGGCGAAGGCGTCGCCCAGCGCCGGCGCGTGGGTCAGCCAGCCGAGCCGCCAGCCGGTCATCGACCACGACTTGGAGAAACTGTTGACCACCGCCACCCGGTCGTCCGGTTCGGCGATGTCGAGGAACGAGGGCGCGCGCGGGGCGTTGAAGGCGAGCCGGATATAGACCTCGTCGGCGACCACGTAGATGCCGCGTTCGCGGCACCAGTCGAGCAGCACCCGCTGCTCGTCCACCGACATCACCCAGCCGGTGGGATTGGCCGGCGAGTTGACGACCACGCCCACGGTGCGGTCGTCGCATGCCTCCTGCAGCCGGTCCATGTCGAGCTGCCAGCCGCCGTCCGCGGCCTCGTCGAGCGGCACGATGCGCGCCTCGCCGCCCATCACCCGAACCGTCTCCAGGCAGTTGGGCCAGATCGGACCGACCGCGACCACGTTGTCGCCCGGCGCGACGATGGTCTGGGAGACCAGCATGAGCGCGCTCATGCCGGACGCGGTGACGGTGATCCGTTCGGCGTCGATCGGCCGGCCGTGGAGCCCGCTGGCGTAGGCCGCGATCGCCTCCCGGAGCGGCGGGATCCCGCGGTTCTGGGTGTAGAAGACGTGGTTGGCGTCGAGGGCGCGGACCGCCGCCTGCTTGATGAAGTCCGGGGTCGGCGTGTCGGGCTCGCCGAACCACAGCGGAATCACGCCGTCCCGGCCGAGATTGGCCTCTGCGACATCGCGGATCAGCGAATGGCCCAGCCGCTCGACCTCGGGCCGCATGAGGCGCGGCGGCGGGCGCGTGTGCGCCGGGGCGGCGTCGAGGGAAGCCGCGTCTGCCGCCGCTCGCGGGGCGCTCAAAACTCGCCCGGGACGAAAAGGTTGTCGGTGCCGGGGCCCTTGTTCGCCGACGGCTCGTCGTCGACGGTGAAGTTGAGCTCGATGATGACCCCGTTCGGGTCGCGCACGAAAAGCTGCCACAGACCGAAGTCGGGGATGGCGAACTCGCGGTGCGGCATGGCGTGGTCGATCACCGACTGCTTCATGGCGTCGTAGTCGTGCGCCTTGACCGCGACATGGTCGACCGAGGCGCTGCCGTGCGTCGGGTTGCCCTCGTTGTCGAGCCCCGCGTTCCCCGCCATGATGTGGATCATCGTGCTGCCGAGGTCGAACCACGAGCCCGGAAAGTCGAAGTCCGGCCGGTCGATCTTTTCGAGGCCGAGCACGTCGGTATAGAACCGGTCGGTGGCTTCGAGATCCTGGGTCTTGATCGCAACGTGATGGATATCGAGAAGGGGCATAGGTATCCTGCTCCTGACGATGGGACCGTCATCCGAACCCCTAATCTAGGGCCTGGACGCGGCGAGGTGTAGGGGGTCGGGCGGCGGCGGGCGCGCCAAGGCGCCGGCCGCCCGGCAGCCGGACCCCGACGGCAAACAGCGCAGGGAGCAGCACGGTGCGCGACGTTCACATCCCTTACGGCGTCTACTGGAGCACGCCCTTCGCACGCTGGCAGGGGAGCCTGTCGCATCTCCACAGCATGGAGTTCCTCGCCCATGTGGCGCGCGGCGAACTGGCGCAACGCGGCGTCGCGCTCGAGGATGTGGACTACGGCGTGCTCGGCCTGACCGTGGCCCAGCGGCAATGCTTCTTCGGCCTGCCCTGGGTGACCGGGATGATGGGCGCCGACCACATTCCGGGCCCGACGATCAACCATGCCTGCGCCACCGGCGCCCGCTGTCTCCAGGCGGCGAGCCAGGAGGTCGAGGACGGCAGCGCCGGGATCGCGCTGGTGCTGTCCGGCGACCGGACCTCGAACGGGCCGCACGTCTACTACCCGGCGCCGCACGCGCCGGGCGGAACCGGCGAGCACGAGAACTGGGTGCTGGGAAATTTCTCCGCCGACCCCTACGCGAAGTGCGGGATGGTCGACACCGCCGAGACGGTGGCGCGGAAGTGGCAGATCACCACCGAGGAACAGCACGACATCGTGCTCGCGCGCTATCGCCAGTACGACGACGCACTCGCCGACGACCGGGCCTTCCAGCGCCGCTACATGACGCTGCCGCTCGAGGTTCCCGACGCGCGCTACCGCAGGACCGCCTACGTGCTCGACGGCGACGAGGGGGTGCACGAGACGACCCGGGAAGGGCTCGACCGGCTGCGCCCGGTGCTCGAGGACGGCACCGTGACCTACGCCGGGCAGACCCATCCCGCGGACGGCAACGCGGGCGTCGTGGTCACCGACCGCGACCGCGCCCGGGCGATGTCGCGCGATGAGTCGATTTCCGTCCGCCTCGCCGGCTTCGGCACGGCGCGGGCGGCAATGGGCCACATGCCCGAAGCGCCCATCGGCGCGGCTGGGCGCGCCCTCGACGACGCCGGGATCGCGCTCGCCGACGTGGCGGCGATCAAGACCCACAACCCGTTCGCGGTCAACGACGCGGTGTTCTGCCGCGAGACCGGCGCCGATGCGGAGAGCATGAACAATTTCGGCTGTTCGCTGGTCTGGGGTCATCCGCAGGGGCCGACCGGGCTGCGCTCGGTCATCGAACTGATCGAGGAACTGGCGATGCGCGGCGGCGGCTACGGCCTGTTCACCGGCTGCGCCGCCGGCGACAGCGCGATGGCGGTGGTGGTCGAGGTCGGCGACGGCTGAGCCCAGCCCCTAGTCCACGATCCGGCCGCGCCGCATCCCGGCCGCCCGCGCCAGGGCGTCGAACTGCCGCGCCACGGAATCGTCGAACGGCGAGGATCCGTCGTCGGGCAGGCGGAGCGACAGGCGGTTCCTTTCCACCGTGAGCGCCGAGCGCTCGAGTATGGCCCGGACCCCGCCGGAGACCCGAAAGGCGAGGCGGACCGCTTCGCCGACCGTCTCGGCGCGCCGGCGCTGGCGCCGCGACATCAGGAGAAGCGCCGGCCGCGCCTCCGCATCCTCCGGGTCGCCGCCGTAACGGACAAAGGCGGCGTAGCCGAGAAACGCCCGTTCGTCGTGCCTCAGACCCATGAACGGGAAACGCTGGATGCGGTTCATCGTCTGCACGGCCCGGTAGTCGGGGTGTTCGCGCCAGCCGATGTCGGCGAGGTGGCAGGCGATCAGGCGCAGGTGCCGCCCGCCCCGCCGGGAGCCCCAGAACAGCGGCTCGATCCAGTCGAAGAGCGCCTCGCCGACGGGGCCGAAACGGGCCTCCCGCGCAGCCAGCGACATGGCGGCGGCGAGCACCGGATCCTGCTGCTGCCGTTCCGCATCGAGCCCGGCGTAAAGGCAGCCCTCGCGCAATCCCTGCGCCGAAAACACGACGGTCTTCGCGCCGGTCTTGCGCAGCACCGCCCGCAACAGGTCGCAGGCGACGGGAAGGCTGTTGCGCCGCCGCCTGGACACCCCGCCGACCTGTTCGAGGGAACGCGGACCGAGCGGGCCGATCACCTCGGCGAGGTCCTCCATCTCGCGCACCGATACCCGGTAACCGTCGATGACGTGGAGCGGATGACCGGTGCGCGCCATGTGCAGACGGGCGACCGCGCGCCACGCGCCGCCGACGGGATAGAACGCCCGCGCGCCGCCGCCGAGCCAGTCCACGGTGTCGAGTTCGGCGCCGATCTGCTCCAGCGCCGCCTCTCGTTCCGACTGGCGCCGCCCGGCATACCGCAGCGTCCCGAGCGGCAGCGTCGCCTGGCGGGCGATCTCGCCCCGCCCGATGTCGACGAGTTCGAGGCTGCCGCCGCCGAGATCGCCCACGATACCTTCCGCTCCGGGTATCCCGGACACAACGCCGAGGGCCGACAGCCGCGCCTCCTCCTCGCCGCTGAGGATGCGCACGGTCTCGCCGCAGCGGCGCTCGACCTCGTGCGCGAAGGCCTGCCCGTTGGTCGCCTCGCGCACCGCCGCGGTGGCGATGAAGGTGAGTTCCGCCGCGCCCATCCCGCGGGCCAGCCGGCCGAAACGGGCGATCGTGCGGAACGCCCGCTCGGCCGCCTCCTCGCCGATCGCGCCGGTGCGGGCAAGATCGCCGCCGAGACCGCATCCCGCGCTCTCGTTGAACATCGGCACCGGCGCCCGCCGGTAGCCGTCATAGACCACCAGCCGGACGGTGTTCGAACCGATATCGACGACCGCGACCGGCGGTTCCGGCGCCGCGGCCGAGGCGGGCGCCGGCGGCGGCAATGGGCGGCGGGTCTTCCGCTCGAGCGGTACGGGGGGCATGGACGCAATCGACCGGGGCCTGCCGGGACGGCTCAGGCGGGGGCCCGCGAATCTCCCTTCCTGAGAGCGCTTCCCCGGCCCGACAGGCTCGGGTTGGTCATGAAATACTCGTGCGCGCTGAACGCTCCCTCGGCGGCCGGGATGCGGCGGTAGATCCCGTCTGCATCCAGCACCCAGCTCTGCGCCTCGTCCATGACGTTGGCGCCCATGATGCGGTCGAGCACCTGCTGGTGGACGGTGCGGTTGAGGATCGGCACCAGGGTCTCGACCCGCCGGTCCAGGTTGCGCGGCATCCAGTCGGCGGAGGAGATAAAGACCTTCGCTTGCGGCGAGCCGGGCGGGTGGCCGGCCGCGAAACAGACGATCCGGCTGTGCTCGAGGAACCGCCCGACGATGCTCTTGACCCGGATATTTTCCGACAGGCCGGGCACGCCCGGCCGCAGGCAACAGATGCCGCGGACCACCAGGTGGATATCGACGCCGGCGCGCGAGGCGCGGTAGAGGCAGTCGATGACCTCGGGGTCCACCAGCGAGTTCATCTTGGCGAGGATCCAGGCCGGCCGCCCGGCGCCCGCGTTTTCGATCTCCGCGTCGATCAGGCGGACCAGCGTCTTGCGCATGTCTATGGGCGACGCCGCGATGCGCTCCATCGCTTCCGGCACGCCGGTGCCGGTCATGTAGTTGAACAATTTCGCCGCGTCCCGGCAAATCCGGGTGTCGCAGGTGAAGTGCGACAGGTCGGTGTAGATGCGCGCGTTCACCGGGTGGTAGTTGCCGGTGCCGAAATGGGCGTATGTCTGAAGCCCGTTGTGCTCGCGGCGGACGACCAGCGACACCTTGGCGTGGGTCTTCAACTGCACGAAGCCGAACACCACCTGGGCGCCGGCGCGCTCGAGGTCGCGCGCCCAGCGGATGTTGCGCTCCTCGTCGAACCGCGCCTTGAGCTCGATCAGCGCGGTGACCGACTTGCCGCGCTCGGCGGCATCGCGCAGCGCGGCGACGATCGGCGAATCCTCGCCGGTGCGGTAGAGCGTCTGCTTGATCGCGACCACGTGCGGATCTTCCGCCGCCTGGCGCAGGAAGCGCACCACGACGTCGAAGCTCTCGTAGGGATGGTGGACGATGATGTCCTTCTGCCGGATCGCGGCGAAGCAATCGCCGTCATAGTCGAGGATGCGTTCGGGGAAGCGCGGGGTGTGGGGCTTGAAGACGAGGTCCGGGCGGTCGCGCAGGATCAGCTGCGACGTCTCGGCGAGGCCCAGCAGGCCGTCGACGTCGAACACGTCCTCCTCGTCCACCCCGAGGCTCTCGACGACGAAGGCGCGCAGCGCGGCGGGGACCTCGGCGTTGATCTTGAGGCGGATGACCGAGCCCCGGCGGCGGCGGCGCAGCAGCTCCTCCGACTCGCGCATCAGGTCCTCCGCCTCCTCCTCGATCTCCACGTCGCTGTCGCGGATCACGCGGAAGACGCCGACATCGAGCAGTTCGAAGCCGGGGAACAACAGGTCGAGGTGGGTGCGCACCACCTGTTCGAGGGCGACGAACGCCGATGCGCGGCCTGCCAGCCCGACGAAGCGGTCGATCGTCCGCGGCAGCGCCACCAGCCCGGCCGAGACCTCCTCGTCCTGCGGCCGCTTCATCGACAGCACCAGCGAGAAACCGAGATTGGGGATGAAGGGAAACGGATGCGCGGGGTCGATCGCCACCGGGGTGAGGGCGGGGAAGATTTCCTTGACGAAATAATCGGCGAGCCAGGCGCGCTCGCCGTCGTCCAGCGCCTCCGGTTCGAGCACCTCGATCCCCTCGCCGTGCATCGCCTCGCGCAGCTCCCGCCAGCAGCGCTGCTGCTCGCGCATCAGCCTGCGGGCGTGCTCGTTGATGGCGCGAATCTGCTCCTGCGGGGTGAGGCCGTCGGCGCTGCGGGCGCCGATCCCGGCATGGATCTGGCTCTTCAGCCCGGCCACCCGCACCATGTAGAACTCGTCCAGGTTGGCCGCCGAGATGGAGACGAAGCGCAGCCGCTCGAGCAGGGGATGGGTCTCGTTGGAGGCTTCCTCCAGCACCCTTTCGTTGAAGGCGAGCCAGGACAGTTCGCGGTTGATGAAGCGCTCCGGGCCGTCGACGGGCGGCGCGCCGGCCGCGCCCGCGGGTCCCGGCGCCTCTCCGGTCGTGATCTGCGGCCGCGCGTCGTCCATCGGTCCCGCCGGTTCTCATCCCGCCGCGAGGCGGCGTCCATCGTGCGCCAAAGCGTTTACGGTTTCGTGACGACCGTCAAGTGAAACGCGCCGCCGGCCTGACATCCGGCCCGCCGGCCGCCTATTCTGGCGCGCGATGCGCACGCTCTACCTGCTCCGGCACGCGAAATCGGACTGGAGCGATCCGGACCTTGCCGACTTCGACCGGCCGCTGTCCCCGCGCGGCCGGCGCGCCGCGCCGGCGGTCGCCGGGTGGATGACGGCGGCCGGGCATGTGCCGGAGTTCGTCGCATGCTCGACCGCGCGCCGCGCCGCGCAGACCTGGTCGCTGGCCGCCCGAACGCTCGATCGCGCGCCGGCGGCGGAGATGCGCGACGACCTCTATCTCGCGACCGCAGAGCGCCTGTTGTCCCTCGCGCGCGGGTTTTCCGACCGCTGCGCCTCGGCCATGATCGTCGGCCACAATCCCGGCCTGCACGACCTCGCCCGGGCGCTGGCGGGCGACGGGCCGGCCGGCTTGCTGAGCGAACTCTCCGCCGCCTATCCGACCGGTGCGCTCGCCGGCATCGCGTTCGAGGCAGCCGCCTGGCCGCATATCGCCCCCGGCGGCGGCCGCCTGATCTGCTTCGTGCGCCCGCGCGCCCTGTCCTGAACGCCGCCGCCCGCCCGGTTGCGGCTGCCCGCGCGATCGCCGACACTTTCGCCGCGCCACCGCGAGGGAGGTCTCCGATGTACCCGGTGCAGCTTTTTCACTGGCACTTCATGGCCTATCCGTACCTCCCGCCCGACTTCGACGAGCGGTTCGACACCGGCTGGGTGACGGTTCCCAACAGCCTGTGGGACCGCGAGAGAACCGACGGGCTGTACCAGGAATATATCGACCAGTCGGTCGAGGCGGCCGAACTCGGTTTCGACGGGCTGGTCCTCAACGAGCATCACCAGAACATCTACGGGCTGATGCCGTCGCCCAACATCATCGCCGCTGCGCTGACCCAGCGCACCGAGCGGGCGAAGCTGGTGGTGCTCGGCAATCTGCTGCCGCTGCACCTGAACCCGCTGCGGGTCGCCGAGGAATACGCGATGATCGATTCGATCAGCGGCGGCCGGCTGATCGCCGGCTTCGCGGTCGGCGGCGGGCCGGAGGCCTACAACTACAACATCCCGTCGCCGCAATCGCGCCAGCGCTTCTGGGAGGCCGTCGATCTGATCGTCCGCACCTGGACCGAGGACGGGCCGTTCGAACACGAGGGCCCGTCCTATCCGCTGCGCTACGTCAACATCTGGCCCAGGCCCCGCCAGACGCCCTGCCCGAAGGTCTGGATCCCGGGCAGCCTCAGCGCCGAGACCATGGACAATGTGGCGCAGCGCGGGTTCGACTACTTCCTCTCCTCGCGCACCCACGGCGCGGCGACCCGCCAGGCGCGGGAGCGCTTCGCCGCCATCCTCCGGCGCCACGGCGACGCCTACGACCCGTTCCGGATGGGCGTCCTCCTGTCGGTCTATGTCGGCGAGACCGACGAGCAGGCGAAAACCGAGGCTGCCGAGGGGGTGTGGTACTTCCTCAAATACTGCCTCAAGGGCCATCTCCGGCGCACCGGGCGGACGCTCACCTTCGGCCCTGGGGTGCCGTCGCAATCGGTCTCCTCGTGGCGCGCCTTCCTCGAGAACTCGACCGCCGGGGCGCCGATGCTGGGCGACGCCGAGAACTGGGACGAACTCGAAGCCAAGGCCTCCATCATCGTCGGCAGCCCGGCGACCGTGCGCGAGCGGCTGTGGGAACTGATCGAGCAGGCGCAGGTGGGCAACCTGCTGATCCAGTTCCATTTCGGCAACATGGAGGACGCGCTGGCGCGCAAGAGTGCGCGGCTGTTCGCCGCCGAGGTGGCGCCGGCCCTGCGCGAGCGCTCGGCGGCGTTGTTCGCCCGCGAATACCCGAGGCTCGCCGACCGGCCGGCCGCGAGCGCCGCAGAATGATGACGCGCGCCGTCGCCCTGCCGCGCGGCCGCACGGTCCACATCGCCGAGGCCGGAGACGGCCCGCCCGTCGTCTACCTGCACGGAATCGCCGACATCCACGGCGCGTCGTTCGACTGGCTGCCGTTTCACCGGGCGCTGGCCGGACGGTTCGCGCTGGCCGCGCCGGCTCATCCGGGCTGCGCCGACTCGAGCGAGGACGAAACGCTGGAGACCGTGGACGACCTGGTCTTCCACTATCTCGAACTGTTCGACGCGCTGGGTATCGGGTCCATGCGGCTGGCCGGCTCCTGCATCGGCGGCTGGGCCGCGGCGGAGATCGCCGTCCGCCACCCCGAGCGGGTGGAGCGGCTGGCCCTCGTCGGGCCGACCGGACTGTTCGTCGCCGGCGCGCCCATCGCCGATGTGTTCTGGGAAACCCATCCGGCCGACGGGGTCTCGCTCGCCGGGCTGCGCAGCCTCCTGTTCGGCGATGCGGACTGCGCCGCCGCGCGCGGCATGTTTCCCGACGGGCGCGGGCCCCTCGACCAGGAGGTGCTGCGCTACAAGCTGTTCCGCTTCGCCTCGCGGATCGGCTTCAATCCGCCCTATCTCCACGAGCGCCGCCTCGCCGGGCGCCTGGGCCGGTACCGCGGGCCGGCGCTGGTCGTCCAGGGGGAGGATGACCGGCTGGTCCCCGGACGACACGGCGAGGCCTACGCCGCCGGCTTCGGCGATTGCCGGCTGGAGACCGTCCCGGGCGCCGGGCACAGCGCCTTCGCCGAACGCCCCGACGCGGTGGCGGAGATCGTCGCCGCCTTCCTCGCCGCGCCATGATCCGCGCGCTCGCGGACGCCGACTTTGCCGAGGCGCTCGCCATCGTCAACGCCGCCGCCGAGGCCTATCGCGGTGTCATCCCGCCGGATTGCTGGCACGAGCCGTACATGCCGGCGGGCGAACTCGCGGCCGAGATCACCGCCGGGGTCGCCTTCAGCGGCTACGAGGACGGGGCCGGGCTCCAGGGGGTGATGGGAATCCAGCCGGTCGGGGACGTGATCCTGATCCGTCACGCCTATGTCCGCCCGGAACGGCAGGGGGAAGGCATCGGATCGGCGCTGCTGGAGGCGCTGCGGCGGGGCCGGGAACAGCCGGTGCTGGTCGGCACATGGGCCGCCGCGCACTGGGCAATCCGCTTCTACCGGGCTCGCGGCTTCGTGCTCGTCGAGGGAACGGAGAAGGCGCGCCTGCTCGCCTGCTACTGGACGGTGCCCGACCGCCAGGCCGAGACCTCCGTCGTGCTCGCCGACGCGCGCTGGTTCGCCGGAGGCGGGCGCGGCTGAGCAGAGCCGCCGGCGCCTTGGCGCGGGCCGCTTGGCGGCCCCCGGCGCAGCGCTATGATGGCGCCGCTTCACATCGGACCGGGGCTGCGGGAGGCATGATTTGGTCAGCGGGGTATTGCATCACCTGGCTTTCGGGCGTCGATCCGGCCGAAGCGTTGCGGCACCCTCGTCCTCGCCTGCCTGGCCCTTTCGCTCGCGGCCTGCGGCGGCGGAAGCGATCTTTTCGTCGAGGGCGCCAGAACGTTCCAACTCGAATTTCCTCCCGGGGAGTCCAGAGAACATACGCTTCCCTTCCGCATCGACGGCGGGGTTCCGCCCTATCGTTCGAGCATCGAGGGCTGCCCCGACTGGGTGATCCTCAACGAGGACCAGGGCCTCCTTGTCGGCACCGCCCCTGTGGGGGAACGCGGCAAGACCTTCTTCTGCACCTACCGCGTCACCGATTCGGGAGCGCTCAGAACCCTGAGCGTGACACACGGGCTGCGCCTCGTGGTCCCCGAGACGGTGGCCGGCGGGAACGGCCTTTCCATCGAGGCGCCCGACGGGAGCGTAGGTCCGTTGCGGCTCGGATTTTCCCCCGGGCAGGCCAGAGAACATACGCTTCCCTTCCGCATCTCCGGCGGGGTCCGGCCCTACACTTCGAACATCGACGGCTGCCCCGACTGGGTGACCTTCTACCCGGACCAGCGCATCCTTGCCGGCACCGCCCCTGTGGGGGAACGCGGCAAGACCTTCTTCTGCACCTTCCGGGTCACCGATTCGGGAACGGTCAACCCCCAGAGTGCGACGCACGGGCTGCGCCTCGTGGTCCCCGAGACGGTGGCCGGCGGGAACGACCTTTCCATCGAGGCGCCCGACGGGAGCGTAGGTCCGTTGCGGCTCGGATTTCCCCCCGGGCAGGCCAGAGAATACAAGCTTCCCTTCCGCATCTCCGGCGGGGTCCGGCCCCACACTTTGAGCATCGACGGCTGTCCCGACTGGGTGACCTTCTACCCGGACCAGCGCATCCTTGCCGGCGCCAGGCCTGCGGACGATCCCGGACAGCCCTTTTTCTGCACCTTCCGGGTCACCGATTCGGGAACCGTCAACCCCCAGATTGCGACGCACGGGCTCCTCCTCGCGATCGAGGCGGCAGACAGGCCGCTGAGCCTGACCGCCGAGCCCGCGATCAACTACCCCGGCAACCGCGTCACGCTCATGATGCAACGACGCGTCCGGGTGCAGTTCGCCGAAGCAACGGGAGGCGTCGCGCCCTACACCTACGATGTCGAGTGCGCGCTTCCTGCCGGCCTGCGCTTCAGCCCGGTCAGCCGCGTTCTGTCGGGCACCCCGCTCGCGACCTATCGCGGTCCGGACTGCACCTACCGGGTGATCGACAGCGCCTATCCTCCGGCCAGCGTGTCGCGGGATTTCGAGTTGATTGTCGATCCCTTCGATTCGGGAAAATGGCGGTTTCGCACCAGGAGGCTTGCGCCGAGCGAGCACCCTGTCGAGCGTGATACGGGCGTCGAACAACCATTCGTGATCCTGCCGCACGCCGTCGCCGGGTCGGATACGCCAACGTACGAACTTGCGGACATTCTCCAGTCGCCCCTCAAGTTCGATGCAACGAAGCGGGAGCTTGCCTACGTGCACCCCGGCACGGATCCCCTGTTAGATACGCCCACCACCTACCGGTATCTGGTCTACGAAGACGATGAAACGGCCGATGCCGACGACGCGTTGTGCGTGAGCGTCAGTTTCCACGACAAGTTCCCGACCCAGGAGCCGGACGATCTTCTGGATACGGTCGCCGTCTGGATCCGGGACGACGCCTATTGGGACGGTGCGGAATTTCGATGCCCGGACACGCCCCCGCTATCGGGTTCGTCCGACGCGGCGGCCCCGTCCAACCCGGTCCATTCGGCGCTCGCGCCGGTGCATGCGCGGCACGCCGCCGGCGTCGCCCATTCCGCCGTCCGGGACCGCGTTCGCCGCTGGTCGCCCGGGGCGCCGCGCACCCTCTCGGCGATCGCGCCCGCTGTCGGCGCCGGCTCGTTGTCCGGGCTGAGTGCAGGCTTCGATTACACGGGGTCCAGCCAGTCGGTGAGCGCCGGCGCCGAACTGGGCGCCGGTTCCTGGCAGGCGGGCGTGGTCGCCTCGGTTACCCGGACCGATCTGCGCTACCGCGCCGCGGCGGGCCTGCGGGAACGGGGTTACCTGACCGGCGAGCACGGCACCGATATCGTTTCCGTGCACCCCTTCGCCGCCTGGCACGCGCCCTCCGGCGGACATGTGTGGGCGTCGCTGGGCGCCGGGACGGGCGAACTGCGTCACCGCGACGATCTCGGCTTTGCCTCGTGGTCGCACTCCGATGTGCGCCTTCGCACTCACGCCGCGGGCGCCTCCATGCCGCTGACCGACATCCTGTCCGGGGCGCTTCAGGCCGAGGCCGGCATGGAGTCCTTCGCCTTCGAGATCGAGGGAGGGGGGCGGATTTCCTCCGGGCTGCCCACCTTGCGCGGCCGCGACTGCCGCATCGGCCTGGCGTGGCAGGCGCCGGTTGCCGGGACGCCGTCCCTCTCCGTGGCCTACAAGCGCCTGACCGGGGACGGGCCCGAGGGCAGCCAGTTGGAGACCAGAGGCTCGGTATCCTTCGAGGCGTTCGATCCCCGTCTCACCGTGACCGGGACTCTCGACGGCTCGTTCGGCCTCGGCGATTTCCGGCACGATTCGTGGAGTCTCGCCGGCGGCATCCGCTTCGCCCCGGGCGAGGCGAAGCGCGGTCTCGGCCTCGAACTCGACGCGCGCCTGGTATCCCCCGACGAGGAAGGATCGCCGCGCATCGGCATCAGGGGAGAGGCGGGCTATGGGCTGTGGGGCGGTCCTTTCTTCGGAACGATTCGGCCCCATGTCGGCGTGATCCGCTATGCCCGCGACGGCGCCCTGCGACGAACCCTGGGCGTCGATTTGCGCGACACGCCGAACTCGCGGGTCAAGCTCGAACTCTACGACCGGCCCCGCGACCGGCTGCGCGCATTCAGGTTCGCCCTCCGCCACCGCTTCTGACGGCGCTCCGCCGAGCGTGTTCCGACCGCGGCGTCCCCGGGCGGCGGCGCCCGTCCGAACGACGACCGAGCCTGCCGCGGTGCGCTTCCCGCGGCTGCCCGGCCGTGTTTACAAACCGCCCGGTTGAGTTCATCTTTTCGCCGCCCGTCACAAGGACTCGATCGAGACTTGAGTGCCAACCGCCCGGTCCCGGGCCCCAACGGCTGGGTGCGATGCCTGCGCGCCGCGCGGGCAGCCGCGGTCGTCGTATCGGTCGCCGCGTGCGCGGGCGGACCCGTGCGCGACGAGACCCCGGGCCAGGCGGAGGCGCTCCGCAGCAATCTCGCGGTCGCCGACGCAGCGCTGACCGCCGGCCAGCCGGCGGTCGCCCACAGGCTCTATATGGCCCTCGCCGGGCGCTTCGCCGACGCCCCGGAACCGCGGCTCGGCCTCGGCAACATCGCGTTCGGCGTCGGCGACTTCGCTGCCGCCGACCGCCATTTCACGCTCGCCGCCGCGCTGGCCGGCGACGCGCCCGCAGCACGGGCACGGGCCCTGCTCGGCGCCGGGCGGACGGCGCTCGCCACCGGCGCGACCGATGCGGCGCGCCGGCATTTCCGCGATGCGCTGGACGCCCGGCCGACCCTGCCGCCGGCAGCGTGGGCCGCCAACGGGCTCGCCGTTGCCGCCTCGGTCGACGGCGACTGGCGCGCCGCGGAGGCGCAGTACGGCGAGGCGCTCAGGCTGTCGTCCGGCCATCCGCGGATCTCCGCCAATCTCGTGCGCATGCTGGCCGCGTTCGGCAGGGCGGAGGACGCCGCCGGGATCTACGCGCAGCACGATTTGTCCTACTGGCTCGACGGCGACGGCGACGCGCTTGCGCGCATGATCGAGGAGGCCCGTCGAAACCCCGCGAAACCGGCCCCGGCGGGGCGCACCTCGGCGCTCCCGCCGTCCGCCGGCCTCGTCATGCGGCTGCCCGCTTCCGGCGCCGCCGCACCGCGCGCGGAGAGGTTCGATGCGCCGGCGCGTTCCGGGCTCGTGCTCCGCCTCGCGGCCGTGCCCATCCCCGGGCCGCCCCCGGACGTCCGCAGCGCACCGCCGCCCCGGACCCGGTCGAAAACCCTGCGCGCCGCCCTCGCGAAGTCCGCTTCATCCGCCGCCAAACCCCCTGGCGCCGCCAAACCCTCCAGGGCCGCCAAAGCGGCGCCGAAGTCCGCCGCCGGGGGCGCTGACCCTCGCCCTCGGGCAAAGCCGGCGGCTCGCGCTCGGCAGCGATGCGGCCTCCGTCCTGGTCGCCGCGCCGCAGGTCGCCGATGTGCAGCTCCTCTCGCCCAAGGTGCTCTACATCGTCGGCAAGGGGATCGGATGCACCTCGGTCTCGGTGCTGGGGGACGGGGGGAGGGTGCGCGACTGGATCGTGTCGGTGGTGCTCGACATCGAACCCATCGTCTCGATCCTGGCCGCGCAGCCGGACCTGCGCGGGGTGCAGGCGACGCGCGCCGCCCGCGGCATCACGCTGACCGGCGAGGTCTCGTCGGTCGCGCTCGCCGAACGCGCATTGCGGCTCGCCGCCGGGGCGCTGCCCAAGGACACGCCGATCGAGAACCAGCTGCAGATTTCCGGCGCACAGCAGGTCAACCTCGAGGTCCAGATCGCGGAGGTCCAGCGCTCCGTCACCGAGGACCTCGGGATCAACTGGGAGGCGTTCCGGCACACCGGCAATCCGCGGTTCGGGTTCCGCATCGGGCGTTTGCTGCCCGACCTGACCTCCCGGTCGCCGGACGGTGGCGTCCCGGCCGCCGGGTCTCTGCCGCCCGGCCTGTCGACGACCGTCGACGGGCAGGTTTCGCCAACCCTGTTTTTCGCCGGCGGGTCGCCGACGACCCAGATCGCCGGCATGATCGACGCGCTGGCGCGGGCGGGTCTGGCCAACGTGCTGGCGCGGCCCAATGTCACCGCGATCTCCGGCGAGGCGGCGTCCTTCTTCTCCGGCGGCGAATACCCGCTGCCGACCGGGTTCGACGATGGGGTGATCATCTTCGAATACAAGAAATACGGCATCCTGCTCGACTTCGTCCCGACGGTGATCGACGCCGGCAGGATCGTGCTCAACGTCCGGCCCGAAGTGTCCGAGCCGTCGCTCAACCGGGCGGTGCAGGTCGTCGGCGTCGACATACCGGTGATCAACGTGCGCCGCGCCGAGACCACGGTCGAGGTGGGCGACGGGGAATCGATCGTGATCGCCGGGCTGTTCCGCAACGCGTCGAACACCCGGGAATCCGGCGTGCCGGTGCTGAAGGACGTGCCGGTGGTGGGCGCGCTGTTCGGGCACCGCTCGATCCGCTCCGAGGAACTCGAACTGATCGTGATCGTCACCGCCCGGCTGGTCACGGCCGCCGCGCCGCCCGACCCCGACGAGCCGCCGCAGCCCCCGCGCGCGAACGGCTACCACTACTGATCGGGCGGGATACTCACTCGAGGCCGGCCCGTTCGCGTTCCCGCCGGCGCAGGTCGCGGCGGCGGATCTTGCCCGTCGTGGTCATCGGAAGCTCCGCCGCGAACTCGACGGCGCGCGGATATTCGTGCGCCGACAGCCGCTCGCGGACGTGGGATGAGAGCGCGGCTTGCAGCGCCGGCGTCGGCGTCTCGCCCGGGCGCAGGACCACGAACGCCTTCACGATCTCGCCGCGCACCGGATCGGGCGCGCCGATCGCTGCCGCCATCGCCACCGCCGGATGGCGCATCAGGCACTCCTCGATCTCGCCCGGGCCGATGCGGTAGCCGGACGAGGCGATCACGTCGTCCTCGCGCCCGACGAAGCGGAAATTGCCCTCCCCGTCGCACAGCCCGAGATCGCCGGTCAGCAGCCAGTCGCCGTTGAACTTCGCCGCCGTCGCCTCCTCGTTCCGCCAGTAACCGAGGAACATCACCGGGTCGGGGCGGCGCACCGCGATCTCGCCCGTCTCGCCGGCCGGCAGGAGCCCGCCCCCGCCGTCCACCACCGCGACCTCGTGGCCCGGTATGGCCCTGCCCAGCCAGCCCGGCTTCACCGGGAGCAGGCCGGCGCAGTTGCCGACCACCAGGTTGCACTCGGTCTGGCCGTAAAACTCGTTGATCGTCAGCCCGAAGACCTCCCGCCCCCAGTCGAGAAGCTCCTCCCCCAGGCTTTCGCCGCCGCTGCCGATGCTGCGCATGGCGAGCCCGGCGCGCGGCCGCACGGAGGCGGGCGCCTGGCGCATCATCTTGAGCGCCGTCGGCGGCAGGAAAGCGTTGCGCACGCCGTGGCGGGCGAGCGTCGCGAACGCCTCCTCCGGGTCGAACTTGCCGGGGCGCTGCGCCACCACCGGCACCCCCGCCGCCCAGGCGGGCAGCAGCGTGTCCAGGAGGCCGCCCGCCCACGCCCAGTCCGCCGGCGTCCAGAACAGGTCGCCCGGCTGCGGGAAGAATTCGTGCGGCAGGGCGATGCCCGGCAGGTGCCCCGGCAGCACCCGGTGGCCGTGCAGCGCGCCCTTGGGCGGTCCCGTGGTGCCGGAGGTATAGATCAGCAGCGCCGGGTCGTTGGGGCCGGTAGCCGCGGCCTCGAACCGGTCGGAGCCGCGCTCCAACAGATCCCAGAAATCGTCCGCCACCGTCGTCGCCAGGTCCGGCAGATCGAGTGCGGCCGCCTTGTCGCGGCCGTCTGCATCCGTGATCAGCGCCTTTGTCCCGGCATGGCGCAGCCGGTATTCGAGCGCGTCCGCGCCGAACAGGACGGAGAGCGGCAGGGCGACGGCGCCCAGCTTGTACGCGGCCAGATGGGCGAGCGCGGTCTCGACCGACTGGCCCAGCAGCACCGCCACCCGGTCGCCGCGCCCGACGCCGCCGGCGGCAAGCGCGTTGGCGAGCCGGTTGGAGAGCCGGGACAATTCGCGAAACGACCAGCGGCGCGGCTCGCCGCCGGCCGGATCGGGGCAGATCAACGCCGTGCGCGCGGCCCCGGCATGGCGGTCGCAGACATGTTCGGCGATGTTGTAGCGGGCCGGCAGCCGCCAGCGGAACGCCGCCCGCACCGCATCCCAGCTCTCGCGCCGTTCCACGATCATGCCCGTGCCGCCTCCTGCCGCTGCCCGCGGCGCAGGACCGCCGCGCCGGGGCCTTCGGGTGCCTGCGGGACCCCTGGCGGTCGATGAGCGGTATCCGTCTCCGTACAACACCGCCGGGGCGAGGCGGCGTCAAGCAGCCGCGCCGGGCAGGACCGCGGGCACCGTCATCCCCGGGCGAACCGCCGGGACGGGAGACCCCGGTGCCGAATCGATACGCCAACGGCGCGCCGACAGGCTATGATCGTCCCGGCGATGCGCCGACCGCGCGCCAACGGGGGAGACTGTTCGATGCCGGCGCCGTTCTCGGGCGGATGCGCCTGCGGGGCGCTCCGCTACACATGCAACATGGAGCCTTTCGTCTGCTATGCCTGCCATTGCACGGAATGCCGGAAGAGAACCGGGGCGGCGTTCGGCACCTCGCTCCAGGTCCCGGCCGAGGGCTTCCGGGTGGACCGGGGCACACCGAAGGTGCGCCGGCGCGTCGCCGACAGCGGCAACGAGATCGACGTGCGGTTCTGCGGCGACTGCGGCACCTCGATCTTCGCCGGCGGGCCGGCGCGCCCGCATGTGACGGTGGTCTTCGGCGGCACGCTCGACGATCCCGGCTGGGTGCCGGTGCAGGCGAACATCTGGACCCGGAGCGCGCTTCCCTGGGTGCATCTGGACCCGCAGGTGGAGCGCTTCGAGACGCTTCCGGATTTCGCCAGGTATTACGAGAACCGGTAGGGCGCGGAGGGAGCGGCCATGACGAGACGCAAGAGCATCGAGATCGAAGGCTTCAGGCACGCCAACCCGATCCCCAACGCATCGCGGATCGGCAATCTGGTGATGTCGGGGGTGATCCTCGGCCGCGATCCGGAGACCGGCGAATACCCGCCCGCCCTCGCCGAGCAGGCGGCGCTCTGCTTCCGCTTCATCCGGGAGACCGTCGAGGCCGCCGGGGGCACGACCGACGACATCCTGAAAATCAACTTCTACCTCAAGGACCCGGCCGACCGCGCCGCCCTCAACGAGTTGTGGGTCGAGATGTTTCCCGACCCGGCAGCGCGGCCGGCGCGCCATTCGCAGCCCGACGTGTCGGGCCGGGACGGCGTCCTGGTGCAGTGCGACTTCACCGCGGTGATCGACTGACCGGGGGGCGAGCGGCGGGCGATGGGCGAAAACCGGGCGGACCGGCGAGGCTCGGTGGTGGGCCCGGCCGGACTCGAACCGGCACTCCCCTGCGGGAAGCGGATTTTAAGTCCGCTGTGTCTACCGATTTCACCACGGGCCCACCGGTTCCGCGCATCCGGCGGATGATACGCGGCGGACGGAACCGGGGATAGCGGAGACCGGCGCGCGGTTGCACCCTGCGCGGGCGGGTGCGACCATCCGGCGACGGGCAGCAACACGGGACGGCGGCGGCGATGCTGCGCTCCGGCGAGGACTATCTGGCGGCGATCCGCGACGGGCGGACGGTCTATATCGGCCGGGAACGGGTGGACGACGTGACCCGCCACCCGGCGTTCGCCAACGCGGCCCGGATGTACGCCGCGATGTACGACCTCAAACGCGCCGAGACCGCGCGCGATGCGCTGTGGGTCGAGGACGGCGGCGAGCGCTACCCGGCCTACTTCCTGCAGCCCCGCAGCCGCCGCGACCTCGAAATCCGCACCGCGGCGCACCGCGCCATCGCCGGGTTCTCGCACGGGCTGCTAGGGCGGTCGCCCGACCACGTGGCATCCTCGATCACCGGGCTGGCGATGGGGTCGTCCGTCTTCGACCGCGACGGCGGCGGATACGCCGAGCGCATCGAGGCCTATTACCGGCGCGCGCGGTCGGGCGATCTCTTCCTCGCCTACGCGATCCTGCCGCCCCAGGGCGCGCGCAAGCCGGAACTCTACCAGAGCGCCGACAGGAGTCCTCCGACGCTCCGGGTAACGGCGGAGGACGACTCGGGCGTCGTGCTCAACGGAATGAAGATGCTGGCAACCGGCGCCGTGTTCGCCGACGAACTCTGGATCGGCAATATCATTCCGCTGGCGGCGAGTCAGGTGAAGGAGTCGGTGACCTGCGCGGTGCCGGTGAACGCGCCGGGGGTTTCGCTGTGGGCGCGCAAGCCGCTCGCACCGGCCGACGGGATCGAGTTCCACAACCCGCTGGCGCACCGTTTCGACGAATCCGACTCGATGATCGTCTTCCGCGACGTGCGCGTGCCCTGGGAGCGCGTCTTCGTCCACGACAACCCGGCGCTGTCGCGCGACATCTATGTCGAGACGCCGGCGCACTACATGTCCAACCACCAGTCGAACGTGCGCTTCGCCGCCAAGCTGCGGCTGCTGATCGGCCTTGCGTCGAAGATCGCGCGGTCGAACGGGGCGCGCGACATCCCGGCGGTGCGCGATGCGCTGGGCGCGCTCGCTTCCATGGAAGCCGCCTACGCCGGCATCGTCGACGGCCAGCTTCAGGCGTTCGAGGAGACCGGCGACGGCCATGTCCACGTCAACCCGCGCTACATGTATGCGGCGATCGATTACGCGGTCGAGCACTATGGCGGGATCTGCGACCGGATCCGTACCCTGATGGGCGGCGGCGTCTTCCAGATGCCGGCCAGCATCGACGTGGTCCAGGACGCGGCGCTCGGGCGGACGTTCGAGGAATACTGGTCGACGACGGACGAAACGGCGGTCGAGCGCATGAAGCTCTTTCGCCTCGCCTGGGACATGCTCGGCTCGGAGTTCGCGATGCGCCACGACCAGTACGAGAAGTTCTACGTCGGCCAGCGCTTCATCGTGCGCGACTACAACCACCGCCATGCGCCGTGGGAGGAGTACGAGGGGCTGGCCGACGGCATCATGGCGGGCTACGGCCCGCCCTGACGGGCGCCGCCGGGCGGCGGTTGCCGCCGGCCGCAGCGGCCCCTACAGTTCCCGTTGCCCTCGGGGTCGGGCAGGATGAAACCCCTTGCGCAACAACCGGGAAGCGAGGCCATGCTCAAACGGATTCTGGGACTCGGTGCGATCGCCGCCGCGGCCGCGGGCGCGGTTCCTTCGACGACTGCGGCCGCCGACGACAAGCTCAACCTGCGCTACAGCCAGTGGCTCCCGCCGGCGCACTGGACCCAGCGCCCGCTGCTCCACAAATGGTTCGTGGAACTGTCGAAGGCGACCGGCGGACGCGTCAACATCCAGCCGACCGCCAAGGGGCTGGGTGCGCCGCCGCGCCAGTATCAGCTCGCCCGCGACGGGGTCGCCGACGTGGTCTGGGTGGTGCACGGCTACACGCCGGGCGCATTCCCCCTGAGCGAGATGGCGGAACTCCCGTTCCTCACCAGGAGCGGCGAGGCCAATTCGGTCGCCTACTGGCGGATTTTCAAGAAGGTTTTCGAGCCGGCCGGGATGCACAAGGACGTGCACACGCTGACGATGTTTGTCCACGTGCCGGGGCAGATCTACAACAACAAGCGGCCGATCAATACCCTGGAAGACCTCAAGGGCCTCAAGCTCCGGATTCCCAACGCAGTCACTTCGGAGGCCCTGAAGGCGCTCGGTGCGGTGCCCATCGCGGCGCCGGTGACCAAGCTGCGCGACGGCCTGGCGAAGGGGGTGTTCGACGGCACCACCCTGACCGACGAGGCGATCTACGCCTTCAAGATCGCCAAGTTCACCAAGTACGCGACCCATATTCCGGGCGGGCTGTACAATCTCTCCTTCAGCTTGGCGGCGAACAAGGCGTCGTGGGGGAAGATCGCCGCGGCCGACCGGGCGACCATCATGAAGCACGCGGGAGAGACCATCTCCAGGACCATCGGGCGGGGATGGGACGAGCGCGAGAAATGGGCCCCGTCGCAGATGAAGAAGGACGGGATGGTGTGGAACACCCTCCCCGACGCGGCGCTGGCCAGCCTCAAGGAGAAGCTCGCGCACTTCGAAAAACGCTGGATCGAGAAGGCGAACAAGGCCGGCATCGACGGCGCGAAGGCGCTCGAGATGTTCCGCGCCGAGGTGGCCGGCTACAAGAGCTAGGCTGAACGGCGCCGGCGAACCGGATGCCGGCCTCCGGCGGGGAGGCGCGCGGACCCGACCTCGAGGCGCGGCTCGCGCGCCTGCTCGACGCCACCCTCGGCGTCGTGCTGGCGGCGCTGATCTTCGCGATGATGGCGCTCACCTTCATCGATGTCGTCGGGCGCCAGGGGTTCGATTCGCCGGTGCCGGCCGGGTTCGAGGTCACCGCGCTGATGATGGGCTTCGCCGTCTATCTCGGGCTGCCCATCGTCTGTGCCCGGCAGGACCATATCGCCATCAGCCTCCTCGACCGCCTGTTCGACGGTTCGGCACGGCGCATCCAGCGGTTCCTCGTCAACCTGCTCGCCGGCGCGCTCAGCCTGGTCTGGACGCGCGAGATGTGGCTCCAGGCCGAGGCGCTGGCCGACGCCAACGAGCTGATGATGTTCCTGCAGATCGAGACCGCGGTCTTCGTCTACGGGATGACCGCGCTCACCCTGGTTGCGGCACTGGTCCTGCTCGCGGTCGCCGTTCTCGCGCTGGCCGTCCCGCGGGATGGACGCAGCGAAGGCGCCGCCTGACCGATGGAAGCCGTCGTTGTCGGCTTCGTCGCCCTGTTCGCGCTGCTCCTCCTCCAGGTGCCGATCGCCTTCGGCATGGCGCTGGTGGGCACGCTGGGCTTCGCCTATTTCGTCGGTCTCGCCCCGGCCCTGAGAAGCATCGGCAGCACCGCCACCGACATGGTGATGGTCTACGATTTCTCGGTCCTGCCGCTGTTCATTCTCATGGGCAACTTCGTCGCCCGCTCCGGCATCAGCCACGACCTCTACGAGGCCTCCAACAAGTGGCTCGGACACCGCTCCGGCGGCCTCGCGATGGCAACCGTGGTCGCTTGCGGCGGGTTCAGCGCGGTGTGCGGGTCGAGCTTCGCCACCGCCGCCACCATGGCCAAGGTGGCGATGCCGCCGATGCGCCGTTTCGGCTACGCCGACAGCCTCGCCGCCGGATCGATCGCCGCCGGCGGCACGCTCGGCATCCTGATCCCGCCCAGTATCGCGCTGGTGTTCTACGGCATCATGACCGAGACCGACATCGGCCAGCTCTTCGCCGCCGGGATCGTTCCGGGCATCCTCGGGGTCATCCTCTACGCCGCCGCGGTGGCGGTCGTGACCCGCATCGATCCGAGCCTCGGCCCGCCCGCCGAGCCGGTGCCGTGGCCCGAGCGCATCCGCGCGCTCGGCGGGGTCTGGGGCATGCTGGTGCTGTTCCTGATCGTCATGGGCGGCATCTATGTCGGCTTCTTCACCCCGACGGAGGCAGCCGGTATCGGCGCGATGGGCGCCTTCGCGATCGCACTCGCCCGCCGCACGCTGACCTTCAGGGTCACCCTCGAGATCCTGGCCGAGAGCGGGCGCACGACGGCGGTGCTGATGACCCTGCTGATCGGCTCGCTCCTGTTCGCCAACTTCATCAACGTCTCGCGCCTGCCCAATGTCCTCGCCGACTGGTTCGAGAGCGTGGATATCGCGCCGATCTCCGTCGTGCTGATCTGCGTCGCCATCTACATCGTCCTCGGCTGCATCCTCGAAAGCGTCTCGATGATGCTGTTGACGGTGCCGGTCTTCTATCCGGTCATGCAGACGCTCGGCTTCGATCTGATATGGTTCGGTATCGTCGTCGTCGTGGTGATTGAGATCAGCCTGATAACCCCGCCCATCGGCCTCAACGTCTTCGTGCTCAACGCGATGCTGCCGGATATCCGGCTGACTCAGATATTTCGCGGCGTCATCCCGTTCGTCGCGGCCGATCTGGTGCGCGTCGCGCTGATCGTGTTCATCCCGGCGCTCTCGCTCTTTCTGCCCGGTTTCATGGAATGACCGTTCCCCGGCCCGCCCGGATCGCGCCTGAACAGGTGGCGTTCTACCGCGAGCACGGTTATGCCGCGCCGTTCCGCGCCCTGGAAGCGCGCGAGACCGCGGCGATGCGGGGCTCGCTCGACGCCTTCGAGGCGGCGCACGGGCTCTCGGCCGGGGACATCCATTTCAAGGGCCATCTCTGCTTTACCTGGTCCCACGCCCTTGCCGCACGGCCCGAAATCCTCGATGTCGTCGAACCCCTGATCGGGCCCGACATCCTGGTTTTCGCCTCGAAGTTCTGGATCAAGCCCGGGCAGTCGGGGCGCTATGTTTCCTGGCATCAGGATTCCGCCTATTTCGGGCTCGAGCCGCACGCGCTGGCGGCGGTCTGGGTGGCGCTCACCGACAGCAACCGGGACAATGGCTGCCTCCGCGTGATTCCGGGCTCGCACCGCGGCCCCGCCCACTGGCACCGGGAAACGCACGCCGCCGACAACCTGCTCGCGCGCGGCCAGACCATCGAGGGGCTCGACGAAAGCGCCGCGGTGGATCTCGAATTGCGCGAGGGCGAGTTCTCCGTCCACCACGAGCGCACGGTGCACGGCTCGCTGCCCAACCGGACCGACCGGCCGCGCATCGGGCTGACCCTGTTCTACATCCCGACCTCGGTGCGCTCGGTCATCGGCCGGCGGTCGGCGACCCTGGTGCGCGGCGCCGACAAGTTCGGCCACTGGGACGAGGACCCGGCGCCGGCGGTGGACGGCGATCCCGCCATCCTCGAATACATGCGGTCCGCGCAGCGGCGCTACCGCGACCCGGCGGTGGCGCAGGAAGCCGGCGCCGGATAGCGCTCAGCCGCCCGAGACGTGCAGGATCGCAACCATCGAGACGACGGCGAGGGTGACCCCGGCGTTCAGCCTCCACATGCCCTTCCTGCGGACCCGGTCGGGCAGCGACCGGTCGGTCATCGCGGAAATACCCTGAAAGCCGAGCAGGACGCCCACCCCCAGCATCAGCCCGAGGACGGGGGCCTCCCAACTCATCGGTCTTCCGGTTCGGCCGGGCTGTCGGGCGATTCGTCGACCGGATCGCCGCCGAGCGCGGTCAGCGCGCCCCTCACCTCGGCGAGTGCGCGCTCCAGCAGGGTTTCGTCGGTGCCGCGCAGGACGACGCTGACGCCGAAGCGGCGCCCGCGCATCGCGGGATAGCTGCCGATGTCGATCTCCGGATAGCGGTCCTGGATCTCTCCCAGAGCCTCGGCGATCGCCCCCTCGGCCAGATGCACGTGGACCGCGCGCGCCCGCATCGGCGCGCCGCCGACCAGGCTGTGCTTCATCCCGTCGAACATCGCCTGCATGATCTGCGGCACGCCGGCGAGGACAAAGACGTTCTCCTTGCGGTAGCCGGGGGCCGCGCTGATCGGGTTGGCGATCAGTTCGGCGCCCTCCGGGAATGTCGCCATGCGGAGCCGCGCCTCGTTCATGTCGCCGCTGCGCAGCCGCGAGCCGATCAGTTCGGCGACCTCGGGATCGCGGTACATGCCGACGCCGAACGCCTCGGCCACGCATTCCGAGGTGATGTCGTCGTGGGTGGGGCCGATCCCGCCCGTGGTAATGACATAGTCGAACGCCCGGCGGCATTCGTTGACCGTGTCCACGATCATGCGGCGGTCGTCGGGAATGATGCGGACCGTCCGCAGCCTGATGCCGAGCCCTTCCAGACCCTTGGCGAGATAGTTGATGTTCCTGTCCCGGGTGCGGCCGGACAGGATCTCGTTGCCGATAACCACGACGCAGGCGGTGACGATTCGCTGTTCGGCCATCGGGGATCCGCGCTTGCCAAGCCGGCGGGATAGTACGCGGATCGCGGTTGCCGGACCACCCTCGCCCGGGGCCGGCGGAAACGCCGATGAAACTGGACCCGCTGCTTGCGACGGCCGTATAACGGGGCCATGAACGGGCGCTGGGCGGATTCCGGACTATCGGAGGAAACGGTGGGCGAGACGGTATCGCAGGTCCCGGTTCACGGGCCGGGAGAGTTCGCCGCCATGCGCCGGGCGGGCCGCCTCGCCGCCGAGGTGCTCGACTTCATCACCCCCCGCGTCGTTCCCGGCGTCACCACCCTGGAACTCGACACGCTGTGCCACGATTTCATCGTCGCGCACGACGCGGTTCCGGCGCCGCTCAACTATCGCGGGTTTCCCAAATCGATCTGCACCTCGGCAAACCATGTCGTGTGCCACGGCATACCGGGGCCCAAGGTCCTGCAGGACGGGGATATCGTCAACATCGACATCACGGTGATCCTCGACGGCTGGCACGGCGATACGAGCCGCATGTTCCCGGTCGGCCGCGCCGGCGTGAAGGCGCGCCGGCTGATGGAGGTGACCTACGAATCGATGATGCGCGGCATCGAAGCCGTGCGCCCCGGCGCGACGCTGGGCGATATCGGCCACGCGATCCAGAGCCATGTCGAGGCGGCGCGCTTCTCCGTGGTGCGCGATTTCTGCGGCCACGGGCTCGGACGGATCTTCCACTGTCCGCCGAGCGTCCTGCACTATGGCCGCCGGGGCCAGGGGATGCCCCTCGCCGAGGGCATGTTCTTCACCATCGAGCCGATGGTGAACGCCGGGCGCTACGAGACCAAGATCCTCTCCGACGGCTGGACCGCGGTGACCAAGGACCGCTCGCTGTCGGCCCAGTTCGAACATTCGCTGGGCGTGACCGCCGACGGCTGCGAGATCTTCACGCTTTCGCCCGCCGGGCTGGACAGGCCGCCCTACGGGTGAAAGCCGCACGGCACGACGCGGGAGGATCGCGGTGACCATGAATTCCGACGGCCGGACTCTGGACGCGCTGTGGCGCGACCGGTTCGCGTTCGACAACCGCGGGCTCGCAGGCGAACGGGCCGACCCGGCGGTGGAACGGCTGCTGGCGCACCGGACGCACCGCCTCTACACCGACGAGCCGGTGCCGGCCCCCGTCCTCGACGCGCTGCTTGCCGCCGCCCTTTCAGCCGCGTCCAAGTCGGACCTGCAGCAGGTCTCCATCATCCGCATCCGCGACCGCGCGGTCCGCGAGCGGATCGGGGCGCTGATTCCCGGCATGCCATGGATCGTCCAGGCGCCGGAGTTCTTCGTATTCTGCGGCGACAACCGCAGGATCCGCCGGGTTTGCGCGCTGCGCGGGCTGGACTATGCCAACGACACGATGGACGCGGTGCTGAACGCGGCCATCGATGCGGCGATCGCGATGCAGACGCTCGCCTGTGCAGCGGAGATCATCGGTCTCGGCTGCTGCCACATCAGCCATGTGCGCGACCATGCGGAGACCATCGCCGGGATGCTGGAGATCCCGGACCATGTTTTCCCCATCGCCGGCTTCTGCCTCGGCTATCCGGCGCGCGAGGGATTCGTCAGCGTCCGACTGCCGCCGTCGGCCACCGTGCACACCGACCGCTACGATGACAGCGGCCTCGAAGGGGAGATCGACGGCTACGACCGCCGCCGCGGTGCCCGTTACAGCATCCCCGAGGCGAAATACAAGCACACGGACCGCTTCGGTACGCCCGGTTTCTACGGCTGGTCGGAAGACAAGGCGCGGCAGATGGCGGTGGACGACGGCCGCACCATGCGCGCCTACCTCGAAAAGGCCGGCTTCTCGCTCGCCTGATCCCTCCCGCCTGTCCGCACGGCCGCCGCGGCGCTCAGCGGCCGGCCAGGAACAGCACCTCGGTCTTGCGCGGCAGGTCGCGGAAGCTGAGTTCGATCGACGGCCCGTCGTGGCGGCGCACGGGCCAGCGCGCGCGGGCCTGTGCGGTAAACGCCTGCACCCCGCCGAGCGAGCCGTAATGCATCGGGATCACCAGCATCGGCTTGATCCGGTCGAGCACCTCGAACAGTTCCTGATGGCTCATCGTCCACATGCCGTCGATGGGGGCAAACGCGATGTCGATACGCCCGAGATCGCGCAGCTGGTCCTCCGACAGGACGTGGTGCAGGTGAGAGATATGGGCGATGCAGAGCCCTTGGGCCTCGATGACGAACATCGAGTTGCCGTTGCGCCACTTGCCGCCGAATTCGGCGAGGTTGGTCGGCACGTTCCTGACCCGCACGTCCTTGACCGAGACATTGTGCCGGGCGATGCCGCCCGCCGGATCCCAGCCGCGCAATACGTGCTCGACCTCTTCCGGGACGCTGTAGCTGTAGTGGGTATCGTGGGCGTTGTTCATGGTGACGATGTGGGGCGTGCGCGGCGGGCGCACGTAATCGTTGTAGTCGGTCGCCACCCGCACCCCTTGCGGCGACTCGACGACGAAGGTCGAATGGCCGATGAAGTCGATACGGACGTGGTTCGCCTTGACGGCGGCAACCCGGAAAGAGGCATGGATGAAACCGGCCGGCGCCCGCGCCAGCGGATAGCAGCTCGCATGGACCGCATCGCCCGACCCGGCCCAGACCGCAGCCGTCAGCACGGTCGCCGCGGCGATTCGCGACAGGGGATTCATCGGCGTCCCGCCTCCCTCGATGCCTCGGGGCGGTCATTGTCGCCGCTAAACCCCGCCGATGCCAATACCGCCGCAGGCTTTGACCGCCGGGCGCGCGTGCGCGAGACTGCCGGCCATGCGGGACACGCCAGACGGGAAGACGACCCCCGGACATGACGGCCACCGTGCGCGGCTGCGCAAACGGCTCCTCGAACGGGGGGCCGATTCCCTGCACGATTACGAGATGCTGGAGTATCTCCTGTTCCTCGCGATCCCGCGCCGCGACACCAAGCCGGTCGCCAAGATGCTGATGGAGCGCTTCGGCTCCTACACCGGGGTGCTGCGGGCCGACCCGGAGGCGCTGCAGGATGTCGACGGGGTGAGCGAGGCGGCGGCAGCCGCGATCAGGGTCGTCGCGGACGCGGCGACCCGCCTCGCCCGCGAGGAAATCCGCAACGAGGAAGTGCTCCTCGATTCGTGGGAACGTTTGGTCGGCTATCTCCGTATCCGCATGGCGCACGACAAGACCGAATCCTTCCGCGTCCTCTTCCTCGACACCAAGAACAAGCTCATCGAAGACGAGGAGCAGCAGCGGGGCACCGTCAACCACACGCCGGTCTATCCCCGCGAGGTGATGAAGCGGGCGCTCGAGCTGTCGGCGACGGGCATCGTTCTCGTCCACAATCACCCGTCCGGAGATCCGCGCCCGTCGCG
Organism: Alphaproteobacteria bacterium; assembly: GCA_965200535.1. Taxonomy (GTDB): domain Bacteria; phylum Pseudomonadota; class Alphaproteobacteria; order MPNO01; family MPNO01; genus MPNO01. The sequence goes on along the minus strand of CBDAUF010000002.1, from coordinate 75,005 downwards.
GGCGGACGTCGAAATGACGCGGCAGATCCGCGAGATCGGCAAGGGCCTCGGCATCGCCCTGCACGACCATGTGATCGTCGCCCGCCGCGGCCATTCGAGCTTCCGTGAAATGGGGCTGCTGGAGTGAGGCCGCCCCGGCGCGGGGGCACCGACAACCGAGGGAGGATGGAATGGCGCTGCTGCCGCTGACGATGGCGTTCTGGGACTACGACCGGGTGCGTCCGCTGGCCGACGGTACGGTGGGGATCGAGGGCTGCGATCCGGTTCACTTTGCGCTCGATATCCACGACATCTTCTACCGCGCGATCCGCAACCAGGAGTTCGACGTCACCGAACTCTCGTTCAGCTCCTACATGATGATGGTCGACCGGGGCGAGGCGCCCTATGTCGCGATCCCGGTATTCCTGTCGCGCATGTGGCGCTATTCGGCAATCTACATCCGCACCGACCGCGGCATCGCCGGGCCGGAGGACCTGAAGGGCCGCGAGGTCGGCGTGCCGGAATACCAGGTCACCGCGGCGCTCGCCGCCCGCGGGATGCTGTCCGACGAATACGGCGTGACGGCCTCCGACATCGTCTGGCGGACCGGCGGAATCGAGGACCCCGGCCGGCCGGAAAAGGTCAGTCTCGACCTGCCCGACGATATCGTCTGCCGCCCCATCCCGGCCGACAGGAGCCTCAGCGGCATGATGGCGGCGGGCGAACTGGACGCCATGGTCTCGCCCCTGCCGCCGTCCTGCTTCACCGGCGGCCACCCCGACATCGGCCGGCTGTTCCCCGACTACCGGGCGCTGGAGAAGGCGTACTGGCAGAAGACCCGCATCCACCCGATCATGCATGTTGCGGCCGTTCGCCGCACGTTGGTCGAGGAGCACCGCTGGCTCGCCAACAACGTCTTCGAGGCGTTCGAGAAGGCGAAACGGCTGGTCATGCCGGGCCTGCGCAACTTCGGCGCGGTCAAGGCCACCGTCCCCTGGCTCGCTGCCGAGGTCGAGGAAACCGTCGCGTTGATGGGTGAGGACTACTGGCCCTACGGAATCGAGCGCAACGTCGGGTCGATCGAGACCATGGCGCGATATTCCCACGAACAGGGCCTGTCGAAACGCCGCCTCGGCATCGAGGACCTGTTTGCGCCGGAGACGCTCGAGCAGTCGAAGAGCTAGGGTCTTAGGCAGAAGCGCTCGACCTGGTTGAGCCGCGATGCGGATGCGGGCGTGAAGTGCCTTAGTCTTGCGTTGCGGCGGGAACGGTTGCAGGCTTCGCGCAGCGGTCGGGACGTTGCAGCGATCCGTACCGGTCCCGTCCCGCGCGACCCGGAGGGGAAGGCCGCATGAGGCTGCACCTGGCTGTTGTCGCTCTGCTCGTTGTCGGCGCGGTCGTGGGTGGGGACCGCGCTGCCGCTGCGGCAACCCCCGCCGGGGTCGCCGCGGCGGCGGAGACGCTGCTCGCCCGGCTCGACGGGGCGCAGCGGGCGGCGGTGCTGCACGACATCGACGCTCCTGTGCGCCGGAACTGGTCGAACCTGCCCGCCGGCCCGGGCATCGTCCGCATCTTCCGCACGTCGCGCCCGGGCATCCGGATGGGCGATCTGGACGAGGACCGCCGGGAAGCGGTGTTCGCGTTCCTGCGGGCAGCGCTGAGCGAGCGGGGATACGCCAGGGTGAGGCAGATCGTGCGCGCCGACGAGATGCTGGGTGGATGGTTCCAGGCAACACTGGCCGGCTGGACGGAAGACAATTACTGGTTTGCGATCTTCGGCACGCCGTCGGCGGCCGGCGCCTGGGCATGGCAATTCGGCGGCCACCATCTGGCCGTGAACGTCACCCTCTAGGGCAACCGGATGTTCCTGACGCCGACGTTCCTGGGGGTGGAGCCGGCGGCCTACGAGGACGGCGGCAGGCGATACGCGCCGATGACGGGGGAACTGGAGGCCGGCCTCGCGCTGATGGCGGCGCTTGACCCGGAACGGCGGGCCGCGGCAGCGGTGGGTGAGCGGCCCGAGGAGGTCCATGCGGGGGCGGGCCGCGACGGTGTGGTGCCGTTGGCGGAAGGCTCCGCCGTGGGCGGATGGACAGCGGCGGAACGGGCGCTGCTGCTGGACCTGGCGGCGCGCTGGATCGAAACGCTGCCGGAGCCCCTTCGCCGCGGCGCGGATCCGGGAAGTTGCAGCCGATCTGGACGAGACCCGTTTCGCCTGGCACGGCCCGACCGACGGCAGCGGTCGTGTCTACTACCGCATACAGGGGCCGCGGCTGCTGATCGAGTTCTCGACCCTGGACGATATCGGGGATGCCGCCGGGCACTATCACTCGATTTACCGGAACCCGGCCAACGAGTATGGCGGGGTGGCCCCGCGGCGGGAGTGAGGACGCGCCTCGCAGGTGGTGACGGGCGGGGCGGTCGGCGGATGCGGCGGAGAAAGGCGGGAACTTCCACGGGAGTCCCTTTGCCGCCGACATGCCGCGGCTCGACGCCGGAGCCGCCATCCGAGCCGCCGGACCGCCCTCCGCCGGCTTGCCGGACTCTCCCTGGCGCACGGCGGGGCATGGGAGCCAAGCGCGGCCGGATGACGAATTCAGGAAGGCGCTGGCAAACTCACGCGGCGCGCGTCATGAATGCACCCCAACGGCCGTCCGACACCCCGACACCGCCCTGCCCGCCCCCGGTGGACGCTCGAGGAAGCCAGCAAGAGTTCATGAAGCCGATCCCGTTTCAAGGCGAAACCGGTTTGCCATGCTGTGGAGGCTGAAGCGCATTCTGCGGCGCGCCGTCGCCCGGTCCTGGCTGCTTTCGAAGCTCTGGTATCGTCTTCACGGGCTGCGGCTCGACGGCGCTCCGGGCGAGGAGATCTGGTACTTCGCCTTCGGGTCCAACATGCACGACGCGGTGTTCCGGGGCCGCCGCCGCATGCGTCCCCGCGAGTGGCGCGTCGCCCGGATCGAGGGTTACCGCCTGCGCTTCAACCTGGAAGGACGCCCGAGGGGCAAGGCCGCGCCGGCCAATATCGAGCCCTGCCCCAGCGACGAGGTATGGGGCGTAGTGTACCGGATCACCAGGCGCGACCTGCTCCGGCTGAACAGCACCGAAGGCGTGCCCGGCGGGTATTACCGCCCGGTGTGGCTCGGCGCCGAGGACGCCGGCCGACGTCCCATCCGCGCGGTCGCCTATGTCGCCCGGGGCGGCGAGACCGACGGCAATCCGTCGCTCCGCTACATCACCCTCCTGCGCGAAGGCGCCCGCGCCCACGGCCTGCCGGGGCACTGGCTGGACAAGCTCGACCGCATCCGTCCGGCCGGCGGATAGCGGCAACCTGCACGGTCCGTCGGATGATGCTGGAGCTGGCGCATCTTGACATCAACGCATCACCTTGGCAGCTCTTCCGGCATGAGAACGACGCTGAACATCGACGACGAGATTCTCGATGCAGCCAAGTCGATCGCGGAAGAAAGGAACCTCTCGGTGGGCGCGGTGCTGTCCGAGTTGGCGCGGCGTGGATTGCGGCCGACGGACGCGGTCGGGCGCATGCGCGGGGGATTTCCGGTGTTCGGGGTCTCTGACGACGGCACTGTCCTCACTCTCGATCGTGTCAAGCGGCACCAAGACGAGCCTTGACCTTTTTGCTCGATCTCAATCTGCTGATTGCCTTGGCATGGCCGTCGCACGTCCATCACGACCCGGCCCACGCCTGGTTCGAACGGGAAGCCTCGCCGAGTTGGGCAACCTGCCCGCTGACCCAACTCGGGTTTGTCCGGTTGTCTTCCAACCCCGCGTTCACCTCCGACGCGGTTTCGCCGCCCGAGGCACTCTCCATGCTGCAAGCCATCACCGCCATGGACGGCCACGAATTCTGGTCCGACGACGTAGATTGCGTGTCAGCCGCATTCTCCACCGGCGTTCGGATCGCCGGGCATCGTCAGGTAACGGATGCCTACCTCCTGTCGCTTGCACGCGCGCGCTCCGGATGTCTGGCGACGCTGGACCGCCGTATGAGCCGGCTCTCGCCCCAAGGCGATCGACCGAACCCGCACCTTCGGATCGTCGAAGCCCGCTGAGCAGACCTCGCATTCGACCGCAATGATCTTCCCGGCAGCCGGAGGGCACGCATCTTCGACAGGCACATCGGGTCGATCGAGACCATGGCACGGTATTCCCACGAACAGGGCCTGTCGAAACGCCGCCCCGGCATCGAGGACCTGTTTGCGCTGCAGACGCTCGAGCGGTCGAAGAGCTAGGGTTCCGCCGCAGGCGGCGACGGCCCGCCCGTGCCGCCGTTCCCGGGCGCGCGCCAGGCGCCATGCTGCTATGTATTGCGGGTGAAGCCGGTCCGGCGGCGGTCGCGGGCAAGCATGGAGCGAGGCGGTGGCGGAGATGCTCGCAGTCAACATTCCCGAGGTGGTGGCCGAGGTAACCGAGGCCTTCGAGCGCTACGAGAAGGCGCTCGGCGCCAACGACGTGGATACGCTGGCCGCGCTCTTCTGGGACAGCCCGCTGACGCTCCGCTACGGACCCAACGGGACGCTGCTCGGTCACGCGGCGATCGACCGATTCCGCCGCGGGCGGAATATCTCGGGCGTCGAGCGGACCCTCCGCAACACGGTGATCAAGACCTTCGGGCGGGACTTCGCGATGGCCGATACCGAAGCGACCCGGCCCGGCGGCATCATCGGCCGCCAGAGCCAGTGCTGGGTGCGGATGCCGGAGGGCTGGCGGATCGTCTCCGCGCACGTCTCCGACATCGCGGAGAAATAGACCGCCGGGACGACCGGGAACGAGGGAAGCCATGCAACCGAAAGTCCGCATCTATGAAGCCGTCGATACGGCCGGCGAGTCCTACGAACGCATGCGCGCCGCCGGCCTCGCGGTACAGATCCCCGACGAGCCCTGGGCGCAGGCCGCCAACCGGACCGGCGAGTCGGTCGAGCTGGTCTTCGACGCGGACACCGTCGCCGCCGCGGGCGTCGCCAACCGGCTCAACAGTCTCACCCGGCGGTCGCTCGAATCGGCCCCGGACCTCCGGCTGGTCGCCAAGTATTCGGTCGGCTACGACAATGTCGACGAGGCGGCGGCGACCGACCTCGGCATCCTCGTCGTCAACAGCCCGACCGAGAGCAACTGGAGCGGCGTGGCGGAGGGCACCATCGCCTTCATTCTCGCCCTGCTCAAGAAGGTCCGCGAACGCGACCGCAGCGTGAAGGACGGCGCCTGGCGCGACCCCGCGCTGGAGGGAACCTATCTCGGGGCGCGGCAGAGCGACGGCTATCCCGGCATCGCGGTCGGCATTGTCGGGCTCGGGCGCATCGGCTCGCGCGTGGCCGACCTGCTGGCGCCGTGGCGGGTGCGGCTGATCGGCTACGACCCCTACGCCGAGGAAGCGCGGTTCGTCAGCCGCAACGTGCGCCGCACGACGCTCGATGCGCTGCTGGCCGAGGCCGATGTGGTGACGATCCACTGCAACCTCACGCCGGAGACGAGGGGGCTGATCGGCGCGCGCGAGCTCGCCCTGATGAAGTCGGACGCGGTTCTGGTCAACGCGGCGCGCGGGCCGATTGTCGATATCGACGCCCTGTTCGACGCGCTGCAGGAAGACCGGCTGGCCGGCGCCGCCCTCGACGTGCTGCCGGAGGAACCGCCGCAGCCGCAAACCCCGCTGCTCGGCCTGGGGGAAAAGGTATTGCTGTCGCCGCACATGATTACCGCCAACCGCGGCACGGGGCTGCGGATGGCGGTGCCCTGGGTGGAGAGGGCGATCCTCGCCGCGGTGCGGGGCGAGATCCCGGAACACGTCGTCAACCCCGACGCGATCCCGCTATGGCGTCGGCGGTTCGCCGGCAAGAGCCTCATCTGACGCGGCCCGCCCGGCCGACCCGGCTCACTCGACAGACGCGTACGACAACCAACGAAAGGACTCCGCGATGATCTACGAAGCCCGAAGCTACCGCATCTCCCGCGGCAAGGTGCCCGAGTTTCTCGCCGCCTTCGGCGAGGCTTACCAGACGCGCAGCAAACTCTCGCAGATCAGCGCGATGCTCTATACCGAGATCGGCCCGCTCAACCAGGTGATCCACATCTGGCCCTACGCCGACATGGGCGAGCGCGAGCGTATTCGCGTCGAGGCCGGCAAGAACCCGGCCTGGCCGCCGAAGGTCGCCCACATCCAGGAGACCATGCAGTCGGAGATCTTCACCCCCCTGCCATTCACCCCGACGATGGCGAGCGGCAGTCTCGGCCCGGTATTCGAATGGCGCGAATACGTCATCCGGCCGGGATCGCTGGGCGCGCTGGTGGAGAACTGGGGGGCGGCGATCGAGGAGCGCGTGAAGATGTCGCCGCTGGCGATGGCGATGACCACCGAATGCGGCGCGCTCAACAAGTTCGTTCACGTCTGGGGGTACGAGAGCCTGGAACATCGCCGCGAGGTCCGCAGCGAGGCCGCCGCCAAGGGCGTCTGGCCGCCGAAAAACATCAGCGGCGGGCCGGATCCGATCCTGACGCAGGAGAGCAAGATCTGTTTCGCGGCGGACTACTCGCCGCTGAAATAGGTCCGGCAGGTCAGGACCAGAGCGGGCTGAATTCGGCCGCCACCAACTCGTCGTAGGGGACCGCGCGGTCGAGCAGCCCCATGTCCAGGGCAAACGCGTTCATCCCGGCCACGAACCCTTCCGAGATCGAGGGGTCGTAATAGGGCAGATCGCGTTCGACCACGCGGGCGATCAGCGCCGCCTCGTCGGGCGAGAACAGTTTCTCGCCGATCGCCGTCGCCCGGCCGGCATCCTCCCTGAGTCTGCGCTGGGTCGAGACGATGGCGCGGACCGCGGCGGCGGCCGCATCCGCGCGCTCGCCGGCCGTCCTCTCGGTGGCGACCAGGACCGGCTGGGTGTAGTCGAACGCCGCCCTGGGGCCGTCGCCGCGGCGCACGTCGGCCACCACGGTGCCGACGCCGCGGGAAACCGCGATCTCGGCGCCCATGCCGTTGGCCCAGAACCCGTCGAGGAGCCCGTCCTCCAGCGCGCGGGCCGCGGTCACGCCGAAGCTCACCCGCGGGCCGGACGTACCGGGCACGGGCGCGATGTCCACCCCGTCGCGCTCGATGTCGATCCCGCCGGCGCGCAGCATCCGCTTGAGGCCGTAATCGACCCAGGGAGCGGCGCCGATCTTTTTCCCCCGCACGGCACCGAGATCGCCGCGCGCGTGGCCTTGGTCGGCGCGCATGACGAGAAACCAGTACATGCCCTGCGATAACGCGCAGAGCAGTTTCGCGCCCTGCCAGCGGGGAAAGGCGGAAAGCACCGCGTGCGCCGAGCCGCCGACGAAGTCCACCTCGCCGTCGCGCAGCGCCTCGTAGCAGCTGTCGACGGGAAAGATGAGCTCGTGGCTTACCTCGAGGCCCTGGTCGGCGAAGTCGCCGAGTTCGACCGCGGAGATCGCCGGGAAGTAGGAGTTCGAGATCATGTCCGGTACGGCGAGGCGCATCGACGCACTCCCTTGTGGTTCGCTATCGAGCCGGAGCGACAGGATCGCCGAATCCCGGCCGCGCGCAAGGCCGGCCGCGGCTACGCCCGCGGCGCGTAGACCCAGAGGTCCATCATCACCAAGCAGCCCGGCACCGGAAGCGGACCCGGAACCTCGACCGCGGAGAACGGGATCGGCCGGCCCGGCAGACGGCGGCGCCAGGCCCGGTGCACGGCGTAGAAATCGGCGATGCGGGTGTGGAACTGCTGGACCCTGACGACGTTCTCGAGCGCGGTTCCGGCGGCCGAGCAAATCCGCTCCGCGGCATCGAGGATCGCATCGGCCTCGTCCTCCGCGGGGTCGGAGAAGTGCGGCTGGCGCGGATCGAGCCCGGCCAGCGGACCGTCGTCGTCCGCCGCCATCAGCGCCGACAGGAACAGGAGGTCGCCGCAGCGCACCGCCTCCGTCTGGCCGGCGAAGGCCATCGGCACGCCGGCCTCGACAATGGTCCTCGCCGCCGCCCCGCCGCGGTGCGCGAGGATGTTGATCTCGATCCTGCCATCCTCGATCACCAGCCCGCGCCTCGCGCAGGGGACGATCGAGAGGGCCGCCCCGTTGCCGAAATAGTCCGCCCAGACGTCGTGCACGACCGCGCACTCCTCGGGATCGGTCAGATAGATCTGTGCCTTCGCGACGTCCCCGGGCCCGAGACCGGCGAGTTCGAGCGACGGCAGCAGCCGGCGGGTTGCGATGAACGCCGCCTCGCGCCGCGACCGCTCGCCGCCCCACAGCTTGCCCTCGCCGATCAGCGCCTCGGCCGCCACCCCGTTGCGCGCGTCCTCGCCCGCCACCGCCATTGCCGTGTTGCCGGGAATAAAGACGAAATCGCCCGCAGCCAGCGCCGCCGAATAGCCCGACGTGGGCTGGCCACGCAGCGTCTCGTGGTCGATATGCTCGACCGGCGGGCCGCCGGCGGCGACGGCAACCGCCTGGAGGTCGAGCGCGGCGCCGGGGAGCAGCAGCCCCTGCTGGACGATCGAGGTGCTGGGCGGAATCAGCGCACCGAACCGCCGCCGGCGCTCGGCCTGGTAGGGCGGCACCATGGCGTGGGTCGTGTAGTACTGGTCGGTGCGGACCGCCCGGTCGAACGCGGCGCCGCCTGCGTCCAGAACGGCCTCGATATTGTCGAAGACGCGCGCCGCCTCGCGCGCCGCCCTGGGCCCCGTCCGGTTGGGCACACCCGCGCGCAGCACTGACGCGGCGATCCCGTTCCCGTAGTCCTGCGCCATGTGTCCGGTGGCGAACACCCAGGCGCCCGCGCGGACGCCCGGCGCGTAATGGACCCGGCCGTCGCCGAGGATAACCGGAAGCAGGGGCTCGACAGACATGCGGCCCCCTACGCGGCCATGGTCGGGTCGAGGATCACCTTGCCGACGACGGAGCGGTCCTCTTCCAGCCGGCGATGCTGCATTGCGGCGTCCTCCAAGGGGTGGATGGAGTCGACCAGCGCGGTAAGCGCCCCCCGCGCTGCGGCCGCCAGCGCATCGTCCACATTCTTTCGCGACACCCCGGCGGAGCCGATCAGCCGGAGCCGCCGTGCATAGAGCTTGCGGAGATCGAGTGCGACCCTGCCGCCGCCGTGTGCGCCCATGGTCACCAGTCTTCCGCGCTGGGCCATGCTGTCGAACGCAGCGTCCCAGAGCGCCGGGTCGCCGATGTTCTCGCACACCACGTCGACACCCTCGCCGCCGGTGATTTCGAGGACGGCGTCGCGGAGGTTCTGGGTGCGGTAGTTGACCCCGCGGTCGGCGCCGAGGCGAAGCGCCGCCTCGACCCGGCTGTCCGCACCCGCCGCGGCGATCACCCGGCCGCCGAGTCTCTTGGCGACCTGCACGCAGAAGCTGCCGAGGGCGCCCGCTGCGCCCATCACCAGCACCCATTCGCCGGGCCTGAGGGCGGTCTTGTCCACGAGCTGGTTGTAGGCGGCGGGCGCGTGGCGCGCAACGACGCAGGCATCGGCATCGGACAGCCCGGCCGGGATGCGGTAGGCGCTGGCGGCCGGAACCGCGACGCGCTCGGCGTAGCCGCCCCAGCGATGGACGCCGACATGAACCGGCGCCCGGCAGGAGGATTGGTCGCCGTCCTGGCACTCGCGGCAGCGCCCGCAATAGATGCTCGATGCGGCGACGACGCGGTCGCCGGGCGCGAATCCCTCCACCTCTCCGCCGACCGCGGCGACGGTGCCGACGGGATCGGCGCCAAGCACGTGCGGCAAGACCACATTGCGGTTGTTGCCGTCGCGCCGGACCAGGAGATCGAAGCTGCGGTTGATCGAGACCGCGCGGACCGCGATGACCAGTTCGTACGGCGCCGGACGGGGCGCCGGCACCTCGGCGAGCCGCAGCACTTCGGGCCCGCCGAACGTCTCTATCACCACTGCGCGCATCGTTGCCGGCCGCTCTGCCATGCGTTCTCCCGTGACGGGCGCGGATTATCCCAGGGCCGGCGCCCAGTCGGTCTCCTCGAGGATCTCGCGCACCCGGCCGAGAAAGCCCGCGGAGTAGGCGCCGTCGATCGCACGATGATCGAAGGATTGTGCGAGCACCCCCACCGGGCGGACGGCGACGGCGTCTCCGGCTCCGGTCTCGATCACGACCGGTTTCTTGCGCACCCCGTCGGTGGAGAGGATCGCCACCTGCGGCTGGTTGATGATCGGTGCGGTAATCAGGGTCCCGAACGTTCCCGAATTGGAGATCGTGTAGGTTCCGCCCGCGAGGTCGTCCGATGCAACCGAGCCGTCTCTCGCCGCCGCCGCAACGGCGCGGAGCGCCCGGGCGAGCGCGGGCAAGTCCATCGCCCCGGCATCCCGCACCACCGGCGCCATCAGCCCGCCGGGGCCGAGATCGACGGCGATCCCGAGATGGACGGCGCGGTGAACGCGCAGGCTGTCGCCCTCGATGCTGGCGTTGACATGCGGGAAATCGGGGATCGCCCGGCATACCGCGAGCGCGACGAAGGGCAGATAGCTGAGCGAGAACCCCTCGCGCGCCTTCCACGCCCCGCCGTGCGCGGCGCGGGCCCGTTCGACAGCGTGGAAATCGACCTCCACGGCCTGGAGCACGTGCGGGCTGGTTGCCTTGGAGCGGACCATGTGCTCGGCGATGGACTTGCGCATCCGGCTGAGCGGAACCGTTTCGGACGCCGGTTCGGCTTCCCGGGCCCGGCGTTCGATCAGCGCCTCGATATCGCGGCGGGTGATCCGCCCGTCGCGGCCGCTGCCCCGGACGGCCGCGAGGTCGAGGCCGTGCTCGACGGCGAGTCGACGCACCGCGGGCGACAGCGGGCGGCCCGCCGCATCGCGCCGCGCCGCGGCATCGAGCGCGGGCGGACGCCGCCCGCCCGCGGCGGCCGCCGGCGGGGCGGGGGGCGCCGGAGGAACGTCTGCGGCCGCGCCGACACTGTCGTCGGCGCCGGCGATCACCGCGAGCCGCGAGCCGACCGGGACGGTCGCGCCCGCCTCGACCAGGATCTCGGCGAGCACGCCGTCGGCGGGGGCCGGGACCTCGGTATCGACCTTGTCGGTGGACACCTCGAACAGGACCTCGTCCGCGGTCACCGGATCGCCCGCCGCCTTGTGCCAGGCGACCACCGTCCCCTCGGTCACCGTCTCGCCGAGCTGGGGCATCAGGACGTCCATCGGTCCCTCATCCCATTTCGGCGCGGACGGTCGCGGCGATCCGGTCCACCGACGGCAGCGCCAGATCCTCGAGATTGTCTGCCGACGGAAGCGGAATATGCGGCGTGGTGATGCGCACGATCGGCCCGTCGAGATCGTAGAAACACTCCTCGGCGGCGATCGAGGCGATCTCGGCCCCCCAGCCGCAAAGCCTCGGGTTCTCCTCCACCGTGAACAGCCGGCCGGTCGCGGAGACCGATGCCAGGATCGTCCGCGTATCGAGCGGCACCAGGGTGCGGACATCGATCACCTGGCAGGAAATGCCCGCCTCGGCGAGCCGGTCCGCGGCCTCGAGGGCGCGCGGCACCATGGCGGCGAGCGCCACGACGGTCGCATCGCCGCCCTCGCGTACGACTTTCGCGGCGCCCAGCGTATCGACATGCTCACCGTCCGGAACCGGCCCCTTGGCGCCGTAGAGCGACTTCTGCTCGAGGAAGATCACCGGATCGGGATCGCGGATCGAGGCCGCCAGCAGCCCCAAGATGTCCGCCGGGTTGGAGGGGGCCACCACCTTGAGGCCCGGGATCATCATCGCCCAGTTTTCGATGGACTGGGAATGCTGGGCGCCGAACCGCGCGCCGCCGCCGTTGGCGGAGCGGATGACCAGCGGAAACGACACCTGGCCGTTGGTCATGTAGCGCGACTTGGCGATCTCGTTGGCGACAAGGTCCCAGCAGACCGCGAAAAAGTCTGAGAACATGATCTCGGCGATCGGGCGCAGCCCGGTCATTGCGGCTCCCATGGCGGCGCCGATGATGGCCTGTTCGGAGATCGGCGTATCGCGAACCCGGTCGGCCCCGAACTCCTCGAACAGCCCGACGGTGGTCTTGAACACGCCTCCCGCCGCGCCGATGTCCTCGCCGAGGAACACCACCGAGGGATCGCGTCTCATCTCCTGGGCGATGGCGGCGGCGACCGCCTCGCGGCACGTCAGTTCCGCCATGCTGCGCCTCCATCGGCGTAGACTTCGGTTTCCAGGATTTCCGGCGGCGGCGGCGGCGAGGCCCGGGCGACCTCGGTCGCCGCATCGACCGCAGCGCGGACCTCGGCGTCGATTCCGTCGACCGCCGCCTCGGCGAAGCCGAAGTCGAGCAGGCGGCTGCGGTAGGCGGGGATCGGGTCGCGGGCGAGCCATTCCTTGACCTCGGCCTCGGGCCGGTAGGTTCCCGGATCGGCGCGCGAATGCCCGCTGTGGCGATAGGTCTTGGCCTCGATCAGCGACGGCCCGCCGCCCGACCGGGCCTTGGCGTAGGCGGTCCGGGCGACGCGGTAGACGGCGTCGGCGTCGTTGCCGTCGACGATGATCGACTCCATGCCGTAGGCTGGCGCGCGGTCGGCCGCCGGATGCTCGACCGCGGTCACGTCGCCGATCGGCGTGTATTCCATGTAGAGGTTGTTCTCGCAGACGAAGACCGCCGGCAGCTTCCAGATCTGCGCCATGTTGAGCGCTTCGTGGAAGGCGCCGATATTGGTCGTCCCGTCGCCGAAGAAGCAGACCGCGACCTCCCGCGTACCGCGGTACTGCGCCGACCAGGCGGCGCCGAGGGCGATCGGCATATGGGCGCCGATGATGGCGTAGGAACCCATGGCGCCGTGCTCGACGCTGGTCAGGTGCATCGACCCGCCCTTGCCGTTCAGCAGTCCGCACTCGCGCCCCATGAGTTCGCCGAGGACGCCCGACATCGAGGCGCCGCGCGCCAGTGTATGGGCGTGGCCGCGGTAGGTGCAGAAGGTGTAGTCTCCCTTCTCCATCGCCACCGCGAAGCCGGCGGCGACGGCCTCCTGGCCCAGCGAAAGATGAACCGTCCCCTTGACCAGATTCTGCAGGAACAGGTCGTGCGCGCGCTTCTCGACATGGCGGATCTCGAGCTGGGACCGCCAGAGCGCCAGCCGCGTCTCCTCGCCGATATCGTCGTTGGCGAGGTCGGCCGCGGCCGCCGCTTCCCCTTGCGTCGCCTCTGACACGGATTCCCCCCTCGATCAGTATTTGGCCGAGATCGGCAGGTCCTCGGCCGGATAAAGGCTGATGACCCGCGGCCCCTCGTCGGTGACGACCACCTCCTCCTCGATGCGGGCGGCGGAGTAGCCGTCCTTCGCCGGGCAGTAGGTTTCCAGCGCGAAGACCATGCCCTCCTTGATCTCCTTCGGATCTTCCATCGAGACGAGGCGGCTGATGATCGGCCGTTCGTGGATCGAGACGCCGAGCCCGTGGCCGAACTGCAGCCCGAAGGCTTCCATCTCGCCGGCGAAGCCGAAACTCTCGGCTTCCGGCCAGACGGCGGCGATCTCGTCGGTGGAGACGCCCGGGCGGACCAGTTCGATGGCGGCGTCGAGCCACTCGCGACACTGCTTGTAGGCGTCCTGCTGCACCTCGTTGGCGCGGCCGACGTTGAACGTCCGATAGTAGCAGGTGCGGTAACCCATGTAGGAATGCAGCACGTCGAAGAACGCCTGGTCGCCCGGCCGCACCATGCGGTCGGTGAAGTTGTGCGGATGCGGGCTGCACCGCTCGCCGGAGATGGCGTTGATGGCCTCCACATCGTCGGAACCCATCTCGTAGAGCAGCTTGTTGGCGCGGGCGACGATGTCGTTCTCGCGCACGCCCGGTTTCAGCTCCTCGCCGATCATGTGGTAGACGGCGTCGACCATGCCCGCGGCCTGGTTGAGCAGCACGATCTCGTCGATGTTCTTCACCTCGCGCGCGTCCAGCATTACCTGCTGCCCGTCGCGTATCTCGAGGTTGCGCTTCTGCAACTCGAACAGCATCGGCGGCTCGCAGATATCGATGCCGACGGGCATGCCGCCGACCCCGGCCTCGTCGAGCATCGACTTGATCTGTTCGGCCGCCCTCGTCATCAGTCCGGCGTCGGGCGGCACCGTGCCGCGCAGCCCCAGCATCCCGGCGTGGATGTTCTCGCCCTTGAGCCAGGGCGCGTGCAGCCGGTGGTGCGACGCCGCCGAACCGAAGTCCCAGACGTGCGGCTCGCCGCCCCTCGTCAGCAGCGCATACCGCGAGACCTTGTCGCGCGACCACTCGCCGATGGCGGTGCCGGTGAGATAGCGGATGTTGTTGTTGTCGAAGCAGAGCAGCGCCCCGAGCGCCGAATTCTCGAGCGCCTGCTTGGCGCGCGCCAGGCGGTAGTTGCGCAGCCGGTCGAAATTGACGCGCTCTTCGGTGTCGACGCCGCTGTGGCCGGGCGCCGGGATCGCCCTGCCCCAGCCGTAATGCGGTTCGAGATGCGCCGAATCGATGTCCGCCGCCCGGTCCCTGTCCACTGCCATCGATCGTCCTTTCGGGTTTCGACGACGCTCGGGTTTCGACGCCGCCGCGCGGCCGCCGATCCGGGGCGCCGCCTCATGGCTCTTCGGTTGGCTGCAGAATTCCACATCCCCGCCGCCGCTTCAATCGGGCGCCGCCGGGGATGCCCCGGATGGGCCGGCGGCGGGGAAGCGCCGCGATCCTCCTGCGCACGGCGCCCGCGGGGCATTTCGCCGCCGCGCCCGTCTGTGGCACAACCCGTCCGGTCGATCACGGCGGGAAGGGGGCGCACGGTGTTTATCGCAATGAACAGGTTCCGGATCGCGCGCGGGCGCGAGGCCGAATTCGAACGGGTCTGGACGGAACGGGATTCGCATCTGGACGGCGTTCCGGGCTTCCTCGGCTTCCGCCTCCTGAAAGGGCCAGAGGCGGAAGACCACACCCTCTACGCCTCGCACTCGACATGGCGCGACCGCGCGGCGTTCGAGGCATGGACCCGGTCGGAGGCGTTCCGCAAGGCTCACGCCGGCGCCGGCGGCCGCCGCGGCCTCTATCTCGGACACCCGGAGTTCGAGGGCTTCGAGTCCGTTCTGGAGCGTTGACGCGGCTTGCAGTTCCCGGGTTTCCAACGCTCCTTCGCACGCCTTCCGCCGTCCTGGCAGGGCGCGGCCTGGATGACGGCGAGCGCCCTGATGTTCGCGGCGCAGACCGCCATCGTGCGCTACCTGTCGAAGGAGATGCACTTCCTCGAAATCTCGCTGTTCCGGGCGCTGTTCGGCGTCGCCGTCATGGTGCCGTGGCTGATGCAGGCCGGGCTCAGCGTCATGCGCACGCGGCACACCGGGATCTACGTCACCCGGGGTCTGCTGAGCACGATCGCGATGTATGGCTGGTTCGGCAGCCTGGCGCTGATCCCGATTGCGGATGCGACAGCGATCTCGTTCACGTTCCCGCTGTTCATCGCCCTGTTCGGGGTCCTGTTTCTGCGGGAGTCGGCGCACCCGATGCGCTGGACGGCGCTGCTGATGGGTTTCGCCGGCACGCTGGTGATCGTCCGGCCCGGCTTCCAGGAGGTCAATATCGGGATGTTCATGGTGATCGGCGCCGGGCTCTGCATCGCCAGTTCGGCGATGATGCTGAAAGTCGCCATCCGCAACGATCATCCCGACACGGCCGTGCTCTACCAGTCGGTCTACATGCTGCCCTTCGCGGTCATCGGCGCCGCGTTCGTATGGGAGTGGCCGACGCTGGAACAGTGGCTATGGGGTGCTTTGCTGGGCGCCGCCTCGGCCACGGCTCAGCGCTTCTATACCCGCGCCTTCGCGGTCGGCGAGACCGGCGCCGTCGCGCCGTTCGATTTCGCCCGGCTGCCGTTCGCAGTGGCGATCGGTTTTGTCGCATTCTCGGAACTGCCGGATCTGTGGACCGTTGCGGGCGCGGCGGTCATCTTCGCATCCTCCATCGTCGCCGAACGGAGCGAGGCAAGACGCAACCGGCGATAGGGCGCCGCCGGCGGCCTTCAAGCGGACGGGCGCGCCCGCAGGACCGCGATGCCGGAGGCCAGGGCGAGCACGGCGAAAACGATGAAGCCGTGGCCGAACGATCCGGTCAGCGCGGCGAGTCCGCCGAACACGGGCGGTGCGGCAACGACCCCGAAGAAGGTGACGAACAGCGCCCCGCCGGTCGCCCGGCTCGCCTCGTCGCCCGGCGCGATGCGCGCGACCTCGGACAGGAAGACTCCGTTCCAGCCGACCGCGGTGGCGCCGAGCACGATCGACACGCCGACGATCGCCCACCACGGCCAGCCGTCGCCGAACCACGCGGCCGCGAAGCCGGCGAGGCCCATGGCGACCCCGAGGCCGCCCAGCACCGGCTGCGGCCGGCCGAGCCAGTCGGCGAGCCCGCCCCAGACGATGCGCCCGACGATGCCGGCGAACTGGGCGATCGACAGGGTCAGCCCCGCCTTGACGAACTCCATGCCGGCCCCGTCGACCAGATAGGTGACGAGAAAGACGCTGAAGCACTGCTGCAGGGCGGCGAAGAAGAACGACGCGAAGCAGAGCCGGCGCAGCACCCGGTGGCCGAGAACCATCCTCAGCGAACCGGCGACGTTGCCCCGCAAGCCGCGGCCGCCGGGCTCGAGATCGATGTCGAAGTGCCGC
Organism: Alphaproteobacteria bacterium; assembly: GCA_965200535.1. GTDB lineage: Bacteria > Pseudomonadota > Alphaproteobacteria > MPNO01 > MPNO01 > MPNO01. Next base: position 58,399 of record CBDAUF010000002.1, on the reverse strand, counting down.
CTCGTCGGCTGGATGGCGAGGATGCAGAGGACGCACATCAGGGCGACCGCCCAGGACGAGCCGCGCCAGCCGAACTCCAGGACGAACAGGGGCACCAGCGCGCCCGCCAGCATCCCGCCCAGCGGCACGCCGGTCTGCTTGATCGAGAAGACCAGCGAGGACAGGCGGGCCGGCGTGTGGCGGGCGAGAATGTGGGAACTGGCCGGCGTCGCCGGACCCAGACCCACGCCCAGCAGGAACCCGGCCGCGGCCAGCAGCGGCCACCACGCCGTCGTCACCAGGGCGAGCGCGGCGACCGAGATCGCAAGCCCCGCCTGGCTCATCAGGATCGGCCCGTAGCGCGGCACGATGCCGCCGCTCAGCAACGAGGCGGTCATCGCCCCGGCATAGACCAGGGAGGCGAAGATGCCGATATTCGCGGCGGCGAGCCCGATGTCGTCCGCCGCCTCGGGCGCGAAGACCGGGACGGTCAGCGTCGCCATCGTGACCATCGCCTGCACCGCCAGCGTCGCGGCGAGCGCGCGCACGACCTGAACGGCGGACTGGCTCATACAAGCCAGCTTAGTCCGCCGGCCGGGCTGAGTCGCGTTATAGTGGGCCGGTCGCGAGGGGAGGCGAGGATGGCGGACGGGGCCAGCATCCTGATCCGGGGCGGCCGGGTGTACGACCACGACGGGGATACCGACCGGCCGGACATCGCCGACGTACTGATCCGGGGCGGCCGGATCGTACAGGTCGGCCGCGGGCTGCAATCCGGAACCGGATCGGCCGACCGGATCATCGACGCCTCGGGCAAGCTGGTCATGCCGGGTTTCGTCAACGCGCACTACCACTCCCACGATGTGCTCCTGAAGGGCTGTTTCGAGACGATACCGCTCGAGCACTGGGTGCTGGGCGCGCTGCCGCCGTCCTATCCGAAGCGCCCGGTCGCCGAGGTGCGGGCGCGGACGCTGCTGGGCGCTGCCGAGTGCCTGCGCTCCGGCATGACGACGATCCAGGACATGCTGACGCTATACCCGTTCGACCCGGAGCATCTCGAGGCCGTCCTCGCGGCCTACGAGGAGATCGGCATCCGCTGCACATTCTCCCTGCAGATCGGCGACATTCCGGGGATCGAGCGCGTACCGTTCTGGAAGGAGGTCGTGCCGGAGGAATACCACCGTTTCCTCGGCGCCTCGGTCGAACCCGGCCGCAGCGACCCGCTCGAACATGTCCGCGAGCGCTATCTCGCGCATCGCACGGCCTCGCCGCGGCTCGGCTGGGCGCTCGCCCCGACCAGCCCGGAATTCTGCACGTCGGCATTGCTCGAGGGGCTGGCGGCGCTCTCGGAGGAGTTCGGCCTGCCGGTCATCACCCATATCTACGAGTCGCGCGGCATGGCGGTCGCCGGGCGACTGTTCATGCCGGAACACGACGGCTCGCAGGTGAAATACCTGCGTTCGACCGGCCTCCTCGGACCCCGGGTCGGGCTCGCGCACAGCGTCTGGATGCGCCCCGACGAGATCGACATCCTGGCCGAGACCGGGACCAACGTGATCCTCAACCCGGTCGGCAACCTCAAGACCCGATCCGGGGTGCCGCCCATCCGCGGTTATCTCGACGCCGGTGTGCCGACCGCGATCGGCTGCGACAACTGCTCGTGCGGCGATTCGCAGAATATTTTCCAGGCGATGAAGGCCTTTGCCGGCCTCGCCGCGATCGTCAACCCCGAGCCCGGCCCGCCAAGCGCGGCCGACACCATCGCCTGCGCCACCCTGGGCGGGGCGCGGGCGCTCGGCCTCGCCGGCGAGGTGGGGGCGATCCGCCCGGGCATGAAGGCCGACATCTCGGTGATCGACCTCGCGACGCCGCAATACGTTCCGCTGAACAGCGCAGCCCGCCAGACGGTCTTCGCCGAGAGCGGGGAGGGCGTCGAGACGGTGATCGTCGACGGGCGCGTGGTGCTCGACGGAAGGCGGCTCACCGGCATCGACGAGGAGGCGCTCTACGCCGAGGTGGAGGCGGCGATGCCGGGGCTGCGCGCCGACATCGCGGCGGTCGCCGGGCGCAACGCGAAGATGCACGCACCGCTCCTCGAAGCGTGGCGGCGGACCTGGCGGGAAGACGTCGGCATCAACCGTTTCGTCGACGACGGCGGGCGTTAGGGGCGAACGGCAGGGAGGAGTTCGGTGAAAGCGGCGGTGATCGAACGGCAGGGGGGGATCGAGAATATCGTCTACCGCGACTGGCCCGACCCCGAGCCCGGACCGGGCGAGGTGCGGGTGGCGGTCAAGGCCTGCGGTCTCAACCATCTCGACATCTTCGTCAGACGCGGCATGCCGGGCTTTCCGGTGCCGATGCCGTTCATTTCCGGCGGCGACATCGCCGGCGTCGTCGATGCGCTGGGCCCCGGCGTGGCGGGCTGGGCGCCGGGCGAACGGGTGACGATGAACCCGCAGACCGACGGCGGCATGATGGGCGAGGAGATCCCGGGCGGGCTCGCGGAACTCGTCTGCGTTCCGGCGAAGAACCTCGTCCGCCTGCCCGACAGTCTCGCGTTCGAGACCGCGGCGGCGGTCCCGATCAACTACGGCACCGCGCACCGCATGCTGTTCGCCCGCGGCCGCCTTGCGGCGGGCGAGACGATGCTGGTGCTGGGCGCCAGCGGCGGGGTGGGTATCGCCTGCCTCCAGTTCGGCAAGATGACCGGGGCGCGGTTGATCGCCGCCGCCGGTTCGGCTGCGAAATGCCGCCGTCTGGAGGAGCTCGGCGCCGACCATGCGATCGACTACTCGCAGGAGGATTTCTCGCGGGCCGCATGGCTCGCCTCCGGCAAGAAGGGCTGTGACGTGGTGGTCAACTTCACCGGCGGCGACACCTGGGCGCCCTGCCTGAGGACCGCGAAGCGGGGCGGCCGGGTGCTCACCTGCGGCGCCACGGCGGGCCACGATCCGGCGACCGACCTCCGCTATATCTGGGTGCGCGAACTCGACGTGCTGGGCTCGAACAGCTACGCGCAGGAGGATGTCGAGCGGTCGGTGGAGCACGTGGCCGCGGGCCGGCTCGCTCCGGTCGTGAGCCACACCTTCCCGCTCTCCGAGACCGGCGCGGCGGAGCGCCTGATGGAGGAGCGCGGGTTCTTCGGGAAGATCGTCATCCTCCCCTGAGGGCCGGCGGGCGGCGCGCTCACCCGGCGGCGATGCGGGGGAAGAGCGGCAGCGCGTTGTCGCGCTCGATGCCGCGCAGCACGTCGGGTTCCAGCCCGAGGTCGATCAGCCCCCGGACCGTTGCAGTCATCGTCGCCTCGGGCGCGAAGGGATAGTCGCTGCCGAACAGGACCTGCTCCGGAGACGCCAGCTCCAGCAGGCTGCGGAAGGCGAGCCAGTTGGCCGACAGCGCGGTGTCGTAATAGAGCCGTGCGAGTTCCGGCAGGACACCGTCGGGCACCGCCTCCCGGAACCCCGGCCGGGCCGCGAGCCGGGCGATGCGCTCGGCGAGGAACGGCGCGGTTCCGCCGGCGTGGGAGAAGATGAACCGGATGTCGCGGCAGCGCGCGAAGGTGCCGGAATAGAGCAGGCTCACGATCGCCCGGGTGGTGTCGAACGGAAAATCGAGCGTTGCCGCCGGGATCTCCGGCAGGCACTGGCTGCACGGCGCGTTGGTGGGGTGGAAATAGACCACGGCGCCGCGCCGGTTGAGCTCGTCGAACACCGGGCGGAAGGCTGGATCGCCGGGATAGCGGTCCCCGTAGCTCGTCAACAGGCCGATCCCGTCGGCCTGCAGCGTGTCGAGCGCGTACGCGATCTCGGCGAGGCTGGCATCGACATCGGGCAGCGGCAGGCTCGCGAACACGCCGAAACGGCCGGGATGGTCGCGCCGGATGGAAGCGGCGTATTCGTTGCACATTGTCGCGAGCCCGGCCGTCTCGCCGCTGTCGCCGAACCAGAGCCCCGGCGCGGAGATCGAGGTGACGGCGGTGGCGATGCCGTTCCGGTCCATCGCCTCGACCGACATGGCGGGGGTCCACTCCGGGGTGCGCCCGGCGAGGATCAGAGGCCCGATCCGGTCGTCGCCGACGGCGGCGACGTAGTCCGGCGGCAGGATGTGGTGATGGACGTCGATCCGATGCGGTTCCATGCGTCGTCCTTTCCAGGCGGCCGCCGGCGGCCGCCGGCCCGCCCGGACCATCCGGCGAGGCGTTCCGGAGATCCGGGAACGAGGCTGGCCGGCTATTCCGCCGCCGCCCTCTCGGTGTCGAAATGGGGCATGACCTCCTCGCCGAACAGGCGGACCGACCGTTCGGCATCGGCCAGGCTCATGTCGTTGAAATTGACCTGCAGCGAGGCGTCGTCGATGCCGCCGACGGCCTCGGCATAGCCGGCGATCCGGTCGACCAGCTGCTCCGGCGTGCCGACCCAGGCCGCGCCCTTCTCGACCTGGGATTCGAAGGTCTCCCGCTTGAGGGCGTCGATCATCTTGTCGTAGCCCTTGTAGTCGGTCGATGAGGCGCCGCTGATCCAGTCCGACGCGGCATCGACGAGCGAGCCGAGATAGCGGTTGAGAGGATCGCGCGCGATTCGCGCGGCCTCGACGGCATCCTCGTGACAGTACATGTGGAAGGCCAGCATCACCCGTCCTCCGCCCGGGTGGCCCGCCTTGTCCCACGCCTCGCGGTAGATGTCGCAGAGGTCGCGCATCGCGGCGCCGCCGATCGGGATCGCCATGATCCAGTTGCCCTGGCGCCCGGCCTTCTCGAACGACTGCGGCGTGGTAAAGGCCGCGGTCCAGAACTTCGGGCGCGGCTTCTGCGTCGGGCGCGGCAGCGAGGTGACGTCCGCGAAGCTGTGAAACCGTCCGTTTTCCGTCACGTTTTCCTCTTCGAGCAGACGGCCCACCTGCGCCATCCCCTCGTCGAAACGGGCGACGGACTCATCGAGCGACACCCCGAAGCGCTGGTACTCGTGCGGCAGGAAGGCGCGGGCGAAGCCGACCTCGAGGCGCCCGCCGGAGATGGCGTCGAGCATGCAGATCTCGCCGGCGAGCTTGAGCGGGTTGTTGAACACCGGCAGCACCGCGCCGGTGACCATGCGCGCGGTGCGGCTGCGCTGCGAGGCGGCGGCGAGGAACACGATCGGGTTCGGGCTGTAGCCGCCGTAGGGGTGAAAGTAGTGCTCCACGGTCCGGATGTGGGTGTAGCCGTATTCGTCGCACAGCCCGCTCAGGCTGAGGCAGTCGTCGAAATACCCCGCGGCCGGGCGCTGGTCCGGTCCGACGCACGGAAAGAACTGCATCCCGAATTCCATCATCGCTGCTCCACCCTTCTCCGCTCCGATATTGACAGCGAGGATAGCCGCGAATTTAATCCGTGTACAGATTGTTTGTGGAGCGATTCGGGAGCGGCATGCGCGACGGCGGCGGACCGGCGGCCGGGGAGACCGGCCCGATCGACCCTGGCAGCTACGACCTGCGCGCTGCGGCGGGCCATCTCCTGCGCCGGTCGCAGCAGCGCGCGGTCGACCTGTTTGTCGAGGAGGTGGGCGAGGACGGTCCGACGCCGCCCCAGTTCGCGGTCCTGCTCTGCGTCCACCAGAACCCCGGCATCAACCAGACCGACCTGGTCAGAATGACCGGGATCGACCGCAGCACGCTGACCGAGATCCTGCGCCGCCTGGGACGGCGGGACCAGATCCGGCGCGAACGCCAGCCGGACGACCAGCGCACCAACGCGCTCCGTCTCACCGCCGCGGGCAAGGAGGCGATGGAGGCGGCGCTCGACGCGGTGGAGCGCGCGCAGCAAAGGATTCTCGAGCCCATCCCGGCGGCGGAACGCGCGGCAGCCATGCGCGTTCTGGAACGCCTCGCCGGGCTCGGCGGCTAGAAACAGCGCGTGCACGGCGGGCGGCGCGGGCGTAGCCTGGGTGACATGAGGAACGGAGGGCCGCGATGAAGGTCGTCGAACATCGGACGGTGGAAGTCGAACGGTTCCCGGGCGGCGCAACCTACCGCACGCTGGCCGGGGACGACGAGGGCTCGACCCCGGTTCGCACCGGCATCCAGGTCTCGCCGCCGGGCTACGAAACGCCGGAGCACGCGCATCCCTATGTCGAGATCATCACGGTCCTCGAAGGCGCCGGAGAGGCCTGGGCCGAGGGCGAGGACGGCACCGTGCCGCTCCACCCCGGCGTCACCCTGATCGTGCCGCCGGGCCAGCGCCACGGCTTCCGCGTCACCGGCGACAGGCCGCTTACCACCCTCGGCGTGCATGCCTCACCGCACCGGATCGTCGATATCGAGGGCGCGTAGACGCCCCGCGCTCAGGCGGGCCCGGTACTCGCCGCAGCGATCGTCGTAACCCACCACGGGCCAGAGTCCGCGCGGCAGACCGTCCCTCTGCCGTTCGACGGCAACCGGGGGATAGCGCCGGCAATGGCCGTAATTGGCCTGGCCGAAGGCGGTCGGATCGTAGTGTCGGCAGGCGTTGCAGCACCCCTCGATGGGGGCGTAGGGCGCATCCGGTTCCGCAGCCTCAGCCATCCTGTCCTTCCAGCGGCAGGGACAGCAGCCCGTCGGCGAGCTTGGGGTCGAACCAGGTCGATTTGGGCGGCATAACCCGGCCTGCATCCGAGACGGCGAAGATCTGGCGGAGCGTCGTCGGGCAAAGGGCGAAGGCGGCCGCCATCTCGCCGCTGTCCACCCGCGCCGCCAGCCCGTCGAGCCCCCGGCTCCCGCCGACGAAATCGATCCGCGGATCGTTGCGCGGATCCTCGATACCGAGAATGGGCGCGAGCACGGTTCTGGACAGGATCTCGGCGTCGAGCGCTGCGGTCGGATCGCCGTCGTCCTCGGGCGCGGCGCGGAGCCGGAGCCCGTACCACCGCCCGGCGACGTAGAGCCCGAAACGGTGCGGCTGTTCGGGGCGGACCGGTTCGGACGAGGGGTCCACCGCGAAACCGGCGCGGAGCGCGTCGAAGAAATCCTCGACAGTCCGCCCGCCGAGATCGCGGACCACCCGGTTGTAGTCGAGAATTCGCATCTCGCCCGCGGGGAAGCTGATGCCGAGGAAACGGCCTGCGCCGTCGAGTTCGGCAGCGGCCGCGGAACGGTGGTGACCGTCGGCGATATAGAGGGTCTCGATACGGCCCACCGCATCGGCGAGCGCGGCGCCGGGTTCGCCGTCTGCGATCCACACCGAATGCATCACGCCGTCGACCGCGGCCTCGAGCGTCGGCGGCGCGGCCGCGACCGCAGCGGCTGCCGCGGCAAGGGCCGCATCGTCGCGGTGCGACAGCATCACCGGCCCGGTGTGCGCGCCGACCGCCGCGATCTGGCGCGCGCGGTCGGCGACCTGGCGGGGGCGGGTGAGTTCGTGCCGGCGGATCCGGCCCTCGCGGTAGGCGGCGACCGAGGCCGCCCCGGCGATGCCGGTCTGGCGGTGGCCGCCGGCCTCCGCGCGGTAGACGTAGAGGGCGGCCCGGTCCGTCAGGCGGAGCACGCCCCGATCCCGCAACTGCGCCATGTTTTCCGCCGCACGCGCGTAGGCCGCGGGATCGTCGCCCCCCGTCCCGTCGGGCAGGTCGATCTCCGGCCTCGAAACGCGAAGAAAACTCAGCCGGTTGCCGGCGGCGCGCGCGCGCGCCTCCGCCCGCGAGACCACATCGTAGGGCGGCGCCGCCACCGCGGCCGCGTGCGCCGGGTCGGGAACGATCGCCCGGAAAGGCGCGATAAGGGACATCTACTCGTTCTTCGACATCACGTCGGCGACGACCAGATCCTCGCCCACCCGATGGGCCGGGCGGCCCGAATCGCTGACCGCCACGACGACCACGATCTCGTCGGCGCGGGGAGCGTCGGCGACCGAGACCTGCATGGCGTCGAAATGGCTGAACTTCCAGATCTCGTCCTTGTGGTGCAGCGGGCAGTCTATGATCGTGCCCGGCCCGCCGATTTTCTTGGTCGACGGCATGATCGAACGCGCCGGGCCGACGACCTCGCGCACCGGCCGGCCGAGCCTCGGATGCATCACCGCGGCGGCGTGCTCGCGTTCGCCGTGCTCGCCGACGATCGCCGCCTTGCCGTAGCTGTGAACCGCCGCCCCGTCGATCCCCAGCGCATCGATGGCGCGCCGGACGAGCAGGCCGCCCAATTCCGCCCCCGCCTGTTGCAGCGCCTCGAGCTCATTGTCGTGGACCCCGGCATAGGGGTTGGCGATCACCGCGATGGCGGCGGCCTGGCGGGTCGCCGGCTCGATCGGCCGGCCGAGTTCACGCCGGGTCTCCTCGACCACTGTGACGAGCTTGCGAATCTCCATCCGGTGTTCTCCCGCTGCCCCTGCCCGCCGCGCAGGCCGGCATGACTCGATCCGGTCACTATGCCATCATCGGTTCTCGTTGCAACGCCTGCGGCACAACGCCCGCGCCGGGATTTCCCAGTGTCCGCCGATCTCGATCCCGTCACCCTCGCAGTGATCCGCGGCCGGCTCGAACAGCTTGTCGATGAAATGGACGCGACGCTGTTCCGCGCCGCCTTCAGCCCGGTCATCGCCGAGGCGCGCGACGGCAGCCACGGCGTCTACGATACGAACGGCGAGACGGTGGCGATGGGCAAGCAGGGGCTGCCGGTCTTCATCGGGGCGATGAGCTACGCGACCAGGGCGGCGATCGGCCGCGCCGCCGCCGACGGCGGGCCCCGGGACGGCGATATCTACCTGCTCAACGACCCCTATGTCGGGGCGACGCACCTGAACGACATCAAGCTGGTCAAGCCGATCTTCCGCGGCGGGGCGCTGTTCTGTTACCTCGCCTCGGTCGGCCACTGGATCGATGTCGGCGGCAACGTGGCGGGGAACTACAACCCGGACGCCGGCGACATCATGCAGGAGGGGGTGCGCATTCCGCCGGTGAAGCTCGCCGACCGCGGCGTCGTCAACCGCGACATCGTCGACATTCTGCTCGCCAACGGCCGGCTTCCGCGGAGCAATTACGGCGACCTCAACGCCCAGCTGGGCGCGCTCGACCTCGGGACGGCGCGGCTGCACGACCTGCTCGACAGCTTCGGCGACGACACCGTGGCCGCCGCCATGGCGGAGATCCGCCGCCGTGCGAGCCGCCAGATGCGCGCGCTGATTTCCGACCTGCCGGACGGCACCTATTCGTTCGAGGATTTCATCGACAATGACGGGCGCGGCGACGAGCCGCTCAGGGTCGCGCTCGACCTCACCGTCGACGGCGAAAGGCTGACCCTCGACTTCTCGCGTTCGGCGCCGGCCTGCGCCGGGCCGCTCAACGTCTCGCGCGCGACCACGATCGCCGCCTCCTTTGTGGCGCTCAAGCACATCTTCCACGAGGTTCCGGCCAGCGGCGGCTGCCTCGAACCCATCGACTTCGTCATCCCGCAAGGCTCGATCCTCGCCGCCGAGCCCCCGGCGCCGGTGTCGGGCTACACCGAAAACATCATGCGGACGATCGACGTGATCTTCGGCGCGCTGGCCGGAGCGGCGCCGGAGCGGGTCAACGCCGCCTGCTTCGCGACCGTCAACGCGCTCCTGATGTCGGGCGCCAACGGCCGCGGCTCCAGGTTCATCCTTTTCACCTTCTTCGGCGGCGGCCTCGGCGGCAATCCGGAGGGCGACGGTCTGAGCCACGGCAACGCCCCCATCGGCATGGCCACCATCCCGCCGGCGGAGATTCTGGAAGCGGCCTACCCCGTCTGCGTCACCCGGTGGGGGCTGCGGCCGGACAGCGGCGGGCCGGGCCGCCACCGGGGCGGGCTGGGCGCGGTCTACGAATTCGAGCTGCTCGCCGATGCGGCCGACCTCGTCGTCTTCGGCGAGCGCGCGCGCTTTCCCGCGTTCGGCATCCTCGGCGGCGGCCGCGGCGCACCCAACCGCATCGTCTACGAACAGGACGACGGCGAGCACTCGCCGGACCGGACGGCCAAACTGTCCGGGGTTGTCCTGCGCAAGGGCCAGCGCGTCCGCATCGAAAGCCCCGGCGGCGGCGGCTACGGACCCGCCGCCGACCGCCCGGCGGACGCCATCGCCCGCGATCTCGCGCTCGGACTGGTCAGCACCGGGGCCGCCGAGCGCGATTACGGCGTGCGGGTCGCGCCCGATGGACAGGTGGAGCGGAAAACCGGTTGACCGGCGATGGCGGGCGCGAAGGCCGCGGGAACGACCGCTTCGACGACCGTTGCCGCGCACCGCCGCCCTGCTTGGCCCCGGGGACGGCGCGCGGACCGTGGCCGCGGGGGAAATGCGGGCTAATGATCGTGGTGATGGTGGTCGGCGGGGGCCAGGGCCGCACGCGGCATCGTGCGCTCGATCTCCCGATGGAGCGCGGCGAGTTGCGGCCGGGTGACGGTGAAACCGAGATCGAAGCCGAACAGGCGCGCGACCAGGATCACCGCACCGTCCTCGAGCCCGCGCGCGAGGCCGATATCGGAGGTCTCCATCGGTTCGGCGAGCACCCGATCGGTGTTGCCGAAGAAGCGCGGGGTCACGTCGGGGCGCCGCACCGCCGCCCGCGCGCCGAGCCCGGCGAGGTAGGCGACGAACCGTTCGAGATCGTCGGCGCGGCAAACGATCTCGGCGCCCGATCCGGAAGGATCGCGGACGGTGAAGGAAACGCTCCCGCCGTCCTCCGAAACCGACGCGTTTTCCAGCCGTTCGAGCGTAATTCGGGTCGCCGATGACATTTTCTTTCCTCCTTGTTCGGCCGCCCCGTCACGACCGCCGGCCGGGGAGGGTCTTGAAACGTTCGGTGGCGCGGACCAGGGCGGCGCGAACGCCGGGATCCATGGCGGAATGGCCGGAATCGGGGACGACGACATACTCCGCCTCCGGCCACGCGCGGTGGAGCGCATCGGCGGTGACGATGGGGCAGACCATATCGTAGCGGCCCTGGACGATGACGCCCGGCAGGCGGCGGATGCGCCCGACGCCGGCAAGCAGCGCGCCGGGGTCGAGGAAGACGCCGTTGACGAAATAGTGGGTCTCGATCCGCGCGAGCCCCACTGCCATCGAATCCTCGCCGAAAGCGGCGACCGTCTCCGGGCTCGGAAGCAGGGTGGAACAGGCGCCCTCGTAGCGCGCCCAGGCGCGGGCGGCGGGCTGCACCGCCGCCGGGTCGCCGCTCGTCAGGCGGCGGTGGTAGGCGGCGAGGATATCCGACCGTTCCTCCTCGTCGAGCGGCGCGGTCAGCTCCTCCCACGCCTCGGGGAAGACCGTGCGCATGCCGTAAAGGAACCAGCGGATCTCCGCCGCGCCGCCGAGGAAGATGCCGCGCAGGACGAGGCCGAGGACGCGTTCCGGATGGGCCTCGGCATAGGCCAGCGCCAGCGTGCTGCCCCACGAACCGCCGAACAGCAGCCATCGGTCGATGTTGAGCAGCGCGCGAATCTGCTCCATATCGGAAACGAGATGTGCGGTGGTGTTGTCGCGAAGCTCCCCGACCGGTGTGGAACGCCCGGCGCCGCGCTGGTCGAAGATCACGATGCGGTAATGCGCCGGGTCGAAGAACCGCCTGTGCGCCGCGACCGCCCCCGCCCCCGGACCGCCGTGCAGGAAGACGACCGGAGTCCCCTCTGGATTTCCCGAGACTTCCCAGTACAGGCTGTGCACCGCATCGACGGCGAGCCGTCCGCAGTCGTGGGGCTGGATGGGGGGATAAAGCTGTTCGCGCGCCATCTGCGGTTTCCGCGTCCGGTCCGGCCGCGCGGCGCATTCTACCGGCGCCTGGCGGCGTGGCAACGTGCGGCGCCGGCGGTTCTCGCGGCGGCGGGGGCGGCGTTCTTGCTGTGCCCGCCGGCGGCTGCGGAGCTGCCGCGCCGGGGAGTCGTGGAGGCCGTGATCGACGGCGACACGGTGAAGCTGCGGGGCGGCCCCGAGGTGCGCCTGACCGGCATCCAGGCGCCCAAGCTGGCGCTCGGCCGGACCGGATTTCGCGACTGGCCGCTCGCCGCCGAGGCCAGGAGCGCGCTCGAGGCGCTGACCCGCGGCGCGCGCGTCAGGCTGGTCTACGGCGGACGCCGGGTGGACCGCCACCGCCGCCTGCTCGCCCACGTCGAACGCGAGAAGGCGGCCGGCCGGCCCGCCCTATGGCTGCAGGGCGAGATGCTGCGCCGCGGCCTCGCCCGGGTCTATTCCTTCCCGGACAACCGGGCGCGGGTGGGCCGGATGCTGGCGCTGGAGCGCGAAGCGCGCGCCGCCCGCCGCGGGATCTGGCGGCTGCGCTACTACCGCATCCTCGCCCCGGAGGAGACGGTGCGGGCCATCGGCACCTTCCAGATCGTCGAGGGCCTGGTTCTCGATGCGGCGGTGGTCCGCGGCAGGTCCTATCTCAATTTCGGCGCCGACTGGCGCAGCGATTTCACGATCTCGGTCGTGCGCAAATATCGCCGCCGCTTCTCCCGCGCCGGCATCGATATCGCTGCGCTCGCCGGGCGCAGGCTGCGGGCAAGGGGCTGGCTCAAGTGGCGGAATGGACCTATGATTGAATTGAACCATCCGGAACAACTGGAGATAGTCGAGTGATTCAACGATGGCGGAGCGTGCTGGCCGTCGTCCTGGCCGCTTCCCTGCTGGTCGGGCCGGGCGGATGCACGGTCAACCCGGCGACCGGCAAGCGGGTTTTCACCGGCGGCGTCACCGAGGCCGAGGAGAAGGCGGAGGGGCAGAGGCTGCATGCTGCGGTGCTCCGGGATCTGGGGCCGCGCCTCGCCGACGAGGAGCTTCAGCGCTACGTCGATTCGGTGGGGCAGTTGCTGGCCCGGACCACCGAACGGCGCGATCTGGGATACACCTCCACCGTCATCGATTCCGGTATCGTCAACGCGTTCGCGACGCCGGGCGGGTATGTCTACATCACCCGCGGTCTCCTCGCGCTCCTGAACAGCGAGGCGGAGCTCGCCGCCGTTCTCGGTCACGAACTCGGCCACATCACGGCGCTGCATCACGCGCGCGCCCGCGGCCAGTCCATGCTGTCGGGGCTCGGTGTGCTCGCCGCCGGTATCCTCGCCGAAGCGGCCGCCCCGGGGGCCGGTATCGGGGAGGCCGTTGTCGACCTGAGCGCCGCCGGGGCCTTCGCCTATCTCCGGAGCTTCTCGCGCGACAACGAGTTCGAGTCCGACGATCTCGGGCTGCGCTATCTGGCGCGCGCGGGTTACGACGCCGGCGCACTGGCCGGCGTGCTGCAAAAGACGCGCCTGCACGAGCGGTTTCAGGCGAAACGTGCCGGCCGGCCGCCCGGCGAGGTCGACCGTTTCGACTACACCTCGACCCATCCGGCCCCGATCGCCCGCATCGAACGCGCGCAGGCGAAGGCCGCCGAATCCGCCGTGCGCGATCCGATGGTCGCGCGCGACGTCTATTTCGACAAGATCGAGGGGATCATCTACGGCGCGCGCCCCGAGCAGGGCTTCGTCCGCGGCCGGCACTTTCTCCACCCCACGCTGCGCTTCCGCTTCTCGGTGCCCGACGATTTCGTCCTCCGCAACACGCCGCAGGCGGTGATAGCCGCCGGACCCGGCAACGCCCTCATCTTCTTCACCCTGCGCCGCAGCGGGGTCGCGCGCTCGCCGGCCGGGTTCCTGCACGAACGATGGTCGCCGGTGGTGCCGCTCGGCCTCATCCACGAGTTCGACATCGACGGAATGCCGGCGGCGGTGACGCATATCCCGGAACTCTCCCGGACCGGCGTAATGGACATGCAGATCCTCGCTGTCGGGGCGCGCAGATACGGGTTCTACGAAGCGGTTTTCCTCTTCCCCCGGGGAAGCGCACGGCTCGACGCCGCGGTCGCCGAAATCGAGGGGAGCCTGCGGGAGGTCGGCGCCGGGGAGGCCGCGGCCTGGCGTCCGCGCCGGATCGCGACGATTACCGCCCGCCGCGGCGACACCCAGGAGAGCCTCGCGCGGCGGATGGCGGTCGATGACCTGCCGGTCGAGCATTTCCGCATGCTCAACGGACTGCAGCCGGGGGAGCCGGTCCTCGCCGGACGCAGGGTCAAGATCGTCGTCGAATAGGCCCGGCCGCGAGAACGAGAGCGATCACCCGCCGCGTCCGGTCGCCGCCGTCGGGACAGGCGCTCGCGCGCGGGCCGGCGACGTTGAGGGCGGCTATTCCCTCCGCCGCGATCCAGGCGCGGATGCGGCATGCGGCTTCCGCATCGTTCGTACCGTCGAAGTCGATCGCCAGCCACGGCTTCGCCATGCGTCGCGCGAAGGCGAGGGTGGCGCGGGTTCCGCCCGACGGCGCGCCCCGGGAAAGGATCAGGGTGCCGTCGGAATCGCACACGTTCCGGCGGGTCCGCACGATATAGCGGGCAGACGACGTTTCGCGCAGCGGATAACGGCAGGGGATCGCGCCGTCCTCCGCCCGGCGGCCGCGCGGGCACCAGCCGCCGCAGGGAAATCCGGCCTCGAGGGCGGCGTCGAGCGCGCCCCGGTCGACGCCGGTCTGTCCGCCGGAAACGATGCGTTCAAGCGCCACGGGAGCGCACGCGGTGCGCGGGCCGGCGCGGCCGCCCGTCCCCGGGGGGCGTCACAACGGCTTGGCGAGAACGCCTTCGAGCCTCTCCACCGCCGCATCCCGGTCGATCTTCTCGACCAGCGCCAACTCCTGCGCCAGCCGTTCGACCGCCGCCTCGTACATCTGGCGCTCGGAATAGGACGGGTCCGGCTGTCCGGCGGCCCGATACAGGTCGCGGACCACCTCGGCGATGGCCTCCGGGTCGCCGCTGTTGATCTTGGCGTCGTATTCCTGCGCGCGGCGCGACCACATGGTGCGCTTGCCGCGCGCGCGGCCCTTCAGCGTCGTCATCGCCGCCTTCATCTTGGCGCGCGAACTGATCTTGCGCAGCCCCGAGTTCTTGACCTTGTCCACCGGCACGCGCAGCGTCATCTTGTCGGACTCGAAGGAGATCACGAACAGCTTGAGGTCGAACCCGGCGACCTCGCGGTCCTCGATGCCGAGCACCCGGCCCACGCCGTGCGTCGGATAGACGACATAGTCGCCTTCCGCAAAGGCCCGTTTGGTTGCCATCGTCCGGTCTCTACCTCATCGAACCGGGGCGGCTGTCGGCCGCCTGTCCGGAGCGGTCAGGTCCCCTCGCCCGGGTTCTCCGAGAAGTGCTCGGCGAACTTGTTCTGTGCCTCGCGCCAGTCGTCGGCGTCCTCGAGGGGCTCGCCCTTGCGGGTGATGTTGGGCCACGCGTCGGCATACTTGCGGTTGACCTCGACCCACTCCTCGGCACCGTCGTCGGTATCGGGGCGGATCGCCTCGACCGGGCATTCCGGTTCGCACACGCCGCAATCGATGCATTCGTCGGGATGGATGACGAGCATGTTCTCGCCCTCGTAGAAGCAGTCCACGGGGCAGACTTCCACGCAATCCATGAACTTGCACTTGATGCACATTTCGTTGACGATGTAAGTCATGGTTCCCCTGCTCCCGATCCCGTTGGCCGGCGCGCCGCCCTTGCCGCGACACGGAACCTAGTAGTACCGCCGTTCTTGTCAACCGGCGTTCTGCGCGTTTGTCGTCGCGGACCGCTGCCCGCCGCCCCCGCGGTCCAGCCGCGCGGCCGCCCTGCGCCGGGCAAGCGCCCGGTCGCGGTCGGTGACGTAGAGCAGCCCGCCGATGCGGCGCATGAACTGCGCCTCGTGCGCATCGAGCCGGCCGTCGGCGAGCACGACCTCCCACAGCATCTCGACCAGCGCAACGCGCTCCTCGTAGGAGTAGTTGTCCTTCACCGTGCGGGTGAAGCCGAGGAGCTGCGCCGACCCCTCCGCCTTGTCCTGCGCGGCCGCCAGGAGAGTCCCGGCCTCGTCGGCGGTGAGCGAAAAGCGTTCCGGCAAGATGGCGAGGATGCGTTGCCGCTCGACCTCGTCGAAGCTGTCGTCGACCGAGGCGGCGTTGACCAGCAGCGCCGCGGCGGCAACCTGGAGCGCATCGTGCGCATGCGCCCCGGCCGCGGGCTGCGCGGCGCCGCCGCGCCCGGCGAACAGTTCCCTGATCCGGTCGATCACGGCCCTGCCCCCGGCGGCGGCCGCGGCGGCGGCGCGCCCGCTCCGGCCTCGGCGCCTGCAAGGCCGCCGTCCGGCGGGATCGTCTCGTAGAGCAGCCGCGCCTTGGCCGCCGGGCCGCGCCGCGCGCCCACCGCCAGCACCCGCACCACCCTGATCTCGCGCGCCGTCGGGACGGTCAGCACATTGCCCGGCGCCACCCGGTGATCGGCCTTGGCGATCACCCGCCCTTCCACCCGGATGCGGCCTTGCCGGCACAGCCGGCTCGCCTGGGTCCGGCTCTTGAACAGACGGGCGTGCCAGAGCCACTTGTCCACCCGGATGGCGTCGTCGGTCATGCTGTCCTCGTCAGTTCGCGGAGCCCGGCGAACGGCGAGGCGGCATCGCCGGCCCGCCGTCTCTTGCGCCCGGGGCGCCGCGCCTCGCGCGCGCCCGCGCCCCCGCGTCCGGCCCGGACGTAGCGCGCGCCGCCGCCGTCCCCGTCCGGCCGGTAGCCGAGGTCGGCGAGCACCGGCCCCGCCTGTTCGGCGGTCAGCCCGACGGGCGAGAGCATTCCGGCGGTAAGCGCGACCGGCCCGGCGCGCGCCGCCCTGGCGAGGGCGACGGCAAGGCGGTCGAGCATGTCGACGCGGATCGCCCGTCCGCCGATGACGCGATAACCGCAAGCGGCATAGAACGAGGGATCGACGTCCGCCTCGGGCGCCAGCGAGCACAGGCCGGGGGCCGGCGCCGGGCGGACCGGATGGCCGCCGTGGACCGACCAGAGCAGCGCGCGGAGCCGCGCCGAGCGCGGTTTTATCAGCGCCGGCAGATAGACCGTCTCCATCCCGAAGCGCACGCCGAGCGCGCGCATGCGCCGCCGGTCGGCAGGCGCGAGGTCGGCCGCCAGCGAGCGCACCGAACGGCGCGGCACCGAGCCGAGCGCCTCGACGAGCTGGTAGGCGAGGCCGCGGGCGGCGCCCTGGAAGGCGGCGTTGCGGAGCGCGAAGAGCGGCGCCAGCCGCCGCGCCAGATACCCGGCGAGCCAGCCCTCGATCCGCCCCTCGGCCCGCGCCGCCAGATCCCTGCCCGGCCCGTCGTCGGCCCTGAGCGCGGCGCGCGGTTCGAGCGGCGCGGCCCCGGCGGCAAGGCGGGCGACCGCGGCGCCGCGCCAGTGGATCGAGCCGTCGTCCCGGAGGGCAAACGCCTCGTCCGCATCATCGGCGAGGCGGGCGGCGGCCTCGCGGAGCCGGCGGCGCAGGACCGGCCCCACCGCGGCCATCGCCCCGCGGTCCGCATGACCGCCCGGAGCGCTGCCGTTGCCGTCGGCCCAGGCGATGAACCTGAGCCCCTCGATCCGCCCGACCGTTTCGCCGGCGAGCCGCACCGTGCCGTCCGCGCCTATCGCGGCGCCGTGCGAGGGCCGTCCGCGGGCCCGGTTGAGAAGCGCCGCGCGGCGGTCGACGAAGCGCTGGGTGAGCCGGTCGTGCAGCGCATCGGACAGGCGGTCCTCGATCGAACGCGCGCGCGCCTGCCAGGCGCCGCTGTCGTCCACCCAGTCGCCGCGATGGGCGATGTAGGTCCAGGTCCGCACATGGGCGATGCGCGCGGTCAGGGTGTCGATCTCGCCCTCGGTCCGGTCGAGGCCGGCGAGTTGGCCGGCGATCCAGTCGGCCGGCAGCCGTCCCGCCGGCGCCGTGAGATGGCGGAACACGGTGGCCAGCAGGCGGGCGTGCTCCTCCGCCATGGTCTTGCGGTAGTCGGGGATCTGGCAGACCTCCCACAGCAGCCGGAGCGTATCCCGGCTGGCGGCGCGGCGGCGGACCGCCGGATCGCCGAGCAGGGCGGCGACCGCGCGCCGGTCGTCGGCCTCGCGCCCGCGCACCAGTTCGCTGCGGGGCGGGCGCGTATCGAGGCTGTTCAGGAGCGCCCGCGGCGAGCGGAAATCGAGTACCGGATTGCGCCACTGGAGCGCGGTCAGCGGTCTGAAGGCGTGGGTCTCGACGGCCTCCACGGTTTCCGGCTCGAGCGCGCCGAGGCCGGCCTCGGTGCCGAACGTGCCGTCGTTCATGTAGCGCCCGGCGCGCCCGGCGATCTGGCCGAGTTCGGACACGTCGAGCCGGCGGCGGATCCTGCCGTCGAATTTCATGCGCTCGAAGAACGCGACATGGTCGAGCCGCATGTTGAGCCCCATGCCGATGGCGTCGGTGGCGACCAGGAAGTCGACCTCGCCGGCCTGGTACATCTCGACCTGGGCGTTGCGGGTGCGCGGGCTGAGTGCGCCGAGGACGATCGCCGCGCCGCCGCGCTGGCGCCGCAGCAGTTCGGCGATCCCGTAGACCCGGGCGGCGGAAAACGCGACCACCGCGCTGCGCGGCGGCAGGCGGGTGAGCTTCCTGCTGCCGGCGTAGGAGAGGCGCGACAGCCGCGGCCGGCCGACGAATTCCGCCTCCGGCACCAGCCTGCGGATCAGCGGGCGCATGGTGTCGGCGCCGAGGAACATGGTTTCCACCCTGCCGCGGGCGCGGAGCAGCCGGTCGGTGAACACATGGCCGCGTCCGGCGTCGGCGCACATCTGGATCTCGTCGACGGCGAGGAAGTCGGTCTCGCGCTCCAGCGGCATCGCCTCGGCGGTGCACAGGAAATAGCGCGCCCGCGCCGGCACGATCTTCTCCTCGCCGGTGATCAGGGCGACGTCGCGCGCGCCCCTGAGGCGGACCACCCGGTCGTAGTTCTCGCGCGCCAGCAGCCGGAGCGGGAAGCCGATCATGCCGCTCGCATGGGCGAGCAGCCTCTCGATCGCGAAATGCGTCTTGCCGGTGTTGGTCGGGCCGAGGACGGCGGTGACAGAAGCGCGCGGCCCGGTGGCGGACATATCCCAACAATCGGCATTCGCCCGGCGAAACGCAAGGCCCGGGAACCTTGAAAGGAGTCGGCCGCTTGCGCATATCTTCGCCCGTAGCGGCCGGCCCGGGCCGTTGTGCATGTCCATCCGGTGGAGGGAATCGATGGCCGAGGAGAAGCTGAGCTTCCAGACGGAAGTCTCCCGACTGCTCCATATCGTCGCCAACGCGCTCTACAGCGAAAAGCGGATTTTCCTGCGCGAGTTGATTTCGAACGCATCGGATGCCTGCGACCGGCTGCGCTACGAGGCGATCACCGATCCGGCGCTCACCGCCGACGATCCCGAGTTCCGCGTGCGGATCGAACTGGACGCAGACGCCCGCACGATCGCCGTCGCCGACAACGGGATCGGCATGAACCGCGAGGGGCTGATCGCCGATCTCGGCACCATCGCGCGGTCCGGCACCAGCGACTTTCTCGACCGGATGACGGGGGATGCGGCGGGCGAAACGGCGCTGATCGGCCAGTTCGGCGTCGGTTTCTACTCCGCCTTCATGGTTGCCGACCGCGTCGAGGTGGTGAGCCGGCGGGCCGGCGGCGACCGGGCCTGGCGCTGGGCCTCGGAGGGGCTCGGCGAATTCACCGTCGGCGAGGCGGAGCGCGCCGGGCGCGGCACCACGGTGACCCTGCACATCCGCGAGGGCGAGGACCCGTTCCTCGACGCCGCGACCCTGCGCGGCATCGTCAAGACCTATTCCGACCACATCGCGCTGCCCATCGTGCTCGCCGACAGCGGCGGGGAAGAGACGGTGAACCAGGCCTCCGCCCTCTGGGCGCGGCCGCGCGGCGAGATCGACGAGGACCAGTACGCCGAATTCTACCGCCATATCGGCCACGCCTTCGACGCGCCGTGGATGACCATCCACTGGCGGGCAGAAGGGATGCACGAATACACGACGCTCGTCTTCATCCCCTCGCAGCGTCCGTTCGACCTCTTCAACCCGGAGCGCAAGAACGCGGTGAAGCTCTACGTGAAGCGGGTCTTCGTCACCGACGACTGCGCCGACCTGGTGCCGCGCTGGCTGCGTTTCCTGCACGGGCTGGTCGACAGCGAGGACCTGCCGCTCAACATCAGCCGCGAGATGCTGCAGAACAACCCGCTGCTCGCGCGCATGAGAACGGCGATCACGAAACGGGTGCTGGGCGAACTGGGCAAGAAGGCCGAGGCCGAACCCGAGGCCTATGCTGCGTTCTGGGACAATTTCGGCGCGGTGCTCAAGGAGGGGGCGTACGAGGACCCGGACAACCGAGACGAGATCCTCAAGCTCGCGCGTTTCCGCAGCACCGCCGGCGAGGGGCTGGTCGGGCTCGACGCCTATGTCGAGCGGATGACCGAGGGGCAGGAGGCGATCTACTACATCGCCGGCGAGGAGCTCGAGGCGGTGCGCCGCAGCCCGCAGCTCGAGGGCTTCCGCGCCCGCGGCATCGAGGTGCTGCTGTTGACCGACCCGGTGGACGAGTTCTGGATCCCGGCGGCGGGCAGCTACGCCGACAAGCCGTTCCGGTCGGCGACGCGGGCGGGCGCCGACCTCGCCTCGATAGCCCCGGCCGACGGCGGCGGGGACGGGGACGGTGCGGAGACCGACGACGAGGCTGTCGACCGGGGCCGCATCGACAGTGTGATCGCGATGTTCAAACTCGCCCTCAAGGACGAGATCAAGGACATCCGGGTGTCCGACCGGCTGACCGACAGCGCCGCCTGCCTGGTCGCCGACGAGGGCGATCTCGACATCAATCTCGAACGCCTGCTCAAGCAGCACGGGCAGATCGAGGCCGGGGCCAAGCGGATCCTCGAGATCAACCCGAAACACGCCCTCATCCGCGGCATCGCCGAGGCGGTGGGCAAGGGCGCCGCCTCGGGGCCGCTCTCCGACACCGCCTGGCTGGTGCTCGACCAGGCCCGCATCATGGAAGGCGAAAAGCTGCCCGACCCCGGCGCGTTCTCAAGGCGCATGTGCGAAGCCCTGGCCCGCGGCCTGGCTGCCGGGTAGGAGGAGGCGGCTCCGTCGGTGCAGCGCGCGGCCGCCGCCCGTTTCGCGCGTCCGGCTGCGTCGCTGGCCCCGGCTTCGCCGCCCGGCTGCCCGCAGCCTCCGGCTACGCCGCGGCCAGCATGTTGCGGATGACGTATTGCAGGATGCCGCCGTGGCGGTAGTACTCGGCCTCGTCCAGGGTGTCGATGCGGCAGGTGAGGGCGATCCCGGTTGACGATCCGTCGGCCCGGACGATGCGGCAGTCGACATCCATGCGCGGTGTCACGCCGCCGGCGATGCCGGAAATGTCGAAGCTCTCCGTCCCGTCGAGCGCCAGCGTCTTGCGGTTCTCCCCCGCCTTGAACTCGAGCGGCAGCACGCCCATGCCGACCAGGTTGGAGCGGTGGATGCGCTCGAAGCTTTCGGCGATCACCGCCCGGATGCCGAGCAGCCGCGTGCCCTTGGCTGCCCAGTCGCGCGACGAGCCGGTGCCGTACTCGCGGCCGGCGACCACGATCAGCGGCATCCCGTCGGCGCGGTAGCGCATGGCCGCATCGTAGATCGGTTCAGGCGCACCGCCGTCGATGTGGCGCGTCATCCCGCCCTCGATTCCCGGCACCATCTCGTTGCGGATGCGGATGTTGGCGAAGGTGCCGCGCATCATGATCTCGTGGTTGCCGCGCCGCGAGCCGTAGGAGTTGAACGCCGCCGGGCGGATCTGCCGCTCCAGCAGGTAATCGCCGGCCGGGCTCTGCCGGGCGATGCTGCCGGCGGGCGAGATATGATCGGTGGTCACCGAGTCGCCGAGGATGGCGAGCGCCCGCGCCCCCGCGATGTCGCCCGTCGGCTCCGGCTCCGGCGTCATGCCCTCGAAGAAGGTGGGGTGGCGGACATAGGTGCTGGACTCCTGCCAGTCGAAGGTCTCCGACGGGATGGACGAAATCTCGCGCCAGGCGGCCGGCCCCTCGGAGACATTGTCGTAGCGGGCGCGGAACATCTCCGGCGTGAGGGCGGCGGCCAGCGTGTCGGCGATCTCCCGGTTCGACGGCCAGATGTCCGCGAGATAGACCGGCTTCCCGTCCGCCGTCTCGCCCAGCGGGTCGCGCGCGATGTCGACCTTGAGCGAACCGGCGATGGCGTAGGCGACGACCAGCGGCGGCGAGGCGAGATAGTTGGCGCGCACCTGGGGATGGACCCGGCCCTCGAAATTGCGGTTGCCCGACAGCACCGCGCCGACCACCAGGTCGCCGGCATCCACCGCGTCGGCGACCGGCGCCGAAAGCGGGCCCGAATTGCCGATGCAGGTGGTGCAGCCGTAGCCCACGAGGTTGAAGCCGAGGGCGTCGAGATCCTCCTGCAGCCCGGCCGCCGCGAGATAGTCGCTCACTACCTGGCTGCCGGGGGCGAGCGAGGTCTTGACCCAGGGCTTGACCGCGAGCCCGAGCGCCCGCGCCTTGCGGGCGACCAGCCCGGCGCCGACCATCACCGAGGGGTTCGAGGTGTTGGTGCAGCTGGTGATCGCGGCGATCACCACATGCCCGTCCTCGACCGTGAAATCGGCGCCCTCGGCCGGCTGCGCCCGGTCCGACCCGCCGAGCTCGGCGAGCGCGGCGGAGAACGCGGGCGCGGCGTCGGACAGCGCCACCCTGTCCTGCGGCCGCTTCGGCCCGGCGAGCGCCGGCTCGACCGTGCCGAGGTCGAGCGTCAGCATGTCGGTGAACACCGGGTCGGGCGCGTCCGCATCGCGCCACAGCCCCTGCGCCCGGGCGTAGGCCTCGACCAGGGCGATGCAGTCGGCGTCGCGCCCGGTGAGCCGCAGATAGGCGCATGTCTCCCCGTCGATCGGGAAGAAACCGCAGGTCGCGCCGTACTCGGGCGCCATGTTGGCGATGGTCGCCCGGTCGGCGAGGGCGAGCTCGTCGAGGCCCGGCCCGCAGAACTCGACGAACTTCCCGACCACCCCGCGCGCGCGCAGCATCTGGGTCACCGCGAGCACCAGGTCGGTGGCGGTCGTCCCCTCGCGCATCCGGCCCTCGAGCCGGAAGCCGATGACCTCCGGCAGCAGCATCGAGATCGGCTGGCCCAGCATCGCCGCCTCGGCCTCGATCCCGCCGACGCCCCAGCCGAGCACCGAGAGGCCGTTGACCATCGTGGTATGGCTGTCGGTGCCGACCAGCGTGTCGGGATAGGCAAGGGTGCGCCCGCCCTCGCCGCGGGTCCACACGGTGCGGGACAGGTATTCGAGATTGACCTGATGGCAGATGCCGGTGCCGGGCGGGACCACGCGGAAGTTGCTGAACGCCTTCGACCCCCAGTGCAGGAAGGAATAGCGCTCGCCGTTGCGCTCGAACTCGCGTTCCACATTGGCGGCGAACGCATTGCCCGAGCCGAAGCTGTCCACCATCACCGAATGGTCGATCACCAGGTCGACGGTGGCCAGCGGATTGATCTTCTGGGGATCGCCGCCGAGGTCGGCCATCGCCTGGCGCATCGCCGCGAGATCGACCACCGCGGGCACCCCGGTGAAATCCTGCAGCAGGGTGCGCGCCGGGTGGAACGCGATCTCGTGGGTCGAGGTGCGGGTCTCCGCCCACGCGGCGCAGGCGGCGATATCGTCGGTGGTGACCGTCCGGCCGTCCTCGTGGCGCAGCAGGTTCTCGAGCAGGACCTTCATCGCGTAGGGGAGCCGGGAAATATCGCCGAGACCGGCCTCGCCGACCGCGTCCAGCGCGTAGTAGTCGTACTCGCGCCCGTCCGCCCGAAGCGAACGCCGCGCGTTCAGTCGATCGTGCCCGGAACCGCCCACTGCTTCCTCCGCATCGAAAACGCCGTGCCCGCCCGATGCATAGCTTGCGAACGCCGCGAATGCGAGCGGATATTGGCGCGCCGCCGCCGCCGGGCGCATTGGCCGGGAGGAACGGGCCTCCGGCCTCGCCGGGTCGCAATTCCGCCCCATTTCCGGCCCGCCGCCGCCACAATCGCCCGCTACAAGGAGCCGTCCTGGCCCTGCGGAACACCGCCCCCGGGGTTCCGCAGGGGCGTTCAGGTCCCCGACTGCGGGCCGCCGCTCCCTCCGGCGGCCCGCTTTTTCCCGTGCCGGCTGTCGTCGGTGCGGAGGTCGGAGAATCAGCGCTCGGTGAGCTTGAACTCGATCCGCCGGTTGCGCCGGGTCCCGCGGGCGACGCGGGAGCGGTGTGGGTGAGGGAACGGGGCGTCGGCGCGGGGGCGCCGGTCCGGCTCAGCCGATGCCGAGGCCGGTGTAGCGCTTGTTGAACTTGGCGATCTGGCCGCCGGTATCGACCAGCTGCTGGTGCCCGCCGGTCCAGGCCGGATGCGTTCTCGGATCGATGTCGAGCTTGACCGTGTCCCCGGCCTTGCCGTAGGTCGAACGGGTCTGGTAGGTCGTCCCGTCCGTCATCACCACCGTGATCTCGTGGTAGTCTGGGTGAATATCGCTCTTCATCGTCGGGTCTCCGGGCGGGCGGCGGGTATATATCGGAAGGCGCCGGGGTTGACAAGCCTTGCAAGCCGCCATGTCGCCGGCACCCGCGGCGGGCTCCGCCGTGCGTGAGCTCGAGGAGCCGGGTGCGCCGGCCCGCGGCAGCATCCGCAGCCTGCGCGCCCTCCTGCCCTGGCTCGCGCCCTACCGACTCCGCATCCTCGGCGCGGCGGTTGCCCTGGTCATCGCGGCCGGCGCCGTGCTGGTCCTGGGCCAGGGGCTGCGGGCGCTTGTCGATGAGGGGTTCGGGGCCGGCGACGGGGCGCCGCTCGACCGCGCGCTGGCCGGGCTGTTCATCGTCATCGCCCTGTTGGCGGCGGCGACGTTCGGGCGCTTCTACCTGGTCTCGTGGGTGGGCGAGCGCGTGGTCGCCAACATGCGCGAGGCGGTCTTCGCCCGCCTGCTGGCGCTCGGCGTGTCGTTCTTCGAAACCGCCCGCGTGGGCGAGCTGCTGTCGCGGCTGACCACCGACACCACCCTCCTCCAGGTGGTGGTGGGATCGTCGGTATCGGTCGCGCTGCGCAACGTGCTGCTGTTTTTCGGCGGAACGGCGATGCTGTTCGTCACCAGTTCCAGGCTCGCCGGTCTGGTGTTCCTGATCGTGCCGGTGGTGGTGCTGCCCATTGTCGTCTTCGGCCGCCGCGTCCGCCGCCTGTCGCGAACCAGCCAGGACCGCGTCGCCGACATCTCGGCGCACGGCGAGGAGACCTTGGCCGCGATCCGCACCGTGCAGGCCTTCGGCCACGAGCCGGTCGACCGGGACCGCTTCGCCGCCCGCGTCGACGATGCGCTGACCGCCGCGCTCCGGCGCAACATGGCGCGCGGGTTCCTCACCGCCTTCGTCATGGTCACCGTGTTCAGCGGCGTCGGCCTGATCCTGTGGACCGGCGGGCACGATGTGCTGGACGGCCGCATGTCGCCGGGCGCGCTGTCCGCCTTCGTGTTCTACGCCGTGGTGGTCGCGGGCTCCGTCGGCGCCGTGAGCGAGGTGATCGGCGACCTGCAGCGCGCGGCCGGTGCGACCGAGCGGCTGCTCGAATTGCTGGCCATCGACCCCGGGATCGCCGCGCCGGCCAACCCGGCGCCGCTGCCCGATCCGCCGAACGGCGCCGTCGCCTTCGATTCGGTGCGCTTCCGCTATCCCTCGCGCCCCGCCGCCGCTCTCGACGGTGTGAGCTTCTCCGCGGCGGCGGGCGAGCGGGTGGCGCTGGTCGGCCCTTCCGGCGCCGGCAAGTCCACCGTGTTCGAGCTGCTGCTGCGGTTCCGCGACCCGGAGGCGGGGCGGATCCTGATCGACGGCGTCGATCTCCGCGATGCGGACCCGGCCGCGGTGCGCGCCAGGATCGGCCTCGTCGCGCAGGAGCCGTTCATCTTCTCGGCCGACGCGTGGGACAACATCCGTTACGGACGGCCCGGCGCGAGCGCCGAAGAGGTGCGGGCGGCGGCCGAAGCCGCGGCCGCGGCGGAATTCCTCGACGCCCTGCCGGACGGGTTCGACACCTTTCTCGGCGAAAAGGGGGTGCGCCTCTCGGGCGGCCAGCGCCAGCGCATCGCCATCGCCCGCGCCCTGCTCCGCGACCCCGCCATCCTGCTGCTCGACGAGGCGACGAGCGCGCTCGATTCGGAGAGCGAGCGGCTGGTTCAGGACGCCCTCGCCGGGCTCATGGCGGGGCGGACCACGCTGGTGATCGCACACCGCCTGGCGACGGTGCAGACCGCCGACCGGATCGTCGTCCTCGACAGCGGGCGGATCGACGCCGTCGGCAGCCACGAGGCGCTGGTCCGCGAGAGCGCCCTCTACGCCCGCCTCGCCGCGCTCCAGTTCGGGGCGGCGGCCGGCGGCGCGGAGCCCGCCGTCGTCAGCGCTGGGTGAGCTTGAACTCGATCCGCCGGTTGCGCCGGTAGGCGGCGATCGAATTGCTGGGATCGAGCGGCTGGAACTCGCCGAACCCGGTCGCCGCGATCCGCTCCGCCGGCACGCCGCGGTCGATCAGAAACTTGACCACCGCAACGGCGCGCGCGGTCGACAGCTCCCAGTTGACGGATAGGCGGGGGTCGAGATCGGCAGCCGGTCGGTGTGGCCGTCCACCCGCAGCACCCAGTTGATATCGTCCGGAATCTTGACCGAGATTTCCTGCACCGTCGCGGCCAGCTTGGCGATCTGCTCGCGCCCGCTCGGCTGCAGCGTGGCCTGGCCGGAGGGGAACAGCACCTCCGACTGGAAGACGAACCGGTCGCCCACGATGCGCACGTCGCTGCGGTTGCCGAGCGCTCTCCGGAGGCGGCCGAAAAATTCCGACCGGAAGCTGGCGAGTTCCTGCACCTTGTTGGCGAGCGCCTCGTTGAGGCGCTTCGACAGGTTGACGATCTGGACGTTCTGTTCCTTCGCCTTGCTTTCCGAGGCGTCGAGCGCGGCGACGAGATCGGCAAGCCGGCGGCGCAGCGCAGCGATCTGCAGGTTGAGGAGGGCGACCTGCTCGGCCGCTTCCTTCGAGATGACCTGTTCCGCGCTCAGCGCCTCCTCGGCCTGCTCGGCGCGCGCGCCGAGGGTCTCCGCGCGGACCGCGAGGGCGCTCAGCCGCGTATCCCGCTCCTCGATCTCGCCCTCGAGGCTGGCGATACGGAGAAGATGCTGTCTGACCGTCTCGCGCTCCGAATCGATCGTCCGCAATGCGTCCTCGAGCGACGCCCGGCTTGCCGCCAGCGCCGCCCGGTTCGCCGCGAGCGCCGCCGCGCTGGCCGCAAGCGACCGCAGGAGCGCGTCGCGCTCGCCGGTCATCGCGGCGAGCGCCGCCGCGTTGGCCGCGAGCGACTGCTGGAGCGCATCGCGCTCGCCGGTCATCTCCGCGAGCTGGGCGGCGAGTTGCGACAGCGACGCCTCGAGGTTGGCGTTCTCCGTGCGCTCGAGCGACAGCAGCTGCGAGAGCTGCGCCACCTGCCCGTTGAGCCGGTCGAGCGCCCGGTCGCGCCCGGTCAGGATCTCGCTCAGGAAATACTGGGCGAGGGTGAACACCATCAACAGGAAGATGACGATGATCAGCAGCGCCGCCAGCGCATCGACGAAGCCCGGCCAGATATCCGGTATGGCGCGGTGCCTGGTTCTGCCGACCGCCATCGCCGCGCCCTATTCGGGTTCCGGTTCCGTGGTCGGCCTCTGGGCGAGGGCGCCGATGGTGCGCGACAGCACCCGGATTTCGGCTCTGAGTTCGCGCACCGTCTCCGACCGCCCGGCGGCGAGTTGTTCGCCGAGGCGCGCGACATGGACGTCGATATTGCGAATGTGCCGTTGCAGGTTCTCGTCTGTGGAACCGCCGCCCGGCGGGGCCTCGGCGAGCTTGGCGAGCGCCGGCCCGAGACCGGCCTGGGCGTCTCCGATCTGCGTCATCAGGGCCTGCTGGGAACGCATCTGGTCGGTCAGCGCCGACAGGTTCTCGGCCAGCACGGTGAGCGACTGGTTGGCGGAGATGCGGGCTTCCTCGCCGCGGTCGAGCGTCCGCTGGAGAGTCTCCAGGCTGTCGGCGGTCTGTTCGAGCAGCGCCTGGACATAGGCCGGGACCGACTGGTCCTGATCGATCGTCGCGCCGCCCCCGCCGGACAGGCGGGTCTGGCCGGCCAGCCAGTCTTCGAGGTCGCCGAAAAATCGGTTCTGCGCCTGGCTCGCCTGGAGTTCGAGGAAGCCCAGCACCAGCGAACCGGCGAGGCCGAAAAGCGAGGACGAGAACGCCGTTCCCATACCCGCCAGCGGCGCCTTCAACCCCCTCTTAAGGTCGGCGAAGACCGCGTTCAGGTCGCCGCCGACGCTGAGGCCCGAGATCACCCCGGCGACCGAATCGATGGTCTGCAACAGGCCCCAGAAGGTGCCCAGCAGGCCGAGAAAGATCAGCAGGCCGATCATATAGCGGGCGATGTCGCGCTGTTCGTCGAGCCGCGCCGCGATTCCGTCGAGCAGCGAGCGCATCGCCAGCGCCGAGAGGCGGAAGCGGCGGGTCTGCTCGCCGAGGATCGCCGCCAGCGGCGCGAGGAGGCGGGGCGCGGCCTGCACCGAGAGCCCGGGCCGGCCGGTGCGCACGTTGATGATCCAGTTGACCTCGCGGCGCAGCGCCAGGACCTGGCGGAAGCTGAAGGCGATGCCGAGCGCCAGCACGCCGAGGATCAGGCCGTTGAGGGCGAGGTTCGCCCGGAAGGCGCCGACCAGCGGTTCGTGGAGCGCGCCGGCAACCGCGCCGACGACGAGCACGAACAGGATCATTCTGGTCAGATAGTTTCCGGGGCTGGTCATCTGGCGCGATCTTTCGACATGCTCGTTCGTTCCTCGGCCCGGCGCAGGCTACGCGCCCCGGACCGGCCGGGCGGGGCGGGAATCCTCCAGCCCGGCGCGCAGCATGCGCCGGACCGGCGCGTGCAGCCGGTCGTTGGCGGCGACGATCGAGGCGTCGCCGAGCGCCGCCGTCTTGCCCGACATGTCGGTGGCAAAACCGCCGGCCTCGCGCACCAGGACGATCCCGGCGGCGACGTCCCACGAGGACAGCCCGAATTCCCAGAACCCGTCGTACCGCCCGGCGGCGACGTAGGCGAGATCGAGGGCGGCGGAGCCGAAACGCCGCACGCCGGCGGTGTTCTCGATCGCCGTCCCGACGGTGGCGAGGAAGGAGGTCTTGCCCGCCCGCCCCTTGAACGGGATGCCGGTGGCGAGCACCGCGTCGGCCATCCGCGCGCGCGACGAGACCCGCAGCCGCCGCCGGTTGAGGTAGCAGCCGACACCTTTCTCGGCCCAGTACATCTCGTCGCGCAGCGGCTCGTAGACCACCCCGGCGACCATCGCGCCGTCCTCTTCCAGCCCGATCGAGATCGCGAAGTGCGGGATGCCGTGGAGGAAGTTGGTGGTCCCGTCGAGCGGGTCGACGATCCACCGCCGGCGGTCGTCCTCGCCCGTCGTCTCGCCCGATTCCTCCATCAGAAAGCCGAACCCGGGCCGCGCCCTGGCGAGTTCGGCGCGCAGGATCCGCTCGGCCCTGCGGTCGGCCTCGGTGACGAAATCCGCCGGTCCCTTGCGCGAGACCTGGAGGTTCTCGACCTCGCCGAAATCCCGGACCAGCCCGCGCGCCGCCTTGCGCGCGGCGGCCTCCATCACATTGATCGTGGGCGGCGGCATGCCGCGGCTCCAGCCGCGCGGCGGTCAGTTCTTGGCGCGCTCGACATAGGTGCCTTCCCCGGTGGTGACGACGATCCGCGTTCCGGTCTCGATATGGGGCGGCACCATCACCCGTTCGCCGTTCTCGAGGACCGCCGGCTTGTAGGACGACGAGGCCGTCTGCCCCTTGACCACCGGTTCGGCCTCGACGACCGCCATCGTCACCTGCTGCGGCAACCGCGCGGCAACCGGCTTGCCGTCCACCAGGTCCAGCGTGATCGTCATGCCGTCCTGAAGGTAGGCCGCCGCGCCGCCGATCATGCCCACCGCCAGCTCGAACTGATCGTAGGTCTCCGCATCCATCAGCGTCACCGCATCGCCGTCGCGGTAGAGATAGGTGCAGGTCTTCTCGTCGACCATCAGTTTTTCGACCGATTCCTGCGTGCGGAACCGCTCGTTGCTCTTGATGCCGGTCATCACGTCGCGCATTTCGACCTGGACGAAGGCGCCGCCCTTGCCGGGTTGCAGGATCTGGATCTTGAGCACGCTCCACTGCTTGCCGTCGTGCTCGATCACATGGCCGGGCCGGATCGTATTCGCGTTGACTTTCATGGGACTCGCCGCGCCGCCGGGGACGGCGAAACCTACCAATTCACCGGTCGCCAGGCAATCAACCGGCCGCGGGCGCTGCGCGGAAGCGCCCGGCGAAGCGGCTACCCGGCGGGCGCATCGTGCAGACCCCCGCGCCAGTCGCGCAGCGCCCCGTCGCCGCCGCGGAAGACCGGGCCGACCGGAACCTTGCCGTGCCCGCCCGGAATGTCGATCACATAGGTCGGCTGGCACAGGCCGGAGAGCCGCCCGCGCAGCGCGCGCACCAGCGCCTGGCCTTCCTCCACCGGCAGCCGGAAGTGCGCGGTTCCCGGCGCGAGGTCGGGATGGTGGAGGTAGTAGGGCCTGATGCGGTGGCGCACCATCGCGCGAAACAGGGCGGCCAGCGTCCCGGCGTCGTCGTTGACCCCGCGCAGCAGCACCGTCTGGCCGAGCAGCGGCAGCCCGGCGTCGGCGAGCGCGGCCAGCGCGCGGGCGGCGTCCGCGTCGATCTCGCGCGGGTGGTTGCAGTGGACCAGGACGTAGACCGGGACCCCGCCGCCCGGCGCCTGCGGGCGCAGCGCCTGCACCAGCGCCGCATCGACCCGCCCGGGGTCGGCGACCGGGACGCGGGTGTGGATGCGCAGCACCTCGATCGAGGGGATCGCTGCCGCCCGCCCGAGGATCGCGCCGAGGCGGCGCGGCGACAGGATCAGCGGGTCGCCGCCGGTCAGGATCACCTCGCGGATTTCCGGGCGCGCGGCGATCCACGCGAAGGCGGCGTCGAGCGCCGCGGGCGGCAGGACCGTCGCCGCATGGCCGACGCGCTCGCGGCGGAAGCAGAACCGGCAGTAGACCGGACAGGCCGTCGTCGGCATCAGCAGCACCCGGTCGGGATAGCGGCGGACAAGGCCGGGCAGCGGGGCGTGGGCGTCGTCGCCGATCGGATCGTCGCGCTCGCCCGGCGCGCGCACCAGTTCGCGGGCGTCCGGCAGGTACTGGCGGGCGATCGGATCGTCCGCCGCCGCCGGCGCCATGAGCCGCGCGAGATGCGGGGTGACCGCCACCGCGTAGCGCCGCGCCACGGCGTCGGCCTCGCCGATCCGCGCCTCGTCGATCAGCCCTGCCGCGCCGAGGGCGCGGCCGTCGCGCATGGTCCGGTCCGTCACGCTTACCCCGCCCCGCCGGTTCCGGCATTATCGCGCCATGTCCGGCGCCGCGAAACGCCGCAGGTGAGCGGCACCGCCCGCGAGCCGCCCTGGTGGCGGCCCGACCGCCACGCCCGGCGCCGCCCCGCCCTGCTGATCCGGGCCGCGGTTGTCGCGGCGGTCCGGCGTTTCTTCGCCGACCGCGGCTTCGTCGAGGTCGAGACGCCGGCGCTCCAGGTCTCGCCGGGGCTCGAACCCCATCTCGATGCCTTCGAGACCGCGCTCGCCGAACCCTCCCGGGGCGGCCCGCCGCGGCCGGTCTATCTCCACACCTCGCCCGAATTCGCGATGAAGAAGCTGCTGGCGGCGGGGGAGCGGCGGATCTTCCAGATCGTCCGCTGTTACCGCAACGGCGAGCGTTCGCCGGTCCACCATCCCGAGTTCACGATGCTCGAATGGTACCGGGCGGAGGCCGGCTACCGCGACCTGTGGGCGGATTGCGAGGGGTTGCTGGCCGCCGCCGCCGCGGCCGCCGGGGCGGCGCGGTTCGCCTGGGCCGGGCGGAGCGCCGATCCGCACGGCGAATGGACCCGCATCAGCGTCCGCGAGGCGTTCGCGCGCCATGCCGGCATCGACCTGGAGGCGGCGATGGGCGGCGCGCCGCCGACGGAGCGGCCCGACCCCGGACCGCTGGCGGATGCGGCGCGCGCCATCGGGGTGCGCACCGATCCCGGCGACAGTTGGGAGGATGTGTTCTTCCGCATCTTCCTCGACCGGATCGAGCCCGTTCTCGGCGTCGGCGCGCCGGCCATCCTGCACGACTATCCGGCGCCGATGGCGGCGCTCGCCCGCCTCGGCCCGGACCGCCGCTACGCCGAGCGCTTCGAGGTCTTCGTGTGCGGCCTCGAACTCGCCAACGGGTACGGCGAACTCACCGATGCGGCGGAACAGCGCGCCCGCTTCGCCGCCGACCGGGCGCTGCGGATCCGGCTTCGCGGCAGCGCCTACCCGGTGGACGAGGACTTTCTCGCCGCCCTCGAATCGGGGCTGCCCGACTGCGCCGGGATCGCGCTCGGCATCGACCGGCTGGCGATGCTGGCCGCCGGCGCGGAGCGGATCGAGGACGTCCTCTGGGCCCCGGTCGCCGGCGCTCCCTGACCGCCGCCGTCAAGCCACGGCGAGGGCGCGCCCGATCGCCGCCTCGAACGCGCGCACCGCGGCGGCCGGCCCGTCCGGATGCGCCCACACACCGGCGGAGACCGCGAGGAAGTCGGCGCCCGCGGCCGCGATCGGTCCGCAGTTCGCCGCCGTGATGCCGCCGATGGCGACGCAGGGAACGGTGGCGACCGACTGCCAGATTTCGAGGATTTCCGGCGCCGCCGGCGTCGTCGCCAGTTTGGTCCGGCTGGCGAAGAAGGCGCCGAAGGCGACATAGTCGGCGCCCGCTTCCGCCGCCTCCATCGCGCGGTGGTAGGACTGCTTGCAGGTCACGCCGACGATCGCGTCGGCGCCGACGATCCGGCGCGCCTCCGCCAGGGGCGCATCGTCGGCGCCGACATGGACGCCGTCGCAGCCGGTCTCGCGCGCGAGGTCGGGGCGGTCGTTCATCACGAAGGCGACATCGCGCGCCTGCGCCACCGGGGCGAGGATCTCGGCCGCGCGGCGAACATCGTCGTCGCCCGCCTCCTTCAGCCGCAACTGGACGCAGGCGATGCGGCCGGCGTCCAGCGCGGCAGCCAGGGTGTCGGCGAACGCCGGCGCGCCGCCCGGACCGAGATCAGGCGGCGTGATCAGATACAGTTCGCAGGTTCGGATCGTCCTTGCCCCGGTAGATCGCGACGATCCCGTCGAGCATGGCGAGCGCTTCGGCGCGCGGCCGCTGGAAGGTGTTGCGGCCGATGATGGAGCCGCTGCCGCCGCCGTCGCGGATCGCCCGCGCCTCGCGGCGGATGCCTTCGATGTCCTTCGCCTCGCCGCCGGAAAAGACCACCAGCCGGCGGCCGTTGAAGCAGGACTGCACCACGTGGGCGATGCGCGCCGCCAGCGTCCCGGTATCGACCGCCTGTTTCTCGTAGACGCTCCTCGCCGCGTCGAGGAACAGGGCCTCCGTGGGCGGCTTGACCTTGACGATGTGGGCGCCCAGCAGACAGGCGATGTGCGCGGCGTAGGCGCAGATATCCATCGCCGTCTCGCCTTCCTTCGACAGCATACCGCCGCGCGGATAGGACCAGACGACGACGGCGAGCCCCGCCGCCTTCGCCTCCTCGGCAAGCTCGCGGACCTCCTCCATCATCTCGTACTGGTCGTCGGAGCCCGGGTAGATGGTGAACCCTATCGCCGAACAGCCGAGGCGGAGCGCGTCGCCGACGCCGCCGTGCACGGCCTGATCCTTCGCAGCGGCCAGGCTGTTGGCGCTGTTGACCTTGAGAATCGTCGGGACCGCACCGGCGAAGCTGTCGGCGCCGGCCTCGATCATGCCGAGCGGCGCGGCATAGGCGTTGAGCCCGGCATCGACGGCGAGCCGGAAATGGTAATGCGGGTCGTAGCTGTCCGGGTTGGCGGCGAAACTGCGCGCCGGGCCGTGCTCGAACCCCTGGTCGACCGGCAGGATCACCATCTTGCCGGTACCGCCCAGCCTGCCGTGCATCAGGATGCGGGCCAGGTTGGTCTTGGTCCCCGGGTTGTCGCTCTCGTATCCGGCGAGGATCTTCCTGACCTTCTGCGTCACCTTCATCCCGGTTTCCTTTCCGACCTCGGAGCCGCGCCCCGCGCCGCCCGAAAGTAACGGAATCCGCCGCCGCGCGCCAGAATCGAGGGCGGGGCGCGGGCGGTTCAGGGAGTGCGGCGGGCGGCAAGCCACGCGCGGCAGGCGGCCTCCGGGTCGTCCTCCCCGGCGAGGTCGAGGGCGGGGGCGGGGTCCTCGTCGAGGCGCGCGCCGCAGGCGGCGGCGAGGGAGTCGAGCTTCTCCCGCACCGCCGGCGGACCGGCGAAGCGCACCGCCTCCACCGACCGGCGGAAGGCGGCGAGCGCCAGCCCCGGCGAGTCGCCGCAGTCGAGCACCGCATCGATGCGGACGCCGGGGTGGGCCGACCGGGCGGCGCGCACGACCTCGGCGAACCAGGCGGCCCCGGCATAGCCGGCGGCGGCCGGCCCGCTGCGCAGGCAGACGCCGGTCCCGAGCCGCGCCGCCGCGCGGGCCGCGGCCAGCGCCTGGTCGAGACCGTGGACGATAACAGCGGGGGTTGGTTCGGCCATCGCTCCCGGCTTCGTTCCGCACGGCCGCGTCCGCCGATCGTCTAGGCCGGCGGCGCCGCGCTGTCAAAGGCCGGACAGGGGGGCCGACGCGGTCCCGACGCCTGTATCGACCGGAGCGCCGGGGGCGCGGCGGCCGCGTCCTATCCGGTCTGCGGCGCCTCGTCCGGCGTGTTGAACGTCCAGTTCCAGGGACGGATCAGGGTGGTGTCGAACAGCCCCGCCCGGCTGTAGGGGTCGCCGCGGGTGAACGCGAGCACCTCGTCATAGGACTCCGCCTCGAAGACGAACATGTTGCCGGTCGACATGGCGCCATCCTCGGTGACGGTCGGGCCGGCGAACCTGATACGGTCGCGGAAAGCCTCGATGTAGTCGTGCTGCGCCGGCCGGTTGGCCAGACGCACATCGTTGCGGCCCGGCTTGTCGATATTGACTATCAGAAACAGCATTGCCCGAATCTCCTCCTGCCGCTGGGGAAAGCGTCCGCCGTCGATCGTAGCCCGGCCGGCCTACCCGGGATCCATGCCGTCCACGGGTCCGGGATCGGCCATGCCGGGGCCGAACACCTCGCGGCCGCCGAGGAAGGTGTATTCGACGCGGATGTCCTTGAGCGCATCCTCGGCGCAGCTCAGCGGGTCGCCGTCCAGGACCACCATGTCGGCCAGCTTGCCCACCGCCAGCGCGCCCTTGACGTCTTCTTCCCAGGTCACCAGGGCGCCGGTCTGGCAGACCATGCGAAGCGCCTCCTCGCGGGCCAGGCCGCTCTCGCCCAGCCGGCGGCCGGAATCGGCGTCGTAGCGGGCCAGCGCCTCCCACATGGTCCACAGCATCGAATAGGGCACGTTGTCCGACGACAGCGCCACCGGGACGCCTGCATCGATCAGAGCGCGGATCGGCATCGCGCGCTCGCCGATCTCGTGCAGGTTGAAGCGGTCGGACGCCATGTACATGAAATTCGGGGTCACGGTGGCGATCACGCCGAGCGCCTTCATGCGCCGGATCTGTTCTTCGCTCGCCTCGACGACGTGGATCATCACCCAGCGCCGGCCGCGGATCGGTACCTGCGCATCGATGGCCTCGTAGGCCCGGAGCACGCGCTCCAAGTCGTAGCATATCAGGCAGCTCAGCCGGATGCCGAGCCGGGCGGCGTGGACGCCGATCTCGACGAAGCGGTCGTGCGGCAGGGAGTGATAGAAATGTCCGGCCCAGGCCTCGTAGGGATAGTCCGCGCCGATGATGGCGGCGGCCTGCTCGTTGGCAACGTCGACGCAGACGCCCTCGAAGCGCAGCATCGCGTCGCCGCTGCCGCGCCTGGCGAGCCGGCCCGCCCATTCGTCGAGGATTCCGGCCAGCCTGCGGTCGTCGACCGAGGCGCCGGGCACGCTGAGCGGCAGATGCGCCCGCACCGCCAGGTCGCCGTCCTCGTAGATCCGGCGATAGGCCTCCAGGATCGCCGGGGTCAGCCCGTGCCCCTCGTAGATGCTCGTGGTGCCGGCGGCGGCGTATGCGGCTGCCCCGAGCCGGCAGCCTGCCAGACGGTCCTCGAAGGTGATGCGCGGCGCCTTGCGCATCAGGGTGTATTCGATCACCGGGGCGTAGGAGCGGTCGAGGAAGACCCCGTTCGGCGCGCCGTCGTCGTCGGTGAGTATCTCGACGTTGTAGGGCGCGGCCGTGTCGCGGTCGATCTCGCACAGCCTGAGCGCCGCCGTGTTGGCGACGGCGACGAACGGGCGGTGCACCCACCAGCCCCACGGCACGCGGATATAGACCGGGTTGTCCGGCGAGACCGCATCGAGGTCGTGGCGGGTCGGGAAGCGGCCTTCCTCGAGCTGGTCGGGCCGGCTGATATAGGAGAGCTTGGGTGTGCCCATCGGCATGAAGACCACCCATTCGCCCGCCGGCGTGCGGGCGCACGCGCTCGCCACCGCATCGACGATCGCGGCGACCGAATGCCGGCCGGCGAGCGAATAGCCGCCGCGCGCCTTCAGCCCCTCGCGGTCCATGTGGGCGTGGGTGTCGATGA
Source organism: Alphaproteobacteria bacterium (assembly GCA_965200535.1). Classification (GTDB taxonomy): domain Bacteria; phylum Pseudomonadota; class Alphaproteobacteria; order MPNO01; family MPNO01; genus MPNO01. The sequence goes on along the minus strand of CBDAUF010000002.1, from coordinate 21,906 downwards.
AACCCGGACACACCGTCCGTCCGCCGAGATCGATCGTGCGCGTGCGCCGGCCGCGCCCGGCGAGCACCGCTTCGTCGGAACCCACCGCCGAGATGCGCCCCCCGGCGGCGGCGACGGCGCTCGCCAGCCGCGACCCGCCGTCCAGAGTGATCACCTTGCCGCCATGCAGCACCAGATCGTGTTCGGGAAACATCGCGACCTCTCGCAACCGGGCCTTTGCAGCGCGCCGATCCTAAAGGCGGCCGCGGCATGGGGAAACGCCGGCCCGCCGTCGCCGCGCGGCCCCGCATCCGCCCGGCCCCGCATCCGCCCGGCCCGGGCGGTGCGCGCCTCGCCGGTTGCGGATCGCGCGCCAACCCTGTAATCCCATGCCGGAACGTGGCGGGGGTCCGGGCGTGGCCGACATCTTTCGCGAGATCGACGAGGAACTGCGCCAGGAACGGGCGGAAAGGCTGTGGCGCCGCTACGGCAAGTACGTCATCGCCGGCGCGGTCGCCGTGGTCGCGGCGATCGCCGCGTGGACCGGATGGCAGCAGTACCGGACCCAGCAGCAGATCGAGGCCGGCGCGAAATTCTCCGTCGCGAGCACGCTCGCCGAGGAGGACAAGGCGGTCGAGGCGGAGGCTCTCTTCACCGCGCTCGGCGCGGAGTCCGGCACCGCCTACGGCACCCTCGCCCGGTTCCGCGCCGCCGCGCTGCGGGCGTCGTCGGGCGATCCCGCAGGGGCCGCAGCCGCCTTTCGCACGCTCGCCGACGACACCGCACTGGATGAGCCGATGCGCGGCCTCGCGGCCCTGCTCGCGGCGCACAACGCGCTCGGCGCGCCGGGCGCCGACACGCGGGGAATCGCCGACGAGATCGCTCCGCTCGCCGGCGAGGACAGCCCGTGGCGCCACCTTGCGCTGGAGACCCTGGCCCTGATCGCGCAGACCGCCGGCGACCTGCCCGGGGCGCGGAGCCATTACCAGCGGATCGTGGACGACCCCGCCGCGCCGGCCAACGTCCGCCTGCGCGCGACCCAGATGCTGAGGATGATCGCCGAGCCATGATGCGCCGAGGCGCCGGCCGGAACGCGGTGCGCGCCGCGGCGCGCGCGGCGGTGGCGGGGATGCTGCTGCTCACCGCCGGCTGCGGCGACACGTTCTTCGGCGAATCCGAGGAACCGCCGCTGCCGGGCGAGCGGCTGCCGGTGCTCGGCCTGCAGGACGCGCTCGCGCCCGATGCGCGGATCGCCGGGCTCCCGGTGGTCCTGCCGCCCCCGTCGGCGAACGCCAACTGGCCGCAGGCGGGCGGGCTCGCCAACCACGCGATGCATCATCTGGCGGCGGGCGGCCCGCTCGACGAGCTCTGGGTCGCCGAAGCCGGCCGCGGTTCGGACGACAACGGGCAGATCCTCGCCCAGCCGGTGACCGTCGGAAACCGCATCTACACCCTCGATACCGACGCCGAGGTCAGGGCCTTCGACGCCGGCGACGGATCGCTCCTGTGGGCCGCGGCGCTCGCTCAAGGCAGCGGGGAGACCGGCACGCTCGGCGGCGGCCTGGCGGCTGCCGGGGGCAGGCTCTACGCGACCACCGGTTTCGCCCACGTCTTCGCCCTCGACGCGGCGACCGGCAGGGAACTGTGGCGGCGCCGGCTCTCCAACCCGCTGCGCGCGGCGCCGACGGTGCGCCGCGGCCGGGTGTTCGCCGTCACCCTGTCGAACGAGCTGTTCGCGCTCGACGCCGCCTCCGGCCAGGTCCTGTGGTCGCATGCCGAGGCCGCCGAACCGGCGGGGCTGATCGGCGGCGGCGCGCCGGCCATCGACGGCGACATCGTCGTGGCGCCGTTCTCGTCCGGAGAGATCGTCGCCCTGCGGGCGGCCAACGGCCGCGTCCTGTGGTCCGACAGGCTGTTCGCGCTGCGCCACACCGACCCGGTCGCCGGCCTCGCCCACCTGCGCGGCCTGCCGGTGATCGACCGCGGCCTCGTGATCGCCGTCAGCAACAGCGGGCTCACCGCGGCGATCGACCTCAGGACCGGCAGCAGGGTGTGGCAGCAGGAGATCGGCGGCATCCACACCCCCTGGGTCGCCGGCGGGTTCGTCTATCTGGTGTCCAGCGACAACACCGTCGTCTGCCTGTCGCGGTCCGACGGGAGGGTGCGCTGGATCCGTCCGCTGCCGCAGTTCGAGGACGAGGAGGACAAGACCGGACCGATCCACTGGTCGGGGCCGGTGCTGGTGAGCGACCGCCTGCTTGTCGCCGGCAGCACCGGCGAGATTTGGTCGATCTCGCCCTACACCGGAAAGCTGCTGGGGCGCAGCGCGGCGCCGGGTTCGGTCTTCATCGCCCCGGCGATCGCCCGCGAGACGGTGTTCCTGCTCACCGAGGACGCGGAGCTGCTCGCGCTCCGGTGATGCCGCTTACCGTCGCCATCGTCGGGCGGCCCAATGTCGGCAAGTCGACCCTGTTCAACCGCCTCGTCGGCCGCCGGCAGGCGCTCGTCCACCCCGCGCCCGGCGTGACCCGCGACCGGCGCGAGGGGGAGGCGAACCTCCTCGGCCTGCCGTTCGCGGTGATCGACACCGCCGGCCTCGAGGACCAGGGCGGCGAGTCGCTGGCCGGGCGGATGCAGGCCCAGACCCGCCGCGCCGTCGCCGAGGCCGACGTGCTGCTGATGGTGGTCGATGCCCGCGCCGGGGTCACCCCGGTCGATGCGCACTTCGCGGATGCGCTGCGGCGCGCGGCGAAACCGGTGGTGCTCGCCGCCAACAAGTGCGAGAGCGGGGCCGGGGCGGCGGGGCTGATCGACGCCTGGGGCCTCGGGCTCGGCGAACCGGTGCCGATCTCCGCCGAGCACGGCGAGGGGCTGTCCGCCCTGCGCGACGCGCTGGCGCCGCATGCCGCAACCGGCGGCGAGGCGGAAACCGGGGATGACGGCGCCGACGGGCGCGCGCTCAACCTCGCCATCGTCGGGCGGCCCAATGTCGGCAAATCGACCCTGGTCAACCGGCTGCTCGGCGAGGAACGGGTGCTCACCGGCCCCGAGCCGGGGGTCACCCGGGATGCGGTCTGGGTGGCCTGGTCGTGGCAGGGCCGCGACATCCGCCTGGTCGACACCGCGGGGCTCCGCCGCCGGGCGCGGGTCGCCGAACGGCTCGAACGCCTGACCGCCGCCGACACCGGCAACGCCATCCGCTTCGCCCATGTCGCGGTGCTGCTGATCGACGGGGCGGAGGGTCTCGAGAAGACCGACCTGGCGATCGCGCGGCAGATCGCCGACGAGGGCCGGGCGATGGTCCTCGCAGTCAACAAGTGGGACGCGGTCGCCGACCGCGACCGGCGCATGGGCGAGGTCCGCGACCGGCTCGAACGCTCGCTGCCGCAGGTCCGCGGCGTGCCGGTCTGCACCCTCTCCGGCCTGACCGGGCGCGGTGTCGGCCGCCTGCTGCCGGCGGTGTTCGACATTCACGAGGTCTGGAACCGGCGGGTCGATACCGGGCCGCTCAACCGCTGGCTGGCCGAGACCACCGGCCGCCACCCGCCGCCGATCGCCGAGGGGCGGCGGATCAGGCTGCGCTACATGACCCAGGTCAAGGCCCGGCCGCCGACGTTCGCGCTGTTCGCCTCGCGCCCGTCGGCGGTGCCCGAATCCTATCTCCGCTATCTGGTCAACGGGCTGCGCGACGATTTCGACCTCGACGGGGTGCCGATCCGCATCGTCCTGCGCAAGGGCCGGAACCCCTATGCCGGCGAAGGACGGTCCTGAAGCGCCGGCGCCGGTTCGCGGCCGGTTCGGTAAGCGCGCACCACCTCGCCGTGGCGGGTGCAGTCGGCGGCGGCGAGCGAGACGAAGATGCCGCCGAGGGCTTCCGGCGGTTTGAGGGTCCGCGGATCCTCTCCCGGAAAGGCCGCGGCGCGCATCGCCGTCCGCGTCGCCCCGGGATCGACGATGTTGACGCGCAGGCGGGTCTTCGCGGTTTCCGCCGCCCACGAGAGGGCCATCGTCTCCAGCCCCGCCTTGGACGCCGCGTAGCCGCCCCAATAGGCATGCGCCCCGCGCGCCGCACCCGAACCCACGAAGATTGCGCGGCCGGCATCGACCGCGCGCAGGATCGGGTCGAAGGCGCGGATCAGGCGGAAGTTGGCGCCGAGATTGACGGCGAGCACCCGCTCCCACTCGCGCGGGTCGATCTGGTGCACCGGACCCAGCGTGCCGAGCGTGCCCGCGTTCGCCACCAGGATGTCGAGCCGCCCGAAACGCCCGGCGATCGCCACCGCCAGCCGGTCCGCGGCGTCCGCCTCAGCGAGATCGACCTCGACCAGGGCGGCCGGGCCGGCGCCGCCCGGCGCGGCGCGGATTTGGTCGTCGACCTCCTCCAGCCCGCCCGTGCTGCGCGCCGCCAGCACCAGCCGCGCCCCCTCGGCCGCGAAACGCCGGGCGACGGCCGCGCCGATGCCGCGGGAGGCGCCGGTAATCAGCGCCACACGCCCCTCCAGCCGGGGCGCCGGCGCCATTCAGCGCGTCTCCGCGAGCAGCGAAAGCTGGCCGTCGGCGTTGCCGCCCCGGCGGTCGACCAGGGGGATCGGGTAGCGGCCGGAGAAACACGCATCGCAGTAGCCCGGCGCGGCCTCCTCGCGGCCGGCCGCGCCGAGCGCCCGGTAGAGCCCGTCGAGGGAAAGGTAGGCGAGGCTGTCGACGCCGATCAGCCGCATCATCTCCTCGACATTGTGGCGCGCCGCCAGGAGTTCGCTGCGCTCCGGCGTATCGACGCCGTAGAAGCAGGAATGGGTGGTCGGCGGGGAGGCGATGCGCATATGGACCTCGGATGCGCCGGCGTTGCGCACCATCTCGACGATCTTGGTCGAGGTGGTGCCGCGGACGATGCTGTCGTCGACCAGGATCACCCGCCTGCCGCGGATCAGCTCGCTGTTCGCGTTGTGCTTCAGCTTGACCCCGAGATGGCGGATGCGGTCGGTCGGTTCGATGAACGTGCGCCCGACATAATGGTTGCGGATGATGCCGATCTCGTAGGGGATTCCCGCCTCGCGCGCGTAGCCGAGCGCCGCCGGCACGCCGGAATCGGGAACCGGGATCACCAGGTCGGCGTCGGCCGGCCGCTCGCGCGCCAGTTCCATGCCGATGCGCCGGCGCGCCTCGTAGACGTTGATCGAGTCGATGGTCGAATCGGGGCGGGCGAAGTAGATGTATTCGAAGATGCAGAACCGTCCGGCCCGGGGGGCGAAGGGGGTGAAGCTCTCGACCCCGCCGGCGCCGATCGCGACGATCTCGCCGGGTTCGATGTCGCGCACGTATTCGGCGCCGATGATGTCGAGCGCGCAGGTCTCCGACGCCAGGATCCAGCCGTCCCCGGCGCGTCCGAGAACCAGCGGCCGCACGCCGTGCGGATCGCGCACCCCGATCAGCGCGGCGTCGGTCATCGCGACCAGCGAATAGGCGCCGACGACCTGTTCGAGCGCATCGACGAGACGGTTCTCGATCGACTGCTGCGACGAGGTGGCGATCAGGTGGACGATGACCTCGGTGTCGGTGGTCGAATGGAACAGGCAGCCGCGCTCGACCAGCGCCCGGCGAAGCTCCCGCGCGTTGGTCAGGTTGCCGTTGTGGCCGATGGCGAACCCGCCGGAGGCGAAATCGGCGAACAGGGGCTGGATGTTGCGCAGCACCGCATCGCCCGTGGTCGAATAGCGGTTGTGGCCGATCGCGCAGCGCCCGGGCAGGCGCCGGATCACCGCCTCGTCGCTGAAATTCTCGCCGACCTGGCCGAGCGCGTGGTGGCTGTGGAAACGGTCGCCGTCGAACGAGACGATGCCGGCCGCCTCCTGTCCGCGGTGCTGCAGCGCGTGCAGGCCGAGCGCGGTCAGGGCGGCCGCGTCAGCGTGGTTCCAGACGCCGAACACGCCGCATTCCTCGCGCGGCTTGTCGCTCTCTCCGCCGATGATTCGGGCCATGCGCGCCCCGCTCACTGGTTGGCGTTGAACAGACGGTCCATCTCGCGCCGCTCGTCCTGGCTGTAGCCCGGCCTTTCCTTCGGTTCCGGGTTCTCCGGGACGGGGATCATCAACTTCTTCGCCGCCCCGTCGGCATCGAGCGGCGGCGCCGGGGCGGCACTGTCCCCGCCGGCCGCCCTGCGCCACTCCTCGGGCAGCAGCGAGAAGAGGAAACGCCCGGTCCAGCCGAGCACCGGCGCCGTCTTCGACTCCAGCACCCATGCAGGCGGCCCGCCCTCCGGGCCGGGGGCCGCGGTCATGCGTTCGAACACCAGATAACCGACAGACGCCACCGAGATCCCCAGCACCAGCCCGGCCACCAGCCCGACCGAACGGTCGACCGCGCCGAGCGCGCCCGAGCGCACCCGTTCGGCGATCATATGGGTGAGCACGGTGAAAAACACCAGCCCCGTGAGAAAGACCGCGGCGGCGGCCGCGAGGTCGGCGAGCAGCGGGCTCTCGATCCAGCCGCGCGCGACGGGGCGCAGCAGCGGCATGCCGTAGACGGTAAGAACCGCCGCGCCGGCCCAGCTGCCGATCCCCAGCAGGATTCGCGCCACCCCGAGCCACAGCCCGAGCAGCCCGGCGACGACGACCGCGCCGATCACCGCGATGTCGAGTATCGCGGCGCTAGAAAGCATGGACGTCCCGCCGCTCCCGGTCGGCAGCCGGCGGGCCGAACGCCGCGACGAGATCGTCGAGGTGTCCGACCGCGGCAACCGCGATACCCGCCGGCGCCGCCGCCTCGCCGTTGCCGCGGGCCGGCGTCATGGCGCGGGAAAAGCCGAGCTTGGCCGCCTCGCGCAGGCGCAGCGCCGGCTGGCCGACGCCGCGCACCTCGCCGCCGAGGCCGATCTCGCCGAACATGACCGCATCCGCCGGCGGCGGCCGGTCGGAGGCCGCCGACAGCACCGCCGCGGCGACCGCGAGATCGGCGGCGGGTTCGACGATCCGCATGCCGCCGGCGACGTTGAGATAGACATCGCGCCCCGCGAGCCCGATTCCGCAGCGCGCCTCGAGCACGGCGAGCACCATCGCCAGCCGCGCGGAGTCCCAGCCGACCACGGCGCGGCGCGGGGTGGCGAGCGGCGAGGGAGCGACCAGCGCCTGGATCTCGACGAGCACCGGGCGGGTCCCTTCCATGCCGGCGAACACCACGGCGCCCGGGACGCCGCTGCGGCGCTCGGCGAGGAACAGCGTCGAGGGGTTGGCGACCTCCACGAGGCCGCTGCCCGTCATCTCAAACACGCCGATTTCGTCGGTCGGGCCGAAGCGGTTCTTCAGCGCGCGCAGCACGCGGAACTCGTGGCCGCTCCTGCTTTCGAAATGGAACACCCCATCGACCATGTGTTCGAGCACGCGCGGACCGGCGATGGCGCCGTCCTTGGTCACATGGCCGACCAGCAGCAGGCAGAAACCGCGGCGCTTTGCGAGGTGGATCAACTCCTGCGCGCTGGCGCGGACCTGGGCGACGGTACCGGGCGCGGATTCCAGGGTGTCCACATACATCGTCTGGATCGAATCGACCACCACCGCGCGCGGCGCCTCGCCGGCCTCCAGCATCGCCGCGATGGCGCGGACGCCGGTCGCCGCCGCCACCCGCACCGGGGCGCCGGCGAGGCCGAGCCGCCGGGCGCGCAGGCGGATCTGGTCGACCGCCTCCTCGCCCGAGATGTAGACCACCGGCACCGCCTCGGCGAGCGCCCCGGCGACCTGCAGCAGCATGGTCGATTTGCCGATCCCCGGATCGCCGCCGACCAGCACGGCCGAACCGCCGACCAGCCCGCCGCCGGCCACCCGGTCGAACTCGGCGATGCCGCTGGCGAGCCTGGGGGCAGCCGCCGCGCTGCCGGCGAGCGGGACCAGATCGACCGGCGCCGGCCGCGCGCCGCCCGGTTTCGCGCCGGGCCCGGCCGGTTCCTCGACGACCGCATTCCACGCGCCGCAGGCATCGCAGCGGCCGTTCCACCTGGGAAAGACGGCACCGCATTCCTGGCAGACATAGCGGCTCGCCTGACGCGCCATTCTCAACGCCTCCCGCGGCCGCCGCCGCTCAGGCCGCGCCCGCGGTCACGCGGATCGGCCCCTCGGTGCGGCCGTGGACGAACTGATCGACAACCGCGTTGCCGCTGTCCCGGATCGCCGCCGCCGGTCCGGCCCAGACGATCCGGCCGGCGTGAATCATCGCGACCCGGTCGGCGATCCTGCGCGCACTCGCCATGTCGTGCGTGATGGTGAGCGCCGTCGCCCCGAGGCCGCGCACGCATTCTACGATCAGCCTGTCGATCGCGTCACCCACGATCGGGTCGATCCCGGTGGTCGGCTCGTCGAAGAACAGGATCTCGGGATCGGCCGCGATGGCGCGAGCGAGGCCGACGCGCTTCTGCATGCCGCCCGAGAGCTCAGCCGGGTAGCGGTCGGCGTGGGCCGGGCCGAGCCCCACGAGGGCGAGCTTGGCGAACGCCGCCTCGCGCGCCTGCCGGCGCGGCATGCGGCGGCTGCGGACCAGGCCGAAGGCGACGTTTTCCCACACCGGCAGGCTGTCGAACAGGGCGGCGCCCTGGAACAGCACGCCGCAGCGCGCCAGCACCGCCTGCCGCGCCGCGCCGGAGAGCCCCGCCGTCTCCGCCCCGTCGATCTCGATGCTGCCGGAATCGGGGCGCATGATGCCGACGATGGTCTTGAGCAGCACCGACTTGCCGGTCCCCGACCCGCCGATCACCGCCAGCGACTCGCCGCGCCCGATGTCGAGATCGAGCCCGTCGAGCACCCGGTTGCGGCCGAACGCCTTGCACAGGCCGCGTATCCGGATCGTCGGCCGGGCGGCGTTCATCGCGCGAAGAACGCCTCGGTGATGAGGTAGTTGGTGGCCAGGATCAGCACCGATGCGGAGACCACGGCGTTGGTCGTTGCCGCGCCCACGCCCTGCGCCCCGCCGCGCGCGTGGTAGCCGTGGTAGCAGCCCATCAGGGCGATCAGGAAGCCGAACACGGCGGCCTTCGCCAGGCCCGAGACGACATCGATCACCTCGAGATAGCGGAAGGTGCTGTCGAGATAGACCGTGGCGTTGAACCCGAGCTTGTTGACCGCCAGCAGGTAGCCGCCGAACACGCCGATCACGTCGGCGGCGAGCACGCAGAGCGGCAGGGTGAGGGTGCCGGCGATGAGCCTGGGCGCGACCAGATACTTGAACGGGTCGGTCGACAGCACGGTGAGCGCGTCGATCTGCTCGGTCACCCGCATGGTGCCGATCTCGGCCGCCATCGCCGCGCCGATGCGCCCGGCGACCATCAGCCCGGCGAACACCGGGGCGAGTTCGCGGGTGATCGACAGCACCACGATGACCGCGACCGCGCTCTCGGCGTTGAAGCGCGAGAACCCGCTGTAGCTCTGCAACGCCAGCACCATGCCGGTGAACAGCGCCGTCAGCCCGACCACGGGGAGGGAGTAGTAGCCGACCTCGATCATCTGCCGGCCGATCAGGCGGAAATGGATCGGCGGGCGGACGCAGTGCATCGCCCCGGCGGCGGCGAACAGGGTCAGCCGTCCGGTGGCCGCGAGGAAGGCGAGCGCGGCGCGGCCGACCGAGGCGACGGCGTTCATCCGTCGGCCGCGTCCTGGCCGCCGCGGTAGCGGCGGCGCACCCGCCCGCCCATCCGGGCGAGGATCTCGTAGCCGATGGTGCCGGCCTCGGCGGCCAGCGCATCGGCGTCGTGGTCGTCGTCGATCAGGTCGACGGCGCCGCCGGGGCGCACCAGATCCGGCGCTATGCCGGTGACGTCGAGGGTGGCGAGGTCCATGGATACCCGTCCGGCGAACGGCGCCGGCTTGCCGCCGACGCGTCCGCTGCCGCGGTTGCCCAGCGCGCGCGGCAGCCCGTCGGCATAACCCATCGCGACGGTGGCGAGCGTCGCGCCGGCGGCGGCCAGACGCTCGGCACCGTATCCGACGGGGGTTTCGCGGTCAACGCGGCGCACCTGGAGGATGCGCGCCTGCAGGCGCACCGCCCGGCGCATCGGGTTGCTCCGCCCGGTCACCGCGGCCAGCCCGTAGAGCGCCGCGCCGGGGCGGACGAGGTCGTAGTGAAAATCGGGTCCGAGATGGATTCCGGCCGAGTTGGCGAGCGACGCCGGGGCCGCCGGGAGGCGCGCCCGCAGCGCATCGAACGCCGCCTTCTGGCGCCCGTTGAGGGGGTGCTGCGGCGTGTCCGCGCAGGCCAAGTGGCTCATCGTCCAGGCGAGTTCGATCCCGGCGAGCCGGCCGGGGTCGGCGGCGAGGGCCTCGGCCTCGGCGGGGCCGAGGCCGAGGCGGCTCATCCCGGTGTCGAGCATCAGCGCCGCCCGCCGCCCGCCGCGGTCGCGCCCGTGCCGGGCCCACAGCGCCACCGCCTCCGGCGTGCCCAGCACGGGCGTCAGGCGGTGGCGGTCGTAGCGCGCGGCCTCGCCGTCGAGGCGGCCGTCGAGGACCAGGATTTCCGCCCCGCCGCCGGTTGCCGCCCGGCGCGGCGCCGCGTGCGGCATGTCGTCGAGGGCGCGGCGCAGCGCAGCGCCTTCCGCCGGGCAGGCGACGAAGAAGACGCGGCAACCGGCGCGGTGCAGCGCCCGGGCGACCGGCGCGGCGCCGAGCCCGTAGGCGTCCGCCTTGACCACCGCCGCGCAGGCGGCGCCCGGGGCGCGGCGGGCGAGCATGCGCCAGTTCTCCGCCACCGCGTCGAGGTCGACGGTCATCCAGGCCCGGTCGCGGGCGTCCGGCCGGCTCGGTCCGGGTTCAGTAACGGGGCTCCCCCGGGTCTTCCAGGTTGTCGAACTTGGTCACTTCGGCGAGGAAGCGGAGCGGCACCCGGCCGGTCGGGCCGTGGCGCTGCTTGGCGATGATGAGTTCGGCAAGGTTCGCGACCTCGTTGCGGCGGTCGTCCCACTTGCGGTGCCGTTCGGCGTACTTGGCCGGATCCTCGTCGGCCCGCTGCGACGGCTCCTGGCGGTCGAGATAGTATTCCTCGCGGAAGATGAACATGACGACGTCGGCGTCCTGTTCGATGGTCCCCGACTCGCGCAGGTCGGCGAGCTGCGGGCGCTTGTCCTCGCGGTTCTCGACGGCGCGCGACAGCTGCGACAGGGCGAGCACCGGCACCTCGAGCTCCTTGGCCAGGGTCTTGAGGCCGCGGGTGATCTCGGAGATTTCCTGCACCCGGTTCTCGTTGCGCGCGCCGCGGCTGCCGGACACCAGTTGCAGGTAGTCGACCGCCAGCAGCGCCAGCCCGTGCTGGCGCTTGAGGCGGCGTGCGCGGGTGCGCAGCGCCGAGACGGTGAGCGCCGGGGTGTCGTCGATGAAGAAGGCGAGGCTCTCGAGCTGCCGGCTGGCCAGCACCAGGCGCTCGAACTCGGACTCGTTGAGTTCGCCCCGGCGGATCTTGTCGGAGGCGATGTGGGTCTGTTCGGCGGCCATCCGGTTGGCGAGCTGCTCGGCCGACATCTCGAGCGAGAAGAAGCCGACCGCCGGCGGCTTCTCGCCGTCCCGCGTCGCCTCGCCGCCGGCGGCGCGGGCGACGTTGAAGGCGATGTTGGTGGCGAGCGCCGTCTTGCCCATCGACGGCCGGCCGGCGAGGACGATCAGGTCCGACCGGTGCAGCCCGCCGAGCATCAGGTCGAGCTGGGTGAAGCCGGTGGGGACGCCGACCGTCTTGCCGTCGCGCTTGAACGCGGCCTGCGCCATCGACACCGCCTCGGCGACCGCATGGGTCAGCGTGCGGAAGCCGCCGTCGTAGTCGCCCGTCGTCGCCAGGTCGTAGAGATGCTGCTCGGCGCTCTCGATCTGGTCGCCGGCGCTGACCTCGAGATCGCCGCTGTAGGCGTCGTTGACGATGTCGGTGCCGAGCTCGATCAACTCGCGCCGCAGATAGAGATCGTGGATCAGGCGGCCGTAATCGAGCGCGTTGATCACCGTCGTCGCGTTGGCGGCGAGGCGGGCGACATAGGCCGCGCCGCCGATCGCGCGGTAGACCTCGTCGGCCTCGAGGAAATGCCGCAGCGTCGTCGGGTCGGCCCGCTGGCCGCGCTCGATCAGGGTCTTGCAGGCGCCGTAGACGCGGCCGTGGAAGCGCTCGCTGAAATGCGCCTCGGCGAGGAAGTCGGAGACCCGCTCGAACGCCCGGTTGTTGATGAGGATCGCGCCGAGCAGCCCCATCTCGGCCTCGGCGTTGGCGGGCGGGCTGCGGCCGCCTGCGCGCTCGTCCCCGATCTCGCTGTCGATGGCTTGCGCCGTCTCGGCCACGTCCTGCTTCCCCCGGCGAAACCGCGACGGTAGTCGGCCGCCGCGGCGAACGGTAGCACCCTCCGCGGCGGGGCGCGGGGAAGGCGGGGACAACCCCTGTGCCCAGGGTGTGGATTACGGGGAAAGCGCGGCGAATCGCCAAGCGCCGCAGGCCCTTGCCGCCGGCGCCGGGCGGTGGGCGGTTCAGGCGGCGATGCCGGCCTCGCCCGCCTCCGCCGCCCGCTGCGCGCGCTCCCAGTCGGTGATGTAGTCGCGGGTCAGCGGCACCGCGTCCTGGTTGCGGGCGATCTGCATCTGGAAGACCATCTGGTTCCAGTAGCGGAACGCCATCTCGCAGCCCTTGAGGTAGAACTCCCACATGCGGCAGAACCGTTCGTCGTAGAGTTCGGCGATGCGCGCCCGGTTGGCCTGGAAGCGGCTGTGCCAGTGGGCCAGGGTGGTGGCGTAGTGCAGCCGCAGGATCTCGATGTCGGTGACGTAGAGCCTCTCGCGCTCGAGCGCCGCGAGGACCTCCGACAGGGCCGGGGTATAGCCGCCGGGGAAGATGTATTTGCGCAGCCATGCGCTGGTGGTCCCGGGCGGCTCCATGCGGCCGATCGAGTGCAGCACCGCGACCCCGTCGTCGGGCAGCAGCTCGCGCAGCTTGGCGAAGAACTCGCGGTAGTGGCGCGCGCCGACATGCTCGAACATGCCGACCGAGACGATGCGGTCGTACTGCCCGGTGCGGTGGCGGTAGTCCTCGAGCAGGAAGCGCACGCGGTCGGCGAGCCCGGCCTCGGCGGCGCGGCGCTGGGCCACCCCGTGCTGTTCCTCGGACAGCGTCACCCCGGTCACGTCGACCCGGTCGAGCCCGGCGAGGTAGAGCCCGAGCCCGCCCCAGCCCGAGCCGATGTCGAGCACCCGGTGGCCCGGCTGCAGCCGCAGCTTCGCCGCGAGGTGGCGCTTCTTGTTCTGCTGCGCCTCCTCCAGCGTCTCCGAGTCGTCGACGAAATAGGCGCAGGAATACTGCCGGTCGCGGTCGAGGAAGAGGTCGTAGAGCGTATCCGACAGGTCGTAATGGTGGGCGACGTTGCGCCGCGCCCGGCCGATCGGGTTGTGCTGCTGTATCCAGCGGGTGCGCCGGCTCAGGCATTCGGAGAGGCGGAACGCCGGGTTGTCCCCGGCGGCGCTGGAGTTGGCGCAGCAATACTCGATGAAGTCGCCGAGCGTCCCCTCCTCGACGGTCAGCGTGCCGTCCATATAGGCCTCGCCGACGCGGAGCCACGGGTTGACGACCAGTTGCCGTTGCAGCCGGCGGTCGTGCAGCCGCACCGTGCATTCCGGCCCCGGCGATCCCTCGATCCGGTGGGTGCGCCCGTTCGCGTCGATCAGCGTCAGACGCCCGATCGTCGCCACCTTGCGCAGGGCCCAGTCGAGCAGCATCGAACACCCTCCTCGCGACGGCGGGCCGTTCCGCGCTTCGCCGGCGGTTCCGCGCCTCCCCCGCCAAGTTCGGCGACAAGTCTAGCGCGGGTTTGCCGCCCCTCCAACGGTCTGCTGCACCGCCCGGCGGATGCCGGGCGCCGATCCGGGCGAGGCCGCGGATTTTGCATCTGATGAATAAGTCAGCATTGCTGACCAATGTTTCACGTGAAACATTGGTCAGTATTAATGCCATATTTCGCGCGCCCTGCCGTCCCCCGGGCGCGGCGCCGCGGCGTCAAACCAGCGCGCGCCAGGCGATCCAGCCCATCGCCAGCCCGATGGCGGCGAACAGCGCGGCGATGGCCCGCTCCATCCGGCGCCGCGGGATCCTGCCCTGCAGGGCGGGGCCGATCTGCCCGCCGATGACGACGCCGGGGATCGTCCAGCAGACCAGGTTCCACGGCACCGCGGCCAGCCCGCCGGCGGCGACCAGGGCCGAGACATGGGCGAAGGAGGCGCTCGCCACCGCCGCGATCACCACCAGCACCGAGGTCGCCGCGGCGACCGGGACCGGAACCCGGTTGCGCCGCACCAGCTGCGGCATGACGGTCTCGCCGATGCCGACCGAGACCATCCCGGTCAGGAAGCCGCCGAGCGCGGTCGCCGCCGCGCCCCGGCCCTAGCGCGGCGCGGGGTAGCGCCAGAGCGTGCCGTCGCGCGCCGCGATGGTGCGCAGCGGCCGGCCGCCGTTGGCGTCATCCGGCCGGCCCGCGCCGTCCTTCCCGCCGCCGCTGCCGCCGTCGTTGCCGCCGCCCGCGGGCCGCTCGCGCACCAGGACGACGGCGAGCGTCAGCACGGGGGCCGCGTAGACCGCCTCGATCCACGCCTGGGCGACCGCGTGCGCCAACAGCGCGCCGGCGACGGCGGCGGGCGCCGCGACGGCGATGAAGGGGAGCGCGGCGGCGAAGTCGATCAGGCGGCGCCGGTAATAGCCGACGAAGCCCGACCCGAAGCCGAACGCGGTGGTCAGCAGCGCCGCGCCCACCGCCGCCGCCGGCGTCGCCAGCGGGTATTCCGGGCCGAGCAGCGGAAAGACGATCAGCAGCAGCGGCGTGAACAGCGCCGCCCCGCCGATCCCGCTCAGCATCGCCACGCTGGCAACGCAGATCGCCACCGGAAACATGAACCAGTAGATCGTCCAGTCCATCGAACGCCTTTCGGGGAGGGAGAGACGCGGGCCGGCGGGGCGGCCCCGCGATGTGCGGGCATCCTGCCCGTATCGGCCTTGTCCGCAAGGGGCGGTTTCGGGTCCGGCGCGCGGCGCGCCGTCACTCGATGTCGAGGTGCGGCAGGGCGCGGACGATTTTCATGGTTTCCAGGCTGACCGTGATGACCCGCAGGAACAGGTCCAGCGGGTAGCGCGGGTCGCCGACGGTCTCGGTTGCGTAGAGGTTGGCGTCGCTGACGATGCCGCTCGCCTTGTCGGTCGCCACGCATTGCCGTTCCATCACCCACTGGAGGGCGGGCTTGCCGTTCACCACGTACTCCCATGCCGCGTCGGGTATGTCCCGGATCGTGATGTGGCCGTTATAGACGACCGTCGAGCGGTCCTTGCTTCTGCCCGATCCGGGGTGGCGCATCTTGACGACCCGGTAGGCGTCTTCGGCGGGCATCGCGAGCGACTTGCCGCCGGTGTCGATCTGCGCGGGGTACGGTTCCACGGACTCGTAGCCAATATGGAGTTCGCCGAGGCGTTTGCCCGCATCGCGAAAGGCGCGGAAGTCCTCGACCGGTTTGACGAGGGGAATGCGCGGCAGGTCCTTCGCCAGGTTGTCGCGGAAACGCGTCCGGTAATCCTCCGAATGCAGCAGCCCGTAGACATAGTGGAACACATCCCCGCGCGAAATCTCCTCGCCGGGATACGCCGCGTGGAACCGGTCGAGCCCGTATTCCGTGATCGCTTCGAGGCGGCGGTAGCTGCCGGCGCCGTCGATCTCGCGCAGGAGGGAGGCGCCGCCGGACTCCGTTTTGTCGTACAGCCAGATCGGAAAGCATTGACCTTTCTCGACAGTGTCGTAGCTGGGCAAAGCATCCATCATCAGCACGGAGAACCCCGAGCGCCCGCCTCTTCCCGTCGCCGCGATTACCCGGTTCGGCAGCTCCCCGTCCGGGAAAATGCGGGACATCTGATAGACCATTTCATTGAAACGGCGGCTGTAGAATTGCCATCGCTTCGTGAACGGCCGGTACAGGCAGGGCACGAATTGCCCGTCATCCGGGCCGAGAGGCTTTCCTTTCCGGACATCCTGTTTGAGCGCGCGGGACCAACTGATCCTCTTCGCATCGGCATTGACGAAATCGTCCACCGCCGGGAGCGCATCCCCCGCCGCTTGGGCGGCCTGTCAGCGCGCGACCTCTCCGTTGTAAAACGCGAGCGTCGCTTCGATGTTTTCCTCGAGGGCGGTCCGGGAAGGATTGACGCACCACGGGTCCCGACTGGTGACCACCCCGAGCGAATAATCGTCGAAAAAGACGTTCCCCGCCTTGTCCTTCTTGTCGCCGATCTTCGGGTACGCCTCGAAACTGTCGTCGCGCTGGTCGAGCCAGTCGCCGTGCCGGTCCGGCTCGATGGGGGTCCACCCGCCAGCCCGCTCGATTCCGCCGACGCTGCCGTAGCGGGATACGATGGAAAGCTTTTCCTTCCGGTTGAGATAATCCCCGATATCGTGGAACAGGATTTGCCCCCGCGTCCCGGCATCCGGGTTCTTGACGAAAACCGAGATCGCTATCGGCGCACGGCTGCCCTCACCAAACGCATTGTCTTTTTCCTTGCGGCGTTGTTCTCCAGAGGTCCTTGCGTTCCCCCGCAAATGAAATAGGTGAATGCTCGAAAACTCGTCCGCCAGACACTTGCGCATCCCGTCCATGGCGTTACCGTCGAGCCAGCCGGCGTTGGTGACAAAGGCCATCACCCCGGCATCGCCGAGCCGGTCGCTCGCCCAGCGGATCGCGCGGATATAGCTGTCGTAGAGGTTCTGCAAAAGGCTGGCCTCGGAGCGCTGCGCGTAGGTGTCCCGGACTTTCTGGTCGAGCCCGGCGTAGGCCACGTTCTTCGCATTGTCGTTCTCGCTGCGCTGGCCCGCGGAATAGGGCGGATTGCCGACGATCACCCGGATGTCGGTCCGCTTCTGCCGCTCGCGCCGGTCCGAATTGTCCGGCATGTAGAACGAAAACCGGTCGTCGCCCTCGTGCAGCGCAAAGGTGTCGGTCAGGCAGATACCCTCGAACGGCAGGTACCCCCCCGGCGATCTCGTGGAAGCAGGTCTCGATATTGACCGCGGCGATGTAGTAGGCGAGCAGCACGATCTCGTTGGCGTGGATTTCCTCGCGGTACTTGCGCTCCAGGTCGCCGGGCGCGATCAGGCCGGATTGCAGCAGCCGGGTGACGAACGTGCCGGTGCCTACAAAGGGATCAATGAAATGGACGCCCTCGGAGCCGAGGGCCTGCCCGAACTCGGTCTGTAGTGCCTCGTTCACCGACCGGACGATGAAGTCCACGATCTCGACCGGGGTGTAGACGATGCCGAGCTTCTGCGTGGTCCGCGGGAAGGCGTTGCGGAAAAACTTGTCGTAGAGTTCGGCGATCAGGTTCTGGCGCGCCCGGCTGTCGGCGATCCCGGCTGCCCGGCGTTTGACCGAGGCGTAGAACCCCTCCAGCGCCTCCGCCTCCCGGCCGACATTGGCCTCGTCGATGACGGAGAGGACATCCGACATCGCCTTCGAGACGGGGTTGCGCTCGACGAACGCGTGATCCCCGAACAGGGCCTCGAACACCGGGCGGGTGATCAGATGCTGCGCCAGCATCTCGACGGCGTCGCCTTCGGTTACCGCGTCGTTGAGATCGTCGCGGACCTCGGTCAGAAAATCCCTGAAGAACCCTTCGGCGTCGCTTCCCGGCTGTGCCACGAGGCTCGTTATGCGGGTGATGTGGCGCTCGGCGATCTCCGCCACGTCCTTCGCCCAGTCCTCCCAGTAGTCGCGCGTGCCGCACTTCTCGACGATCTTCGCCATGACCGCGCGCGAGAAGTTATCGATGACCAGCGGCATCGATTCCTGTTCCTCGCGCAGCCCGGTGCCTTCGTTCGGGCTCCCCTTGCCGATGCCGGAGCCCCGGGCTGCGGCGCGGGTGGGCAGGGCATCGACCTCGGCAGTGACCGCGCGAAGTTCGGCATTGTCGGCACGCACTCGTCCGTCGACGATGGCGATGCGGTCGCTCACATCCTGGCCGAGGCCGCCCTGGTTGATCACCGCGTCCAGCCGTTCGTCGTGGGCGCGCAGCGCGTTCAGGATCTGCCAGACGACCCGGTACCTCTTGTTGTCGTTGAGCGCCCGGTCGGCCGGCACGCCGGGCGGAATGCCGACCGGCAGGATCACGTAGCCCATGCGCTTGCCCGGCGCCCGGCGCATCACCCTGCCGACCGACTGCACGACATCGATCTGGCTGTTGCGCGGATGCAGGAACAGGATCGCATCGAGCGCCGGCACATCGACGCCCTCGGCGAGACAGCGCGCGTTGCTCAGGATGCGGCAGACATCCGCGCCGGCGTCCTCCTTCAGCCAGTCGAGGCGCTGGCCCCGGTCCCGCGCGTTGTAGGTGCCGTCCACATGCCGGACCTCGCAGCGCAGGCCGTCTGCGTCCGCATCGGCGTTCTCGGCCCGGAGCTCCGCGATCACCTGCTCGAACTCGTCCCGGACCAGCTTCGACCGCTTGATGTCGCGGCAGAAGGCGAGGGCGCGGCGCATGGGGCCGGGATCGTCGACCGCGCCTCCCGAAAGGCCCGACTTGGAGAGCGCCTTCCAGCAGCCGACGATCCTCGCGGCATCGTCGAGAGCGAGTTCGCTGCTGCCGTCGGACAAGCGGTTCTGGACCGAGGCGCTGACCAGCCCCTCGTCCATGGCGAGCACGATCACCCGGTAATCGGTGAGGATGCCGCTCTCGACCGCGCGCGCGAAGCCATGATGGAACAGGACCTCGCCGTAGAGCGCGGGATCGTCCATCGACGCGAGGACGGCATCCGCATCCCGCGCCTTCGACTTCGCGGTCTCGCCGTAGATGCGCGGCGTCACCGTCATGTAGAGGCGCTTGCGGCCGCGGATCGTGCGGTTGTCGTGCACCTTCACGAAATTCGACTGGTCTTCGCCGGCGAACGTCGCGCCTGTGGTGCGGTGCGCCTCGTCGCAGAGGATCAGGTCGAACGCCGGAAGCCCGCGTTCCGCCTGCGCCGCCGCGATGACGGAGATCGACTGGTAGGTGGCGAAGACCACCCGCATCGTCGCGCCGGCGGAAGCCGACACCGCCCGCGCCAGCGCGTCCGCATCCGTCGTCGCCGGGAAGGCGAGGTCGGTGACTTCCAGTTCGGCCACGTCGTCGGCGCTGCGCCGGCGCTTGCCGACCTGCGTGTCCGAGCAGACGGCGAAGGTGGTCAGCGGCGCCGCGGCGTCGGCGCACCATTCGCGCACCGACTGCGCCATCAGCGCCAGCGACGGCATCAGGAACAGCACATGGCCGCCGGCGCCGACCATGTCCTCGGCAATGCGCAGGCCAGTCAGCGTCTTGCCGGTGCCGCAGGCCATGACGAGCTTGCCGCGGTCCGCCGCCGCCAGCCCGGCCCGCACCGCCTCCAGCGCCTCCTCCTAATCCCGGCGCAGGGTTTTCGGTCGGGGCCGCGCGATCTCGCCGGTCCCGGCGAAGGACGACCAGTCCACCGGGCTCTCGCGCAGCTGCGCCAAGCCGATGCGGGCGGTCGGGATAGCCTGGCCCCGCAGCATCGCCTCGGCGTTGGCGCTCCACGGAACCTCGGTGGTCTCGACGATCAGGCGTTCGGCGAACGGGTGCTTCCCGGAAGCGGAGATGAAGCTGTCGATGTCTTCCTTGCGGATGCGCCGGCCGGGATCGAAGAACTTGCACTGGATCGCGGCGAACCCACCGCCGTGCAGCGTTCCGACGAGGTCGATCCCGGTGTCCGTCCGGTCCAGCCCCCGGCGGCGCGCCCAGTCGGACCAGAGCTCGATGCGCGCGAAACGCCGCGCCTGTACCGGATCGGCAACCAGCCACGCGGCGGCCAGCTTCTCGAATGCGGTGCCCCGGTCGCGCGCGCCGGCGGCCGCGGCGCGGTAGCTCTCGAGCAGGCGGTCCAGTGTCGACATGCGCAGTCCTCCCGCCCCGGAGCCGTGTTGCGGCGCTGCACTGTACATGCGGGATACATGCGGGATGGATTCGGTCACTTGCCGCGGACGGGCGCGCTCTTACTCCAGGTCGAGTTCGTGCAGGGCGCGCCAGGGGATCAGCGTGTCTGTCCCGCGGCGCTCGACCCGGTCGCCGCCGTAGACCACGACGACGGGGCACGGGCCGGCCGACCGGGCGAGATGCCTGCGGACGCGGCCGGTGCCGTCGAACAGGCTCTTCGATGCGGTGCCGGCGGATTTTGCCTCGACGAGCGCGATGCCGCCCGGCCGCGCGACGACGAGATCGGCTTCCGCTCCGCCGCGGTCGCGGTAGAACGAGAGCCCGCCGGTTTCGCCGCGGTTGGCCCGGCGCTTGGCGATCTCGGAGATCACCCAGGTCTCGAAGATCGGGCCGCGCAGCGGATGGGTGCGAAGCTGCTCCGGCGTGCGGATGCCGAGAAGCCAGCAGACGAGCCCGGTATCGTAGAAATGCAGCTTCGGCATCTTCACGAGCCGCTTGCGCAGATCGGCGCGAAAGGCCGGCAGCCGGAACACGAGAAAGCCGGCCTCTAGGATGCCGAGCCAGGACTTCGCGGTCGGTTGCGAGATGCCGCAGTCCGCCGCCAGGGACGAGTAGTTGAGCAGCTGCGCCGTGCGGCGGCCGTCCCCGGTGCAGCGCGGCGGCCGGCCGATAAACGGATAGCCTGCCTCCCGGCGGCCCTGTATGATCGGGCGCGCGGGCTGTTGGCATCGACTCGACGGATCGGTTACGGTAGCGTCGATTGTCACGGGTCGCCGCGATCGACGCAGCCCTGTCCAGCGGCCGGCCCTTGCGGTGCGCGACGCAGGGGAACGGCTGCCCGCATTCGACCGATGGAGGAGATACGGTCATGAAAGTCCTGAAGAGTTTCGCCCTGGTCGCCGCGCCGGCGCTGTTGATCGCCGGCTGCGACATCGTGCCGATGGAGCGGTTCGAGGCCACCGAGGCCGCCGCCAAGCAGAACGCGGCCGCCGGGTCCAAGGCCGACGCCGCCGGCAAGAAGGCCGAGGATGCCGCCCGCGCCGCCGAGCGCGCCGCCAGCGCCGCCGAGCGCGCCGCCAGCGCCGCCAACTCCGCCGCCATGAAGATGGACCGCATGATGCAGTCCAAGATGCGCAAGTAGGACCGTTCCGCGGGGCACCCGGAAACCGGGGCGCGGCGCGGCCTAGCCCGCCGCGATCTCGGGCTCCAGCACGTTGACCGGGACCCCGCTGCGCATCCGGAGTTCGCGGCGGATGCGGATCCAGTCGAGCCGCGCCGCCGCCTCCCCCGCAGCCTCGATGAGACGGTAGGCGACCTCCGGCGCAGGCCGGTAGGTCATCGGCCTGCTCGCCTCTATCTGGTCGGCCTGCGCCTGCGTCGGGTGCGCCTCCAGCATCAGCTGGCGGCCGACCCAGGCGATCTTGATCGGCCGGTCGACGACGGCGACCGGCGTGCCGATGCGGATCTCCCCGAACAGCCAGGCGATATCCTCGGGGTAGAGCCGGACGCAGCCGTGCGAGGCGCGCCGGCCGATCCCGCGCGGCTTGTTGGTGCCGTGCAGCAGATACGCCGGCCAGCCAAGATAGAGCGCGTGCGCGCCGAGCGGATTGTCCGGCCCCGGCGGGACCACCGCCGGCAGGTCCGGCCGTTCCGCGCGGATCGATTTCGGCACATACCAGGTCGGCCGCCGGCGCCGGCGCACCACCCGGGTGCGGCCGACGGGCGTGTTCCACCCCTCGCGGCCGATCCCCACCGGGAAGGAGGCCACCGTCCGCGTGTCGGGCATGAAGTAGTAGAGCCGCTGGTCGCCGAGGTTGAGCAGCAGCCCCTCCTCCGCCCCGCGCGGGACGAGATGGGCCGACGGGATGACGATCTCGGTGCCGGCGCCGGGCAGCCACGGGTCGATATACGGGTTGGCGGTGCGCAGCTCGGTGTAGCCGACGTTGAAGCGGCGCGGCAGGTCGACCAGCGTGTCCTCGTGGCGCGCCCGGT